>CAWBJN010000024.1:0-32897 GCA_963789155.1 uncultured Alphaproteobacteria bacterium | reverse complement strand
ATAGCGGATATCGAGCGACCATTAGTTGGCTCCTGAAAGCGGACAAGCAACTAACCGCTGCTCATGTAAGCTCCTCATCCATAACAGCCCAATCGCTCAGATCAGGATCCGCGGCCATTAGCCCAAGACCATGAGCGATAGAGGTTAGCTCATTGCCTTGCGCAATCCGGGACTTGCCAAAGCGCTGCTCGAATAGATTGCGCACTGCCGGGATCAGCGACGATCCGCCGGTTAGAAACACATGGTCGATCATGTCAGACGCAAGGCCAGCCTTGGCCAGCGCAGCGTCGACCGTCTGGGCGATGCGCCGTAGGTCCGGCTCAATCCAGCGTTCGAAATCATCGCGCTGGACTTCCGTTTCAATGGAGATGCCTGGTCCGTGAAAAGAAAACGGGGCGTGTTTTTCGCTGGAAAGGGTGCGCTTCAACTGCCCGATCGCCTCGTATAGCAAATGGCCCAGCTCGCCTTCGATTACAGCGATCATGCGCTGGATCGCGGCTGGGTGAGTGGCGCTGCGTTGCAACCGCGACAATTCATCAAGTGTTCGCCGGTTGCGCATCAGAGCCAGACGCGACCAATCGCCGAATTCGGCAAAGTACCCGCCCGGAATATCCAGCAGCTTGTCAAAGGAGCGATAAGTGCTGCCCTTGCCCAGCAAAGGCAGGACTAAATGATCCATGATCCGATAGTCGAACCTGTCGCCCGCAATGCCAATGCCCGCCGAACCAAGCGGGACGCAACGCGGGGCCACACCGCGAGCCTCAACGCGCACGACCGAAAAATCGCTGGTTCCGCCCCCGAAATCGGCCACCAGCAATGTCGCGGGATCGTTTAGGCGAGAGGCAAAGCCATACGCTGCGCCGATTGGTTCATAAACGTATTGGACTTGGCGGCCCAGTATAGCGAACATTGCATCATATCGTGCCCGCGCCAGTGCCGGATCGGGGCGCGCGCCGACAAAACGCACCGGGCGGCCGACCACAATCTTTTCAGGTAATTCGGCTAAAGCCTCGCCCCCGTGGGATAGCAGATGCGTCAGGAATAATTGTCCCAGTTCCTCAAAGCGCAGGCGCTTGTCGAAAAGACTGGCGCTCTCGAACAGGGGATTGGCGGCGATCGACTTGAACGATTGCAGGAAGCGGCTGCCCTGCGGAAAATCGAGAAACTCGGATATAGCCCAAGGGCCAGCCGCATGGCCCAAACCGCCACGGACCGCGTCGTCTTGCCAGAAACAGAGCGCCGAACGAAAGACGTCTGTGTGACCTTCCGGCGCCGCAAACTCGACTAAGTTCGCGCTCCCATCATCGACAGTGCGCGCAACAACCGAATTGGTGGTTCCAAAATCAATCCCGATTGCACGGGTGGCAGGTGTGCAGGCAGTCATCTTCACGGTTCCTCCCGCGTACCCACGCGGTTGGCGGCCATGGCAGCACCGCCGGGCATACGCAATCGATCTACGGAAAGCTGGCGCATTTTGGCAATTCAAGGGAAGACTGCAAACGAACAGATCCCGGACTTTAAGGAAAACCTGGGTGTCGTGTCATCACAGCGTTAATGGCGCGACCTATGATCGAGTTGGTACTGATAAAAAAGGGAATGCTCGTGATCCGGGTGTTCATCGATTTCAAATAGGGCGCAGGTTCGAATTTGAATCCGATTCCGCGATTGCCATGCATGCCAACGACACGCTCGCCTGGCGAAACGCCGCCCGAAATATCGAATCATCCAAGGTCGGTTCGCTTTCGACCCCGGTTCGGACAGAAACAGAACCCGAATGGCTGGCAGTCAAACTAGTATGATGGGCTGGGCCCTTTCTTGGCATGGCCAATCGATTCATCTTCCCAGGTCAAGTCGCCCACATACCTCTTCGAAAGGTGCCCACTTTCGTCCATTGCAATAAGATGCAGCCAGCGACTGTCGAAAAGTTCGCGCACGCTCGGGTGCGTTTCAAGAATCGCTGTCATCGCTTCCACCGGGGCTTCAATACAGACCGTCAGGCGCAGCGGTTCATGCACCAGCTTATCCCCATCATGGACCGATTGCCACGAAAGCCCGGCGCGCAAGTTCCCGCCATTGCCTTCAAAAACTCCGATCCCGCCTACAACATTGTGCAGCAGCTTATTGCCCGCACCGAAGGTTGCCGGAGCGACGGTCGATCCATAATATTGCAAACTGATCCAGCTAGCGACGACAACCGGCGCAGTCATGATCAATTCGAGTACCGCAAACCCGCTCGCCTCATCTTTGCGCCAGTCATAGTCATGCAAGAAGGCACGCCCTGCCAGCGCCCGTCCACCCGTCCGGTGGCGCGGCGCGGCGATAAAAGCCTTGCATCCGGCGAGCGCCCATTCGGGGCGAACTTCTGCCCAATCGCGAGCGCGGCGTGCGATATCCGCCTCACCCGATCTATGCGGCAGCCGCGAGGCGCGCTCCACCCTGGCAAGTGCGCCTGCCGTATCTAGCCAGCTGCGAAGCTGAGTAAGGTCAGCGGGTGCGTCAAGATCATGATCATAAAGTGTTACGCGGTCGGTCGTCGTATCGTGTAGCGCAGCGACGAATACTGTATCGTCAGGAACGGTGATGCCGCGCTCCATCAAACCTGCCCTGACGTCCACCTCGCCCAGAAGCCCGGCGAGCAACCGAGCATTGACCTCTCCAGAATAGCCCCCGCACGCACCGCAATGCAGGCCGCTTGCATGGGGATTGTTGGTGACGTTCGCTCCGTGCCCGGCAATCATGACCACCGGCGCAAAATTGTCGGTGAGAGACATGGCTTTCAGGATCGTCTCACCAGCAGTGATCTTGGCATCAAGCGGCAGGTCAGTCGCGAACCGCGGTGCGGGCGCGGCCGGACTGTTCGACCGGGCCAGTCCCAGAGTGTCGCGGAGCAGCTTCATCACATAGAGGGGTCCTGTCGCTTCAACAAAAGCGAAGGAGGATATTGCTGCGAATTTGAAGCGCCCCCACGCTCGTTTCGCGCGCAAGGTGAAACGGACGGACCTATCGCGCGCAGCATCCCCATCTCCGCCCGAGATCGAGGTGATAGATGGGTTGAGCAGTACCGGCAGCCGCCGCTCGGCAACGTCTGAAGCGAAGCCGCGATGTTCAGCCGCGAGGCCAAAAAAGCCAGCGAAACCGATTGTTTGAATTGAGCGATCGGCACTCTCAAGCGCGCGGCGGAAAACCTCAGAACGCACATCAATGCAGAACACGGCCTGTAGCGCCGGACGACCTATATTATGCGCCTTACCGGGGCCGGATAGCGTTTCTGACAGCTCCCGCTGTGATGCACGCTCAGCGGCTTCTTGCAAAATTTCATCGACAATATCGCAAGCATCCGCGCTGCTGGTTGTGCCATGCTGATCAAGCACTGCGGCCCAATCATCAGCGATAGCATCACGATATTGAAGATAGATTGCTTCTTCCCAAAGCAACCGGACCGCCAACAGGTCCGATACTACCGTGTCATAACTGCCCGCGAGTTCAGCCTGCCACAGTTTGTATCGCGCATACTGCGCCCAGCCACCCAGCGAAAACAGCATTTGATGAAAGAAGCTCGGCAGCGATGCCTCGTCCAGATCCAGTGTTTTGACCACACGCGCGATCAGCAGACGCGGGTCTTGCGGGGCATCCGCAACGGTCTGCCCAAATCTGTGCAGCCCCATGATCTCTGGCGTCAAATCGTGCAATGCATAGGTCCGCCACGCATCCCACGCCGAACGACCCGGTATCGTGGGCCATAGCGCCTGACCTTGATCGAAATAGCTGCCCAGCCATGATCCAATGCGATCGCTGAGAATGCCGGGCCAATCGGTGCCGCTCGCTTTCGCGGCAAGCTCTGCGACATTGGCAAGCGCGGCAGGAGCAGGCCGCTGTGTTGCCATTGCGGTACGAAGGTCATCAACGCTGGCAGGTTTGCTCACATGCGGGGATGCTTTAAGCGCGGCGGCCATATCCGTTTCCGTGATTTGGCCCGCCGCAATTTTCTCACGATACCAGTCGCGCGTCATCGTTACCGGAACACCGCCGACCTTGCGCAGCTGCGCTGCAGTTGCGGCGAGCGTTGTGCCCGACTGACCTAGAAACGGATTTACCGCAACGGATGATTCCAGCGGCCATGCTGGCGGAATTTGCCGAATGGCATAGTCGATCGCATCTGTGATCCCGTCCGGGATACCGGGTTCTTGGAATGAATCGGTAGGGAATTGCACATTCATCGGGCAGCATCCTTGCTTAAAAAAAGCGGCAGAGGTGAAAAGTCTAGCGCGGCTTGCGCAGCAGCCAATTTCCGACGAGGCGGTCGAAGACAGCGTTGGCGTATAATCCGTTTGATAGGTGCACTCGCAATCCCGCCGCTGCGGGATGAGTGGCCCAAAGCGGAAAGAACGCCTGCGCCACTGCGACGAAGCCGAAGCTGATTACGGCGAGCGCAATCAGCGTCCATTCGAGCGGCCCTGGATTCGGGGTCTGTGGCAAAGTACCGGCGGTCAGCCATTCAGAACCGCGCTGAAGGACGAAATAGCCAAGCGAAGAGAGAACCGAGTATAAAGCGGTCTGGCGAGTGAGTTGACGAGGCGCCTTGTCGGCGAGACCTTGCGCAAGAAGGTAGGCGACGCCGAAAACAAGGATCGCGCCAAGCGCGATCGCCTGCGGCGATTTATCGCCCAGACCAAACAGCGCCCCGATAGCGGCGTAAATCCCCAAAGCGATCGCAAACGCCAAAGCGACATTGCGCCCGCTCGGCACCGCGATCGGGCCGGGCCTGCGAACCGAAGCGACCACCTCAACCGCAGAACCCGACGACAGAAAGGCATGTGCCTTATAGAACGAGTGGGCGACGATGTGCAGAAGCGCGAGCGGGAACAGTGCAAGACCGCATTGCATGATCATGAAACCCATTTGCGCAATGGTCGACCAAGCAAGCGAGTTTTTGACCGCGGGCTGAGCCAACATGGCAAGCCCGCCCAAAAGCGCGCTGAACCCGCCGATCATTACCAGCGCGGCAAGCACTCCGGGCGCAAGCAGCATAACGTCGGCAAATCGCACCAGCAGAAACCCGCCGCCATTCACCACGCCAGCATGGAGCAGCGCTGAGACCGGCGTCGGGGTATCGACCACCTCCGTCAACCAGCCATGCGTGGGGAATTGAACCGATTTGAGCACCGCTGCAAAGGCCAGTAAGGCTGCCGCCAGCAACGTGCCTGTTGGTGCGACCCCGCTCCTGGCTTCGGCAAAGATCGTAGCTAGGTCGAACGTGCCATAGCCGTGCCACAGCAAGATCACAGCGCCCACCAAAGCGACATCACTCACCCGCGCAACAATGAACTTCTTGCGCGCACCACGCATCGCGGGCAGCCGGTCCGCATAGAACAGCAACAGGCGGTGTAAACAGAGGCTTATCGCGATCCACGCGGCGGCAAGGTGGAGCAGATTTCCAGCGAGAACGAACAGCAGAACTGCGGCGAGTGTGGCTGACATCCAGCCAATGAAAACGCCCTGACGCTCTTCGCCGTCGAGGTAGTTGGCCGAATACCGCAGCACCACCCAACCGATCACCGCAATCATAGCGAGCATGGTCGCGCTTACCGCATCCAGCCGGATTGAAAGGCCAATACCCGCAAGCCCCAGCACTGGCGATGTGCTTGGGCCTGACAGCACCAAATGAGCGGCGCTCGCGGCAGACACCGCAATAGCAAAGAGCGCGGCCCATTCGGCAAAGCGGAGCAACATGCGAGGGCGATTGCCGGAACTGAGCGGAGCTATCACAGCGACCAAAACGTAAAGTAGCGGTGCAGCAAGCGGTAGAAGCGGGTCTATCATGAAGGCTCCGGATACGAAGGAGAATAAGTCCAAACGCGAACTAGGATGACCTACCGTGTAATGAAAATACATTGTTTCTTATAAACCGTTCTGTTTAAATGAACGCAATGCACGATCTCAATTATCATCACCTCCGATATTTCCAAGCCGTGGCCATCGAGGGAAACCTCACCCGCGCCGCGGACAGCTTGAATGTCTCGCAATCGGCGGTTTCCACGCAGATACGCCTGCTTGAAGGGCGGCTTGGGCAGCAATTGTTTGAACGGCGAGGCCGCTCGCTGCTGCTAACCGAGGCAGGGCGGATCGCGCTGGACTACGCAAATTCGATCTTTACTAGTGGCGATGAGTTGATCGCGACCTTGCAGGCAAGCGGGCGTCAGCGGCAGGCATTGCGCGTTGGTTCACTCGCCACCCTATCGCGCAACTTCCAACTTAAGTTTCTGCGCCCGCTACTGGGCCGCAGTGATGTCGAAGTGATCGTGCGTTCTGGCAGCGGCAGCGAGCTGTTCACTGCGCTAGCCAACCTGCATCTCGATATTGTGCTCACAAACCAGCCTCCGCCATCCGACACGATAAACAAGTTCATCACCCGGAAGCTAGACCAGCAGCCCGTCAGCCTGATAGGAACCCCGGCGTTGCTGAAAGGCAATCATTCCCTGGAACAGCGCATTTCGGACAGCCCGATGGTTTTGGCGACGCATGGTACTGCGCTTCGCATGGGCTTTGATGCCATTGCAGATAGACTGGGTATTATTCCGCAGATCGCGGCAGAGGTAGATGATATGGCTATGATGCGGCTGCTTGCGCGCGAGGGCGTGGGGCTGGCGGCGTTGCCACCAATCGTTGTGCGCGATGAGCTGGCAAGCGGCGAGTTGGTTGAATGCGCAAAGCTGCCGGGCTTCGTCGAAACCTTCTACGGCGTGACGGTTGAGCGGAGATTTCCGAACGAATTGCTCAAGCTACTGGTCACGCCGGAGGAGCAGTTATCTTAAAACCGAGCTTTCATCACAACCGCATGGAAAAGAAAGGGGTCGGTTAGTCTAACCCCCTGGACACCCCATAGCCGGTGCATTTGCTCAGACAGATCCCTTTTGGCGAATGAGTGATCACCTGAGGGCAATTTCTGCCCATCATTTTTTCCGCTTCACAATTTCGTCCATCATGTCACGCAGTTTGGGATCCCATTCGCTGCGCAATTCTCGTACCTTTGCGATGAGCTCCTCGTTTTCCCAAGCGGGTACATCTATTTTGTAGAGGTTGGCCGTTTCAACCATCGTACTGCGGTCTGCTTTTTCAAAAGCATCAGAGATGGCTTGGGCGGATTGGCGGTCGTGGCCAAGCGCTTCGAATGCCGACCGTCCGATCCGCAGCGATCCATCATACGTTTCGCGGATTATGTCACGGCATCCCAGTGCCCAGAGCTTGAACACGTGATCCCGATCAATCGCTCGCGCAATGATATGGACGTCCGGATAATTTTGTACGACGTGATGGACGACATCATCAATCTGCGGTTTTTCATCGAGCGCTACGATCAACAGCTTAGCGTGTGCAATGCCTGCGCTAGCGAGCAAATCAGGCCTTGTTGCATCGCCAAAATAGGCGCGCGTGCCAAATTTCTCCATATTGGCGATGTGACGGGAATCATAATCGATGACCGTGGATTTGTAAGCGGCAGCTTCCAACATACGGTCGACTATACCCCCAACCCGCCCGCGGCCGGCGATAATAATATCGTTGGTTTCGTTGATAGAGTCTGCCTCGCGATCATCCCGAACAGAAAAGCGCGGCAAAATCAGCTTGTCGTAGGCGATGAACAGCAAGGGCGTGATCAGCATCGATAGAGCAACCACCAACATCATCAAATCGGCCAATTCCTCGCCGAGCACTCCATTGCCGATCGAGAATGAAATCAGGACAAACCCGAATTCGCCGGCTTGAGCAAGCCCAAGGCTAAACAGCCAGCGATCCTGCCCCATCAGGCGGAAGGCTTTGGCAACAACGAATAGAACCGCGAGTTTTGTCACAATCAGCACAGCGGTCCAAAACAGCACGTCACTCAGGATCGTCTGCAACAATGTGAAGTCTATTCCAGCTCCTACCGTGATAAAGAATAAGCCCAACAGCAGGCTCTTGAATGGGTTAATGTCAGCTTCCAGCTCATGGCGGAATTCACTGTTGGCAAGCACGACCCCCGCTACGAACGCTCCAAGTGCAGGTGACAGCCCCACGGCGGACATCAGCAAGGCTATGCCAATCACGAACATCAGCGCCGCTGCGGTGAACATTTCACGCAATTTCAGGTCGGCGATTGTTCGGAAAACAGGCCGCGTCAGAAACACCCCAATCAGCACAACCAATCCGACAGAGCCCAAAGTAACTGCGCCTGCCAGCCATGCGGGCAATCCGGCAACCAGATTAATGCCCCCGTGCCCATGACCGGTTTGCGCTGCGTGCGAGGCACCCGATGCGAGTTCCGGAAGCGCCAGCAGAGGCAGAACCGCCAGCATGAAAATCACAGCGACATCTTGCACCAGCAATACGGAAAAGCTCGCTTCTCCGCCTTGTGTCTTCATCAGCTTCTTTTCCTCAAGCGTTTGAAGCACAATCGCAGTCGACGAAAGGGACAGGATCATCCCAATAGCCAGCGCCGTCTGCCACGCATTTCCAACCAGGATAGAAATGCCCGCGATCACTAGCGTGGTAAGCAGAACCTGACCGCCGCCAAAACCGATCAACCTTTTGCGCATGTCCCAAAGCTTGCGCGGCTCAAGCTCCAGACCAATGATGAACAGCATCATCACCACGCCGAACTCGGCGAATTCCTGCATCTGATCGACATTGACATTCAGAATGCCAAGAAGGGGGCTCAGCGCCATGCCTGCGAGCAAATAACCCAACACTGTGCCCAGACCGAAGCGCGTCGCGAGAAGAACCGCGATAACACCCGCTACAAGCAGGCTGAAAGCCAGGATTAGAAATTCAACCATACAGCTTCGTTGCTTTCGAATTATCTTGCTCGTCCGATGGGACGTTGAGATTTTTGTTGAAGCGACCCCTCGAACGCGGCGAGCTATGGTGCCTTCCTGCTTTCTACCCAAGGTTTAGGTTAAATCCAGCTTCACACGCTGATCGGAGGCAAGGGCAAAGAAGCTGTTAAACGTAATAAGCTGGTCAATTGCTCTATTCTGGTTTGTATCAACCTAAGAAACGGCAATGGACGATTGGCACAGGCAGGCGCACAATTGAGAGTGTGCGAGCCACCGTCTGAAGCATAAATTGCATCACACCATACCAGACAAAAACAAGGTAAATTGCGATAATGGCCGAATATGATCTTGTTATTCGCGGCGGTACAATTGTCGATGGCACTGGCGCGCAGCCGGTTCGCGGCGATCTCGCGGTATCAGGTGGCACGATCGCAGCCATGGGCGAAGTGCAAGGCGAAGGCGTGGAAGAAATCGACGCAAAGGGGCGCATCGTCACCCCCGGATTCGTCGATGTACACACACATTATGACGGGCAATCGATTTGGGGTGATGAACTCAGCCCCTCATCCTCGCACGGCGTTACCACCGTGGTGATGGGCAATTGCGGTGTTGGTTTCGCCCCCTGCCGCACGGAAGACCAAGAACTGCTGATCAACGTCATGGAAGGGGTGGAGGACATCCCCGGCGTTGTCATGACAGAAGGTTTGCCTTGGGATTGGGAGACTTTTCCTGAATATCTTGACCGCGTCGATGCTGGCCAGCGCGATATTGATGTCGCTGCTTACCTCCCGCACAGTCCATTGCGTGTCTATGTGATGGGGCAACGCGGCGCAGACCAGGAACCTGCTACGAACGAAGATCTGGCGGCCATGCGCAAGTTAGCGAAAGAAGCGGTGGAGGCAGGCGCATTGGGTTTCGCCACATCACGTCTTTCGATCCACAAGACCGCCGATGGCGGCAGCATCCCCAGCTTTGAAACTGATATCAATGAGCTGTCCGAAATATGCAGCGGGATGAGCGATGCAGGCAGCGGCACGTTTCAAATCGTGCTTGATGCGTTCAAGGGATGGGACAAGGAATACCGCGTCATCGAAGAAGTGGTTGCAGCCAGCGGCAGGCCAGCAACCTTTACCCTCGCCTCTGGCAATGATGCCCCGCCGCGCTGGCGCAATGTGTTGGCCATGATGGCAGAGACCACCAGCAAAGGCGGTCATGTCACCGCGCAAGTCATGCCTCGGCCGATTGGGCTGATCGCAGGGTTGGAGCTAACAGTGCATCCCTTTGTGCTGTGCCCCAGCTGGGCAAAAATCGCCGATCTTAGCGTTGCTGAACAAATCACTGCCATGCGCGAACCCGATATGCGCGCCGCGCTGCTTTCCGAAGAATTTGGTGAGGGCCACCCTTTCAACGAATTGGCGCGCAATTGGGAATGGCTGTTTCCGCTCGACAATCCGCCAGATTACGCGCCGCCCAAATCGCTCAGCATGGCCGACCAAGCCCGCGCAAAAGGCTGCACACCGCAAGAAATTGCTTATGACAGATTGCTGGAAACACAGGGCAAGGGCCTGTTTCTTGCGGCATTGGGCAATTACGAAAATGCCAGTCTGGAAAGCGCGCACACGATGCTAAGCGATGACAATTGCATCCCGGCATTGGGCGATGGCGGCGCGCATTATGGCGCGATTTGCGATGCAAGTTATTCGACGTATCTCTTATCCGAATTTGTCAGCGGCAAGAACCGCGAAGGGTTAAGATTTGATCTGGCGAGGGCGGTCCATATGCTATCGGCCAAAGCGGCCAAAGCGGTTGGCCTCAATGACAGAGGCACGCTAAAAGTCGGCGCGAAAGCTGATATCAATGTGATTGATCTGGAGCGCCTGCAACTCCACCTTCCCGAAATCATCCGTGATTTGCCTGCGGGCGGGCGCAGGCTAACACAGCGGGCAACGGGTTATGACGCGACGATTGTTTCAGGTAAGGTGATCCGCAGAGGAGATGTCTCGACGGGCGCATTGCCGGGCAAATTGGTGCGCGGGGCGCAGGCCGCTTAAGCGCGACGGCGGGCTGCTAGGTTGAGCCGAAACTGAGTTGGGCTTTGGAGCCTCGGCTTTCCGCGCCAGTTTGCTAGATATCGATCGCGCGTTCAGCCATCAGGTCCTCTACGTTTCGTAGCGAGAGCGGCAACCAGACAGAGATCGTGACGATCGACGATCCAATCCCGCACGGAGTTAACGGGGAGGCGAATCCGCGGTGCCGTGTGAATGTTTAGCGCTGAATCTGAGCGTCTCGCCTACCTCCAAATTTGGCCAGCTTGCGATTAGTGTATACTGTCAATTGATAAAGCAGCGCCGCTCCTAGTGCTTCCAAAGTCGATAATTATGTCTGATCCATTAAACCCTTCGCCAAGATCAAAGTCCCGCAAGTCGAAAAGCACACGGCTAGCCATTCAGATGGAGAGATTGGCCGAACTCTATCGCCAGAGAGATTTTGGCCAGACCCTGCAAAGGGCACGAGCGCTCGTTGAAGAATATCCCGATTCTTCCGCTTTGTGGAATATTATTGGATCGGCGGAGCGGTCGCTTACCCACCTAGACGCAGCAGAGCAGGCGTTCCGCCATGCAGTCAAATTAGACCCTAAATTCGCCTTGGCGCTCTTCAATCTGGGTCTTGTTCTGAATGATAGAGGAAACCAGCGCGGTGCGGTCGAAGCCTATCGCCAAGCCTTGGAAGTAGACCGAGATTTTGCCCAAGCGCACAACAATTTGGGCATCGCACTACAAAGGCAGGGCGCACTTCAAGAGGCCATCGCCTGTGGTGAGCGCGCACGGACACTTCGTCCTGACCTTGCTGAAGTGCATAACAGCCTTGGAAATGCGTTTCGCGCCGCGGGGCGTCTCTCCGAAGCCGGCCAAGCCTATCGTGATGCCCTGTTGGCAAGGCCTGACTACGCAAGCGCGCACTATAATCTAGCAGTCACGCTCAACGAACAAGGGCATCCCGGTGAAGCGCTCAAAACTCTGCTGGATGCTTTGAGAATCAAGCCAGACTTTGCACCAGCTCTTGCGCAATTGGTTCACCAGCTTGCAACCTTTTGCGATTGGCGCAGCAACGATGGGCTCACCTCTGCAATCGCTAATCTAGGCGTGGAAACGGATGCGGTGTCACCGTTTAATATGCTTGCGCGTGAGGATGCGCCGCAACGGCAACTGGCGCGGGCGAAGAAATGGGCAGGGCAACTCTTTTACGATCAAGCGCCAGCAATACCAAAAACAAGAACAAGAGCCAGGCACCCAAACCGCTTCGGACGGGTTAGGCAGAAACTGCGCATCGGTTATTTCAGTGCAGACTTTCATAACCATCCGATGATGTTTTTGATGAGCGGGCTATTCCGCCACCATGATCGAAACGAGTGGGAGGTTCACGCATTCAGCTATGGCCGCAACCATCACGATGAAGGGCGGGCGGCAGCCGAAACAAGCGTCGATCATTTCCACGATGTTGCCGGCTTTCCTGAAGACGACATCGTAAAACTCGCACGTTCATTAGACTTGCATATCGCGATTGATCGAAAGGGGTATACGACCAACAGTCGCTCCGAAATCTTTCGGCACCGCCTGGCGCCGATCCATGTCAATTATCTGGCTTATCCATCGACCATGGGCAGTGATTGCATTGACTACATTGTCGCTGACCCCATTGTCATTTCAGACAATCAGCGCGCAAATTATAGCGAAAATCTTATCACGATGCCGCACAGCTATGCGCCTGCGGATAATGAAAGAGAGATCTCAAAAACAGTTTCGACCCGTGCGGATTTTGGGCTGCCTTTGAAAGGTTTTGTGTTTTGCTGTTTCAATGCCGCACACAAAATAACCAGCCGGGAATTCGATATTTGGATGCGAGTTATGGCCAAAGTCGATGGCAGCGTTCTATGGCTGCTTAGACCTTGTGAGGTTGCGGTGAACAATCTGCGCAAAGAAGCAGCGCAGCGCGGCATTGATCCTGCAAGATTGGTATTTGCCGACAGGCTTCCGGTGGCAAAGCATCTTGCACGTCACAAGCATGCTGATTTATTTCTAGATACCTTCAACTATAATGCTCACACGACTGCAAGCGATGCCTTGTGGGCAGGCTTGCCAGTGGTCACCAAGCAGGGGGAACAATTTGCTGCGCGGGTGTGTGCAAGCCTGCTCGGCGCAGTAGGCCTGCCCGAATTGGTCACGGCGTCACCAGATACTTATGAGCGTCTGATATTAAATCTTGCAAGGCGACCGGATGCTCTGGATGCGATAAATCGAAAGCTTTCAGTTGGACGATCAACAATGCCCCTATTCGATACCGCGCGATATACACGCAATTTCGAGACAGGCTTGCGAGCCGCATTTGATCTGCATCTTGCGGGTAAGCCTTGCGCGGACATCGCAGTGACCGATACCTTAGCGGCGAAGCATCTCTGAATTTGGTGTTCAATCAGTCTCGCAGTTTCAACTCAAATCTGAAACAAGACGTTCCGGTCCCCATCCCAAGATCGGCCATAGCTACGATCGAACAGCTTTCCCAACAGCTGACTTTAGGCAATTCCGCACTATATGGCCGAAACTAGGCCAAAAGCGGACAATCTGCAGTCAGCTGCCGTGTTAGCAATCCGGGCAAGGGTTCCTTGCCTCTTAAAGTCCTCGAGATGTTTGCGTACTCCGAGGAATTGCGTGATGATATCCGCTGCGGTGCGAGTGTGCTGGCTGATTATTATGCTCGTAAAATCGCCTCCGCCGGCAATCGCCACAGGCAACAGCAGTTGGTCTCGGAGTTAAGGGCCGGTGCTGTCAGTGTAATCGCAACTAGCCTCTGGCTGGCCTGCTCGCCACATCCGGTGAAGCTCGCTAAGACTGGCGGAGGCTTACAGCGTTTCTGTTTCGCCCCCCACGGCTGTAAACAGCGCCACATAGGCCTGGGCCAAATCGGCATTGCCATCGATCAAAGCTTCCCGGCTGGAAATCAATTGCCGCTGCACATCCAGTACGTCGAACAGCGAAGCCAGACCTTCGCGGTACAGCGCGTTCGACTGGCCGAACGCTGCCTCGCTTTGCGTGACTGCATCCTGTAGTGCAGCGTTGCGTTCCTGCCCAGCGCTGATCCCGACAAGCGCAGTTTCAACCTCGGCCAATATCTCAAGTAGTATCTGACGATAGTCAGCAAGTTCGGCTTCAAGCTCGCTTTCAGCTTCCGCGATTTCTGCGCGGCGGCGGCCGCCATCAACAAGCGGGATATCCAGCGCGGCTGAAATACTGAGCAGCGCTTGCGAGAAAAGCCCGTCCACACTGCCATCGCCCAGCGACACGAATCCGGGAAGCGTCAAAGCCGGAAGCAGATCGGCGCGCTCTATGCCGACATTCGCAGCCGCCAAGGCGATGTCGGCTTCGGCCAATAAGAGATCAGGCCGCCGCCTGAGAAGATCGGCGGGTAGTCCAATATCGGAACCCGCCGCAAAATTCGGCACATTAACGTCATCAGCCACCGGTTGGATTTGCGATGGAACTTCTCCGGTCAGCACTGATAACGCATTAGCAGCACGCGCCCGCGCGAGCACCAATGCACCGCGCTGCGCCTGCGTACGCGCCAAGTCACCCGCCGCGCGCCTGACATCGAGGTTTGAGGACAAGCCCGCCTCAAACCGCAAAGTGACAATGCGCAAGGTCTGGCGTTGCAGATCGGTGGACTGGTCAAGCAGCCGGAGCCGCGCGGAAGATCGCTTTTGCTCAATATACTGTTCAGCCACGGCAGAGGCGATGAGGCGCCGCTGGTCGGCCACGAAATGCGCTGCTGCATTGGCGTTCGCTACGGCCGCCTCGCGCTCAGCGGAAAGACGGCCATTGATGTCGATCGTCCAGATGCCGGCGGCGGACCCTGTGGCGCTTTGTGTGCTGCGGCCGCCATCGTCGGCGGTGATTTCACCGGATAACAGGCCATTGATGGCCGGGCTGAAATCTGACTCCTCAGCCCGCACAATCGCGCGCGCCGCATTCAGCCTTTGCCGCGCCGCTTCCAGCGATTGATTACGGTCAAGCGCCCGATCGACCAAGGCATCGAGGTCGCTATCGCCAAAGCCGCGCCACCAGAAATCGTCGAGTCCGGCGGGCGGTCGTGCATCGGCAAAATAGTCTACCGGCAAAGCGATACCCGCTGCTGGTTCGACCACAGGAATGCGCGGTGAAATGCAGGCGGCGAGTAGCATTGGCGCAGTGACCACGAGAAGAGATCGGATCATGCCGAAGCGCCCACTGCCTTAGCGGGGACTGGCTGAGCGGGGACTGCCTTTTCCTCTTCTTCCAAATCCAGCTCCCGCTCGAGACGCGCCAGATCCACGCTGCGCGGTTTTCCGAACGGCGCGATCAGAGCGTAAAGGGCGGGAACAAGGAACAGGGTGAAGACCGCCGCGATGCCGAGACCCCCGAAAATCACCCAGCCAATCGCCTCGCGCGCCTCTGCCCCGGCACCGCTGGCAAGGACCAAGGGTACCGCTCCGAGAATGGTCGATATCAGCGTCATGGCAATTGGCCGCAGGCGGATCGACGCGGCATCAGTGATGGCAGTGGGCACATCGGCGCCCTCTTCCCGGCGCTGGTCGGCAAATTCGACCATCAGGATTCCGTTCTTCGCCATCAACCCGATCAGCATCACCAGCCCGATCTGCGAATAGATGTTGAGCGATGTGCCTGAGATAAACAGCGCAAAGAAGGCCGCGGCCAAGGCAAATGGTATCGACAGCAAAATGACAAGCGGGCTCGCCACACTTTCAAATTGCGCGACCAGAACCAGGAAGACGATAAGGATGGCAAACGCATATGTCAGGAGTAGCTCGTTTGAGCTTTCCTCCAGCTGCTGCGCCTCGCCTCTCAGGATCATGTCGACATCATCGGCGACCGACGCGTCAACCAGCCGCTCAATCTCCGCGACTGCATCGGCAAGCGGCACTCCCGGCGCGATGGCGGCCTCCACTTCGATGGCGCGCCTTTGCTCTGCCCGGTCAAGCTCCGCCGCGACACCCTGCTCGGTAAATTCGGTGAGTGAGGAAAGCGGCACAAGCCCAGCTGTATCACTGCGCACAAACAAATTTCCAAGGTCGCTCGGGCGCGTAATCGATGATGTCTGCGAAGTAAGGAAAATCGGTATCGCCTGATCGCCGACATTCAGATCGACCAGTTCCTGCCCGCCAACCATCGTACGCAAGGTCAGCGCCACATCATCCAGCGAAACGCCCAAATCCGCCGCTCTAGCGCGGTTAATCCCGATGGAGAGCTGCGGCTGCGTTGGCTGATAGGAGATTTCAGCGTCCGACAGGATATCGGATTGCGTATCAATCGCCTCCGCCAAATCGCGCGCGGATTGATAGATGCCTTCATAAGTATTGCCGGTCAGCGCAACCTGCATCGATCCGCCGCCGCCACCGCCGCCGCTTAAAGTCCCGCGTCCGCGTGCAGACGCGCGCGATCCGGGCATGGCATCCAGCGGCTCTCCGAAAGAGCTAACAATATCGGTCTGGCTGCGGTCGCGGTTGTCCCAGTCGGCTAAAGTCGCTGTGACCTGAATCCGGTTGGGATCGTAGCGGCCCACGATGGACAGGGTCGATTGCGCCTCTCCGCTATCGAGCAGAGGCTGTATGATCTGCTCTATCTCGTCCATCTCGCGGTCCATGAAGGCAAGGCCTACCCCGTCCGGCCCGCTGGCCCAGATATAGAAGGTTGAACGGTCTTCATCCGGTACAAGCTCTTGCTCGATCTGAGTAAATGCGAGCCCTGCACCGGCCAGCGCGAAGACGCAGAGCGCCAAAGTTCGCCAAGGGCGAGCAACGCAGCTTCCGACCATTACGCCGTATCGTTTGGCCATCTTGCTAGCGATCGCCTGAAGCCGGGGATTTGGATCAGCCGCATCCGATCCCAGATCAATCTTGGCAGCAAGCGCAGGGACAAGTGAAACCGCGACAAAGGTCGAAATGATTACCGCAATCGCAAGAACGAAGCCAAATTCACGGAACAGGCGGCCGGTTTCAGATGGCAAAAAGCTGATCGGAACAAAGACCGATACCAACACTGCTGTCGTGGCGATTACCGCAAAATAGACTTGCCGCGTGCCCAGCACCGCCGCCGCCTTGCGGCCCAGCCCCTTTTCCTTTTGCAAGCGCTGCGCATTTTCCAGCACAACGATGGCGTCGTCCACGATCAGTCCAGTTGCGAGCACCAGCGCCAGCAATGTGAGCAGATTGATCGAAAAGCCCATCAACCAAATGCCTGCGACAACACCGATCAAGGCGACCGGGATGGCAGCGCTGGGAATGAGCGTCGGTTTCACATGGCCGAAGAACAGGAATATGGTGGCCATCACCACCGCAACTGTGATCGCCAGCGTAACCAACACTTCGTATACGGAAACGCGGATGAATTCTGCATCGTCGGAAATGACGCTTAGCTCAATGTCGCTGAACCGGCTATCCAATCTCTCAACCGCAGCGCGGGTTGAATCCGAAATTGCGATAGTGTTGGAATTGGCCTGCCGGATTACGCCAAGGCCAATCACCGGTTCTCCATCCAGCCGGACATAGCTGGTTGCATCAGCCGGAGCGAAATAGGCCTGCGCGATATCGCCGACCCGGACTTCATCGCGCACAACGACATCATTGATCAATCGCGGACTGGTGGCGCTTGCCTCCGCACGAACAATCAACTCCTGTGCGTCTAAGCGAAAAGACCCCACGGGGGTGTCGAAAGGAGCCTGTTCGAGCGCGGCAGCGACATCGGATATGGTCAAGCTGTACCGCGCGAGCCGGATTGGATCGACGGCAACCCGCAGCTGCGTCTCACGCGTGCCAAACGTTTCAATACTGGCGACACCTTCTGCGGCGAGCAGTTCGGGAATGATATCGTTTTCAACAATCCGCGTAAGCTCGGCCACGTCGGTGCTGTCGCTCAGCACCGCAATCGTCATGATCGATTCGGCATCTTCATCCGCTTTGACCACGCGGACCTGTTCTGTCCGGTCGGGCAGCTCCCGCGTCACTCTGCTTACAGCTTCGCGAATATCAGATGCTGCTGAATCGAGATCGGTACCCGGATTGAACTCCACCCTGATCCGCGTGTTGTTTTCTTCACTCGATGACCGGATCTGGCGCACGCCGTTCACACGTGCAGCGGCATTTTCCAGCACAGAGGTGACTTCTGCATCCATTGTTTCCGGCGCGGCACCGGGAAGCGTCGCGCTGACGGTAACGATGGGCCGGTCCACGTTGGGCAATTCGCGGACTTCCGTCCCCAGCAAAGCCGCCAAACCAGCAATGACGATCAGCAAGTTCAGGACAAAGATCAGCAGAGGGCGTTTGACCGCCAACATCGGAAGATCGGTCTTCATCATGATGCCGCGACTTCAACCTCGGCGGCATCGCGGGTTGGCTGCTGCACGATGGTGACCGCTTGACCTTCGCGCACCTTCTGTACGCCTTCGATGATGATGAGGGTTTCAGGGTCGATCTGACCATCGAGCAGCGCAATGCCGTCTCTGCGCGAGGTGATCGTAACCGGGACGCGAACGGCTGCCCCATCGCGAACGATAAAGATCGACGATCCATCGCCGGTCCACATGACGGCGGCTTCGGGGGCAGAGGCGCGTGTCTGCCCTTGCCCGACAAATCGCACGCTAAAGCTCATGCCCGGCCGGTAGCGATCACCCCGGTTATCGAGACGAGTGCGGACGCGGTAGCTGCGCTGGTCTTCTTCAATCGTGGTGCCGACCGCTTCAATCGGAACCGCAATCAGTGTATCTGGATCTGAAAATGCCGATATCTGGACGTTATCTCCAGTCCGCAGCCGCCGAAAGACAGATTCAGGTGCGTTGAAATCGACATATAGCCTGCTGCGCTGGTCCAGCTGCGCAATCAGCGTATCGGCTGTGACCCGGTCACCAACATCAATTTCAGTAAAGCTGATATGGCCGCTGAAGGGCGCACGAATGGTTCGCTCTGCCAAGACTGCTGCCGCCTGATCACGCTCAATCCGGGCAGCCGCCACCGCATTTTCGCCTGCCTCAATCTGGCTTTCCGAAAGCGCGCCGGTGTCTTCGATCCGCCGATATCGCCCAAGCAGTTGCTCGGCTTCCTCGACACGCACTTCAGCCAAGCGCAAAGCCAGTCGTTCCTGCCGTGCATCAAGCTCCACCAGGGTCTGGCCGGTGCGCACATAGCTGCCCGGCCCAAAACGAACGGCAACCACCCGGCCGGATACTTCGGGAAAGATTTCCGCCGTGCGTGCGGCGCGGGCCGTACCGATAGCTTCGATGACTTCCTCGTCAGCAAGGAAGTTTACCGGTTGCGCCACGACAGTTACCGCCTGTTCGGCGCGATCTTCCTGTTCGTCAGAGCAAGCTGCGAGCAGCGACAGGGCCGCTATTGCTGAAAATATACGCATGGCTTTGAATTCATATCAGTCCGGTTGAATTGCCGAGTTCCCCCCGGACGAAATTCTGCTTTGGCCTTTATTCTCTACGCATTCCGCAATTGCATTCGATCTAGGCTAGCGTCTGTACTTACGGAACTGCAATTGCGAAGGATGCGTAGCGGCTAAGTTCAAGGGTTCCAAGTGACATGATCCCGTCGAGCGCGAGCTTCACGTAAACCCCCTCAACGCATGTTTGTTGGCCCGATTAGAGAACGGCTGTTTGATTTGTCTTGCGATCAATGGCCGGAAATGGGCCCTGAGCGGAATGCTCGCTTCTGGACGCAGATTACCGCTAAGCGGACACTCGCGAGCGCTAAAGCCACCCATTCTCGCGGGCGAGGCGGCTGGCTTCGATTCTGCTTGAGGCACCCAATTTCGAAGCTGCTTCGGATAAATAGTTTCGCACGGTGCCGGGAGACAGGGACATCATCCTTGCGATGACTTTGTTCGAATGCCCTTCTTCTGCAAGTCGCAAAACGGCGCGTTCTCTTTCATTCAACGGATCGGCTTCGCTCTCCCACGCAGTCGCCGCAAGTTCTGGCGCAACGGCACGTCCACCGCTGGCGACGGTCCGAATAGCTCGGGACAGTTGTTCGATTGGACTGTCTTTCAACAGATAGCCGCGTACACCAGCATCAAGGGCACGCCTAAGATAACCACCACGATCATAGGTTGTGATAATAATGGTGCGCGTGGATATACCCTCGGCTGCCAGAGCCTGCGCCACGCCTATTCCGGTCATCCCTGGCATTTCAATGTCTGTCAGAAGTATGTCAGGGTGGTACTCGCGCACTGCCGACAGAGCCGCAATTCCGTCAGAAGCTCGTGCAACAACCTCGAAATCGCCTTCCAATTCGAGGAGCCTTGCAAGCGCGCCCAGAACCATGGTCTGATCCTCCGCGATGACGAGGCGGACTTTGGCGTCATTCATCCGGCTGGCACCATGGCGACAAGGCGCGTGCCCGACCCATCAGGAAACAGTTCCAGCGCACCTCCAGCTGCTTTCAGCCGCTCCCGCATACCGGAAAGCCCTCCGGCTTCCTGAAATGATCCACCGCAACCGTCGTCTGTCACCTCAACACGCACGTCGGTATCATTTTGTCCTATCACAACACGGCACTGCGTTGCCTCTGCATGTCGGACGACGTTGGTCACCGCTTCGCGCAGTGCCATCGCAAGCACTCCGCTGCGATCCTTTGGAATAGACGCAGCGTCCCCTTCAACTGTGAAGCCAATTCCAGCGCTTTCCAGCATAAGGCGTGCAGCCTCAATCTCGCGTGAGAAGCCTGCTTCGCGCATGCCAGACAAGGCCTCTCGCACGTCCTTTAAACCATCACGCGCTGTGGTTTTCATCTCGCGTATCTCTTGTATTGCGGCTTCTGGATCAGCATCGACCAGGCGCTCCGCCAAATCAGCCTTGATCGCGATCAAGGTCAGAGTTCGCCCGACAAGATCATGAAGATCGCGCCCAATACGCTCGCGTTCGGCCAGACGACTCAACGCGCGGACTTCATCATGGGCTTTCAACAACTCGGCATTTTTGTGTTGCACCGCCGCGCTTGCTAAAGTGGAAGCTCCTACTGTCAGCGTCAGAAGAGCTGCGGGGGCCCACCATCCGATATTTTGGCCAAGCAACAGGCCAGTGCTGACCACACTGCCGCATGTAAGGGCAATAAGAAGAATTGCATGACGCGGCGATCTGATCCGGCCGGCGACTGAGGCGGCGTAAATCGCAATCACCCCCCAGTTTCCTCCAACAGGGGCAAGCATTATAGCGACCAATGCGATACCGAGCGCGAAGGCTGGCCGCCTGCGCTGCGCTTTCGCCGATGCAAGGTAAAGAGCAAGGAAAACGCCGATCCCCGCGATTGATGCTGCCAATTGAAACAGCGAGGGCGCTACATACAACCAGGGGATGGCGTAGAACGGCAACCAAACCAGCCACAGCCACGGCCCCTCAGGATCCACGAGCGTGCGCAGCCAACTCTTACGTTTTGTAGGTGCTGACTGTGTCGGCATATGCATATGGTCCAACCCCGCGATCAATTCGTCAAGCCGCACTTCGCCGCCAACCCGAAGCTGCAAAAGCAGCAGCCGCAGCAGTCATAGCGGCCACGCAAGCAACATGCAGCACGGGACTTAGAGCGCGCGGAAATCCGGCCACCATGAGAGCGAGTTCGCCCAGGTGCCATGACGGCGTCATCCAAGCGAGCGCCCCAAGCCATTGCGGGAGGGCATCAATGGGGAACCATAGACCGCCCAATACTGCGAAACCCATAAACAGGAAATTGGCCGCAGCGACGGCGCCTTTCGAGCTCATTCTCATACCCACGCCAAGCCCGATAAGAGCGAATGGTGCAACGGATACAATATGGATGCCAAACAGGACAATCCACGCCCCCATGGATAATCTAACCGCGCCAGCCAAAGTGCCCAGCGCGTAGATCAGCAGCACTGCAACGCCAGTGAACAATGCAGACGCGGCGACCTTGCCTGCGATATATGCACCAGCAGGCAATGGAGAGACGCGCTTCATTTCGATGAGATTGGCGGCACGTTCATCTGCAATACCGGCGCCAAAGCCGAACAGAGAAGGGCCGATTGCAGCAAAAACGCCGAAGGTTGCGAGCGAATAGGTCGCGGCCTCCGCGCCGCCGCCACTCATAGCAATAGCGAAAAGGCCGTAGAACAGGACCGGCAAAAGCACAGTGGGCAGGATGAATTGCGGTGAGCGCCAGCTCTTGCGAATCTCAGCAACACTCTCAAGCCGGAAGAGCCGAGCGGGCGCGACCAGGGCGTTGGACATCAGGCGGCCTCCTCAAGGTTAGAGCTGGTTAGGCTGGATAATGCATCCTCGAGGCTTGCTGCTTCGATACGCAGGTCAGTACAATCATCCAAGCGATCGAGAAGTGCCTTGGTCGTCGCGACAGGATTA
Organism: uncultured Alphaproteobacteria bacterium; assembly: GCA_963789155.1. Taxonomy (GTDB): domain Bacteria; phylum Pseudomonadota; class Alphaproteobacteria; order Sphingomonadales; family Sphingomonadaceae; genus Erythrobacter. The sequence continues at coordinate 10,671 of CAWBJN010000024.1, read as the reverse complement.
CTTGAAAGCAATCGGACCTCTCCGCCTGATTGTTCAGCGCGGCTGACGCATGGCAGTGCGCTCAAAGCGGCCGCTTGGATTTGCGTACGGCACCGTATGACGGACCCGGCTGCTTGTGCGCGGATCGTTTCTGTGGTTCCGTCCGCGATTATACGGCCTTTCGCAATGACAACGATCCGGTCCGCGAGAGCTTCAGCTTCTTCAAGATAATGAGTTGTCAGCAAAACAGCTGCGCCCTTGTCGGCCGTATCGCGCACCGTATTCCACACGGCGCGGCGTGCTTCGGCATCAAGGCCAGTTGTCGGTTCGTCGAGGATGAGCAGATCGGGGCGCCCGCAGATCGCAAGCGCAAACTGCAGCCGCCTCGATTGGCCGCCTGATAGTTGACCTGCACGGCGATCCGCGAGTTCGGACAAACCTGCAAGTGTGAGCGTCTCATCCAGCGGGCGCGGCGCAACAAAATAGCCGCTTTGCAAAGTCACCAGTTCGCGAATTGTCAGGACGTCGGGCAAGCTGGCTGATTGCAGCATCACGCCTAGCCGCGACCGCGCTGCTGGACGCTTGGGATCGAGTCCAAAAACATTGACCTCTCCATCATCGGCGAGAAGGCGACCAGTCAATACCCCCACAGCGGTCGACTTTCCCGCACCATTGGGGCCGAGCAGCGCGGTGACTTCTCCGGGCCGGATCACGAGATTGAAATCATCAAGCGCGAGCATGCTGCCCATGCGCTTATTTATCTTGGTCAGCGTAGCGATTGCGGCAAGATCAGTTGGCATGAAGTGCTCCTGTGTTCGGCCACATTTGTCGCAGATATTTGGGTGCCAATGCAGTGACACATCGCACACGGTTAGCATGACATATGTCACTCGCTATTTTCGCCGCCCTGCAGGTAAGTCTGCGCCATCAGGCCGCGCAATCGCTGCCACGAAACAAAAGGAATTGCCTCTTGTCATATCATCACGGCCGCTCGCGTTTCGCTCTGACCGCAATTGCCGCCGGGTGGCTGCTAGGTTGCTCTTCCGCTGCTCTTGCGCAAGCCACCTTAATCAAAGACGTGCGCGTTTTTGACGGTGAGCAAACGCATGAGCAGCGCTCTGTACTGATAGACGGCAATCGCATCGTCGAAGATGATTTTCAGGGCGAAGATCCGGCTGACGCCCGCATCGTTACTTGTGAAGATTGCACCCTGTTGCCGGGTTTCTTCGATGCGCATGTTCACGCCTATGCCGGAATTGATGATGCGCTTTTGTTCGGGGTCACGACTATGCTCGACATGTTTACGCTTCCCGCAGCGACACAGCAATCTCGGGCGCGCACTGCCGCACATGACAATCGGGGCGAAGCTGATCTGCATAGCGCAGGAATACTGGCAACTGCCCCCGGCGGTCATGGCACGCAATTCGGAATTGAAGTCCCGACCATCACCGCCGCTGAAGAGGCACCGGCATGGGTGTCAGCACGGATCGCGGAAGGGTCCGACTATATCAAAATCATTGTAGAAGGCGGCGGAGAGGAAATTGGCAGAGCCTTACCCACACTAAATCAGCAAACTGTCACTGCATTGGTTGAAGCCGCCCACAGCCATGGCAAGCTGGCAGTGGTCCACACCCAAAACAGCGATGCTGCGCGCATTGCGGTAAAGGCCGGGGCAGATGGCCTAGTTCACTTTTTTGCCGATGAGCCGGTGGATGATGCCTTGCTGACAGCTATGCGCGAGCAGAACATATTTGTCAGTCCAACCTATGCGGTATTCGAAAGTTTTGCGGGGCGCGCAGGTAGCGCTGCATTGATGGAAGGCCCTGCCTTTCAGGGTCTTTTGCACCGGACTACGGTGGCGAGTTTGCAGCCTTCTGCTCAAAGTGACCGGATCGAAACTTTCGCACCCGCAATGGAGGCGAATATCGCAGCTCTTCGCGATGCGGGCATCACGATCCTTGCCGGAAGCGACTCACCCAATCCGGGGACCTGGTTCGGCGTATCCCTGCACCGAGAGTTGGAGTTGTTGGTTCAATCGGGGCTCAGTCCTCAAGAGGCACTGATAGCAGCCACCTCGGCCCCTGCCGACGCGTATCGTATCAAGGACCATGGGCGGATTGCCGATGGCGCCTTTGCTGACCTGCTCCTTGTCCGCGGTGATCCGACGCAAGATATCACTGCAACACAGGCAATCGTTGAAGTCTGGAAGGATGGCCAATCAGTCGCGCAATTGCGCTCTGCGCGGCGCAAAACCGTCACTGCTTCCGCATCAGCAAGCGCTCAGGCTCAGCCATTACCAGAAGGGGGAAGCATCGCGAGCTTCACGAATACGGGGGACGCGGTGTCTATCGAAGCCCCATTTGGCAGCTGGAGCGTCTCCACCGATGCTATCATGGGCGGAGCTTCGACTGCGCAGGCATCCGTTACTGGAGATAGCACGCTTCGGCTTTCAGGGAACGTTTCTCCCGGTGGCTTCGGTCAATGGGCAGGTATCGCGTGGATGCCAGGAGACGGGATGATGGTTCCTGCCAATCTGGCATCAGCTGTAGGTATTTCGTTTAGAATACGCGGCATCGGAGCTGGTCCAGGGGTGATGGGATTTTCCGAAGCAGGCGGTCAGAGACCCTCAATCGCTGGGATTGAGATTGGAGAGGAATGGCGTGAGGTGACTGTCGCATTCGCCGACCTGCCACGTTTCGACAAAACGGGGACCACAATGTTGCTAATCGGAATCTTCGAACCTGGAGACTACGCGATCGAATTGGACCGCGTGAGGCTTTTGACAGAGTGAGGCAACAATTGGGCCGTTAGCGGTCAGACCGCTTTGATCGGCCAGACCATCTAGAGTTGCCGTTCAGCGGACAATCCATGTGATGCACGCCTCCTCGCGCTCGTCCCTTCGCAACTCTTGGTGGCCGGTCACGACTCTGCTAGCCCATTCAGCAGGGGGAAACGCATGTTGCAGACCATGACACGGCGCTCGGTATTCATCGCGCTGATGCTGACGGGACTGTTTGTTCTTGGGTTTCTGGCCTTGCTTTCTGCTCTCGGCCCAGACTGGGCTGCATTCATCCCGGCAAGCTGCACTGCCACTCGCTGTTTTTGCGAGGCGCCGCGAACAGGCACACTGATGCTGCAGCCGGCAAATACCTGGTCATCTTTCGGCTATGTCCTGATCGGCAGCCTGATGCTCGCAATGCCTTATAATCGCGATCCGGATTCGGCATTGACCGGGATTTCTGGACGCACTCTGGGCGTCACCGCGATCGTGGTTGGCGTGGGATCTGGCTTGCTGCACGCCACGTTGACCTTGTGGGGTCAGTTCTTCGATGTGCTGGGAATGTATCTTGTGGGCTCGTATCTCTTGGTCTCAGCGATAGCGCGCTGGTGCCGGATCCCCGATGGCGCGGCAGTCGCAATTTATGCTTTCTTGTGCTTGTCGCTAGTCACCATCCTGATCGTTGCCCCTGAAGTGCGCAGATGGCTGTTTGCCGTATTGCTGATCGCGGCGATCGTCATGGAGCTGGTCTTTGCCCGCAAGCAGCGGCCAGGCGCAAAAATTGCATTTTATCTCTGGGGTTTAGCTGCGACAGCCACTGCGTTCGGCATCTGGGTGCTGGATCAGGATGGTGTAATCTGCGCGCCCCACAGTCTGCTGCAGGGCCACTCGGTGTGGCACCTGCTCGGTGCGGCCTCGCTATGGCTTTCCTTCAACTATTACCGCAGCGAGCGCCGACAACGCAGCTGCAAATCGATTGACACGTGAAAGCATGCACCCATGCAGCCTACTTGCGAGGGCTGAACTCTAAATGGCTCTGCAATTTTGCTAATCCTCTGAGCGCATTAAACTGAGGCCTGCCAGAATGTCATCCCAGCGGACCAATTTGAAGTTCTGCGCCGATGGTGGATTGATCCCATCTTGAGCGACAAACAAGCCGCCCGGAAATGCCTCGCCAAAGCTTCTGGAATCCAGCGCGATACCGTCGGTTTCTTCAGCCGAGCCGACAATCCCTTGCTCGATCCGGAATCGTCCCAGAGGCTCCATTCCTGGCAACGTATAAACGGCATAGGCGTTGTCTCCTTGCGACGATGCCACAAGATATCCGCCATCTTCGCCATCAGCTGCCAACGCCAAACCCTCAACATCAGCGACCAACATGCCTGTTCCAACCTCGGCGACCAAAGACTTGCTCCCCGTTTCGATATTGATGGCCCAAATCCCTGCGGCCTCCTCACCGACATAAAGCGTACCGGTGCGGACATCGACAACGCACCCCTCGGGCTGGCTCGGGACTGAAGCGATTTCAGTAGATGCTGGCTCAGTAACAGCTGCGCCAAGCGAGAGATCGAGCCGATAAATGCGCCCATTCTTCGGAGCGCTAAAAATCGGGACGGTCATGCCGCTGGGCTCCCCGATGCAAATGCCATAACCCTCACCCGGCCCCACGGCGTAACGGCCCATTTCGGACAATTCACCGGTCGCCGGGTCTAGGCTCGCGATCAAAACATGAGCCAGTGCGAGATCACGCCGGTCGCTGGCAGCGACGAGGATCGTGCCGTCATCCAGCTCGGCCAAATCGACATTGTTAAGACCCGCGCCTTGGAAGAAAGAAACCTGTTCCCCCTCAAGATTGTAGACGTGAAGACCCGCCTTTTTATCAGTCCCCACGATCAGGCTTTTCGACGGGTCGGCTGAATTGTACCAAATCGCCGGATCATCTGCGGCGTCTTCATTGGCCGTGCCAACCGGCACAGTCTCCGCGCTCGCGGAGATTGAGACAGCCGGCCCCCCACTTGGGATCGAAGCACAGCCAGCCGCAATCCCAAGTGTGATAAGGGCGAAACCGTAGAATGGTCTATTCATGTTCAATTGCCCTTAAAAAGTAAGACGAACTCCGCCCTTCATGGTCCAATTATACTCTTCGTATTGGAGCAGATTCTGCCGCCCGCCAAAATTGTTGAACGCGTAGAATTCGGCATTGTTGATGTTGATCCACTCAAAATAGACCTGAACGTTGTCGGTCGCCTGATACCGCGCAGTAAAATCGAGTTGGAACAGGCTGTCGGTAAATCGGTCAAATTCGGGCCCATCGCCATTGATCTCGTCAAGGAAACCGTCACGATAGGTGCCTGCAAGACGCAGGTTCAGACCGGCATTTTCATAGCCAAGCACAGCGTTAAATGTATTCTGACTGGTCGCTGGCAATTGGATTTCGCGAAAGCTGGGCACGGCGTTTATGTCAGTGATATCGCCATCGGTGATCAGTCCGCTTGCATCGGTGTAAGTGTAGTTGGCCTGCACCAGAAAACCGGAGAGGAAGCCCGGCAGGAAATCGAGCTTTTGATACACACTGAGCTCAAAACCAAAAATCTCCGCACTTGGCCCGTTGATAAAGGTTTCAGCCTCTTCAAAATCGACACCAAAAATCGAACCCGGATCTTCAAGAACGATCCCGGACACGTAATTGTCAATGTCCTTGTAGAAGAAAGCGCCAGTGATCGCTCCGTTATTGGTCATGTAATATTCGACCGAAAGGTCGAGATTCCATGCCTCAAACGGTTCAAGCGTGGGATTGCCGATTACAGCTTCGCGGTCCTCGTTGAGCTCAAAACGGGGCGCGAGCTGTTCAAGGTTTGGACGAACGATGCTGCGATAGCCTGCAGCGCGCAGCACAAGTTCTGGCTGCGGGGAATAACGTAGGTTAAGGCTGGGCAACCAATGATCATAGTTTCGATCAAACTGGACCGGCGTAACGATCACAATATCGTCTGTCGCGACGCCGCCGCCCGGCAGGTCTTGGCCGTCCTCAAAAATAGCCGTTTCAAAACCTGACAAGGTGTTCTCTGTGCGTTCATAGCGGACACCGCCGATGATCAGCAGGGTGTCGGTCTCCCAGCGCCCCAGCAGGTAGCTGGCATAGATGTCTTCTTGGGCACTGTAATCCTGATTGGCGCTATCAACGAGGCTATCGATTTCGTTGAATTCAAAGCTGGCGAAATTGGCATTGAAGAAGTCCGTTGCTTCCGTAAGGCCTGGTAAAGGGGCGAGATTGGCGAGCGTATTGCTTGGTCCCTGCCCCAGCACGTCAGCTAAGGTGTAATCATCGCGTTCGTAAAATTCGATCTCACCATTGAAAGTCTTCTCTCGGAAGCGCCCTTTAAGACCGCCCTGAATCGTGAATGTTCCAGCATCGGTCACCATGTCGTAGGCGAGATCAAACCTGCCTGCGAATTCTTCGTCTTCTGCATCGGAAAGTGCGGTCAGTTCAATTTCGTCCAGCTCATAAAGTGATGGATCAAAGAAACCTGCGCTGTTTCCTGTGATGCTAAAAGACGGGCGACGTTCGTCGGCATAGTCAAATCCGATTCCAAGGCCGCTATCTTCAAACTCTGCCAGAAAAACGGTTGGATCAACCGATCCGTTTTCAAGTTCCGATGACTTCGCCCAGCTCACAGAATATTCTGCGCGCAGCCCGCCAAAATCGCTTTCACCACCAAAGGTGAGAGTGCGGATGCGTTGGCGCTCAAAACGATCTTTGACGTCGCGTTCTATTTCGATCACGGCGCCGTCATCATCGAAGCTTGGCGTCAAACCGCTGCCAGTGACATTCGCATCGCCAAGACCAAATACCAACCGGCGGCGGAATTCCTGATCGTCGAATTGGCTCCAAACACCGCGCAGGTAAAGCTCAGTGTTGTCACCTACGCGTGCATCGAAACCAAGGGTCGCGCTGATGCGTTCGCGTTCAACCAGATAGTCGCGATATTGAACTTCCTCAGCGTAAATCAGGCCGCCATCCTCGGTCCAGTCGTCGGCTTCGATATTATCGGTTTGGAACTCGCGGTTGTAAAACGAGATACCACCAGTGACCCCGAGGTTTTCAGTGATGCGCGTGGAAAAGTCTGCCGAGAGATCGGGCGTCAGAGTATCACGCAATTCATTATAACTGCCACCCAGTCGAACGACGAAGAGGTCTTCGCGGCGGTCGAATGCGCTCGTCGTATTGATCTCAATTGAGGCACCGATCGTGTCAGCGTCCATGTCTGGCGTGAGCGACTTTTTGACCTCAATGGATTCAATAATCTCAGATGAAATCACGTCGAGCGCAACGGCCCTGATATCCCCTTCGGGCGAAGGGATGCGGACACCGTTGATTGAAGTCGAATTGAGATTAGGATCAAGGCCGCGAACCGCAACAAACCGCCCTTCGCCCTGGTCGTTAAGGACGTTGATACCGGGCAGGCGGCGAAGGCTTTCTGCGACATTTTGGTCTGGGAACTGGCCAATCGCATCACGGGTGAGAACATCCGAAACGCCGTCAGCTGCACGTTTGCGTGAAAGCGCAGACGCCTGACTTGCGCTTTGGCCGATAACCAGAATGTTCGAACCCGATTGGCCCAATGCGAAATTCTGAATGACCCGGCCATCTTCTGGCACCGCAATTGTGAAACTCACCGGTTCAGCGCCAATGTAATTCGCAACAACAGTGTAGCTGCCTGCTGGAACGTCTTCGAATACATAAGAGCCGTCGCGCGCCGTTGTGGTACGGCGGTTCAGTTCCTCAATGCGCACTTCGGCAGCCTGCAACGCATCAGTTTCCGACGCATCTGCAACAGTTCCCCGCACCTCTCCGGCGATCGCTGGCATGGCGAGGCAAGCTGCAAGCGCTACTGTGCCGGTGTTCAAAATATATCGAAGCTTCATGATCGGATTTGCCCCCTAATGCGTCCAAACAGTTTGTCTGCGCATCGCGAGCTTTAAGGGAGCCACTTGACAGGAACGCGACCGAACGGTGACGACAATCTTACGATCACCAGTTATTCAGTTACATTCCCGTCATTTTGGGCTGTCACTTTTCGGGCCGTCATTTTTGTGCTCACGAATGCCAGTGCATGTCAGACGCGCAAATGCCGCCAGAGCATCGGCCCCGGCGGCATTTGCTTTCGTGCTCTCGGCTTGTTTTTTGATCAGTCGCCGAACCGCGCGGTTAGCTGCACGCCGTAAAAGCGCGGTTCTGCGGGGATGAAAGTCGGGATGCCGAATGCACCGCCTGTATTCCCCGCATCCAGCAAATAGTCCTCATCGAAGGCGTTGCGAATGAAGCCCGCAATCTCGTATCGATCATCGGCAAAGCTCAATCCCGCGCGGGCGTTGACTAGCGTTACGGCTCCTTGTGAAGTGACCGGATTGTTAGGCACTTCGAAGAAGATGCGGCTGCGGTGCGTGATACTGGGCGTAGCAAAGAACCGCACACCGTCGCTGATCGGGGCGTCAATGGTGAAACCGCCTGCCGCCTGCCATTCGGGTTGCAGGCGGAAACGGGCGCCAGAGAATTGCGGGGCGAACGTGTTGTTCTCCTCAATGCCGCCGTCGATGTAGCCGAAATTGCCGAACACTTGCAGCCAATCTGCGATGTCGATTGCCAGCTCACCCTCAACCCCAAGGTTCGCAGCCTTACCTGCGCTTTCGGTGCGGGTCGTTAGGTCAGGCAGCACCACAGTCACCTGAAATCCTTCGTAGACCTGGTAATACACGCCAAGCGAACCCGATACCGGGCCACTGGCCAGCTTGATCCCGCCTTCGTAGTTCCACACGGTCTCTTCGGGCACATCAAGCCGGTTAGCGACTACTGATGCACCGTCACGCCGCGCACCAAGCTGGAGCACCGGCGAACGGCGACCCTTCGACACGGTAGCGTACACATTCACATCATTAGATATCCGGTAAAGTGCATTAAAGCGCGGCAGCACCGCCTGGAAATTATCATCGGCGCTAAGGACACGGCCGTTCGTATCGACTCCGCCGGGAACCAAAGGCGCACCCGTTATAACGCTGTTTGGAATCTCGCTGAAGAAGCCGGACTGGCGATATTCATCTAGGAACCGGATACCAGCGGTCAGTTCGAGCGAATCTGTCGGAATCCAGGTCGCGTCGGCAAACACTGAATAGGCCTCGTTACGGCCCTGATTTTCGAACAAGACCGCGCTGTAAGGAATGTTGGTCGCACCGAGCGCGGGAACGCTCCCGTCGGGTGCGACGCATAGGCTCCGCGGGTTGCTAAACAACCCGCCAAGGCATGTCAGGAACACCCCTTCTTCGGTCGCGAACGGCACATTCTGGATGCTGTCTTCGATAAACAGGTTCCAGCCTGCGCTTGCCCGCAATTTTTCGCCCGCATAGCTGAAGCGCCCCTCGTGGCTGATTTGCCACCCATCGGCGATTTCAGCAAATTCGAGAAACGGCGCCGCACTGCCATCAGCATCAAATACTTCGGCGCTGTCAAATTCGCGGTAGCCATTCACGGTGGTAAAGGTCCAATCGTCGCCGAACTGGTATTCTGCGGTAAGGTTGAGATCATAAACCTCTCGGTTCAGACCAAGCTGATCATCGCCTAGCACCGCCGCACCTGCGGGATTACCGCCTAAATTGGCGGGTCGAAAGGCATTGTCTTCCCCTCCGGGCGCGCCAGCGAATGCCGGAAATGCTCCCGATACAAACGGCGTACCGCCATTGCGCTGTTGATCATAGGTGCCGATCAGATCGACCGTCACGTCGGCCGTCGGGGTGTAACGCAGGGATGCGCGGACACCGAACTGGTCTTGTGCGTAGAGCTCTTCTTCCTGGCTGGCGGCGAGATTTTCAACGTAACCATCACGGGTCCGCCACTCAAAAGCGATGCGTCCGGCAATCACATCTGAGCCGGCATTAATGAAACCGCCCAAGACGGTTTGGTCGAAATTGCCATATCCGCCCGTTACCGATCCCGAAAACCCTTCACGCGGGCGAGCCGAGACAAGGCTGATTGCGCCCACTGCGGATGCGGTACCAAACAAGGTTGCTTGCGGCCCCTTGATAACTTCGACCCGCTCAAGGTCATAGATCGCCTGATACGAACCGCGTGACCGCGAAATGTCGACGCCGTTATAATACAGCGTAACGCGCGGCCCTTGTTGCGAGGAACCCGAATCCGAAGTGACACCGCGGATAACGATGCCCGGATTGTTGGCGCTCTGCTCCTGAATATTCAGACCGGGAATGTAATTCGACAATTCATCGAGGTCGGTGATGCCAAGTTCTTCTATCCTGTCGCCTGTGACAGCCGAAATCGTGATTGGCACATCCTGAGCGCGCTGCTCAATTTTTTGTGCCGTAACCAGAATAGTGTTGCCGGAATCGCCGGATTCATTGGTCTCAGGCACTTCCTGAGCCAGTGCTGCGATGGGTGAACAGGCGACGGAAGCAAGCAATGCACTTCGTAGAGCGGAGAACTTCATAGCGGACCTCATGCGATTGGAGAGTGGGTTCGCAAGTCCGCTAAGCGCCGCCTGTTACGTTATCACGGCGGGGCTGTTGCAGTTCAGTGAATGGGGAATATTATGATAAAATCGGGATAGATTTCATCAGGCCCAGTGTGGAATGCAGGATGGCCAAAAGGTCTGCCGCTAACCGCAGCTCAATTTTGACCGGAGCAATTCAACCACTGAACGATAGCTATTTGGCTGCAACTCGAAAAAAGTCAGACAGTTCATAATCGGCACAGTTAATGCCGCATTGCACTAACATGAAACGCGCCTGATATCCGCACAGACGGCGCTTCACGATCGAATTAAGTACGGATTGGCCTGTCGGTTGCCGCCGATACCGCCGCTCTGCGCGCGCCCTGTAACACATTTTGGTGCTAAGGAGTGTGT
>CAWBJN010000023.1:0-384687 GCA_963789155.1 uncultured Alphaproteobacteria bacterium | reverse complement strand
ACCTCGCCGGTCGCCGCGTCAACGGCCTTGGCCTGTCCCGCACCATTGGTCGCGTAAAGGCGGCCATTGTCATAGCTAACACCTCCGCCGAAAGCAGAAGGGCGCATATCGGCGCTCATGTCTTCATCGCTGAGCGTCCAGACACGCGCGCCGGTTTCTTTGTTGAACGCGTGAATGACGCCGTCGGTGCCCTCAGCGAACAGCATATCGCCGCCAACCACCGGCGCTGCAGCAAGGCGTACGCTGTTACTCGACCCTGCAATACGCGCGCTCCACGCTTTGTTGAGGGTGGCAGGCAAACTGAGGTGGCCATAGGATTTGCTCGCCGACCCACCGACTTGCGCCCATTCCGCGTTCGTTACGGCGGGTGGCAAGACTACGGTGACGTTGGCGAGGTCGGGGTCAACGGCAGCGCCGTTCTCAATGATAGTAAGAATTGGCGTGCGATTGCCAATTGTCGGCGTGGTTTTCTCACCACCGCCGCAAGCCGTCAGCGTCGCTGCCAGTGCGCCCAAAGTCAGTGCGCTTTTCATTCCGGTCAATCGCATTTGCATATATCCGTTCAAACTTTCCGTCGTCTTATTGTCCAGTAGCGCCCGCAGAGGGCCCTCCGGCTGGTAGAGCGCCGCCTGTCGTCACGCCTTCGTCTTCGAGCAATTGGTCAACATCGTCGATCGCATCCACTCCCAGTAGACCCGCCATCTGGCGCGCACGTGAACGGAGCGTCTCGGGAATGGCTTCATCTTTCGAAATTTCGGCAAACAGAGTGCCAGCGGCATCTCTATCGCCAGCTTCGAGATGCGCGATCGCGACCAATTCGCCCGCGCTGCCAAAAAAGGCGTTGCCCGGCACAGCCAACCGCTCAAGCTTCGCGATCACGTCTGCTGGGGCACGGTCATCAAAATTGGTGGAAACTTCGCGGATTAAGGCGAGGTCGCGTAAGGGCTGCGGCGCTTCTGGATCAGCGGCGATGGCCGCATAAAGTTCAACCGCGCGCGCTGGGTCGTTTTGCTCTAGCGCCGAGGCCGCCTGAAGAAACCGAGCGACCGTTTTCGCACCCGGGGATCCATCTTCGATCAGCGGAGCAACTTTTTCTTCCGCTCCGGCAAAATCGCCAGCATCTACCGAATCGAGCGAACTGATAATCAGCTCAGACTGCCGTTCCAGCTCCGCTTCGTTGGTGCTGTCCCAATACCAGTAAGCCAGCATACCGCCAAGCACCAGCGCGATAACGACGCCAAGAGTGACACCGTATTTCTTAAAGAATTCGGTGGCATCGTCCTGACGCACTGCCTCGTCTATTTCGCGCATGAGAATTTCATCCTCGCGCGAGGGGCCGGTGGGTTCATCTTTTGGGTGTTCGGTCGGGGTGCGCGCCACTGGGCGGAATTCCTCGTTACAATTACGTTAGCTTTGCGCGGCTCTTTAATCAGCGCAGCTGTTTCACGCAATGCCGGTGCGCTGGCTGCTCACAATGCATTTTCAGCGCTATGATGGCGAAATCACAAGCGGGCGCTCAATATGATGGACACCCTTGTCCGATTATCTGCGCGTCTTGAGTTGAAGCGGGCGTGAACATACATCACGGTTATTGCCTGATATCCTGCGCCATAGCGTCCCAGTAAAGCGAGCGATACGCAGCGATCATTTGTGATTGATCGAAATGTTCCGCTGCCCTCTTGCGGTTTGCTGCGCCCAGTTCAGAACGCAATTTAGCGTTTTCGACCAGTTCGCCTAGCATGGCGTTAAGCGCGTCTGTGTCATCTGGCACCGCGATGAATGCGCGGTTTGGTTCTGCTACGATAGTTTTGATATCACCAACATCGGGCGCAGCAACAGGCAGCCCCGCCGCCATCGCCTCGATCACAGAAAGCGGGAATTGTTCGCTTTTAGAAGACAGCGCAAAAATATCGAACATGCCGATCACGCTTGCCGGATCAGATACTGATCCGGGCAGGTGGACCCGGTGACTGATCTCGAGATCAGCGGCGGTAGCGAGGATCGCGTCCTTTTCTGGACCATCACCCAAGATCACAAGATGCCAGTTTTCAGGCAAGTCAGCGCATGCGCGCACCAGCATTGGCAATTGTTTCACCGCGCGCAGACCTGCCAGCGTGCCGATCCAGTTTTCGCCTTTGCGCTTCATGACGCGAAACGTACCGGATTTTGGCTTGCCTGCGAATTTAGCCGTGTCGATACCATTGGGAATTCGCAGCACTTTTGAACCGGGCTGCATCCAGACATTCTTTGCAATGCCTTCAAGCACTTGGCTGGGCACAACCAACCTGTGCGTTTTGCCTAGCGCAGCGCGGCGGTACCAATTGCGGCTTGTTTTAAGCTGCGTCACCTCGTCCTCGTTAAAGCCATCCTCATGGTGGATCAGCGGCGGCAGGTTCAGTGCATCAGCGAACACCGAATGCGCCATCACCGCATCCATCGCGCCCCAATTGTAGGTGAGCACGAGGTCATAGGCCTTCATTGCCTGAGCAATCGCAACCAATCGACCCGGTCCGGGAAACCCGGTCAGCGAGGGAAAGTCAGTCGGGAATGCGACGTTGATCCCGCGTGAAATGTGATCGCGCGCGCCCATCTGATCGGGAAGGCCGGAAATGACCGTGTGTTGCAACTCCTTGCCAAATGCATTCATCAATTGAACCGCGCGCAGCTCTTTGCCGCCAGCGGCAAAGGTGGAGTGGCAGTGCAGAATTCTGGGTATCGCCATGATTGCTCGTCAGATTTTGGCCAGCAGCGCGTCAATCGCGGCGCGTGCTTCGGGTTCATTTAAAGACGGCGCATGGCCCACACGCGGCACGGTTACGGTGGTCATGGCCGGGTTTCGCGCGCGCATTTGCTGCACAGTCTCTGCCGTCAATAGGTCGGACAATTCCCCGCGAATAAGGACCATCGGCACATCGTGCAAAGCCTCATAGGCAAGCCACAGGTTGGGCGGCGCGGCATTCCCCGGCTTCTTAAACGGGTCGGCGATGGCCATGTCGTAATCATAGCTGATCCGGCCATTCTGACTTACCACCAGCGTCCGCTTCGCCATCTCCAGCCATGTTTCCAGATCGTAATCCGGAAAAGACGCACCGTGGACGTCCGCCATCGAACGCGCTGCGTGGATCCAAGTTGGGTAGCTGCGTCCCTGCCCTACATACCCAGAAATCCGTTTGATACCCGCCGGATTAATCTCTGGCCCGATATCATTCATCACCAAGGCAGCGACGCGCCCAGGCTTTGACTTGGCGAGCAGCATCGTCATCAGCCCGCCCATCGAAGTGCCAACCGAAATAAACCGGTCAACGCCGAGTTCGGAGAAGAGTAATTCTACGTCCGCGCAATATTGTAGGGGATTGTATGTTGCGCTGTCAGGTGCATAATCGCTTCGCCCTCGCCCGCGCATTTCGGGCACGATTACACGGCGCGTTTGCGCAATATGCTCCGCCAATTCGGAAAAGTCGCGCGAATTTCGAGTGAGCCCGTGCAGGCATACAACGGGCGGTCCGTCATAACCATCAGGCCCGGCGTAATCGCGGTAATAGAGCGACAGACCATCAGCGCTGGTCCAATTGCTGTCTTCGTATGCATTAGCCATAAAAGGCGAGATTCCTTCAAATGTCTTATGGCCCCCCCAAGAAACTTATGGGTGCTTGCGTGGGCGCCTGCTTCGCCCCACTATCGCGGTATGAGCGACCTTCCGCAAGCAGCCACTTACACACCCGACCCCGCAATCGATACGCTAGCCGATTGGCTAGGCGCGCCGGTGGCGGCCGCAGATTTCCCTGAAACGAAGCTGCGGTTTCGAAATGACCGGGCGGCAGCCAGTGTTGGCTTAGCGGGTCTGAGCGATGAAGACTGGACCAAACATTTTGGCCGGTTCGCACCTATGGAGAACAATTTACCCGCCCCGCTTGCGCTGAGATATCACGGGCATCAATTCCGCAACTACAATCCCGAAATCGGCGATGGGCGCGGGTTTTTGTTTGCGCAGATGCGGGATGCTGGTGGGCGATTGATGGATTTGGGAACGAAGGGATCTGGCACCACTCCTTTCAGCCGCGCAGGCGATGGGCGACTGACATTAAAAGGGGCGGTGCGCGAGATATTGGCGACCGAAATGCTAGAAGCATTGGGTGTGAACACATCGAAGACTTTATCCGTGATCGAAACCGGGGAGCCTCTTGAACGCGGTGATGAGCCTTCCCCGACGCGCTCTGCTGTCATGGTGCGGCTTAGCCACTCGCATATTCGCATCGGGACATTCCAGCGGCTGCTCGCTCATGAAGAAACTGAACAAATGGAGGCACTGGTAGACTACTGCCTCACGCAGTTCCCGGGCCCTCCCCCTCCCGCAGATGCTCCGGCGCGCGATGAACCTGCAGTAATGCTCATGCATCAACTGGTCGAACGAATGGCCGACCTTGCGGCCAGCTATATGGTCGCCGGTTTTGTCCACGGCGTGCTCAACACCGACAATATGAATGTGACTGGCGAAAGTTTTGATTACGGCCCGTGGCGCTGGTTACCGCGTTGGGATCCGAGCTTCACCGCCGCTTATTTTGACTACAATGGCCTTTACGCGTTTGGTCGTCAGCCCGAGGCATTGCACTGGAATTCTGGGCAATTCGCGGTGGCGCTGCGTTTGCTCGCCGAAACGGAGCCGCTGGTTTTTGCGCTTGAGCGGTTTGGCCCGCTTTATATGGAGGCGATTGCGCGCCGTTGGTGTTGGCGGCTTGGGGTTGAGCCCCGTGGATTGGAGGCTGATTCTGTCATGGTCTCCGCCAGCGAAAAAGCCATGAGGGACAGCGGGGCGCAGCCTGATGCATGGTTCTTCACACACCGCGGTGGGCGGGGGCTTAATGGCGAACTTGCCGAGGCATTGGCGAATTACACCCCAGTCCAAGAGACGCATAATTATTGGAACGATGACGCACCGCAAAGCATGGTGATAGAAGAGGTAGAATCGATTTGGTCAGCCATCGATCAAAGCGACGATTGGAAACCATTAAAGGACAAGGTCGCAGCACTCAGACGCATGGGAGAGGCCCATGGCCCAGCGCCGATCGCTGCAGGTCATTCTTGAATTACTCGGATTCGGCCATCGCTTGGGGTTGAAGGTCGATCCCGAACAATTTCCAGCGCCCTTGCTCCCACTGAAAATACATATCGAAACCGATTGAAATTGGACGCATCTGGAAAACTCCGCGCACCCGGAACACATCATTGCTAAT
This sequence comes from uncultured Alphaproteobacteria bacterium, assembly GCA_963789155.1. Classification (GTDB taxonomy): domain Bacteria; phylum Pseudomonadota; class Alphaproteobacteria; order Sphingomonadales; family Sphingomonadaceae; genus Erythrobacter. The sequence continues at coordinate 379,456 of CAWBJN010000023.1, read as the reverse complement.
CAGCTGAGGCGCTTCGTAATAGGTCGGCGGGACCAGCAATGCATTGGATAGGTCGATATTCAGATTGCGAATGCCTGCAAAGACTTCAGTCAGGCGCGCAGGGTTGAAATTGATCTGGAACCCTTGCGCCGAAATATCGCGCAGCACCGAATAATTCCCCGACTGATTGGCGTGATCAACAGCCGCAACAGTCGACCACAGCAACTTTGACAGCTCTAGCTGGCTCGGCACGGGGCGGAGCGATGGTGGCGGCTGAACAGTCGGTTGAGCCTGCTGAACAGGCGCCTGCTGTGCAGCGGCGGAAGCCAGAGGCAAAGCTGTGGTCAAGCCAGCCACTGTGCAAGCGAGAAGCGCGAAACGAAATGCCGGGGCGCTAGGCCCCGGCATAATGTGTTTTGTGGCCATAATTGTCATGGCTGAGAGGTCTAACGACTTACCAAGAAACTTGGAAGCCACCGCGTGCGCCAACTTCTCCGCTGTCGAAGCCAACGCCCATCCCAGCTGAGACAGAAGCATTATCCGAAACCCGCGCGCTGACAGCAACTGTGCCCGCACCCTGATTTTCGAAATAGCCAACCCCGCCTGACAGAGCAAAACTGCTGCCCGGTGCCAAAGATGGGCTTTCCATCGCCAGCGCCATGGCTACCCCTTCGTTGGCGCGGTCAATCGCCTGACGGTTATCTTCAGTCAGGCCAAACAAAGTGTCCACCCGGCTTGCATTTGAAGAGCTCAAAGTTTGCAGAGCAAGGATGCTAGACGAGTTGGCTGCGATCCCCGCGCTGTTGGTATCGACCGAAGCTTGAGAGGCAAATGCATTCATCGCATCAAAGCCCGACCGGCCCAGCGTGCCGGAGGAATCGGTGGTAACGATAAACAGACCGCCGCTTTGACTGCCTGTGCTTTCATCAAGCGAAGCGACCACGACCTGTCCGTCGTTGGTTGCCGAAGCGCCCTGACCAATGGCGACCGAATTGGCTCCGGTTGCCGATGCCTGCGCGCCCAGAGCAACCGCTCCGGCCCCGCTTGCAACAGACCTGTCACCCACAGCGATGGATTGTTCTCCGCTGGCCGCTGCAGCCTCACCCAAGGCAAGCGAGCGTACGCCCGATGCAACCGCTAGGTGACCGAAGGCTTGCGCGCGTTCCGCAGTTGCTTCTGAGCGCCAGCCAAATGCGGTTGCGCCCGCTCCCATAGCGATTGCTTGGCCCCCTACAACCGTGGTGGAAGCGCCGCTGGCGATGGTTGCTCGGCCCGTCGCTCCATCGCGATTACCCCCGATGGCGATGGAATCGCCGCCGGTTGCTTGGGCCGCGTTACCGATCGCAATCGCATTGCTGCCTGATGCGACCGCATCCTCGGCTGCCGCAAAGCTTTGATCACCTGATGCCGTGGCCTGATGCCCGACAGCGGTTGCCATCGCGCCTGTGGCCTCAGCCTGCCAGCCAAAGGCGCTTGCGCCTGCTGAACTAGCGACGCTTTCGCCGCCAATTGCCGTTGTCGAGTTGCCCGATGCAAATGCGCTGTCGCCTAGCGCCAGAGCGTCTACCCCGGTTGCAATCGATTCATTGCCGATCGCGGTGGAAAAATCGCTTTGCGCATCGGCATTTTCGCCAATCGCTAGTGACCGTTCACCTTGTGCCGTGGCGAGATGGCCAAAGGCCTGCGCCCGTTCCCCCGTCGCCATCGCGCGCCAGCCATAGGCCGAAGCGCCCGCTCCCATTGCGACCGATTCTCCACCAACCGCAGTGGTTGAGTTACCGATTGCTTGTGCGCCTGTGCCTGCATCGTCTCCGCCAATGGCAACCGAATCCACACCGGTTGCGAGCGAATCGTTCCCGATTGCGATTGCGGCATCGCCCGTCGCGGATGCATTGCCGCCCGTGGTGCTGACCTCAAAGAAGCGCAATTCTTCGGTGTTCGCCGAATTGCTCGCCATAGTCGCCGCGATTGCATTCGTGTTGGCTGCAATGTTGGTTGCGTTGGTCGCAATCGCGGCTGTGTTGACGCCTATCGCCATCGTGTTTGATGCGATATTGCCGCTATTTGTGGCGATTGCGGCGGTGTTCGCCGCCACATCACCGGAGGACGCCAGATCGGCCACATTTACCCCTTGGCCCAGCGTTCCGGTGGCATCGACAGTTGCAAAGAAGAGACTTCCGCTTTGCGCGGTGGTGCTTGATGCGAGATCACCAACGGTCACCGAACTGCCAGCTCCGCCCAACACCACTTGGTCGGCCCGAGTGGTCGCTGCCGCAGCGCCAATTGCGACCGAACCGTCGAAACCTGCACTGGCCGCATCGCCCAAAGCAACCGAAGCCACCCCGCCAGCAGAACTGGTATTGCCTAAAGCAACAGACCGTTCGCCGCCAGCAGACGCAGCCTCACCAACAGCTAGAGAGCGGATGCCAAGCGCGTTAGCCAAGTGACCAAATGCCTGCGCGCGTTCCGCCGAAGCAACTGAACGCCAACCGATGGCGGTTGCCCCTGCGCCTTGCGCTAAGGCCTCGCCGCCGATTGCCGTGGTCGAGTTGCCGACAGCCGCAGCGCCAAAGCCAGCGTCATCGCCGCCGATTGCGAGAGCATCGGTGCCAGCGGCTACCGACGCGTTACCGATAGCAATCGAAGCCAGTCCGTCAGCCTCGGCGTTATCACCTTGTGCAATCGAGAAATCGCTGTTGGCAATGGCGGCTTCACCAATCGCCAGTGAGCGAACACCAAGCGCGTTGGCCAAGTGACCAAATGCCTGCGCGCGTTCCGCCGAAGCAACTGAACGCCAACCGATGGCGGTTGCCCCTGCGCCTTGCGCCAGAGCCTCGCCGCCGATTGCGGTCGTAGAGTTGCCGACAGCCGCTGCGCCAAAGCCAGCGTCATCGCCGCCGATTGCAAGTGCATCGGTGCCAGCGGCTACCGAAGCATTACCGATAGCAATCGAAGCCAGTCCGTCAGCTTCAGCATTGTCACCTTGTGCAATCGAGAAATCGCTGTTGGCAATGGCGGCTTCACCAATCGCCAGTGAGCGAACACCAAGCGCGTTGGCCAAGTGACCAAATGCCTGCGCGCGTTCCGCCGAAGCTACCGAGCGCCAGCCGATGGCGGTTGCCCCAGCGCCTTGCGCCAGAGCCTCGCCGCCGATTGCGGTGGTCGAGTTGCCGACAGCCGCAGCGCCAAAGCCGTCATCGTCACCGCCAATTGCTAGCGCATCAATGCCTGCCGCTACTGACGCGTTACCTATAGCAATCGCTGAAACGCCATCCGCTTCAGCATTCAACCCTTGCGCGATCGAGAAGTCGCTGTTCGCAACAGAGTTAAAACCAACCGCGACCGAGCCAGTGCCGGCTGCCGTGGCGCTTGCACCCAACGCTGTTGATTGATCACCACTTGCAGTTGAATCTGTCCCGCATGCCAGTGAGTCGGTGCCGGTTGCGGACGCTCCATCGACCGTATCGACCCCGTCGGTTGCGGTTCCATCGCCGTTGGTGTCGAGCAGACATTCTTCCTGAGCAGCGGCGGGAGTTGCCGTAACACCCAAACCAACAACCGCGGCAATGACCGCACTCGATGCAGTAAGACCCAAAGCAGATATCTTGATTGTATTGAAAGCCATCAGACAATTCCCCCTTTTGCGGCGCACCTCCAAAGGAACGCCAATTAACTCAAAACCGATTTACCCCAGCCATAGGGATAAAGATCGCCAGATTTGCCACGTTTTTGCAGCCATCCTCCTCGTGCTATTGCGTGGGTATACTCGATTTAGCGCAATTGGGAAAGCAGCCCTAGACCGAGTATTAAGCCTGGCATCTTTCCTTAGGTGAATTTGATCCATGTCAGCGACATCGCTAAAGCCATATTGGCTAGGGGCGGTGCGGGGACATCCCGCATCAAGCTTCAAGGTAAGCTGGGTTAGGGGTTGCTAAACGTATGAATATCAACAAGAGCCTACGCCGTGACTGATAATATTCTCGTTTCCTATGCGCCGGCAACAGGCGAAGAATTGTGGCGCGGGGCGCATGGCGACGTTGATGAAGCCGTTAGCCGGGCTCGCCGTGCATGGCCCGCATGGGCTGCACTTGCGCTGGGCAACAGAATTGAGATCGCGCGCCGGTTTGCCAATGAGGTGCGCGCCGATCACGACAAACTTTCGGATCTGATCGCTTCTGAGACGGGAAAGCCCCTGTGGGAAGCTCGCAGCGAAGTGGACGCGGTGATCGCCAAGGTCGACATATCGGTTCAGGCATACGCAGAACGCACGGGTAAGAAAAAGCTCGACAGCGCGCTTCTGGGCAGTGCAGCCGTTCGGCACAAACCGCACGGTGTGATGGCCGTATTGGGCCCGTACAACTTCCCTGCGCATTTGCCCAATGGACACATGATCCCTGCTTTGATCGCAGGCAATGTCGTCTTGTTCAAACCATCAGAAAAAACGCCGGCCGTTGGTGAGGCCTTGCTGGATTGCTGGAAGCGTAGCGGCGCCCCTGATGATACGATGCAGGTCATCATTGGCGGCCCTGATGAAGGCAAAGCCATGGTGGCGCATCCGGGCGTTGACGGTGTGTTGTTCACAGGATCGGCGCAGGCAGGGATCGCAATTAACCGCAAACTCGCCGCCAATCCGGGTAAAATTGTCGCGCTGGAAATGGGTGGCAACAATCCAATAGTCGTAATCGATACCCCAAAACTTTCCGACGCCGCAGCTTTGGTCATTCAAAGCGCCTTTACCACCGCTGGGCAGCGCTGCACTGCTGCGCGCAGATTGATCGTTTTGGACAGCGTTTACGATGCGCTCATGGGCGAATTGTTGCCGATGACGCGCAAACTGCTGGTAGGCGAACCATTCGCTCAGCCGCAGCCCTTTATGGGCCCCGTGATCGATAATGAGACCGCGGACAGGTTGAGTGAGAGCTTTCTAACCTTATTAACAGCAGGCGGGAAAGCTCTGACGCATATGCGTAAGACGGATCCCGATAAGCCATTCCTTACACCGGGCATCATCGACACCACCGCCATACCCGACCGGCCCGATATCGAATTGTTCGGCCCGATCCTGCAAGTCATCAGGGTAGCCGATCTCGACGCCGCTATTGCAGAGGCGAACAACACGAGGTTCGGTCTGTCAGCATCGCTGATCGGCGGGACGCCAGATGATTACGGCCGGTTTTGGGCCAACATTCGCGCCGGAATAATCAATTGGAACCGCCCTACAAACGGTGCGTCTTCGTCTGCGCCATTTGGCGGGATCGGTCTTTCAGGAAATCACCGACCAGCGGCCTATTATGCAGCAGACTACTGTGCCTATCCGGTCGCCAGTTCGGAGATGGATCAACCGCGAGCCAATATTGGGGTCGGCTTATCGGATTAATGCGGTTTGCGTTATTGCAAGCCGTCTATTTTCGCCAATGCACAACGTCGACTTCGGTCATACCCCCTGGCCCTTCGCGCATATGCACCGCGATTTCTTGATCTCGCCGTTCCCCTCGCAACTGCACTTCGGGAGCGTCAAAAAGCTCTAGACGAAATCGAGCGCGGTCCGCTTTGGCGAAATGGTATTCCAGCACATCGTCGATTGCTGCCGGTGTCAGATAACGGACGACGCGAATGACGCAGGTTTCCTGATCCGCACCAGCAGCCTGCTGCACCATACCATGCGGCATTATCGAAGAAACAGGCGACATCGCGATCGACCATTTTAGGCCACCATCCAGATCGGCGATGCAATCCGTTCGGCTACCAACCGCTTTAACGATGTCGCCCGCAGTCGTCATGCCGGCCAGCGACGCGCGCCCCTCATCGCCGAAAGCGGATGGAACGGTCGGTATTTCGCCGTCTTTCAAAAGCTCGATCCGGGACGCCTCACGCGCTCTTTCCGCAGCATCAACCCGCGCTTCGAATGGAGGCAACGGTTGGCCATCGCGAAAAGTAATCACCGCATTCGCTTCATTGCGCCAAGCCAGATCGGGATCAACCATCAGTGGATCGTTCAAAGCGCGGGACAATAGTGGATCCTGACCCACGACTTGAACCGGAGCCTCGACCTGCTGCTCATTGCAAGCAGTCAGCAATAGCGCAACGAGCGCAACAGCGGCGATACGAGACATGGGGCGAGGTTGGACGCGGTTTTGCATGATGCCGGTCTGCCCGATTTTGGTTAATTTTCGCTATGCGGCTGCAGATGTTCTGCTCAGCGAAACTTCGCCAGAATTGAAAACGCTCCCATGCTCCAAACGGAACATGAGAGCGCCTTTCACGGTCGGTGGGGACCGCGCCGGGGTCACGCGGTGGGAGTGACCCAAGTTCAATAAGTTACGTCTTAGGTCGGACGGATGATGCCGCCCCTCTGACGTGTTCATATATATGGACCTTAAGATGAATGAAGCACGAGCGCGTAAGTTAGGTTTTGTTCATATTAAAGCCGCCGAAGATAAATCACATTCGACAATCAGCGCCACGCTTGCGCTGTTCTCTCGCGCGGCCTAGTGGCCAAAGCCAGATGAAAAGCGAACCCGCAAATCCCGCAGATGGCACGCCCTCTGGTTTGCCAGCTGCGCTCGGGGCGTATCTCATGTGGGGGTTCCTGCCGCTCTACCTGCTGCTGGTAACCGCCGTTCCGCCGTTCGAATTTGTTGGCTGGCGGATCATCTGGACGCTGCCATTCTGCCTGATAATTGTTGCCGTGCGAAAGCAATTTCCGGCTCTACGCGCCGCCATAACCAACCCGCGTACGCTACTTGCGTTGTTTTTCAGCGCAATCCTCATCGCGATCAATTGGTTCGTCTATGTTTGGGCTATCATGGAAAATCAGGTCTATGCGGCCAGCCTCGGCTATTATCTCAACCCGCTTCTGAATGTCTTGCTGGGCACGCTGCTGCTGGGAGAGAAGCTGTCGAAATGGCAATGGCTAGCCGTGGCAATCGCCGCCAGCGCGGTCGCGCTGCTGTCCGCGGGCGCCATCACGACGTTGTGGATCAGCCTGACACTCGCAGTTAGCTTCGGCTTCTATGGCATTGTTAGGAAACAAATTGATGTCGGATCTTTACCTGGTCTAACCATCGAAAGTGCAATCCTGCTCGTGCCAGCCATGGGCATCGCGGCATGGTACGCCCAGAGCCCGGAAGGCTCTGCGTTTGGCACCGACTGGGTTCTCAGCCTGACCGTTGTATTTTCAGGGGTGGTGACAGCGGTGCCTCTGCTTTTGTTCGCAATTGCTGCGAAACGCATGACTTATTCGACGCTAGGCTTCATCCAATATCTCGCGCCAACCATTGTGTTTTTCCTCGGCCTGACGGTGTTCGATGCGCAGCTTCGCCCGGTTCAATTGGGCAGCTTCATCCTAATCTGGATCGCAGTCGCAATCTTCGTCGCGGACCTGTGGGCACGAACCCGGCGCGCGAAAGCCGAGGCCGCTTAGGACGCAATCCGCCAGCCTAGCGTCTGCCCTGCGTGCCATGGCACGATATCTTCTCCGGTCAGCTCCAGCGTGTCAGGTACAGCCACCTCTGCCCGCTCCAGGGTTATGCTCTGTGCATTCACCGGCAGACCGTAAAAGGTCGGGCCGTGCAGCGAAGCAAAGCCCTCAAAATGTTCGAGCGCGCCCTCCTCCTCAAATACCGTCAGATAGCTTTCGAGCGCGAACGGTGCGTTGAAGATACCAGCGCACCCGCATGACGTCTCTTTTGCAGAGCGCAAATGCGGAGCGCTGTCAGTGCCGAGGAAGAATTTGGGCGATCCCGATGTGGCCGCTGCGCGCAGGGCCAACCGATGCGTCTCACGCTTTGCCACGGGCAGGCAGTAATTGTGCGGTTGGATACCACCCACCAGCATAGCGTTGCGGTTTATATGGAGGTGTTGCGGCGTGATCGTTGCAGCGACATTCGGTCCGCAGCTTTTCACAAACTCCACCGCATCGGCAGTGGTGATATGCTCAAACACGACCTTCAAATTTGGGAAATCCGCGATGATCCCGCGCAAATGGCGCGCGATAAACTCCGCTTCCCGGTCGAACACATCGATATCACTGTCGGTCACTTCGCCGTGTACGCACAGCACAATGCCCTCCGCCTCCATTCGCGCAAGCACAGGAGCGAGCCGCGCAACATCGCTGACCCCGTGCGCGGAATTGGTGGTGGCGTTGGCCGGGTACAGCTTTGCCGCAGTGAAGACGCCATCCGCCGCGCCACGCGCCAGATCGTCTGGGTCGGTCGAATCGGTGAGATAACAGGTCATCAGCGGGGTGAAATGCGTGCCTTTTGGCACAGCAGCCATAATGCGGTCCCGGTACTGCGCAGCCATCGCAGCCGTCGTGACCGGGGGGGAGAGATTGGGCATCACGATCGCGCGGCCAAACTGGCGCGCAGTATACGGCACCACGCCGCGCATAATGTCACCATCGCGAAAGTGCAGGTGCCAGTCATCAGGGCGGCGGATCGTCAGGCTGTTCGTCATGATTTGAGCCTTAGGCGGGCAATGAGGGGCTTTCCAGCCCCTGCTTTGCCCAATAGACGCATACTCATGACCACAATTGGATTTTTAGCGTGTGAGGCCACCCTGCCCGGCTCAAGTGAGCAAGGGAGTGAGCCCAGAGTTGAGCGGCGCGGCGATGCCTTTGAGCATGACCTAATGGTCGCTGCGCTGGAACCAGCCTTCATCGCAAATGGCCTCGCGCTGCGCGTGATTGGCTGGGAGGCCCCGTTTGAGCACTTCGCAGGGGTCGACATCGTAATGCTGGGCTCGGCTTGGGATTATCAAGACAAGGCGGACGCCTTTTTGGCGAAGCTCGATGCGCTGGAAGCCCTCGGAATTACAGTGTGCAATTCAGCGGACGTAGTTCGCTGGAATATCGAGAAAACCTATCTGCGCGAATTGGAGGCAAAGGGTGCGGCGACTATCCCGACCCTGTGGCTGGACGATGTCACCGCCGCTGATGCGGTTTCTGCGATGGACACCTTTGGATGTGATCGGCTGGTGGTCAAACGCCAAATTGGCGCAGGTGCATTGGGTCAAGAATTGCTGAGCCGCGATGCGCTCCCAGATCAGGATTGGCGGTTTGGCCACGCGGCGATGGTGCAGCCATTTCTCTCCGCAATCGCGGAAGAAGGCGAACTCAGTTTTATCTTCATCGACGGCGAATTGAGCCATGCAGTGCGCAAACGCCCAGCTAAGGGCGAATACCGCATCCAATCGCTCTATGGCGGGCTGGAGGATGTCCATACGCCCTCTGTGGATGAGGCAGCCCAAGCAGGCGCAATCATCGCCGCCCTACCATTCGAAATACCGCTCTATGCGCGCATCGATATGCTGCGCGGGGCGGATGATCGGATGATGGTAATGGAAGCAGAGATGATTGAGCCCTATCTCTATCCGGAGCAAGGGGCTGAGTTGGGCGAACGCTTAGCCCGCGCCATAGCCAAGAGAGTTTCACAAACATGACAGCCAACAAGCTGAATTCCCGTGCAATTGTGCGTTTAGCGCCGAGTGATCCAGCAGAGGACGTGCGCGGATTTCTGCAAGGTTTGGTCACCAATGATGTGGCGGGCGACCTGCCCGTCTATGCCGCGCTGCTGAGCGCGCAGGGCAAGGCGATGTTCGATTTTCTTGTGTGGGAGCGCGCAGACGGCGGCTTGCTGCTTGATTGCGAAGCGGACCATGCCGCTGACTTGGCAAAGCGCCTTTCGCTGTATCGCCTGCGCCGCAAGATCGACATTGCTCAGGATGAAACATTAAGCGTGTATTGGTCTGCAGAGCCTTTCGAAGGCGCTGTGCCTGACCCTCGATTGCCCGAACTTGGGTTCCGCGCGGTTGCTGCAACCGGCACTCTAACCTCGGATAGCGAAAGCGCGGACGACGGCTTCGCATCGCACCGGCTCTCACTCGGTGTGCCCGAAGGCCGCGGCGAACTCGGCGACATTCTTTGGCTTGAGACGAACGCCGTCGAGCTGAACGGAGTGAGCTTTGAAAAGGGCTGCTACATCGGTCAAGAAAACACCGCGCGCATGAACTGGCGGCAAAAGGTCAACCGGCGGCTTGTGGTGGTTCCACTGGAAACGTCGGATGAAAAGCGTCGCAAGGCCTCTTACCCCGACTTGGGCTTGGCGGTGGATCATCTGCGTGTTGCCGACCTCGATCCTACAAAATTGCCTGAATGGCAACGCGCCGGCATCGCAGACTAATTTTGTTGTTCGACCGCCATAGATTCTTCGAGATTGGCTGCAGCTCGATGACGAGCTGTATCGCGCGGCAGACCCAAAGAATTTGCCAAAGCCGCCCCGATTAGCGCATCCCCTAATGCCAGCAAGACGAGGCTGAGCGTGTTTTTATGCACAAGCATTTTGTCATCGTGATGCTCTGCTTCCATCGGTGCAATCTCGTCGACCAATTCGTGAATGGTCGAGATAATCGGATTGAGCGCGTCCTCATTGCCGGTCAGCAACATCCAACTGGTGAGCGCCCCCGCCCCTTCGCGATCAAAGGCATCAAATGCAAGATCCACGACTTCACGCGCTGATCCCAGACCAGCACGGCTGGCGTGGACAGCATCGATGATCGTTTCACATACAGTGCGCGCTAAGTGCTCCGCCAGTGCCTTTTGCAGACCGGAAGCCGACCCGAAATGGTGAAGCAGATTGGCGTGGGTTCGTCCGATCCGCCCTGCCACAGCCTTTAGGGTCACCGATTGCGGACCAGTTTCGATCAGCAAAGCTCGTGCAGCCTCCAGCGCGGTGCTGCGCGATTCCTCGGGACTTAATCTTTTGCGATTTGTCATCGATCCAGGAGTAGCCAGATTGATAGCAGGGAACAAGGCAGGCGGTTAGGGACGGTCATGCTGCGCAGACATCTCCGCCTGCCGTGTGTCCCGCAAATTCGAGCGCATATTCTGCCGTGGGGGCCATTTCGCCGCGTCCGCACGAATGGCGTTCCACAACGCGCCCAGTGGCCTCAAAGCCGAGCTTTCTAAGAACTTTGCCCGATGCCGGATTGTCGAGGAAGTGCGATCCGATTACACGTGAATAACCCAGCATCCGAGCGACCGACAGCACCGCACGGCCTGCCTCAGTCGCATATCCTTGCCCCCAGTACGGGCGAGCGATCCAGTATCCCACTTCAATCGTGCCGGCACCTTCGCCATCTTCAGCGGGGGGAAGGTCTATGCCGATGCATCCCACCACAGTAGCATCGCGAGCGCGCGTCACCAGGAAGCGCGGGTACATCGGATCAATGGGCAACGCGGTGAATTCGCGCGCATCTTCTTCGCTGTAAGGCCACGGGGCGCGTGCAAGATTGCGGACGATACCTTGATCGGCGATGCCCGTGTGGACACCCTGCCAATCCTCGGGCCAAATGGGTCTGAGCAGTAATCTTTCGCTGCGATGAAACACGGCTTATCCCTCTCCCGCCCCGCGCTTGCCCTATCGGTTTTGCAGATACCCTTTCTGCTACCGGCCGCGCGTGACATTTTCATGGCCGCAGAACCATGGGTTCGGCGGATTGATATGAGGGAGAGACGAAAAAAGGGAGACGGCCCCCCAGTGATTGGGGTGGCCCTTCTCCCTCTACGTTGCCGGTGTGTGTCACCGACTAGGACCGCCCCGTTGGACGATCCTATTTTAGATACGTCCGTTTATTCCGCTGCTTCCGCAATCATGTCTACTGACACGTATTTGCGAGCTTGCTTGCCCGAATGGAATCGGACGACACCATCGGTGAGCGCAAAAAGGGTATGATCCTTGCCCATACCAACATTGGTACCTGGATGAGTCTTCGTGCCGCGCTGACGAATGATAATGTTACCGGCAACGACTTGCTCGCTGCCAAACTTTTTCACGCCAAGGCGGCGACCAGCTGAGTCGCGACCGTTACGCGATGAACCGCCTGCTTTTTTATGTGCCATGGTTCCTGATCCTTATTTCGTATCGTCAGCTTTAGGCGCGGCTTTCTTAGCCGGTGCCTTTTTCGCTGGTGCTTTTTTCGCAGCAGGTTTTTCCGCCGCTGCTTCGGTTTTCGGTGCTGCCTTTTTGGCAGGAGCCTTCTTAGCCGGAGCAGCCTTAGCCGCTGTATCTGCCTTAGGAGCTGTTTCCGCCTTAGGAGCAGCAGCCTTTTCGGCAGGTGCCTTCTTGCCATCACCAACGTCAGTGATGCGCAGCAACGTCATTTGCTGACGGTGGCCAGCCTTCCGGCGATAATTGTGACGGCGACGTTTCTTGAAAACGATCACCTTCTCGCTTTTGGCTTGGGCGATGATTTCTGCTGAAACGCTAACTTTGGAGGCATCAGCAACAGAGTCGCCTTCGCCTGCCAAAAGAACGTCACCCAGCGTGATCGTATCACCTGCTTCACCAGCAAGTTTTTCTACGGCAATTTTATCTCCGGCGGCAACTCGATACTGCTTGCCGCCTGTGCGCACTATCGCGAACATGGCTTAATACTCTCAAACTCGTGCTGTGCCCGGTTTTCAGGGCGGTGCTGCGCCACAATGCTGTAGTGCTGCGAAAGAAGGGTGCCGTTAAGGGAACGCTTCGGCCAAGTCAACGCTCCTATTCCGAGAAAATCATCAATACCTGCCTGACCAAGGCCGTAAAGCCATCAGCCAAGATCGCTTTGACCAGTGTATATGTCATGGTATCGCAGCACCCAATCATGACACACACAATTCGCACTCTCACCTTTTCTGCCTGTTCCGCAGCGCTTCTGGCGGGCTGTGTTGGCGCCAGCGACAAATATCCCTCGCTCGCTATACGCGATGCAGAACGTCAGACAGGGCAGTTCATTCCTGCTGCGCCTCAGCAGCTGCCTGCGCCCTCGCCAGCGACGTTTGAGCAGCTTCGCGGCTTCGTCGAACGGGCGCGCACGGCTCATCAGCAATTTACTGCAGAACAACCCGCAGCCTTGCGATTGGCGCGGGCTGCGCGCGGATCGGGCGTTGAGGATGACAGGCGCGCGCGCGCTCTTGTAGCAGTGGCCGCTCTGACGTCGCTGCACGGGCAAACATCATTAGCACTGACCGATCTGGATCAGCTGGAATTTTTGGCCGCATCTGAATTTGAGGCGACTGATGACATCAAAGCTGCGCAAATTTTAGTGGGACAGATGATCCAAGAGCAAGATGCAGCGCTCGATTCGTTTGATGCGGCGATGGCGCGGTGAACCTCGCGTGTGAGACATGCCCGGTCCGCGACAGCGCCGCATGCTCTGTTCTCACAGAAGAAGAGCGCGATGCGCTGGCCGCAGCAGGACGCACGCGAACACTGAAACGCGGGCAGATGCTGTTCGCAGCGGGAGACGACCAAGCAGCCTGCGCAACATTGGTAAGCGGGGCACTAAAAGTGTCGTCGATCAACCCAGACGGTAACGAACAAATTCTAGCGCTGGTCCACCCTTCAGGCTTTATCGGCGAATTGTTTGCGCCCTTTGCACATCACGATGTGACAGCCCTAACCCAAAGCACACTTTGCACTTTTGCGCGGGTCGATATTGATCGGGCGATAGACACCTATCCCGCACTCGCGCGTGCTCTACTGCGCCGCGCTCAGGAAGATTTACTCGCCACGCGCAATCTTCTCGAATTGACAGGGAATGCTACCGCTGAGGCTCGCCTTGCCGCGCTACTGCATGATTTCGGGGCGGCGGCGAGCACATCCCCCTGTCACCTCGCCAGCAGTTTCGAATTGCCGCTGACTCGCGGTGAGATCGCCAATATGCTGGGCCTGACGATTGAGACGGTCAGCCGCAAATTTGGTGAGCTGGAAGAAATCGGCGCGATCATGCGCAGAGGAAAGCGCGGGATCGAACTCGTCGACCCCGCGCTCCTTCAGGCCCTCTCCGGGCGTCAGGCTAACTTATCGCACGCCGTAACGCCCGCGCCTATTGGGCCCTACTGACGGACCAAAGCCCCTTGGTCACACCAGAGCTGCAATTGTTATCGCCGCGCAGGCCCAGAACACGATCAGCACCGGCAAGATCAGCATTTGGATCGCGGCATCACGTGAGGAAAGCGGGCCTGTATGGGTCATGATCCCGGCGTGCTTAAGCTTACCCATGGTCATTGGCAGGCTGGTATTGCCTTTCAGCCGAGTCCAAATCGCAGGGACTCCGAAGCCGGCCACAACGAAACCTACAAAAATCACCGTTGGAATGATCAGGCCGGGACCGCCAAAACCGGCGAACATCACGCCGAAAAATGCCAGATAGAGGCCGACCATTGCCCCGTAGAGCGCGGTGGGTAGTTCGAAATTACGATCAGTCTCGACCTGATGGCGGGGAGCCACGAGGTCAGCTGGTTTAGGGGCTGCAACAATGCGGGCTTCGCCGCGGTCGAGGTGATCTTGAAAATGTTTGCTCATGGGGCTTCTCCTTCGTTGAAAAGAGAATTAGCCGCACGATAACGCATCCACATTGATCCAGATCAAACTGGCAATTTTTCAGTCCCACCGCGCCAGATCATCATAATCTTGCACACGCGGTTCGATCCAGTGCCATTTGCCTCCACGCAATTCGCGTTTCCAAAACCACGCCGCGCTCTTTAAATGATCCATGCAGAAATCGACCGCCGCGATGCCGTCTCTGCGATGGCGAGACGCAGCCGAAACGCACACTATTGGATCGCCGGGGTACAACCGGCCCGTGCGGTGAAGGATGACGAGGCCCATTAGTTCGAATCGCGCGCTGGCGGTCCGTCCAAGGTCCTGCATGCCCGGTAGGGTCAGCGGTTCGTAATGTGACAGTTCCAGCGCTTCGACCGCGTCTTGGCCGCTGTCGCCAGCTCGCACTTTGCCCACAAAGGTAGCGATCCCGCCAGAATCGGGCGTCTCCGCCGCCAGTTTGTCTGCTTCGGAGTGAGGATTAAAAGGTGCGTCCAGAAGGCGGATATCAAGCATCACGCTTGCTCAGCCGCCAGAAACGGGCGGCAGAAGCGCAACTTCATCGCCGTCCTGAGCATGCAGCGCGGTCTTATCGGCGAGCACCTTACCCGCGCAGGCGACATTCACGCGATCGTCTTTCAATTGCTGAGCAACCGCTGGCCCGGCCACATTAAGCAGGCCGGCCCAATCGAGCGGAGCAGCGACTTCGCGGCTGTCGGTCCCAGCCAAATCGCGCATCGGCCCCAGAAAATGAATAGTAACTGCCATTTCTATCCGCCCGTCATCGACATATGACGCGCCAGCGCCGGATCTGCCCCGCGCTTGTCCATGCGAAAATGGTGACGTTCCGGCTTGATGAGCATCGCTTGGTTTAAAGCTTGCTCCAGCTGCTGCTGCGGCGCGTCGGAACGCAGTGCCGCGCGCAGATCGACCTGCTCGATACCGCCGAGGCACGGATAAAGCTGTCCGGTCGCGGTTACCCTCAACCGATTGCAGCTGGCACAAAAATTGTTTGAATGCGGCGTGATAAAACCAAGCCTACCGCCGGTTTCCGCAATATCGACATAGCGCGCCGGGCCACCGCTCGAAATTTCGTTATCTGCCAGCGTCCAACGTTCCTCGAGCCGAGTTCGCACCGTGTCGAGGCGCAAATATTGGTCAAGCCGCTCTTCCTCCACATCGCCCAGTGGCATGACTTCGATCAAAGTCACGTCATGCCCCTCGCCATGCGCCCAAGCGATCAGGTCGGGTAACTCATCTTCATTCACACCCTTAAGCGCGACCGCGTTCAGCTTCACCTTGAGCCCAGCGTCACGCGCAGCGGCGATTCCCTCCAACACCTGGGGCAAAGCATCGCGCCGTGTCAGTTCCGCAAATCGCGTTCGGTCCAGCGTATCAAGCGAGATATTCACTCGGCGCACGCCAGCCCTCACCAAGCCTTCCGCATGTTCGGAAAGCTGTGTCGCGTTGGTGGTGAGCGTTAATTCTTTGAGGTCATTCCCCAACCGCCGCCCCAGCGCGGTGAACAGGTCCATGATGTCGCGCCGAACCAGCGGTTCGCCGCCCGTAATGCGGATCTTTGTGACTCCGCGATCAATAAACCCGCTGGCAAGCTCGAACAGCTCCTCCAGCGTCAAAACGTCACGCTTTGGCAGAAATGTCATGCGTTCTGGCATGCAATAGGTGCAGCGCAGATCGCAACGATCTGTAACCGACAGACGCAAATAAGAGATCCGCCGCTGGAACGCATCTATCAAAGGCGCGCGAGGCGCTACACTCTGGTTGTCATCCAGCAGAAGTGTATCCGGGATGCGGCGGTTCTTATCAGTCATGCGCTGCAAGGTACTGCCCTGTGACGCCGGGCGCATCCCCCAAATATGCCAGCATCGCCGACGCCGCGTGCGGCTCGGTCTGCTCCGACGATATTCACCCGCTTTGGCGCATGAGCGCGAGCAAGATCGCGCGCTAGAGTGCGCCGCCAATCATCGTGGTCCGGTCCAGCGGCAGGCAAAACAATCGCAAGCGCCTTCGTGCCTGCTTTTTCGAGCAGTTGAACCGCCGCGCTCAGGTGCAATTTGAAAAAGGCGGCATTTGCCTCAAGGCCGCTTTGCGGCAGCTGCGCGATTTCAAGGACAGCTTGCACCAGCCCCGCCTACCCGGTGGGCCGTTCGCGGTGGAGGGTGATGCCAATCTTCTCATTTGCTTCGGCAATGGCCAACTTCACGATCTTCACCGTAACCGCTTGCACGCGAACATCCTGCGAAAACAGCGTTTCGCAAATATGGTCGCCCACGGCTTCGATCAGCTTGAAATGAACACCTTTGGGCAGCCCCTCAGAGGCCGCGAATTTGATGTCCATATAGTTCTTGCTCGCATCAAGCGGCGTATCGGGATCGTAGCGATCCTCAACATCATAGCGCACCTGAATGGTGAAACGCAGTGGCTGCGGCTTGCCGGTCTCCTCGGAGTAGATGCCGGTGAGGACATCGACTTCAAGATCGGCGACTTCAAGAATGAGCGAATCGTTATGTGTCATACAAATGCGCCCTTAGCCCGGATTGCTCCACCTTGCGAAAATTGCGGTGGGGAGCAAGCGCCCGTTATCTTCGGCGCCGGCCCACTCTTCGCGCACAGCAAGGTCACCGTGTTCGATTTTTCCCGGAAGGCCCGACAGCGCCTCGTTGAGCAGACCCGCAATCGAAAGGCTGCTCATCCTCACCGCGTAAACTGTGAGGAACAGGAACGCGCTCTTCTCATCGAGCAGCTTTGCACAATCGCTGACCAACTCCGGGAGGCTATCTTCCAATCGCCACGTTTCGTTCTTTGGACCGCGGCCAAATTTGGGCGGGTCGAGGATAATGCCGTCATAACGCCGCTCGCGCCGCACTTCGCGCGCTGTGAATTTCGCGGCATCGTCGACGAGCCAGCGGATCGGGCGATCCTCCATCCCGGATAGAGCTGCGTTTTCACGCGCCTGCGCCACCGATTTTTTGGAGGCGTCCACATGGGTGACTTTGCCATAATCGCTGAGCGCCAGTGAGCCAAGGCCAGTATAGCCAAACATGTTGAGCGTCTCGGCGTCTTTGCGCCCGGCCAATTGTGCGCGCATCCAATCCCACACCGCCGACATGTCAGGGAAGAATTGCAGATGCCGAAATGGCGTCGGCAGCGCGGTAAAGCGCACGTCATTCCAGCTTAGCTCCCACCCTTCTGCAGGCACTGATGGGTCAAGGCTCCAGCGCCCGCCGCCATCTTCGTCAGAGCCGGGTATGAATTCGCCGGACGCCGGCCAGTCATCCAGCCTGGGTTGCCACATTGCCTGGGGTTCGGGACGAATGAAGGCGTGGTCGCCAAACGACTCGTACTTACGCCCTCCGCCGCTATCGAGCAGGCGATAGGCGTCCCATCCGGTGCATTCCATCACCGCCGGTTGCTGAACCAGCGTCGCCATCAGTCCGCCGAAGAGGCAGCGTGCCCAAGCACAAAATCGCGCGACGTTTCATAGTCGCCTGCAAGCTCAGTGAAGTGCTCTTCCCGGCCAAAAAGATCGCCAACGCGCGAAGGCAGCGCAGGACGAACACCCACTGCGCGTTCAACCGCATCGCGGAACTTCGCCGGATGCGCGGTGGCAAGCGTGACAATCGGCGTTCCGCAAGCCACTTGCCCTGCCTCAATCGCACCAAGGCTGGCATGAAGACCCACGCCTGTGTGAGGGTCAATTACTTGATGAGCGTTGCGATATGCCCACTGCAAAGCGCGCGCGGTGTCGTCTTGGTCTGCCCGCGCGCTGGTGAACAAATGCGCCGCGCCTTCGCGCTGCGCGTTGGTCAGCTGCATCCCGCGCGCTTCATCGAAGCCTGCCATCTGCGCCGCCATCGCCGCCCCGTCGCGCCCGCCGCAATCGAACAGCAAGCGTTCAAAATTGGAGCTGACCTGGATATCCATCGAAGGAGTAATCGTCGCGGTGGTTTCTCCGGTGGAGTAATCGCCTTCACTCAGCGCGCGATGGAGGATGTCGTTCACGTTGGTTGCGACAATCAACCGTTCAATCGGCAGCCCCATCTGAGCCGCCACATAACCGGCAAACACATCACCGAAATTGCCGGTAGGAACGCTGTAGGCAACGGGGCGGTCGGGCGCGCCGAGTTGAAGCGCGGAATGGAAATAATAAACCACCTGAGCCATCAGCCGCGCCCAGTTTATCGAATTTACAGCGCCGAGGTTGAGCGACTGATTAATCGCAGGATCGGCAAACATGCGTTTCACATGACGCTGCGCATCGTCAAAGCTGCCTTCGATTGCGATGTTGTGGACATTGGGAGAGCGCACCGTAGTCATTTGGCGTCGCTGCACTTCGCTAACACGGCCTGCCGGATGCAGCATGAAAATCTCGGTCCGTTCACGTCCAGCCACAGCATTGATCGCCGCCGATCCGGTATCACCGCTTGTCGCGCCCACAATAGTCAGACGCGCATCGCGGCGCTCCAAAAACGTTTCGAACAAATGCCCGAGCATTTGCAGAGCGACATCTTTGAACGCCAGCGTCGGTCCATGGAACAATTCCAGCAGCCAATGCGTCTCGTCCATCTGGACCAGCGGCGTCACCGCCGCATGGCCAAAGTCGCCATAAACCGCATCACACAATGCGCTAAGTTCATCCTCAGTGAGGCTACCCGCAACGAAGGGTTGCATGATCCGCGCAGCTAATGCCGCATAGGAAAGCCCGCGCAGTTCGCGGATCTCGGCATGCGTCAATCGCGGCCATTCGCGCGGCAGATACAACCCGCCATCAGAGGCGAGGCCGGCCAATGTGACACCTTCAAAATCGAGTACGGGCGCGCAGCCTCTGGTGGATACATATTCCATGGGCGAACCGGTTAGCGGCGCACGCGTTCCGGGGCAAGCTACCGTGGCTTAACGATGCAACAGCGGTGCTTTCAGCTTTCGCGCCGGGCGAGCCGTGATCGGACCGCGAACCAATACATCACCAGTGCTGTGATCGCGAAAAAGAACCACTGTCCCGCATAGGCGAGGTGGTTGTTGGGCAGATCGTTTGGGTTGGGCTTGGCGAGCGCTTGAAGCCCTGCTTGCGGCGGATCGGCGACAAGACGCGGTCCGGGTGCAATGATGCCTGTCACGGGGCCACCATCCCAATCTGGGGCGGATAGTGTGGTGGAAAAGCCAAGATCGACAAGCGCTGTTGCATCTTCGCTGATCGCGCATGAAGCACGCTGCGCCCAGCCTTTCCGTCCGGTTACCGACGTGCCCGCGACTACGTCTATGCTCAGGGCTTCAATACAATCGACCGAACTGCGGCGAAACCAAAGGTCTTCGCGCTCTCCCTCGATTGGAAAATCGACCAAATCACCATCAGTTGTAGCTTCGGCGTAGGCGGCGATCATCGCCGCCTTTTCATCCGCACGGCCCAACTGCCAGAAGCCTAGCCATACCATCACTACTGCAGCAGCAGCGACGAAGATCGTTGGAATTAGAGGCAAGCGTTTAATCATTCGGGATCAATCTCACGATCTTCGTATGCGGCATACAACAGCGTGGTCTTAAACAAACGAAGCGACCCAATCACCGTGATCATCGTAACCGGAGCCCAGAACGCCGCTTGCAACAAGATCGGCGGGCGTAGCGCAGCCTCTATGCCCAATGCGATCAGCATGAGAACTATCGCCAACAGCGCTGTCAGAACGCCTGCCAATCGCCCTCCTCGCTCCAGCGTCCCGTAACCAAGCTCGCAATTGGAACACGCGAGCGCGACGCGCGCCGGTGCTTCAAACAGCGTCTTATCCCCGCAGCGGGGGCATAAACCCAAAAGGGCAGCCCGGAAGAGACCGGACTGCCCTTTGGTTTCATCAGGGCTCTCGCTCCCCAAAAATCACCAAGACGCCATCAGTGGTATTCGGCGCCAGCACCGCCCCAAACATAAACAGCGATGAAGAGGAACAACCACACCACGTCGACAAAATGCCAATACCAGGCAGCGGCTTCAAAACCGAAGTGCTGGCGCGGGGTGAAGTGACCGATATAGGCGCGATAAAGGCAGACACCGAGGAAGATCGTACCGATCAAAACGTGAAAACCGTGAAAGCCGGTCGCCATGTAGAACGCGGAGCTGTAGGTGTTCTGCCCAAAGGCAAATGGCGCGATAGAATATTCATAAGCCTGAATGCCGCTGAACAGCACGCCAAGAGCCACAGTCGCCCACAGGCCTTGCTTTAAACCTTCACGATCACCGTGGATCAACGCATGGTGGGCCCAGGTAACAGTCGTGCCAGAACACAGCAGAATCAGGGTGTTAAGCAGTGGAAGGCTGAACGGATCGAGCACTTCCATACCTTCGGGGACCAAAGTACCCGTGCTCGTATCACCTTGGGTAACGAACAGGTTTGTGGTCGTTTGAACCCCGTCCGCAAACGCAACTTGTAAGGGTGCAGGGAACAACGCGAAATCAAAGAAGCTCCAGAACCATCCGACAAAGAACATCACTTCTGAAGCGATAAACAGGATCATTCCGTAACGCATGTGAAGCTGAACCACGGGCGTGTGGTCACCGCGCTGCGCTTCGATCACAACGTTGCGGAACCAAAAGAAAAACGTCGCCAAAAGACCAGCCAATCCGGCCCAAACAACGATGTTGGCAGCCATTCCGAACAGGTCGGGGTAAAAACTGAGCACCATTCCGGATGTGAATGTCAGCGCAGAAAATGCGCCAAGCAATGGCCAGATATCCGGCTCCAGAATGTGATATTCGTGGTTTACATTACCAGCCATAATCGTTGTCCCGTCTTTGTCCCGTCCCAGGGAGAAGTGCGTTAAAGTGCGTCTTATTGCGAGCGGTCAAGAGCACTGGTTACAGGCTCCATCGCGCGGTGAAAAGTGTAACTCAAGGTAATCTGTTCGATATCGCCAATTACGTCATCATCCAGGATTGCTGGATCCACGTAATAAAGCACCGGCATATTCACTTCTTGCCCGGGCTGAAGCGTCTGCTCGGTAAAACAGAAACATTGGATTTTGTTGAAATAGATCCCCGCCTGAGCCGGTTCGACGTTGAAAGTCGCGGTACCAGTGATCGGCACATTCGAATTGTTGCGCGCCACATAGGTCGCGATATCGCGCTGTCCAATGCGGATAGTATCGGTCGATTGCGATGGGCGAAACATCCACGGCACATCGCGCGCGGTTGACGCGTCAAAGCGGATCGAAATTTCTCGGTTAGTACCGGCGGCGGCTGCGCGGTTCGCATCAGCTTCACTGGCAATCTGAGTGGTTCCACCAAACCCTGTTACCTTGCAGAACAAATCATACAGCGGAACGGCGGCATAACCCAGCCCAAGCATCGCGATAGCGCCAAATATCGCCAATGCGCCCACCTGCGCATTTTTGCGATTTGTCTCGCTTTCAAATGTCGCCGTGCTCATCTCAGTCGCCCATCCTGACAACAGTGATAGCGTAAAAAAGCACTGCAAAAAACAGGAGCGTCCCACCGACAACAAGGTTGCGGCTTTTCTGGCGACGTTTGAATTCAGCTTCTTCTTCAGGCGTCATGCGAAAACCCCCGATAAAATACCCGGCCCGATGAGCCCAAGATTGAATAGCACGCGGTCAGCAACCAACGCCGCAAACAGTACGAAGAGATAATAGATGCTGAACTTGAACAGCAATTTCTCTTGCACCATCGCGTCCTCTTCCGCGCGGACGCGCGTGCCGACCGGAATCGCGAACGCCAGAAATAATGCGGAAAGCACAACTGAAACTGAACCGTAAATCCAGCTGGTCCCGCCAATCACCCATGGGGCAATCGTCACTGGCGCAAGCAGAACGGTATAAATCAGTATCTGGCGCCGCGTAGAGCGCTCACCTGCGACCACCGGCATCATGGGAATGCCGACCTTTGCGTAATCAGATTTCATAAACAGCGCGAGCGCCCAGAAGTGTGGCGGCGTCCACATAAAGATGATGGCGAAGAGCAGCACCGGCATCGCAGTAACTTCGCCGGTCACCGCAATCCAACCGATCAGCGGCGGAAACGCACCCGAACCGCCACCGATCACTATGTTCTGAGGCGTGCGCGGTTTGAGCCACATCGTGTAGATAACCGCGTAATACACGATCGCAATCGCGAGCATCGAAGCCGCGAGCCAGCCAATTGCAACACCCATCAGGAGCACAGAAACGCCCGACAGGAAGAGACCGAAATCGCGAGCGTCCTCACGCCGCATCCGACCACCGGGCAGCGGACGGTTGGCGGTGCGTTTCATCCCTGCGTCTAGATCAGCTTCCCACCAATGGTTGAGAGCCGCCGAACCCCCTGCTCCCATCGCAATCGCGAGAATGGCGGTAAAGCCAAGAACAGGATGAATTGACCCAGGCGCGGCGATCAGGCCACAAATCGCGGTGAAGATCACAAGCGTCATCACGCGCGGCTTCGTCAGCGTGAAAAAATCACGCCATTCGGCTGGGAGCGTTGTCGTGTTTGCCGCGGTGTTCATATCAGCGCTTTGGTTCATCTTTGCATTGCGAGAGAGCGCACCTTCACAGCGCGCCCTCCCAAGTCTCGTTCTATATCCGCCCGGAATGACTCCGGAACCAACCTCAACCTTACGCAGATGCGGGGCGGTGGTCGTGATAATCGTGATGGTCTTCGATGACCGGCAGAGTTTCGAACTGGTGGAATGGCGGCGGGCTGGTGAGCGTCCACTCAAGCGTCGTCGCGCCTTCACCCCACGGGTTATTTTCAGCCTTCCGGCCCGCAATGAATGCATAGGCCAAATTGATGAAGAAGATCGCCATTGAAGCAGCCATAATCACATAGCCAATCGAGCTGACCTGATTCCAGAAAGCAAACGCTTCTGGGTAGTCAGGAATACGGCGCGGCATACCATCCATACCCAGGAAATGCTGCGGGAAGAAGATCACGTTCACGCCAATGAAGAACACCCAGAAATGCAGGTGCGACAGGAATTCGGAATGCATCCGGCCGCTCATCTTCGGGAACCAGTAATAAAAGCCCGCGAACAATGAGAACACTGCACCCATCGACAAAACGTAATGGAAGTGCGCGATCACATAATAGGTGTCGTGAAGGTTATCATCGATACCGCCATTCGCAAGTACCACGCCGGTCACACCGCCCACGGTAAACAGGAAGATAAAGCCAAGCGCCCAAACCATTGGCGATTTGAACTCAATGCTCCCGCCCCACATCGTCGCGATCCAGCTGAAGATCTTCACACCCGTCGGGACAGCAATCACCATCGTCGCAGCAGTGAAATACATCTTCGTGTTCACATCGAGGCCAACCGTATACATGTGGTGTGCCCACACGACGAAGCCAACAACACCAATCGCAACCATTGCATAAGCCATGGCAAGATACCCAAACACTGGCTTGCGGCTGAAGGTCGCTACGATCTGGCTGATCATGCCGAAGCCCGGCAGGATCATGATGTAAACCTCTGGATGACCGAAAAACCAGAAAAGGTGCTGATACAAAACTGGGTCGCCGCCGCCAGCAGGGTCAAAGAAAGTCGTGCCAAAATTACGATCAGTCAGCAACATTGTGATCGCCGCTGCGAGTACCGGCAGTGCCAACAGTAGCAAGAATGCAGTGACCAGCATTGACCATACAAACAGAGGCATCTTGTGCAGGGTCATGCCCGGCGCACGCATGTTAAAGATCGTCGTGATAAAGTTGGTCGCGCCTAGGATCGAACCGGCGCCAGCCAAGTGAAGCGAGAAAATCGCAAAATCGACCGCAGGTCCGGGTGAGCCAGTGGTAGAGAGCGGAGCATAGACCGTCCACCCAACTCCGGCGCCCATACCGCTGCCGCCCGGCACAAACATCGAGAACAGTAGGCTCAAGAAACCAACAACAGTCAGCCAGAAGGAGATGTTGTTCATCCGCGGGAACGCCATATCCGGCGCACCAATCATCAAAGGAACGAACCAGTTACCAAACCCGCCAATCATGGCTGGCATGACCATAAAGAAGACCATGATCAGACCGTGGGCTGTGATGAAAACATTCCACATATGGCCCGCTGCAGCGATGTCGCCTTCTGCCGCGCCAGCCCACCAGAACAGATATTGGATGCCCGGCTCAGCCAGCTCCATCCGCATAATACCCGAAATCGCGCCGCCAAGAATGCCGGCGGTGATCGCGAAAATCAGGTAAAGCGTCCCGATGTCTTTGTGGTTTGTCGACATGAACCAGCGGGAGAAAAATCCCGGCATGTGGTCAGCGTGATCATGCGAATGATCCCCGCCATGACCTGCGATTGGAGCGTCGAAACCTTCAGCGGTGGTGGCCATCGTTTGCGTCTCTTCGTTTCGGTTTAATTCGTGTGTAAATCTTGCGATCGCTGCGTTAGTTACGCAGCGGGTTCTTCGGCGGCTTCATTAGCAGTTGCATCTGCATCGGTCGCACCTTCGATTGGTTCTGCAACCGTTGCAGTGCCGGGAATTGTGCCGCCTTGTGAAGCTACCCATTCTTCGAATTGCTCCATCGGGAGCGCTTCGACCGCGATCGGCATAAACCCATGCAGCGAGCCGCAAAGCTCAGAGCATTGTCCATAATAAACGCCGGGTTCATTGATCACGAGCATCCGCTCATTCAGCCGGCCTGGCACCGCGTCTTGTTTGAACCACAGTGACGGCACCGCAAAAGCGTGAATGACGTCGGCGGCAGTGGTCTGGATCCGCAAGGGAACACCAACCGGCACAACCATGCGATTGTCAACCGCCAGCTGGTGCGGCTCACCGCTCAGTTGAGCCTCTTCCTCATTCAGCATGTTCGAGACAATTTCGACATCATAGTCGGGGTATTCGTAACCCCAGTACCATTGATACCCGACGGCCTTAATCGTAATCGCGTCCGCAGGCGGCGTTTCATATTGACGCGCCAGCAATGTGATCGACGGAACCGCAATCACCACAAGAATAATCACTGGAACGATCGTCCAGATCACTTCGATTAGCGTGTTGTGGGTCGTCTTCGAAGGAACCGGGTTCGCCTTGCGATTGAATTTCAAACCAGCATAAACAAGCAGACCAAGCACAAACAGACTGATCAACGTGATGACGGGTACCAGCAGCCAGTCATGCATCGCGAGGGCATAAAGCCCATCATCGGTGTACTGATCCTGAAAGGTCATGCTTTGCAGTGGGTCGTCCTCAAAGCTTGTGGGCATGCCCTTGCTCGGAGTCGGATCCATCGGAGTATAAGCAC
Organism: uncultured Alphaproteobacteria bacterium; assembly: GCA_963789155.1. Classification (GTDB taxonomy): domain Bacteria; phylum Pseudomonadota; class Alphaproteobacteria; order Sphingomonadales; family Sphingomonadaceae; genus Erythrobacter. The sequence continues at coordinate 353,869 of CAWBJN010000023.1, read as the reverse complement.
CGACGGCTTCAGGAGGCTCAATTTCACTTTCCGGAACATCTTCCGGAGCAGCAAAAATCGGCTCGGCAACGGCGTCCTCGCCTTGCGCAAGCGCCATCTGAGGCGATGCAACGGCAAGAACCGCCGCCATCATTGCCAAAAATCCAAACTTCATGCGGGCAAAAGCCTGACCCATAATCGTACCTAATCGGTTTTCGAATTTATCCCTTGGCGGTTAGCAGAGCGGCTTTAAAACCAGCTCCGCGCCTCCAGCGCTTCCGCAACATCGCTGCCACGGTTCCCGCTCCCCTTAGCCGCGCTTGCTCAGGGCCTCAAGCGCTTCTAGGGAGAATTTTATGCAAGCCTGCATGACACTCGCGCAATCGGGTATCGGGTCAGGCAACGCAAATTCACCATTTTACGCCTTGGCTGACGCGGATATTTGCCTCTTATGACCCAATCTGGAACCATACCCGAAACTGTTGATGATGTGCTTTCAGAGTTCCGCGCCTGCGGGGCTCTGCTTGAGGGTCACTTCAAGCTCTCCTCTGGGCGGCACAGTGGCCATTACCTGCAATGCGCCCGAGTTTTGATGAACCCAGCACGCGCCGGGCGTCTCGCTCAGGCGATTGTGAAGGGCATTCCTGAAGAAGTTCTTGGTCGAATCGATGTCGTGGTCTCCCCAGCTATGGGTGGTATCATCGTCGGCCATGAAGTTGCGCGGGTGCTGGGCAAAGACGCGCTGTTTCTGGAACGACCTGAAGGCACTTTCCATTTGCGCCGTGGCTTCGCTCTAGAGCCGGGATCGAAGGTGCTGATGGTTGAAGACGTCGTCACAACCGGTCTTTCCAGCCGCGAAGCTATTGCAGCAGTTGCGCGCGAAGGCGGCGAAGTTATTGCAGAATGTGCGCTGATCGACCGTTCTTTGGGGGCCGCCGATCTGGGCGTGGCGTTTTACCCATTAGCTGCGTTTGATTTCCCCACCTATGATGAAGCCGACATCCCTGAAGAGCTTGCTAGCGTAGCTGTGACAAAACCGGGAAGCAGGAAATCATGACTCAAAAGCTGCGTTTAGGCGTAAATATTGATCACGTTGCGACGATCCGCAACGCACGCGGTGGTGATCATCCCGATCCTGTGCGCGCGGCACAGATTGTTGCGAGCGTTGGAGGCGACGGTATCACAGCGCATCTGCGCGAAGATCGGCGCCATATTCGCGACGAAGACCTCGCCCGCATTCAGGAAGCGACCGAATTGCCGCTGAACCTGGAGATGGCGGCAACCGAGGAAATGCTAGCAATTGCGCTGCGCCATAAACCGCATGCGGCATGCATCGTCCCGGAAAAGCGCGAAGAGCGCACCACAGAAGGCGGTCTGGATGCCGCAGGTTTGCACAACACGCTGGCTCCGATTGTCGACAAATTGCGCGAAGCGGGCATTCGCGTGTCGCTCTTTATCCAAGCAGACGAACGTCAGCTTGACGCGTCGCTTCGCCTAGGTGTGCCTGTCGTTGAGTTTCACACTGGCGAATATGCGCATGCATTTCTGGACGGGAACAATGAGCGTGTTGAAAAGGAACTGCGCCGCATCGCCGATTTAGCCGCGCTTGCAGCAAAGAACGGCATTGAACCCCATGCGGGCCACGGCCTGACATTCGAAAACGTACAGCCAATTGCTGCAATCCCGCAGATGGCGGAATTGAATATTGGGCATTACTTGGTCGGAGAAGCGATTTTCACCGGGCTTGAGCCTGCGATCCGGCGCATGCGCGATTTGATGGACGCTGCGCGCTAAAATGGCCGCGGATGAACTCCCGATACTGTCGCGAGGCCAGAAAGGCTGGGCGCTCGGCGCGGCGATTCTGTTCTTGATCGCGGTCGCATTTCTGGGATTTGCGCTCAACACAGGCTTCGCGCGTGGATTTGCGATTGGATGGGTCGCGTTGCAGATTTTCGGTTATGTGGGCGCATTAAAGTTTGCAAATGGCGATTTTGCGCACCCTTTGTTTAAGAGCCAAGTGATGCTGCATGTGATCGCGCTGACCTTGCTCATCGCCTCCGTAATAAAGGCTACCTCATGATTATCGGCCTCGGATCTGATCTGTGCAATATCGAACGCATCGCCAATTCATTAGAACGCTATGGCGAGCGGTTCGAAAATCGCGTCTTCACAGAAACTGAGCGCGCTAAAGCCCGCAGAAGGCCTTACACAATCGCCGGAACTTACGCGAAACGCTTTGCTGCCAAAGAGGCTTTTAGCAAGGCGGTCGGCACCGGGTTCAGGCGCGGCGTGTTTATGAAAGACATCGGCGTTGTGAACGCTCCATCGGGCGCTCCGACGCTAGCATTAGAAGGCGGGGCTGCGAAGCGGCTTGAAGAAATGATCCCACCGGGCCATGAGGCGCATATTCATCTCACCCTAACCGACGATCACCCATGGGCTCAGGCCTTCGTCATCATTGAGGCTGTGCCGGCGACCTGAAAAGGGCACCGGATCAACCGCCGCTGGCAAGTAACGAAAAGACAGCTTTGACCAATATTAACCCCCTCCCCGCCGCAACGGATGATTCCGAAGGCAAAGAAAAAGTCGATTGGTTTGCGGAGTTTCGCGGACTGGCGCTGATGCTGCTCGCGGTTCTGGCGTTTCACAGCCTCGTGGCCAAACCGTTCTACATCCCATCCACATCAATGATGCCCGCATTGTATGTTGGTGATCGTTTGGTGGTGAGCAAATATCCTTATGGTTGGTCGTGGGCTTCGGCGAGTTTCCATATTCTTCCGCGCAGCGACTGGCGCGTGTTTGACGCGGTGCCTGAATATGGCGATGTGGTGATTCCGGTACATCCGACGCGCAATGAAGATTACATCAAGCGCGTCGTCGCTTTGCCCGGCGACACTATCGAAGTGCGTGATGGCCGCATCATCTTAAACGGCACACCGGTAAAGCGCGAAGTCGTGCCACCCGTTCGCATCCCTTACGAACCAGATTTGATGTGCGAAAACGGACCATGTCTGCAGAATTTTCAGTCATATCTGGTGCGAGAGGCAAATGGCGATCAATTCTTTGAACCGCCCACCTATCGCGAAACGCTGCCCAATGGCGCGACATATCTGGTGATTGATCACAAGAACCAGTTCCTCGACAATTATGGCCCCTACACCGTGCCCGAAGACAATGTTTTCGTTATGGGCGACAATCGCGATGAAAGCGCCGACAGCAGAGCTACTGCAGAAGATCGCGGACTTGGCGGCGGAATACCGCTCGCTAATATTGGCGGACGGGCGGAATTTATTACCTTCTCGCTCGACGGATCGGCGACGTGGAACCCGCTCAGCTGGTTTTCCGCTATGCGCGGCGACCGGGCATGGAGCACTTTGCGCCCGGCGATCGCTGAACAAAGCGAAGCGCCAGAATAAACGCGGTAAAACAATGATTGAGCGCTGACCCATATGGCCAAGAAATTCCTCTATTTTATTGCATTTTGCATCGTGCTCTTTCTGATCGGGCGGATCGCCTATGAGATGTTTCAGGATGAGCTGGCGGAATTTGCACTGGTCCCAACCTCAGAATTCACACCGACTGCGCCGATGGAGGCAAACGCTTATCAAGATCCGGCGCTGTGGTATTCGCGGCCGGGTATCGGCGTGAGCGATCCAGCGCGGTGGCAGCCTGCTTATGCAGATATCAATGCGGCGGGGGCGGGTGACGGCGCCCGCTCAAGACGTGAACAGTCGCCTTCAGATGTGCCAGATTTCGCCGTCTTCTTTGTCCACCCGACCAGCTATATCAGCCGCAACAATTGGAACGCTCCGATTGCTGATGAAGAAGCAGAGCGCGTCGCACGCATATATGTGCGAGGTATGGCCAGCCCGTTTAATGCCGCGAGCGAAATCTGGGCGCCGCGCTATCGTCAAGCGACCGCGGGCGCTTTCCTGACCGACGCACCAGAAGGCCAGCAAGCTATCGACGCGGCCTATGCCGATGTAGCCGAAGCTTTTGGTTATTTTGTGGGATCGCTGGATGCGGACACACCAATTGTGCTCGCTGGGCATAGCCAAGGGTCGTTGCACCTGCTCCGCCTCCTGCGCGAAGAAGTAAACGGCACCGCGCTGGCAGACCGTTTGGTGGCGGCTTACCCCATTGGTTGGCCGATCTCGATTGAGCACGACGTCCCCGCGATTGGCTTTGCAGCTTGCGCGACCCCGGCGCAAACCGGGTGCCTTATCTCATGGTCTAGTTTTGCGGAGCCTGCTGATCCGTCCTCACTTATTAAATTTTATGGTGCTTCTATTGGCTTCGATGGCGAACCACGGGGAACAAGCCAGATCCTTTGCACCAATCCGCTGACCGGAACTTTTGGCGGCGAAGCCCCCGCCAGTGGCAATCTTGGAACATTAGTCCCTGATGATACCATGTCGAACGGAGAGCTCATCCCCGGCTCGGTCCCTGCACGGTGCGATTCGCGCGGTCTGCTTTTGATCGGTGATCCGCCTCAGCTTGGATCTTACGTCTTACCGGGCAACAATTATCACGTTTATGACATTCCGCTTTTCTGGGCGAACATTAAGGCAGATGTTGCCCGCCGTGTAAGCGCAATGAGTGCAGCAAACTGATTACCGAATTCGCGCCCGATTTCGCCGACGCCTTGCCCGACGGCGGGGTTCTGCTTGGACTTGATCTTGGGACCAAGACCATTGGCACCGCCATCTGCGATGCAGGCTGGCGTTTTGCGACCAATGCCAAGACGTTGAAACGCGACAAATGGGGAAAGGACCGCGTTTTGATTGAGGAATTGATCAAGACACGGACAGTTCGCGGCATCGTGCTAGGTTTGCCACGCAATATGGATGGCAGCGAAGGTCCGCGCGCGCAGGCCAGCCGAGCCTTCGCCCGCAACGCTGAAGAAGCATTTGGCTTGCCACTGCTGCTCTGGGATGAACGCTGGTCCACCCAAAGCGCTGAGGCTGCGATGATTGGTCAGGATATGAGCCGCGCCAAACGCGCAGTGGCCATCGACAGCCACGCGGCGGCGGTCATTTTGCAAGGCGCGATTGATCGGCTGGCAGGCGGAGTGCTTTAACGCGTCGCAAGGTGTGCACGGTGGTTTTTTGCCATTGCCGAAACCATTCGGCTGCCGCAAAGCTCCCCCTGTCGCCACAGCTCATCGCGTTCAGCCGTATCGCGTAGTAGCCCGGCACGCGCTTCAAAACTTGCCAGCCGCAGTCGTTCACTAGGATGGTGGGCGCCGATATCAGCGGCGAAATCCAGCGCTTCATCTGACCCGCTCGCCACCGCCGTGCGCAGAAAAACCTCCGTTGCATTGGGGCTAAGCACGCGCGTCACTTCACCGCTTTCAAGGTCAAATCCGTACTGGTCATACCAGGCCTGCGCCGGATCGACATGCATAACATTAAGCGAGACGGAGAGGCTTTCTGGCGGCAGTTGCGAATGAACATCGCGGTGCGCGCGGTAAAGCATCAGCTTGCCTTCATTCAGCGCGCTGCGTTCGACAAACCGCAACCCAGCATCCTCCCCCGGAATGCCCGTCACCGCATCATAATCATACTCATAGTAATCGCTGGCATAGCCGGGACCGAGATAGCCGCTCGTCAAGAATGAGAAATTGTGATCGTGCGGCACGCCGTAAACAAAGCTTTTTGCACCGCTGTTGCGAAAGCACAGGTCATGTTCCGCTGGCCATATATTGGCGCGCAGAAACATGCGTCCACGCAGCGGGCTCAGCGCGATGGCTTGCGGGCCATAACCGCTAACCAATTCGCCCGCCGTCCGCCCTGCTAGTCGATCGAGCAGTATATCCGCCAGAAAGGTTCGATTGTTCGAAAGCCGCCGCAACCATTCGGCGGCTTTCATCGTGACTGCGGGATCGCGCGGGTCAAAGTCCAATTCTCCGAGCGCTTCGATGGCTTCAGGCAAAGTGCAGGTTTGGGATGATGTAGCGTGGATGATCTCAGGCATTATGCTAGTTCGCTCTCTAAGGTCCGCAGTGCTGGATCAGATGCCAAGAGATGCTGGCGCAGCTCGCCTGATGGCCGGGCTAACGGATCACCGGCATTTGCCTGGGTGGTGCTGAGCAAAGCCATGCCAGCCGCCGTATCCATCGCCAAAACCTGTCGCACCGCTTCCCACCGGGCATCGGGATCACGCGAGATGTCCTGCGCGAAGTTCTTCATCGGCTCGATTGCGCGCCTGTCATCAAGCGCGCCCAGCACTCCAAGAGCCATCACCTGTTCACTGGCACGTTTGTCGCCGCTCACTTGCTGGACAAGCGCTGCGTCTTTCAGGCGAAATTCGCGGCTGGGTCGCGGCCTTACCGGGGTGCGGCTTAGTTGAAGGACGACCACACTTTGTTGCACATCAACGAAGTGCCGCGCGTCCAGTCCCGCTCTTCGCGTGATGCGATTTCCTGTGCTCCAGTCATGTTGGGCAGATTGAATGGTGGTCAACCCCCCGCAATCCTCATGCAGGCGATGAAAGTAGCCGTGCACAGTCCCGGAAATGACGATTTCGTGTATTTCGCAATCGGCGAATTGCACCGTGCCGGGCATTACAGGAGATTCGACGGGTTCGTATGCACATAGGGAAAGCACTGCACCTTCGCTTTGTAGCAGCTGGAGGCGCGCAAAACCGGTGCTTGAGCCATGACGCATGGGCACCTCGCTTAAGGGATGCGTACGAAGGGTACCCATGAACACGCCATAGAACTGTTGGACCCAAGCATTTGCGGCCGAATGGTCTGAGACAAGCTGATAAAGTGAAGGTAAATCGTCAAACTGTGCACCCGCCGCAAAGCGTTGCAATTCGCGCCGCGTTTGCGTCACAGTCTCGCTGCCAAGCCAATCGCGCTGAGTGGTTTTCATTGCTTCTTGGGATCGGCGCTGCGAAGCCAGATCGCTCCGCAGCGCCGAAATTGCGGGATGCACATGCATCGTAAGCCGCCCGCTCGATCACATAAAACCAGATTGCTCAGGCGGTATAGTGTCGTAGATGTAAACCATGACCTCAATAATGCGGTCGTCATAAGTTGCCCGCTGAGTGGTGGCTGCACCAAACAAAGCTTGAGCGGTGTCGAGGCCCGGAATACTCGCAAGGTCAATTTTCGGCATAATCGTATTTCCTTTGGTATCAATGCGCACAGCAAAATTGCATGAGCGCAGACAATAATTTGATTGAATATGACAAATAGTTGAAATTAAATTATTGTAATAATTGATGAAAACATGAAAGCTTGCGCAGATGAACACAAATCAGACTCAAACTTCGGCAAAATTCAGCGCGATGGAAGCCAGCAAATACTTCTTTCGCGGCGGTCACACCGGATGGCTCGGTCTGAAATTCAGCGATCAGGGGGACAATTGGGTTGAACTGCAATTGCCGTGGCGCGAAGATTTGCTGGGAGAAGCGGATCGCGCCGTGCTAGCCTCGGGGCCGATTGTCAGTCTGATGGACATGGCGAGCGGGATGTCGATTTGGCAGACGATGAAAACCTTTGCCCCCGTCGCCACGCTTGACCTGCGCGTTGATTACCAACGCCCCGCCCGCGAACGCAGCGCGGTTTGGGGAAGGGTCGAATGCTACCGCACAACCCGCTCTGCTGCCTTCGTGCGAGGGATCGCACATGACGGAGATGTCGATGATCCGGTTGCGCATATCGCCGGTGTGTTCATGACAATCGGAGCAGACCCGCGTCAGGGCAAAGTGCCGCTAGCTGGCGAAAACACAAGCGGCGAAAACGCAAGCGAAGCGGGGACAGGCGATGCATGAGTTTAAGTTGCCCCCTTACGCCAATGCGCTTGGGATCAAGATTTGCGATTTTGACGACGGCGTGCCGGTACTCACCGTCGAATTTGGACCGAATGTAGAAGGCCGTCCGCAGCATTATCACGGAGGCGCGACTGCCGGACTGCTGGAAAATGCAGGCTATGCTGCCCTGAGAGCCCGACTGATGGACGAAGGGCGCGACGCGCAGCTCAAACCCGTCAACATCACCGTGCAGTATCTGTCGGCGGGTAAATCGCGCCCCAGCTTTGCCAAAGGCCGGATCACCCGGCTTGGGCGGCGCAATGCCAATATTGCGGTTGAGGCGTGGCAGGATGACCAGGCCCGCCCGATTGCGACCGCGATTATGAACATTCTGATGGGTTAGCGCCTAATCCGGTTCAACCTGTTCGATGCGAATGCCATCTTCGTCCAATCGGAATTCCACCGGCACGCCTTCTTGCGATAAGATGATACCATTGTCGTCGAAGCGAACAGCGGTGCCGTCTTCGCCCAGCGGAATTTCTTCGCCTTCTTCGATGTCAAGCGGTTGCACCGGCCCTTCTGGATCAGGAGCAGTTGTCGCGCGCGGTGCAGGGAGCGATAGGGCACTGCGCATAAAATCTTTCCAGATACGCGCAGGCAATCCGCCGCCTGACACCCGGTCAAGCGGTGAATTGTCGTCATTGCCAATCCACACACCAACCACCAGATCGCCGGCATAGCCCACGAACAAAGCATCCCGGTAATTCTGGGTCGTGCCGGTCTTGCCGAAATTCGCGATTGGCAACTCCGCCGCTTTGCCAGTTCCGCGATTAATCGCGGCGCGCAACAACTGCTCAATATCCTCATGTGTGCGTGCCGAAGCGCTATCGGCAGGCGTGGTGAACCACTCCCACCAGCCCTGCTCTTCTTGAGTAAACGCGCGAGGGCGCACCGGATATTGATTGGCAGCCACCCCGGCATAGGCAGCAGTCAGTTCCAGCAAAGTCATGGTCGAAGTGCCGAGCGCGAGGCTGGGGTCTCCTTCAGGCAGAGGCGAAGTAACGCCTAAAGACCGTGCTGTGCGGATCACCCGCTCGCTGCCAATCTCATTGAACAGACGCACCGCGGCGACATTGCTAGAGGTAGCAAACGCATCCTGTAAGGTGATGAGATCAGAATACCGCTCGCGCGAGTTTTTGGGCCGATATGATCCCGTTTCGATTGCAAGGTTGGAAATCGTGTCCTCAGGTCCCCATCCGGCTTCCAAAGCCGCGAGATAGACAAACAGTTTGAAGGTTGATCCCGGTTGCCGCTGAGCCTGCGTCGCGCGGTTAAAAGCCGATTCTGCATAGTTGTTACCCCCGACCATCGCTACCACTTCGCCGGTTGGTCGCATCGCTACCAAGGCAACTTGTGCACCGCCCAGCGCCGCGCGGCTTGTCACCCGGCTTGCGAGAGCCTGCAATTGCGAATCCAGCGTTGTTGTCAGGGCCTGCCTCGCATAGCCAGCCTCAATCCCTTCGCGCGCAATTGGCAGCGCCCAATCGGCAAAATAGGTGCCTGTGGGCAGATCGTCTTTGGTGCGTGAATCGATCACTGGATCGGGCAGCGCATCGGCCTCTTCCTGCGTCAGATAACCTGCCGCCACCATTGATTCGATCACGAGATCCATGCGCGCTTTGGCACGGTCATAATGCTTGGTCGGCGCATAGCGTGAGGGCGCCTGCAAGAGGCCCGCCAGCATTGCGGCTTGGGCCGGCTTCAAATTTTCTGGCTGGCGGTAGAAATAATGCAGGCTGGCCGCGCGCAAACCGTATTGATTGTCACCGAAATAGGCGTTGGATAGGTACCGCCCGAGGATTTCATCCTTGGTCAGCCAACCTTCCAGCCAGAAAGCGATCAGCGCCTCGCGCGCTTTACGCGACAGGTTTTGTTCCGGGGTGAGGAAGGTGAACTTTGCAAGCTGCTGCGTAATCGTGCTGCCACCACCGCGCCCGGTCCATGCTGCGCGGGCGATCCCGCGCGGATCAATTCCCCAATGCGAGTAGAACCGGCGATCCTCGATGGCCAAGAAGGCTTGGACCACATGTGGCGGCAGCTCGGCGACCTTTACCGGGGCATCGACCATTGCCCCGCTGCGTGCGATCGGCGTTCCGTCGCTGGCCAGCAAAGTGATCTGCGGGGAAGCAATCGGTTCAAGGCTTTTGGACAGCGGTGCAGTGATCGCGAGCCATGCGAACAGCGCAAGCAACAGCGCGAAACCCGACGCCACAATACGAACCGCCCACCAACGTTTGCGCCGCCCGCGCCAATATTCACGGGTCCACCATGGTCGGCTTCGGCGCTCCTCGCGCTCTAACGATCCATCGATTTCCCAAAGCTTTGCGTCCCAGGTCGCATAATCGGGTGACCCTGTGGGTCTGTATGGCGGCAGATCGTCATCCGGGTCGATGGGGCGCTGAGATTCGTAGAGCGGGAAGTACCCGCCTTCTGCGCCATGCGCAGCATCATCGCTGAAGCGTTTCCGGAATCGTGCGAACATGCCCATCGAATGCTGTGTTAGCAGGCTATGACACCGATGCGCAAGCGTCTGAGGTATGGCTTATAAAAAATGCAGGATCGAGCGCAGCACCGGTACCGCCTGCCGCGCTCGATTATCCCGATCAGGTGAACAACGCGATCCAACGCAACCAGAAACTATCGAATAGTGAATTGGCGGCCACGTCGCTCTGGCCTCCGCGATCTGATACCACGATCATCCGGTCGCCGGCCCGTGCAGTACCAAACACGGTGCCATTACCTGTCGTGCGCGTAATGACCGAGACAGAGCTGCCATTAGCTCCGGTAAACGAAGTTGATGACACAAAAGACGATGAATTGGCCATCGCAGGGCTAGCGATTGCGAGTGCAGCTGCTGCTGCAAGTACAGGTTTGTAGAACATGATGATTTATCTCCTTCTGCGCGCCCTGAGGGTCATTCCCCGAGCCGCAAAAGAAGTGGTATCAGCGAAAGCCGCCCTCAATTATGACAAGCAAAATCATCGAACCTGCGCGAGTCACGTTCTAACTTCGGAGTGTTCGAAAAACACGCCGATTTGCAATACAGGTCCAGCAGCCCGTACATTCTTTCTTGTCGATTTCCGTTGCTGCTTATCGGTCGCCCTTATTTCAGCTGCGCCGCGCTTTCCGGTAGGTCTTCGTTGAAGACACGTTGGTAATATTCGCTCACCAATGTTCGCTCGGCCTCGTCACATTTGTTGAGGAAGGAAAGCCGGAAAGCAAAGCCGATCGAATTGAATATGGCAGCGTTTTGCGCCCAAGTGATCACTGTGCGCGGGCTCATCACGGTCGAAATATCCCCGCTCATGAAGCCTTGCCGTGTCAGATCGGCGACCTTCACCATATCCGCGATCATCGCGTCATCGGTGTCCGGCGTCTTGGACTTGACGATCGCTTGTTCGGTCTCTGCCGGCAAATAATTGAGCGCGACTACGATGTTCCAGCGGTCCATCTGCGCCTGGTTGATAGCCTGCGTGCCATGATACAACCCGCTTGTGTCGCCCAACCCCACCGTGTTGGTGGTCGCAAACAGGCGGAAAAACGGGTTTGGCGTGATCACACGGTTCTGATCGAGCAGAGTCAGGCGGCCATCAAATTCCAGAATGCGCTGGATCACAAACATCACGTCTGGTCGGCCAGCGTCATATTCGTCAAAAGTCAGCGCAACCGGGTGCTGCAAAGCCCAAGGAAGGATACCTTCCTTGAACTCAGTGACCTGCAAACCGTCTTTCAACACAATCGCATCGCGGCCCACCAGATCGATCCGGCTGATATGCGCATCGAGGTTGACCCGGATGCTCGGCCATTTCAAGCGCGCGGCAACCTGTTCGATGTGAGTCGATTTGCCCGTGCCATGATAGCCCTGCACCATAACGCGGCGATTGTGCGCGAAACCTGCCAGGATCGCCAGCGTCGTATCGGGATCGAAGACATAGCTTTCATCGAGGTCCGGCACGTGTTCATCATTCGCGCTGAACGCGGGAACTTGCCAATCGACATCAATGCCGAATGTGTCACGCACATCGACAACCGCATCGGGCTTTGAAGGAATGGCGCTGTCGCCGGCGAATTTATCGGAAGAGTGAGAGGTCATTTCGTGGGAGGCGTTAAAGCGCCAATCGCCGCGCTGCAAGACTTCGCTCGCGCTTCACCCCTCACTATTTTACGCAAAAATGCGGGTTTGGCAGGTCAGACCTGCTGCGGAGCCCGAATTTCGCGCAGATGGCCCCGCTTAATCCAGGAGCGCGCACCGGCAGATCCTGCTATAAAAGCTGCGGCTTGATTGGCAGGCCAACGGATCCAATCATGCCGCGCGTAGACTGCGCCTGCGCAAGAAACCTCGCCTTCCAATATGAGCATTTCAAATCCGCCTTCGTCGCAGAGAATGGCCTCGGTGCCGGGCTCCCAACTTTCCAACGTGACCGTCTCATAATCGCGCTTAGCCAAAGCGGCGCGGCTCACACCGGGGATGGCAGGGTCTGGGATTAACACCGCCGCATTCAGATCAATCGCGATTTGCTCCTGATCAACCGGGTCGAACTGCCACAATTTCACGAAGATGGTGCAGCCCGGATCAGATCGGGGAATGTGGTGCGTGCCCACCGGGTTGCGGACATAAGTGCCCGCTGGATAATCAGCATGCTCATCCTGAAACACGCCTTCGAGCACGACAAACTCTTCCCCGCCCGAATGGGTGTGTTCGGCAAAAGCGCTGCCCTTCGCATAGCGCACAATCGAAGTCGCTCGCGCCACCTCATCGCCGATCCGATCGAGCATGCGGCGATCCACGCCCTTCATCGGAGAGGCCTGCCAAGCGAGCTTATCGCTATGGACGCAGACCGGCGAATTGAATTTTGCGTTGATCTGCATCTTGGCTCTCCTGAAGCTGCGCATATGGGCTGACAATTTGCGCGGTGCGGCCCATATAGGCGCAATGCCCGATCCAATCGAATCCCTGCGCCTCAAGGTTGTCGACCAAGTCCGCGGCGTTTTCAATGACCGAGCGGGCGGGCAAGAACCGGTCCCGCCATCCGACGATGCTCTGTTTGCCAAAAACACTCCGATCCGCATGGTTCATGCTGATCTCGTGGGTATGATGACGGGCGGCATTCGCGGATTGATGCTTCAGATGCTTCACCCAGCGGCTTTGCAAGGCGTTCTAGACCACTCAAACTTTCGCGAAGATATGCATGGACGCCTGCGCCGCACTGCACGCTTTATCGCGGTCACAACATTCGGCCACCGCGATGACGCCATGGCGGCAATCGAGCGGGTCAATCGCATTCACGCAAAGGTCGGCGGTGAGTTGCCCGATGGCACACCTTATAACGCCAGCAATCCGCGCACTCTCGCTTGGGTCCATGTGGTCGAAGCGCAGAGCTTTCTTGCAGGCTATATCCGCCATGTACGCCCCAATATGCCAAGCTGCGACCAAGACGAATATTACCGTCAGTTCGCCATTATCGCCCGCGCATTGGGTGCTGATCCGGTGCCGGAAACGCGCAACGAGGCAGAGGCGATTTTCCGCGAATTGCGCGTGGACTTGCGCCCTTCCGCCGCCGCGCGAGAGGTTGCGCAGCTGGTGCTGAACCAGCGTCCAAAGGGCACCCCGCCCGCTCTACAAACAATGATTGGAGCTGAATCGGTCGCGATGCTACCTGATTGGGCCCGCAAAATGCTTCGGCTGCAAAAGCCTGTGCTAACCGCCCTACCCGCGCGCGCCGCCACTTGGGGCATGGGGCGGACATTACGCTGGGCGTTTAAGCAAAGTTGACATCAGCGCGGCGAACAAAGGAGCATAACATGGCTGAATTTACTTTTTACACGGTCGCAATGAGCCGCGGCCAAATATCCCGCTGGGCTTTGCATGAAGCGGGCGCGGACTATGATCAGGTGGTGTTTGATTGGGCGACACGGCCTGATGATTTCAGAACCATCAACCCGATGAACAAAGTCCCCGCGCTGGTGCACCATCATGGGGACCACGATCACGTGATCACCGAAGCTGCCGCCATCAATCACTACCTTGCCGAAACGCACCCTGACAAAGGTTTGCTACCGGACGCGCACGAGAAAGCCGCTTATTTCCGCTGGATGTTCTTTGCCGCTGGTCCGATCGAACAGGCGGTTGTCGCCGCCGCTATGGGTTGGGAAGTCCCTAAAGAACGCACCGCGATGGCAGGGTTTGGCAGTTTGGAACTCGCGCTGTCAGCGATGGATGATTGGCTTTCGAAGAACGACTTTGCTGCCGGGAACCGTTTCACCATGGCGGACACTTATGTGGGCAGCCAATTCGTTTGGGGCCTGCGCTTTGGCTCTATCCCAGAAACGCCTGCGTTCAAGGCATATGTCGAACGCTGCACGCAGCGCCCTGCGTATTCGGAGGCCAATGCGATTGACGCGAAGCTGATCGAGGAAGCTGCGGCCAAGTCCTAAAAGATAAAGTTTAAGAAATAGCAGCGCTTTGACGCAGCAATTGATAGGCATCGACAACCCTATTTAGCCGCGCTTCGTGCGACCGATTACCGCCATTACGGTCAGGGTGATACCGACGAACAAGCTCCGAATATCGCCGCCGCAATCCGCGCCGGTCGGTGTCTGAGCCGAGGCCCATAACCTCCAGCGCTGCCGCTTCGTCTTTTGAAAAGCGACCATCCATTGCCATCCGCGCCTCACGCTCCACTCGGCTGCGAATACCGCCTGCGCGGGCGGAGATTGCGTCGAGCGGATCATCAAAGTCAGCCCAGCGCGGCATGCCGTCGACTCCTGCGCGCGGTCCGAAAGTGGGGCTTTCGGTTCGCCAGCCACTTGCCGGAGACTGCGCGCTTAGGATTTCATCGGCGCTCATCCCTTCGAACCAGTCATAGCCATCGTTGAATTCGCGGACATGCTCCAAACAGAACCAGCGCCAGTTCCCAGGACCGTCAAATCCGTTAGGACGGTGGCCCGGCGCACGGAATTCTCCCGACTCGCAGCAACCGGGCCGCTCACAGGTGCGATCCGCGCCTTCGTGGCGTCCGTGAAATCTTGAAGAAGGCATGAAGGGTTGAGAATGGCGATTGGGACGCCAAATTCCAAGGCAGACTTACTTGCAAAGAAGGAAACAGGGTGATGAGTGGAACAGTAGCGAGCGAAATGGAAACCATGCTGAGAGAGAAATTCGTGCCGACACAGCTCGAAATCATCAACGACAGCGGGCAGCATTCAGGCCATTCGGGTGACGATGGATCGGGCGAATCCCACTTTACGATTGTCATCGAAGCACCCGTCTTTGCACAAATGAACCGGCTCGCCCGCCAGCGCGCTGTGATCGCGGCACTCGGTGATATCGTCGGCCAGCGGGTGCACGCCGTCGCGATTAAGGCCAGCGCGCCACCATCCTAAGCGCGCCTATTGCGCGAGAGTAAAAAACATCACGTAGATTAGCCGTCCATCTTCCACCGTTCGGCCAAAGCCGGGGCCAGAGGAATGGAAGAACCAAGGCCGCAGCAAGAGCAAGCGATTGTAGCGCATCGGAATTTCCATGGTTTTTTCCCACGCTGACCGCTTGTTGCCATCTTTGTTGACGGTCTCTTGAAGAACAGCGTCTCGTCCCGCGAGCCCCATCGAATGCGCTTCTGCATCGGTTATCGGGGAGCGTTCCAGTCCGGTCGCCTTATGCCGGAAAAAATCAGTCCCGCTTTTCTTGTCTGTATGCTTGCTCAGGTAAAGGATGCCAGACCATTGAGAAGTGTCGACATGCACATCACCGCGGCGCGGGTCGCTGCTGACAGCGAGGCGGCACTTCGCGTGCGATTCAAGCGGCTCCACCGGTTTTAGCGGCTCCCCAACCAATTGTGAAACATACTGCGATAGACCGGGAAGATCGAGGCGCTGCACGCTATTGCGTCCTGGGTATGGTCCCTTTTGTTCGGGATAATCGAGCTTTAGCGCTTGGTCGCGAAACTCGTCAGGATTTTCGAGAAAGTCATCGACGACTATAAAAGAGGTGGGCATGCTCGGCTCCAAAGCTGTAATCGCGGCCTGATAACAGTGATAAAGGAAAGGTAAAATCCCGTTGCCGTTTCACCTTAGCTCAACGCAATCAATCTCCGCTATTTGGCAGCAGGAACCAGTTTCACATTCATGAAAAATTCCAAGCTGAGAGTGCGGCGTTCCGCACGTATTGTCGTGCTCGCGCCAGATGACAGAGCATTGATGTTTCGTTTCAACGTTATGGGTCGCCTGCCTTTCTGGGTCACCGCTGGCGGAGAATGCGAAGCGGGGGAAACGTTTGAACAAGCCGCAAGGCGCGAATTGTTTGAGGAAACCGGGATTATCGGCGATCCCGGAGTGCAGATTGCGCGCACCACGCCTGAATTCATCACCGTGGAAGGGGAGGCGGTACAGGCAGACGAGCGCTATTACATCCTGCGCGTGCCCGAAGCGAAGATCGACATTTCGGGTCATACGGCGCTCGAACAAGAGGTGATGACACAGCATCGCTGGTTCACTCTCGCCGAACTTTCCGACTGGCACGAGGCGGTCTTTCCCGAAAATCTGGAGCAGATCATTCGCGAAGCCATCCCAAGCTGATTGCCCCGCCCGCTTTGCCTGTTTACGTCCACTGGAAACGAGACAGCGAAACAGGAGAGCATGATGGACTACACAGGCAAAGTGGCATGGATTACGGGCGCGTCTTCGGGAATTGGCGCAGCGCTGGCGAAGGACCTTGCATCGCGTGGCGCGCATTTGGTGCTGTCAGGCCGTGATGAAAAGCGTTTGGCCGAAGTTGCTGCGACATGCGGCGAGACGCTGATCCTGCCCTTTGATGTTCGCGACGATGCCGCTTTGGCCGCCGCGACTGCGAAGGCAAAGGCTTGGAGGGGCGGCGTTGATATCGCCTTTGCCAATGCAGGGGTTTCTCAGCGCAGCCGCGCTCTTAAAACCGACATGCAAGTCTACCGCGACATTATCGACATTGATCTGACCGCGCAGATTGCGTTTTCCCAAGGGCTGATCGGGCACATGGCTGAGCGCGGATCAGGCAACATCGCTTTCATCTCCTCAATCGCGGGCAAAGTCGGCGTGCCGATGCGCACCGCTTATAGCGCAGTGAAGTTCGGGCTTGCTGGATATGGCGACGCGCTGCGGGCGGAACTGTCGCAGACCGGCGTGCAAGTCCATGTCATCTACCCCGGATCGGTCGCCACCGCTGTGGCGCGAAATGCCCTGGTTGCCGATGGATCAAAACGCGGGGTCAGCGACAAGGTAATCGACGAGGGCATCCCAGCGGATGAAGCCGCCCGAAAGATGCTCGACGGCATGGCTGCGGGCGAGCGCGAAATCATCGTTGCACAAGGGAGCGAAGCGGCGATGGGTGAAATGCGCCGCACTCCGGAAGCCTTGCTGGACCAAATGGCCGATACCGTCGCCAAAGGTTATATGGAGCGCATGGAAGAGAGCGCATGAGGGCGATGGAACAGAAGCGTGTCGAGCTAGCCAATGGCATCCACCTGGACGTGGCCGACGAAGGGCCTGTGGATGCACCGGCCCTGATCTTCTTGCATGGTTTTCCCGAAAATCACCGCACTTGGCGGCATCAGATTGCGCATTTTGCAGGCCGTTTCCGCTGCATTGCACCTGATCAACGCGGCTATCGCGGATCGTCAAAACCGCAGGAGGCGAGCGCCTACACGCCGGACAAGCTGATCGGCGACATCTTCCTTTTGGCGGATGCTTTGGGGATCGCAAAGTTTACCATTGTGGGCCATGACTGGGGCGGCGCGATCGCTTGGGGTGTTGCTTTGGGTGGTCAACATGCGCGTGTTGAACGCGCGATCATCGCCAATGCGCCTCATCCCTCAATCTTTCAGTCGCTGCTCTACACCCATCCCGGCCAACGCGAAGCAAGCCAGTATATTCGCGCCTTCCGTGATCCGGCCAATGATGGGTTGATCCGCGACCATGGCATCTCAGGCATCCTCGAACACGAGGTCAATTGGGACCGGCCTGACATGATGCCCGCCGAAGAACGAGCAATCTTGCTGAAGGATTGGGAGGACCGCGATAGCTGCGTCGCAATGATCAATTACTACCGTGGCAGCGCGATGGTTGTGCCGACAATGGACGAGCCGTTTGAGCTACCCGCCGATTACGCCGCGCCCAATTTGCCCAAACTGACCATTCCTACACTGGTGATATGGGCGATGGATGATTTGGCTTTGCCGTCCGAAAACCTGAACGGATTGGACGCGCTGATTGACCCACTAAAGGTCGTCAAAGTGCCAAATTGCGGGCATTTCGTCCCATGGGAAGCACCCGGCGCGGTTATTGCAGCAATGGAAGAGTTTCTGGCCAGCTAACGTAGTCAGCCTCCGCTCCATTCCACCCACGCGCCATGCGGATGGGCATGGCTTAGCACCGCCGTGGCACCGTCTTCAGCGGCTCCAGTCCAATACCGTACCTTCAATTCATGCCGAAAGGTCGCCGGGTCGGTTTCCAGCGACACCCACGCAATCGGGCGCTGGGGCGTTGCCTGCGCACCTGCCGCTTCCAACGCTTCAGTTATCGCATCCTGCGTTTCGGCGGGCATATATTGCCACATGATCGAGTGGAACATCGCTCGCGTGGTTTCTGTCGCTTGTGGCCGGGCCAGATATTGGGCGACGAACTCCGCAGCGTCCGCTTGCACTAGATCAGGCGGGCTCGCACTTGCCAACTCAATCGCGGCGTCGATCCTCGCCATCCGCGCCTGCGCATCCGGCCAGACGTAGCTTTTCAGTCTCAGGGCGCTTTCTGGGTCTGAAAGATCAATAGGCGTCACATCGCACCCGCGCACAGAAACGATCTCGAATCCGTCCGGCGCTGGCGGAGGCGAGCCCGCATCCCCGCGCCATTCGGGCTCAAGCCGCATCGGTGAATTCACTGGGCCAACTTCGGTTTCGCCAAGCCGGTAGTGATACCGATCCATCATAGTGTTGACCCCGGCACTCGCGCCAAGCTCAAACAGCTCGAACCGCGGCACAACTCGCTGCGCCAGCCACAGCAGCCCCGCCATTATGCTGGCCGAACGACCTGCCTCATTTGTCTGCGGTGGTCCGTCGAGCCACGGGAGCAGGACCGTGTCGAAATTCTCAACCAGATCGCACACCAGCCGGTCCACTTGGCCCTGATCGCTGATTTGTCCGCTGTATACGCGCGCCAAGCGATCATCTTGACCTGACAAAAACAGAAAATGCAGCCCGCCCGCCATGCGCAGCGGCAGTGCATCTTTCAGAGACAAACCCTGCCAATTTGCGATCCGGCGCCCGGTTGCGGTATCGCCTTCGCGAACTTTGTCGAGAGCGCGAATGATGCGCGCTGTGCAAGGAGCGCCGTTTTCTTCGGCATGGGCCGCCTGCCAATCCAGCGCGGTTTGGAATTCCTCGGTCGCCATGATGTCGCTATCGTTCACGAATTCACCTTTCGCCTGCGTCTAAGTTGTTGGTCCAAGTTGTTGCCCTTTGACCGCCCAGTGCCTAAGTCCGCGGCGCGATGACAACTGACATTTCTCCCTCGAGCAGCAACCAGCTGACCTTTGCCGTGCCCAAAGGGCGCATTCTCGAAGAGGCACTGCCCGTCATGGCGCGTGCCGGCGTGGTGCCTGAGGAAGGCTTTCACGACAAGGCCAACCGCTCGCTTTCCTTTGATACGACACGCGAAGACATGCGCCTAATTCGGGTGCGCGCCTTCGATGTGGCGACATTCGTTGCGCATGGTGCGGCACAGATTGGGATCGTGGGATCGGATGTGGTGGAGGAATTTGACTACGCCGACCTCTATGCACCCGTTGACCTCGATTTTGGCCATTGCCGCCTATCGGTCGCGCGGCTCGCCGATGATCCGGAAGATGCCAGCACCGCCAGTCACATCCGTGTGGCGACAAAGTATCCCAGCTTAACCGCTCGGCATTATGAACGGCAGGGTATTCAAGCGGAATGCGTGAAGCTGAATGGCGCGATGGAACTCGCCCCATCGCTTGGCCTTGCGCGGCAGATTGTTGACTTGGTTTCGACCGGCGCGACTTTGAAGCAAAACGGCCTAGTAGAAACTCAGCGTATTATCGATATTTCCGCTCGTCTGATCGTCAACCGCGCCGCGCTCAAAACGGATCCGCGTGTGGCTGAGATTGTGAATGCGTTTCGGGCGGTTGCTGAGGCACGCCTCAAAGAACAGGCAGCTTGATGCAAACTCTTTCAACCATCGATCCCAAATTTGAAAAACTCTTTACCCGTGTTGTGAACGCCCGGCGAGAGACCGATGGCGATGTCGCAGGCGTTGTGCAGGATATCTTGCGCACCGTGCGGACTGGCGGTGATAAGGCGCTGGTGCAATACACCCAGCGTTACGACGGCTATTCGCTGATCGATGATGCCGATTGGAAAGTAACGCCGCAGCGTTGCGCAGAGGCTTACGAGCAAATCGGCGGCGAATTGCGCGATGCGCTGAACCTCGCTGCGGACCGCATACGCGCGTATCATGAGGCGCAGCTTCCCGAAAACCGCGACTACACCGATGGTGCTGGCGTGCGGCTTGGCGCTATCTGGCGGCCAGTCGATGCGGCGGGGTTGTATGTGCCCGGCGGGCGCGCCGCCTATCCATCATCGCTGCTGATGAACGCCATCCCGGCGCGCGTTGCAGGGGTTGAGCGGATCGTCGTAGTCACTCCGACGCCGAAGGGTAATTCCAACCCACTTGTCCTTGCTGCCGCTCATGTCGCCGGGATTGACGAAATTTGGCGCGTTGGCGGAGCGCAGGCTGTGGGCGCGCTTGCCTACGGGACCGAGCGGATCAAACCCGTCGATGTCATCACCGGTCCCGGCAATGCCTATGTCGCAGAAGCCAAACGCCAGATGTTTGGCGTGGTCGGCATCGACATGGTCGCCGGACCAAGCGAAATTCTGGTGGTTGCCGATGGCAAGAATGATCCCGACTGGATCGCTGCCGATCTGCTCAGCCAGGCCGAACATGACCCGACCTCGCAATCAATCCTTATTACCGATGATGCGGGCTTCGCTGCTCATGGTTGAAGATTCGATTGATGTTCAGATCAGCCAGCTTTCGACAGGCAAAACGGCTCGAACGAGCTGGGACGATCACGGCGTTATCATCATCGTAAATGACATCACCGAAGAAGCGCCAGCGCTCATCAACCGATTGGCTGCAGAACATCTAGAACTCGCCATCGACGATCCTGAGGCCATGATGCCCAAGGTTCGCCATGCTGGCAGCGTTTTCTTGGGCCGAATGACACCCGAAGCCGTTGGCGATTACGTCGCTGGCCCCAATCACGTTCTGCCCACTGGGCGCCGCGCGCGCTTTTCTAGCGGGCTATCGGTTCTCGACTTTATGAAGCGGACCAGTTTCATCGAGCTTGATGAAGCCGCGTTCAATGCTATCGGCCCAGCAGCAGCCACCCTCGCCCATGCAGAAGGGCTGCCTGCTCACGCCAAATCTGTGGAATTGCGTTTCAAATGAACACCCCTGCCCGATCAACTGCCCGTTCTGCCGCGCGTCTTGCCGCGGTGCAGGCGCTTTACCAATTGCAGATGGAGAGCACTCCGCTCGCCAAATTGCTCGACGAATTTCACCAGCACCGCCTTGGGCGAGAAGTTGATGACGAGGATCACGAGGGCGAGGTCTTTGCCGATGCCGAGGTTGAGTTCTTTGATGACATCGTGCGCGGTTTCGATGCGCGGCGCGATGAAATTGACGACATGCTGACTGCGAAACTGGCATCGGGTTGGACGCTGGTTCGGCTTGATAAGACCCTGTTACAGATCCTGCGCGCGGGTACGTATGAGCTGATGGCACGCGCTGATGTGCCCAGTTCCAGCGCGATCACCGAATATGTCGATGTGGCCAAAGCGTTCTTCGACGATCGCGAAGCGAAGTTCGTGAACGGTATTCTGGATGCCGTTTCCAAGGAAGTCCGAACATAGACGAAAGCGCATTCATCGCAGCCTTGCGCGAATTACCGCTCCATCAGGGCGCGCGCGGACTTAACGATGATGCGGCACATTTGAAGATCGGCACGCAAACGCTGATCCTCACTCATGACAGCATGGCAGAGGGCACCCATTTCCGCGCAGATGCCGATATGGCAGACGTTGCCTGGAAACTGGTGGCCAGCAATCTGTCTGACCTCGCAGCAAAGGGTGCAGAACCGGTTGGCCTATTGCTGAGCTATTCACTCGGCGGAGGGGAAGAGCGATTCCTGCAAGGTTTGCGCGACGTAACCGAGGCTTATGACGCGCCGCTGCTGGGCGGCGACACGATTGCAGCATCAGGCACACGAACTTACGGCCTCACCGCTATCGGGCGCGCCACATTCGACCCCGTTCCGCTACGTAGTGGTGCGATGCAGGGTGACGCACTCTATGTCACCGGCACGCTGGGCCGCGCAATGTTGGGTTTTGAAGGAAATGCTGACCACGCTGAGGCTTTTAATCGCCCTCGCCCGCTCCTGTCGCAAGGACGCCTGCTCGCCCCGCATGTTACCGCAATGATGGATGTGTCCGACGGACTGCTCCTTGATGCTTTCCGGATGGCAGAGGCAAGCGAGGTGTCACTTGCCATCAACAGCGAAGCAGTGCCAGTCGCGGCTAGAGCGAGGGCCGAAGAGTGCATGCGCTGGGGTGATGATTACGAACTGCTTTTCACGCTCCCGCAAAATGTCCAATCGCCTGTCCCAGCCACTCAGATTGGTTCTGTCGAACCGCGCGGCTTTGCTCCCCTCATGCTCAGCGGAAGCCCGATTGTGAATGCTCAGGGTCTGGGCTTCTCGCACGGATAGAGCGCGCGCTCCTGCCATCATCCTAGCGAAACTGGTGAAAGCCGCGGCTTCTCGCCGCTAGACGCTTGCCAGCGTGACTTGTTCGCTTATGGTTCCGCGTTCGCGTCAATGAGATAACTCAGGCGCATTTCCACGCACATGAGGGGATTTATTCGTGGACATAATACTCATATCAATCGGCTTTGGCGTACTCGCCATCGTCTACGGCTTTATAACGAGCCGTCAGGTGCTCAGCGCGAGTGCCGGCAATGAAAAAATGCAAGAGATTGCAGGCGCAATTCAAGAAGGTGCGCAAGCTTATTTGAAGCGGCAATACACAGCCATTGGCGTCGTCGGCGTCGCCGTCGCTTTAATCGTTTTCTTTTTCCTGGGCCCAATTTTGACAGCCGGTTTCGTAATCGGTGCGGTGCTTTCGGGTGTCGCTGGCTTCATCGGGATGAACATCTCGGTTCGCGCCAATGTCCGCACGGCTGCCGCGGCTCAAACTGGCCTTCAAGAAGGCCTCACCGTTGCGTTCCGCGCTGGTGCGGTGACCGGTATGCTGGTTGCTGGCCTCGCGCTGCTCGCGATCGCAGGCTTCTTCTATGTGCTGGTCGGCCCGATGGGTCTGGACCTGACCGTTCTGTCAGAAAAGCGCCAGGTTATTGATGCTCTGGTTGGACTTGCCTTTGGCTCATCACTGATTTCGATCTTTGCGCGACTGGGCGGCGGTATCTTTACCAAGGCGGCTGACGTTGGCGCCGATCTGGTCGGTAAAGTCGAAGCTGGCATTCCAGAGGATGATCCACGCAACCCCGCGACAATCGCCGATAACGTTGGCGACAATGTGGGCGACTGTGCCGGGATGGCTGCCGATCTGTTCGAAACCTATGTCGTCACCGTGGGTGCGACGATGGTTCTGACCGCTTTGCTGTTCGTTGGCCTCGCTTCTGAACAGCTGTTCGCTTTGATGACCTTGCCGCTTCTTATTGGCGGTGTTTGCATCGTGACCTCGATCATCGGGACGTATTTCGTACGTCTGGGTTCGTCGAAGAATATTATGGGCGCGCTGTATAAAGGCTTCATCGTAACGACTGTTCTGTCGGCAGTGGCGATCTATTTCGCGACCGATTACGCGGTTGGAATGGCGACCGAATATACGCAAGCTGGTCAAACCTTCACCGGCATGTCGCTGTTCTGGTCAATGATGGTTGGTCTGGTTGTTACCGGCATGATTATCTGGATCACCGAATATTACACCGGCACTGAATATCGTCCGGTTCGCTCTATCGCGAAAGCATCTGAAACCGGTCACGGCACAAACGTTATTCAAGGTCTGGCTGTCAGCCTTGAAGCGACTGCGTTGCCAACGCTGGTCATCGTGGTGGGTATCATCGTGACGTATCAACTGGCTGGCCTGATGGGCATTGCCTTTGCCGCGACTTCGATGCTGGCGCTGGCCGGTATGGTCGTTGCTCTTGATGCCTATGGCCCGGTTACAGATAACGCTGGCGGCATCGCTGAAATGGCTGAGATGGAAGACAGCGTTCGTGAGAAGACCGATGCGCTTGACGCTGTTGGTAACACCACGAAAGCTGTGACTAAGGGTTACGCAATCGGTTCTGCCGGTCTTGCGGCTCTGGTGCTGTTTTCGGCTTACACCGCTGACCTCAAGGAGTTCTTCCCAGATCTGGATGTCAGCTTCAGTCTGGAAAACCCTTATGTCATTGTTGGCCTGCTGCTCGGCGCACTGCTCCCGTACCTGTTTGGTGCGATGGGCATGACCGCAGTGGGGCGCGCTGCTGGTGATGTGGTGATTGACGTTCGTGCGCAGTTTGCAGCCGATCCGGGGATCATGGCCGGGACCAGCCGCCCCAACTATGCCCGCACGGTGGATTTGGTGACGAAAGCCGCGATTAAGGAAATGATCCTGCCATCGATGCTTCCGCTGCTCGCGCCAATCGTTGTGTACTTTGCGATCACTGCGGTTGCGGGCCAAGCGAACGGCTTTGCTGCTTTGGGCGCTTTGCTGCTCGGTGTGATCGTTTCGGGTGTCTTCGTGGCGCTTTCCATGACTGCCGGCGGCGGCGCATGGGATAACGCCAAGAAGTATATCGAAGACGGCAATCACGGCGGCAAAGGCTCCGAGGCCCACAAGGCTGCGGTAACGGGCGACACAGTGGGCGATCCTTACAAGGACACTGCTGGTCCAGCTGTGAACCCGATGATCAAGATCACCAATATCGTCGCGCTGCTTCTGCTCGCGGCTCTGGCTGGCGGGCACTAAGCTCACCTTGCTGGAATTGGCCTAACAAGACCCCGTCCGGAGCGATCCGGGCGGGGTTTTCTTTTTGGGGTGCGGCCCGATATTCGCTGACCCGTCCCACCTTTCCCGGCAATCCAAAACCTTTGTTAACACGCCTGCGTTATTCAACAGGGTGGCGCGATCATTGTCGCGCTTTGCAAAGGTTAACGCGATGGATCTGGCGACTTCGCCAACACTGCCCAATTCGCTGTATCCCGGTCAGGGCCATTCCTGCCGCGAAGCTGCGCGTGTGATACCCGCCACCGAAGCTGCCTCACCTGTATTTCGCTTCGCATGGGATGCGCTGGCCGCCGATGCTATCGAGCCAAACCCCTTCTTTGAACCGTGGTTTCTGCTGCCGTCGCTAGACCAGTTCGCCAAAGGAAACTGCGCTGAACTGCTCGCGATACAAAGTGGCGAACGCCTGATTGGCTTGTTCCCAGTCGCGCGAGGAGCGCGATATTATGGGTACCCCATCCCGCATATTTCGGGCTGGCTTCACACCAACGCCTTTTGCGGTGTTCCGCTGATCGCGCGTGGTTTCGAATGCGCCTTTTGGCGCGCCGCGCTCGGCCACTTCGATTATGCTGCTGGCCG
Source organism: uncultured Alphaproteobacteria bacterium (assembly GCA_963789155.1). Lineage (GTDB taxonomy): Bacteria > Pseudomonadota > Alphaproteobacteria > Sphingomonadales > Sphingomonadaceae > Erythrobacter. The sequence continues at coordinate 328,373 of CAWBJN010000023.1, read as the reverse complement.
TGCATTCTTTCTGCATCTGCCCCAGCTTCCCGCCGATGGCCCAGCCAACGCCGCCCTTGATATAGTACTGAATGAAACCGGTCGTTCCGCCGCGACGGTTGAGACGGCTGAGCGGGCGATGCTGGCTTCTAAATCGTCACCCGAAGATTATCTTGCCGGGTCGATGAGCGCCAAGAAACGCAAGGAACTGCGCCGCCAGCATAAACGTCTGGCTGAAGAGGGCCTGCTAACCTTTGATCGCACCAATGACACTACTGGAATTGCCGATTGGATCGGCGACTTTCTCGCGCTCGAAGCCGCAGGGTGGAAGGGCGATGCACGCTCCGCGCTTTCCAGTTCCGCCGACACGCGCACTTTTTTCAGCGCTTGCCTGAATGGCGCTGCACAAGCTGGGCGTCTTGAACGCCTCACGATGCGCCTAAACGGTAAGCCTATCGCCATGCTCGCCAATTTCGTCACCACTCCGGGGGTCTTCAGTTTCAAAACCGCCTTCGATGAAGCCTACGCCCGGTTTTCCCCCGGTTTGCTGCTGCAAATTGAGAACCTCGAACTTTTGATGCGGCCCGGCATCGCTTGGGCCGATAGCTGTGCTGCAGAAGGGCATTCCATGATTGAGCGTATCTGGCGAGAGAAGCGCCCAATCGTTAGCCGCAATATCGCCATTGGCGGCCCGCTGCGCCGAACAGCTTTCAACGCACTGATGGCCTATGAAATGCGCGGGTACAGAGCAGCAGCGACCCGCTCATGAACACCCACAGCAAACACTGGCACCGCGTTCGCGCGTCCGCTCCCGATATCTTCGATGCTCAGGCGCGCACCGCCTTTTCCGCGGGGTATCCTGAAACTCCGCATGCCCTGCGCCACGCGCTGGACCGCCATCCGCTGCTAGAGCTGGATGCGCTCGCCGATCTTGCCGAACGGTTGCCTGACAGCAGCGTCGAATACAATCGCGGCGACTTGCCAATTGGCGTCGATGGAAAGCCAGCAAGCACCGGCCTTTCCATCGCGGACACGATCCGCCGGGTGCACGAGACGAACAGCTGGGCCGTCCTCAAGAACGTCGAACAAGTGCCGTCCTACGGCGCTCTTGTGCTCGATTTGCTGGGCGAGATCAGCGACCAGATCGAAGCAAAAACCGGCGCCATGCTAAAGCCTCAGGGCTTTATCTTCATTTCCAGCCCCAACGCCATCACGCCTTACCATTTCGACCCCGAGCACAACATCCTGCTCCAAGTCTCCGGCTCCAAAGTGATGACGCAATTTCCCGCTGGGGATCCGCGTTTCGCCGCAGATACAGTCCATGAAAGCTACCATTGCGGCGGGCCGCGCGAACTCACGTGGGATGAAGCCTATATGGACGGTGCCGCCGAATTTCCGCTTGGCTGCGGAGATGCGGTTTATGTCCCGGTTATGGCCCCGCATTTTGTCCGCAATGGGCCGGTCAGCTCTATCTCCCTCTCCATCACGTGGCGCAGCGAATGGAGCTATGCAGAAAGCGACGCGCGGGGGCTCAACCATATGCTACGCCAGCGCGGCTTCAACCCGAAGGCTCCCGGCCGATGGCCCGCAGATAACGGTGCAAAGGCTTTTGTTTTTCGCGCACTGCGCAAGTTTGGACTCACCTAACACGGGCGCCCGCACTTGACCTCACGCTTGACCTCGCGCTTGACCTTGGCGGCCGCGCCTCGCATTGCGAAGGCATGACAGATACTCCTTCTGACCGGCAGCTCGTCGACGGACTTACCCGGTTGCTCACCGTCGAAAAACGCGCCGCCGACATCCATATCGGCGCTCCGCAAAAGGGCGGAGTTGGCCGCGTTTTTGGCGGACAAGTGCTGGCCCAAGCGCTTCAGGCCGCGCAGGAAAGCGTTCTCCCCAGTGACCATGGCACCAAGACCGCGCACTCGCTCCACGCTTATTTCCTGCGCGGTGGCAAAGAGGGCATACCCATCGAGTATCGCATCCAGCGCGACTTTGACGGGCGCAGCTTCGCCAACCGCCGCGTGGTCGCCACTCAAGAGAATGAGGACGGCACCTCCAGCCCTATTCTCAACCTCACCGCGAGTTTCCAAGTGCCTGAGACTGGCCTAGTGCATGACGCCAGCCCCATGCCAGATGTCGCGCCGCCGGATACGCTTAAATCTGATATGGATATGCGACGCGAGATGGTGAACCGCATGGGCACCAAGCTGACCGACGCGCACCGCGCGCTGATGCTGCGCCCGCGCCCAATTGAGATGCGAACGATTGATCGGCTCCACTGGATGAACAGCGAACCGAGAGAAGCCCACGCGCACTCCTGGTTTCGCACCGCTGCACCGCTGAGTGCGGCGGCTGACAATTCCGCTATGCACCGGGCGATCATCACCTATGCCAGCGATTACACACTGCTCGGCACCAGCGCGCTGCCGCACGGTCTTAGCTGGATGCGCGGCGAATTGGTTGGGGCCAGCCTCGACCATGCCATCTGGTTCCACCGTGACGCGCGCGCCGATGAATGGTTGCTCTATTGCACCGATAGCCCTTGGTCCGGCGGCGGACGTGGTTTTAACCGGGGGCGTATCTACAACCAAGCCGGCGAACTGATCGCAAGCGTCGCCCAAGAAGGCATGATGCGGCGTCGCAAGTCGCCATAGGACCAGCACATTATCCAGGCTGCGATCTCGTTATTTTTGCAGCCTAGCGAACGGGTTTATCAATCACGGTCTATGCCCAGCTGGCAGCTGTCCTTAGCGGACCATCTATTTCTGGTCCTTAAAATGCTAAAATCAAACGCCTCTCAGTGCTAAAATTAGTTCAAACCATGCAATGATTTACAGGTAAAAGCTCGCAAAGTGCCAGCGTCCGTCGGACCACCAAAACCACCTACGCAAACCGCATCTTAACCTTGTTGGATTAACGCAAATCCATGCGAGGAAGTGTTTTGATTGCTGCGATGCATCGCCTTTTTACGATAGTCAGATTTCGCCATGCAGCATTCGCTATTTTGGTGGCGATACTGTTCGCCGTGATTGCGCTTCTTCGCCCCGCTGATATCGCAATCTGGTCAATGCAATCCAAATTGTTGAATAATACCCCGAGTGCAGACATCGTTTTGGTGACCGATCAGTCACGACAATCGATCAACTCGCCCGCCGAAACAAATCAGCAAATCGCAAACGTAATTGAGCGAACAATACAAGAGGGTGGTGCTGAGCTCGTCATAGTCGATGCCAGTCTGCATCGCACCGAGCTACAGAAGTGGATCGTCACTTGCGATCTGTCCTCGAACAGAACCAAGACCGCGTGATCTTAACGCGCCCCTTAAGTATGGACAAATGATCAAAACAATTTGGTAGAACCAAACAACCCATTTTTCGAAGATGGTATGCGAATTGCGAGTAGCGACCTACGATCCTGATTTCCTCGGTTTCGTGTGGAGCATTGAGGCGAACTACTCAGATGGCAATATTACCGCGCCATCTATCTGGAACGTAATCGCCAGCGAAGGTCGTGCGGATGCCGCTATCTATCCCAACTACACCGTGGACGTCAGCAAAATTAGAACAATCGAAATCAGCGCCATTGATCGCGGTAACCCAGATGCCCTGCGCTTAGTGCGCGGTAAGACGGTCGTGATCGAAACACGTGGCACTGACAGACGTTCAATCAATGTACCCGACAATAACTTTCGCGAGGTGTCCGCCAGCCAGATACAAATAATCGCGGCCCAGACCGCCATCAGCGGCGCGGGCCAGTTTGTTGACTCTTGGATCACGATCTCAGCCCTCGGCATCGTCCTCCTGTTTGGGCTGCTTATATTCCGAAAGGCCCGCAAACGCAGAATCTTCTACGCGGCACTGACTGTCGGCTTCGCAACTGCGGTGGTTTTGACCGCAATGGCCGGTGTCCGCGTTATGTTCGCTGAACCGCTGGCGATCTTGATCGTCTTCGCCATAACCCGCGGCACATCCAATTATCGCCAGCGCCACCTCTATCGTGATCCGCGAAGCCGCTTGCCCAATTTTGGAGCTTTGCGCCGCGATCTGGAATCCTCCCGCGATTTGGAAAATGTCTCCATAGTGATCGCGAAGATCGCTCGTCTTGAGGCGTCACTGGCATCGCTTAGCGAGCGGAACCAGGGGCTATTTCTGCGTCAGGCAGCAGCCCGACTGACACTTGGTGACGCTGACGCAAAAATCTATCATGACGGGGGCAAATATTTTTGCATCCTGCTGTGCACATCAGACTACGATGATCTGCAATCGCATCTCGAAGGGTTGAGGGCAGTTGCCTCGCAAGCGATTGTTATCGCTGACCGCGCGATTGATGTGTCGATGACCATTGGTGTCGACCAGTCGGGTGTAGGCGTCGCTTCTAGCCGCATCAGTCAGGCGATTTCGGCGGCAGATCAGGCGCGCGAAGCGTATCGGCCCGTCTTCATTGTGACCGATTTTGAGGCGGACAGTGAGACATGGGATTACTCGCTCCAATCGCGACTAGAGGCTGCGCTTTCGGAAAACCGCATCAACATCAAACTCCAGCCCCAACTCGATCTGCGGACGGGACAGTTTGTTGGCGCTGAGGCATTGGCGAGGTGGTCTGACGAAGTGCGAGGAGAGATTTCCCCGGCGCATTTCATTCCGCAATGTGAGCGCGTTGGACGATTGGACCAACTGACCAAGCGTGTGCTGCAATTGGGTATGGAGGCATCGCACAGCTTCGAGCAGAATGGCCTGCCAGCGAAGGTTTCGATCAACGTCTCCGCAATTCAATTCGTAGATCACAGAATCGCCGAACTGATCGAAGGCGAGCTGCTGGTTACTGGTGCGAATCCTGCCAATATCATGATTGAGATCACGGAAAGCGCGCGAATCGCCAGTTTTGAGGCGGCACGCGATATAATGGAACGCCTGATCAAGCTCGGCATCGAATTTTCGATTGATGACTTCGGCGTCGCAAGTGCGAACCTCGATACACTTTATCAGCTGCCATTCTCGGAATTGAAAATTGATCGAATGTTCGCTGATGCAGTAACGAGAAAATCTTCAGCTCGCGCAATCACTGAAAATTTAATCAAACTTTCAAAAGACTTAGGGCTGGTTTCCGTTGCCGAAGGGATCGAGGATTTCGACACACTCGAAATGTTGAAAGCGATGGGGGCTGACCGGGCACAGGGCTTCGTCATCGCCCGTCCGCAGACATTCCAACTGCTGGAAGAGACGCTTCGATTGCAGAGAGGTACGGTCCGGCGCAGCAGCGGATAGGTTAACACTTTACAAACAAGAAAAGTTAATTTAGTCTCTAATCCTTCATTTCGAAGGAGAATAATCATGCGTAGGTCAATCTGGGATTGGATTTTCGCTTAAGCGAAGACCGAATTAATAACGAAACTTAGAACTAAGGCTCCTTTTCGGAGCCTTTTTTCTTGCCTTGAAAATGCGTGACATTGACGATCTCGTCATCGGGGAATTGCGGTTTACTAGCCGCCATTGGGTTGTCTGTGGTGGTCTTCGAGGCGGCCCAGCCCGGCCCATTGCCCCACATCAACTTTGCATGCGCCGTGTCTTCGGCTAGTCTGGCACCCAAGCGAGCCCGATAGGAGACGCCTCATGACAGCCGCCGCGAAAACTATGCAGGTCATACGCCACCCGCCAGTGCGCACGAGTTTACAGCCGTCGAACCACCCGTATCTGAGCGGACCGTGGACGCCTGTTCATGAAGAAGTGGACGTCGCCGAGCTTGAGGTTATCGAGGGCGAAGTCCCGGCGGATATTGACGGCGTTTACCTGCGCAACACCGAAAATCCGGTACACCAACCGCTGGGCAGGCATCATCCATTCGATGGTGACGCAATGGTGCATCAGGTCAGCATTTCGGGCGGCAAGGCGAGCTATCGCAATCGTTTTATCCGTACCCACTGCTTCGATGCAGAACAGACCGCCGGGCGCGCTTTGTGGGGGGGGCTGATGGACCCTGTTGGCACCGGCGTAAGGCCAGGATTTGGTGCGCATGGGGATTTAAAGGACACTGGCAGTACAGACATTACCGTCCATGCAGGCACCGCGCTGGCGACGCTTTATCAATGCGGCGAAGCGTGGCAGATGGACCCCGTGACGTTGGAGAATTTGGGTAAGGCGTCTTGGGGGCCTTTGGACGGAGTTTCTGCACATCCCAAAGTGGACGAGGCGACCGGAGAACTGATGTTCTTCAACTATTCCAAACACGCGCCATACATGCATTACGGTGTGGTCGACCGCGCGGGTAAGCTGAAACATTACGTCCCGATCCCGCTGCCCGGCCCTCGCCTGCCGCACGATATGGCAATCACGAAAAAATGGTCGATCCTCAATGATATGCCGTTGTATTGGGATGCCGATTTGTTGGAGCGCAAGATTCACGCCGCGCGCATTCATGACGGTGTACCCACGCGTTTTGCACTGATCCCGCGCCACGGTCAGCCTGATGAAATCCGCTGGTTTGAGGCTTCACCGACATATGTGCTGCATTGGACAAATGCTTACGAAGACGGTGATGAGGTTGTGCTGGAGGGGTATTATCAGGACAAACCCATGCCCGATCCCATCGAAGAAGCAGGGCAATACAGCCATATGATGGCCTATGTTGATGAGCATTCTTTCCAAAGCCGCCTCCACCGCTGGCGATTCAACCTTGTAACTGGCGAAACAGTTGAAGAACGCCTGTCTGATCGCATCGTGGAATTCGGGATGATAAACCCCGACTACCTCATGCGGAAAAGCCGCTACGTCTGGTCAACCACCACGCGGCCTGGCTGGTTTTTGTTCAACGGCTATGTCCGCCACGACACGGAGACGGGCGAGGAGCACGTCTTCACCCTGCCCGATGGCGTCTATGCTAGCGAAAGCCCGATGGTGCCCAGAAAAGGCGCCACGTCAGAGACAGACGGTTATCTGGTCACCTTTCTGATCGACGAGAACACTGGCACATCTGAGCTGGCCATTCTGGATGCCGATGATGTGGCCAAAGGCCCGATCTGCCGCGCCCGCCTGCCGCACAAAATCAGCAGCGGCGTGCATTCGGTTTGGGTGGAGCATGCGCAGTTGAAAGCCGATGCAGCGTTCAAGCGCGAAGAGATTGCGGTCTAACATTAGCCTTGCTCAGCAAACCTAAGCTGAAAGCGAGCGCCCCTTGGTCAACCGGCCGACAAGTGTGCCTCTGATCAGCTTGCCATCAACCGCGCCTAGCCGCGTTTCGCCTTCCGAATTGGGTTGCGCCCCGCGTAGCGAATAGCGGCCATTGACGGTCACTGCTGCCACTCTCTTGACGATCCGGCCCAGCTCTGGATGGTCAACAAGCACGATATCGCCCTTGCTCACCTTCCGCTTGCGCCAAAACAAGGCAAGCGTGCGATGGGGAAGCACGCGCCCCATCTTCGCTCCATTGATCGATACCAGCGTAATACCAAATAAGCCCACTGTGCTAAGTCCCCCCGAACCCAGCCGAATCTTCCCGGCTCTCGTTAGCTGGGTTAGCTTATGACAAAAATGAAACAGCGCTGCAACACAGATGCAACACGTAGCGGTTCCGTGGCGAAACGAGCCGCTTAGGGAAATCAACCGCTTAGAATTGCAACCTTTATCGAGACCGCGCATTGATATTATAGAGATCATCAATTCAACAAGAGAGAACAGATCATGGCATTTAAACTCATCGACCTTCCTTACGCTGACACTGCGCTGTCTCCGGCAGTTTCGGCAGAAACGCTGTCGTATCACCACGGCAAACATCACCAGGCCTATATCGATAAAACCAACAAGGCGATCGAAGGCACCGCCCATGCGGACAAGTCGCTTGAGGACATCGTCGCTGCAGCGCGTGACAGCGATCAAGGGCTGTTCAACAATTCTGCGCAAAGCTGGAACCACGGGTTTTATTGGCATTCGCTCGCCGCGTCTGAAACCGCTCCATCGGATGACCTGAAAGCCAAGATCGAAGACGCCTTTGGCTCTGTCGACGCGCTTAAGGACAAACTGAAAGAACACGGCGCAGGCCATTTCGCCAGCGGCTGGGTCTGGCTCGCTGAAAAAAACGGCAAGCTGTCCATTGAAGAAACACACGATGGCGACACGCTGGCGGATCACAAGGGTGTGAACCCGCTGCTGACCATCGACGTGTGGGAACACGCCTATTACCTCGATCACCAGAACAAGCGCCCCGCCTATCTGGACGCAGTGGTCGATGGGAAGCTCAACTGGGCTTTCGCCAGCGAGAACCTCGCACGCGGATGGACTTGGACCTACCCAGCCTAATCGCAGGGAAATTTCCTGATTACCAAAACCCCGTCCCGCATTGTGTGGGGCGGGGTTTTTGATTGCACCGAACGCAGCAAAACCCGCATCTGTTGGCCAAAAGCGCCTCGGGCGAGGGTGACACCCATTGATGTTTTCATCGCATAGCACCGCCCTCATTTGTGACGCGTCCAGACTGGCGTGCGATCCAGCATTCCCACGCGTGATGCAGCCGTAAAAAACGCGGAATTGCAAGGTTTCCAGCGCAGGTCGTGAAATTTTCCGCGCCGCATAATGACCTGCCACACACCGCTTTCAAATCGCCGCATCAGCTCTTCCAGTGTGACCTTAGCAAGGTCATCTGTCAGGCTACCTGCCGGTTTGGGCACCGCTTGCACCCGATGGCCTCCCAACGCCCCATCCCATGCCGCGCAGAAACTCTCCGCCCCTTCCCGTGCGCGCAGCCGATATGCCGTCTCCCGGCTCATCCCAACCGCAAGAGCTGCCGCACGAACACAGCGCGTCTGCGCAAGGTGCCCCATAAACTGCGCCTGACGCAGCGGCGTCCACCCATCACTGCGAGCGCGAATGGGAACTGCGCGGAATGCAAGCACGCGGTTGGGGCTGGTGCGGATTTTCGGCATGGGTGCGAGACTATGCCGGGAGAGCGTTTGTAGGAAAGTTCAAGTTGCGGGCAAGGTTGAGGCTGGTTCAATAGGAGCAGCCTGTGAACAGTCGGGTTTCAAGAGCGAGCAGGAGGCTGGTCTATTTCTGCAATTGGGGCGGAAAGCGGCCATTGGCGTGACGAGCGAACTGCGGATTGTTGGCCACTGGCTGCAGGCTTACAAAGTGCAATTCTTAAAGGCGTTTTTAACTCTAATATCTTAGCCCCCTCTGACAGGAGCTAAACGGCTAGATGCAAACGCAAATTCTTGGATTGATCACACCAATCGTGGCGCTGTTTTTTGCTGCGACATTCGCGGTGATGTGGCGAGTGGGGCGCATGAAGCGTCACGTGCTTGGTTTTGGCATTGCCTTTGCCCTTTCCGCAACCGGATTTTTGATCACCCATTTTTTGCCCGCCGACGCGCCCTATCTCTTCCATGCCACGCAAGTTTTCTATGCGCTTGGATCGACTGTGCTGGTGGCTTCGGTTTGCGAACGGGCTGGTCAGCGGCTTCATCTGGGAAGTTTCGCGGTTGTGTACCTTTTCACCGCTTTGTTGCTGGCCGCAGCGATCAGCTTTTCCAACGATGTCGCCTCGCGGCTGGTCATCGTCAATATGGGCTATGGTGTCATGTTTGCGATGGGAGTGACGACGCTTCTCACTGCTCGCCGCCGTGACGTAATCGATATGGCGATCATTGCTGTCATGGCATTTCAGGCTACAGATTTCTTAGTGAGACCAAGCCTTACGCTGCTGTTCGAACAGTCGATTCCGGCTGAGGTTTTTCGGGATTCAGTTTACTATTCACTGATTGGGCTCGTGCTTGGGGTAAAAGCCATGGTGACAGCGGTGGTTCTGATCGGTGCAACGATCGCCGAATTGAACAACGCTGTCCGCGAAACCAGTGATCGTGATGCCATGACGGGCATGCTCAACCGCGGTGCGTTTGAACAATCGATGCGCAGCCTTCTGCCACGTGCTCAGACAGAGCAACGCCCAATCAGTCTGGTAGTTGTGGATATCGACCACTTCAAACAGGTGAATGACATTTGGGGCCATCAGGCAGGTGATCAGGTGATCTCCAACTTTGGTGATCTCGTTCAACAGATGGTGCGCGGTTGTGACACTGCGGGTCGGATCGGCGGAGAGGAGTTCTGCATCGCGGTCTGGAACTGCGAGAACGGCCCGGCAGAGCGGTTAGCCGAAAGGATCAGGCAGGCATTCGCTCGGCTTGAACACTCAAACCTCAATGATGACATCCGCCTGACTGCGAGTTTTGGTGTGGCCACGGCGCGAGAAGGGGAGACTTATGAGCGCATGTTCGCACGGGCCGATGAGGCGCTCTACAGAGCGAAATCATGTGGCCGCGACTGTGTCCAAAATGCCGAGAAACCGCACTTGGGAGATGCCTCGCCCAAACTGGATTCAACACCAACCGGATTTAAGCGCGCAGCAGCTCATCGATAGTTGGCGCAGATCACGCTAAACCCTAGCATTATGGCCGTAGTGGAGAAGCGTCAGCAACTGGGTCGTTTGCCAACAGTCTGCTTTTGTTTCAAAAGTTTGGATAGCTGCCCGTCCGGTTTCAGGCATTTGCGACAGACCGATCTTATTCAAAGACCTGAGGTACACAAGGGCCGCTGCTCAATCCTGAACTTCTTCAAGACCGGTTGCGGCAAACGCAGCACCAACGCACATCACCGCGCAAATAATGATGACAGTCGCTGCGCCAGCGAATTGAGCGACAAGAGTGAAGACGCTTCCGGCGAGCAGCACGATGCCAATGAAGGTGTTTGAAATCGCGGTGAAGGCTGCTCTGGTGTCCTCATTGGCCATATCGACCAGATGGGTAGAGCGGCCAAGTCTGACGCCCTGATACGCAATCATCAGGACAAATAGTAGAAGAGGTATAGCCCAGGATGAAGTGAGCATTCCCAGATAAGAAAGGACGCTGGTTGCCAAGAGTGAGCATGCGCCGAGGATTGCAGCGATTATGAGGACTTTACGGCTCGATTGATCAGAAACGCTGCCCCAAACGAAGCTGCTGCATAGCGCCGCCGTCGCAGATGCGAGGACAAGCCAGCCAAGGTTCCCCAGACCCGTCTCATCAATGCTGCCCAGCGCTACCATAAACGGCGGAGCGAAAGCCGTTGCGGTCAAAAGACTCCGGGTCAATATGAAGATGCGCAGTTGCGGTTCGCTTTTGAGGTATTCGAGGTTTTCGATTGCGGTCCAGAACGCGTTTGCCGAACCCTCCGTCGCGCCGGGAGCTTCGGTTAGGGTAGTAAATAAGCCGCCCGCAATAATCCAGAATAGGCCTGCCAGGAGTATGGCTGCGAGAACCAGATTGAACCGGTCAAATACTTCCAAAAACAAAAGGGTTCCGAAAGAGATCGCTACGATTGCCGCGAGCGAGCCCGCCAAACCGGTCGTGCGCCCTCTCCGGTTCTTATCGATTGTCTTGCCAAGAACGTCCTTGTAGCAAACCGAACAAATGCTGCGCGCGATAGCCAGTACGCCTAGCAGACACAGGATAACTACCCCGGCACGCAGGCCAGATAGAAAATAGGCAGAAGCAGCTATTGCGATCGCCGATATGCCTTGGAGCGCGGCACCGATTGACCAGGCCCATTTGCGTTTGGGCAAACGCCTCAACGCACCGGCAATAAACATTTGCGGCAAGAGTGCGCCCGCTTCCCTGATGGGCACCAGTAGTCCAACCAGCGCGGTCGGCGCGCCAACAGCCTGAATCAACCAGCTCAGCACCAACTTTGGATCGATCAGACTGTCGGCGCCTTTCGACAGAAACAGCGAGCCAACATGGGTGAAGAAATTGCCAGTTTCGTCGCGGCAGGCCGCTTCTGGAATATCCCTGCATGCCCGGCCTTCATCGTCGATTGCGACAGCCTCAAACGCGGAATCGAGCCAGCCGGACTGCGCGCCCATCAATCATTCTCCAGATCTCGCCGAACACTGTAGCTGCCTGTTCGCAGCTCAACCCAAAGTCAACGACAACAAACATTCACGGATCACACAGACTAAGCCGTCCGGTGGAACGGTTCCTTCATTTCGACCGTTGTTTGTTTTAATTGAATAATAAGGACCCGAAGATGACGTATGAGCTTACCTTGCAATCGATCGACCCGGTCACGCACGATACGAACAGGCTGCAGTTTGATCGGCCACAAGGCTTTGATTTCCGGCCGGGACAGGCAACCGATATGGCGTTGCAGAAGGATGGCTGGAAAGATGAAAAGCGGCCATTCACATTTACATCTTTGCCCGGCGATGATGGCCTAGAATTCGTTATAAAGTCCTATCCATCGCATGACGGCGTCACCGAGCAAATCGCCAAGCTTAAGGCCGGTGACAAAGTTGTTATCGAAGACGCCTGGGGCGCGATCGAAGACAAAGGCCCTGGGACAATTATCGTGGGTGGTGCGGGTGTCACGCCCTTCATTGCCATCCTAAAAGCGAAGCTGGCGCAAGCTGGAAATCTGAACGGATATCGCCTCGTTTTTTCAAACAAGAAAGAGCGGGATATCATTCTGCGCGAAGCTTTCTCAATTATGCCCGGCCTTAAAACCGACTTTCTGCTGACTGAGGAAGACGTGCCCGGTTTAAAACACGGCAAGGTCGATGCTGGCTATCTCGACGAAAATATCGACGATTTTGGCGGTATTTTCTATCTTTGCGGTCCGCCGGCAATGGAGGATGAGGTGGCCAAACTGCTAAGCGATCGAGGAGTATCATCGGATCGACTGGTTCGCGAAGAGGGTTAGAAAAATCACGCAGTCTGGCATGGCTTGGCTTGGACAAACCTCGATCGTCCGAATTTGAACTTTGATAGGACAATCCGGTTTCGAGCGCTGCCGCGTGCGGGAATTTTTCTGTCGTGGGGCCCGAAGCAACCCCACCCCCTAGAGACAAAAAACCCAATTCTGCCGCCCCGCCGCTTCATCTGAAGCCGGCGGTTTTCGCTGCTAATCGAAGGTTTGCCGCGGCAGCGTCGTACCATCCTCAGCGCGGCGTGCTTCGGGATGGGGTAGGCCCAGTGCGTTGTTGACCGCACGGCGCACGGGATTGGTGCAATAGGCTGGGCCGGTGGCATAGTGGATATGCCCTTCCAAAGTCCGTGACCCAGCGCTGCGGTGGAGGATGACGCGGCCCATATTGCCCTCGTCTTCTGGCAAGATGACGGGATCGCAGGGGCGCAGGGTCAGCGCCGCATTGCTTTTATCAGGCCGTTCAATCGCCAGACACACACTCGGCTCAAAATAGCTGCGGCGGCGATATTGCCACCATTCGCGCATGGGCTCGTCCAAGTCAGTCATCCACTTTTCGTCGATCTCACGCGGATCAAGCGCGCCATCGAGCACCGTGATCTGATCCATCGGCGTGTTGAAATAGGCGGAAATCTGTTCGACCAAAGGCTCGCGATAGGGTTGCTGTTCAAAATATAGCTCCAGCCGCTCTGGCGATGGAAATCTGGTATCGAGCGACCAATCGACAGAATTTGTCCAGCAATCGCCCAAGCTGCTAAAACGTTTTCCCGGAATCTCAACGTTATTTGGCAATCCCAAACCACCGCGGACCAGCGCATAGCGATCTTCAAAAAACTGCCCCTGGGAATCGTAGTACATACTGCCAACGGGAACAGCGAAAATCGCCAAAAGCCATAGGGTTGCAAAGGTCTGGAAGGGAACGCTCTTTGTGAACCTGTGCGGGACAACCTTTGCCGCTAATGCAAGCAGCATGGTCATCGCGATAGGCACGGCGACCATCGAAAGGATCGAGAACAGTTTGATATCCATCGCCGCACTGTAACCATGGCATGGTTAAAACCGAGTTGCTTGGCGCCCTGAGACCACCGCGCTCACCCGCCCGCGTGGTAAAAATCGTAAATCTGCCGCGCCACGGTCTCGCTCACCCCTGCCGCTTTTTGCAAATCCTCGAGTGATGCCGCGCGCACTTTGCTTGCTGTGCCGAAATGCAGCAGCAGCGCGCGTTTGCGCGCCGGGCCGATGCCGGGGATTTCGTCGAGCGGGCTGGCGGTGATCGCCTTGGAGCGTTTGGCCCGGTGCGCGCCAATGGCAAAGCGGTGGACTTCATCGCGCAGCCGCTGCGCGTAAAACAGGACGGGGGAATTGGTCGGCAGCGTCTTTTCACGGCCATCAGGGAAATGAAACACTTCGCGCCCTTCGCGCCCGTGATGCGGACCTTTGGCGATGCCGATAACGGGCAGGTCTTCAATGCCCAATTCGCCCAGCACCTCCATCACGCTAGACAGTTGCCCCTTGCCGCCATCGACCAGCACAAGGTCGGGCCACACGCCATCACGCTCCCGGTCAGGGTCGTCTTTCATGGCGCGGGTAAAGCGGCGTTCCATCACTTCGCGCATCATTGCAAAATCGTCATTGGTCTGCGCGGTTTTGATATTGAATTTGCGATATTGCGAATTTTCAAAACCCTCTGCGCTCGCGACGATCATCGCGCCCACGGCGTTGGCGCCCTGGATATGGCTGTTGTCGTACACCTCGATCCGCTTTGGCGGTTCGCCCAGTTCCAGAAATTCGGCGAGTTCGCGGTGCGTCCTCGCTTTGGTCCCCGTCTCTGCCAGCCGCCGCTCCAGCGCTTCGGTCGCATTACGGCTCGCCTGCATCAACAATTTGCGCCGGTCGCCGCGTTGCGGGACAGACAGCGTGACTTTGCGGGTAGCGAGCTCTGACAAAGCCGCTTCGATCAGCGCGGCTTCGGGCAATTCGCGGTCGAGCAGGATCGTTGGCGGCGGGGGCACCTCTTCGTAGAATTGCAGCATCACGTCGGAGAGGACTTGGTCCTCCTCCACGTCTTTAGTTTGCGCCGGGAAGAACGCGCGGTGGCCCCAATTTTGCCCGCCGCGAATAAAGAACGCCTGCACGCCAATCTGCCCGCCTTTGGCTGCGAGCGCGAAGACATCGGCGTCGCCCACACCGCTGGCATTGATCGCCTGGGACCCCTGAATGAAGGTCGCCGCGCGCAAACGGTCGCGCAGGATCGCGGCGGTTTCGAAGTCCAGTTCCTCCGCCGCTTTTGCCATCTGTTTTTCCAGATCGACTTGCACCTTGCCCGATTTGCCTGCGAGGAATTCCTTCGCCTGCTTCACCAGCGCTTCGTAATCATCCTCTGTCACGCGGCCCACGCAAGGGGCGGAGCAACGCTTGATCTGATAGAGCAGGCAGGGCCGGTCGCGATTGTTGAAAAAGCTATCGGTACATGATCTTAGCAGGAACAGTTTTTGCAGCGCATTAAGCGTCGTGTTGACGTTGCCTGCGCTTGCAAACGGTCCGTAATAATTGCCCTTCGCCCGCCGCGCGCCGCGATGTTTGTGGATGCGTGGGAATTTGTGACCACTGCGCAGCAGGATGAAAGGAAAACTCTTATCATCGCGCAGCAGGACATTGAAAGGCGGACGAAAACGCTTGATCAATTGCGCTTCTAACAGCAGCGCCTCGGCCTCTGAATTGGTGGTGATGATCTCCATGCCGCGACATTGGCTCACCATCCGTTGCAACCGCCCGGTCAGTCCGCTGATCTGCGTGTAATTCGCCACGCGCGCCTTCAGACTGCGCGCCTTGCCCACATACAGCACATCCCCGCGCGTATCGAGCATGCGGTAGACCCCCGGCACCGGCTTGAGCGTTTGCACAACCTCGCGGATCGCGGCCAAGCCAGCCTCCAAATTCGGCTTCGCGCTCGACACAGTGTAGGCGGCGCGCTCTTCATTAAAGCGGTCCGCTCCTGTCGGAGAGTTAGGTGTGCCGGCGGGGGTTCTGGACATGACGAACAGATAGGGCGCAATCAGCGCGAACGAAAGGGACGCGCGTCGTTAAGCCCAAAATGCGCAACATGGTGTGATTGTACAATAAAGAATACCACTCACCTTTGGTAAAGAACAGAATATCGCAATGCCGCCTGAATGACGATTTAGTACAATCTCTAATAACGTCCACTTTATACTCTTGCTTCAATAGCAAAAGAAGTCGGGTTGCCTTTAGTTTAACTAACAAAGGGCATTATTATGACTAATCCAGACCATCATGGCATGAAATCGCTTGAGGGAATGAACCCCTATTGCAGTTTCAGCCAATACGGGCATGAGAATTTAGGCGATCAGCGCGATGACCGTTTTGGCCGGATGTTTCCTGAACTGAACCCGGCATATACGCGCCCCGATATTATTCAGGCGATTGGCCGATCTGGCGGGCCGATGGATGGCAAATCCGCCAATGACCGCACGGATACGGTGCCCGTGGGCATGATCTTTTTTGGCCAGTTCGTCGATCACGATATCACGCTGGACGCTTCGACCACCTTCGACAGCGTTATCGACAATCCGGGCGAGATCGCAAATGTGCGCACCCCGACGCTCGACCTCGATTGCATTTACGGCCTTGGGCCAGAGGCTCAGCCCTATTTGTTCGAACAAGGCGGCGCGTTTGGCGGGGTCAAATTGCTAACCGGGGCGGACAATCCCGGCCAGGGGGGCATTGCCGAACATGACCTGCTGCGCAGCCCCAATGGCCGCGCGATCATCGGCGATCCGCGCAATGATGAAAACCGCATCATCAGCCAGATCCAACTCGCCATCATTCGCTTCCACAATCTGGTGGCGGAAACCCTGCATGCAGAAGACGCCCTGGAGGGACACGATCTGTATGAAGAGGCGCGCATCGCAGTGACATGGCATTACCAATGGGCGCTGGTGAATGATTTTCTCACCGCGATTTGCGGACAGCCGGTGGTGGAGCGAATTTTGGGATGTGGGCGCTCGCAATATTGCGGCAATGTGCCGTTTATTCCGGTGGAATTCGCGGTCGCCGCATACAGGTTCGGCCATTCAATGATCCCGATGAGCATCCAGACCCGCACAGGCGAAGCTAAGCTTGAGCTGTTCGGCACAACGCTGGGGCGCGGGTTTGACGCGGTCAGCGATCCAAAAGCGGTGGTGGATTGGCACGAATTGCTGTTCACGCCAGAAAACCGTCAGGTCGAACGCGCGCAGAAACTTGATACGAAACTGGCAGGCGATCTGCTTAAACTGCCGTTTATTTCTGCTCCGGATGAGGCTTCACTGGCCACGCGCAATCTGCTGCGCGGCAATACATTCCTGCTGCCGGGCGGGGAGAAAATTGCGCAAGCGATTGGATGCCCGCAGGATCAGATTGATCTGGTGCTCGACAAAGTCGCCGCGATCAATTCCGATCTGGGCCGCGATGGCATTCCGCTGTGGCTATATCTGCTGGCCGAAGCCGAAGTGATTGGCCGCGCAGAAACCAATGGCAGCACCAAGGAAGGCGAAGCGCTTGGCCCGGTCGGAGCGACGATTGTTGCCGAGGTGATCATCGGCCTGCTTGAATTGGATGATCATTCGTATCTGGGTGCCAATCGCAATTGGTCCCCACGGGAGGAATGGAACACATTGGGCAAACTGGTAACTGCCGCTCAACCTGCTTTGCCGGCGGTTTAGGGTACGTGATACCGGCCCGCACGCGAGTGCTGGCCTCTCGGCGGCGTAGAGCGCAGTTGCCCCTGCTCTTTGCGCCGCCTTTCGTATCATTGGCAATTGCGCCGCAAGCCCGTAAACGCGCGCCATGCAAAACTATGATGTCATAATTCTGGGCGCGGGCGCGGCGGGCCTGATGTGCGCGGCGCGCGCGGGTAAGCGCGGGCTGAAAGTTCTGGTGCTTGAGAAAGCTGACAAGCCGGGCAAGAAAATCCTGATTTCTGGCGGCGGGCGCTGCAATTTCACCAATGTGGGCACGGGACCGGGAAACTTCCTCTCCGCCAACCCGCATTTCGCGAAGTCGGCGCTGGCCCGCTATCGCCCGCGCGACTTTATCGAATTGGTCGATAAACATGGCATCGCATGGCACGAGAAAACTTTGGGTCAGCTGTTCTGTGACGGTTCGGCAAAACAGATTGTCCAGATGTTACTGGATGAATGCGCCGATAGCGCGGGCAGCGTCGATGTGATCTGCGACGCGGAGGTAAGCGCGGTGGTGAAAGAAGGCGATCTGTTCGCCGTCAGCGCAACGGGTCAGCATTATTCGGCCAGCTCCCTCGTGATCGCAACGGGCGGCCCGTCGATCCCCAAAATGGGCGCGACCAGCTTTGCCTATGACCTCGCGCGCCAATTTGGCCTGAAAGTCGTGGAGCCGCGCCCTGCCCTTGTCCCGCTGACCTTGGGCGAGGATGATCTGCTGTTCCGCGAATTGTCAGGCGTGTCTGCCGATGTGCAGGCGCGGGCAGGATCGGGGAAGACCAAAACGACATTCAAAGAGGCCGCGCTGTTTACCCATAGGGGACTGTCCGGCCCCGCGATCCTCCAAATTTCCTCTTATTGGCGGCACGGTGAGGAGGTCGGCATCACTTTCATTCAGCAGGCTGACGCCGATTGGCTGATCGAAATGAAGCGCGACAAGCCCCGCGCTGGTATCCGCACCGCGCTGCGCGAACATTTGCCTGATCGGCTCGCCGATGCATTGGCGATGAAGCTGTCAGCGAAGCTCGGCATCGAAACCGAGTTGGGCAATGTGCCCGACAAGGTCCTGCGCGCGGCGGGCGCGCAACTGGCCGATTGGCGCTTTGCCCCCAACGGCACCGAAGGGTTCGCCAAAGCCGAGGTTACGATTGGCGGCATCGCGACAGGCGAACTGTCCAGCCAGACGATGGAGGCAAAGAACATCCCCGGCCTCTATGCCATTGGCGAAGCGGTGGATGTCACCGGTTGGCTGGGCGGTTACAATTTCCAATGGGCATGGGCCAGCGGCGTTGCAGCGGGTGACAGCGTTTAGGATAGCCTAGACCGCGCGCAGATCACGTTTGCGCAAGACGGCCTGCAATCCATTCTTCCCACTCAGCACCAAAACTGTCCCTGCTTGCGGGCAGACCATGTTGCGCATGAGCATCCGCCAGCCATTCATCAAAGCCCTGCCCCGCCCGATAAGCCATGGCGATTTCGAGGAAAACCTGCGGATTTCCCGTCTTTTCCAGCAAGAAATCGGCAAGCAAGCGCGCTTGCGAGTAAAACGTGACCGGGTCGCCGCCGCTTTGTGCCAGAAATTCTCGCGCCTCATCGCCGCTGAGCGCGATGGCAACATTGTCCCCGCCCTTATGCCTTTCGCGAAGCAATTCCGCCGCTTTGAAGGACGGGTGCTCCATCGTTAGGAATTGTTCGAAAGGGTAGGCAAGCACATCATCACCTTCCGCAATCCGGCTGCGCGCCGAAGTGTACCGGCCAGACGTCACTTCCTCATTCTCATTCAACACCGCAGCCAGCTCATCAAGCCAGTCCGGCGCGCTGCTGCCGTAACGTCTTTGCCCATCGGTTGGTGGCTGGCCATTATCGTACAGATGACGAAACAACAGATGCCCAGCTTCATGCGCCAGAGCGCCAAGTTCAGTTTGCGATGGCTCCGCATTGTCGCCCGCCTCTGGTGCAGGTAAATTCGACATGGCCCGCGCCAACAATTCAGCGCGCTGTTCCTCCGGCAAAGATTGCGTCTGCTCGCGCACCTGCCGTTCAACCGAGGCCCGAACCAACTGCTGCCTTGATCCGGCGTCAATCCATGGGAGCACCAGGTAACCGTCATCTTCCAGGAATTTCTTGGCAACGTCTGGCAGAGACGATGTCCCGATCACAGCCATCTTCGCCGACGTCGGGCCGAAGAACCCTTCATATTTGGTCACTGCGTCATCGAGGGTGCCAGCGAGAATCGTGACTTGTCCGGGAGCGGCGATTGCGAGGCCATCTCCTGCGCTATCGCAGGACCAATCGTCTGCAAACCAATCCTGCTGCGCCGCTCTTTCGCACAGATCCGGTCCATTTCCGGGCGATTGCGCGATTGCAACAGGTGCGGTGACAGCAGCCACACATGACAGGGATAAAGCACCAAGGACAACACGGATCATTACTCACCTCCACAACGATTACATTTGTAGTCTTCGCGGTTAATGCATCGCTTTGCAAGTCCAAATGTTTCTGCCGGGAGCAATGGTGCAATCTGCCCGTCTGGATGCGGTGCGTCTGGATAGGGCGCATCTAGGCGGGTAATTTCATATCAAGGATAGTGCCAATCTCGTAACACTTGCCGCGCACGTAAGCTTGTCACCGAACTGAAATCTGCTTACCATTCGGTCATAGAGCTTGAGAACAAGCCGAAACTGCTGATTGTCGGCAGTCCTGCGGGAGAGAACCTTGCGTCAATTGCAAGGCATGGATTCATCGTTTGTTGCGTTAGAATCGCCAAATTCGCCGATGCATATCGGTAATCTTTTGATCTACAATCCGGCGACGGCTCCCGGCGGCTTCGTCCGATTCAAAGATATCCTGCAATTTTTCGAATCCCGCCTGCAACTGTCAAAGACAATGCGCCAACGGCTCGTGCGTGTCCCCTTTGATCTTGATTATCCGTATTGGATCGAAGACCCCGGTTTTGATCTTGAATACCATTTGCGCCATGTTGCGCTGCCCAAACCCGGGGATTGGCGCCAGCTTTGCATTCAGACTGCACGCATCCATGCGCGCCCGATGGATTTGACCCGTCCACCGTGGGAATTCACTGTGGTCGAAGGGTTAGACAATGTCCGCGGTTTTCCGCCGGGCTGTTTCGCTTTCGTCACCAAAATGCACCATTCGGCAATCGACGGAATGAGCGGAATTGATCTGATGGAGGCGATCCACACGATTGCCCCCAACACACCGCCACCCAACGCTCCGGATGAATGGGCCCCTGAAAAGGTGCCTGGTCCGGTCGAATTGCTCGGCAAATCATATGTGAATGCGATCCTCAATCCGTTCAAACAGGTTCAGGTTGCGGCGCAAGCGGTGCCGGGTGTGGCAAATGCGATTAAAGGGCTGCTCGCCAAAGATTTTAAGCTGACAAGTGATTATGTGCCCCCGCGCACCCGATTTAACCGGTCAATCTCAACCCACCGCGTCGTAGATGGGCGCAGCTTTGATCTTGGGGAATTGAAATCAATTCGCGCGCTTTTGCCAGAGGCGAAGGTGAACGATGTTGCGCTGACGATCATTGGCGGCGCTTTGCATAAATATCTCACCTCAAAAGACGACCTGCCAAAAGGCACAATGACCGCGATGGCACCCATTTCTGTGCGATCTGAGGGCGAAAAAGGCGACATGGGCAATCAAGTGGCGGCCATGATCGCCCCGCTTGGCACGCACATCGCCGATCCGGCGGAGCGGCTGAGCTATGTGTTTGGCCAAACCAGCAATTCGAAGGCGATGACCAACGCCATTGGCGCGCGCACCATGACAGAGGCAAGCAAGGTCAATCCGCTGCTGTATATGGCGCTGGGTTCGCAGCTGTTTAGCCGCGTCAGCATTGCTCATCGTCTCGCCATGCCGTTCAACACCGTGGTGACTAATGTTCCCGGCCCGCCTGTTCATATCTATTCAGCAGGCGCGCGGATGGAGAGTATGGCGCTCTCTCTCATCTGTCTGACCGATGGCCTTGGCCTTGCGCATATCGTGCAAAGCTATGTCGATGAGGCAATCATCAGCTTCACCGCCTGCCGCGATATTATGCCCGATCCTGAATTTTATGCGGAATGCCTGCAGGAAAGCTTTGACGAGCTTTTGGCGGCGGCGAAGGTCGCGGGTGCGCCAGTAAGCAAATCCGCTGCAAAACCAGCCGCAAAAAAAGCGCCAGCAAAGAAAGGCGTTGCTAAGACAGCTCCTGCTAAGACAGCTCCTGCTAAGACAGCCCCTGCTAAGACAGCAACACCGCGCAAAACGGCAACCCGCAAACCGGCCGCGCGTAAAACTGCAACCAATTCGCGTGCAGCTACGAATTCATCTGCGAAAGCAAAAGCACCGGCCAAGCGCAAACCGCGCACCGCAACAAAGAAAACCATGACCAGTAAAACACAGATCAGTAAAACGACTGGCAAGAGCCCTGAGGAGAGCAAATAATGGCGAGCATCGCACCAGTTAAAGGAGCCTTTGCGCCCCCACATATTTCGCCAAAAGCTGTGCCTCCGCATCGTTTCTGGACGCTCACCGAAGGGCGCGCGATGTTTGAACTTGGCGCGTTTTTCGCAACGCGCCCGCTGCATGGAACTCTGCCGAAAGGGGATGGCCATTCGGTGATGACGCTACCCGGCTTTATGGCGACAAACAGCTCGACCGGGCCGATGCGCGGATTGCTGACGCGGCTGGGCTATGATGCGCATGGCTGGGATTCAGGGCGCAATATCCGCGTTGATAATGCGCTGATTGCTCGTCTCGAAAGCCAGCTTACGCGCCTGTACAACACCAGCGGACGCAAGGTTTCGCTGATTGGATGGAGCCTTGGCGGTGTGCTTGCGCGCGAACTTGCGAAACTGCACCCCGATAAGGTCCGGTTGGTAATGAGCTTAGGCAGTCCATTGTCCGATGACCGCAATCACACCAGCGCAAAACGCCTGTTTGAACTGCTCAATGGCGAGGAACCTGAGCCGATGCGCGATGGCCGTTTTACGTCGCTGTCAGAAGCGCCCCCGGTGCCCACAACCTCGGTCCTGACGAAGACTGACGGCGTCGTCCATTGGCGCGCCAGTGTGCAGGCGGAAGGGGATCACCCGACTGAGAACATCGTCGTCCATGCCAGCCATTGCGGCCTGGGCGTCAACCCAAGCGTGATGATCGCTCTGGCGGATCGCTTGGCGCAGAAAGACGGCACATGGGCGCCGTTCAAAGCACGGCTGACCCAGCGCTGGATGTTTCCCAAATTGAATTGATATTAGCGCCCGCCGCGCGGCGGGCGCAAATTCAAATCAGAACAACTTTCTCACATCCACACCGATAAAGCGGCCCACTGGATCAATCAGGAAGGGCTGGAAATTGATCGGAGTGTCGCCGTTTTCGTCGGTCACGCGGCGTTGGGCATCGAAAATATTGTCGGCGCGCAAGCTCAATCGCAGGTTCTTGAGAACCCCCTCATTGCGGCCAAACAGCTGACCTAGCTCGGTGAAAACGCGCAGATCGAATGTCGCGATATCATCGAAGAAAATATCGCTCGACCCGGCCAGGCCAGAGCCATCTTGTCTCGCCGAACCAGTATAGCGCGCAGAAACCCGCATTCCGACGCCGGAGCCAAAGATACCGGCCTCCAATCGCGACGTATGACGCGGCAGACCAAATGTGGCGGTCGCCTGACCGTTAAGCTGATCGAGCGGTTGAAGACCCGGAGCAATCAGAATTTCGTTGTTCAGCTCAATCGTGTGATTGAGCGACACGAAGTAACGGAAACCCGGAGAATCGCGCTGCGCCAATGGGTTGAAGCCCGCAGGTGGACCGCCGCCTCCGCCGCCAGCAGCCTGTGCCCCGCCCGGTGCACCACCTTCGGCAGAACAGAAGCGCTCCCGCAAGCCAGCGATGCGCTCGTCGGAAACGTTGCCATTCTCATCGCGCAGCCGGTCCAACATTCCGCCAGCCATAGCCGGATCGAGACCCGGCAACTCGTCCGAGACATCTTCGCCTGCATCAATTCGTGCGATCAGCGCTTTGATGCGCTGCACACCGTCCGCTTCGCAAGCGAGCGCGCGGAAAGCTGCGAAGCCTTCACCGCGCTGAGCTCCCGGTGCACCATCAGGACGATTTCCACCGGGTCCACCGCGTGGCCCGCGCAGCCCTTCCGCTGGATCAGCGCTACAAATCCGGTCACGCAATTGGGCCAGCCGAGCCGGGTCTACATCGCCATTTTCATCGCGCATCCGCGACAACAACCCTTCAAAACGCTGTGCGTCAAAGCCGGGGATGACGGTGGAGAGATCTTCGCCGTTTCCGCTCGCTTCGATCAGACGCATCAGCACATCTAGGCCATCGTCAGCACAAATCCGTGTCTGGAAATCAGTAAACGCGGCGCGTTGTTCCGCGCTGGGAGGTCCGCCCTGAGGCCGCCCCTGCCCTTCACCCTGACCGCGTGCCGCGCCGCCCGCTGGAGCTGTTTCAGCCGTGCCGCCTTGAGGGGCGCTTGCAGATTGTGGTCGCCCGCCGCCGCCTCCAAATCGGCCGCCTCGTCCGCCGCTTTCACCGGCGCCAATCGACCCGCGAAAATTCAAACCAAAATTCAGTCGCTCAGCGCGCGTTTCGGCGAAGGTCACCGACCGGCGATCGACTGCGATCAAAGTGCCGCCCGCATCGCGTGTGATGCGATCAGGAAAAGCTGCCTCAATATCAGCAGTCACCGACGGGAAGCTGTTCGTCACATCATCCGATTTGTTGCGGATGTATTCGAGCGAGAACCGCGCGCCTTCCCAAAACGGCAATTCCCAGTTCGCAGCAAATTTCCAGTCGCGCTGCGTCTCTGCCAACAGGTCAGGATTGCCGCCCGTGATGACGGTTGCCAGAACCGTCTCACCATTGACGAAATCGAACACAGGCACGTTGAGGAATTCAACTTCGGGATTGCCAAGCGCCGTCAGGGCAGGTGCCACTTCGCGTTCGATATAGGTGGCCGACAGGTCAAGATTGTCAAACGGCGCCCAGTTGAGGCCCACCGTGTAATCACCCAAAGTCCCAAAATCAGACAGATATTGCGCCCCGATCTGCGCGGTAAGGGTGATGCTGCCCAGCGCATCGGCAAAACCATTGCGGCGGCTGGTGATCGGCACGACCAGATTTACTCCGGTGGAAAGATCGCCGCGGGTCAGATCACCGATCAGGGTTGTGCGCGTGTCGGTCGTCTCAAGATTGGTCCAGTCATAACCCACATCAAAGGTCGCCAGCACTTCGCCGCCGGGCAGATTGGCGACAGGGCCGCGCAATGTTGTGAGTGTGGACCCCCGGATCACCTGCGTTGTCGCTGTGTCAAAGCCGGGAGCGACCGCGCTTGGTAACGCGCTATCGAATGCGAGCGCATCAAGCTCCGCATCGGAGAAAGTGAAGCGCTGGTCGAATTCCTGCGTGGTTTCCGCAAGGCTCGCGTCAAATGTGGTGGTTAGCTGATAAGCATTGATCGGTTTGGTCACAGACCCAGAGGTTGAGACGGTGTCGGTCGATGTGCGCGTTTCCAGCGGGGTGTCTTCACCGAAAGTGCGCAGAGTGCCATCAATCTCGACCGTGTTCAGACCCTGCAAGGTGCGCGAATCATTGCGAACATAATTGGCATTGGCGGATACTGATGCACCGCTTTCGATGAAAGCCTTGGCCCAGCTCACATTTCCTTGGAGCGAGCGACTGTCGGCGACTAGGCTACGGAAACCTGCCTGATCAGGGTCGCCCGCGAGGTCAGAAATCGAACCCGGCGTCTGGATAATGTCGCGTTCGTCTTCAGTCAGCAGCGATGTATCGCTCGCCTCGATATTGACATTGATCCGCGCACCGTCAGCAATTTGCAAGAAACCCAGCTCTTGCTCTCGCTGGTGATATCCGCCGCGCGATGGACCTTCGAATTCCAATTCCAGCTCTGCATTGCGGTAATTGTCTTTGAGGATCAGATTGATCACGCGCCGGTCTGGCGCAAATCCAAACCGCTGCGCCACTTCTTCTGGAAACACTTCGACTTTATCGAGAGCTTCTGGCGGATAATTGGAAAATTCACGGAAAGAGCCGACGCGGATGCCATTGATCAGGATGATCGGTTGCCCGCCTCCGCGTCCGCGTGATGAGCCCGTTTGGCTGGAAATCTGCGTGATAAGGTCCGCGATGGAGGTGACGCCTTCGGCCGCAATGTCTTCCTCATTCAGTTCAAGCAGCGGTGCCTGTTCAACATCCAGCTGTCCGCGCAAGCGCCGGCCCTGCACCACGATCCCGGCTCCGCCAAAGCCATCATCGCCATCGGCGCTGGTGTCTTCTTGAGGCGAAGGAACGGTGGGTGTTGGCGAATTATCCTGCGCAGATGCAGGCAAAGCCGCCAATCCGGCAAGCGCGACGCCCGCAAAAAGTGCGGTACGGGTAGAGAGGGTGAGGTTCATTGGGGGCCCTATTGCGCTTAAAGGTTTAGCGTACAATCACCTGATTTGTATCAGATTGCACCAGCATTAACGGACCGCGCAGGGGGATAGATGCAGACATGTTCATTTAACGCCCCCCATTGGTGTAATTGCACCATCCTAAGCACTGGGCTTCCCTTTTGTTCCCACCATCGCTAAATGCCGCGCCACGAATGACATTTTGTCTGGTGTAAGTGTTACACCGCAAGCAAATATTTGAAGGAAATACATGGCCAAGGAAGAACTTCTCGAAATGCGCGGGCGCGTCGTCGAGCTGCTGCCCAATGCGATGTTCCGGGTAGAGCTTGAAAACGGCCATGAAGTGCTCGGTCACACAGCAGGCAAGATGCGCAAGAACCGCATTCGCGTGCTGGTTGGTGACGAAGTGCTGTGTGAACTCACGCCGTACGACCTCACCAAGGCGCGCATCACTTACCGGTTTATGCCGGGCCGCGGTGGTCCCGGTCAGGGCCCCGGCCCAACTTAAAGGCGGTAAGCCTGCGCTATGGGCGCTGAAACTGCACAACTGCATCTCACTCTGGCTTCGGCTTCACCCCGGCGACGCGATCTGATCGCGCGGTTGGGGGTAACGCCCGATGCCGTGGTCCCTGCCGATATTGACGAGACCCCCGGCAAGACAGAGCGTCCGCGCGACTATGCGTTGCGCATGGGGCGCGAGAAAGCTCTGGCGGTGAAAGCAGGCGGTTACGTGCTTGCCGGTGACACTGTTGTGGCCGCCGGACGCCGTATCCTGCCCAAAACCGAAGACGAAGACGAAGCGCGTGCTTGTCTCAAACTGCTTTCCGGCAGGCGACATCATGTGCTGTCCAGCGTGGTGCTGCGCGCACCCGATGGGACTTTGCGTGAACGAGTGAGCGAGAACATCGTGCGTTTCAAAAATCTTTCCCACGAAGAAATCGCCAGATATCTTGCGGGCGACGAATGGCGCGGGAAAGCCGGAGGCTATGCGATCCAAGGCGCGGCTGAAGGGCTTATCCAGTGGATCAGAGGCAGCCATTCTGGCGTAATGGGTCTGCCATTGTATGAAACGCGCATCCTGCTGAAATCGGCAGGTTTCCCCATTGGCTGAATTTTACGCTGAAGAGGGCATCGGCGAGACGCGCATTATTCGCGTGGAAAATGGCCGAGTTGTGCTGGCTTGGCTGGATTGGCACGAAACCTTGATCGGTGGTTCGCGGGTGCGGGCCAAGGTTATGCCGCGCCAGGCGGGTGATACGCGCGGGTTGGTGGAAACTGACCAAGGCGAGCCGGTGCTGGTGCGCGGGCTGTCGCGAGACAACACCGAGGGCAGCGAAGTAACGGTCGAAATCCTGCGCGCAGCGATCCGCGAAAAAGGGCGCGGCAAGGCGGCGCATGGTGTGGTGACAGACGAAGCACCGCGCCGCTGGACCAAGCTGGAGCGGATGCGCGCAGACGGCGTCGTCGTTAAGACAGTGCGCCAATTTCCAGTCGGTGGGTGGGACGACATCGTTGAGGCCGCCTCCACCGGCAAAGTCGAATTTTCTGGTGGCAGCATCGTTCTATCCGCGACACCGGCGATGACTCTTATCGATGTCGATGGGCACCTTGCCCCGCTCGCACTCTCTCTGGCCGCTGTGCCGGTTATAGCTCAGGCGCTTGATACGCTGGAGTTGCATGGATCAATCGGGATCGATTTTCCGACATTATCGGCCAAAGCTGATCGCCGCAAAGTCGACGAAGCGCTTGCCGAAGCTTTGGAGCGATTCCCCCGCGAACGCACCGCAATGAACGGGTTTGGCTTTGTCCAGCTGGTCGGACGGGTCGATGGCCCCTCTATGCTGCACCGCTGGTCCGCTTCCCGCGTCAGCGCTTGCGCAAGGATGGCTATGGCGCGCGCGGAACGGGCGGAAGGCGCTGGCATCACCCTGCTGACGATCCACCCTGCCCTTAAATCCAAGATCAAACCGCAATGGCTGGATGAATTGCGCCGCCGAACCGGGCGCGAAGTGCGGATAGAGACCGATCCCGGTCTTGCGCTGGAGGCGCCGCATGCTCAGATTGTTAGCCTATGAGCAAAATTGTAAGCCTATGAGCAAAATCTCCAAATCCTGCCCCATCTGCAAAAGACCGCGAGCCGAAGAACATTTCCCTTTCTGCTCTCAGCGTTGCCGCGACCGCGATCTGGCGCGGTGGTTTGGCGATGGATATTCGGTGCCGGGCAATCCGGTGAACCCAGAAGAAATCGCTGGGAATGATTGGGATGAGCAAGATTGAACAAGAATAGGCAAAAAAGCCCATTTCTCGCTTGCCAACACCATTCAGCTTCGCCATAGCGCCGCTCTCATTTGCTCGCCGGGCACAGTGTTTTACTGAGTGTTAAACTGAGTGCCATACTGACCCGACGCCGCAGCGAATGCCCGAGTAGCTCAGGGGTAGAGCAGCGGATTGAAAATCCGCGTGTCGGTGGTTCAAATCCGCCCTCGGGCACCATTCGCAAAATATAGGGGTTTCACGCCATGTCCCGTCGCACGAAGATCTACGAAGGCAAGGCCAAGATCCTGTATGAAGGCCCCGAACCGGGCACGATCATCCAGTATTTCAAAGATGACGCCACCGCGTTCAACGCGGAGAAGAAGGGCACGATCAACGGCAAAGGTGTGATCAACAATCGCATCAGCGAACATGTCTTTTCCCGCCTTGGTCATATCGGCATCCCCACCCACTTTATCCGCCGCCTGAATATGCGCGAACAATTGGTGCGGCAGGTGGAAATCATTCCAATCGAGGTTGTGCTGCGCAATGTCGCGGCAGGCTCGATTTGCAAACGGCTTGGCCTGGAAGAAGGCGAACCGCTACCGCACACGCTGATCGAATATTATTACAAGGACGATGCCTTGGGCGATCCGCTGATCGCTGAAGAACATATTTCGTGCTTCAATTGGGCAAGTCAGGAAGAGATGCATGACATCTCCTCCATGGCGATCCGCATCAATGATTTCCTGTGCGGGATGTTTGCCGGGATCAACATTCGGCTTGTCGATTTTAAAATTGAATTTGGCCGGTTGTTTGATGGCGATTACAGCCGCGTAATTCTCGCCGATGAGATTAGCCCCGATGGCTGCCGTCTGTGGGACATGGAATCGGGCGAAAAGCTCGACAAAGACCGCTTCCGCCGCGATTTGGGCGGTGAGGAAGAAGCGTACCGCGAAGTCGCACGCCGCCTTGGCCTGCTGCAGGGCGAAGACAACGGCCCCGGTGAAGTGTTCGACCTGTCGAGCCACCGTTCACGCCTGCGCGGAACGCCTCCTGTAAAGAAATAGAGCCGCTCTAAATACGCGCCAAAATCGAGCCCCTCATCATCGCCACCACAAATTGGTTGCTGGAAGCGCATAGGCAGCGACCGGCTTCGTTCTGGACAAAAACGGCATTTTCCCTATCATACCCATGAGGCGAGCGGGGGGACAGAAATTGGTTTTGCCGGCTGATTTTTCGACTGATTTATCGACTGATTTGTCGATAGGGGTTCAGGCCGTTTGGCCAAGGGAGAGCACGTCTCTCACTGGGACTAAGTGGGGTTTCGTATCGTCTGCAACGATGCTCAGCCTATGGCTGTTCACAGCAATCACTGTGTCCCTATTCGCATTCCCCAACGCAGCCGCCGCGCAGAGGGTCGCGCTGATAATTGCCAATTCGGAATATGAACACACGTCGCAACTCGCCAATCCGGGGCGCGATGCCACGCTTATCTCCGCAGCTTTGAGTGAAGCCGGTTTTGATACTGTTGAATTGGCGCGAGATCTGGACCGGACGGAATTTATGACGGGCCTGCGCGATTTTAGCGCGGTCGCCGATGGCGCAGATGTCGCGCTCATCTATTTCGCCGGGCACGCTGTTGAAAGCGATGGGCGCAACTGGCTCTTGCCGGTGGATGCAACCCTTTCAGCTGAACGCGATCTTCCGTTTGAATCGGTCGAACTGGCCCGTATTCTGGACACACTGTACGGTGCGAAATTGCGCATCGCGATATTGGACGCCTGCCGCAACAACCCCTTCGCCAATCGCTGGGGCGGGGAAACCCGGTCAGCATCGCGTGGGCTCGCGCCGTTTGAGGTGGATGATATTCTGGTGATGTATGCCGCTGCACCGGGCGCGTTTGCGTTTGATGGGGCAGACGGCAATTCGCCTTTCGCGCTGGCGCTGGCAAGGCGAATCGTTCAGCCGGGATTGCCGGTTCAGATGCTGGGCGGAATGGTGCGCGACGATGTTCTCACTGCGACCGGCGGAGAGCAGCGTCCGTTTGTTTCCGCTTCGATGACGGGCCGCCCGATGTTTCTGGTCGATGGGCCTGAAACTGAAATGGCATGGTTCAAAAGGTTATACACAGCGGACAATGATGCGCGCACAGATGGCTCTGGTAGGCCAGCGGACAACAGGCCAGCGGGCACCGGACCAGCGGACAGCGGGACGGTGGATTATGCCGCCTTCGATACGCTTGATGCCTCCCGCGGCCTTTCGAATGCGGACCCGGATACGCAGGACGAGCGGGTCTGGGTCGAAACATTGAGGGCCGACAGTGTGCCCGCATATCGCGCGTATCTGGAGCAATTTCCCGAGGGAATTTACGCCCGCTTTGCCGAGGCCAATATTGCACAATTGCTGGACCCGACCGCACTCGGCGGAGCGATTGAAAGCGATAAACCGTGGATCATATCTTTGGGAGCAGCGCTGCCAGACCGTTATGCAGTGGATTTGGGCCCGCGACAGCCAATCGACGGCGTTTGGCGCATTTCCACCAATGATAAGCGGCTACGGATTGAACGCGGCCGGGCCTTTGCCGTGGACGGTTGGAACCACGCTTTGTTGTTTCGGGTGGAACCTGAACAAGTGACGATGATCGATATCCGGCGTGATGACGATGGGGCGTATCTAGGCCGCGACATCCTGCTTAACGGCGATGCCCGAATGACTGTACGCGATGATGGCAATCTTGACGTTACGGTCGGGACGTTTCCATTCCCCGTCACTTTTGTGCTAATCCGCGAAGCGTTGGACGATAGCGAGGCTGAGCTCATCTCCATCCCCGATTGACCGCGTTCATCTTCTTGTTATCGCGGCGCGCTTAAGAAACCGCGCAAAGACGCTGGCTTCGCCCATTTCAAAAGGCACACTTGCACAAATCATGAAATTTTCGGCTCTTTCGCTCACGACTGGCCTTCTGCTTGCCATATCCAATATTGCCGTAACCAGCGCGCTTGCTGCGCAGGAAAACACACTCGCTGCGGGGGAAACGCTAGAAGAGGCAGCCCCGGAGCCGGAGCCAAACCCGGACCCCGTCTGGTATTTTGAGCAAAGCGACGTGCCCGTCGATCCCGGTTTTACATTCGGACAGCTTGAAAACGGCATGCGCTACATCCTGCGCCAGAACGCCACACCCGAAGGGACGGCATTGGTGCGGATGCGGATCGATTCGGGATCGCTCGACGAAACTGACAGCGAACGCGGGTTGTCGCACTTCCTCGAACACATGGCCTTTAACGGATCGACCAATATACCCGAAGGCGAGATGGTCGCCTTGTTGGAGCGCGAAGGACTGGCTTTTGGTGCCGACACCAACGCATCGACCGGTTTCGACGCGATCACCTATATGCTCAACCTTCCGCGCAATGATGAAGAGCTGCTCGGCACGGCTCTGATGCTCATGCGAGAAACCGCGAGCGAATTGACTATTGCTCAGGACGCCGTGGACCGTGAACGCGGTGTCATCCTGGCCGAACGCCGTGACAGGCGCGGGTTTCAACAGCGCGCGCAGGAAGACGGGTTTGAATTTGTCGCGCCCGGTGCGCGCTTTACTGAGCGTCTGCCAATCGGCACGCTGGAGAGCCTGGAAACTGCCACGGCGGAGCGGCTGCGCGGTCTGTATGAACGCACATACACCCCTGCAAACACCGTGTTGGTCATCGTGGGCGATTTTCCGGTAGAGGTCATGGAAGCGGCCATCCGGACACGTTTCGGCAGCTGGAAAGCCGCTCCGGCGCCCGTTGACCCCGTCACAGGACCCATCGACATCGCTCGGCAGGGTCTCACTGACATCTATATCGATCCTGCCCTGTCAGAGAGCGTGTCGATCTCCATCCTCCAGCCGTGGGTCGATGAACCCGACACGATGGAGAACCGCTTCACTGCCACGCTGCGCAGCGTAGGCTGGGGGATCATCAACCGGCGGCTGTCCCGCCTCTCCCGATCAGAGGACGCCCCATTCAGAGGCGCGCGGTTTGGCCGAAGCAACTACTTCGAAGATGCAAGCTCAACCAATCTGAGCGTATCGAGTGAAGATGGCGAATGGCGCAAAGCCGTTCTGGCGACCGTGCAGGCCGTCAATCAGGCGCTGACCTATGGCTTTACGCAGGCAGAAGTGGACGAACAGCTCGCCAATCGCCGCACGGCAGCCGAAAATGCGGTGGCAGCAGAGGCGACGCAGTCGAACCAAGGGCTGGTTGGCCGCGCGCTGCAACTGGTGTCCAGCGATGCCGTTCCGACCTCTCCTGCACAGCGGCTAGAGATGAACAATCGGTTTGAGCCGGCAGTCACGCCGGATGCCGTGATCGCTGCTGTCAGGCAGATTGCCGCGCCATTGCAAACGCCGCTGATCCGTTTTCAAGGACGCACCGCCCCCGACGGCGGTGAAGACGCGCTGCGAGCCGCCTTCGAAGAAGGACTGGCGCTGCCCATTGCCGCACCCGAAGATACGGGCGCGATTGAATTTGGTTATTCCGATTTTGGCGAACCGGGCGTGGTTGTTTCTGACACCACCGAAGACCGCCTCGGCTTTCGCTACATCACTTTTGAAAATGGCGTTCGGCTCACGCTGAAAACAACACAGGTTCGCGAAGACACAGTGGCGTTTCGCATGTTGGTCGATGGCGGATCGCTGCTTAACACGCGCGACGATCCACTGCGCACCTATCTGACCGGCTCTATCCCGTCAGGTGGGCTTGGCAAACACAGCATTGATGAATTGCAGACCATTCTTGCCGGGCGCAGTGTCGGGCTGAGGGTTTCGAACACCGCCGATGCGTTCAGCTTTGCCGGTGGCACGACGACGCGCGATCTGGCGCTGCAATTGCAGGTGATAACCGCCGGACTGACCGATCCGGGATACCGGCCAGAAGGGATCGTGCAATTCCGTCAGGGGATCGACAATTACTTCGAAACGCTACGCGCCACACCGGGCCAAGCCTACAGCACTCAGGCAGGGGCGATTTTGTCCGACGGCGATCCGCGCTATAGCTTGCAAACGCGCGACGATTTTTACGCGCTGAACTATGAGCGATTGCAGGCCGCGATTGGCGACCGCTGGGCCACGGGCGCGATTGAATTGGCATTGGTTGGCGATCTGGATGAAGACGTCGCGATTGCGGCCGTAGCTGCGACGCTGGGTGCATTGCCGCCGCGCGAGCCTGATTTCGTCCCGCGTGATGCAGCCCGCATTCGCAGCTTCACCGATCAGCGCGGCGAACACATCCTGTACCATGAGGGCGAGGCAGATCAGGCTTTGGTCCGTTTCATCTGGCCCACAACAGATGACAGCGACTTTGGCGAGGCAATGCGTGTCTCGCTGCTGGCGCGGGTCGTCCAGATTGAGCTGACAGAGCGGCTGCGTGAAGAATTGGGCCAAGCCTATTCGCCGGGTGCCTCCAGCTCGATGAGCCAAATCTATCCCGGTTATGGCACCTTCACGATTTCCGCATCAGTCGACGCCAGCGAGGTTGATGCCACGCGCGCGGCCATCGGTGCATTGGTGGAAGAAATTCGCTCTGCTCCCCTCGATTCAGACGTGATCGACAGGGCACGTCAGCCTTTGCTGGAATCCTATGACAATGCGCTCAAATCATTGGGCGGATGGATAGCGCTGGCAGACCGCGCACAAAGCCAGAGTGAGCGGCTCGAACGCTGGTTCGCCGGTCCTGACACGCTGCGCGCAATCACGGCGCAGGACGTGCAGGCAGAGGCTAGGCAATATCTCGCAGCTGATGATGCGGTGACGTTCGTGGTGCTGCCCGAAGAGCAAAACGCAGCGGATTGAGAGACAAGAGGCAAGCGCGTTCACGCAGATGACGGTTGATTGCGCGCGTCTGGCCAATTGCACCAGCACGCTCAGCCGTTATAGGCTGCTGCATTATTGCTGAAACCAACCTCAGGACCCGGCCCATGAAAGTTCGCATCCTCGTTCGTCTCAAGCCCGGTGTGCTCGATCCGCAAGGGCGCGCTGTGCACCATTCTCTGGACAGTCTCGGGTTCGAAGGGGTCGAGGATGTGCGAATTGGCCGGATGATCGAAATGGATGTGGCGGACGGGACAAGTGACGAAGCGCTCACCAAAATGTGCGAACAATTGCTGGCCAATATGGTGATTGAAGATTTCGCGATTGAGAAACTGGATGGTGCAGTCTCAGCCGATAGGGAGCCTGTCTGATGGCATTCCGGGCTGCGGTCATCACCTTTCCGGGATCGAATTGCGACCGGGACATGGCGGTCGCGTTAGAGGCGGTGTCGGGGCAACCTGCGATCCGCGTGTGGCACGGCGATGCCGATTTGCCCGATAGTTTGGATTTTATCGCGCTGCCCGGCGGCTTTTCCTATGGCGATTACCTGCGATCTGGCGCGATGGCGGCCAAAAGCCCGGTGCTGCGCGCGGTGGTCGCAGCAGCGAAACGCGGTGTGCCAGTGTTGGGCGTGTGCAACGGCTTTCAAGTCCTGACCGAGGCTGGACTGCTGCCCGGCGCTTTGATGCGCAATGCGGGTCAGACATTCGTATGCCGGACGGTGGAGCTCAAAGTAGCGAATACCTCTTCACTGTTCACCAGCGGCTTTACAGCGGGTGAGCGGCTGCAAATCCCGGTGGCGCATCACGATGGCAATTATTTCGCCGACGCCGCCACACTCGATACGCTGGAAAGCGAAGACCGCGTGGCGTTTCGGTATGCCGATAACCCCAACGGATCGCTGCGCGATATTGCCGGGGTGCTTAGCGCCAATGGACGCATTCTGGGTATGATGCCGCATCCTGAACGCGCCATAGAGCCAGCCGCCCACCCATCCATGGGCGGCACAAACGGCAAACGCGTGTTTGAGAATGTCATCGCAAACCTGGTCGCAGCTTAAAACGCCGGATTTCTCGGCCAAGGATCACGCTATCTTGAGGCGATCTCGGTCGCCAAACAAAAGCAGCGCGTCTTCGCTCGGCATCGGGCGGCCAAAATAATAACCCTGAATTTTGTCGCAGCCCAGATTTCTTATCAATTCGGCCTCTTCGATGGTCTCGACCCCTTCAGCGGTTGTCGTCATCTTCATGCTTTTCGCCATTGCCACAACCGCATTGATAATCGCCAGACTTTCGCTGCTGCCCTGGCCCGCACCCTGAACAAAAGTGCGATCCACTTTGATCGTAGAAAACCGCAGCTTGCGCAAATAGCCAAGCGAGGAATAGCCGGTACCAAAGTCATCCAGCGCGATCGAACAACCCAGCGCCATCGCCTGTTCCAGTGCATTACGCGCGACGCTCGCATCGCGCATGAAGATACTTTCGGTCACTTCGATCTCAAGCCTTTCTGGGCGCAAGCCGCTGGATGCGAGCGCATCGATGACCTCTTGATGAAAACCGGGCTCCAGCAATTGTTCGGGCGAAACATTGACGTTGACCTTCACGTGGTTAGGCCAGTTGCGCGCCTCGAAACAGGCTTGGCGCAGAACCCATGTACCAATCGGCACGATCAGACGCGTGTCTTCGGCAAGCGGGATAAATTTCCCCGGGCTGACAAAGCCATGATCCGAACTGTTCCAGCGCACCAGCGCCTCAAAACTCACGATTGATTCGCTACGCGCATCAACCACGGGTTGATAATGCAGCACGAATTCATCGAGGCCGAGCGCCTTGCGCAAGGACGCTTCAAGCTGTCTGCGTTCTTCGGCGGAGGCATGCAAAACAGGTTCGAACCGGCAATGTTCGCCGCCGCCCATATCCTTCGCACGGTACAGCGCGAGGTCGGCGTTGCGCATCAATTCCTCGACCGTTTTGCCATCACGCGGACCAATGGCGGAACCAATGCTTGCGCCGACATACAGGGTATGATGATCCACATGATAGGGTTCGGATAATGTTCGGATCACCCGATCTGCCAAATTGCGCATAGCGTCAATGTCACTGGCGTCGCGTATGACGATGGCAAATTCATCCCCGCCAAGCCGGCCAACCATCGCATTGTCGCCCATGAGCGATTGCAGGCGGGCAGACACCTGCGCCAGCATTTTGTCACCGGTCATATGGCCCAGCGAATCATTGACCGATTTAAACCGGTCAAGATCAACCATCAACAACGCGCAGCGTGTGCGCCAATGCGTGGCATATTCCAGCGCATCGCCCAGCGCCTCTGTCAGCATCAATCGGTTAGGCAAAGATGTTAGCGTGTCATAGCGTGCGAGATAAGCGATCTTTTCGCTCGATTCGCGTTTCTCAGTCACATCGCTGCCGACGCCGCGAAAACCGGTGAACTTGCCGCGTTCATCGCGGATCGGTGTTCCCGACAATTCCCACCAGCGCTCGGCCCCGTTGATCGTGACTTGCACGAAGAGATTGGAAAAATTTTCTCGATTGCGCAACCGTTCGGCCAGATCATGCAGACTGGCGGGGAAATTGCCGCTTTGCCAGTTGGCACCCGCGATCAGTTCTAGCAGAGGCAGGCCCTCCACCTTTTGATCGCTGGCATTAAGCGCAAACGCAAAGCGCGGGCTGACAGAACGCAAGCGGCGCTGGGGATCAATTTCCCACAGCCAGTCGGCCTCGTTCTCTTCAAATTCACGCAGCAGGAGTGACACGACCTCCTCTTTCTCGCTGACCAAATCCTCCGCAATTCGGACCGCCAGATAAGTTCGTCCAACCTCTATCGTGCCCAGCATCGTTGCGAGCATGAAGATGGCGATTGCAGCCACCAAAAACACCTGCCCGGCCATGGCGGCTTGCAAGGCCAGGCCGGAACCCAAAATCCCGGTAAAAATAAAAATGCTGATCGGCGATGTCGTGTAGAAATAAACCGACCCCGCGATCAGCACGAGCGCGATAACCATTAATGCGGCGGCTTCACCAGGCGCGCCATGCGGCGCAAATGCAAAGATAGGCACCGTCCATAATAGCCCTGAAAAGACGGAGGTCGTAGCGTGCTGATACTTTTCGGATCTGGTCACTTGGCGCCGATCGGCATCGGCCAATTCACGATCAACCACCGCGCCGCGAATATGTATGGCCACCAGTGCGATAATCCACACGCCAATCGGAAGCGGCCCGACATCCGCAAGATACAGCTGCGCGACAAACACCCCAAACAGAGCATGGGAAAATGCCCTGTTAAAAGTCAGCTTTGCCAGCGCCGCGTACTGCAATCCGCGCAGCCGCACCCAGTCAAAGTCACCTTTGTCAGAAAGGCCTAAAACGGCAGAAATTGGCAAGTCCTTTTGGATGGCTTGCACGGAAGAGGAGGTTGTTTCGTTCACAACCAAGGCAGTTAACGCCAAATGGTTAGTGCACTGTAAAAAATTGCGTCATTTTCGAGGTTTGATGCAGAATTTAAATGCCTGCAATTACAACACTATTCGACCGTTACGGACTTCGCCAAATTGCGCGGTTGATCGACATCGGTGCCTTTTACCACGGCCACATGATACGCGAGCAATTGCACTGGAATCGCATAGACAAGCGGCGCGATCAGAGGGTGGACTACGGGCATTTCTATCGTCGCAAGGCAGTCTTCACCCGCCTCTTCCAACCCTTTTGCGTCCGATATCAGCACCACTTTTCCGCCGCGTGCGCGGACTTCCTCCATATTGGAAACGGTTTTTTCAAACAGCGGGCCTGATGGCGCGATTACCACCACGGGAACTTCATCGTCGATCAGCGCGATAGGGCCGTGCTTCATCTCTCCGCTGGCATAACCTTCTGCATGGATATAGCTGATTTCTTTCAGCTTTAATGCCCCTTCCAAAGCCAGTGGGAAATCCTGTCCGCGCCCCAGATACAGCACATCACGCGCAGGAGCGATAAGCGGCGCAATCGCGGCAATATCATCGTCATGAGCCAGCGCCGCGTTCAAAGCCGCAGGCGCTTCTAGTAGATGTCCAACGACCTCTTTTTCTTCCTCGCGGGTGAACCGCCCTTTCGCGACCGCCATATGCGCGGCAAGTGCGGCAAGGACAGCAAGCTGACAGGTAAACGCTTTGGTCGATGCCACCCCAATTTCAGGCCCAGCATGGGTGGGCAACAACAAATCCGCCTCCCGCGCCATAGAGCTGGTGGGGACATTCACGACGACACCGATGGTTTGCCCCTCGGCCCGGCAATGGCGCAGCGCGGCGAGTGTGTCAGCAGTTTCCCCGCTTTGCGAGATGAACAGCGCAAGGCCGCCTTCTTCCAGCACGGGTTCGCGATACCGAAATTCCGACGCGAAATCGATGTCGACCGGAACGCGCGCGAATTGCTCAATCCAATATTTTGCAACCATACCGGCGTAATAAGATGTGCCGCAAGCCACGATTGTGAGGCGTTTGACGCCTGAAATATCAAAATCAAATTGTGGCAACGCGACCGAATTATCCTCACGCCGCAAATAAGAGGAGAGAGTTTGCGCCACGACAGTGGGCTGCTCAAAAATCTCTTTCTGCATGAAGTGGCGGTAATTTCCCTTCTCTACCGCCGCGGCGGAGGCACCGGATGCCTGAACCGGACGAGCCGTTTCTTGGCCTTCTTCATCGAATATTTGCACGCTGTTCTGGCGAACGACAACCCAGTCACCCTCTTCCAGATAGGTGATACGCTGCGTCAGCGGCGCAAGCGCAAGCGCATCAGACCCCAAAAACATCTCATTATCGCCATGCCCCACAACCAATGGCGACCCCAGCCGCGCTCCGATAAGCAAATCAGGGTGAGCACGAAAGGTAATCGCCAGAGCAAACGCTCCGCGCAGACGAGGCAAAACCGTGCGAACCGCGTTTTCTGGCGCCTCGCCATTCTCAATCTCGCGAGAAATCAGATGCGCGACAACTTCGCTGTCCGTTTCGCTTTCAAATGTGCGGCCATCGGCGGCGAGTTCCGCGCGCAATTCCTTGAAATTTTCGATGATGCCATTGTGGACGATCGCCACCTCATCTGTCGCATGCGGGTGAGCATTGGCGGATGTTGGCGCGCCATGAGTTGCCCAGCGGGTGTGCGCGATGCCGATTGTGCCAGCCGCCGGATCGCTTTCGAGCACAGCGACAAGGTTCTTCAGCTTACCTTCCGCACGGCGGCGCACCAATTCGCCATTATGCAAGGTGCAGATCCCGGCACTGTCATAGCCGCGATATTCCATGCGCCGCAGCCCATCGACCAGCCTGTCCGCGACGCTTTGCGAACTCACGATTCCGATTATTCCGCACATATTGTTAAGCTGTTCCCTGACAAACCACCGTAAGTTTCGCGGCGGCGATTAACCCTTTAAGGTTGAATAAGACTTGATGGAAGCCGCGCTATATTCGTTTTGCGGCTTCTTTATCTCCGCTTTGAAGCGGTTATCAAATTGCATCCGATTTCAAGCCGTCTCGCCATAGATAGAGGCCAGCTGCGATAATCAACCCCGCGCCCAGCAAAGTGTAGCCATCGGGCACATCATCGAAAAACAACCAGCCCAGCGTTACCGCGATCAGCATCTGAACATAAATGGCAGGCGCCGCCTTTGCTGCGCCCGCGCGGCTGATCCCGATATAGGCAAGCCAATGTGCCGCGCTGGCGGTGACCGCGACGACGCCGCAGCGCGCAACCACATCCCAGCTGGGCCAGCCAAAATCGAGCGAGGACTCCCCCGATAATTTCGCCATCATCGAAACCGCGACCAATATCGGCACGCAGAATGCCGCAACAAACACCTGCATTGATAACGCGCTGCCCTGCCCCGCGCTCGCCCGGTTTGCCACCAGCAGCAATGCAAAGAAAACCGCCGAGACAAGCGGCAGCAACGCGCCCCAGCCCAGCAACGCCAGATTGGGGCGGAGGATGATCGCCACGCCTGCCAAGGCCACAAGTGAAATGAGGTAAACCTTTGGCTTCACCTCCTCGCCCAGCAACAATCCAGCCAGAATTTGCGTGAGGATCGGAGAGAGAAACGCAATCGCCATCGCTTCGGCCAGCGGCATGATGTAAATCGCGGAAAAGAAGCACACCGACGCCATCGCAAGGCATCCGCCCCGCGCCAATTGCAGCGGCAAGTTTTGCGGGACAAAGGCGCGCGGACCTTCACTGCGCAAAAGCAAAGCGGACAGACCAATCGCTCCAATAGTGAATCGCAACGCGGCCACAGCATAGGGCGGCCAGTCCCCGGCCATGCTTTTCACAACCGCATCGCCAACTGACAATACCGCAAACCCCGCCACGGCGAAGCCCAGCCCGCTGCGTTCAGTGGGGGTCAAAACCCTTTGCCATTGCCGGTAATCATATGTTTCCGTGCGCCAAGCCCTCGCGAAAGACAAGGCCGTGCCAAGGTGCCAATCGGACAGCGACCATCATAAAGCACCCGCCGCCGATCAATCTTCAAAACACTTCGTCGCATTGGGCGATCCTTGGGAAAAAATTAAGGTTTCCAACTTATTCACCAAGCTTCGAGAGGCGCCGTTCGTGATAATCCGCGAAGAGGTGCATGGATTTTGAAATGCCTTGGGGGCTAACTAATGAGCGCATTTGGCAAAAAAGGCGGCGCGGGTGGCATGAGGCCCGGCGCTAAGCCAGCTTTTGGCGTAGCTCGTCCTATGAAAGGCGGCAACGCCAGGGAAGACGATAGTGATGGCGGTGATCAGTTTCCGCCTCTACCCGGTGGCAGCGAAGCCGAAGAAAAACCGAAGCCCCAGCCGAGATCAACTACGAGCGGCGATGCGACTGCCAATGCGATGGACCGCCTTGCAGAGCGCATGAATTCCATCAACGCCACCGAAAACGAAGCCGGTGGTTTTGAAGCGAGCGTCCACAAGATTAAAGAGCAGGTGCTCCCGCGCTTGCTCGAACGGGTCGATCCCGAAGCGGCAGCGACTCTTTCAAAAGAAGAGCTGTCCGAAGAATTCCGCCCGATCATCATGGAAGTTCTGGCCGAGCTAAAGGTCACTTTGAACCGGCGCGAACAATTTGCGCTTGAAAAGGTGTTGATTGATGAGCTGCTAGGCTTTGGTCCGCTGGAAGAATTGCTCAACGACCCGGACATTTCCGACATTATGGTCAATGGTCCAGACCAGACCTATATCGAAAAAAAGGGTAAGCTGATCATCGCACCCATCCGGTTCCGCGATGAACAGCATCTCTTCCAGATCGCACAGCGTATCGTGAACCAGGTTGGCCGCCGCGTTGACCAAACCACACCGCTGGCCGATGCCCGTCTAAAGGATGGCTCGCGTGTTAACGTGATCGTCCCGCCATTGTCGCTGCGCGGCACGGCGCTTTCCATTCGTAAATTCTCTGAAAAACCGATCACCTTGGATATGCTCAAGGAGTTCGGCTCGATGAGCGAAAAAATGTGCACCGCGCTGAAAATCGCGGGCGCTTGCCGGATGAACATCGTTATTTCTGGCGGTACGGGTTCTGGTAAAACGACCATGCTCAACGCCATGTCGAAAATGATCGACCCTGGCGAACGCGTTCTAACGATCGAGGATGCGGCCGAGCTTCGCCTGCAACAACCGCACTGGCTGCCGCTCGAAACCCGTCCGCCTAACCTTGAAGGGCAAGGCGCGATTACGATTGGCGATCTTGTTAAGAACGCCCTGCGTATGCGTCCTGACCGCATCATCCTTGGTGAGATTCGCGGCGCGGAATGTTTCGACCTTCTCGCCGCGATGAACACGGGCCACGATGGTTCGATGTGTACACTTCACGCCAACAGCCCGCGCGAATGCCTTGGCCGTATGGAAAACATGATCCTGATGGGTGACATCAAGATCCCCAAAGAAGCCATCTCTCGCCAGATCGCAGAATTGGTTGACCTGATCGTTCAGGTGAAACGTCTGCGCGATGGTTCACGCCGCACCACCGACATCACCGAAGTGATCGGAATGGAAGGCGACGTGATCGTCACCCAGAACCTGTTCAAATTCGAATATTTGGATGAAAGCGAAGACGGCAAGATTTTGGGCGAATTCCGCCCTTCTGGCCTGCGTCCCTATACACTTGAAAAAGCCCGCCAATACGGGTTTGATCAGGCGTATCTGGAAGCGTGTTTGTAACGAGCAGAAGCGGGCCTAGCGGCTCGTTTCGTTCGGCCTTGCGGGCCGTGCTGTGCTGCCGCGCTTACAGATTTCCCAGCACTACGGGCAAGCTAACCGCGAGGCATCCGCCGCCAATGATGGCGCTTGCCACGAACAGATTGGTCCACGGCACCCATCCCACCTTCTCCAACCGCTCGAGCGATCGGCGGAAGCCGCGAATGCGCTCCATCACCAGACACACGCCCGCCAGTACCCAGCACGCGAGGCCAGACAGCAGTAGCATTTCCGCATCGCTGGCGAATTCGAGGTGGTGAGTGAGCCAATCCATAACGCCGCCCATGTAGGCGTGCCCAGCGCTTGCGCAAACCCTTCCCGCGCTTGCGCAAACCCACTGGCTGCGTAAAGGCGGCAGACATGGATGGTTCCGTCGCCCGCCCCCGCCCGTTTCTTGCGCTGGGCCTGCGCCTTGCGACCGCCGCAACGCTTGCGACCATGGGTATGCTGGTAAAGCTGGCATCTGAACGCGGCGCGCATTTGGTGGAGCTGGTGTTTTGGCGCCAAGCGATCACTTTCGTATGTGTCGCTGGATTGCTCGCAGCATTGGGCAAGCTTTCCGAAGTCAAAACGCAGCGTTTTGGCGCGCATGGCCGCCGCGCGATCTACGGCATCACCGGCATGTTCTTCGTCTATGGTGCGGTCATTCTGCTGCCATTGGCCGAAGCAACCGCAATCAGTTTCACCGCGCCGTTTTTTGCCGTGATGCTGTCAGTTATTCTGTTCCGCGAAAAGGTGGGGCTTTACCGTTGGGGAGCGGTGATCCTTGGTTTTGCCGGGGTTCTTGTCCTTACGGAACCTGTATTCGGACTTGGCTCCGCGGCGGCGATAGACCCATTCGGTGCAGCCGTCGGCCTGATCGCAGCGTTCCTGGTGGCGGCGATCAGTTTCCAGATTCAAGACCTCAACAAAACCGAAGCGCCCTGGAGCATCGTGTTCTGGTTCACCGCGCTCACCGCCCCGCTGGTGCTGATCGCGTTCCCTTTCTTCGTGCAGTCGCATGATGCTGAAACCTGGGGTATTATCGTTGCGATGGCGTTGTGCGGAGCGGTTGCACAAATTTTGCTCACAAGTTCGCTGCGCTTTGGGTCAGCTGGGGTAATTCTGCTGATGGACTACACGTCTCTGCTTTGGGCGACCTGGTATGGGTGGAGCGTTTTCGATCAAGCGCCGTCGCAAGGTCTTTGGATCGGCGCTCCGCTGATTATCGCTGCAGGATTGCTGATCGCGTGGCGTGAACGGCGCCTTGCCGTTGCTACGGCTCGTTTGGCGGTTTCGAGGGAACCAAGCAGCCCATAGGTCATTGAATGCCTGTAAGATAATCAGGAGTATAGCTATGCGTAAGACAGTCACCGCTTTCACACTCGGCCTCATGATCCTTAGCGCATCGGCCTGCAACACCGTTAAAGGTGCTGGCGAAGACATTTCTTCGGTCGGTCGTGCTGGTGAAAAAGCGATCGATTGATCGCCCATCAGATATTTCAAAAAAGGGGCTCGCCTTTCCGGCGGGCCCCTTTTTTTGTTGCACCTACGGCAAAATACGCGCTTTTTGATCGGTAACTGATCAAAAAAGAGGTTCTCATGATGAAGAAGCGTATTTTTAAGGCATGTGTCGTCATCGCGCTGGTCGCGACCGCGAGCGCTTGCAACACCGTGAAAGGCTTTGGCGAAGATGTCTCGTCCGTGGGCCGCGCGGGTGAAAAAGCGATAGACTGACTTTATTCAGTCAGCGCGATAAACCACCGTCAGATTGTTCGCAGGCATTGTGTGGCGTGCGGTGCGTATGAAGCCATGTTCTCCGGCTAAAGCGTCCACATCTTGCAATTGACGTATGCCCCAACGTGCATCGCGTGACCGCAGACTTTCATCAAATGCGACGTTCGACGGTGCGTTTACGGTACCGTGCTCAAAATATGGGCCATAAAGAATTAGCGGCAAACCATTGCCGCCCAAAGTTTGAGCAGCGCCTTTGAACAATCCCTCTGTCGCTTCCCACGGGCTGATATGAACCATGTTGATGCACACAATTGCATCAGCTGATTTGATCTCCCACCGTTCAGGTGCACACGCATCAATC
Organism: uncultured Alphaproteobacteria bacterium; assembly: GCA_963789155.1. Classification (GTDB taxonomy): domain Bacteria; phylum Pseudomonadota; class Alphaproteobacteria; order Sphingomonadales; family Sphingomonadaceae; genus Erythrobacter. The sequence continues at coordinate 284,102 of CAWBJN010000023.1, read as the reverse complement.
ACCATCGGCATGCGCAGATTCATCCCTGCAAACTCACTGCGGTAAGCCATGATTGATGCCAGCGCTTCGCGGTCAGGATCGCTTGGCTGCCATTCCAGCGCGGTCAATTGGCCGGCGAAATAGACCGCATGTTCGCCGGAGCCGCTCGCGACTTCAAGCACCAGTCCGCTTTCGGGCAATTCGTGCGCCAGGATTGCCGCAATCGCCTCTCTGTTGCGAAGCGTCGCGGGGGCATGCTTCTTCATGTCAAGAAACTTGCCGATCCTGCCCTTCCCAATACGGATCGCGCAGCTGGCGGCGCAGGATTTTGCCGGAGGCATTGCGCGGCATTTCGGGGATCACATCGACGCTCTTTGGCACTTTAAACGCAGCGATCCGTTCGCGCGCATAGGCGATGACATCGCCCGGATCGATTTGCGCACCGGGTTTGGCCACGCAGCAGGCCTTGACCTCCTCGCCCCAGCGCTCCGACGGGATACCGATAACGGCGACTTCTGCGATGGCAGGATGGCCAAAGATCGCGTTCTCAACCTCCGCCGGATAGATATTTTCGCCGCCGGAAATGATCATGTCTTTGATGCGGTCTTGGATATAGACATAGCCATCTGCATCCATCACGCCCGCATCACCTGTGTGCAGCCAGCCGTCTGGGTCGATGGTCTTGGCGGTCGCCTCGGGCAGCTTCCAATAGCCTGCCGTATTTGAAGGCGACCTGATGCAAACCTCGCCGATCTCCCCTCGCGTGACCTCGGTGTTATCAGCGCCGCGCACTTCGATCTCGGCCCCCGGCACCGCTTTGCCCGCTGAACGCATCCGCTCATTGCCATCAAGCACGTGGTCTTCGGGTGGCAGCAAAGAGATCGTGCCGCTGGTCTCGGTCATTCCATACGCTTGCAAGAAATTTGCATTGGGCATGGTCCGCACCGCTTGTTTTAACAGCTCAAGCGGCATCGGTGCAGCGCCATACATCAGGTAACGCAGCGCCGAAAAATCGGTGTCTGCTGCGCGCGGATGCTGGACCACCATTTGCAGCGCGGCAGGGACGATAAACATATGCGTCGCGCCGTTCTCAATTGCCTCCAACACACCAACCGGCGTAAATTCGGCCTGCAATAAAGTGCGGATGCCATTGGCGAGACCAATATTGATCAGCCCCGTTCCGCCAATATGCGCACATGGCATAGCGACCAGCATACAGTCGGCCTCTTCGTAGAAATTCCACGCCAATCCCGCTTCGTTGCCCGGATTGCGCAGGCCAAGCAGGTTTGTGTTGGACAGCACTGCGCCTTTGGGATTTCCCGTCGTACCGCTGGTATAAAGCTGCAAAATCGGATCATCTTCATGCGGCGGATCATAGCTTGCAGGGTCCAGTTTCGCGGCCTCTCGCATCGCAGCCTCAGCTTCGATCACGGTTGGTTTTGCCGGGACGGAAGCAGCGGTTTTGGTGGCTGTGTCCACGAAATCCTCACCTGCAAAGACCAGCTTTGATCCGGTATCGGAAAGGATATAAGCGACCTCTGGCGGGGCAAGCCGCCACCCGATAGGCACCATCACCGCACCCATGCGCGCCGCCGCCATATAGAGCAGGCAGTAGCGGTCGGAATTTTTACCCAGCCAAGCGATCCGGTCGCCTTTTGTAATACTGTGCGCGGTCAACAGCGCGATCAGACGGCGCGTGATGTCATCGGTTTCGGCATAGGAAGTGACCCGGCCATCTTGCTCAAAAGCGGGTGCATTGGGGCGCTTCTCTGCCCAAAAATTAAGCATTTCGTCAAATGTGATGAAATCGTGGTGGGCTTCTTGCGCCATATGCTGTTCTCTCCCCCGTAAGATCTTACATCGCCCTAACCGGCCGGTAAGTTTGCGCAAAGATTAAGCATCTTAACCGGCTCAGGTCCATGATTTTACGCCGCTGCAGGTTTCAAGGTCGGCGAGCTTCAGGCAAAGCGCCCTTGCCGGCGCGCGGCAGGTTCACGCAGCAAAAGCCAGAAGCCCAGCCCCAGCGGGCCGGCCATCAATGTCGCAAGCAAAATGGGCGCCTGAATAAAGCGCGAGATACCCTTCGCATCGGCATCACGCGCGATCCAAAGTCCAGCAAACAGGTCAAAGGCGAGATAATGCGTCCAACCGATGGTGACCCCGCCATCGTTGCCAAAGATCGCCCGGACACCTTCGATAGAGGAGAAATCCGCGCCGCCGCCATCACCCGCACCAGCGGATAGCAAGCCACTCACCACGCCGATCAGGCCAACAGAATAGACGAGGCACAATATCCCCACCCCCAAATACAGCACCGCCGAAAGCAGCGCAGGCCAGCGTGGCAGGAATATGAGCAGCACCCATCCGGCCAGCGCCAGAATATTCACCGCGCTAAATACAAAATCCCAGCTCATCGGTAATGCCTCTGTCTATTCGGCCATAGTCGGTGCTTTGGCTCGCCATTCGCGAGCGGCGCGTTTCATCGCTTCGTTATTGTGGGTGAATCGCCCGGCGGCTTTACGCAAAGCCAGCCCGAGTACAGCCTCTGCAACCAAATCCGCATCGACCGAACGGTACATCTCCCACTTCGCAGGCAGCAGCGGGTCAATCAGCGGGCTCGCGATCTGCGCTATCGCCTCTATCGGGCGCAAATCGCCCTCTCGCGATCCGCGCAGCAATCCGGGTTGCAAAATATCGAGGCGTTTGAACCCTACCTTCGACACGGCCTGTTCAACCTCACCCTTGGTTCGCAGATAGAGGTTTTTTGACCGCGTATCCGCGCCCGCTGCGCTTATGAGCACAAAATTGGGTATGCCTGCCGTTTTGGCGGCCTGCGCGGTGGAAAGCACCAAATCGTGGTCGACCGCGCGAAAAGCCGCCTCGTCCCGGCCCGCCTTTTTCCATGTCGTTCCCAGCGCGCAAATCAACGCACGCGGTCGAACCGCCTCTAGCACCTCGCCCCATTTGGCGGTGTCTGCGACGAACATTTCAACCCGCGCGCCTTTGGGCAATTCCACTTCGCGCCGCGCGATGCCGACGATCCGCGCTTCGTCGCCTGCACTGGATATCTCAATAAGGCGGCGGCCCATCAGGCCTGTCGCCCCTACTAACCCGATGCGCACGGGACCCTTGGAAGAATCGACGAGATAGTCCTGATCAGACATTGGACAAACCCTGCGGCCGTTCGCCGTAAATTGTCTCGCACGCCTGCATCGCGAAACGGTCGCTCATCCCGGCGATAAAATCGGCGATCATCCGGCTGCGGTCAGGATCGTTGGTTGGCAGTCTGCTGTGCCATTCTTCGGGCATCAGTTTGGAATCTTGCGAATAGGCCGCGAATAGCCGCGCAATCACGTCGCGCGCGCGTTCGGCGGCGCTGACCTGTTCGGGATGATAATAGAGTTTTTTGTACATGAAGGCTTTGAGCGTCCGTTCGTGTTCTTTCATCTGTGGCGAAAAACCCGCCAATTGCCGACCCGCCCCCCTTATTTCGGCAACCGATCCGAAGCCTTTGATCTGCGCATTTGTGTGATCGAGCACGTCGTTCACCATCAGCCCAATCTGGTCCCGGATCAGCTCGCGCAGTTGACGCTCTCTTGGCGCGCCTGGGAAGCGTTTTTCGACCGCCCGCCACTGATCCGCGAGGAAATCCAGTTCCAGCAGGTCATCAAGGTCCAAAAAGCCTGCGCGAAGGCCATCATCGATATCGTGATTATCATAGGCAATATCGTCCGACACCGCCGCAATCTGCGCCTCAAGCGAAGGCCAAGTGCCAAGTTGAAGCGGGAATGCGGCATCCAACTGCGCCAAAGCCCAATTGGGCGCGGTAACCGGGCCGTTATGTTTGGCCAGCCCTTCGAGCAGATCCCACGTCAGGTTCAGCCCGTCATGTTCGGGATAGGGGCTTTCAATCCGCATGACCGTGCGCAGCGCCTGCGCGTTGTGATCAAATCCGCCATGCCGCGCCATCGCCTCAGACAGCGCCGCCTCCCCTGCATGGCCAAAGGGCGGATGTCCCAAATCATGCGCAAGACAGAGCGCCTCGGTCAAATCTTCATCCAAAGCCAGAGCGCGCGCTAAAACGCGGCCAACCTGCGCGACTTCGATAGAGTGCGTGAGGCGCGTGCGATAATGATCGCCATCGGGCGCGATAAAAACCTGCGTCTTGGATTTAAGACGCCGAAAGCTCATCGAATGGATGATCCGGTCGCGATCACGCTGAAAATCGCTGCGCGGTCCGCGGGTTTCGTGTGATGGCTCTGCAAGAGCGCCAGCCGGAAAGCGCGATTGAGGACGTGAAGATCTCGCAGCAAATTCGCGCCCGCCATGAGCGAGAGGGTCAGCAGCATAGGGGGCACGTGTGATCACATTCCCGCGCATAAGTCAGCGCGCGATGCGGCTCAACGGGAACAGATCGGAAACGAGGCCGGATAGTGGTGGACATATCCGCACTCAGGGGCCGCGCGAGGCTCGCCGCCTGATATTTGATCGCGGTGTTCAGACCAATAGATCGAAAAAAATGGGACCGCCTACCGGGTGCAATGGGGGGGTGGTAAGCGGTCCCAAGAGCATTGAAGCTCTTGGGTCATCGGTGCGACCCGAAGACCCGGAACTTGCCTATTTCTTATCGATGACAAATTCCGGGTCAGACTTAGGCTGACTGAGATTAACTTACACCACCTACCGATCGGTAAATGCGACGAGCCGTTCTTCTACGGCGATGAGTTGATGATTAACCCACCAATTCCTGCTCAAGGATCCAATCCGCTGCCGCTTGACAATGAATTCGAGTGGAATCGAACACTGGCAAGACATTTGCATCCACATCCACAACGAGGTCCAGTTCTGTGCAAGCGAGCACAATCGAGTCCGCCCCTTCCTGCGCTTTGTTGGTGATGATTGTTTTCATCGCGCGCTGCGCATCGCGGGTGACTTTGCCCACCATCAGTTCGTCATAAATGATGCCATCCAGTTTTTCGACATTGGCCATGTTGGGCGGAAGGAGGTCGATCCCGTGCGCAACCAGCCGTTTACGGTAAAAACTTTCAGTCATGACATTGCGCGTCCCGATCAACGCTGCATTCTTATACCCTGATTTTTTGAGCTCTTTTCCGACGTAATCGGCGATATGCAAAATCGGAATATCGACAGCGTCCACGACATCATCATACAATTTATGCATCGAATTGGCACCGATGATCAGCGCCTCTGCGCCCGCTCCTTCCAACCGTTTGGCGCTTTCGGACAAAATCCCGCTTGCGCGTTTCCAATCCTTGTCTTCGCGCAATGCGTAAAGCTGACAGAAATCGAGGCTTTCTATCAGCATCGGTGCGCTCGCCATAGGCGCGGCGCGGCGTTGAACGATCCGGTTGATCCGGTCGTAATAGATGCCCGTAGACACCCAACTCATTCCGCCGATCAGTCCAAGTTTTCGCAAAATTTCCCTCGAATCTATGTGCTCTTAGATCGAGGTGTAGCGGCGGAGCATCGCCCGCGTCCATAGGCCATGAATTTACGAGGTAATTTGGTCAGTTAGATGGTGAATATCGGTTTAATCAGCAACAATCGCTGGCGCAGAAGACGTCGAAGTTAGCCGTTCATCTTTTTGTACGAGCCCCGATAGCCATTGCCGAACATCCGCGATGGTCGCCTCTGGTGCTTCTTCCTGAGGCAAATGACCAATGCCGGGATAAGTAATATATTCGCTGTTAGGCAACGTCTGATCAAGCCATTGCCCTGCGGCAACAGGGATCAGCCGATCTTCTTCGCCCCAAAGGATCAAGGCTGGCATGTTGAGCCCCGCAATCTCCGCTTCGGTCATTGGATCATACGCAGATGAAAAGCGCGCCATCGTGGCCGCGCGGTTACCGGGATAGCGCAGCAATTCCCAATAGCGGTCTATCATTTCATCCGTGACTATGTCTTTGACCGAAACCGATTGTTCGAGGCTTTGAGCGATCAGTGCGCGCGGCGTGATCTGTTCGGCAATGAGGTTGATACCCGGCATGCGCGCAATCGTGAAACCAATGTTGCCGCTGTCTTTCTCCTCCTCTTGATCCTCTTGCACAAGCATCGGCCCTCCGCTGCCGTCAACAATGATCAGGCCTTCGACACGCTCAGGATAAGCCACCGCGAAGGCAAGCGCATGTTTGCCGCCCATCGAATTGCCTCCAATGATGAAACTTTTAAGCCCCAGCGCGTCTGCAACCTCGCGAATATCTGCAGCATAGTTCGCGCGGCTGTAATCTTCTGCGGGATCGGCGCCGGTCAGGCCGTGTCCAACCTGATCGAAACGAATGATGCGGTAGCTATCCGACAAAGCATCGGCCCATGGCTGCCATGTGTGCAAATCCGCGTTGGAACCGTGGAGCAGCACAATCGCAGGAGCGTCTCTTGGTCCTTCGTCACGCAAATGGACGATGACGCCATCACCGATTTCGACAAATTGCGAACCATCGCCGCCATATTTGGCGCGCATCTCTGCCGGGTCGGTGTCTGGTGTTCGCAAGATCAGGAAAGCGATGACAAGCACCGCCACCAATCCGGCGAGAATGCGCAAAAACCACTTCATAATCCGCCCTTCTCGCGAGGCATTTGCGCAATCCAGTCACGCATCATCGCAACCGCTTTATGATCCACAGCCGAACGGCCCAGTTCCGGCATCGCCACTCCGGGTTCCGCCGAATTCATCCGGTGCACCAAAATGGAGGCGTCAGGATCGCCCGGTTCAATAGACACGAGCAAGCCCCCTGCCCCTCTGCCAGCTGCGACAGGAGGCTTGTGCACTCCCAAAGCAAAGCGATCCTGTTGCTCCCAGCGCAGATCCAGCCCCGAATTCGAAGCACCACCGCCCGGTTGATGGCAATGCGCGCAATTCACGTCGAGATAAGCGCGGGCGAGCGCGTCTGTGCTCGCGCCGGCGTCGCCCCATTTTGGAAGAGCGTCAGCGCCGGCGGGAACCGCATCAAGCTGCCCATTATGCACCATCATATCGAGCCATTCCGCGCTAAGGTTGCGCGCCTTGGGGCCGATCGGCACCACTACGCCATCGGCAGAGTGGCACGATTTGCACTGGTTCTTGTTCGGGATACGGTAGCTGATTTCCTCACCATCCGGCGTGGTAATCGGGACCCGTGCGCCCGCGAGCGCCAGCGTCGCCTCGGTCTGCTCCTCGTTCCAGCGATAGGGCAGAGCCACCCAGCCATCGGCACGGTGGAGCAGCACGCGGGTTTCGATATACCGCTGATCCTCGCCCGACCCGAAAGCGAATGTCTTGATGATCGCGCTGCCGACTGGGAATTGCAGCAAGCCATCGCCATCAGGCGCAACCACGGCGCCCGGCGGAACGTAAATATAGCGCAGCTTGTCCGCACCATCCGACCATAGCGGAGTGTTGAGTTCATAACGGACCACGCCATCGTTGGGATACCGGGCCGCTGGATCGGCGAAGAACGAAAATTCCCCCAATATGCGCGGCATTCCCTCGCCCACAATAGCGGGCACATTCACACTTTCTAGCGGAACTGAGCGCGCCGGATCATGCACGGCTGACACACCTAAAGTCAGCGCCGCGAAGGTAAGAAAGGCATAGGCTGACTTCACAGAATGCGCGCGTCCAGTTCGGCAGGCGCCCCGATGCCGGCGCGATTGAACTCCGCTGCTGGCGCAGGTGCGCTAAGCGGCGCAGGTCGCGCACTATCAAGCCCAATGCCAGCTTCGGTGAGATTGAGCGTCCAGCCTGCCGTGCCTGGCACAGTGTAAAGGCTGCCCAAACCGTCCCACATCACAGGCGGCAAGGCGCCGCCGAAAGCTGCGACGAGCATCTCTGCGCCATCCAGCTGCGGGTCATCACCGCCCACGCCGTAATTGTTCTCGCCCACCACCACTTCGCGCGGCAGAGGATTGTAGCGCTCGTCATCAAAGGCCTGCGTGTAGGCGATCACCATGATCGGTGCGGTTGGGTTCTGCTGGAGGATGTTGTTTTCGATCAGCACATTGTCATTGGCCATCACCATAATACCGGTGCCGCGGCGGACGCCCGCGACGATATTGCCGGGAGGGGCAAAGTTCGCTGTGTCATTCGCAACCACCAGATTGTTCGCCACGATCACATTGCCGCCGCCCATCACGGGCAGACCGGGCAGATCAAAGATCAGAATGCCGCCAGTGTTGCGGGTGGCGATATTGTGTTCGACCAGCGCGTTGCGGCTGTTCTCGATCTCGATCCCGGCGACATTCGCCTCTGCGATGGAATTGCGAACGGTGATAAGGTTGGATTGGCCGACATAAATGCCCGCATCCGAAGCGCCCGTGACCTTTGCGCCGTCGATCAACACGCCGGTGCTTTCCACCGGATAGATGCCGTATGCGCCATTGTTCGCATCAGGGCCGTTCGTCCACGTTACCCGGATGCGGTAATAAACGATGTTGTCCGCGCCCTTGGATTTGATCCCGTCGCCCTTCGGATTTTCCAGTGCGAAATCGCGCAGAGTCACGTTGTCGGACGTGACCAGCAGGCCTTCTCCCGAACCCGCCTGTGTGGTGAAATCAAGCACCGTTCCGTCCATCCCCGCGCCGCGCACGGTGACGTTATCGACATCAAGGCTTAGCCCGTCGGTGAGCGCATAGTGCCCAGCCTCCAGCACAATCTCATCGCCCGGCTCAGCCAAGATCAGCGCCTCTTGCAACCGCTCTTGCGCGCCCTCGCCCGGTGAGACGGTGTGCGTTTCGGCCCAGACGGGCGCGGCTGTCGCCAATAGCAAAGCTGCGGCAGATAATCTGATCATTGTGTTTTCCCTCTCCGGCGCATCTTGTGCAGCATGAAAGGGGACAATGGCAAGCAGTCTGACTTCAGCCAACGCCCATTGCGCACAGCCCGGAGCTGGTCGTCACCACAGCAACGGCCTCTGCGTCGTCAACACGCCGCAAACGTTTGATGAGATCACCAAGACCGGTGGCGTTCTCCGCTTCGCCGTCGCGTGGGCTCATGCCTGATCGCAGCTTATAAAGTTGCCAGACCGAAAGGCGGTCTACCATCCGGCCTGCCATGCAATCGGCGCGTTCTTCCGAAAGGCCGGAATCGAGCAAGGATGCCTCGACCTGCCACTTTACCAGCGGCCGAGCCAATCCGGTCTGCAATGCAATTGCGACAAGCAAAGCAAGGACCACTATCCCAAACAGCAGTTTTCGCATTCGATAAAGCCTAATCCAGCGCCTTCACGATGCCTTCGACCATCTTCTTTGCATCAGATAGCAGCATCACGGTTTGCGGCATGTAGAACACATCATTGTCCACGCCCGCATAACCCACGCCGCCCATCGAACGTTTGATGAAGAAGACCTGCTTTGCTTTCTCCACATCGAACACAGGCATGCCGTAGATAGGCGAGCTTTTATCCGTCTTTGCCGCCGGGTTCACCACGTCATTCGCGCCGATGATAAAGGCGACGTCCGCCGTGGCGAATTCGGAATTGATGTCTTCGAGTTCGAACACTTCGTCATACGGTACATTTGCTTCGGCGAGCAGCACGTTCATATGTCCCGGCATACGTCCCGCGACGGGGTGGATGGCATATTTTACCGACACGCCTTTCTCTTTCAGCTTGTCGGTCATCTCGCGCAGCACATGCTGTGCCTGAGCGACGGCCATGCCGTATCCCGGAATGATGATGACGCTTTCTGCCTGTTCCAGCATGAAGGCCGCATCGTCCGCGCTGCCTTGCTTGTATGGCCGCTGCTCGCGCGGTTCTCCGCTGCCGCCGCCGCCCGAATCTCCGCCAAAGCCGCCAGCGATCACGCTGATGAAGCTGCGGTTCATGGCCTTGCACATGATGTAAGACAGGATCGCGCCTGATGACCCGACCAACGCGCCGGTGATGATCATCGCGCTGTTACCCAACGTGAAGCCCATCGCAGCGGCCGCCCAACCGGAATATGAGTTCAGCATCGACACAACGACGGGCATATCCGCGCCGCCGATCGGGATGATGAGCAGAAAACCGATAATGAAGGCAAGAACCGTGACCGCGATGATCATGTAGCCTTGGCCTGCACCCGCTTCGGTTGACAGCGCATAGGCAGCGATCAGCCCAAGAATGGCGGCGAGCGTGCCCAGATTAATGATGTGCCGGCCAGGCAGCATGATCGGAGATCCGCTCATCCGCCCTGACAGTTTCAAGAAGGCGATGATCGAGCCCGAGAATGTGATCGCACCAATTGCGATGCCCAGCCCCAGCTCAATCCGGCTGACAACTTCGATCTGGCCAGCGGCATCGGTGATGCCAAAGCTGCCCGGGTCGAGCCATGCGGCAAGCCCCACGACAACGGCGGCAAGGCCAACCAGCGAGTGAAATCCTGCAACCAGTTCAGGCATCGCCGTCATCGCGATCTTGCGCGCAACCGTCACACCGATCAGCGCGCCGATGAAGATGGCGATGGCGATCTCGACAATGTTCGCAAGGTCATGCGTGATCAGAGTCGTCGTGACAGCCAGCACCATGCCGACCATGCCGAAACGATTGCCTGTCCGCGATGTGGCCGGACTGGAAAGCCCGCGCAAAGCGAGGATGAAGAACACACCTGCGATCAAATAGGCGAGCATCGCCCATGCCGAGGTTCCCGATGCGCCGTCTGCCGCGCCTGCTAAAAGGGAGAAAGTCATCTCTTACTTCTCCTTCTTTTTATACATAGCGAGCATCCGCTCAGTCACGGCGAAGCCGCCGAAGATATTGACGCTGGCAAGCACCACTCCAAACAGCCCCAGCCATTTGGCAACCACACTGCCCGCCTCTGCCGAAGCAATCAGCGCGCCGACGATAATCACCGAAGAAATCGCATTGGTCACCGCCATCAGCGGCGTGTGCAGCGCCGGGGTCACCGACCAGACCACATAATAGCCGACGAAACACGCCAGCACGAAAATTGAAAGAATGCTGATGAAATCCATGTTTTAGGCCCCCTTCAGCCGGTCATTCACAACCGCGCCGTCTTTCGTCAGCCGGATCGCGTCGCCAATTTCCTCGTCCAGCACGGGTGCGCCCGTTTCTGCGTCCCAGAAAGCGGAGAGGAAGTTGAAGTGGTTGCGCGCAAACAGTGCCGATGCGTCAGCGGCCAGATGTGCAGGTGTGTTGGAGAACCCGATGATTTTCACGCCGTGCTTCACGACCGTCTCATCAGGTTTCGATCCTTCGACATTGCCGCCTTGTGCGACCGCAAGATCATAGATGACGCTGCCCGGTTTCATCGTCGCGATTTGCGCGTCGGTGATTAGAACAGGGGCCGCGCGTCCGGGGATCAGCGCGGTGGTGATCACAATGTCTTGCTTTGCGATATGTTCGCTGACCAGCTTGGCCTGCGCCGCCTTATATTCGTCGCTCATCTCAGTGGCGTAGCCGCCTGAGCCCTCGCCTTCGATGCCCGCCACGTCCTGCACAAAGATCGCTTTCGCGCCGAGGCTTTCGATCTGTTCTTTGGTAGCGGAGCGTACGTCGGTCGCAGAAACCTGAGCGCCCAAACGCCGCGCGGTGGCAATTGCCTGAAGCCCGGCAACACCGACACCCATGATAAAGGCTCGCGCGGCCTGCACAGTGCCCGCCGCGGTCATCATCATCGGGAAACGCACGGCCATAAGCATCCGCGGCCGCCAGAACCGCTTTGTATCCGGCTAGGTTCGATTGGCTGGACAGGACATCCATGGATTGAGCGCGCGTGATACGCGGCATGAATTCCATCGAAAGCGCTTCGAAACCGCTCTTTGCATAGGCAGCGACAAGATCACCGTTCTGGAACGGATCAAATAAAGCCGCGACCCATGCGCCCTTCTTCGCGCCGTTCAGCACGGTGGGATCAGGCGCCTGAATGCCCAGTACAATATCCGCGTCTTTGATGATCGCGGCCAATTCGCCTGTTTTCGCGCCGACATCTGCATAGGCAGCATCCGAAATCGACGCATGGTCACCCGCACCGCTTTCGACCGCGACCTCGTTGGCGTTTTCGCCCCCAAGGCCAATGAATTTCTTCACCGTTTCCGGTGTGGCGGCGACACGGGTTTCCCCGGCGGCGCGCTCTTTCAATATTGCGATCTTCACAGTTTGGGACCTGCCTTTATTCGGCGATGAGCATGATGACGATGGCCGTGATAACCACGATTACCGGCACTGCCCATTTTAGGTTACCAACAAAACTATCATATGTTGAACGCGCTTTATCCATGTCATGAACTTTCATGATGTGCTCCCTCAATTCTTGATCAACAGGTAGGTACGGCAACAAACTGCCAAATACTGATGCCAACCCCGTATCGAAGCGCACCGCGTATCTCAAGCCACCTTTATGGCTAGGCCCCACGGTCAGGCCCCTGGTTAGCCACAGAATTCCGGTGAAATCTGATCAACAGCCTTAATACCGTCTTTACCCAGTCGCGCTATTCAAACCCGACGTTTCACCTTGGGACGTTTGTCAGGGCATTGGTGTCCGGGCGTTGGAGAGATCATGGCTGGGTCATTATCAGAACTGGAAACTCACCCAGTTTGTGCGCAGGATTCGCAGACTGAGGTCGTGAGCGAAACGCGCATCGTGATGCTGATCGACGATGAGCCGGCGCAAAGCCGGTTGATCACAGCCATCGCCGCGCGCGAAGGATGGCGCACGGTTGTGGCCAGCGACGCTGAAACCGCGATTGCAATGCTGGGCACACGCGAAGGGATGCAGCTTTCTGCGATTCTGCTCGATCAATGGGTGCCGGGCGATGATGCCTGCACGCTGATCGCTGAACTCAAAGAACGCCGCCCTGCCCTGCCAATCCTGATGCTGACCACCAGCGCTTCACCGCTGCTCGCAGTCGAAGCGATGCGCGCAGGCGCAAGCGATTATCTGGTCAAGCCGGTATCTCCTGATCGTTTGATGGAAGCCCTGCGCACCGTCACCACGCGCGAAGCACCTCGCGACGAACTTGCTCCGCTGACTGAGAAAATGTCAGCGAGCCTCGATTTTGACGCGATGATCGGCACCGCGCCGACATTCCGCACCGCGCTGGCGCAAGCCGCCAAAGCTGCGCGCGGGCATGGCCATGCTCTGATCGAAGGCGAAAGCGGCACCGGCAAAGACATGCTGATGCGCGCGATGCACGCCGCATCACCGCGCTCGAAAGACCCGCTGCGGATTATCAACATCGGCAGCGTCCCGCCCAATTCGATTGAATCGGTTTTGTTCGGGCATGAGCCCAATGCTTTCCCCGGAGCGTTCGATCGCCAGATCGGCGCATTGCAGCATTGCGATGGCGGCACATTGGTACTGGACGAAATCGACCGGCTGAATGTCCCGGTGCAACAGCGTCTGCGCGAGGCAATCGACAGCAGCATCGTCCGCCCCGTTGGCGCGGCGCATGGATTCAGGGTCGATGTCCGGCTGCTTTCGGCGAGCAATATCAGCCTGCCGCAAATGGTATCGGGCGGGCTTTTCGATAGCGAACTGGCAAAGCGGCTTGCAGGGACACGGATTACTTTGCCGCCGTTGCGCGAAAGAGGCGGCGACATCCCCGCGCTCACCCGGCATTTTCTTAGTCGGATTGGCGAACAGCCGGGCCTGACGCATCTTACCGCTTCGGATGGTGCCTTCGCATTGCTGGCCGCTTATGATTGGCCGGGCAATGTCCGCCAGTTGCAATCGGTTCTGTTCAGATCGGCCGTCTATTGCGAAGGCGACACGCTGACCGCAGACAGTTTCCCACAGCTTTCCGAAATGCTCGGCGTGCTCGAACCCGCCGGCACTGCTGCGCATGACGGAGTGGGCATCATGCTCTACACCGAAGACGGCAATCTGCGCCCCTTGGAAGAGATCGAAGCCGACGTAATCCGGCTTGCCATCGGGCATTACCGCGGGCGAATGACCGAGGTTGCCCGGCGGCTGGGGATCGGGCGGTCGACGCTTTATCGCAAACTTTCCGATCTCGGGATCGACAACGCGGCGTAAGGTATGGCTTCTAATTTCGGCAGGCCGATGATTGCGCTCCCGGTCTGGCCGATGATGGTTGGGGCAGCGAAACGTCGTTCTAATGCAAAATTTCGGTGCCAAAAAATTGGGCGAGGCCACAACACGCCCCGCCCAATCATTGATCAGTCTCTTCGCATTCAGAAGGTGAAGCGAATGCCTGCCAGGAGATTCACTGAATCATAGTCGCCAGAAACGTCTGCGTTGAATGCGTCATTGCCGCCCGCGACAAAGCGGCGTTCAAGATTAATCCCGTTGACCTGTTGATACCGAACACGTGCATCGATCGCGACGTTGTCCGTCAGTTCAAATCGCACGCCTGCATTGGATTGCAGCGTAAAGGCTGTGTCACTGCCGGTCACGGCGAAGGTCGGCGCAGTCGCTGCGGCCGGAAAGTAATTAATATTGCTATCAATATCCGCAACTCCAACACCGCCGCCAATGAACGGGATGACGCGCTGATTATCGCCCCAAACAATATCTGACTGGTAATTGATAGTGAAAGTCTGGACCTCAACGTCACCACCAAAAGTCTGATTGCCGCCGTTGAAGCTGCCGCCAGATACGTCGTTTTGTGTGTAGCTGTATTCCAGTTCGATGCTGGGTTCGAAAAGGTTGAATATCCGCGTCGGCAATTTGTATCCAATTGCGCCAGAGAACGCGACTTCACTGTCAAGACCCGCATCGACATTCGCAGGAGCGCCTGCCGCGCCTGGTGACGGCGTCTGCGGGTCTTGCACACCTTCGAGGTTGAAATCGCTTGGTAGCGAAGTGCCGATCCGGCCTGTCACATACACACCGCTATCGACATCTGCTGATTGCTGCGCCTGTGCAGCGACCGGAAAGGCCAGAGCAGCGAGCCCAGTTGCTCCGGCAGCGGCGAACATTGGCAGGCGCCGTGTAGCAAGTGAAAGGCGTGAAGTTTTGTTCGACATTCGGGGTGTTCTCCGAGGAATTTCAGCATAGTTCAAAAGCAACACGTTAGGGAACGGGCGCTCAGACGATGGTTCGCAGCGGAAATTAAGAAGGTTACAGGCCTGCTCAAAATGCGCGATCCAAGAACGGGCGCGCGGACTGGCTTGATCGCGGCTGAAATTGCCGATACCCCTTTTCGATCAATCGAGGAGTGAATCTGGTGAACAAGCAAGGCCGCTAAAGCAGCATTTGAGCAATCGGCGGGCAGTGAGCCATGCCGAGCAATTCTAGATTACTTTCTTGAGGTTTCCCCATGTCTAAATTGAATGGCGCGCATTGCGTCGTAACTGGCGGTGCGCGCGGCATCGGCAGGGCTATTTGCGCCGCCTTTGTTGCTGAGGGCGCAGATGTGCTGCTCACCGATATCAACAGCGCCAGCGGTGCAGAGGCGGCCAGCGAGTTAGGTTGTGACTTCATGCAGCTTGATGTTCGGTCAGAGGCGGATTGGAACGCGCTGGCAGAGCGCCTTCCCGCCGCCGATGTCGTCGTCAACAACGCGGGCGTTACCGGGTTCGAAGACGCGATGCGTCCGCACGATCCAGAAAACGCCTCGCTAGAGGATTGGCGCGCGGTTCATGCGGTCAACACTGATGGCACTTTCCTGGGCTGCCGTTATGCGCTGCGGGCGATGCGGGCGGCGGGCAAAGGCTCGATCATCAACATCTCGTCTCGGTCTGGCCTTGTCGGAATTCCTGGCGCGGCCGCCTATGCAGCGTCCAAAGCAGCAATCCGCAATCACTCCAAATCGGTCGCTTTATATGCCGCGCAGCAAGGCTGGGCCGTGCGATGCAACTCTATCCACCCCGCCGCCATCCTCACCCCGATGTGGGAGCCGATGCTGGGCGACGAGGTGAACCGAGAGGCCAATATGGCCGCATTGGTCGCCGACACGCCGCTCAAACGGTTTGGAACGGCGGAAGAGGTCGCATCGCTCGCGGTGTATCTCGCCAGCGATGGCAGCGCCTATATGACCGGCGGAGAGCTGACCGTTGATGGCGGCCTGCTCGCCGGGTCAGCGGCGTCTCCGGGCTAAGCGCCTGTTACCAGCCGAACGTCTGGGTCACGTAGGTCTGGCTCTCACTGCCCAGCAGTCTGAGCGTCACTTCCTGCGTGGCCCAGTCGATATCGACCATTCCGTAATTCTCTTCTGAGATGAAGTCGGTCAGTCGCTTGTCATCCGGCTCTCGCGCGGTGTTCGCTTCGGTGGAGCTGAACGAATAGTTTAGCGAAGAACTGGTCAGCTCCCAAAAAGCCTCATCCGCGCCCGGCAGCGTTTCCGAATAGACGCCGCCCGCATGCCGATCACCCGATAGCATAACCATGCCGCTTTCTTCGCGGCCCGCGAGCATCGCGTAAAGCTTGGCGCGTTCCAGCGGCAGGCTCTCCCATGCTTCGTAATTGTGCGCGTCAGTCAGCACCTGGATTGAGGAGACGACGATCCGAAGGTCGGCAGGCTTTGCCAGTTCCGCTTGCAGCCATTCCCACTGCGCATCGCCAAGCATCGTTTTGCTCGGATCATTGCTCGGTACATAGGGGCCAAGCGGCGCGCGTTCGGAAGAATACGGCATCGCGTCAAAGTCGGAGCGGAAGTAGCGCGTGTCCAGGATGATAATCTGAGTGCGCTGGCCATCTGCGCCGAACATGCGGCTTTCATAGACACCGGGGCGCGAACGCACTTGATCGGTGGAGTTCCAGAAAGTTTCAAACATCGTCTCTGACCACTGACGAAACGCGAAGTTCGCGCCGCCATCGTTAAATCCGAAATCATGGTCGTCCCACGTCACCATCATCGGCACGTTGGCGCGAAAACCTGTCAGTTCCGGTGTCGCAGCCATCGTCTCATACGCGGTGCGCAAAGTGGTAAGCGCGGCGTCGCCTTTCCAGTTCTGGTCCCCATAATTGTTGTCCCCGATAAACAGGAACATTTGCGGGTTCTGCGACGCGATCTGCGCCCACATATGTTGAGACCGCGACTGGTGATTGCAGCTGCCAAACGCGATCCGCGTCAGCGTGGTGTCACCGGGCAGCGACGGGCTCGCCCCCGCCACTGGCAGCGCGGTCGTTTCTTGCAGCTTGGTGTAGAACGGCGCGAGCAGTTCATCTGCCGAAAGCGAAACCTCTGCTGGTCCATCATTGGACTCCCGATGTGCATCCGCCATCAGCGGCGTTGCAGCCAATCCGGCGGTGGCCAGAGCGAGCAGTGATAAATGGCGCATTGGGTGATCTCCTAAGTTCGTTTGCCGACCTTGTTACGGGGCCTTGTTACGGGGCCTTGTTACGGGGCCTTGTTACGGGGCCGTGTGACGTGTCTGCATGACGGTATTGCGACTGCATGGGTAGCGATTGCTAACCCGGTATCTGGCTGAAGTCAGTCAGCGCCGCATCGCGCATCCCTCTCCACACATTGCGCGCCTGCACGGTTTCCGCGACATCATGCGCGCGGATCAGATGCACACCGGCATCCATACCCCTGACCGCCAAAGCCAGCGATCCGCCGAGCCGCTGATGCGCAGGCTCTTCATTGGACAGCGCGCCGATCATCCGCTTGCGGCTCGCGCCCAGCAACAGCGGGCTGCCCAGCGCATGAAACAGTGGCAACGCGTTTAGCAGAGCGAGGTTGTTAGCCAGCGTCTTGCCAAAACCGATCCCGGGATCAACCAAGATGCGCTCCTCCGCGATCCCGCCCGCAATCGCGCGTTCGCGTTGGTGACGCAGCGTGTCGAACACCTCAGTGACGACATCGCCGTATTCGCCCCCTTCATGCAAATCTTCGCCCGTCCCCGGTGCATGCATCAGCACAACCGGGCATCCGCTGTTCGCCACCAGTTCCAAAGAGCGCGGGTCATAGCGCAGCGCAGATACGTCATTCGCCATATGCGCGCCCTTGGACAAAGCCGCCTCCAACACGCCAGCGCGGCGCGTGTCGACGCTGATCGCGGCACCCATCGCCGCGCAATAATCGACAGCGGGCAGGACGCGCTCAATCTCGTCGCCTTCCCATGTGGCCGCACCGCCGGGGCGTGTACTTTCCCCGCCAATGTCGATGATCGCAGCGCCAGCCTCCAGCATAGCGGCAGCATGAGCGCGGCCCGCGTCGGGTTTCTCCAGAAATTCGCCGCCATCGCTGAAACTGTCAGGCGTGACATTGAGCACACCCATGATCTGCGGCTGATCGAGCCGGATCGTGCGCTCGCCCAGTTGCAGTGGCGCATGCACCAGTTGGAGGTTCGCCCACTGCCGCTCTGCCTCAGACGCCAGCGCCCCGCCCGGTTCGCCAAGCGCCTCAGCCGCTTCGCCAACCCCAAACACACGGCGATGCGTCACCGCCCCGCCCTCTCTCACCACCAGAGCAAAGCGGCTGGCATAGACCAAGCTGCCCGCAAGCCGGATCGCGCCCGGACCTTCACCCGTCGATTCAGATTGCGGACCAGAGGCAAGGCCGATGGGATGGAGATAGACAGACCCGCTCAACGCTGTTCACCCGGATGGCTGACGGACCTGAAACACAGTCCGAGGTGCAAGATCGAAGGGAGCGCAACACGCTTGCGAAAAGCGCCGAGACAGGCTGGCCGAAATGAAATGATCGTCATGCCCGGCAGGCTTAATTGAAACCGTGGAAGTAAAACAGAGCAAGCACAGCAAATGTTCACAGCCTGTTTGTGTGTAGGATTGCAGAGGCACAATCCTGAATGGCGTTCCACATCGTACCATTCTAAAGCGAGCCGATGTTGCGCATTTCTGAACTCACATTGCCCCTCCATCATCCGGACGAGGCACTGCCTGCCGCGATCTGCAAACGTTTGCAGATTACGCCGCGCGATCTGGTCAAATATGTCATCTCTCGCCGCGGTCATGACGCCCGGAACAAGACGAAGATCACCTTGGTCTATTCTGTTGATGTGAATGTCAAAGATGAAGCGAAGGTGCTCGCGCGTTTCCGCAAGGACAAGAACGTCCAACCCACGCAAGACCCGCGTTATCATTTGGTCGCCAAGGCCGGGGGATCAGGCAAGGCCAACCGCCCAGTCGTCGTGGGAGCGGGGCCGTGCGGATTATTTGCCGGGCTGATTCTGGCCCAAATGGGTTTCCGCCCGATCATACTCGATCGCGGCAAGCTGGTGCGCGAACGGACCAAGGACACCTGGGGCCTGTGGCGGCGCGGCGTCCTCAATCCGGAATCAAACGCGCAGTTTGGCGAAGGCGGTGCGGGCACTTTCTCCGATGGAAAGCTTTATAGCCGCATCAAAGACCCGGCCAATCGCGACCGCAAGGTCCTGACCGAATTCGTGAAAGCGGGCGCACCGGCAGAGATTTTGACCGAGGCCCATCCCCATATCGGCACTTTCCGGCTGGTGAAAATGGTCGAGAGCATGCGCAAAAGCATTGAGGAACTGGGCGGCGAATACCGTTTTTCCACGCGCGTCGATGATGTCGATATTGTCACCGATGCGCAGGGAAATCGGCGTGTGCGCGGTGTGCACTTGAGCAATGGTGAATTTCTGGAGGCTGACCAAGTCGTGCTCGCAATCGGTCACAGCGCGCGCGACACATTTGCCATGCTTCACGCCGCCGGAGTGTATGTCGAGGCCAAACCGTTTTCGATGGGAGTGCGGATCGAACACCCGCAATCGTGGATCGACAATTCGCGGTTCGGGGTTGACGCGGGCAACCCGATCCTTGGTGCCGCGGAGTATCACATCTCGCACCACTGTACGAATGATCGGACGGTTTACAGTTTTTGCATGTGCCCCGGCGGCACCGTTGTCGCGGCGACTTCAGAAGAAGGCCGCGTGGCCACCAACGGGATGAGCCAATATTCACGCAATGAACGCAACGCCAATTCCGGATTGGTCGTCGCGATTGATCCGCAGCGCGACTTCCCCGGCGATCCGCTCGCCGGGATCGCGCTGCAACGTCATTGGGAATCGCTTGCTTTTATCGCAGGCGGTTCAAGCTATAAAGCGCCGGCGCAAAGGCTGGGAGACTTTCTCGCAGGACGCGCGTCAACCGCAGAGGGCAAAGTGACCCCATCCTATAAACCCGGCGTCCATATGACCGATCTGGCCGAATGCCTGCCCGATTTTGCGGTGGACGCCATGCGCGAGGCATTGCCCGTATTTGGCCGCATGATACCGGGTTACGACCACCCGGACGTGATGATGACCGGCGTCGAAACCCGAACTTCATCACCCGTTCGCTTCACTCGCGGCGACAATCTGCAAAGCCTGAACACCGCCGGTCTGTTTCCTGCCGGAGAAGGCGCTGGCTACGCGGGTGGTATCCTATCCGCAGCGGTTGACGGGATTAAGATTGCGGAGGCTGTGGCGTTGAACATCGGAGGGAGCATCGGCGGCGATGTTCCCGGGGGAAACTGACCACGCAAAATCCGGTTCATGCCAAGATGAAGCCAATCGGCCACAACAACAGACCTTCAGTCGCCCCGGCCTTTAACAGAACTGCCCAGCAGATTGCGATAGATATCAGCGACGCTTTGTGAAGCATGATCCCAGCTAAAAGCGGAGCTTGCAGCTCGCGCTGCGGCGCCCATCACGTGCCGCCGGGCCGCGTCCGAAGCCAGGTTTTCAATTGCAGCGGCATACTGCGCCACCGCTCTGGGTTGGCACAAAATACCTGTCTCGCCTTCACTGAGCAGCGCCCTTGCGCTGGGGGCATCCGCGCTGACAATCGGAAGCCCGCTCGCCATGCCTTCAAGCATGACCTGGCCAAAGGTTTCGGTGGTGCTTGGTGCCATCATGATATCGGCGCTCGCCACCGCCGCTGCCAGCTCTTCGCCATCAAGGTGGCCTGTCAGGACAGCGCCGTCGATTGTCTCTAGCTCGGCGCGGGCAGGTCCTTCGCCGACAATGAGCGCCCTGATATCGCTGCGATGGCGCAGGCTATTGAGCGCTTCGGCGTAGACATCGATCCCCTTTTCTTTGACCAGTCGGCCAAAGAACAGAACGGCGACATCATCATCTTGGATGCCATTCGCCCGCCGCCATTCCAGATTGCGTTTGCTCGGCGAAAATAGCTCGCGGTCGATGCCGCGGCTCCACACGGTAGCGCCGTCGTCCTTTCGCAAATCCCGAATGCTCGCGACAAGCGCGGGCGTTGGCGCAAAGACATGGTCTGCGCGGCGGTAAAACCTGTTCAAATGCGCTTCGACAAGCGGGCGCATCCATTCAATGCCGTAATATCCCAGATAGGTCTCGAACAGCGTGTGCATGCTGGCCACATTGGGAATACCGCGAGAGATCGCCCAGCTTTGCGCTCTGGTGCCAAGGATATCGGGGGTGGCGACATGAACGATCTGCGGGTCGAACCTATCAAGGTCAGCCCTCGCCGCACGCGGAAGGCTCAGCGCGAGTTGAAACTCGCTCCTGACTGGCAGCGCTATCGATGACACCGGGACCAGCGTGCCTTCCGGCTCGAACGCTGGCGTATCGGTGACGGGAGAATACACACGAACCGTGCAGCCTTCCTCGCGTTCAAGATACCCGACCAGCTTGTTCAGCGCGCGGTTTGCGCCTTCTCTTAGGTAATTGTAGTTACCGGTAAACAGTGCGATCCGCATATGATCACACGCGGCGGAAATTAAATGTCGCGTTGACCATGAACATCGCCAGACCCGCAAAAATCGAAACAAGGACGCGCGCGACAAGGAAATGCATCGGGGTATATTCCACCAGCAAAGCGAACAGCGATACCGTGATCACCAGCCCCATGCCGGCATTCAGCAAAAAGATCGCATATCCGGTACCGAAAGTTCGATTGGTCCCGCGAAAAACCCACGTGCGCCCAAGCAGATAATGCAATGTTTGCGCGACGAGAAAGCTGACCGCAGTGGCAAGCACCTCGTCCATTCCGCCATATTCGACAAGCGCCCACAACACAGCCAGCCCCAATAGAAAAGCCGCCGTGCTAACCACCGTGTTGCGCGCCAGCATACCTCCGACACGCAGCGTAAAGAAACGCTCAAGCGCGGAAGTTTTTGCGCTCACTTCAACGCTGCCCGTCACGCGCCGAAAGAGGCCATGACCGGATTAACCTTGGCGTCATTGCTATCCGCCCAATCCGTCCGGCGGCCAGTGAATGGATTAATGAACAACAGCGGCAATTTCAAAAACAGCAGTTCTGAATGGATGAAAGTATCAATCCGGCGTTCCCACCATGTGGATGGGCGTTTCCCATTCTCGCTCAGCCATTTTTCATAAGGCGCCCAATGGCTTGGTTCGTCTTTCTCGATTACGTGAAATATCTTCATGAGCACCGGGTCGCTTTTCACCAACCCGTGATCGAGCAGCACTTCGACCTGTTTGTGACCGCGTTGTTCGGTCAGCGATATAACGCGGCACAGCTTTTCAAATTGCGCGTCGTCATTGATAATCGCTTGCGTATCCATCTCATCAATCCGGGTGCGGAACATGATTTCGATAAAGCGATCAATGTGGCCAAAAGTCCGATCCACCGCGAGCGGCATCGTGCGCTGCAATTCAAACCACCTGCGGAACATCATGTAATGCGCGCGTTCATCGCTGCGATGTTTCTCAATCGCAGCAATCAGCTGGGTGTCATCGGGCGACCGCACACGGACCGCTTCCAGCACGCGGTCAATGGCGGTGTATCCGCGGTGCTCATTGTAGATATAGATTGAACCCAGCACATCGAGATACCGGCGGCGAAACCAACTGAACATTAAAAACTCTCCAAGAGATCACAGCCCCCCATATAGGGAGTGGATTATGAACGCGCGGAGTATTCGACGTCAAACCGTGCACGTGGCGCCGCGTTTCCTGTTTTATCAGCGGAATATTCTGGAATAATTTGGCAATCCAATTGGGCACCCTCACAGGCGGTGGATGGCCGCTATCGCGATCAGTCCTCGTTCGCCAGCCGGTACAATTCACGCGCCGCATCGACGAGTTTAATCTCGCCAGCGTCTTCATAGTGCCAGAAGGTCCAGCCATTGCAGGACGGCGCGCCTTGCAGATCTTTGCCTAGACTGTGGATCGAGCCCACCTGTTTACCCTTGGGCCCGGCATATTCCAACGAGCCATCGGCACGGACGATCGCGGTCCAGCGGCGTTTCTTGTCGAACACCTGTGTGCCGGGCGCGATCTGTCCGTTCTCCACCAGCGATCCGAATGCGACCCGGGGCGCGGATTTCTTTGACTGCATTGTTGTCAAAGCGCTCTCATCGAGAGGGAGCTCTTTGGATATGCGTTTGAGCGCAACTTCCCTGTAAAAATCTTCGCGTTCACAGCCAATCCACTGCCGGCCCAGCCGTTTGGCCACCGCACCTGTCGTGCCTGTGCCAAAGAATGGATCCAGCACCACATCGCCGGTTTCCGTCGTTGCGAGCAGCACGCGGTAAAGCAGCGCTTCGGGCTTTTGCGTTGGATGTGCTTTCTTGCCGTTTTCTTTCAGCCGCTCTCCGCCAGAGCAGATCGGCATCACCCAATCGCTGCGCATTTGCAGTTCATCATTCAACGTCTTCATCGCGCGGTAATTGAACTGATAGCGGGCTTTTTCGCCCATGGATGCCCAGATCATCGTCTCATGCGCGTTGGTGAAACGGGTGCCTTTGAAATTCGGCATCGGATTGGTCTTGCGCCACACGACATCGTTCAAAATCCAAAAGCCAATATCTTGCAGGATCGAACCGACGCGGAAGATGTTGTGATACGAACCGATGACCCACAGCGCGCCATCGGGTTTCAGCACACGCCGCGCTTCTGTCAGCCATGCACGGGTAAAATCATCATAGGCCTTGAAGCTGTCGAACTGGTCCCAATGATCGGTGACCGCATCGACTTCGCTGCCATCAGGGCGGTTGAGATCACCGCCGAGTTGCAAATTATAAGGCGGGTCAGCGAAGACGCAGTCAATCGAATTGTCGGGCAATGAACGCATCGCTTCGATGCAATCGCCGGACAGGATTTGGCCGATGGGCAGGAGCGCGCGCACGTCCTCTTTGGGCGCTTTTACAGCTGCCTTTTTGCGCAGTTTCGTCGTTTCCATCACGCCCATAATTCCGCCTCGAAGCCTCTTGATTGCCTAAGTTATCCACAGGCATGAGTCCTCGCGGACTCCCCGTCAAGCACTCAGATTCTGAGGGGGTATGGTTAACGAATGGTAAACGGGGCCACAGACTGTGCGGAACAAATAGGGGCCCCACAAGATGTGGAGTCCCTTAGCTTTGGCTGGACTCGATATAGAGGGGTGTGCCCCAGAAAACTCAGGCACAGAAAACTTAAGCGAAAATGATAACCACATTCGCCGTAAAGGCCGCGACCAACAGCGCGCCCAGCCCCCGTCCGATGCGTTTGCCGAACCACAACAGCGCGAGCAGTCCGGCCGCGCTCGCGGTCAGCAGAGCCATCTGCAGGCCCGCCAGTTCCGTTGGCACTGCAAAGGGTGCAATCGTCATCGTTGTGCCGCCGATCAGCAGAATGTTGTAGATATTCGATCCCACAACATTGCCCAGCGCCAAACCCGATTTTCCCCGCAACGCCGCCGCAATCGACGCCGCAAGTTCGGGCAGCGATGTGCCCACGGCCACCACGGTTAAGCCAATCACAGTTTCGGGCACTTTGAAAATCGTCGCCAGTGCGATGGCACCCGTCACCAGCGCATCACCGCCCGCAATCAAGAATACCCAGCCCGACCGCGAACAAAGCGCCCGCAATCAAGCCATTTGCAGGGGCGTCATCAAGGTCATCATCATCGCCCGAATCTTCCGGATTGCGATAGCTCCACACGATATAGATCAGGATGCCCACCAGCAGCGCGATCCCGATCCAGACCGCCCCCTTCTGCGACAAGGCCAATCCCCAAAGCAGCAACGTCGCTCCAAGCGCGACGAGCGCATCGCGGCGCCCGCTACCGCTCAGCACGATGGGCGCCACCAGCGCTGAAAGGCCAAGGATCAAAAGAGTGTTCGCAATATTTGAACCGATGATATTGCCCCATGCGATCTCCGGCGATCCGGCAAGGCTCGCCTGAACGCTCGCCACCATTTCGGGCATGGAGGTCGCAAAACCGACAATCACCAGACCGGTGAAAAGCGTCGAGACACCCAGCTTTTGCGCAATGCCAACAGCACCGCGCACCAGCAGTTCACCACCAATGGCAAGGCCGATAAGGCCGCCCAGACTAAGAAGAATCGCTTGTAACATTCCGCGCATCTACGCGAGTGCGCCGTTACCGCAAAGCCGCCTCTGCAACGGGGCGAAAACTGCGGCGGTGCAGCGGCGTGGGGCCATGTTTGCGCAAAGCATCCATGTGTTCCGCAGAGCCATATCCCTTATTCCGTTCCCACCCGTACAGCGGATATTCGGCGGCGGCGGCGATCATCAAGCGGTCACGCCATTCCTTCGCCACGATGGAGGCCGCGCTGATTGCGGGTTCGATCCCATCACCGCCGACAATCGCACGCGCAGGCCAGCGCCATTCATCGCATCGGCGCTCCGGTGTCTGATTGCCGTCTATCAAAACTTCGCTGGGGGGATTGGGCATCTTTGCCGCAACATCGCGCACACACCGCGTCATCGCCAGCATCGTCGCCTGGAAAATATTGACCTCATCAATCTCCTGCGGCCCGACCACAGCCACCGCCCAATGGCAGGTCGCGCGAATGCCTTCGTCCAGCACCGCGCGGCGTTTTGCAGAAAGCTTCTTGGAATCATTGAGCCCGGCGGGTACGCCCTCACCCAGAACCACAGCAGCGGCCACAACCGGCCCTGCCAACGGCCCGCGCCCCGCTTCATCAACACCGATGATGCAGCGGTAAGCGTTGATGTCGGCACCGAAATCAAATTCAGGAGTTACCTGAGACATGAACACATCTTCCAAAACAATTCTCGCTCTGTCCCTGCCCACACTCGCCCTCGCAAGCTGCGCGACGGCGGAAACGGTGGAAAGCTCTGCCACCAGCACGGCTGCGCCCGAATTCACCGTCGCCGATATGGGCGATTTTGAGCGCCCCTGGGCCATCGAATTCATTCCCGGAACAGACATGCTAGCCGTTACGGAAAAAGCTGGCACGCTGAAGCTGTTGAAGACCGGCACCGGCGAGGTAATCTCAGTCAGCGGCGTTCCCGAAGTCGCCTTTGGCGGTCAGGGCGGACTTGGCGATGTGGCATTTCTTGCCTCCGAAGCAGGACGCGAAAACGGGCGCACCATCTATCTGAGCTGGGCCGAACTGGGCGATGGCGACACACGCGGTGCGGTTGTCGGACGCGGCACTTTGGAATGCAATAACGCCGTTAGCGCTTGCGCGATCGAAGGATTGACCGTGATTTGGCGCCAGAGTCCTAAGGTGGAAGGGCGCGGTCATTATTCGCACCGCATCACTTTCTCGCCCGACGAGCGATATATGTTCATCGCCAGCGGAGATCGTCAGAAACAGACGCCTGCACAAGATCAGTCCAACACGTTGGGCAGCATCGTTCGCCTCAACCTTGATGGTTCGGTCCCCACCGACAATCCGATGGTCGCCAACGCAGCTGCCAATAATGAGATCTGGTCCTACGGTCACCGCAATATTCTGGGCATGGATTGGGATGCAAGCGGGCGTTTGTGGGAAGTCGAACATGGGCCAGCGGGCGGCGATGAACTCAATCTGGTCGTCGCAGCTGCCAACTATGGGTGGCCCACGCGTTCTTATGGTGAAAATTACAATGGCGATCCGATCCCCGATCACACTGCCGACGATGGCTTTACCAAGCCCGCGATTCACTGGACCCCTGTAATCGCACCGGGGGACATGATCTTCTACAGCGGCGACATGTTCGCCGATTGGAAAGGCGACGCGCTGATCGCAGGTCTTTCCAGCCAAGCTATCGTGCGCGTCGAAATTGACGGCGACACCGCGACAGAAGCGGCGCGCTACCCAATGAACAACCGCATCCGTTCAATCGAGCAAGGGCCAGACGGCAGCATCTGGATCGCCGAAGATGGTGACAGCGGAAAAGTGCTGAAAATCACTATGTGAGGTTTTTGTTCGCGCATCGCATCCGGGCACCACAACAAAAATGACTCCCCCCTACCGCAGAAACCCCCTAACCGCGCCTGCAAATGACCGCCCATACCGATACAGCCACCATCATCCCGCTCACTGCGGTTCAGCCGGACATGATCGAAGCGTTGCTCGACCGTGTGTTCGGCCCAGACCGCCATGCGCGCACCGCGTACCGGATGCGTATGGGGATGGAGTGGCTTGATGCGCTTAGCTTTGCCGTACTCGATGCCGACGAACTGCTGGTCGGCACGATCCAATGCTATCCGATCGCGCTGATCGACAGAGAGGGGCGCCCCGTACCTCTGGTCATGGTCGGCCCTGTTGCTGTGCTGCCGGAACGTCAGGGCGAAGGGTATGGCCACGGCCTGATGACCGCGATGCTCGATGCAGAAGCGCGGTTATCCAAGGATGGCTCCCCGCCTTTTGCGCAGGTTTTGATCGGCGATGCGGGGTATTACAGACGTTGGGGCTTCACATCGGCATTCACCAGCGGGTGGCGCTGTCCCGGTCCGTACGAACAAGAACGCCTGCTCGCACGCGGCGCGGCACTGGCAGCGATGCCAGCCGAGGGTATGCTGGGCCCTTGGGTACCGGAATAAGTGGCAGCTTCCTCTTTCCCGGAACCAGCGTATCTGCCATCGCGTTGACCAGATATGCCATACGAACCCCCTCCTTATCTCGCCGAACTCACGCTTGCTCAAATTGCTGAGCAGGTGGCGCAGCGCAAATTGCCCCCGGTCGCCGGATGGGCGCCCACGCAGATTGGCGAAAGCCACATGCGCATCGCCGCCGATGGCAAATGGTATCACGAAGGCGGCCTGATCCGCCGCGATGCTATGGTGCGCGCCTTTTCAGGTTTACTGATGCGTGATGATGCGGGTCAGCACTGGCTCGTCACACCATTTGAAAAACTGAGCATCGAAGTCGAGGACGCCCCATTCATAGCGGTTGATTGCATACACAAAGACGGCGAGATCGCGTTTCGCCTGAACACCGATGATCTGGTGGTTGCGGGGCCGGACAACGCCTTGCGCATCGCAGGCGATCCCGAAACGCCTGCGATCTATCTGCATGTGCGCGGCGGGTTGGAGGCGCGGCTGAACCGCTCCACCTACGGCCAACTTGCCGATATCGCTCTGGAAACAAGCGGCGATGATTTGGGCAGCGGATTGACCGTCACCAGCCAAGGCGCAACCTTCTCGCTCTCCGCATGACAGCAGTCCGGCAATGAGCGCGCTTTTCGACAGGCTCAGCGCCTTGTTTGATGAGGGCCACGCGCGCGACATTCCTGATTTGATGAGCGACGGCCAATTTGCCGAAGGCGACCGGCAAACCGCCGCCGCAGTGTTAATCGCCGTTACTGACCGCGCCGAACCCGGCGTGATATTAACGCAGCGCCCGCGCGGAATGCGCGATCATCCCGGCCAGGTCGCTTTTCCCGGCGGCAAGCTTGATCCGGGCGAAGACGCAGTGACTGCGGCATTGCGAGAGGCGGAGGAAGAGCTGGCTCTGCCGCGAGACGCAGTGCGCGTCATTGGAACAAGTGATCTTTATCAGACCGGGACGGGTTTTGATGTGACCCCGGTGCTGGCAGTCGTGCCGCCCGATCTGCAACTCACCCCGAACCCTTCTGAAGTCGAGGCCTGGTTTGAACCGCCGCTCAAAATGCTGCTCGATCCCGATAGCTGGCAAAGCAACGAAGTGTTCTGGCGCGGGGCGATGCGGCATTATCTTGAGCTGGACTATAACGGATTTCGTATCTGGGGCGTGACTGCTGCGATCATTGCAAATCTGTCGCGGCGAATTGCGCTGAATGATCTGAAGGACCAAGGCCGTTCGATCTAAGCTTGCCGGTGCGCGGTGTTTTCTTCTAGCGGGGTATCCGTGGACAACACTCTGAAACATGCCGGCTGGCCCCGGCGCGCGGGCCTGAGCGCGCTGACGGCGGCGTTGGGCGCGGATAATATCCGGTGGGTCGGCGGCGCGGTGCGAGACACGCTGATTGGAATGGCGGTCCATGATGTCGATTGCGCGACACTGCACACACCAGACACAGTGATCGATCTGTGCGAAGCGGCTGGCATCCGAACGGTGCCCACCGGCATCGACCACGGAACAGTGACAGCGGTGCTGGAAGATGGCCCTGTCGAAATAACCACATTGCGCCGCGATGTTGCAACTGATGGCAGGCGCGCAACGGTCGAATTCGCCAGCGAATGGCGTGATGATGCCGCCCGGCGGGATTTCACGATCAATGCGCTTTACGCTCATCCAGAAACGCTGGAGATTTCGGACTATTTCGGCGGCCTCGATGATCTGGCTGCGCGGCGAGTGCGTTTCATCGGTGATGCGCGGGAACGCATCGCGGAAGATCATCTGCGTATCCTGCGTTATTACCGGTTTCAGGCGCGGTTTGGCGCGGATCTGGACGATGTAGCGGAAGAAGCCTGCGCACAGCTTGCAGGCACTCTCAAAGGTCTGAGCCGGGAACGGGTGGCGAGCGAGATGCTCTCACTACTCGGTCTGCCCGCGCCTCACGCAACCATAGCCCGGATGCGAGAACGCGGTGTATTGGGCGTGATCCTGCCTGAAACCTGCGCCGCGCATGTGAAATCGCTCGAAGCTCTGATTGCCAGAGAATCCGAACAGGGATTTGCGCCCGATGCGCTGCGCCGCCTTGCTGCTTTGTTGCCACCTTCCCCCGATGTGGCGGCAGATGTGGCCGCTCGCTTGCGCCTGTCACGTGCACAGCGCGCTCGCCTGATCTCAGCGGCAGAGCGTCTTGGTAGGGATGCGCAAGACATATATGCGCTCGCCTATCAACTGGGCACTGAATTTGCAGCGGACCGGCTGCTGCTGCTTGGCGAAGATGCGCGGCCGGTGAAAGTTTGGCAGCGCCCGATATTCCCGCTGAAAGGCGGCACCATTGTTGAGCGCGGTGTTGCCGCCGGACCGCAGGTTGCGCGAATCATGCAAACCGTGGAGCGGCGCTGGGTCGCGGAAGGTTTCCCCGGTAGTGCGCGAGTTGAAGAATTGCTCACAGAAGAATTGCCGCAAAGCTGACGTGAACGTTAAGCTGCGCTTCAGCCGCATTGTGCCAATTTGGCGTCATTAGCTCGTGGTTTGCCACTGAGCGTTCCTCTGTTAGAGGTATTAATCGCGGGTTTTGACCGTTGGTCTGAGCGCGTGTTTTGATCGCTGTCCGCCGTACTTTGGGGTTCGGCATTCAGTTTGCGTATGCCGCCCCCTCTCTTTTTGTGGCGGTGATCTGACAAAAAATTACTGGAGACTATCGTACAATGAAGTTTGTAAAGCTGGCTCTGCTTGCCACCGCCATGTCTGCCACTCCGATTACTGCGAATGCGCAGGATGTGGGAAGCATTGTAATGGGGAATGATGATGCCCCAATCGGAACGGTTACATCGAACGAAGACGGCATTGTCACGGTCGACACAGGCCAGCACGCAGCGCCTCTGCCCGCAAATCTCTTGGCTGAGCGCGAAGGCAGCTGGACGGTTAATGCGACCAAGGCTCAGATCAACGGCATGATGGACGCGCAAGTCGCCGCCGCCAATCAGGCTCGCGATACGGCACTCGTCGAAGGCGCAGCAGTCGTCAGCGCCGATGGGATGCCGGCGGGCACAGTCTACACGGTGGACGCTGCGGACACGGTTATCGTGCAGAATGACGCTGGCATCGTGACGCTGGCGCGCGAATCCTTCGCTGTGTCACCAGAGGGCGCGCTGATGGCGCTTTATTCCGCTGAACAGCTGTCCGCCAATACGGTTGCAGTGCCCGAAGGCGCAGAAATTCTAACGCCAGCTCAGGCTGCCGCCAAAGAGGCGGGCACCGCTAGCGAGTAATATTTCAACGAAGCAAGGGTCTTTCGGGACCTTACAGGAAGCGCGGTCACCGGGGATGGTGGCCGCGTTTTTTCTTTGGGTCTTTTGTTTCGCACCCCTTTCGAGGCGTGGTATCCTCGCGCAGTGCTCCGCAGCGAAGCCAGCAAGCGGGCGTGAAGTGAATGGGCAAGCGAAAGGCGCAGATTCCCTCTGGCTAGAACCTGTTGTCCTTCGGGAAACCTTGCGGCGGCATCCGGCCTGCTGCGCCGCGCGCGACTTTCCATTGCCAGATATCGTTTTCGGTCCGAGTGCGCTCGCCCGATCCGCCCATTTGCCAGCTTAGCCCTTCGGCCAGCACGAATGTGGTTGCATCGGAGAGACCGCCATCGCGGTATCGTTGCAGCATCACGCCTTGGCCGCGCGCCATAATTGGCATTTCTTCGATGTTGAAGACGATCAGCTTGCGATTGTCGCCCACCGCCGCGACGTGATCGTCTCCTTCGGGCACTTCGCGGATCACTTGCAGCTTTGCGCCCGCTTTCAGGTTCACCACCTGACGCCCTTTGCGCGTTTCGGCGAGCAGTTCCTTTGTTTCAGCCAAGAAACCTTTGCCCAGACTGGAGGCGAGCAACAGACGCCCGCCTTCTTTATGCACCAGCATCTTGGCAATCGTGGTTTCGGTTTCGAGGTCGATCATTGTGCGCAGTGGCTCACCAAAGCCGCGCGCGCCGGGCAATTTATCACAGCCCAGAGTGAAAAACCGTCCATCGGAACCGGCAATCAGCAGTTTGTCTGTTGTCTGCGCATGTAGGATAAAGGCGAGCGCGTCGCCTTCCTTATATTTGAACTCCTGATCCAGATCGACATGGCCTTTTGCGGCGCGAATCCAGCCCTTTTGGCTCAGGATCACCGTCACCGGCTCCTTCTCAATCATCGCGTCCATCGAAAATTCAACCACAGGGGCGGCTTCTTCAATCCGCGTGCGCCGCGCGCCCAGCTTGGTTTCCTGAGCGTAATCCTTGCGAAGTGTGCGCAGGTCTTTCTTCAATCGCGTGCGTTGGCGGGCCGGGCTTTCGAGCAGTTTTTGCAGATCATCTTGCTCTGCCAGCAGATCATCCTTCTCCCCGCGGAGCTGCATCTCCTCCAGCTTGCGCAGCGACCTTAGCCGCATGTTGAGGATTGCTTCGGTCTGGCGATCAGTGAGGCTGAATTCCGCCATCATCACCGCTTTGGGGTCATCCTCGTAACGGATAATTTCAATCACCCGGTCGAGGTTGAGGAAGGCAATGATGTAGCCCTCCACCAATTCCAGCCGCCGCGCGATTTGATCAAGCCGGTACTGCGTGCGGCGCTGCAAAATCTCAATCTGTGCGCGCGTCCAGTTTTCGAGCAGTTCCTTCAGCCCCATCACCATCGGTGTGCGCGTGGCGTCGAGCACATTCATGTTGAGCCCGAAACGGGTCTCCATGTCGGTCAGCTTAAACAGGCTTTCCTTCAGCAGTTCCGGATCAACATTGCGGCTGCGCGGGACGATCACGATGCGGATGCTTTCATCGCTCTCATCGCGCACGTCTTCTAGGATCGGCAACTTCTTATCGGCAATCGCCTGTGCGATTTGTTCGATCAGTTTGCCCTTGGCGACCTGATAGGGAATTTGGGTGATGACCAACTGCCACTGCCCGCCGCCCAGCCGCTCAATACCCGCCGCGATATCTTCGGGCTTCTCAGCCTCCGGCGCGTGGAACACGCCGCGCAACCGGAAGGAACCGCGGCCCGTGCGGTAAGCCTCGGAAATAGCCGCTGCGCTGTCGATGACCTGTCCGCCGGTGGCAAAGTCCGGCCCCTTCACGAATTGCATCAACGCCTCGTGTTCGACAAGCGGATTGTCGATCAGCTCAAGCGTCGCATCAATCACTTCGGCGACATTGTGGCTCGGG
The DNA here is from genome assembly GCA_963789155.1 of uncultured Alphaproteobacteria bacterium. GTDB lineage: Bacteria > Pseudomonadota > Alphaproteobacteria > Sphingomonadales > Sphingomonadaceae > Erythrobacter. The sequence continues at coordinate 251,361 of CAWBJN010000023.1, read as the reverse complement.
ATATTGGTCGCCATGCCCACCGCGATCCCGCTCGACCCATTGGCCAGCAGATTGGGGAACAGGCCCGGCATCAGCTCCGGCTCTTCTTCCTCGCCATTATAGGTCGGGATGAAATCGACCGTGCCCGCATCCAGCCCCTCCATCAGGTGCATCGCGGTTTTGGTCAGGCGCGCCTCTGTATAACGATACGCCGCCGCATTATCGCCATCGACATTGCCGAAATTGCCCTGCCCCTCGACCAGCGGGTATCGCAGCGAGAAATCCTGCGCGAGGCGCACCATGGCATCGTAAGCGGCGGTATCGCCATGCGGGTGATATTTACCGATCACCTCACCCACGACGCGCGCGGATTTCTTAAATGTGTTCGATGGATCCAGCTTCAATTGCCGCATGGTCCACAGCAACCGGCGGTGAACCGGTTTTAGGCCATCGCGAAGGTCCGGCAGAGACCGCGCGGTGATCGTCGACAGCGCATAGACAAGATACCGTTCTGACAGGGCAGCGTCGAACGGCGCGTCCACAATTGCATCGAACGCATCAGAATCATCATCGGAGATCGGATCAGCCATTCAACCCGCTTAGCAAGCGGCGCGGGATGCTGGGAGAGGCGTTTCCACAGGGAAAGCATCTGAACTGCCACCTTTGCGCCCGCACATTGGTTGTTCGAATAGGACAGCGGTGATCGAAGGCCATAGTTCGGACATAAATCTAGCTATGATACGTTATCACATTATCTCTGTTTGCAAATGTGGCGTAAATGTGGCGATAATGAGGCAGAAATGGGGCGACACTTCGATTCGCCTCAATTCAAGGAGAGAAAAAATGCGCAATTTGTCTGCTTCGCTCTTGGTTTCGCTTCTGGCCTCCACAGCAGTTTTGTCTGCTTGCTCACAGGAGCCGGAGAGCACATCGGTAGAGCGGGTGACCACCGTGGATATAGAAGAAAACTCATATGGGTTTGAAGAGGCTTCAGAGGCACAGGCCGACATGGCGTCACCGCCTCCGCCACCCCCTCCACCACCAACTGCATCCACTCGTTCCTCCACGCCCCCCTCAACCCCGTCGTCCTCTGGCACAATCCCCGTCAGCGTGCCGCAGATCGCCTATCGTTATGCGATGGGATTTCGCGTGCCGAATGACGCGATGAAACCGCTCCAGAACCGCCATGCCGACATGTGCGAAGCGCGTGGGCAAAGCGTTTGCCGGATCATCTCAATGCGGCAGGCCGAACAGGAGGGCGATTATTCCTATGGCAGCTTGCAATTGGCCGTCGCAGCCAGTGCTGCCCGAGAATTCAGCAAAGAGCTTGAAACGAGCTCTGGCACCGCCGGCGGGGAGCTTGTTTCCTCGTCAATCGATGGCGAGGATCTATCAAAGCAAATCGTCGACACCGAAGCACGGTTGCGCGCGCGAACCGTACTGCGTGACAGGCTGATGGAAGTGCTGCGCAATCGCCGCGGTACAGTTGCTGAATTGGTAGAGGCAGAACGCGGCGTTGCGGACGTCAATCAGGAGATCGATCAGGCGAACAGTTGGCTCAGCGAAATGCGCGGCCGCGTCTCCTTTAGCCAGATGGCCATTACTTATGAAGCGGGGTCACCTGCCGCCAGCAACGAGCCAGGCGGGTTCAGCGATCCGATCCGCAGTGCGTGGGGCGCGCTTGGATCAATACTTGGGTCGATAATCGCCTTTTTAATGCTGGCCTTTACCGTCATTGTCCCGTTGCTGCTTGTCGGCTTTGGCGTGATGCGTGGCTGGCGCTGGTTTAACGAGAATTATCGCAAAAAAGCGCCCGAACCATCCGCGGATTTGGACACTGCTCCCTGACACTCGTCACCCAGACATTGCGCTATTTAAAAGGGCCGGGAGCTTCGCGCTTCCGGCCTTTATCTTGTGCGTGTGACCCACACACGGCGATCTGAATGAAATTGGGGTCATCCAAGTTCTCAACTCATCGCGGTTCAACCACGCAGGGCCGCCGCGCGCGGAACATCTTCACCTGCGCCCCGTTGTTCTACCAAAGCATATACAAGGAGATATTTTATGAAACGCGTACTTATTATTGCGACCGACGGTTTTGAACAATCTGAATTGATGAAGCCGAAATCCCTGTTGGAAGACGCGGGCGCGGTCACAACCGTAGCCAGCCTTGAGGATGGCGAGATCAAGGGTTGGGATGATGGCAACTGGGGCGAAAGTGTCGCTGTGGACATTACTGTCGATGAAGTCAGCGCCAGCGATTATGACGGATTGCTGTTGCCCGGTGGCCAGATAAACCCGGACATCCTGCGAATGAATGATCGCGTGATCGAGTTGATCAAGGACTTCAATAAAGCCGGCAAACCCATCGCAGCGATCTGCCACGCCCCGTGGTTGCTTGCGGAAGCAGACATCGTGAGCGGCAAGGTCGTGACAAGCTGGCCATCGCTACGCACCGATTTGCGCAATGCTGGCGGTGATGTGGTTGACCGCGAGGTCGCAGTTGATGGCAATCTGATCACGAGCCGCAATCCGGATGATATCCCCGCGTTCACCGAAGCGTTCAAGGATGCACTGGCCATCTCTAACGTAAGCGAAAACGCCTAGGCTTGGATTTATTCCAACATGAGCTTTGCGCCGTTAAATAGCGGAAAGCTTGTTGGCCCATCGCCCCCGCTGGGTCAGTACAAAGCGATTACCCCGCTGCGGCTTTGTTCGCGGCGGGGTTTTTTCGCAACTCTCACGAAATGCTCATACCTATTTGCGCAAGCTGGCGACTTCTTCGCGCAGCGCTTTCAATTGTTCGATAATCATCTCGCGCTCGCTATGTGCCGCTTCATCGGTTGCCTCCGCCATCGCGTTGACGATCACACCGATAAACAGGTTGAGCACGATGAAGCTGGTGACCAGAATAAACGGCACGAAGAAAGCCCAGGCATAGGGAAATTCTTCCATCACCGGGCGCACGATGCCCATAGACCAGCTTTCCAGGGTCATAATCTGGAACAGCGAATAGAGCGAAGCGCCAAGCGTGCCGAACCATTCAGGGAAAGCCGCGCCAAACAGCTTCGTCGCCATCACTGCGCTAATATAAAACAGCAGCAGCAACATCACGATCACTGTGGCGATGCTGGGAATGGCGCTGAACAGTCCGACAATGACTTTGCGCATGCTGGGTACGACCGACACCAGCCGCAACGCCCGCAAGATGCGCAGCGCACGCAAAACAGAGAATTGCGCGCCCGCCGGAACCAGCGCCGCGCTCACGATAGCCAGGTCAAAAATATTCCAGCCGTTTTTGAAGAATGCGAAACGGTAAGCGAACAGCTTAATCGCCAGCTCAACAACGAAAATCGAAAGCGCGATTGTATCAAGCCAAGAAACGACGTCGCCGGCAGCTGCCATCGCGCCGGGTGATGTTTCGACCCCCAGCCCAATCGCATTGATGACGATGACTGCGATAATGAAACGTTCGAATCCGGCCGATTCCACCAGCGCCGTCGCGCGTGTTCGCAAATTCATTTCAGCATAATTCCGGGCATCACATCCGTCTCGCGTCGTTGCTTTCGCCTGGCACGCTCACGATCAGGCCGTCCAGTTCCGGGCTAAGGTCGATCTGGCAGGACAAGCGGCTTGTGCGGCGCGCTCCTGCGGCAAAATCGAGCATGTCTTCTTCTTCCTCGGTCGGATCAGTCAGCTTGGTGAACCATTCCGCCGCGACAACCACGTGACAGGTTGAACATGCCATCTGCCCCTCGCAAGTGCCCTCCAGCGGCAGGCCTGCTGCCTGACCGACTTTGAGCAGGCTGTCGCCCGCTTCGCCTTCTGTCTGTACGGGATTACCGCGCGGGTCGATGAAGGTGACTTTTAGCCCCACTTTTCTTGCTCCTTGACTGCGGCGAGGATCGCGCTTGCTGCCTCTTCGATATTTTCGATCGTCGTGTAACGGCTCCAGCCGAGGCGAATCGAGTTCTTTGCCTCGCTGTCTGACAATCCGATGGCTTTGAGAACATGGCTCGGGCGGCCAGACCCGCTGGCGCAGGCGCTGCCGGCGGAAAACATGACATTGCGGCAATCACTCATCAACCGGGCCACGTCCAAACCTTCGCGGCGAATGTTGAGATTGCCGTGCCAGCGCGCTGCGGCGCTGCCGTTGAGCTCCCACCCTTCAAACAATTCGCGAGCGCGGGTCCAAAGTTGCTCCGCGTGTTCGGCATCTTGGTTCATGCGTTCAGCAGCAAGCAGTGCGGCGGCTCCAAAACCTGCGATCAGAGCTGGTGAGAGCGTGCCAGAGCGCAGGCCTGCCTCTTGCCCGCCCCCGGTTTGTTGCTGCGTGAGTTCAATGCCGTCCCGCACCCACAATGCACCAACCCCCTTGGGGCCGTGCAGCTTATGTGCGCTCACTGCGATCATATCAGCAGGGGCAACCGGCATTTTGCCGTAAGCCTGTACCGCGTCGATCAGGAACAGCGCGTTCGCTTGTTTAGCGCGGCGGTGCCAATCGGTGGCTGGCTGGATCACGCCGATTTCATTGTTGACCTGCATCACCGCGATCAGGCGCGTGTCTTTGGGGAGATCTTGTTCGGGATCGCAAATGCCGTCTTCGTCAACGCTGAGCACATGGTGCTTGCCCGCGTCCCTGGCAGTGTCACCGACAGCGGAATGTTCGATCGCAGAAAAAGCGACCGAGCCTTTTTTCTTGCTGCCTCTGATCGCCAGATTGAGCGCTTCCGTCGCTCCGCCTGTAAAAACCACCTGACCGCCTGGCGGAAACAAAGCCGCAACCCGGTCGCGCGCAAGCTCAATCGCAGCCGCCGCTTGCCGCCCCATGCGGTGGGGTGAGTGCGGATTGCCAAAGCCTGTGCCGTCGGGCCCATCCAGCCAGCGGAGCATCGCATCGCGTGCTTCTGGTGCAAGAGGGGTGGTTGCCTGATTGTCGAGATAGATCATGCCAATGAAGCCCACGCCTTGGCGAATTGTTCCAAATCATCTGGAGTGGTGTTCCAGCCAAAGCTGACCCGAATGGTACGCGCGGCGACATCGTCGGACACGCCGAACGCATCGAGGACACGGCTTTTCTTCAGCGTACCAGAGGAGCAAGCGCTGCCTGCGGATACGGCAAAGCCTGCCACGTCCAAGCGAATCAGGAGCGCCTGAGCGCTCATGCTGGGATGGGTTAGCGCGGCGATGTAATCGACTTGATCGCCCATTGTCAGGCGGTCTGCCGATAGAGTCTGTGCAAATTCAGCGCGTTGCTGCGGGGTTGTTTGCCATTCACCTGCTTCCAGAGCTGCCGCCATACCCATCGCGCCGGGTAGGTTTTCCGTCCCTTGACGATAACCACGCTCGTGCCCGCCAATGGGTTCAAGCAGATTATAATCACGCACTAACAAGGCACCGATACCGATCGGTCCGCCAAATTTATGCGCGGAAATCACAAGCATATCCGCCTTGGGCAGTGCCAGTTTTCCGGCGCTTTGCGAGCAATCGGATAGCAGCAATGCCCCGGTGGGCTTCACCGTCTCAGCCATTTTCGCAACTGGATTGATTACGCCGGTTTCTGAATTCACATGCTGCACAGCGAGGACGGTGCGATCATCTAGCACCGCATTATCGGTGAACACCTCCGCATCCGGAGCCGCACGGAATACCGCGTCATGTTCCACCGCGCTGACGATCCGGCGCTCTATTTTTTCTTGGCCGACTTTGGCTTGCTGCAATCCAATCGTCAGCGCCTCACTCGCGCCCGATGTAAAAATCAATTCACCGGACCAGCCCAGCGCCGCCTTCACCCGCTCGCGCGCATCCTCCAGCGCCGACTTTGCCTTGCGCCCCTCGCCATGCGGTGACGACGGGTTGGCCCACATCTTAAAGCCCTGCTCCATCGCGGCGCGCGCTTCCGGGCGCAGCGGAGAAGTGGCCGCGTGATCGAGATAAATGCGTCTCACCTTCGGTCTATCCGACAATAAATTGCGTATCTTGCATGCGTCCCTATATAGAGCGCGCTCTCGCGGGTGCCAGCAGGCATCTTGCTAACCCAATTTTCGCAAGGTTTTGTCGATGCCATCAGTCATCTTCCCCGGTCCAGAAGGCCGTCTCGAAGGTCGTTTTTCCCCTCCCCCCCGTCCGCGCGCGCCGGTTGCAATGATTCTGCATCCGCATCCCGAAGGCGGCGGCACGATGAATGATCGCATCGTGCAGCGGTTGTATAAAACATTCGCTGATCGCGGATTTGCGGTTCTGCGGTTCAACTTTCGCGGCGTGGGCCGCAGCCAGGGCAGCTTTGACAGCGGCATTGGCGAATTGTCTGACGCGGCAAGCGCGCTCGATTGGGTGCAAAGCATCCACCCAGAGGCGCAGACCACTTGGGTCGCAGGCTATTCCTTTGGCGCGCTGATCGGTATGCAATTGCTGATGCGCCGTCCGGAAGTGCGCGGATTTATTTCCGTCGCACCGCCAGCCAATATGTATGATTTCAGCTTTCTGGCTCCATGCCCGGCAAGCGGTATCTTCGTGCAAGGCGCCGCTGACACAGTGGTTCAGCCAAACGCAGTTCAAAAGCTGGTCGATAAGCTGCGCACGCAAAAACACATCACAATCCACCACGACGAAATCCCGCGCGCCAACCACTTCTTCGAAAACGAAACCGAAGAGATGATGGCATCGGTCGATAATTACCTCGATTTCCGCCTGTCGCCGGATTGTCCGATTAAATAATCGTTTCTCAGGTTTTGTCCGCCCGTCCCGGCGAGCATCCTTGGAGCTGTTCGCCTCGCTTCGCGGGGTGGCACCTGCGGGCGGGCACCTGATGTTTTTGGCGTCTGCGGCGCTGGAGTCGCTAGGGAAATCGCGTTGCGCATGCGATGCGCAGCACAACACGCGAAGATAGCCACGCCGCCGCAAAAACAACAATATTTCAAAAATTAGACGAGTTGCACAACGCGACCCGTCTTAATCCGCAACTCGATAGTTCTTGATTGCTAAATGTAATGTTGTAACATCTTAATCACATCAGCTGTGAGAGGAGATGTAATCATGAACTATGTAAACGCAGCCAGTCGGCCCAATCCGGTAGCAATGCTTGGCGCGCTTGGAGTGCCTGGGGCCTTCGCCCTTTTGCTCGTCGTGGGCCTTGCGGTTACCGTGGTTGGGCCTGAAGAAATCACCACAATCGAGGGCCGAAACATCGAGGATGTGCCCCCGCCTGAGATCGACCCGATCGTCGAACCTGACCCTCCAAAGGTCCCAGACACGGCGCAGCCGGTCCAACCTGTCGAGCAAACCCTTCCCCCGCCCCGCCCGAACACCGCCATCACGTTCACCCGCACCGCGACCACACCTGTTGGCACCCTCCCCGGCACCGGATCGGATTTGAGCGAAGTCATCGGCACGATTGATCTTAAGCCTGTCACTCGGCCCGGCCCCACCTTCGCTCCTGTCAGCGCCGCTCCGCGCGGGAATGCCGGGGAATGGATTACGGACAGCGATTACCGCAGCAGCTGGATCAATCGCGAATATTCAGGCGTCGCCCGCTTCACCCTTTCGATTGATGCGCGCGGGCGGGTGAACGATTGCTCGATCACCCAATCAACCGGGCATGCTGCACTGGATGAGGCGACGTGCACCTTGCTCGAACGACGCGGCCGGTTCGAACCGGCGAAAGATGGCAACGGCGATGCGGTCGCAGGATCATACAGCAGCGCAGTGAACTGGAAAATTCCGGAATAAAGTCCGCCTGATCAGCATAAAGCGGCCGGAGCGTTAAGGCGCCTCGGCCGTTTCTGCTTGATCAATCGGCGCGGTTCCATCGGCTGTTGGGATGGTCAGGATGAGGACATTTCCCACTGCGATCACAGCTAAAACCACCATCAAAACAGGTTGCTTCGCTTCCCCGGTGCGCCGGTAAAGAACCACCGCGCCAATCAGTAACGCCAATGCCGCCAACAACACCAGCGCCATCACACCGCCTACATTCGTGGTGAAAAGTTCAGAGATGGACGCCCACATCGTATCCATAAATTCAGAAACCAATCTCGCTCTCAGGAGTCATTATCATGGAACATCCCGGCTTTAGCGTCTAGGTAATGTGCCAGAATATATGAGGGAGAATATCATGGGAATTTTTAGCTCAATCAAATCCGCCATCTTTGGCTCGGATGAAGAAGAAGCAGCACCAGCAGTCACCAGAGCCGCACCAGCCGCCGCGCCAAAGCGCGATGCCATCTCCGGCGTGGACGTCGAAAAGCGCATCAGCAACATTCCAGGTTCGGACAAGCTCAATTGGAGAGACTCGATTGTCGACCTGATGAAGCTGCTGAACATTGACGCCAGTTACGCCAACCGCAAGGAATTGGCTCAAGAAATGGGCAACACCGATTATTCTGGTTCGGCTGAAGACAATATCGCTCTGCACAGGGCTGTGATGAACAAGATCGCAGCAGCTGGCGGGATCGTCCCAGCTGACCTGAAGGACTGATTGACTCAGCATATCGGCAGGGTAACACCTGAGGGTATGACTGACACGCAAAACGACTTCACCACTCAAAACTTAACACGCCGTCAGGCCCTGCGTTCAACCGCTTGGGGGCTTGGCGGCGTTTCTGCGTTCGCATTGATCCCCGGATGCGCTGGGGCCGCTTACATGGCCGGGGGTGCCACCGGACCGACCTCTGCAAATGCGATGTTGGACGAAGTTGCTTACGCGATGCTGGAGCATGAGCCGACACGCGCGACCACGCTCGGCGTGGATACTGGCAGCTATGCGCATTTGCGCGGCAAGTTGGAGGATCAGAGCCCTGAGGGGCAGGAGGCCTATGCCGCCACCCTGCGCGAAAGCTTAACCCGTCTGCGTGCCTATCCGCGCGAAGGGCTGGACACCGAAACGATCACCAATATCGAAGTGGTTGAGAGCGCCTATGAGCTGGCTCTCGACGGATTTGCGCTACCATACGGGGATACACCCGTTGGCAATTGGCGCACCGCGCCATATGTCGTGATTCAGAATGTGGGCGCCTATATCGGTATGCCGCGTTTTATGCAGTCCGACCAACCGCTGAGCAGCGCAGAGGATGCCGATTTCTATGTCGAGCGTGTGGAAGCGTTTCCTGCGGCGCTCGGCGGCGAGCTTGAACGTATGCGCCGCGCGCGCGCAATGGGTGTGGTGCCGCCAGATTTCCTGATCGACAAAGCTATCGGTCAGATGGAACTGTCGATTGCGAGCGCCGCGAAGGGCGAATTGTTCACCGATCATCTGCGCAGCAAACTCACCGACATCGGCTTGCCCGATGGCCGCGCCCAGATGGCTCTCGCAGCGGAAAGCGGTCCCATTGCCAACGCGCTGAACGATCAGTTGGAAGAACTCAAGGCTCAGCGTGCAGTGGCGACATCCGACCCTGGCATTTCAGCGAGACCAAGTGGTGATGAGTTCTATGCGTGGGCACTGCGGTCCAGCACAACGACGCGCCTGACGCCCGACGAAATCCACAATCAGGGTCTCGAGGAGCTCGAAGTGCTGCACGACCGGATGGACCCGATCCTGCGCGAAATCGGCTACACTCAAGGCTCCGTTGGCGAGCGGATGCAAGCGCTGGGCGAAGACCCCCGTTACAAATTTGCAGACGGCGATGCAGGGCGCGAAGAAATCTTCGCATTTATCAATGACCGGGTGGACTGGATCCGCGAACAGATGCCGCGCGCCTTCAACCAACTGGTCGATCCCAATCTCGAAGTCACTCGCATCCCCATCGCAGAAGAAGCCGGTGCACCGGGCGCTTATGGCGGAGCGGGAAGTAAAGATGGTACGATCCCGGGCAGGTTCTGGATAAACTTGCGGTCGACCGATCTACACCGCAAATATGATTTGGCCGATCTGACGTTCCACGAAAGCATTCCGGGTCATGTCTGGGAAGGGGAATATTCAAACCGCTTGCCGCTGATCCGTTCAATCCTCGCCTTCAATCCCTTCAGCGAAGGCTGGGCGCTTTACGGCGAACAGCTGGCGGATGAACTGGGTGCCTACGATGATTTCACGGTCGGACGGCTCGGATACCTGCAAAGCCTCGCATTCCGTGCCTGCCGGATGGTCGTTGATACGGGCCTGCATTCCAAAGGCTGGAGCCGCGAACGGGCGCGCAACTTCTTCGTGGAGCGCAACGGCTCCAAATACGAAGAAGTTGCAAGCGAAGTGGACCGTTATTGCAGCTGGCCGGGTCAGGCGACCGGGTACAAGCTGGGCCATAGCGAAATCGTGCGGCAACGTGCGCGCGCGCAGTCCGAAATGGGCGACGCCTATGATTTCAAGGCGTTCAACACGGCCATCATCCTTGGTGGCAACTCGCCTTTAGATGTGGTGGGTAAAACAGTCGGGCGGTATATCGCAACCGCCCAATAGTTTTGCAGCGCAGCGTTCCTATCTAATTTATAAACAGACGTAAGGAGACGCGCGGTGGAACAGCTAGGCCCGGAACTGGAAACGATGAAGCGTGTGCCGCTGGCAGACGCTCATGTCGAAGCGATCTGTAAGATTGGCGCAGAGCGCACTTACAAAGCCGGAGAAATCGTCGCGGAAATCGGCGATGTTATGGACACATTTGTCTATGTTCTCGAAGGCGAACTTGAAGTGGTCAACCCCTACACGGGCGAGCGGCTTTTGGAATCCGGCCTCGGTCCCACGCAATTTATGGGCGAAATTGGCTTCCTCAACCGCGCCACGAATTACCTTAGGATGCGTGCCGCGGTTGAAACACGGGTTATTGAAGCGCCCCGCGAAAAGGTGCTTGATCTGATGAACCGCATCCCTGAACTTAGCGATCACATTATCACAGTGTTCGCCGCGCGCCGCCGCAAGCAATTTGAACTTTCCAACGGTTCAGTAAAGATCATCGGAGCGGACCGCGATCCGGCAGTGCAAGCGGTTGAACGGTTTCTCTCGCGCAATCGCATCCCATTCCAAAGTTTTGACATGGATGCCCGTGATGCGGAGACGAACAAAGTGTGCGACCTCACCGGACACCAGCCCTCCGTCATCCTTGGCACCGATACGAAACTGGAGGACCCGACCCCGCGCAAGGTGGCTCAATTCCTAAACCTTGATCTCAACATCTGTTCACGCCGCGATTTTGATTTGCTGATCGTCGGCGGAGGCCCAGCTGGCGTCGCCGCGGCAGTCTATGCCGGATCAGAAGGGCTTGATGCTCTGGTTGTAGAAGACATGGCGATCGGCGGGCAGGCTGGCACGTCGAGCAGAATCGAAAACTATATGGGGTTCCCCACAGGTATCAGCGGCACTGATCTCACTTATCGCGGTCAAATTCAGGCGTTGAAATTCGGCACCCGGTTTGTGATGCCACGACGCGTCGAAGGGCTAACTCGCCGTGAAGATGGCACCTATTGTGCGGTTCTGGACGGTGAGAATGACGGCGGCGATGAGATTTGCGCCAAAGCGGTCTTGGTCAGCACCGGAGTGCAATATCGCCGATTACCACTGGAAAACCTCGAAGAACTTGAAGGCGCGGGTATCTTCTATTCCGCGACTGAAATGGAGGCGCGTTTTTGTTCCGATACCGAAGCCGTCGTGATTGGCGGCGGCAATTCCGCCGGGCAGGCTGCTATGTATCTCTCCCGCAGCGCCTCGCATGTGCATCTGGTCGTGCGGTCAGACAGTCTCGCTGACTCCATGTCCAGCTATCTGTCGCAGCGGCTGGAGGCTGATCCGCGTATCACAATCCATTACAATACGACTGTGACTGGACTTCACGGCGATGATTGGCTGGAATCGGTCACCTTCACAAAACCAGACAGCGATGATCGGGTCGATACTCGCGCTCTATTCATCATGATAGGCGCTGCACCCAACACCGATTGGCTGTCGGGATTGGTCAAGACCGATGAGAAAGGCTTCGTCCTCACCGGCGCTGCGGTAGGCCGCGAGACACCATATGAAACCGGCACGGACGGCATTTTTGCCGTAGGCGATGTGCGTTCCGGCTCTGTAAAGCGCGTCGCCAGCGCTGTGGGCGAAGGGTCCGTCGTTGTCAGTCGAATCTGGAACTATCTGGAAAATTTGAAAAAAACCGACTCAGCTGACATCCCCGCTCCAACCGTTTGACTATCTCCAGACGCGGCACCTTTTATGCCCCGCGCGATCAACGTGGGACAGTGAAGAAACGCCGCACAAGCGATAAAAACGGATGATCAAAAACGTTGTCGCAGCCGGTTGTGACGCTTGCGATGCAAAATCAAAGGCGCCCGAACCGGCGGGCGCGCCAAATTTTTACCGCGACATCATCCCGCCAACGATGGAGCCCAGAATACCGCCAAGTGGGCTACCACTGGCTCCAGCCTGTGCTGAGCCTCCGCCAGTCGCTTGCTTCGCCATGTAGCCGGCGACCGCCATGGCGAGGATCGGCAGCATCTTTTTGAGAAGTCCTTCGTCAAGACCGGTCATCGAAGCCACTTCGCCCGCGATAGAACGGCTCACATCCTTGCTACCAAAGATGTTGCCAAGGATGTCATTGCCCGGAGCTGTCGGCGTCGGGCTTTTACCCAACACTGCGTCAAGCAAGCCGCCGCCAAGGCCCCCGCCGCCCGAACCGCCTGCGCCGCCCAGTATCGCACCAGCCAGACCGCCTAGGCCGCCCATCGGATCGGGTGTGCTGGTTCCGCCCGTGGCGCTACGGCCCATCCCTGCAATAATCGCGGGCAACAGCGCGCCAGCGGCGCTCTTTGCGGTGTTTTCGTCGACGCCCAATTCGCGCGCCATGGATGAAATCGCTCCGGTCTGTTGGAGCATTGCAGCAAGGCTCATAGCCATCCTTTCAGGTAAGAATTCTTATTTGCGCCCAAACAGTCCAGAGGCCAATCCCGCAATATCATCGAGCGGATTACCGTCCCCGTTTTGATCGAGCATACTCATAACGCCTGAGAGCGCTGGATTATCCTGCATTTGTGCTGCGATGTTGCCAAGCGCGCTCTCGCCGCCAAGTTGTGAGACGATCCCATTGAGCGCGCCAGCGTCAATCCCGGTTTGCTGCGCAGCCATTTCGACCGTGTCGCCGTCTTTCACATGCGATGCGCCCAGCGCTGCCACAGCCTTTTCTGCGGTCGCAGGATCGATGCCGACCTTCGCGGCGAGGCTTGCAACGGTATCCGGTGAACCGGCAATTTGCTTCATGATGCCGTCAAGAATGCTCATAGCGTAATCCCCTTCTGGTGTTCGTTGCGCGCAAGCTTAGCCAGATGATGCGGCACAAAAAAGGCCCCGCGACGCAGTGCGTGCGGGGCCTTTGCAATAACTTGTAACAGCGCCTGCTCAAAAGCGCCTTTGAGTTTACGCCGCGACCGGTGCCGCCTTGCGCACGCCTTCATCAACATGCGCCTCAAATTCGGCAAAATTATCGATAAACAGCTGCACCAGTTTTGCGGCGGTGTCATCGTAACCGTCTTTGTCTGACCATGTGCTGCGCGGATCTAGGATCGTTTGGTCAATACCTGCAGTGGCCAAGACTGGCACATGGACAGGGACAGCAAAGCCGAAATTGGCATCGTTGCGGAACTCGACATCATCAAGATCGCCGTCAAGCGCAGCGTTGAGCAACGCACGGGTCGCCTTGATCGGCATGCGGTTACCCGTGCCATATTTGCCGCCAGTCCATCCGGTGTTGAGCAACCAGCACTGAACTTGCCCCTTGGCGATGCGTTCTTTGAGCAGATTGCCGTAAACGCTGGGGTGACGCGGCATGAATGGCGCGCCAAAACAGGTGGAGAAGGTTGCTTCGGGTTCCGTCACACCGATTTCAGTGCCCGCGACCTTAGCCGTATAGCCCGAAAGGAAATGATACATCGCCTGTTCGGGTGTCAGTTTTGCGATTGGAGGAAGCACGCCAAACGCATCGGCAGTCAGCATCACGACATTGGACGGCACGGGGCCAAGATTGTGTTCGCTTGTGTTCGGAATGAAGTCGATCGGATAGGCCCCGCGCGTATTTTCAGCGAGGCTGTTGTCGTCAAAGTCCAGCTCGCGCGTCAGCGGGTCCATCACCACGTTTTCCAACACAGTGCCGAATTTGCGGGTGGTCGCGTAAATCTCTGGCTCCGCCTCTTCGGAAAGGCGGATCATCTTGGCATAACAACCGCCTTCGAAATTGAAGACCGCCGTGTCAGACCACCCATGCTCATCATCGCCGATCAATGTGCGCGAAGCATCGGCGGACAGCGTCGTTTTGCCCGTACCCGACAGGCCAAAGAACACCGCCGTTTTGCCGTCCGCGCTGATATTGCTCGAACAATGCATCGGCATCACACCTTTGGCAGGCAGCAGATAATTGAGAATGCCGAAAACGCTTTTCTTCATCTCACCGGCATATTTCGTACCGCCGATCAGGATCAATTTCTCGGTCAGATTCACCGCAATCACTGTTTCGGAATTGGTGCCGTGACGCGCGGGATCGGCCTTAAAGCTAGGCAGGTCGATGATTGTGTATTCAGGCGTTATGTCAGCCAGTTCATCAGCGGTCGGCCGCACCAACAGGGTGCGAATAAACAAATTGTGCCACGCAAGCTCGTTAATCACACGCACATTGACGCGGTGGTCGGCTTGCGAACCGCCAAACAGATCTGCGACATACAGCGTTTCTTTGTCAGCCACAGCTGCCAAGAAATCTTCCTTGAGCGCGGCAAAATGGGCGGGCGTCATCGGCACATTGACCTTGCCCCACCAGACCGTTTCTTCCGTAGTTTCATCGCGAACGATAAACTTGTCCTTCGCGCTTCGGCCGGTTTTTGCGCCGGTTTGCACCACCAGCGCGCCATGCTTGGACAAAGCGCCCTCTTTTGCGGCGATTGACGCTTCGACCAGTGCCGAAGTCCCCAGATTGGAATGAATGTCGGCTTTGGTCTCAATGCCTTGGGCAGCGAGCGAATGAGCGAGGGGGATCAACGTAGCTTCTCCTGAAAAGAGCCTAATTCTGCAAATCTTTGAGGAGTGGAAGACGCGTATGCACGATGCAAAAAACATCGCCTCACGATTCGTAAAGCGCCGGGGAATCCCAATCCGCTAAGCGGCATAGATAGGAGTCTGCCCCCCTGTCAAACCGGACTATTTAACACCGCACTGCACCATTTTTCCGGCACCTTCTGATGTTTGATTTCGCATCTGCTAAAAAGCCACCAACAGGGCGTCCATCTGACTCGGCACTCGCCAAAATACCGCTGGCAAAACACAGCTGGATTCAAACCGCTGTGCGCCGCTGATTGTTTCGTCCGTCTGATGGCGCTACTCGGGAAAAAAGCGCGCATGAAACGTGCGTATGGAGGAGCGAAGTCCGCGATGGATAACGAGATCAGCGAAATTCAGACAGACAAACCCGAAAACACCGTTTCGATCAGAGAGGCGATTGAAATCGCACTGGTCGATGATGATCGCAACATTCTGACGACCGTTTCCATCGCCTTGCAGGCTGAGGGTTTTGTCACGCGGCTTTATTCCGATGGCGAAACCGCGTTGAAGGCGCTGATCGAAAATCCGCCTGACCTTGCGGTGTTCGATATCAAAATGCCCAACATGGACGGGTTGGAATTGCTGCGCCGGGTGCGTGCGCATGGCCCGTTACCAGTGATTTTCCTGACCAGCAAAGATGACGAGGCAGACGAGGAAGTCGGGTTGGAGCTGGGCGCGGATGATTACATCGCCAAACCTTTCAGTCTGCGGCTGTTGACTGCGCGGATCCGCGCAATATTGCGCAGGGCGGAGCCCGACCGTGCGTTGGGCAATGAAACCAGCCCGCCTCAGCCGGTGCATCCAAAGATTGATCGCGGCCGTTTGTACATGGACCCCGCGCGCCACCATGTGACGTGGAACGGTCTGCCTGTCAGCCTGACCGTCACAGAATTTCTGATACTAGAAGCGCTCGCTGCGCGGCCCGGTGTCATCAAGAGCCGCAACCAACTGATGGACGCGGCCTATCCTGACGACATCTTCGTCGATGACCGCACCGTCGACAGCCATATCAAGCGGATGCGCCGCAAATTCCGCGTGGTCGACGACGAATTTGGCGCGATCGAAACGCTCTACGGCGCAGGGTACAGTTTCAACGATGGCTAATCCCGCTACCCGTGCGATTAATGATGATGCGGTCAATTTAGGCCGCATCGAAGAACGCCCCCGTCTCGCCGGGCGCTTTTCACTCACCGCGCGTATTTTGATTGTGAACATCCTTCCGCTCGCGCTGCTATCGGGCGGTCTGTTTTATCTCGACACCTATCGCACTCAGTTGATTGATGAGCGTTTTAAGCTCGCCCGCACCGAAGCCCAGATCACAGCAGAGGCATTGGTTGGGGCGACCACGCGGGAGCGGCGAGAGGCTCTGCTGGTGCAAATCGGTCAGGAACAAGGCATGCGGATGCGCTTGTTCGATCAAGAGGGGATGTTGACGGCGGACAGTTTTGCGCTGGCAGAACCCGCATTTGAATTTGATGATATTACCGACGATGGCTGGCGGCAGCGTTGGGCGCGGTGGCTCGACCGAACGGTCGATACGATCGTCAGTGCAGAAGCTGTGACTGATTATGTAGAGCCAGAAGCGCAAACCGCCGATGCGTTTCCTGAACTCGTCGCCGCACGCGAACTGGGATTGAGCCAGGTCCGCCTTTATGATTGGGTTGATGGCACCCCGGTCATCACCGCCGCCGCACCGGTTGGACTTAATGGCGTGACGTTGCTGACGGTTCGCAATGCGGTCGACATCACCGAAAGCGTACGTTCAGCGCGCACGTCGTTGATGATTGCGGTGATTTTGGTGCTGTTCGCTTCCGCTCTGCTCTCGCTCTATCTGGCGCGCACCATTGTCAGCCCGCTGCAATTGCTCGCCCGCGCCGCGCAAAAGGTTAGGCAAGGACGCGAGCGCGATGTGGAAGTCCCCAGGCTACCAGAACGCAGTGACGAAATTGGTCAGCTGGCGCGCTCTGTTTCGGACATGACAGCGGCGCTGCGTCATCGGATTGATGCGGTGGACAGCTTTGCCGCTGATGTGGCTCATGAAATCAAAAATCCGCTCGCCAGCCTGCGTAGCGCGGTGGAATCCTTGCCAATGGTCACAGACCCCGAACTGCGCCGCGAATTGGAACAGATTGCCACCCATGATGTGCGGCGGATCGACCGGCTAGTCAGCGAAATCTCTGATGCCAGCCGGATCGATTCCGAAATGTCGCGCGCCACCCTGGAGCGGATCGATTTGGCCGATCTGGTCCGCGCAATCATCGGCAGCCGCGAAAACCGGGCAGAGAACCACGATCACCGCATTGAGTTGAACACGCGTGGTTTCGCCGCCCATGTGCGGGGCGTGGGCGCACGGTTGGAACGGGTTGTGGAAAATCTGTTCGACAACGCGGTGTCGTTCTCCCCTCCCGAAGCTCCAATAGAAGTCACAATCGAAAATGACGGCGAATGCGTGACGCTGACCGTGTCCGATTCCGGTCCGGGCATTCCAGAGGAATCGCGCGAAAAAGTGTTTGAGCGTTTCCACTCATTGCGTCCTGCCACAGAGGATTTCGGCAATCATTCCGGGCTCGGTCTTGCGATTGCGCGCTCTATTGTGGAAGCGCATGATGGCTCGCTCTATGCCGATGCTCGGCCAGACGGATTGCAGGGCGCGTGTTTGCAGATTCGCCTGCCTGCGGATTCGTAGGCGGTTATGACGGCTGACCCTTCGCAGCTGTTCCAGGCCAGCGTGGTGGCGATTGGTGGCCGCGCGCTGGCTATTGAAGGACCGCCGGGCAGCGGCAAATCCTCTCTTGTACTGGCCTTGATTGATCGCGGTGCGCGTTTGATCGGCGATGACGGCGTGACGCTGACCCGTCATGATGGCGCAATTATCGCCAGCCCGCCGCCAAATATCGCTGGATTGATTGAGGTGCACGGCGTGGGGCTAATCACTTTCCCAATCGCCCCGCCCGCGCCGCTTGCTCTGGTGCTCACTTTGGGGGCGGACGCCGACCGGTTGCCGCAATCCGCGCCGCGGCGCGATATCCTCGGCGTGGCGGTGCCCTGCCTGCCCTTCGCCCCGGGCACGATTGCGCCAGCAATGCGAGCCGAGATTGCCTTGAAACAGCATGGCCTGACCAGGAATTGACCCACAATTACAATCTACGACGTTAATCTGTGCACAAAGCGGCTTCCCTTCCGCCGTCCGAAGCGCGAAAAGAACATCACTATGCAAACGCCGCCCACCGCTGACACTGCTTCAGACAATCCCCGTGCCCCTGCGAACGACACGCGGCAGCGCCTGCTGCTCGTCACGGGAATGTCTGGCGCGGGCAAATCGACCGCACTCGATGTCTTGGAAGATTTAGGCTGGGAAACGATCGACAACTTCCCCGTGCGCCTGCTCGACAGACTTGTCGGGGAGCCATCGGATGCCGCTGACGGGCCCCGCTCGCAGCTGGCGATTGGGTTCGATTCCCGCACCAGAGGTTTTGTACCGAGCGAGATGATCGCGCTGGTCAAAGAGCTCGCGCAGCGCGAGGATCTGGCGCTCACTTTCATGTTCCTCGATTGCGCCGGGGGGGAGCTAGAGCGCAGGTACAACGAAACTCGCCGCCGCCACCCGATGGCGCAAGGCCGCACCGTGCAAGACGGGATCGCCGAAGAACGCGAACTGCTTGAGCCCATGCGCCGCTGGGCGGAAATCGTTATCGACACCACCGCAATGGCCACCAACGATTTGCAGTCGCATGTCCGCGAGATTTTCGGTGACCATGAAAGCGCCGAAATGACGCTCACCGTATCCAGCTTCGGCTTTGCGCGCGGCATGCCGCCGCTCGCTGATCTGGTATTCGATATGCGTTTTTTGGATAACCCGCATTGGGTGGAGGGGCTGCGCGAACTCACCGGACGCGATGAACCGGTGGGCAAGCATATCCAAAAAGATCCGGCTTTTCATACCGCTTTTGAACAAATTCACGCACTGTTGTTGACGCTGCTGCCGCGCTACGCCGCGCAGGGTAAAGCCTATGTCCACATCGCGTTTGGCTGTACCGGAGGGAGACACCGCTCCGTCTTCACCGCAGAACGCATGGCGCAGGGCTTGCGCGGGGCTGGATTTTCGCCCACTGTCCGGCACCGCAATTTGGCCTCTCGAGCTGCTGACGAAATCGAAGGCAGAGGGCGTTGAGGTTCAGCGGATGAGCATGGTGGGTTTGGATTTACGGGTGCATTTTTACGCGATGATTTTGCACCGCATAATGTTAACGGATTGAATTCGCATATGATCGGTTTGATCCTGGTTACTCATGGCGGCCTGGCCGACGAATTCGTCGCAGCCATGGAGCATGTTGTTGGCCCGCAAAACGGCACCGCAACCGTGTGCATCGGCCCCAATGACGATATGGAACAACGCCGCGCCGAAATCGCGGACGCCATTCAGGCCGTGGATACAGGCGCGGGTGTTATTATTCTGACCGATCTGTTCGGCGGCACACCGTCCAACCTCGCGATATCTCTGCTCGAAACGGGCCGGGTTGAAGTCATCGCCGGGATCAATTTACCCATGCTGATCCGCCTGGCTGGCACTCGAAAATCGATGAACGTGGTCGAAGCGGTCGAAGCGGCGCAAACGGCGGGTCGCAATTATATCACCGTGGCGAGCGAATTGCTTGGCATTGACGCTGCGCCCTGCGCGGCAACAGGCGGCAAGTAAGCGGATGAGCGAACTGCGCCAAAGCGTGACAATCGTTAACAAACGCGGCCTGCATGCGCGGGCCAGCGCGAAGTTTGTCGGTGCCGTCGCGGCTCTGCCCGAAACATCGCAGGTGCAAGTGGCAAAGGACGGCAATTCGGCGGGCGGCGCCTCAATCTTGGGGCTGATGATGCTGGGCGCGGCCAAGGGCGACACGGTTGAATTGATCGTGAGCGGCGACGGAGCAGAAGACGTGCTGGCCGAACTGGTGGCTCTGGTCGAAGACGGCTTTGGCGAAGAGTGATCCTTGGCCACATCTGGCTTGAGCGACAATTATGACACGCACTCACATCAGCGGTTTTTCCAACCCCACGGTCAAATATCTGCGCAGTCTGCGGGATAAAAAACACCGCAGGCGGACCGGGCAATTCCTGGTCGAAGGGTTGCGCCTGCTCGAAGATGCGCGCGTCAGTGGACGCTTGCCGCGCGAATTGGTGATGGCCGAAGGACGCGACAGCCACGAATTGCTGACCCGGCTGGAAAGCGAAGTGGCGGCGGCTGGTGGTGAGATCATCACCACAACGCCCGATATCCTGACCAAAATCACCGGCAAGTCTAATTCACAAAGCGTGATCGGCCTGTTCGATGAATGGGACACCAACCTAGAGCGGCTAGACCGCAATTCAGCGCCAATCTGGCTGGTGGCGCAGGAGCTGCGCGATCCGGGCAATCTTGGCACTATGCTGCGCACCTGCGATGCGGTTGGCGCCGGCGGATTGATCCTGATCGACGATTGCGCCGATCCGTTTAGCGCCGAGGCCGTGCGGGCGAGCATGGGCGCGGTGTTTACACAAAACGTTGCGCGGGCGCGGTGGGAAGAGTTCATCCCTTGGCTGCGCTCTGGTTCCGGCCAACTTGTCGCGGCGAGCCTGCGCGATGCGGTGCCTTATCGCGGGGCGGCGTATGAAGCGCCGTGTTTCATTCTGGTGGGAAATGAGTCGCAAGGTCTGCCCGAGGCGTATGAGGCGGAATGCGATCTGCGGGTGACGATGCCGATGAAGGGCCGCGCGGATTCGCTCAACGCGGCGATGGCGGGCGCGGTGTTGGCGTATGAGGTTCTGGCGAGCCTGTAGGAAACACATGACACATTGCGCAATGTGTCACCCTATCGCGGCAGCGCTTTCTCTATATTTTATCGTCAGTTACCGATGGACGGCATGGGTGACACTTGTCCAACATCAATCAAAAAATTGATCTGCAAAGCGGAGGTCTGACAATTTGAAAGAGCAGGCCCGAACATGGCAAAAACAAGCTTGGTAGGAAAGTGAGCGCCAGAGCGCCTCACCCCGCCTTCCCGCGTTCATCTTCAAGAGCGTCAATTTCTTCTGCATCGGCGGCGTTATAGCGCGGTGCGCTTTCCACCAGCGGCACGTCTTCAATCTCGCGCTTGCCGATTTCGATGCCTTTTTCGGCCAGTCGCTTGCCCGATGACAACACGTTGCGTTCAAAGCTGCCGACAAATTTGTTGTAATTGCTGACCGCGCTTTCGAGGCCACCGCCCACCCGCTTCAAATGCTGGGCAGCGGTTGAAAGGCGGTCATACAATTCAGCGCCCATACGCCCGATTTCCTGCGCTTCTTTCGCCAGACCATCCTGCCGCCAGACCTGCGCAACCGTGCGCGCGATCGCGACGAGGTTGGTTGGTGTCGCCAGCAGCACGCGGCGTTCAAACGCGAAGTCCCACAGTGTGGGATCAGCGTCCAATGCCGCAGTGACAAAATGCTCGCCCGGAATGAACATGATCACGTAATCAGGCGCTTCTTCGAATTGGCTCTGATAGCTTTTCGCGCCCAGCGTTTGCACATGGTTGCGCATTGATTTCGCGTGAAGTTCCATGTGGTGTTTGCGCGTATCATCGTCATCCGCCTCAAAAGCGGCCTGATACGCGTTCAGCGAAACTTTGGAATCGATCACCAGCTTCTTTTGCCCCGGCACATTGATGATCGCATCAGGGCGAAGGCGCCCTTCATCCGTGTCGACCGATTGCTCCATCATAAAATCGGTGTGCTGCGCCAGCCCGCATTGTTCGAGCAGATTTTGCAGCGCCCTCTCCCCCCAGCGACCGCGCGCTTTGGGGGCATTGGTGAGCGAATTTCCCAGCCGCTGCGCCTCGCGCCGGACTTCCTCCTGCCCCTCTCGCATGGATTGGATCAGACCGTTCAATTGCCCAAACGCATCGACGCGCTGTTTTTCAAGCGTTTCGACCTGGCGTTCGTATTTTTCCAGTCGCTCCCCCACCGGGGCCAGCAGCGTCTTGATCTTCGCCTCGCCGGTTTCCTCGGATTGCTTGAAGCGGGCTTCTGCGCGTTTCAGGAATTCTTCCTGATTGCGCTGAAGCACTTTTGCGCCGGTGTTTTCAAATTCGGTGAGCAAAGCGCCGCGCGATTCTTCAAGCAGTTTTTTCTGCTCGGCAAAGCCGGCACGTTCGGCTCTGAATTGCGCATTCTCATTGCGCACCGAATCGAGCTGCTCAGCCAAACTGTCCGAGCGTGCCGCGCGCTCTGACATGGTCGCCAGTTCGGTGACAGCGGCGCGAAACCGTTCATCCAACGCCTTGGCCTCGGCATCCCGCTCAGCGATCCGCATCCGCAGTTCGCCCGCAGGCTTTGACCCCATAAACCAGCCAACCGCGCCGCCTAAAAGCAGCGCGAGAATTGCGACGATTGCGATAAGAACACTTGCATCCATCGGCGGAACATAGCCGGAACGAGGCATCTCGCCAAGAGCTGTTTCATGATTGATTGGAACCAATCCCCATCTCTGATCGCTGATCTACCAAAAGGAGAATAGATCCATGTCGATCAAAGAAATGATTCAGGAACACCCCGACGTAGGCGACGATTACAATCGCGAGCTTGGTGATGCGGTCAAGCACGCGATGTACGGGGCGGCGATCATCAATTCCTGCGCCGATGCCTGTCTTGCTCACAAAGACGAAGATCGCGCCGAGTGCATTCGCCGGTGCCTTGATGCGTCAGACGCCTGCACAGCTTTCTACCGCATCGCCTCACGCCGCACCGGCGGAAACGTGACGACGATCAAAGCGATTGGGATGGCCACAGTGGTCGCGTGCGAAGCATGCCACGCGCATTGTTCGCATCACGATGACGCGCATTGCAAACGCTGCGCGCGCATCTGCGAAGAAGTCATTCGCGACGTGAAAGCCGCGCTAGAGACGATGAAACGCGCCGATTAAGCGCCGCGACTAAGCGGTTCGATTAAGCAAGAGCGCGAATTTTTTTCAGCTTCTTCAAGGCCATCTGTCGTTTCAATCGCGACAGGTGGTCGATGAAGAGAATGCCTTCCAGATGATCCATTTCGTGCTGCAGGCACGTCGCCATCATCCCTTCGAGAGCTTCCTCGTGATGGTTGCCGTCCAGGTCCTGATATTTCACCGTGCAGGTCGCAGGGCGATCCACATCGGCGTAAATTTCAGGGACAGACAGGCAGCCTTCGTTGAGCGTCGCGAATTCTTCCGCCGGATCGACGATCACGGGGTTTACGAAAACGCGCGGCTCTCGCTTGGTTGCGGCATGTGTGTGGGCGCCGTCGCCATGATCGTGACCGCACTCAACCGGCTCCGCATCGGGATCATCCGGTTGCAGATCGATCACCAACAGGCGCTTTGGCACGCCAACCTGAATCGCCGCCAGACCAATGCCGGGCGCGTCATACATGGTTTCTAACATGTCATCGGCGAGCTGTTTGAGCTCGTCGTTGAACTCGTCTGCTTCGACGGGGACAGAAATGGTTTTGAGCCGGGGATCCGGCACTTCTAGGATTTCGAGGATAGCCATGAGGTGCGATTTAGTGATCGTCCCGCAAAAGCTCAAGTGAGTCGTTACGAGTTGATTGGCCTGCGCGCTCTAAGCGCCTGTGCAAGCGTACCTTCATCAAGGTAATCCAATTCCCCGCCCACTGGCAGCCCGTGCGCCAGTTGCGTGATGCGGACCTTGTGCTCTTCCAGCCGTTCGGCAAGGTAATGCGCGGTGGTTTGCCCCTCCAGAGTGGCATTCATGGCGAGCACAACCTCATCGACTGCGCCGCCCGAAACCCGCTGCAATAATGCGGGGATATTGAGGTCTTCGGGGCCAATACCGTCGAGCGCGGACAGCTTGCCGCCCAGCACATGATACCGCCCGCGAAACAGCCGCGCGCGGTCTAGCGCCCAGACATCCGCGACATCTTCGACCACGCAAAGCGAGCGTGAATCGCGTTTTTGATCGGCGCAAATGGCGCAAGGGTCCTTGGTATCGACATTGCCGCAGGTGGTGCATTCGACAAGCGTCTCAGCCACCGCATCCAGCGCCTCCAGCAAAGCGGGCAACGCGTGTTCACGGTTCTTCACCAGCCATAGCACCGCGCGCCGCGCAGAACGCGGCCCCAGCCCCGGCAACCGGGCTAGCGCGCCGGATAGCGCTTCGATCTCTTGCGATGCCATGGGGGGAGAGATAGGGGCTGGCGACCCGATCATAAAGCACAGGCGAACTATTTATGCGCATCACATTTATGGGAACGCCCGATTTTGCGGTGCCCGCCTTGGCCGCTTTGCATAATGCGGGGCATGAAATTGCCTGTGTTTACACGCAGCCACCCCGCCCCGCTGGCCGCGGCAAGAAACTGCGCCCCTCCCCTGTGCAAGCCAAAGCGGAGGAGCTGGGTCTGCAGGTTCGCTCGCCAAAATCGCTGAAATCGGATGAAGCCAAGGCGGAGTTTGCAGCCCTCGGCGCAGATGTGGCTGTCGTGGCGGCGTATGGGTTGATCTTGCCGCAGGCGGTCTTGGATGCGCCGGTGCATGGCTGTCTCAATATCCACGCGTCCATCCTGCCGCGCTGGCGCGGCGCCGCGCCGATCCACCGCGCTGTTATCGCGGGAGATGCCGAGACCGGCGTCACGATCATGCAGATGGAAGCGGGGCTGGACACCGGCCCGATGCTGGACATTGTGCGCACACCGGTGGCGCGCAAAACGACCGGCGAGCTGACTGAAGAACTGGCGCAGCTTGGCGCAGAGGCGATGGTCCGCGTCCTCGCCGATCTGCCCGCGTTTGCTGCGCAGGTGCAAGACGATGCAGCGGCACTCTACGCACCCAAAATTGACAAGGCCGAGGCGCGGATCGACTGGTCTGAGGATGCCGCCGCGATTGAGGCAAAAGTGCGCGGGCTGGCCCCGTTTCCGGGCGCCTGGTTTGAACTGGAGGGCGAACGGGTGAAGCTGTTGCTGGCGGAGACGTCTGAGGGTTCTGGCGCGCCGGGTGAAGTGCTGGATGATACGTTCACAATCGGCTGCGGCACAGGGGCGATCCGGCCAATTGTCCTGCAGAAAGCGGGCAAACCAGCGATGGGCAGAGAGGATTTTCTGCGCGGGAATCCGGTCCTAACGGGAATTGTCATCCAATAAGTTTTCGAATCGTATAAAACCGATCTGGGGCTGGTGAGGGCAATTCACCAGTCTGGCAGGGGTCTTTCGCGCCGGATTTGCCCGTCGTTTTGATACCCTTTGCCGCGTCCTTTCCGTGAGGCGGGGCGCCGTTTTGGATGATGAGAAGGGGGGCAATATGAAGCTTAATCGTAATGCTATAACTGCGATCGGGGGGATCGCATTGGCATCTTGCGGGCAAGCCAGTGGCGGAACCGCTGCGGCGCAGGAGGCACCGGCCTCGCACGCGGCGCAGCTGACCCCCGGTAATATTGCCCCCACGCGGTATGCGCTGGTCGAAGATCAATTCATCGAATGCGCCGAAACAAAGCCCAATGGGATCACAAGCCGGCAATTTTTTCTGATCGCAGACGGCGCTGTGAAAAGCTATTCGCAAACGCAGAATTTTGCGCGCGATATGTGCGATCCCGGCCAGGGCGGGTGCGCCTTGGGATGGTATGGCGAGAAGGTTGGTCTGTTCTTCGAAACGGGCAGCGGTGCCGTCAACCAGATACTTCTCGATCTCGAAACGCTGCAGATGGAAAAGGTTCTGACCACCGCGAGCAATGGAGCGGAACAAAGCACCATGAGTTGCGAGCGCGGACCGTTTCCCGACGGTGTCGTGATTGATTGAGCAAAACCTGCGCAATTTTTGGCCAGCGCCCGGCTGTAGTTAAGCGCCAATGGGGAAACCATGAGAAACACAGGTAAAGTCCTGCTACCCATCGCTGTTCTTACCGCGTGCGGTGCCAGTGGGCAAAACCAGGCGCCGGTCGTGACTTCGGATAGCGTCACCGCGGTGCGGCCTGAGCCAATCGAAGACAAGCTGATGGAATGCACCAACCAGATTTCTGAGACATCTTATACAAAATCGACCGTCATGACATTTGGCGGGGAGTTCAAATCGTATTTCGGATCCGACAATCTCGCTGCGGATTTTTGCCGTTGGGGACAGGCGGAATGCGCCTTTGGCTGGCAAGATGGAAAGGCCGTGCTGACCCAATTCAGGTCCGATTATGGCCGCACCACAACTGTCTATGACTTCGAAGCGGAGACGATGGAAGAATTCGTCGATCGCATAGATGGTGAAGACGAATATCTTCGCATGGATTGCGATGCGAAACCGATGCCCAGCGGTATGCAAGTGATGAACGATCTGGATTAACGCCTGAAACAACTCTAGCCCGCTTCAGGGCATGACAAGATTCTCACTCACAATCGAATTCGACGGCACCCCCTATCAAGGGTTGCAGCGCCAGAAACACGGCCCCAGCGTCCAGCAATCAATCGAAGAGGCGATTTTTAAAGCCACTGGCGAGACCGCATTGCTGCTCAGCGCCGGACGCACCGACGCCGGGGTCCATGCGCTGGCGATGCGTTGCCATGTCGATCTGGAAAGCACCCTAACCCCGTTTCGCCTGATGGGGGCGATCAACGCGCATCTGCGGCCCAATCCGATAGCGATCACAGCTTGCGAGCAAGCAGACGCGGATTGGCATGCGCGATTTTCGTGCACGGGCCGGTCCTATGTCTATCGCATCGTCAATCGCCGCGCTCCGCTGGCTTTGAACAGAGACCGCGTTTGGCAAGTTGCGCGCGAACTGGACGTCGAAGCCATGCAGCGCGCGGCGCAGATTTTGGTTGGGCGGCATGATTTTACCACCTTCCGATCCGCGCATTGTCAGGCGAAAGACCCGGTAAAGACGCTCGACCGGCTAGATGTAGTGCGCGCGGAGTCCGTGCTAGGCCCAGAAGTGCACATCCATGCGGCAGCGCGCAGTTTTCTGCACCATCAGGTGCGCAGCATGGCCGGTTGTTTGATGCTGGTGGGGGTTGGCACCTGGACCGAAAAACGGTTGGCAGACGCGCTCGCTGCAAAAGACCGTAGCAAATTAGGACTTAACGCGCCGCCACAAGGTCTCTACTTCGTCGACAGCAACGTATCCAGACGGTTCTGGCTCCGAATAACAAAGAGAGAGGATTTTCCATGACGACAGGCAAACAGCTTTTCACCACCCTATCTGCGGACGGCAAACTGACGCTTGAGATCAGCGAAGAAACATTCCCCGCGCCCACTGGCAATCAAGTGCTGGTCAAAATGGAAGCCGCGCCGATCAACCCATCGGACCTCGCGATCCTTGCCAGTGCCGCCGATTTTGAGACAGCGGAATATTCGCACGGCAAAGTGGTGGCCAATATGCCAGAGCCATTCTTGTCCGGTCAAAAGGGCCGCCACGGTCAGCGTCTGCCCGCCGGTAATGAAGGCGCAGGCGAAGTGATCGCCACCGGTGACAGCGACATGGCAAAGGCTCTGATGGGTCAGCGCGTTGCCTGCGTTCCCGGCAATGCGTTCTCACAATATGCCATCGCCGATGCGATGATGTGCCTGCCGCTGGGCGACCATTCCAGCGAGGTTGGCGCATCCAGCTTTGTAAATCCGATGACCGCTCTGGGCTTTGTCGAAACCGCGAAGATGGAAGGGCACGAGGCGATCATTCATCTTGCGGCTGCGTCCAACCTTGGACAGATGCTCAACAAAATCTGCCTCGAAGATGGCATGAAGCTGGTCAATATCGTGCGCAAACAAGAGCATGTCGATCAGCTCAAAGCGCTCGGCGCGACCCATATCGTGAACTCATCGGACGATGATTACATGGCGCAATTGCGTGCAGCGATCAAAGAAACCGGCGCGTTTCTGGGCTTTGATCCAATCGGCGGCGGTCAGTCGACCGACGGTGTCTTGAAAGCGATGGAGCAAGTCGCATCGAGCCAGATGGGCGAATATTCGCGCTATGGTTCGAACCAGGATAAGAAAATGTATCAATATGGCCGCCTCGACCTCGGCCCGACGATCCTGACCCCGTCATACGGGCTGCAATGGTGCGTTGCCGGTTGGCTGCTGACCCCGTTCCTCGCGAAAGCTGGCATGGAGACGGTCGTTAAAATGCGCACCCGCGTGCAGCAGAACCTCACCACCACTTTTGCCTCGCATTACAAGGCGAAGGTCAATCTGGAAGAGATGCTGACCAAAGAAGCGATTACCGATTATCGCCAGATGAAAACCGGCGAGAAATATCTGGTCACGCCTTGGGCGTAATCTGATGCGTGGTGGTGGCCACGTTCGATAAAAACTTACGGATTATCGAAGGCGGCTTGAACAGTGTTCAGGTCGCCTTCTTTGTTGGCGATCAGCAATTGCAGCAAAACCCTGGATTTCTGTGGGTTAAGCGCGCGGGCGGCGACAAAGCCGTTGGGATCATCCTCAGGCTCGCGGTCCACAAGCCCCTCGTCCACGCGGCTGGCGCGAACCACGATCAGGCCAGATTTGGCGAGCTGCACCAAACGCTCTCGGATCGCCTGCGGCATGTTGCCCTCCCCTGCCCCGGCGATGATGATGCCGGTCGGGGTTTCGGGCAGAATGCGGTCCACCACCTGCGGCGTCATACCCGCGCCGATATACAGGATCGGCACTTCGGGAAGCGTGCCAGAATACGCATAGCGCGGCGGCTCGCCCTCTCTCCACGGATTGCCGAACCATTCCAGCGCAGCAGGCGTAACCAGCCCGATACTGCCGCGCGGAAAGCCGCGAAACGCATCATCTGTACCGCGCGTACGCACTTTGCGCGCATCACGAGCGGCCAGCACGCGGTCCCCCATGACCAGCAACACACCGCGACCGCCCGCCTCTGGATCGCTCGCCACGCGCACCGCATTTACAAAATTGCGCAACCCATCACTGCCCACCGCATCGGCGGGACGCATCGCGCCGACAATCACCACCGGCTTTGTCGCGGGCAATGTCAGATCGAGCAGAAATGCGGTTTCTTCGGCGGTGTCTGTGCCATGTGTCACCACGATTCCATCGACGCTGTCATCCGCCATCGCGGCATTGATTTCGCGGTGCAGAGCAGTCCACACTTCCGGACCCATGTCCTCAGAACCAATATTGGCGATCTGCTTGCCCGCCAGATCAGCTGGCAAGCCAAATTCGGCCACCGTATCCAACCAGTCGGCAATGCTGATCTGGCCGGGGCGATATTCATGCCGTGTCGCCGATCCTGCCATACCGGCGATCGTGCCACCTGTTGCAAGGACAATAAGTTTGGGGTTGCTCATAAGGTGCGTCTTTAGACCCCGGCGAGTGCATTCGCCACACAGCTTTTCGCAGCAGCCGCATGATGCAGGCTCGGAACGAAACGGCTTACCACCGGTTAAACGGTACAAATAGGAGAGGAATTTAATATGTTACGTTACGCCATTATCTTCTTGGTCATCGCAATTGTTGCCGCGCTGGTCGGCTTTGGCGGCATTGCTGGTGCCGCAACGAACATCGCCTATGTTTTGTTCGTGATCTTTTTGATCCTTGCCGTGATCGCATTTCTGCGTCGCAACACTTAATTTCGGGACCAAATCTCAGGACTAAATCTCATAACTATTCCCCCGGTCGAACCGCTTTGACCGGGGGAATAATCTATAACTTTCCAACGTATTGGTCCCGCACCTCACCGTGGCTGGACCCCGCAATCTAGGCTGCACATGGCAAGTTTTTGCGCAGAAGTTTGCAACGAGTGCAACTTCGCAATTGATTTTGAACCTTTTGCCGCTAGATAGCCTCTCACCAAGGCGCACATCATCGGGTGCGCGCCAAAGGCCGTGGGGCGATTAGCTCAGTTGGTAGAGCATCTCGTTTACACCGAGAGGGTCGGCAGTTCGAGCCTGTCATCGCCCACGGCATTTCCTTTCCCAGCATCATAGAATTGCACTTGGCGCACCGGCAGTATTGGGCCAGTGATGCGCGCTATGAAGGGGTTTTCCATTGCAATCGCGGGCTGCGGCCCGGCAGGTTTGGCGGCGGCGTTGCTGTTGGAGCGTCAGGGCCATTCAGTCGTCATATACGATCAGTTTGACAATCCGGGGCCGGTGGGTTCGGGATTGATGATCCAACCCAGCGGTCTTGCGGTGCTGGACGCTCTTGGTTTGGCTGGAGATACCTTGGCACGCGGCGCGCGAGTCGATGCGCTGCAAGGTGTCGAAGAATCCGGCAAAATCGTGCTCGATGCGCCCTATCGCACGCTTGGCTTGCCCGGCGCGTTTGGGATTGGCATCCACCGGGCGAGCTTGTTTGGGATGCTCCATGACGCGGTCCAATCACGTGGGATCACGGTAGAGACGGGGCACGCTGTTACTGGCAGCGAACTGACAACCACAGGGCGCAACCTTATCTTTGCCGCGCGTCCGCCCTCACCCTCCTTCGATCTGGTGGTCGATGCAAGCGGATGGCAGACGCTGTTCGATGACGCGCCCAAAGGTGTGCTCGAATTCGGAGCCTTGTGGACCAGTCTACCAACGCAGCCAACGGACCCATTTGCGGGCAACATTCTGGAACAACGATATCGCCGCGCCGCGCAAATGGTGGGCGTTTTGCCTATCGGCACACGCAAAGGTCAGGGCGCGCCAGAGGTCGCTTTCTTCTGGTCATTGCGCCGCGATGACTATGCTGCTTGGGCAGAAGCACCGCTGGATGCGTGGAAGGACGACGTGCTCGCACTGTGGCCCGATACGCAAGTGATGCTGGATCGGATTGAGCACCGCGAACAGCTGACCTTTGCACGGTATGCTCACCGCACTTTAAAACACCCCGTTGCAGGCCGGATGATCGCAATCGGTGATGCGTGGCATTCCGCCAGCCCGCAACTGGGTCAGGGGGCGAACATGGCGCTGCTTGACGCGTGGAGCCTTGCCCGCGGGCTGGCTGAAGGGCGCACATTGGATGAAAAACTGCGCCTAGCCATAAGCTGGCGGCGCGATCATGTGTGGCTGTATCAGTGGGTGACGAAGCTGTTCACGCCGATGTATCAATCGCAAACCAGCTGGCATCCCGCCTTGCGCGACCGGTTGCTTGCACCGCTGTCAAAGACGTGGCCAGCATCAAAAATTCAGGCGCAATTGATGAGCGGGCTGTTCGGCTTTCCGCTTGCACCATTGGGACTGACTTTGCCCGACTACGAAGCGCTCTCAGCCCCGGCGGCCGATTCAGCCAGCGCTTCTCGAACCTGAGCAATCGCTTCTTCGCTGTCCCATTCATATCCGCCCGCGATGCGCAGAATCTCTTTGCCTTGTGCATCGAACAGGATCGTTATCGGTAACAGCCCGCCATCGGCAAACGCCACCCCAAGATCGGTATCCGGGTCGAGCCACTGTTCAATATGCTGAAAATTGCGCTGTTCGAAAAACGGCACCACCACATCGGCACCGCGCACGTCCTGACTGATCGTGAGGACCCGCACCTCTCCCTCCATTTCGCCGGCAAGATTGTCCAGCAGCGGCATTTCCACCACGCACGGCGCGCACCATGTCGCCCACAGGTTCACCAGCACCGGTTGATCCAATGCGCCCAGATCAAGCGTGTTCCCCTCGGGGTCTTTTAACGAAAGCTTGGGCAGTTCAGTCCCCGCAAAGGCGCGCACCAACTGGCCGGGCAGTTGCGGCGGCGGAGCGTCTCTTTGCGCATCTGTAGCAGCGGTTTCTTGCGCGGCGTCCGTGCTGGCACTATCGCACCCGGCAAGAGCCAAGGCGGCTGCACAAGCGAGACTTATCGAACGAATCATGAGCGACTCCAAAAAAACCAAACATGGTGCAGCCTCCAACAGCATGTGGGGTGGCCGCTTCGCCGAAGGGCCTAGCGCGATCATGCGCGAAATCAATGCTTCGATTCCTTTTGATAAGGCGCTGTGGCGCGAAGATATCCGCGCATCAAAGGCGCATGTAGCAATGCTGGGTGCGCAAGGGATTGTGTCAAGTGAGGACGCCGCCACCATCACCGGCGGGCTGGATCAGATCGCGGCGGAATATGCCCGCGATGGCGTGCCCGAAGACTGGGATTTGGAAGACATCCACATGACGGTCGAAGCGCGGCTGACTGAACTGATCGGCCCGGTTGCCGGGCGGCTTCACACCGCGCGCAGTCGCAACGACCAGGTCGCCACCGATTTTCGCCTCTGGGTGCGCACCGCCAACGCAAGGGCGCTTGCAGGGCTAACCGCTTTGCGCGCCGCCTTGGTTGAACGCGCTGATGAACATGCTGGCACGATCATGCCCGGCTTCACCCATTTGCAGACCGCGCAGCCTGTGACTTTGGGCCACCATCTGATGGCTTACTTTCGAAATGCTGGGCCGCGACCACGCGCGCTTTTGCGCGGCACAGGATCGTTTGATGGAATGCCCGCTCGGCTCTGCGGCTTTGGCGGGCACCGGCTTTCCCATAAACCGCGACGCCACCGCCGCCGCGCTCGATTTCGCCCGCCCCACGCGCAATTCTCTGGACGCCGTGTCTGACCGTGATTTCGCGCTCGATTACCTCATGGCGGCAAGCCAATGCGCGATCCACCTGTCGCGATTGGCCGAAGAATTGATCCTTTGGGCCAGCCAGCCTTTCGGCTTTGCGTCGCTGCCCGATAGCCTTTCCACCGGCTCTTCCATCATGCCGCAAAAGCGCAATCCTGACGCTGCTGAGCTGGTGCGCGGGCATTCTGGGCGCATTATTGGCGCGTGCACTGCGCTGATGATCACGATGAAGGGTCTGCCGCTTGCCTATTCAAAGGACATGCAGGACGACAAACCACCCGTGTTTGAAGCCGCCGGATTGTTCGACCTCTCGCTTGCCGCGATGACGGGCATGATTGCAGAGACGACTTTTAAAGCTGACCGGATGCGTGCCGCAGCGCAGGCCGGGCATGCCACCGCAACCGACCTTGCCGACTGGCTGGTGCGAGAGGCGGATATTCCGTTCCGGGAAGCGCACCACATCACAGGTGAGGCGGTGAAACTGGCGGACACGAAGGCCTGCTCGCTGGAAGAACTCGCGCTTGCCGATTTGCAATCCATTGACACGCGCATCGACGACCGCGTCTTTTCCGCTCTGTCTATCGAGGCGTCGGTCGCATCGCGCGCATCCTATGGCGGGACCGCACCGGATCAGGTAAGACAGCGCGTGACCGAGGCGCGCCAGTTGCTTGATTCTGAAACGCTGGCCCGCGGAAATTCGCAGGAGGAATGATGCGCATTGCTTTGATCATGATCGCTGGCCTGGCTGTCTCCGCCTGCGGATCGCGCGCGGAACTTACACCGCTGGAAGGGACAACTCTGCCGCCTGCCGCCTATGGCGAACAGCAACCGTCCCAGCCCGATCAACTGCTCGAACTCCCAGCGCTCGCCGCGCCGGAGCGCAGCGTCGAATTGCGCCGCCGCTCCGAAGAACGCGAAGACGATCCCTTCGATCTCCCACCGGAATAATTTGGCCAAATAGGAATTCATGGACCATTTCGCACTCAAAGACGGCGTGATGCACGCCGAAGACGTCGCCTTGCCTCACATCGCAGATGACGTCGGCACGCCCGTCTACGTGTATTCGCGCGCCACTTTGGAACGCCACGCCCGTGTGTTTCGCGAAGCGTTGGATGCGGTGCCGGACAAACTCATCGCGTTTGCGGTCAAATCGAACCCCAACCTATCCGTGCTGAAGGTGTTGCAGCGTCAGGGTTACGGCGCCGATGTTGTTTCCGTTGGCGAAATGCGCCGCGCATTGGCTGCCGGGATCGCACCGGAAAAGATCGTCTTTTCAGGCGTTGGAAAAACCGCCGCTGAGCTGAAGGCCGCGTTGATCGCCGGGATCGGGCAGTTTAATATCGAGAGCGAGGAAGAAGGCCTGGAACTCGCAGAGATCGCAGCCGCGATGGGCCTCACCGCGCAATGCGCGCTCAGGATCAATCCGGATGTCGATGCCGGCACACATGACAAGATCTCGACCGGAAAGGCTGACAACAAATTCGGCGTTCCGATCAATGAGGCGGGCCAGATATTTGGCAAGCTTGCAGGGCAGCCAAGCGTCAATTTGCGCGGCGTCGCGGTGCATATTGGCAGCCAGCTTGCCGAGCTTGCTCCGCTGGAGCGCGCATTTGAGAAACTGGGCGATTTGGTCAAAGCGCTGCGCGGGGCCGGTCACACGGTGACCCATGTCGATCTCGGCGGCGGGTTGGGTGTGCCTTATCGCAAAGACGAAACCTACCCCTCGCCAAAGGAATATGGCGCGATGGTTGCGCGGGTGACCAAAGATTGGGGCGTGTCGCTGATCTTCGAACCAGGCCGTGTAATCGCAGGCAATGCAGGCGTGCTGCTGACGCGCGTTGTGCGGGTTAAGCGCGGGATCAACGATCCATTCGTGATTGTCGATGCTGCGATGAACGACCTTGCGCGCCCTGCCCTTTACGGCGCGTATCACGACTTTGCCGCTGTTGAGCCCACGGGTGACAGCATGACCGCGAACATCGTCGGGCCGATCTGCGAAACCGGAGACACCTTTGCGATGGGCCGCACCTGCGACCATCTGAGCGCAGGCGAACTGGCGGTGTTCCGCACCGCAGGCGCGTATGGCGCGACGATGGCATCTTCTTACAATTCACGCGGATTTGTTGCTGAAGTTTTGGTGGACGGTGACAAATTCGCTGTGGTCGCGGACCGAATTGACGCGGGCAAAATTATGGATGCAGAACGCGTTCCCGACTGGCTGGCATAGGACTGATGCTCCCATGAGCGAACTTCAAAGTCTGCCGTTGTTTCATCAGATTTCAGGCACCAGCGTGCTGGTGCTGGGCGATGGCGATGCGGCGGAGCCGAAACGGCGATTGGTTGAGCGCGCTGGCGGCATTGTGGTCGATGATCAGGCACGCGCGATTGACGAAGGCGTGCGGATAGCTTTCGTCGCTTACGAAGATGCCAAGGCATGCGAAGTGGCGGCGATCAATTTGCGCTGCGCCGGGATGCTGGTGAATGTTGTCGACCGCCCGGACCTTTGCGATTTCACGACGCCGAGCATACTTGATCGCAATCCGGTTTTGATCGCGGTGGGAACCGGCGGCGCTTCGGCAGGGCTGGCCAAGCATATCCGGCTGCGGCTGGAGCGGATTTTGCCAGCATCGCTGGGGCAATTGGCCGAAGCATTGTTTGCGGCGCGGCCAAAGCTGCGTGCGCGCTATCCTGATGGAGGAGATCGCCGCCGCGCCTTGGACGAGGCTTTGCGCGAAGGCGGCGCGCTTGATGCGCTCACTCCGGCTTCGCATGAAAGGATCGCCGATTGGTTGGACACGGACACGGTTTCATCTGCAAATGAGACGGCGTATGAGACGGTGGTATTTACGTTAAACAGCCCCGATCCCGAAGACCTGACCGTCAAACAGGCGCGGATGCTGGGCGAGGCAGACATTGTCTGCACCCAAGGTGATGTGCCTTCCGAAGTGCTTGCGCGCGCGCGCGCCGATGCGCAGCGCCTAACATGCGATGTGAACCAATGCCCGCGCGCGCGCGGCACACTGGCCTGGCGGCGGGCGAGCCGGTGAGATGCTTCAAAGCGGATGAGGGCAATTCTGCTGGCGGTCTAACCGTCATCTTACGCCGGGGTAATTAGCCCGCCACTTCGAGGCCGCCTCCTCAGGCCGCTTGCGCGACCGGCACGTCAACCTCGCTGAAATAGCGCGCCATCGCTTTCGTTGATTGCTCGCTCAGCGCGATAAAAGCGCGCCTCTTATCGCTTGCATCCGCCACCCGTTCAAACACTCCGGTATCGACCAATTGCTTGATCCAGCGCAGCGCTGTCGTGGCAGGAACCGCAGCGGCGATGCACAACGACGTCACCGAAACGCGGGCTTGTTCTGCATGAGCCGCAGTCAGATCGAGCAGCATGTCCCATGCAGGATCAGCAAACAATTCACCTTCGAAAAATTTCGCGCGCGCTTGACGAGCAGCGATTAATTTACGGACATGGCGTGGATCGGGCAGAGGCAGTGATGCGGGCGCAATCTGATCCTGCGAGTTTAGCAGCAGCTTGTTCTCAAGCCCGCGCACATCGTGATTGAAGGGACTTACCCTCGCCCCGTTTTCGCCTGTTGCCTGATCTTGATGCCCAGACAAACCTTCAAGCTTATGAGCAATAGCCTCCACCTGCCGCGACAGGTGCAACAGATCGAGCCGGTCACCATCAGTCATTTCACGCACGCGGGCGCCCGAAACGCCGGTCAAAACCCGGCCAACAGCGATCACCCGTTCAGCGCGGCTCGGTTGCACCAGAATTTGCGGGTCTGATTGATCGAGCGCGGCAAACACATCGTCGAGCGCATCGATAGAAGTTGACACGATAAGCTGCGCCCCCGCCTGCGTCACGCGAATATCAAGCCGGGACAGCGCCGCCAACGAAGCACCGCTCACAACAGGACAATCAACCAGCACCACATCGCCTAAAAGAGTGACAGGCCCATCGAGCAGATTGGCAACCGGACCACCATCGACAGTGCGAAAGCCAGCCCCGGACAAATCTTCACTCAATTGTTCGCGCAAAGACACGCGATCCGCAAAAATCGCGACCCGCGCAGGCAAACCAGCGGAATCCTGCACAGCATCATAGGCAAAATCGGCCGTTTGATATTCCACCTGCGTCATCGAATCATCTCCTCCAAAAGTAGAACGAGAGTAGAACAAAAAGGGTTCAAGTCAAGATTCAGGCTCTATCGAGTGCAGAGGCGTCAGACTGGATACACACCGGAGCCGATGAACATGCTCACCATCCTGCGCGAAGTGAAGAAGCTGCAGGTGCAGCTCGCGCTCCTATCGCAAAAAGCAGGATTAAGGCCTGATCTCAATCGGTGTGCCATCGGGCACGATCTGCCACAGTTCCTCAATCTCTGCGTTGGTGAGCGCAACGCAGCCATCGGTCCAGTCGCCGCGCATTCTGCCGGGGCGCCCGGTGGGCTGGCCATGGATAAAGATATCGCCGCCTGGTGACCGGCCATATTGGCTGGCAAAGGCGCGGTCCTGATTGTTGGGATAGGATATGCGCAAGCTGAGATGATAGG
Organism: uncultured Alphaproteobacteria bacterium; assembly: GCA_963789155.1. Lineage (GTDB taxonomy): Bacteria > Pseudomonadota > Alphaproteobacteria > Sphingomonadales > Sphingomonadaceae > Erythrobacter. The sequence goes on along the minus strand of CAWBJN010000023.1, from coordinate 214,334 downwards.
AACTGCGCGGATTGCGGGTGTCGATTGTATAAAGGCCTTCAGGCGTGCGCTCATCACCTTGAAAACGTTTGTGACCCGCTGGTGCATCGCCAAATTGCAAACCGCGATAGGCGCGCACCGGGCGTCCATTTTGATAGGCGATAAGCAGGCGTTCGGATTTGTCGATCACCAGATAATCCGCAATGATCGGCTGGCCCGTTCGCGCGTCACGCGGGACCGGGGGCACTGCATTGCCGGGTGCGGGAGCCGTGGGGACAGGCGAAGTGGCGACCCTATCGCCGCCCGGCGCGCTGTGCGGGGCAGCGCAGGAAGCCAGCATCAGGATTGCAAAAAGGGCAGCTATCGCTCTCATACTGCGGCCCTTTTAGCCGCCAACACTCTTCGCCGCAAATCCGCCTATCGAACCATGTCCTATAAAGGGATCCGTTTAGCTGCGGCGAACTCCGATCAGGGTCCCTTTCGCCCCGGGTAACAGCGCCCAATCAAAATCTGGCCAATCCCGCCGCCAACCCCTTGCCACCACGCGCTCACCGGGCCGCGCTGCATCGTCGAGCAACACCATTCCGCCGGGGCGAATGCGGCTGAAAAGGCATTCCGCCTGCCCGCGCCCAAATGGCCCCAGCGCCCATGGAGGGCCGTCGATCACAAGCAAGTCGATTTCCGCCGGAATGCCGTGCAGATCGTACCAACTGCTCGACCAGCGGGTCGGATTCAGTGTGATAGGGGCGTGGCGCAAGATCGCACCAAGGCCATAGCTAGCGAGCCAGTCGCCGGTTTGAACAACAAATTCAGCGTGCTGGTCGTAACTGTTCAGCTCACCCCCGCCAGATCGCTGCATGGCGCGCGATAGGACCAGTGTCGACGCGCCGCAGCCCAGTTCCACTACCTGTTGCGGTCGAAGCATATCCACCGCGTCCGCTATCCGGGTCAGAAACCATGTGTCTGCTTTCCAGCTGCCCAGATTGGGCAGTGCGTCGCGCGGCAGTTCGAGCCGATCGAGCAGAGCGTGTTTGTCGGCTAATCGCCCTCCCCAAAGACTGCGTAAAAGCCAAGGCCATTGCAGGGCCCCCCACGCAATGGTGAGAAGCCTTTCGCTAAAGGGGCGCTCGGTTTCGCCTGACCCACGGGCAAGGAAACCGGTCTTCTCACGGGATGTCATCAAATCGCCCGTTAGGCGCAAGTTTTAGAACAAGCCAACACTTTTATACACCGCAGAAAACTAGTCTTCGAACGGGTCTTTCATCAGGATCGTGTCGTCGCGTTCTGGACTGGTTGAAACCAGCGCGACGGGGCATTCAATCAGCTCCTGAATACGCTGAATATATTTGATCGCATTGGCGGGCAGGTCGGCATAAGAACGCGCGCTTGCGGTGCTTTGGCTCCAGCCTTCCATCTCTTCGTAAATCGGTTCGACCTCTGCCTGATCCGCCGTGTGTGTTGGCAAATAGTCATAGACATTGCCGCGCAGCCGGTAACCCGTGCAGATCTTGACCGTCTCCAGCCCGTCCAGAACGTCGATCTTGGTAAGCGCAATGCCGGTCACGCCCGATATGGAACAGGTTTGCCGCACCAGCACCGCATCAAACCAGCCAACCCGGCGTTGCCGCCCGGTGACAGTGCCAAATTCATGCCCGCGTTCACCCAGCCGTTGCCCGATATCATCGTCCAGCTCAGTGGGAAACGGCCCGCTGCCGACGCGTGTCGTGTACGCCTTTACGATGCCCAGCACATAACCCGTCGCGTTAGGGCCAAGCCCGCTGCCGCTGGCTGCTGTGCCGCTGACTGTGTTGGAGCTGGTGACGAAAGGATAGGTGCCGTGATCGACATCGAGCAGAACGCCCTGCGCGCCTTCGAACAGGATTTTGGCGCCCGCTTTGCGCACTTTCTTCAAACGTTTCCACACTGGCTGCGCAAACCGCAGCACAAACGGCGCAATTTCGCGCAGCTCCGCCAGCAGTGCCTCTCGGTCCACTGGCGGCTGATCAAAACCGGCGCGCAGCGCGTCGTGATGCGCGCACAGGCGGTCAAGTTGTGGCTCAAGACTGTCCAGATGCGCCAGATCGCAGACACGAATCGCGCGGCGGCCCACTTTGTCTTCATAAGCCGGGCCAATCCCGCGACCTGTGGTGCCAATCTTGCCAGAGCCAGCCGCCGTTTCGCGCAATCCATCCAAATCGCGGTGCAGCGGCAGGATCAGCGGGCAATTGTCCGCCACGGCGAGATTGTCGTCATTGATCGCAACCCCTTGCCCTTCAATCTTTTCGACCTCATCGCGCAGCGCCCACGGGTCGAGCACCACGCCATTGCCAATCATGCTCATCGTGCCAGATACGATTCCCGATGGCAGCAGGCTCAGCTTGAACACTTTGCCATCAATCACGAGCGTGTGGCCGGCATTATGCCCACCCTGAAAACGGACCACGACATCCGCGCGGCTGGCGAGCCAGTCGACGATCTTGCCTTTGCCTTCATCGCCCCATTGGGCGCCGATTACGGTGACGTTCGCCATGCTTTAGTATTCCATTCAAATTGGGCGATTGAACTGCTCAAACGGCGCGGGCCTAGGGCCTTGCGCGGTCTAGGGCAAGCGTGTGGCGACAATAAGCAATTGTTCTCCGCCCCCGCCTGTGGGGGTAGGACAGAGGATAGGACAGCGCCTTTGATCTCAAGCTCGTAAAATTCGCAAAATGAAATGCAAAGTTTCCGGAACACCTATTGGAATGCGACGCTGCTCACTTCGCAAATATTGGTCTGAGTCGACACAAATTCGCGCCCACTTTCAGTTACGGCTTTGAAATCGAACAAGCAGGCGTTGGAGCCATCTCCGGCGTAAACGTTCCACTGCTGGCCAGTGGCAAGAACCGAGCTTTCGCCAAGCTTGTCATCGCCCCAACCCAGCGTCGCTGAATTGGTCCAATAGATGAAATTGAGCGTCTCACCCGTCTGGTTCAGGATCGCAATATTGCGGTTGTTGCCATCGGTGCTGATGGTGTCAGGCGGCGCCATGATCGAAGTTCCCGTGACTGCGCCGCTCTGCGGTGCTGGGTCTCGAACGGCTTCGGCTACGTCTGCAGCGGCATCTAATGCTGCGGCTTGGACGGCATCAGCGGCGGCTGCGGTTTTGTCGGCCTCTGGAATATTGGGCGGCGTATCAAAGGTGATCGTCAGGACATTATAGACTTCACCCAAATTGCTCACGCTCATGGAATAATCCGCGCATTCCCCGCCCGGATCGACGCCAAATTGGACCTGATCCGTCAGATCATAGTCGGAATGGACAGTGTCGCCCGAACCATCGGTGACGTCAAAATCGAGATCGGTATCGCCATCACCGCGAGCATAGACAGTCGTTGCCGAGCATATGCGCAGCAGCACCTTCGTCGCTGAATTGGCCTCAATGCGATATTCGCCAGGGCCAGTCACTCCGCCAAGCTCGCCCGTATCGGTTAGCGCGACCGAAAACACGTTGAAGACATCACCCAGATTGCTGACTTCCATGGCGAAAGTTTCACATTCTGAGCTAGGGGTCAGCGTGGAATAGAGCACATCGGATAGGTCGAAATCAGAATGGACGGTGCGGCCAGAAGCGTCTGTGATGATGAAATCCAGATCGGTGTCACCGTCCCCGCGCACTTCCAACCGGCTCGCACTGCAAACTGGCAAATCAACGCTGACTGAGCCGCTGGCCGGTGCGCTGTATTCGCCCGGCCCGCTGCCGATGTTCTCACCTGTCTGGGCCGCCTTGCCGCCAGCCGCGCGTGTAATTTCAGGCTCCTCGTCGAAGGCAACCGTCAACACATTCTGCACTTCGCCCAGATTGCTGACGCTCATCTGATAATCTGCGCATGCTCCGGGTGGATCGAGCGTAAATTGGGTTTGATCGGTCATGTCGTAATCAGAAAAAACGGAATTGCCCGAACCATCAGTGACGTCAAAATCGAGATCAGTGTCCCCGTCCCCGCGAGCATAGACGAGTGTGGTCTCGCACACTCTGAGCATGACCTTTGACGAAGATGATGCATTGACGCGGTATTCACCCGCGCCCGATTTTCCGCCCAACTCATCCTCATCAGTGATCGAAACCGAAAAGAGGTTTTCAACATCGCCCAGATTGCTGACCGCCACCGTGAATGTCTCACATTCCGCAAGCAGCGGTGTCAGCGTTGTGAACGTCACATCCGAGAGATCCGCATCGGTATGAACGGTCTCGCCCAAGCTGTCTTTCACAGTGAAATCGAGATCCGTATCGCCGGCTCCGCGCACTTCCAGTCGGCTTACACCGCAGACCGGCAGATTGACCGTAATGGAGGCATTGGCTGCGGCACGATATTCGCCCGCGCCTTGTCCTTCGGCGACGCTGCTTGCGCCTGTCAGGCCGGATGCCAGGCTGGTGCTGGGCGCGGTGCCGGTGAAGGGGACCCCGGCTGCCCCTTTAGGTGTGACCATCACCAACAGCGCGTTGTAAACCGCGCCAAGGTTGCTGACCTCCATTTCAAAAGTTTCGCAATCCGAAAGCAATCCGGCGAGCGTCGCTGTGGTCTTATCCTCCGACGCCGCATCCTGATGGACCACGCCGCCATCCGAATTGCGGACAACGAAATCCAGATCCGTGTCGCCATCGCCGCGCGCGGTTAATTCCGCTGATGTACCGCAAGCTTTGAAGTCAATTTTTTGGACGTCGCTGGGAGCGATGATGTATTTTTCGACCCGGATGGAGGCTTCATTTAACGGCTCAAGCACAACTTGAAATGTGTTTGCCTCATCGCCCAGATTAGCGACCGACAGATCAAAAGTGGCGCATTCGTTACCGCTTTTTTCCAGAACGACGCTGAGATAATCATCAATCCCCTGATCGGTATGGACCGTAAGACCGGATGCGTCGGAAACAGTAAAATCGAGATCCGTTCCGGCATCCCCCTGCACCGCGAGCTGCGTTTCGGCAGAGCACACTTCGAGATTGATCTGCACTGCAGAATTGGCTCCGACCGAATAATCATCAACACTGGCGCGGGCGCCGGTCGCGGTAATCGCAATCAGCCCTGCACAGGCCAAAAGTGAAGCTCGAAAATGTACCATATGCACCCCTGATTTTAATCCGCACCAAGTTCCAAATAGCGTTCGAAACGGCGTCTGGAATATCCCTGCAAGCTGAAGCTATAATCTTTTGTGTGTAAATAATAGCTTGTAGTACCGTCCTTATGCATGCCGCCATTTTGAATTGCCAAGCTTTAGCCCATTACAAACTGCGACCATTTGACGGCTTGCACTACGCTGAGAGCAGGGCATGCTTAGAACGCCATTTCACAAGGATCTGTGATGCAATCTGCCAATCGCCCCCGACTTTTAGGTGCCGTCGCCATTGGTTTGGCCGCATGCGTCATCGCAGCGCCCCTTGCCGCGCAGCAGCGCGAGCGCCCATCGCGCGAATGTGCGCGCGAGGTCAGAGAGTTGTGTTCCGATGCCGGCGCTCGCGATCGCTCGCAAACCCGCGCATGCCTGCAAGAACGCGCCAGCGAATTGTCATCGCAATGCTCGGCGGAGTTGCAACAACGTATCGGCGCAAGAGATGAGAACCGCAGCGAACGCGCGACCCGGCCCTATATAGCCCCCGTCCGCGTCAGCCGCACCGTCATATATGGCGATCACAATCGCCAACAGGTCGACGTTTATGCACCAGCAGATGCGGTGGACGCAGAGCCGCTCGTCTTGTTCGTGCATGGCGGCGGATGGACAATGGGCAGCCACAAATCGGTGGACGCAAAGCCTGCGCATTTCGGTGCGGCAGGGTATTATTTCGCCTCTACAGGATACCGGCTGGTGCCAGACGCCCCGGTGGAGCAGCAAGCGGCGGATATTGGCGCCGCGATTCAGGCATTGCGCGGACAAGCTGACGCGATTGGCTTTGACCCCGATAAAATTGTTTTGATGGGGCACAGCGCGGGCGCTCAGCTGGCGGCGCTGGTTGCGAGCGATCCGGCATTTGCAGGGGACGCATTCGATGCAATCCGCGGCGTTGTTCTGCTTGATGGTGCGGGCTATGACATTGCCGCCGCATTTGACGGCGCTGCACCGCGAGAATGGCAGGTGTACAACACCGCATTCGGAAGCGATCCAGCGCGCTATGCGGCGCTATCGCCCATCACTCATGCAGGCGGCGCTGATGCGCCCAATTGGCTGGCGCTGTATGTGGAAGAACGCGAGCGTTCGCGCGACCAATCGCAGGCTTTTGTCACCCGGCTTACCGAGACTGGTTCTGCAGCTGAGACAGTGTCGATATCCGGCACCGATCATGGCCGAATGAACCGAGAATTGGGCACCGCTGACGGGGCTGACCAGACGCAGGCGATAGATGCGTTTCTGGCGCGAATTTTCAAATAGCTAGAGCGCTTCGGGCGCGGTCCCATTCAGACGATGCGTGCAACCCAGTGCAACCGGATCTTCGCCTTCGACCAGTTGCGCGATTGTGCGTGCACCAGCGCTGCGAAGCGCGGTCGCTGCCGCCGTATCGTGGCCGGTCGGCAAATAGATGGTCTGCGGCCTGTCTGCTTCAGGCGCAGCATCTGCCAACCGGTCAACGTAAAGCGTGAAGCCGGTTGCCGCCTCATCGCTGCCGCCGATCCGGTACGTGCCGCCGCGTCCTGCGGCGTCGCGCAGACCCTCTGCATAGAGCGTGAAGCCAAACCAGGTCTGATATTCGAAACCGTGGCGTTCCGTCGGGTCGAGCGTGATGCGAGCGCTGTCACCGACCCGCGCAGCAATCGCCTCAAGCCCGTCCAGCCGCGTGGCGAGTGCCCCACCTGCGTCCAGTTCGCGCAATTTCGGCAGCGCGTCGGCAAATGGTCCAGCGGCATAGAGCAACGGTAAATACGCCTCTCCGCCTACATCCTTCAGCCCGCCAGCGTCTTTGGTGTCGAGTTCGCGCCGGATCGCGTCGACCGTCTCCGGCGTCATGGAGCCATCTTGCGCCGCCAATGTGTCAACCAGATCGGGCAGCGTGAAATCGACCGAAATGCCCGTCAGACCGGCGGCTTTGAGTGCGTCGATGGCGACGCTCACAATTTCGCTCGCCGCGGCAATCGTGTCCGCACCGATCAGCTCGCCGCCCAGCTGCAAGCGCTCGCGCGCAGGATCAAGCTGGCTGGCTTTAATCAGGACAGTGTCCCCGCAATAAGCAAGCCGCAAAGGCCGCGCCGCATCCTTCATACTCGTCGCAGCAATGCGCCCGATCTGCGGCGTGATATCGCTGCGCAGTGCCAATGTCCGCAGGCTGGCCGGATCGACAAAGCGAAACATACGCTGAGTCTTCACGCCTCTCATCCTACTCGCCAGTGAACGTTCAAATTCGAGCACCGGCGGTCGCACCCGGTCATATCCATGCCCATCGAGCACATCCAGACACGCGCGCATAGCAGTGGTGATGCGCGCAGCAGAAGCTGGAAGGCGGTCTTCGAGGCCTTCGGGCAGAAGATCGGCGGACAAGAGATCGTTGTTTTTGGTCATATTCGCAGCTGCCCCTAGCCAAATCATCATCCCTGCGAAAGCCGGGATGATGATTTGAACGGGAAATCACACAAGAGTGATCAGAACCTCAGCGCTTTAACCGTCTTAACACCGTCAGTTTTCTCAGCGGCGGATAAGACTTCGGCACTCGGCGCATCATCAAGGCTGAGCAGCAACACAGCTTCCCCGCCCGCATCGCGGCGGCCAAGGTTGAATGTGCCGATATTGATCCCGTGATCGCCCATCAGCGATCCGATACGGCCAATAAAGCCCGGTTTATCGTCGTTCACAACATAGAGCATGTGCCCGTCGAGATCCGCTTCGATACCGATACCGAAAATCTCCACCAGTCGCGGCGCGTCCTTGCCAAACAATGTGCCCGCGACCGAACGCGTACCCTGATCGGTTTCCACCGAAACGCGGATCAAAGTGTTAAACGCGCCGTCACGGGTCTGGCGAATTTCGCTGACTTCCAGGCCGCGTTCCTTGGCGAGATATGGCGCGTTGACCATATTCACAGTGTCGGAGTAACGGCGCATAAAGCCCGCCAGAACCGCGCCGGTGATCGGCTTGCCATTCAGTTCCGATGCGGCGCCTTCGCGTTCAATGCTAATCTTGGTCAGATTGCCATGCGCAAGTTGCCCCACAAGGCTGCCGAGCTTTTCAGCCAGCGCCATGTAAGGCTTCAGCTTGGGTGCCTCTTCAGCGGAAAGCGATGGCATGTTCAGAGCATTGGTGACGCCGCCATTGACGAGGTAATCGGCCATTTGTTCGGCGACTTGCAGCGCAACATTGACCTGCGCCTCCGTTGTCGAAGCGCCCAGATGCGGCGTGCAGATAAAGTTCGGCGTACCAAACAGCGGATTTTCCTTCGCCGGTTCCTCCGCAAACACGTCCAAAGCTGCGCCTGCAACCTGACCGCTTTCGAGGCAGTCTTTCAAAGCCACTTCGTCGATCAAGCCGCCGCGTGCGCAGTTGATAATGCGAATACCGGGCTTTGCATTTTCAAGCCGCTCACGGCTCAGAATATTGCGCGTCTGGTCGGTCAGTGGTGTGTGAAGGGAAACGAAATCGGCGCGCGACAGCAATGTGTCGAGATCGACTTTTTCAATGCCCAGTTCAACGGCGCGATCTTCGGTCAGGAAGGGATCGTAAGCGATCACTTTCATCCGCAGACCCAGCGCGCGGTTGGCGACGATACCGCCGATATTACCAGCGCCAATCAGGCCAAGCGTCTTGGCCGTCAGCTCGACACCCATAAAGCCGCTCTTTGGCCATTCGCCAGCCTGCGTCCGGGAGTTGGCATCGGGGATCTGGCGGGCGAGCGCGAACATCATCGCAATCGCATGTTCAGCCGTGGTGATCGAATTGCCAAACGGCGTGTTCATCACAACCACGCCCTTGCCCGATGCATAGGCTATATCGACATTATCGACACCGATACCAGCGCGGCCAATGACTTTCAGATTGGTTGCCGCATCCAGGATCGCGGGCGTCACCGTGGTCGAACTGCGGATTGCCAGCCCGTCATATTCGCCGATGCGCGCGGCGAGTTCTTCGGGGTTTTCGCCGGTGATCACATCGACATCGCAGCCGCGCTCTTCAAAAATACGCGCGGCGTTAGGGTCCATCTTATCGGAGATGAGAACTTTAGGTTTGGTCATGAGGTGTTCCTTGGCACAGTCCGCCGCATCTCGGCGCGCGGTCTGGTAAAACTCAGGGGGGAAGGAAGCGGCGGCCCGATACGCATGAAATGCTACCGAGCCGCGCGCAAAAATTTAGCCGTTCTTGACGGTCTCGTAAGCCCATTCGATCCAAGGAAGAAGGCGCTGAATGTCCTCCTCCTCAACCGTGCCGCCGCACCAGATACGCAAAGACGGCGGAGCATCGCGGTAGCCATTGAAGTCATAACCGACATTGCGCTCTTCGAGCATTTTGACGATTTTCTTCGGCACAGCGGCCTGATCTTCGGCGGAAAGGCTGTCGTACCATTCGCCCTGGAACATCATGCAGACGCCCGTATTGGTGCGCAGCGCGGGGTCCGACGCCATATTGCGCAGCCACGGCTTGGCTTCGATCCAGTCCTTGACGATCTTCGCGTTGGCATCGGCACGCGCAAACAAGGCCTGACGCCCGCCAATCGACTTCGCCCATTCGAGCGCCGCGATGTAATCCTCGGTCGCCAGCATCGAAGGCGTGTTGATCGTCTCACCGACGAAAATGCCTTGGTTGATCTTATCGCCCTTCTTCATGCGGAAGAGTTTGGGCAGCGGCCATGATGGATCGTAGCTTTCAATCCGCTCCACCGCTTTGGGAGAAAGGATCAGCATGCCGTGCTGAGCTTCTGAGCCCATCACTTTTTGCCAGCTGAACGTGGTCGCATCAAGCTTCGCCCAGTCCATTTCCATTGCAAAAATCGCGCTGGTGGCGTCGTTGATCGTGATCCCTTCACGGCCCGGCTCCAGCCAATCGGTGTTCGGGATTTTCGCGCCAGACGTCGTACCGTTCCATGTGAACACAACATCGTTGCGCTGAGGAATGGTCGTCAAATCGGGGATTTCGCCGTAATCGGCGGATAGCGTTTGCAGGTTCGGCAGTTTCAGCTGCTTCACCGCATCCTGAATCCACACATTGCCAAAGCTTTCCCAAGCGGCAACCGTTGCCGGACGCGCGGGATCGAGCATGGTCCACATTGCCGCCTCTAGAGCGCCAGTGTCCGATGCCGGCATAATGCCAATCAGATAATCGTCAGGAACGCCGAGCAGTTCGCGTGTCAGGTCAATCGCATATTTCAGCCGGGCTTTACCCAGCGCAGAACGATGCGAACGCCCAAGCGATTCGGTTTTCAGTTTGTCGAGGGACCACCCGGGAAACTTTACAGTCGGACCGGATGAAAATTGCGGACGCTCAGGTTTAAGCGGCGGCTCATGTGAGAGCCCACGTGCATAGTCAGTCATTTGTATTCTCTCCTTACAGAGAGCTCGCGCGGCGTTGGGACCGCGTGGCCCGTCGGCGGCTTTAGAGATAGGGTGTGCCGTGTCAACGTGTGTTGATCAAAATTGTGCCCGCATCAGATAATTTACGCACAACAATAAAGACTCCCGCATCTGCCCCCTCGCATTTGTGTGCGTGGTCGCTTAAAGGGCGCGGCTAATGGAAACGTCGGACCTTCGAATTGCCCTGTTTAGTGGCAACTATAATTACACTCGTGATGGGGCAAATCAGGCGCTGAACCGGTTGGTTGGGTCTTTGCTGTCCTTGGGTGCGCAAGTGCGCGTCTATTCGCCGACGACTGAAAACCCTGCCTTCGCGCCGACGGGTGATCTGGTTGGGCTGCCCAATGTGCGTATGCCCGTACCCGGGCGCGGCGAATACCGGGTGCCGACCCATCTGGGCCGCAAAGTGCTTCGTGATCTGGAAAAATTTGCGCCCAATATTGTCCATCTGTCGACGCCTGATCCGTCGGGGCACGCGGCGCTGCGCTGGGCGCAGGACCATGATATTCCCGTTCTGTCATCGGTTCATACCCGGTTTGACACCTATCCGCGTTATTACAATCTGGCGTTTCTGGAACCGATCCTGCTGCGCCTCATGCGGCGTTTTTACAATCGCTGCGACGCTCTTGTTGCGCCATCTCAAAGCATGATCGACGAATTGCTTGAAAAAGGCATGCACGATGACATCGGGCTATGGTCGCGGGGTGTGGACCGGACGGTGTTTTCCAGCGAACGACGTGATCTTGTATGGCGGCGGTCTCTGGGTCTGGCTGATGACGATGTCGCCATCGTGTTTCTTGGCCGTTTGGTGATGGAAAAAGGCCTCGACGTTTTCGCCGAAACCATCGTCCAACTGCGCAAACGTCAGGTGCCGCACAAAGTGTTGGTGATCGGCGATGGCCCGGCACGCGAATGGTTCGAAGACGCGCTGCCCGGGGGGGTTTTTGCTGGGTTCAAAACTGGCGCGGAATTGGGCAAAGCGCTGGCAAGCGGCGATATTTTCTTCAACCCATCGGTCACCGAAACGTTTGGCAATGTGACATTGGAAGCGATGGCATGCGGTCTGCCCGTGGTTGCAGCAGGGGCGACGGGAGCATCCAGTCTCGTCAATGACGGCGTGACAGGCCGGCTGGTCCCGCTGACCGGCAAGGGCGCAAGCGCGGCTCCCGATAGCGTTGGACTGGCCGAAGCCATCGCACCTTATTGCACCGACCCCGCTCTGCGCATGGCGCATGGCCGCGCCGGCGAAGAACGCAGCCTTGATTACAGTTGGGAAGCGATCAATCAGGTCGTCGCCGATATGTACATCCGTCTGATCGAAGACCGCCGTGCGTTGCAAGCCGCAGAGGCCGAGGCTGAAGCGCGCTAAACCCTATCTCAGAACGCCAGCGCGCCTCATACGATTTGCATAGATGAAAAGGGCGAACGTAATCACCCAAATCGCCGCTGAAAACACATCGTTTCCGGTACCCTGCATCGAAGCGGGCAATTCGGTGACCAATCGCTGATAGACGGTGGTTCCGATCAGACCGACAATCGACACACCAAACAGCAAAACAGCCCATCTGCTTCGCAACAAAAGCGCGATTGAGCCAAAGAAACATCCCCAAACGCCAAGCGCCCAGGTCGCCACCGCCCATGCAGGAAAATTGGCTAAAAACTCCAGCTGATCTGGTGGGATATCCATCCCCTCCAGCATGCCCAGTTCTGTCATTGAATAGCTCGCCGCACCGGCAGAGTTCCATAGTAGGCTGACGATGCCAATGACCCACAGGTGCCACGGCGTTTTAGGGCGTTCGCCCAGAACGGTGTTCATAATGTCCTCCCCAGAACAGGTGCGACCCGTCCTGGGGGGAATTGTGTCAGATCGCAGGTGCATTCACAAGTTTGCGCTGCAGCCTGCGCTAACGCATTAAATACGCTCGATCCGCTTGGCGACCTCGTCAATTATATCGACGATCTGATCCATCACATCCTTATCCAGCGTGCCGCTGCGCGCGCGGTTTTTGAGGACATTGGCAAGGTTGCCCATCGCGCGGAACAGGTCAGGCGATTTGACCTTCTCGGCTCGCTCTCCGTGTTTGCCCAACCGGCCCATCAACGCTTCGACTTCATCTTTGCGTTCTTCGAGCTCAGCGGTGCCGTCTTCGGTCACTTTGAAAGGCTTTTTGGCGTCTTTCGATTTTGCCTCGGCGATTTTGCCTTCATCAGCGAGCAGTTGCAGCGTTGGATACACCGCACCGGGGCTTGGCGCGTAATCACCGCCGGTCATGTCTTCGACCGCTTTGATCAGCTCATATCCGTGGCGTTTTTCTTCCGCGATCAAGGCCAGCAAGGCGAGTCGCAATTCGCCCTGACCAAACATCCGTCCGCGTCTTTTGCGCCTGCCATCGGGATCGCCAGGTCCGCGTCCTCTTGGTCCATCTTCACCGTCCTGATCGTTCCAAGTGCCGCCCCAATTTCCTGATGCCGCCATCATAGCGATCATCGGACCCATTTTTTCCCAGCCCCCCATGCCGGACCCCATTCCAGATCGGCGGGATGATCTGCGATATTTCTGCCATGTCATGGCCGTTCTCCTTTTAAGACACTCAAAGTGCATCTTCGATAGGTCAAAGATATATCTTAAATAGGATCTCGCAAGAGCCGAATGGTATTTTCTGACGAGCGCACTATCTCAATCGACCAATGGCTGACCTGTTTGCAAACGATACAACGCCCGCTTCCAATGGCGATGAGACGCGCAGCGATGCGCCGCTGCCTGATCGCCTGCGCCCGCGCGACCTTGGCGAAATCATCGGGCAAGAGCACCTCACCGGACCAGACGGCGCGATTGGGCGGATGGTCGCGGCGGGCAAGCTGGCCAGCATCATCCTGTGGGGACCGCCGGGCACCGGCAAGACCAGCATAGCGCGTCTGCTCGCTGACGCTGTGGGTATGCGGTTCGTGTCGATCAGCGCGGTTTTCTCTGGCGTCGCCGACCTCAAGAAAGCCTTTGCCGAAGCTGACAAAATGGCGGGGGCAGGCAAGAAAACGCTGTTGTTTGTGGACGAAATCCACCGCTTTAACCGCGCGCAGCAGGACGGGTTTCTCCCCTTTGTCGAACGCGGCACAGTGACGCTGGTCGGCGCGACGACAGAAAACCCCAGCTTCGCGCTCAACGCCGCGCTTCTCAGCCGCGCGCAGGTGCTGATCCTGGAACGGCTAAGCCATGACGCACTGGACGCTCTGCTTACGCGCGCCGAAGCGCTCGAAGGCCCCCTGCCCCTGACCCCAGACGCTCGTGCTGCTTTGATTGCGAGCGCAGATGGCGATGGCCGGTTCCTGCTGGGTCAGGCAGAAACGCTCTATAATGCCAACCTGCCAGATTCGCTCGATCCGGCAGCGCTGGGCGCCTTCCTCCAGAGGCGGGTGGCGGTCTATGACAAGGACCGCGATGGGCATTACAACCTTATCAGCGCGCTTCATAAATCCTTGCGCGGGTCAGACCCGCAAGCTGCGCTCTATTACATGGCGCGCATGCTGACCGCTGGTGAGGAACCGCTTTATGTTCTGCGCCGCCTTGTCCGGTTCGCATCTGAAGACATCGGTCTGGCTGATCCGCAGGCGCTTACCCAATGCCTCGCTGCTAAAGACGCCTATCAGTTTCTTGGTAGTCCAGAAGGCGAACTCGCGATTGTGCAAGCATGCCTCTATCTCGCCACCGCGCCCAAATCGAACGCCGCCTACGCCGCGCAAAAAGCATCGTTTAAAGCCGCACGCGAAACCGGTAGTCTGATGCCGCCCGCCAATATTCTCAACGCGCCAACCAAGCTGATGAAGGATATCGGTTACGGGGAAGGCTATGCCTATGATCACAATTCAGATGAAGGTTTCTCAGGAGACAATTACTGGCCCGATGGCATGGAGCCGATGACCTTTTATGAGCCCGTCGAACGCGGGTTTGAGCGCCAGGTGCGCGAACGGATCGCCTATTGGGACAAGCTGCGCGAGGCGAAAACCTGATGCGCGAATTCGACCATTTTCTGGCCATCGACTGGTCCGGTGCGCGCGGGGAACGGCACAAGGGTATTGCGCTCGCCATCGCCGAGGCCGCTGGCGGACCTCCCGTTCTGGTCGAAACGCCTCCGGGCGGGTGGTCGCGGACAGAGGTGATGGGTCTGCTGCGCGATGATCTGCCTGCCAACACAATGGTCGGTGTCGATCTGGGCATCAGCCTGCCTTTCAACGATTGCGGCGCGTTCTTTCCCGGCTGGGACGCAAGCCCTTCTCACGCCAAGAAACTTTGGGCGATGATCGACGAAATTTGCGCCGATGACCCGCATCTGGGCGCGCAAAGTTTTGTCTCTCACCCGCAAGCTGCATGTTATTTCCGCCACGCGAAATCGGAAGAAGGCGAACATTTTCACCTCCCCGGCGCGATCACCAGAGAGGGCCGCTTTCGCGAAGCCGAAATCGCCCAGCGCCGCCAGAAATGCCGCCCGGTGAGCAATTTCAACCTTGTTGGCGCGGCGCAGGTGGGCAAAAGCTCGCTGACGGGTATGCGGATGCTGCACCAATTGCGCGGTTCACTTGCCGTGTGGCCGATGGACCCGGTGCCGGATAAGCGCAGCAGCACAGGCAGGGTTGGGGGCGGATCGATGCTGGTCGAGATTTACACTGGTCTTGCATCAAAAGAAGCCGCCGCGCTCAGCGGATCACGCACAAAGCTGTTGACCTATGCCGATCTGAACGTCGCACTAGCGGCGCTGGGCAGCCCACAATTGCGAAACTATGGCGAGATCGACGATCACTCCTCTGACGCTTTGTTGACAGCGGCCTGGATGCGCAAAGCGGCGTTGGAAAAGCAGCGGTGGGAGCCGCGCTTTCTCACAGCGGAAATTGCATGGACCGAGGGCTGGACCTTCGGCGCGCTCTGATCACGTTATCGGTAAAGGTGCGAAAGGTCGCGGCGTTCGCGCTTATATCCGGTGGTTCGCAGGTCTTCGAGCATGGCCTCGCGGCGCGGATCCAGCACCGGTTCGGTTCGCATACCGGCTTCTGACTCTATCTCAGGATCATACCGGGATCGGCCATTCAGCTCGTCGATCGTCTCCATGTTCTTTTCATTGATCATGCCCGGGATCAGCGCAAGATCGACCAGTAGCCATGGGATAAGCACGATCCAACCGATAAGCGAAAACAGCAGCGCCATTTGTGCGATGCCGGACCCTTTTTTGCCAGCATAGAAGCGGTGAGCGCCAAAAGGGGCGAGGACAATCCATAAAAGATACGCAACGCCAACCGACTTGCGCTTTGCGTCAAACACCATTTGTTTGTGTAGATTTTCGTCCATTACCCGTCCCTTTACCCAACCAAAGATGTATCTTCGCAGGAGCAAAGGCAAGCTCTGATCCAAGCCATTCGACCAAGTGCAGACTGCGTTCGGCGAAATCAAAAAATACGCGCGAAAAGCACGCAGCGTGCACACAGGGTCTAGACAAGGCGGGCGCTTTGCGGCTAGCGGGCTTTTCCGCCGACAAAGCGGATGGATATGGGCCGGCTTAGCTCAGTTGGTAGAGCAGTTGATTTGTAATCATCAGGCCACGCGTTCGAATCGTGTAGCCGGCACCATTTTCTCCCCAAAGTCTCGCTTAAAGCGTTCCATAAGAACTGCGACGAAATCCAATCTGTATGGATGGATCACAATCGCCGGTCGAAAACCGAATGCCCCTTCGTCAGCCGGTATAGCGCAGATGGGCGCCTCGCGCCTTCGACGCGCCGCTTCTCTCCCGTTTCCAGAATGAAGTTACGCTCCAGCGCCTTGCGCCGGAAAGCGTCGATATTCAGCGTCTCACCAAGCGCAATTTCATAGACCCGGTGCAATTCTGCAAGCGTAAAGCTGCCGGGCAAAAAACGCGCGGGCAGATCTGAATAAGCCCCCTTCCCCCTCAGCCTTTCAATCGCGGCAGACAAAATCGTGTCGTGATCGAACGGCATGCCGCCTGCCTCATCGACGGGCGATAGCTGCAATTCCGCGCGCTCCAGCGCGGGCAGAAGCGTTTCGGCAGGCGACAGCGAGAAATAGGCGACGCTGGCGGACCATCCGCGCGGATCGCGCGTCGCGCCCGAAAAGGTGGAAAGCTGTTCGACATAGAGGTCTGTCAAACCTGCTTTGTCCGACAAAACGCGCCGTGCCGTTTCGCCCAGATGCGCGTCCTTATCCGTGTGAACATAGCCGCCGACCAAGGCAAATTCCCCGTCGAATGGCGGTTTTTCGCGCCTTGAACGCATCACGCACAGCCGCCCTTCATGCACGGTCAGAGGTACAAGATCGATCGTGAGGATCGGTTTGTCAAAGTCATCATTCATAAACTGCATCTTGCATCTTTATCTTTAATATGCAAAATACATTTTATTAAATGATTCGCACAAAGGAGAATTCTGATGGGTCATGGAAATTGGAACCGTTCGGACTGGAACCGCTACGCGGCAAGTTCAGTACACGGGCGCAGCCGCTCGCAGCTTTTCGGAGCGAACGGGATGAAAGATGAATACGATCCTGCGCGGATGGCGTTCAGAGAATCGCGAGACAGCGCCGACAATCCAGAGGCCACACCGATCATCATCGCAGTGGATGTCACAGGATCAATGGGCGTGCTGGCAGAGGAGTTGGTCGTGAAAGGGCTCAACGAAACCTTCACCGCGCTGATCGACCGAAAGCCGGTCACTGATCCGCACGTCATGGCGATGGCGGTGGGCGATGCCTATAGCGACCGTGCGCCATTGCAGGCGACACAGTTCGAGGCTGACCTGCGCATTGTCGAACAATTGCGCGGGCTGTGGCTGGAAGGCAATGGCGGAGGCAATCAGGGCGAAAGCTACTGCCTCGCCCATGCGTTTGCAGGTCTGAAAACGGTTCACGATGCCAAGGAGAAACGCGGCAAACGCGGGTTTCTGTTCACTGTCGGTGATGAGCCTGTGCATGACGGCGTAACCCGCGAGCAAATGTCCCGCGTTTTGGGAGTGGAGGCGCGCCGCGGTTTGACCGGACGCGAAGCAGTGCGGCTGGCGAGCGAGGCCTATGAGGTGTTCCACATCATCGTCGATGGCTCTTATGCCAAACATGCGTTTCGCGAGGTAAAGCAATCGTGGGAGGCGATCCTGCCCGAGCGAGTGATCCACCTGAAGGACACTTCGCAGCTTGCCGAAACCATTGTGCGCACAATTGAAGCCGCCAACGGTGTCAAACCGCCCCGCGCATCCGGTCTGGCCGCATTGCTGCCCGAACCGCTGCGCTTGCTGGGAGCGCGATGATGCGTGCCTATGCCGTCATTGGGGCCAGCTATGGCGACGAAGGAAAGGGGCGGACAGCCGATTGGCTGGCCGCCCCGCATGGCCCCGATGCGCTGGTGGTGCGCAGCAATGGCGGCGCGCAAGCGGCGCATACTGTGCAGCGCGAGGATGGCGTGCGGCACGTCTTTCACCACATCGGTTCAGCATCCTTCAGAGGCGCGCGTACGCACCTTTCGCGCTTTATGGTGTCTCATCCCATCCTGTTTGCCGAGGAGCTTGCAGCACTTCGGCAATTGGGCGCCGCCCCCAAAGTTTCCGCTGATCCGCGCGGGCTGGTGACGACGCCGTGGGACATGATGGTCAACCAAGCCGTTGAAATCGCGAGAGGGGGCACCCGCCACGGCAGCTGCGGTCTCGGCTTTGGCGAGACTGTTGGGCGATTTGAAGAAGCTGGAAGCGCGCTGCGTGTTGGCGATTTGCTGGATGATGGACTGGCGGCAAAGCTGATCAGCATTCGCAATGATTGGCTACCGCTGCGTCTTGCCGAACTGGGATTGCAGCGCGGCGAAGGTCCGCTTGAATTTGCGCAAAGTGACCAATTGCTTGACCATTTCATGCAGCAATGCAGCGACTTTACCCGAGCAGTGGATTTGCGCGCAGATGCCGACATTGGCAACGAAAGTGTGGTTATCTTCGAAGCGGCGCAAGGCTTGCTGCTCGACCGTGACGGCGCAGATTTCCCCTTTCTCACCCGCTCCAAAACCGGAATTGCCAATATCAGGGCCATCGCTGAGGAAGCGCAGATTGAGACGATAGAGCCCGTATATGTCACCCGGTGTTACCTCACCCGCCATGGGCGCGGGCCGATGGAGGATGAGCGAAACATCTCTGCATGGTTCGATGTGGACGACCCCACCAACCGCCCGAACCCGTGGCAGGAAAGCTTGCGCTTCGGCCTGCTCGACCCTGCAAAACTCGCCGCGCGGGTAAAGGGCGATTTGCTGAGCGGGCAAGGCAACAACCACACCGCAATCGCCCTCACCTGCTGCGATCAAGCAATCGGCAGTTTCGCGTGGATAGAAGGTGGGCGCATTGTTGAGGGGCCGCTTGAAGAACTGGCCGCAACATTCGATCGGCTCGGATTTGCGGTCACCCAATTTTCCTCGCCGAGCAACGACGCAGTAACGGACGCACGGCGACCGCGCGACGGATCCAATGCAACACGCCTTTTGAAAGGTAAGGAATTCACGCCATGACCAATATGATTCTGGCCACCGACAGCTACAAACAGAGCCACTTCCTGCAATATCCGCCAGAGGCGCAGATCATCAGTGCCTATGCAGAAGCGCGGCTGAATGATTTTTCAGGCGACGTGCTGTTCTTGGGACTGCAACCATTCCTGATCGATTATCTGGGAAAACCGGTGACGCGTGCGGATGTGGATGAGGCAGAGGCCATCTGCGCCGCGCACGGGGTTCCGTTCAACCGCGTTGGATGGGATACCATAGTGCGCGAATATGGCGGTTTCCTGCCGATTGAGATCAAGGCTCTGCCCGAAGGGACCATCGCGCCTGCTGGCGTCCCGCTGTTGCAAGTGCAAAACACCGACAAGAGGATGCCGTGGCTGACCACCTTCATCGAAACCGCTTTGCTGCGCGCGATCTGGTATCCGACTACAGTCGGCACGCTCAGCTGGAGGTGCAAGGCGATCATTCGCAAGGGGTTGGAAACAAGTTCCGACGATGTCGCTGGTCAATTGCCCTTCAAGCTGCACGATTTTGGCGCGCGCGGCGTGTCCAGCGGCGAAAGCGCGGCGCTTGGTGGGCTGGCGCACCTCGTCAACTTCATGGGCACCGATACGTTGGAGGCGATCATCGCAGCGCGCCGGTATTACGATGCTGACATGCCCGGCTTCTCCATCCCCGCCGCCGAACACAGCACGATGACCAGTTGGGGCCGTGAGCGGGAACGCGACGCTTATGAAAACATGCTCGACGCGTTCGAAGGTGATGACCGCCTCGTCGCGGTCGTCTCCGACAGTTACGATCTGGATGCAGCGGTCGAACAGATTTGGGGCGACCAGTTGAAGAACAAGGTGCTCAGCCGAAAGGGCACGCTGGTTGTGCGACCGGACAGCGGCGATCCCATCGAAACGCCGCTGCGCACGGTGAAGAAGCTATGGGATATCTTTGGCGGCACCACCAATTCAAAAGGCTACCGCGTGCTCAATCCCGAGGTCCGCGTTATTCAGGGCGACGGCATGAACATCGAAAGCATCGCACGGTTGGTTGACCGGATGATTGAGGAAGGGTTTGCAATCGACAATATCGCTTTCGGCATGGGCGGCGGTCTGCTGCAAAAGGTCGACCGTGACACGCTGCGTTTTGCGATGAAGGCCAATGCGATGCAGGATGCGAGCGGTGAATGGCGTGATGTATCGAAATCACCTGCGACCGACCCGACAAAGGGCAGCAAGGCGGGGCGTCAGGCAGTGGTGGAGCGCGATGGCAAACTAGTGGCTGCCCGGCTCGATGCGATTGATCCCGCGCTGGACCGGCTGGTTCCGGTTTGGCGCAATGGCGAGATGCTGGTGCGGCACAGTTTCGACGATGTGCGGGCGAGGTCTGATGCGGGCGCTTGAGAATTCCCAAACCTCGCGCTAGGCCAGTTGCAAATTACAACCGTTCCGGAGGTTCTCATGCTCAACACCCCGCTGACCCTGCCTTGCGGCGCCGTGCTGCCCAATCGTTTTGCCAAGGCCGCGATGACGGAGGGACTGGCGACACCCGACGGGCGACCCACGCCTGAATTGGAACGGCTATACGGGATTTGGGCTGATGGCGGTTCGGGGATGCTGCTGACGGGCAATGTGATTGTCGACAAAGATCATTTGGAGCGTCCGGGCAATGTCGTGATTGATCGCGAACCCGACGCCGATATGGCGGCGCGGCTCGCAAGCTGGGCGAAGGCGGGCACGCGCGGCGGCAACCATCTGTGGGCTCAGATCAGCCACGGCGGACGCCAGACGCAAAAGCTTGTGAACCCGCACCCCAAATCGGCCTCCGACGTCACGCTGGCGCTGCCGGGCGGACAGTTTGGCAAGCCCACCCCTCTCACCAAAGACGAAATTGCGGACCTTGTGCGGCGCTGGGCGATCGCTTCAAAGGCGCTCAAAGACGCAGGCTTTACCGGGGTTCAGATCCACGCGGCGCATGGCTATTTGATCTCGCAATTCCTGTCCCCGCGCGTCAATCTGCGGACCGATGAATATGGCGGTTCGCTAGAAAACAGGGCGCGGTTCCTGCGCGAGATTATGGGCGCGGTGCGCGCTGCTGTTGGCCCCGAATTTCCAATCTCAATTAAACTGAACTCTGCCGATTTTCAAAAGGGCGGTTTTGCGTTCGAGGACAGCATTCAGGTGCTCAAATGGTTGGAAGAAGACAGCGCCGATCTGATCGAAATTTCCGGTGGGAATTATGAACAGCCCAAGCTGATGGGGATGGAGGGAATGGAGGCAGAGGAAGCACAAAATGTCGCTCCCTCCACCGCTGCTCGCGAAGCCTACTTTGTCGATTTCGCTCAGGCGATGCAGGCGCATGTAAAAGTGCCGCTGATGGTAACAGGCGGGTTCCGCACCCGCGCCGCGATGGAGCAGGCGTTGGAATCGGGCGCCGCCGACGTAATCGGACTGGGTCGCCCGATGTGCCTGATGACCGATGCACCGAAACGGTTGACCGGCGGGCTCGCCGAACTGCCGCGTTACGAGGACCAGCTTGACCTGCTGCCCGGCTGGCTCAGTTTTCTGAAACGCATCCAGACGGTGAAAGCGGTCAGCAGCTTTGCCGGGATTTACTGGTTCTATCAGCAGCTTTGGATGCTGGGGCACGAGGGCCGCGTTGATGAGGGATTTTCTGTCCTCAAGGCATTTCGCCTCGTTGAAGCCCGCGGCAAGGCGATCATGGCGCAGCGCAAATAATTACGCCGGAACCGCCTCCGCATCCCCAATTGCAAATTCAGCCTTTTGACCAAATACCAGCCGGTTGACGATCAGAGAAGTCGCGACCGACAGGATCAGTGTCACCGCCATGCCGTGGATGTAATGCGCAGGTTCCCACCACATGCTCCAAAATGCATAAAATGCGACGCCTGTCACCACACCGATCATTGCGGCTGCCGCTTTCACGTTGCGAAACGCAAGGCCAACGATGAAGGCGGACAGGATCGGCATGGAGAGCAATCCATAAAGCTGTTGCACCGTGTTGATCAGACTTTCCTGACTGGCGAAAAACGGCACCAGCGCAATCGCAAACAGGCTCATGAAAATCGACACAATCGCGCCCAGTTTGCCGACCTTTTTGACCTTGCCGACATAGGCCTCATGCATATCGCACACATACAAAGCGGCGAGGCGTTGAGGATTGAGTTAAACGTCGTCAGCACGGCGGCAAACAAGGCCGCTGCAAACGCGCCTGACAGCCAGAAGGGCAGCACCTCTGCTACGATCTTGCCATAAGCGCCATCTTGCGGGACATCGCCGAACAGCTTGTAGGAAACGATCCCCGGCACCACCACGATCAGCGGCACGATCAGCAGGCGAATAGCCTGCAGCCGCCATCACGCCCTTTTGTGCCTCTTTGACAGTGGGAGACGCCATCGCGCGCTGCGTGATCGTCTGGTTGGTCGACCAGTAAAATGTCTGGATAAAGATCATTCCTGTCAGCAGCGTGTGCCACGGAATGTCCGAATCATTATCTCCGATCAGCGTCAGCCGCTCCGCTGGAATCCCGCTGAGGTCAAAATTGATCGCTTTAAGAGCGAGGAAAACCACCACCAACGCAAGGCTGAGGATCAGCACGCCGGAATAGGTGTCCGACACCGCCACCGCGCGCAAACCGCCAAAAATCGCATAGGCTGCCCCGATCACTGCGAGCACCACAGAGAGCAGCATCAAGTTTTCAAGCCCCTGATCCATCCCAAGCATCGACAGGAAGAACTTTCGATCCGCCATAAAGGATCGCGGGCAGGAAAATGAACAAGTTCCCCGCCAAAAATAGCAGGCTGATCAGCGCGCGAATGTGCTTGTCGCCGTATTTTTTCTGAAGCAGCTCAGTCGTCGTGGTGCAGTTGTTTTTGTAATAAACGGGCAGAAAAACGAAGGCGAGGATGAACAGGCCGACGACGGCGGCAAATTCCCACCACGCGACGAGCAGCATCTGATTGCCGTTCATGCTCACCAATTGATCGGTGGACAGATTGGTCAGCGTGATCGAGCCCGCGACAAAATACCAAGCGAGCGAACCATTGGCGAGGAAGTAGTCTTTCTCATCGCCCGAACCGCCATTGCCCTCCCCGCGCTTGCCCCGGCAATGCAGGTATGTCGCAAATGCGATGGAGGCGGTGATTGCCAGGAAAACCGCGGCTTGGATGAAGTCCATTCTCTTCCCTTACAGTTTCCGCATCTGCGGCGGATTGGGATTGCCCTATCGCAAGTGGTGTCGCATGGCGATGGGCGATGACGCAGCAAACTCACGATATTCCCCGCCAAATTGCCGGCCATATTGCGGTGCGAGCGGGCGGCACATTGCTGGCGGTGGACGCGGGCATCGGGCAGCGCGCGCATATCCTGTATGCCGGGCCTGATTTGCCGGGCGCGAGCGCGTCTGAATTGGCGTTGCTCGCCACGCGTCAGCACGCACCGGGCAGCGCGGCCGTGCCGCTCGATGGATCGCTGCTTCACGAAATCGGCACTGGCATCCCCGGACCCTCGGGTCTGATTGGGCACCGTGACGGGCGAGATTGGGCGATTGATCTGCGGGTGGTCGCGGTTAAGGCTCCGACGGACAGCACGCTCACAATTCACAGCAAAGATGCAAACTTCGGGCTTAGCGCGGTCCACAGCTTCACTATTGATCCGGCCACTGGGATGCTTGTCAGCAGCACAAGGATCGAAAACACAAACGAGGCCGAATTCACGCTCGATTGGTGCGCAGCATTGTGCCTCCCCTTCGATGCGCGGCTCAGCCGGTTCTTGAGCTTCACGGGCCGCTGGGCGGGCGAATTTCACATTGAGGAAGTGCCCGCATTTCAAGGCAGCATTGTCCGCGAAAACAAGGCCGGTCGCACCAGTCACGACGTATTTCCCGGCGGTATCTTGGCTGCCCCCGAAACAACCGAAACCAGCGGACCGGCTGCCGCATTCCATCTGGCGTGGAGCGGAAATCACCGGCTGCGCATCGACCGCCACAGCGATGGACGTGGTTTCGTGCAAATGGGCGAAATGGGTTTTCCGGGCGAAATCCGGCTTGGCAAAGGTGAGAGTTATCGGACGCCCGATTTCTTCGTCGCCTTTTCTCAGAACGGATTCAACGCCGCGTCGCACGCTTTCCATGATTACCTCGGCGAACGGGTCATGCAGCAGCGCAGCCGATCAAAGCCGCGCCCCGTGCATTACAACACGTGGGAGGCGGTCTATTTCTTCCATGATGAAGATGTGCTGATCGAACTAGCCGAGGCCGCTGCCGGAGTTGGTGCGGAGCGGTTCGTGCTCGACGATGGCTGGTTTGGCGGCAGGCGTCATGACGGCGCTGGCTTGGGCGATTGGTGGGTGTCTGAGGATGTCTATCCGCAGGGGCTGCACCGGATAGTAAACCGGGTCAAAGAACTGGGCATGGAATTTGGCCTTTGGTTCGAACCCGAAATGGTCAATCCTGACAGTGATCTCTACCGCGCGCATCCCGATTGGGTTCTGGGAGTGGACGGCGTGGAAGCGGTGCCATCGCGCGGGCAACTGACGCTCGACCTGACCAAGCGCGAAGTCTTTGATTACCTGTTTGAAAAGATCAACGCGCTGATCACCGAATACGGTATCGCCTATATCAAATGGGATATGAACCGCGACACGCACCACCCGGCAAGCGGCGGGCGCGCAGCGATGCATACTCAGACGCAGGCGGTGTACCGGTTGCTGGAGAAACTGCGCAGCGCCCATCCGGCGATTGAGATTGAGAGCTGTTCTTCAGGCGGCGCGCGGGCGGATTTCGGAATATTGCGCCACGCAGACCGGATTTGGACTTCGGACAATAACGATGCCCGCGCGCGCCACGCGATCATGCGCGGGGCGTCGCATTTCTTCCCTTTGCGCGTGCTTGGCAATCATGTCGGGCCAAAGACCTGCCATATCACCGGGCGCAAATTCTCCATGGCATTTCGCGTCGCCAGCGCGGTGTTTGGGCACATGGGGATGGAGCTTGATCTGCGGACAGAGAATGTGCGCGACCTTGGTATTCTGAAAGCGGGCATTGCGCTGCATAAGACACACCGGGCGCTGATCCATGAGGGCCGGTTTTTGCGGCTGGATACGCAGCCAGATATCAATCTGGTGGGCTGTGTTTCGCGTAACCAGCGCGAGGCGCTGTTCGCTTATGCAAAGCTTGAAAGCGAGCTGGCGACTTTGCCCGGGCGCATTTATTTCGCAGGACTTGATCCGCAAGCGCGCTACCGTGTGCAGATGGTCTGGCCGCAGCAGAACCCTTCGATCAGCACTCCCTCGATCATCGACGCGGCCGATCTACAAGGCGAAGGCGCTGTATTTTCTGGCGCGGCTTTGATGGGTTACGGGATTCAGCCTCCGCTGATTTTCCCGGATACATGCCTGTTTTATCACCTCCAATCCTGCGAGGGGGCAGCATGAGCGATCCGATCTCCCTTGCGCGCTCCATAGGCGGGAGGCCGACCTATAGGCGCGATTTTCTGAAAGCCGATGGGCGGATGCTGCGATTGTATGGGCGACAGCCGCATGCGCTGGATCCACTGCCGCAAACCGCAGATGACCTTGCGCAAGGCGGTGAGCTGCGCCTTCATCCGCTGCGCGGGGAATGGAACGTGTATGCCGCGCATCGCCAGAACCGCACCTTCAAACCCTCCGCCGCCGACGATCCGCTTGCGCCATCACTGCCGGGCGGACCCGAGACCGAAATCCCCTTCACCGATTTCGAATTGGCAGTGTTTGAAAATAAATTCGCCGCCTTCCACCCGTCAGCCGCGAACGCCGCGCAGATCGGCGGTGTAGAAACGCGCCCTGCGCGCGGGGCCTGTGATGTGGTGGTCTATGACCCGGCGGGAACAGGTAATCTCGCCAGCATCGGAGCGGATCGCCGCCAGGTTTTGGTCGCAGCACTGATAGACCGCTATGAGGCATTGTTCGCACAAGGGTGCAATTATGTCCTGCCATTTGAAAATCGCGGCGACGAGGTTGGCGTCACGCTGCACCATCCCCACGGGCAAATTTACGGATTCGAAGACGTTCCGCTGGTCCAGCGCCGCGCAGCCGAGGCCTTTGCGGGCGGATATGACCTTGCCGCCGAGATCGCCGCCGCCCTGCCCGATTACGGGATCGCAGAGGCAGGCGATGTGGCTGCGTTTGTGCCGCGATTTGCGCGCTTCCCATACGAGGTTTGGATCGCACCGCGTCAGAGGCGAGAGGGGCCGTGGGATTGCACCGACGGCGAACTGGAGGGGCTGGCCGAAATGCTGGGCGAAGTAACTCGCCGCTATGATGCGCTGTTCCAGCAACCTGCCGCGACGATGATGGCGTTCCACGCTGCGCCGCGCTGGCGGAGCGAGCGGTTATCACTTCACCGTCCAGTTCTACCCGCTCTTGCGCGCGCCGGGCCGGGTGAAATATCTCGCTTCGGTCGAGCAACACACCGGTGTCTTCACCGTTGATGTGATGCCCGAAAGCGCTGTCAAAGCTTTGCGCGATGTCTGATCTGATGTTCACGGCCCAAACCTTCTCAGGGCGTGCGCCCGGACGCGTTAATCTGATTGGCGAACATATCGATTACAATGGCGGGATGGTCCTGCCAGCGGCGCTTTGCATCGGTCTTCAGGTCGAACTGACCCCGCGCAAAGATGACCGCGTGACGGTGCAGGCCGATCACTATGACGAGCGCGCCCAGCGCACTCTCGATGAGGATGCGAGCGGCCACTGGTCCGACCCCGCATTGGGCGCGGTCCAGCAAGCGAATGCGATGAATTTGCTAAGCGGCGGCGCGGATTTGAACATTTGTTCGACCATTCCAGAAGGGTCAGGTCTGTCTTCCTCCGCCGCGCTTATCGTCGCGATCCTGAAAGCCGCACGCGCCGCAGCAGCCTCAGGCTCCAGCGATACCGAGATCGCCATTGCAGCGCGCGCGGTTGAGAATGACTTTATGGGCGTACCCTGCGGGATCATGGATCAGATGGCTGTGGCTCTGGCGACGCCGGGCACGGCGATGGCGCTCAACACGCGCGATTTAAGCCACACGATCGTCGATCTGCCCAAATCACACTCCGTCGTCGTGGTGCATTCGGGTCTGACACGCAGGCTAACCGATGGGCGCTATGCCGCGCTGAAAGGCGAATGCGACACGGCTAAAGCGCATTTCGGCACGGATGATCTCTGCCTGCTAAACCCCGCCGATATAGCGCGGTCGGACCTGGCGGAGCCTTTCCGCAAACGTGCGCTGCATTGCGCCACTGAACACCGCAGGGTGCTGGACGCGATTGCCGCGTTGAAGGGGCACGATATTGCGATGCTGGGGCAAGCGATGAATGCCAGCCACGTTTCGATGCGCGATGATTTCGAGATGTCGCTACCAGCCATAGATGCTTTGGTTGCCGACGCGGTCAAGTTGGGCGCAGATGGGGCGCGGTTGACGGGCGGCGGATTTGGCGGGTGTATCGTGGCGGTAGTGGCGAAAGATCGCCAGGCAGATTGGCTCGAACAGCTTTTGAAACTCCACCCCGGCGCGCGCTATATCGGCGCAGTTTAAGCACGCATCGCAGGCACCACGGAAAAGGGACCGGCCATCTGCATGACCGGTCCCTATTTCATTTAGGCTGTTTCTAAAGCGGCAGCTTAGAACGCATAGCGCGCCGTAATGCGTGCCGAATGCGCGGTGTAGCCTTCCGCGTAGTCACCCAGATAACCGGCTTGGAGACCGAAGTTCTCTGACACTTTCACGTTGACACCAGCGGCCAGTTCAAAGCGGTTTTGCTCAATCTCGGGAGAGACAATCGCGAATTGGCCAAGCTCTACCGAAGACAGGTTGAACACCCGCGGACTGTCGCTCAAATTGTGAACCACGGTCCCCTGGATAAAGCCATCCACCATCGGCGACACCTGCCCGGACAGTTCAACACTGCCGCGCAATTCGAAGAAATCTGCACCTTCACGGTCCACAGTCAGGCCAAAGCCGCCTGTTTCGACCGCGTCATCAAAATTCATCGTGGCACCGTTAAATCCGATCGATGGAGTCAAAGCGACATTGGCATCTGGCAACAAGTCATACCCGGCGACCATTCTGTAAGCGAAACCGTCAAAGTCATAAGACGAACTGATCGGTCCCGCCGCGCCGGAGCGCGCGCTTTCGATTTCGCCAGTCAGATAAGAGATTTCGCCATTTACGAAGCCACGATCAGCAAAGTTGGCGCCAGCATAGATGCCCACTTTGAAGCTATCTATGTCGGTTTGACCGCCGCCTGACGCACCATCAAGATCGTCGTTCTCGATATTGGCATAGCTTGCGAGCAGACCGACCCGGCCAAGCTCACCATACGCAAAATCGCCGCCGACCGTGAAGATCGTCTGATCGCTGTCATAGCCTCCCGCCGTCGGCAATGATCCATCTTGATCTGCACCGCGGACAATGAACTGACCCCAGACACCCGACGCATCGCCCATAAGGTGACGGTTAAGGGCATCGCTGGCCGCGCTCGACGTTTCAAAGATTTCGCGAGGTGCGCCGTTGTTCAACGTCGGCAATGCATCAACCGCCAAAGCGCTAAAAGCATTAACGTCAGGCAGGTTGTTGATCAGATCGAAACTGGCCTGGCTGAGAGTGCCTGCATTCAATGCAGATGTAACCGCCGTGCCGAATGTCACCAGATTGGAATCGCCCGCTGTGAGGAGCTGGTTGACCCCAACAACTTGCACCGACAGCGATCCCACCACGGGGATATAGTCGACGAGCAGATCGTCATCGATAATGTTGATCGTGGCACCGTTGTCGGTGAAGCCTGCGCCATCTTGCAGCACCAGCACCGTCTGCCCCACCAACGCGACATCCAACGGTGTCTCAATGGTGATGGTCGCAGTATCCTGCAGCAGCAAAGCGCCCGTTGTCGTCAGCGTGTCCACGCCAAGCCCGAGGATCACATTGCCATCAATTGTGACATCGCCTTGCAAAGTCCGGTTGCCCGAAATGCGCAAGTCACTTTGTGTGCCAAGCGAGGTGCTTTCAAACCCAACCAAATTATCCGCATCCAGCGTCCCGCCAAGGATCGCGGTGTCCGTGCCCGCGCCGCCATCGATGATGCCATCAACAGAAGACGCGTTCCAAGCGAGGATGAATGTATCATCGCCCCCTTCAAGATTGACGTTGCCGGTTACAGACGCACCCATGTTTTGCTGGAACGAACCGTTGCCATCGCCGAGCAGCACCGCATCACCCATCAACCCGGTGATCGAACCAGAGTTCACGACGCTGGCCGTGCCGGTTCCCGAACTGGAGATACCCGCCAGATCGCCGCTGATCGAGGCACCGGCCGCATTGGTGATAGTTCCATTTGCAAACGCGACCCCCGCGCCGCCGGCAGTGCTGGCAATCGTGCCAGAGTTGATAAGCGACGATCCATCAGCGCCAAAGCGGACAGCATTACCGCCGTTCGAGATGATGCGGCCCGCAGCGCTGTTGGTGACCGTGCTGAGGCCGTTCAACTCGAGGGCGGCACCAAAGTCCGCTTCGATACTGCCTGAATTGTTCACTTCTGCTGCGCCAGTGATAAACACCGCCCGGGAACCACTACCAAACGCAGCTATCGAGCCTTCATTGGTCAGCGTAATCTCTTCACCCCGACCAAAAACGCCAATCGAATTCTCACCATCGGTTTGAATAATCCCGGTGTTTGTCACAACCGAATTCGTGCGGATTTCGACAGCATCAGCGCCGTCGTCACCAGTGGTGGTGATCGAACCATTGTTGGTCAGATCAGAATCAACCAACGCGCGAATAGCATTCGCACGGGAGCCTGTGGTTTCAACCGTGCCATTGTTGATGATCGTCGCACCATTTAAAACCGTCACAGCGCGCGCATCAGCTCCTGTCGTGGAAACGACACCGTCCGCACCATTGGTGAAGCTGGTATTGTCGCGCGCGCCGATACCAAAGGCCAGTTCGCCGCTCGTGATGACGCTGCCATTGTTGACGATGGTTCCGTCATTTTGAAGATCGATGCCGATGCCCAGATCGCCAGTGGTCTCAACCGATCCATCGTTCTGAACCGTGGCACCATCCAGCGCCAAGACGCCATAGGAAGCAAAGCCATTGGCGGTGATTTCACCGGTTGCAGCGTTTGTAACCGAGACATTGTTACCAAAGCCAAACACGCCGACAGAATCTGCACCATCGACCTGGATCGTCCCGTTGTTTGTGACAACACCGTTATCACGCACCGTGACCGCGTCGGAAAAATTGTCGCCAGTCGTCGTGATGCTGCCATTGTTGGTGACATTCGCATTCGCAAGAGCATAGACCCCGCCTGCACCCTCACCGCTTGTTTCAATCACCCCGTCATTCAACACGGTGCCGCGCAGCAGCAGCGATACACCGCGTGCTTCGTCACCAGATGTTGAAACCAGTCCGGTGGCAGTGTTGGTGAAGCTTGCATCATTGCGCATGCCCACGCCGAAGGAGTTTGCACCCGAGGTGACGATATTACCAGAATTGGTTACAGTACCGCTTTCCTGCGTATCGATCCCGATGGCAAAATCGCCAAAGGTCTGGATCAGGCCATCGTTTTGAATATCCGCGCCATCCAGAACGGCTATACCGAAGCTACCAAGGCCGCTGGTGACGATTGTCCCGGTCACAGAATTGACCACACTGATGTCATCGCCACCGCCGAAGATACCGAAGGATTCTGCTCCATCGGTTTGGACCAGGCCCGTGTTGGTGAAAGTGCTGCCCGCCTGGAGCGAAACCGCATCGGAAAAATTATCGCCCGATGTGTAAATCGTGCCATCATTGGTGAGCTGGCTGTTCTCGCCCACTTCGACACCGACCGAAAATTGCCCGGTGGTTTGAATAAACCCACCGATGGTCACATCGGAACCGGCACCGAAGAGCAATCCGCCGTCAAAATCATTGCCGGTTTGCACCGATCCATCGACAGCGCCGGTCACTGCACCAGTGATCACGATTGGCCCTTGGACGACCGAGCCGTCTTGCACATCAATCCCAAGCGGATCATCGCTCAGGTCGAAAAAGCCATCCGCATCCGTCCCCGGTGCGCACGTTAGCGTTCCGTCAATCACTGCGCATTCTTCTGCATTTGCAGGTGCAACAGGGGCCGTTGGAGTGGGCGCTGCCATCAACGGTGCAGGCGCCGTTTGTGCAAATGCCGTGCCGGTCAAGCCGATCGAAAGAGCAAGGACAGAAGCGCCGCCGATGGCGCGGAATTTAGGTGATGTGGAATATGTCATAAATAGCCTCTTGGATGGCGAAAAGTGGTTTTTACGCAAGCAGGGCTGTGTAAACGCGAGCAGTGCGCCACACGGTGCGACCCTGTGTACCAAGAGTGCTATGGGTAGAAACTTACTGGAAAATTAAACTGGCCTCGCCCCCTCGTCACTGCGAGTAGGGCGCCGTTAACCAATAGCTTTAGTGCGAAATTAACGCAGAATCTCTGTCGTCATCTCTGATCACAATGGCTCAGCCGCGGCCTCTATAGGGCGCGACGCCCTGATCGGGCACCCACAGACCCGAAGGAGGTGCGCCGGTTTGCCAAAAAACATCGATCGGAATACCGCCGCGCGGGTACCAATATCCGCCAATTCTTAACCATTGAGGGCGCATTTCTTTAGCTAAACGTTGCCCAATACCCACAGTCACATCTTCGTGAAAGCCGTTGTGATTGCGAAAACTGCCCAAAAACAGCTTCAGACTTTTTGATTCGACGATCGTGTCTCCCGGCGCATAATCAATCACCAGATGCGCAAAATCCGGTTGGTCTGTCACCGGGCACAGGGACGTAAACTCCGGCGCGGCAAAGCGCACCAGAAACAGCGAGCCAGCGCGAGGATTGGGAACGTAATCCAGCTGCGCCTCTTCCGGCGATCTGGGTAGCGGCGTGTCTTTACCAAGAAACTGGGGGCCAGGAGATTGGGGTGCGCCGGGATTTGGAGGTGTGCTTTCCATGCCGCGCTGTTGCCGCGAAAGATGCCCTGTTGCAAGCGAGTAACTGGACGCAGCAGAATTGCGATCTATTACATAGGTCTGTCTTACCCTTGCGGCATCTTAAACGCCCAAAACGTCTCGACCGATAAAAACGCATGAATCGCGCGCGCCCACATACCCTTCCGTCTATCGCCAGCCGTTCGCTGCTGGCATCGCCTTTCATGGCCGGCAGCGTGTTTGCGCTGGCTTTGGCTGCCCATGTGATCACCGCTGCACCAGCGTCTGCGCAGAATTCACCGGGTGGCTTTTCCCTGCCGCAACCAACGCCGACGCCAACCCCGGCACCGCAAGGGCCAGTGGATGAACGCTCCGGCGTGCGGATCCTTCCGCGGAACATCCCTGCGACCCAGCCGACTGCACCCCCAACTGAAACGCCCACGCCGGCACCCACAGCAGCGCAAACACCATTGCCCGCACCTGCTGCAACAAGCGCACCACCGCGGTCTCAGACACCTGCACCGACCCCCAGCGCCTCTTCGCCTCAGCCGCGCGCAACGACGCCTGCATCGCGCACGCCTGCCCAATCATCCAATTCGCCCGGCTTGGCACCATCACAGCAACCGGCGGCGAGTGAGCCAATTTCAGGCCCGGTTGATGGCCCCGGCTTCGACACCGAGCTCATTCCAGATGGCGATGAAGGTCCCGTTGGTCCCGATGGTTGGTACGATGTCAGCCCAAGCGGCGACACGAATTCCGCCGCCACTGAAACACCCGCCCGCCGGGGTAGCGCAGTAGAAGGAGCGTCACGTGACGCAGGCGCGAGCGGATTGGAATCGGTCCGCAACAGCGTTTACATTGGTCTTGCTCTGATGGCTTTGATCAGCGTGTTGCTGATTTGGCTTTTTTGGAGACGCCGCAAACAGGATCAAGTTGACATCGACGCTGCCGGTCCCTCGCTCGCATCCGGTTTGCATAAGATCATAAAAGACACGGCGCCTTCCCAGTTTGATCAGACGCCAGACCTGAATGGGGCGGCTGCTCGCGGCGCCGCAATGGCAGCGACACAATCGTCTGTTTCTGGTCATAAAAGCGCTGCTACGCCAGCACCCACACCTCCGCCGCCCACGCCGGTCAGTCCAGACAAGGCAGCGCCCACTGCCGCTGCGCCTTTTGCTGCCGCAGTATCTCGCCAGCAGGCCCGCGATCCCGCTCGCGTTGATCTGAATCTGGACATCGTTGGCGGCACACGCAGCCTTATGATGTTTTCGGTCGATTTCCGGCTCGACATTGCCAATCGCGCGGATTTTGCTGTTCGTGACATCAAGGTTTTCGCTGAACTCGTGTGCGCACAAAGCGGCTTACCAAGCACTCTTCCCTCCGTGTCAGGTCCGCCGATTGCAACGGTCGCGCGCATTGGCCCGCAACAGGGGCATCGTGTTTCGGGTGCGATGCAATTGCCGCTGAATGCGGTCAAAGCGATTCGTCAGGGTTCAAAACCGCTCTTCATCCCAATGCTGCATATCGCGGTGGAAGGTACAGGGATCGACACGATCTATCGCAGTTTCGTCATCGGCGCGCCGAGCGCATCGAGCCAGACCCGCGTGCATCCGCTCCCGCTCGATGGTCCGCCCGGCGGGCTGCCGTCTTTGCGCGCGCAGTTGATCAAACAACCGGCGGCTGCTTAGCTGCCAAAGCTTGGCTAGAGTACCAGGCCGCGCTACCCCCGCCCTCGAACTTGATTTTGGGAGAGCGGCAATTGGACAGTCTTGTTTCCACGTCATGGCTTGCAGAGCATTTGGGAGCCGATGATATTGCTGTGCTCGATGCGTCGCGGCATCTGCCCGCTGCGGATCGCGATCCTGCCGCAGAATTCGAAGCATCTCATATTGCCGGTGCGCGGTTTCTGGATTTGGCCAGCCTGACCGACACAGCCTCCGAGGTGCCAGCCGCCATGCCAACTGCTTCGCAAGTGGCGCAGAGACTGGCGGGCTTGGGCGTGACCCCCAATATGCGGATCGTGCTGTACGATGACAGCGCATTGAAGACCGCCGCGCGCGGCTGGTTCATCCTGACGGCGCATGGGATTGATAATGTCGCGCTGCTTGATGGCGGTTTTGCCAAATGGCGTAGCGAAGGGCGCCCAACCGAAAGTGGAAACCGCGATGTCGCACCTGCCACCCCCGCCTCCCTTTCGCCAACCAGCCGCATTGCCACGAAAGCGGATATGCTCGCGAACATCGCCAGCGGCACCGAGCAAGTTCTTGACGCGCGCGGGGCAGACCGCGTGTTTGGCAGCGGTATCGATCCTGTACACGGGGGTCAAAATGGCCGGATCCCCGGCGCGCTCAACCTGCCATTTGGCGAAGTCTTTGCTGAGGACGGTAGCTTCAAATCCCCTGAAGAACTGCGCGCGGTGTTTACCGGCGCGGGCGTCGATATGGACGCTCCCGTCGTGACGACCTGCGGCAGCGGCATAACCGCCAGCGTGCTGCTATTCGCATTGCATCTGGCGGGCAAACATGATGTGCGGCTGTATGATGGCAGTTGGCAGGAATGGGAAGCCGATCCCGAAACGCCAAAACATCAAGGGCCAGCATGAGCAGCACCGGCGACGACAAACCGCTGAAACCCGGCACCAAAGTCGCCCAGGCAGGCCGCCGCCCGGAATGGACCGGCGCGGTGGTGAACCCGCCCGTTTGGCGCGCGTCCACACATCTTTATGCCAGCGAAGCGGATCGCAAAGCCGCGCTCAAAACGAACGCTGATGGCGGCTTTTTCTATGGCAGGCGCGGCGCGCCGACCCAGTGGGCGCTTGCCGATGCGCTGACCGCGATTGAGCCCGGTGCGCATGGGACGGTGCTGTATCCCAGCGGTGTCGCGGCAATTGCCGGGTGTATGCTCGCGGTGCTCAAACCCGGCGATCATCTGCTGATGAGCGACAATGCCTATGACCCCACGCGCAGCATGGCGACAGGTTTGCTCGCGCGCATGGGTATCACGCACAGTTTCTTCGACCCGCTCGACATGCCCACGTTCCGCGACTTGCTTTCGCAGCACAACCCGCGCGCCGTATGGCTGGAAAGTCCCGGCAGCCTGACGATGGATGTGTGTGATATTCCCGCGCTCACCTCTGCCGCTCGCCAAGCGGGCGCGATCAGCATGCTCGACAACACCTGGGCCAGCGCGCTTGGCTTCGCAGGGCTGACGCATGGCTGTGATATCGTCATGCAGAGCCTTTCCAAACATGTGGGCGGCCATTCCGATTTGATGATGGGATCGGCCAGCGCGGGCGAACGCTGGCACCGCGCCCTGCGCCGCACGTCTCAGGAATTGGGACAAATTGTCTCACCCGATGATGCGGCTCTTGCCGCGCGGGGCCTCAGAACAATGCCGCTGCGGCTGAAACAGTCGGCACAAAGCGCCACTGCGATCGCTGGCTGGCTGGCGGAACAGCCGCTGGTCAGGCGCGTGATGTGCCCCATGCTGCTCTCTGATCCCGGCCACGCGCTCTGGAGCCGCGATTTCACTGGCGGCTGCGGCTTATTCAGCTTTGTGTTAAACTGCCCCGAAGAAGCCGCAGCCCGGTTTGTCGACGCGCTCGACCTGTTTGGAATTGGCTACAGCTGGGGCGGTTTTGAAAGTCTTGCCCTGCCAATCTTCCCGCACCAATACCGGTCCGTCATGTCCAGCCCTGCTGCCAATGATGCTGGCCCCGGCGAGACTGGTCAGCGCGCCGCCATTCGCTTATCAATCGGGTTAGAAGACCCCGAAGACTTGATAGCCGATCTCGCACAGGCGCTCTCACATATGGACAATCAATGACAACCGCAGCCTCGCTTCCCGCTGATGTAACCGAAACAACAGATCCAACCGCAGAGGGCGAAAGCACAAGCGGGGAAGCAGCATCTGCCGAGGCAGCTCAGCCGGCGCCCGAGCCGGAACCAACACCTGAAGAGCCAGTCGAGGCAATCGAAGCCACGCAGGGATTTGTCGAAGGGGTCGGCGAGAAAAACGAGACGGCGGGCGCTGTGTTGCAGTCGCTTCAGGACGCAGCGATCCAGATCGGCAATCTGAAGATATCACTTCTTGATGTGCTGCTGGTTATCAGCGTCATTTTGTTGGTCATCACGCTGGCATGGGTGGCGACGCGCCTAAGCCGCAGCGTCATTCAGAAAATCACCGGGTTCGACAGCACACAAAAACTGCTCGCAGAAAAACTCAGCACCGTCGCGATCTGGGCGCTCGCATTCCTGATCGGCATCGACATGCTCGGGATTGATCTGACCGCTTTTGCCATTTTCGGTGGTGCTTTCGGTCTTGCGATCGGTTTCGGTCTTCAGAAAACCTTTGGTAACCTGATTTCGGGCATTCTGCTGTTGCTCGACAAATCGATCAAGCCGGGTGACGTGATCTCTGTCACCGACGGAGCGGGCAACGAAGCTATCGGCCAAATCCGCAAAATCGGTATTCGCGCAATCTCGGTCATTACCCGCGATCAGACCGAGCATCTTATTCCGAACGAAAACCTGATGATCAATCAGGTGGTCAACTGGTCCTATTCCTCGCGCGATGTGCGGGTAAAGGCCCCGGTCGGCGTTTCCTATGGCAGCGATCTGAAACTGGTTGAAAAACTGCTTTATCAGGCGGTTGATGATACGGCTCGCATTCTGCCTTCCCCAAAGCCCAGGGTGAACCTCATGAGTTTTGGGGACAGTTCGGTTGATTTCGACCTCCGGTTCTGGATTCAGGACCCGGAAGAGGGAATCGCAAATATCCGGTCAGATGTTTACATGCGAATCTGGGAGCTTTTCCAAGAGCACAATATCGAGATCCCATTCCCGCAGCGCGACCTCAATTTACGCTCCAGCGAGCAGATGGATCGGCTGATTGATGCAATTGCGAAGAACCATACGAAAGCGGACTAAACCGCTGCAATAGCTTTCCTTAGCATGCGCAAACCCATTCTCGCTGGCGATCTGTGCCTGCGTCGATCATTTCGGCTGAATGGAAAATATCGGAACAATTTTTCTCGTGGGCGCGGGCCCCGGCGATCCTGATCTTTTGACGCTGCGCGCGGCGCGGCTGATCCAGAGCGCAAGCGTGATCGTCCATGATGGCCTTGTCAGCCGCGAAATCCTTGATCTGGCGAGCAGCGAAGCACGCCTGATCAGCGTCGCCAAACAGCGCGCCCGGCACACGCTGCCGCAGGATGACATCAACCAACTGCTCATTCGCGAGGCGCTTTGCGGTCATGATGTCGTGCGTTTGAAAGGCGGCGATCCGCTGATCTTCGGGCGCGGCGGCGAAGAAGCCGAAGACGCGCGCGCTGCTGGAATTGCGGTTGAAATCGTACCGGGAATTAGCGCGGCAAATGGTGCCGCTGCCGCAGCGCAAATCGCCTTAACGCACCGCGATGCGGCCAGCATCGTCAGCTTTGTCGCGGGCCAATGCAAAGGGTTGTCCGATCAGGATTGGTCCGGCCTCGCCGGAAAGGGCCGCACTCTGGTGATTTATATGGGCGTCAAAACCGCGCCGCAGATTGCCGAGAAACTGATGGCAGACGGTCTCACACCGGACATGCCTATCGCCGTGATCGAAAACGCCGCGCGCGCAGACATGCGTGTGGTGAGAGGGTTGCTTGCTGGCTTGCCTGATCTGGTGACGCATGAGGCGATCAAAAGCCCCGCCCTGATCGTAATTGGCGAAGTGACCGCGCGCGATACCGCTGTCCTCACTCAAACCGTGCTGGAGGCTGCACAGTGAAAATTCTCACGGGAAATGATTTGAAAACCGGCGCGGTGATTTGGTGGGACGGTGCAAACTGGTCTCTCTATGTCGATGCCGCCGCTGATGTGGGTGAATACGGCGAAGAAATTCTGGCGCGCGAAGAGGCGCTGCGGCGGGTCAACGTGCCCTATATCATCGAAGCCGAGGCCACCGAAGACGGCGTGCGCCCAGCCCATATCAAGGACCGCGTTCGCGCGCTTGGCCCAACAGTGCGCCCTGATCTGACGCTGAAACCCATCGACACCGAAGCCCTGGACTGGATTATCTGATGTACGCTTACGACCAATATGACCAGCAAATGGTCGATACCCGCGTCGAAGAATTCCGCGATCAGGCGCGCCGCCGTATCGAAGGCAAGCTGACCGAAGATCAGTTCAAGCCGCTGCGGCTGATGAACGGTCTGTATCTGCAATTGCACGCTTATATGCTGCGCGTTGCGATTCCCTATGGGACGCTTAACAGCCGTCAGATGACGGCACTGGGCGATATCGCGGACAAATATGACCGCGGCTATGGCCACTTCACCACGCGGCAAAATCTCCAATACAATTGGATCAAGCTGGAAGATGCCGCCGATATCCTCGCCGATTTGGCGAAGGTGGAAATGCACGCAATCCAGACCAGCGGGAATTGCATCCGCAACATCTCGTCTGATCACTTTGCTGGCGCTGCGGCGGACGAATTGGTCGATCCGCGTCCCTATGCCGAATTGCTGCGTCAATGGTCGAGCTTCCACCCGGAATTCACCTATCTGCCGCGCAAGTTCAAAATCGCGGTGATCGCAGCGAAAAAAGACCGCGCGGCGATGCGGCTGCACGATATTGGTATCCAGATAGTTGAGAAAGACGGCGAGATCGGTGCGCGGTTCTATGTTGGCGGCGGCATGGGGCGTACCCCGATGATTGCCCCGATGATCCGCGATTTCGTACCACTGGATCAGCTGATCACCTATTCTGAGGCATGCCTGCGCGTCTACAATCGCCACGGCCGGCGCGACAACAAATACAAGGCGCGGATCAAAATTCTCGTCCACGAACTTGGCGCGGAGGAATACACCCGCCAGGTCGAGGAAGAATTCGCGCATATGCTGAAGCAAGGCGTTGAGCCGCCGCGCGAGGAGTTGGAGCGGATTAAGCTGTTCTTTGCAGATCCGGCGTTTGAAGACGGTCCAAAGACGCTCGACCGTTCTGACCCCGATTTCGCCCTGTGGGTCGACCGCAACACGCATCGCCACAAGCATGACAGTTACGTTAGCGCGGTAATCTCCTTGAAGCCCGTAGGCGGCATTCCGGGTGACGCGACGGGTGAACAGATCCGGATCATGGCTAAGCTGGCCGAGCAATACAGCTTTGACGAACTGCGCATCATGCACACGCAAAACGTGGTGCTACCCCATGTGAAGATCGCTGATCTCCATGCGCTATGGACTGCACTTGACGAGGCGGGCCTGGGCTCTCCCAATATGGACTCGATTGAGGACATGATCGCATGCCCCGGGCTCGACTATTGCGCCCTCGCCAATGCCCGCTCAATTCCGCTCGCACAGCGTATTTCCGAACGTTTTGACGCTTCAGGCAAGACCGCCAAACTGGGCGAATTGAAGCTCAAAATCTCTGGCTGCATCAACGCCTGCGGCCATCACCATGCGGGCCATATCGGTATCCTTGGCGTGGACCGCAAAGGTGTTGAGAATTACCAGCTTTCACTCGGCGGCAGCGAGGCGGAGGATGTCAGCCTCGCCAAGATCACCGGCCCGGGTTTTACCGAAGACGGCGTGATCGAAGCGGTTGAGAAAGTCACCGACGTTTATCTTGATGTGCGCGAGGATGGGGAGCGTTTTCTCGACACGTATCGCCGCATCGGGATGGCCCCGTTTAAGGAGGCGCTTTATGATTAAGTCCGACCTCGGAACCAGCCCCGATGAAGTGCAATTCCGGTTCCGCGATGACGAACCCGCCGATCACGGCACTGTCACCGTCGATGCGTGCTGCGATCAGACCAACGCCACCGCCGTGCGGATCGAACCGGGCGATGATGCGCGCACGCTGC
The DNA here is from genome assembly GCA_963789155.1 of uncultured Alphaproteobacteria bacterium. Taxonomy (GTDB): domain Bacteria; phylum Pseudomonadota; class Alphaproteobacteria; order Sphingomonadales; family Sphingomonadaceae; genus Erythrobacter. The sequence continues at coordinate 174,511 of CAWBJN010000023.1, read as the reverse complement.
TGCCGTTTCTGGACCGGCTTGCGCTGGTCGAAGTGAATTTCCCCAGCTTTGGCGACGGGCGCGGATATTCCTCTGCCCGCATTTTACGCGAAGCGGGATATACGGGCGAATTGCGCGCCGTTGGCGATCTGGGCATCGACCAGCTTAGCCATATGCGCCGCTGCGGTTTTGATGCCTTTGCCCCTGATAAAACCCTTGATGAGGAAGACGCCAAGCGCGCCTTCGCCACATGGGACAATGTGTATCAGCGCACAGTTGATGGTCGCAGAACCATCCCGGAAAAGCGCCACGGAGCAGCCTCATGAACGAAGTCCGCAAAATCGACCGGCTCGACGCTGGCCCGCGCTTTTCGGAACATGACGCAGTGCGCCTAAACCGCATGTTCCGTGGGTCTTCGACGCACGAAATGCTGGAGGGTGTTATCAAAGGCAATCTCGCTGGGGATGTCGCCACCGTTTCCAGCTTTGGCGCAGAAAGCGCGGTGTTGCTGCACCTGATCGCGCAAGTTGATCCCAATGTGCCAGTGCTGTTCCTCGACACGGGCAAGCATTTTGCCGAGACGCTGCGATATCGCGATGATCTGGTGAAGCTACTGGGCCTGACCAATTTGCAAATTCTGACGCCTGAGGTCGCTGACGTTGACGCAAAGGACGAGACGGGCCTGCGCTGGTCTTACGATCCCGATGGTTGCTGCGAAATCCGCAAAGTGAAGCCGCTGGCAAAGGCGCTTGAGCAGATCGATGCCAGCTTCACTGGCCGCAAAGCGTTCCAGTCCGCCACCCGCGCCAACCTGCCACGTTTCGAAGTGGACACGTCAGATGCGCAAGGCCGCCTGAAAATCAACCCGCTGATCGATTGGAGCGCCGAAGACATCGCCGCCTATATCGAAGAGCACAAACTGCCGCGTCATCCGCTGGTTGCGAAGGGTTTCCCCTCAATCGGCTGCGAGCCTTGCACGCACAAAGTCGCGCCAGGCGAAGACCCGCGTTCGGGCCGCTGGAAAGGCTGGGACAAGACCGAATGCGGTATCCACAAACCGGGCGAAGAGCCGTTTCTTTAGGGTTAAAGCCAACCCTCGCTTGCATACCACTCGGCGGTCTGTTTCAGCCCGGCCTCGCTGCCAATCTTGGGTTGCCACACGGCACTGGGCACAGCGCGGTCTGACCGGGCGACCCAATTTGGGTGGCTCATATATCCGACCCGGTCGGGGGTTAGCTTGGCTTTGTCACCGCGCATCAGCCTATCGGCGCTGGCCGCGAAGGTGAGCACCGATTTTGGCAGATGCGGGGCAAACACGGAAGCCTTGCCCACTGCGCGTCCGATCGCGTGCGCCATCTCTTTATGTGACCATCCACCTTCGCGCCCGTCATCCGGCTCATAGATGGTCTTGAGCGAATTATGACCGGTCAGCGCGACCAGCAACTGCGCCAAATCATGCACATGGATCATTGAAGTCGCGCCGCCCGGTGGCAATGGGATCACGCCCCATTTGGCCGATCGGAACAGTTCAAACATATCACTATCGCGCGGACCATAAACTGCAGGAGGACGAACGATGGTCCAGTCCAGCCCGCTAGCCTCCATCAGAGTTTCCGCACGAGCCTTCGACGCGCCATAGGCCGACAGTTTGGGTTCGCGCGCTGATAGAGAGGAAACAAAGACGAAGCGCTTCACCTTTGCCATCTTCGCCGCCGTGATCATAGCGGCTGTGCCGGTAACATTAGCGGTTTCAAACTCTGCCGGGTCCGGCGTGTTGGTCAGGCCTGCAATGTGGATCACCGCGTCTGTGCCTGTTACCAATTCCGCCAGAGCGGCCTGATCAGACAGGGTGCCCTTCACCCATTCCACGCCATTGCGGTCCGCTTGGGGCTTGCGCGTTAATGCGCGGCATTCGTGGCCTTGCTCCAGCGCATAATCCAGAACTGCGCTCCCAACAAAGCCGGTTGCTCCGGTGATCGAGAGTTTCATGAGCGCACCATATGATCGCGGTGCACCACGGCTGCGCGCGGGGCATAGCCAAGCTTCGCCTCTTGCTCCGCCTGTTTCAGACCCGCAATCGCGCGGCATTCTTCAGAACTGTATTCGACAAGCCCCTGCCCCAACCGTTCGCCTTTCGGGCCGTGCAGGCTGACCAAAGCCCCGCGCGTAAACTCGCCTTCAACATCGGCGAGCCCTGCCGCGAGCAGGCTTGCGTTTTCCGCCAGCGCGGTGACGCAGCCAGCGTCCACAGTCAGCACCCCTTCGGGCGCGATCCTGCCGCCGAGCCACGCTTTGCGCGCGTTGTCGCTGCGCACGGGGATAAAAACAGTGCCTCGGTTTGCGGCGACCGCACTTGATATCGCCATCTCACGCGTGCCGTTTATGATCGCGAGTGTGATCCCTGCTCGTTCAGCGATACGCGCCGCTTGAAGCTTCGAAAGCATCCCGCCCGAACCCATACCCGAAGAAGAACCCGAACCCGCCATCGCGATCACTTCTGGAGTAACCCCCTCGACGCGATCGATAAGCTTTGCATCCGGTTCAGACGGATCGCGATCATACAATCCGTCAATATCAGACAGTAGCAAGACTGCATCCGCATTCGCCGCCTGAGCCACGCGCGCGGCCAGGCGGTCATTGTCGCCAAAGCGGATTTCTTCGGTCGCTACGCTGTCATTCTCATTCACCACCGGAATGACGCCCGCCTCCAGCAGCCGTTCGAGCGTAGCGGACGCGTTGAGATAGCGTTTGCGCTCTTCCAGATCGTCCAGCGTCACGAGCATCTGCGCGGAAATGAATCCGTGCAGTCCCAGCGCGTTGCCCCACAATTGCGCCAGCGCGACCTGTCCAACAGACGCCGCCGCCTGCGCATCGGCCAGTGTTGCGCGCCCACCTTTGGGCAAGCCAAGCCGCGCCGCTCCCAGCGCAATCGCGCCGGAAGATACGATGATGACCTGCGTTCCCTGAGCCCGCAGGCCCGCGATTTGCTGCGCTAATGAAGTCAGCCGCGAAAGCGCTGGTTTACCGTTCTTGACCAGCAGAGCGCTGCCGATCTTGACGACCAGACGCCGGGAAGAGACGATATCCTGAAGCGAGCTTAAGGCCATATGCTCAGATAGGCGACCATTCCGCCGTGTCTTCGTCGTGGTCTTCAACCTCGGCGGCGTTGGTTTCTGTTGATGTTCGGTCGGGGAGATAGCTGAGGACGGAATCCATCAGCGCATCGATGCCTGCGCCGGTGGCGCCGGACACGTTGAAAACCTTTTCCGCGCCCGCAGCGAGCAATTCATCGGCGAAAGCTTTGCCCAATTCTTCATCTGCCAGATCGAGTTTATTGAGCGCCACCAGCTGCGGCTTGTCCTCAAGACCTCCGCCGTATGCGACCAGCTCTTCCTTCACGACGCGCATGGCCTCGACCGGGTTGTCGCCCGCGATGTCGATCAGATGGATCAGCACCCGGCACCGTTCGATGTGACCTAGGAACCGGTCTCCGATCCCCGCGCCATCAGCCGCGCCTTCGATCAGACCCGGAATATCCGCCAGCACAAATTCGCGCCCCCTGTGACTCACCACGCCCAGCTTTGGCACGAGAGTGGTAAAGGCATAATCGCCAACCTTCGCCTGAGCGTTGGATACCGCGTTGATAAAGGTCGATTTGCCAGCGTTAGGCAGGCCAACCAGCCCGACATCCGCCAGCAGTTTCAGCCGCATCCAAACCCACATCTCTTCCCCGGGGACTCCGGGTTGATGCTGGCGCGGAGCGCGGTTTGTCGACGTTTTGTAAGAAGCGTTGCCGCGTCCGCCCATGCCGCCTTCCAGGAAAACAATCCGCTGGCCCAGTTCGGTGAAGTCCGCGAGCACTTCTTCTTTATCATCCGAGAGGATCTGCGTGCCCACAGGCACGTGGATAATAAGATCAGGCGCGCCTGCACCTGTCTTATCCTTGCCCTGCCCGTGACTGCCGCGTTTGGCTTTAAAATGCTGCGAATATCTAAAATCGATGAGCGTGTTGAGACCCTGTACGGATTCGATAATTATATCGCCGCCTTTGCCGCCATTGCCGCCGTCAGGACCGCCATATTCGACATATTTTTCACGCCGAAAACTGACCGCACCCGGTCCGCCTCCGCCCGCTTTGAGATAGATTTTTGCTTGATCGAGGAAATGCATGGGTTTCCCCTATGCATTTCCCCATCCAATTGCGAGTTTTAAGAGCGTTTCTTCAAAAAATGGCGCTAAAAACGGGCGTCAAATCCGACGATCACACTGCGGCCGGGGGAAACGAAGCTGAAGACCTGCTCATACCGATCATCGAGCAGGTTCTCCGCCCGCGCAAACAGGCCAAGCCCCTCGGCCAAGCGCACACGCGCGTTGAGATTGACGAGCGTGTAATCATCCAGCGTCACGCGGACCGGCACAAAGCTGGGATCGGTAAAGGCGAGGTCGCGGGCCGCGCCATTGTGCCTGACCACTAGCGTAGCCGAAGCGGCATCTTGCGGTGCAGTCCAAGTCAGCGCGGCGCTGGCGATGCTTTTCGGGCGGCGAACCTCGCGAACGCCATCCTCTTCTGCATCGAGATAGGTGTAGGCCGTGTTTACGCTCCACTGCGGGCTGAATTGAGCTGCCAGGGCAACCTCTACCCCCTCCTGCTTGCTCACGGTCAGCGCATTCTGCGGAGTTGCGATAAAGTTTGGTGCAGGGAAAGTGGTTATGATCTCATCGTCCAACTCCGCATCGAAATACGTCGCAGAGACAGTGACTGCGCCGTCAGCGAAATCCTGATCGATCCCCAATTCCCAGCTTTGCGATTTTTCTGGTGAGAGATTTTCATTGCCAATGAAAGTGCCGTCGAAAAATCCGAACAGCTCAAAGAAACCGGGGTTTTTGATGCCGGAACCCGCGCTTGCTCGCACGCGCGTGCTGTCCGTAACCGCATAACCTGCGCTAACGCGGTACGTGGTCTCATCGGCGAACCGGTCATTGATGTCATGGCGCAGAGCAGCCGAGAAATCGAACCGGTCACCATCATAGCGATATTCCCCGACGAAGCCGGTGTTTTCAATCTGCCGGCGACCTGTAAAGGCGAACCCGCCCGGTGTCGTGTTGCGAAAGCGCTCACGCTCCCAATCGGCGGCGAAGGTCAGTGAGTGGTTGCTGTCAAAGCTGTAGCCAGAAACATAGGACGCCTTCAGCCGGTCGCCTTCGCTTGAATTGCTGGGGCCAAACGGGCCAAGCGTGTCGCGTTTGATATCTGCGAATTGAACGGAGAGATCGTGCGTCCAGCCGTCCAGCACCGCGAAATTGGCACCCACCAGTGCGTAGATGGCCTCATTCTCGAAACTTGTATCAGGACTGTCGATCACAAAGCCAAAGGTTGAATTGGCGGTGTTGAAATCAGTGTCGTTGAACTCACCAGTGGTGCGGATGAAGCGTCCCGTCGCGCGCAAGCTCAACGTGTCGGTGACCTCAAACGAGGCCCTGCCCGATAGAGTATAGCTATCGCGGCCAATGTCGCGTGCGCCGCCTCTGGCATTGGGTTCGCCGTCGGTGCTGACGACGGTCGCTGAGAGCGAAGCGCTTAACCCGTCCCCGGCAAAGCCATAACGCGCCGAACCGTTAACCGTGTTGTTTGACCCGCCTTCTAGGCGCGCGCCAAAGCCTTCAAAGCTCCCGCTGCGATAGGCGACGACACCGCCGATTGCGTCAGAGCCATAAAGGGCAGATTGCGGGCCGCGCAGCACTTCGACGCTGCTGCCGATCTCGGCTTGCAATGTGCCAATATCGAATTCTCCGCCAAACGGGTCGGAAACTTCAATCCCATCGACCAACACCAGCACATGGTTCGCCTCTGCCCCGCGCAAGCGGATCTGCGTTTGTCCCGCGACACTGCTGACCGCAACGCCGGGCACATCGCGCAGGATATCCGCAATGTCGCGGGTCTGGCGTTGCTCGATCTGTTCGCGAGTGATGATCGTCGCTGAGCCGCTGTACTCGCTCAATCGGACATTTTCGGTCCGATCGGCGCTAACCAAGATCACGTCTGGGCTAATACGGTGCGAGTCGATAATGACTGACTTGTCGTCTTCTACAAGCTCACCCTCATCCGCGTCGTCCTGAGCCAAAACAGGCGCACCCATGCAAAGTGCAACGCCCACGGCAAACCGGGCCGAGCCGGCCAACAATTTATTCATCTTCACGTTCGGGATTCCTTCCGAATAAGCAACAACATTGGCCGCATGGGAACACCCCAAACGGCCATCTTAGTCGTCGCTCGAAACGAAAGTTTTTCGCGCCGGATCAATCCCTGAACCAGGCTACAAGCGACACGCTCCGGTCGGTCTCCTGGCTCACGGGTCAGCGCATCTGCCTCACCTTCCCGAAAGATCGCTCTTTCAGTGGCCGCGCCCCGCAAATGGGGCACATGAAACAGACACTCACCGCTTACAGTTGCAGGGACAGCTGCGGATTTGCCAATTGCTCAAAGGCGAGGCGCACCGCATTCCCGTTACCGAAGTGTGGTTGTCAATTAGACGCACGAACTGTGCGCGGCAAGTGGCCTATTGCGGCGAACCGACTTGCTGGCCGCTCTCATCAATTGATGTCGGCTCAACCACTGGCTGCGCAAGAAACCCTTCATCCACCGGAATAACCGGCACCGCAGCACCAGTTTCAGGATCAGCCACAGACCCCGCCGCAGCCGTGGGTGACGCCAAGGTTGAAGCCGGATCACTGGTAACGGTGGGCACAGGAATGCCATTGGCGCGCGCCTCTTGCACAGCGACCCAGCCCGGTTGTGAGGGGCCAAACAGCGCACCGTATTGCTCATCCCAAGCAGCAGAGTCGCGTTGATACTGCTCGTATTCTTCAAAGAAAATTTCAAACGGCACTTCTAGGATACCGAAGTTGTCTTTTGCAAATTCGATCGGGTCCATCGGTCCAAGCATCGCCCGATTGGAGATGTCGAGCGCCGCGCGGCAGAACCGTGCACGCGCAGGAGGAAGCGCAAAGAAATTATAGACCGAAGTCATTTGTTCTTCACGCGCAAGAATGCCTGCACGGCGAGCTCCTTGCTCTCTGCGGTATTCAGCGTCGATCCGATCATTTGCTGCACCAAGCGCACGGGCATGGTCGCTGATATAGGCGCTGTAAGCGGTGAGGATCGGTTCATATTGCGGCGCAATACAGTTCAGCGCTGCAACGTTCCAAGCGGACCGGAAATGCCAAACCTGTTCGTCATCGGACAGGCCGCGGTTGATCGTCTGACGCTTACCAAACAAATCCTTGCCCGGAATGATCATGGCATAGGCTGCACCGCTTGGCGGAAGCGGACGATACGGCGTGCTTTGCACGGGAGGCGGCGGTGGCGGTGGCGGTGGTGGTGGCGGCGGCGTTGGTGTTGCACACGCACCCAGCAGCGTCATCGTTACTGCAATGCCAATTATTTTAATCGGTGCCTTGGTCGCCATTTTAGCTGCATCTCTCATATGAAACGTGTTTCTCAAATCATTTCCCTCGCCCGTACCAGAGCGCACTAACTGCAGAGCCCAAGCCGTGAAACGAACACATCTTGTGCGGTCCCAATCCTTGCCCTCATCTGAAGCGTCGGTCGATTAGCCACTAACACCTGCCGCAGACTAAAGTTAGGCCAAACCCTTAGAATCAGCGGATAACAAAGCAAATGCCCGAAGCCTTCATGAAGGCCCCGGGCATTAATGTTTCAACAGTTTGGTAGAGGCAAAGGGCTGCTTACCCTTGTTTGAGCCTCATCCCGCTATGTCAGCGGCAGCGACTTACTCGCGGCTACCCAGGAAGTTCAGCAGGAACATGAACATGTTCACGAAGTCGAGATAGAGGCTGACTGCGCCCATAATCACGGCCTTGCCCATGAATTCCGTACCGCGAAGATGCTGATAATCGTTCTTCAGACGCTGCGTATCGTAGGCGGTAAGGCCCGCAAAGATCAGCACACCAAGACCGCTGATGACGAATGCCATCGTTTCAGAGGCAAGGAAGATATTGATCACCATAGCAATGATCAGACCGATAACGCCCATGATCAGGAAGCTGCCCCAGCCAGATATGTCTTTCTTCGTGGTGTACGCCCACAGTGAAAGTCCGGCAAAAGCACCAGCCGTCGCGAAGAACGTCACTGCGATCGATTCACCTGTGTAAACAAGGAAGATCGTCGACATCGAGATGCCCATGACAGTCGCAAAGGACCAGAACACAATCTGCAGCGTTGCCGTGCTCATCTTGTGCAAGCCAAAGCTCATCACAAGGATGAAGGCCAGCGGAGCAAGCTTCACAGCCCAGAATAGCAGGCCGCCATTCATGGCAAGCCATGCCGCAGGAGATTCAGCGCCGCCCCATGCGAATAGGATTGCGACGATGCCGGTCAGCAAAACGCCTGAACTCATATAATTGTAGATTGAGAGCATGTACGAACGCAGGCCCTCATCATAAGCGGCGCGCCCTTCGACTTCGCCACCTGCGCGCGGCACAGAGCCAAAACCTTGGCCGGTGCGCTGCGTGTCTTTCCAATCAGCCATTATGGATCCCTTGTCTTGCAATCCTGACGCGACAATTCGCGCCTTATGTTCGTCAATATCGGAGTTTTATCGCACTTTTTCAAGCGAAACCGATACGATTATGCCGAATTTCATTCATTTTCACTGCAATTATAATTAACAAATCGTTCAATTGTTCCCAGATGACAGCTCAGAGCCGCGATTGCGTGTTGCCGACAGCGTCCGGGTGAGCAAATCCACCAGTGCCTTATCGGCATCGAGCACATTCATTCCCTCGCGCGTCATCCCGCCTGGACTGGCTACGCGGTCCGCCAATGCGGCAGGGGAAATGTCGGATACAGCAGCCAGCGAAGACGCTCCATCAACCATAGCGACTGCCAAGCTGCTCGCTTGATCAGGCTCCAACCCAAGCGCCGCGCCCGCTTCCGCCAGAGCGTCAATAAAGCGGTAGACGAAGCCCGGCCCCGACCCGGCCAGCGCAGTCGCAAGATCAAACTTGCTCTCATCCGCCAGCCACACGGCATTTCCGAGCATGTCGAAAAAACTGGTGGTCGCGACGCGCTGCTCTTCAGTCAGACCAGTTTCGGCCAAGATGATCGGCGATTTGTTGATGCGCGATGCGAGGTTGGGCATCACCCGCACATGCGCTGCCGCATTCGGAAATGCCGTGTGCAATTGCGCCAGCGTCATTCCGGCCAGCAGCGAATATACCGGCTTGGCATCCGCCAGTGCCTGAAAATCCGCAGCAACGTCGCCCAGCTGATGCGGTTTGAAGCCAAGCATGATCGCATCATGCGCGCCAGCCTTCCTGGCCTCTTCGACGCTGCGATATTGCATCACACCTTCAGGCACGGTCTTTGTAGAGCGATTGAGCACAGCGAAACGCGACGGCGCCAATCCTGCCGCCAACCATCCTGCGAGCATTGCTCCGGACATATTGCCGTATCCGATAATCAGCAGTTGTTTGATTGCAGCCATAAGGAAACCACCTTTCGATAAGGCAGATGGCTACGCTTCGCCGGCTGCGTCAACCATTGCCGCGTCCAAAGCATCGCGCGGGCTCTTATCGCCCCACAGCACAAACTGGAACGCGGGGTAAAACCGGTCGCACTCATCAATTGCGCATTCGACCAAAGCCTGCGCCTGCTGGATCGAAAGTGTCCCCTCGTCCCCCAGCAAAACCCCATGGCGATACAAAAGCACATCGCCGTTCGACCAGATATCGAAATGGCCGAGCCACATCTGCTCATTAACCAGGCTGAGCAACTCACAGGCATTCTGGCGTTTATCATCGGTGACGCGGATATCGGGCAGGCAGAGAAATTGCAGGACATTATCGGTGCTGCGCCAAATTGCGCGCAGCTGATATTTCGCCCAGCTGCCTTGAACTTCTCCCACCATTTCGTCTTCGGCGACGACTTCGCAATCCCAGCCGCGCGCCTCGAACAAGGCGGCAAGCATTTCGACCGGCGCAGCGTCCTGATCCGCGTTGAACTCTGTTTGGTGGGTTAGCATGACTGAACCTGCGCCAATGGAAACGGATGAACGACTGAGAGGGGGTGTGTGTTTTGCATCGACCAAGCAAATGCCCGTTTACCGTATCTTTTGGCAATGCGGCACCACCGCGGTGCTGGGGAGAACGCATTTCGCTTGTTCAAAGCTTGTGCAAAGAAAGTCGGGGATGGACTGAAATTACTATCTAAGCTCTTGTATTTCAGTACCTTCTGGACTGGTGTAGGAGAAAGTGTCCACACCCTTCTCTGCCAGAGCGTTTACCAAGTCGCGCGCATCGGCGCGGCTGTCCAAGGGACCCGCGAGTAAACGGTTCGCTTGCCCCCACGGCGTGACATGCGGTTTGAAATCACCAAGCAATTCAGGCGCGCTCCGCGCAAGCCGCCGCCAATCAAACCGCAGAGCAGCAACATCGCGTCCGGTCGCAAGCTGAACCCATATACGCTGCGGATGCTCCGGCGCTGCGGGCTCTGGCTCAGGAGCAACTTCGCGCGGAATATCAAGCGCTGCGATATTGACCGCTTGGCCTGTGGACGCCGCAACCGGTAATTCGCCCATGCCGAGATCCGCGAAAGCATCAGCGACGCTTGCCGATTCGCGGGTGGGTTGAGGAACGAGAGCAGGCCGCGTCTGCTGAACAGTTTGCGGCTCCGAAATTTGCGAAGTTGCGATCTGAGGTAGCGCAGCATTGTTGCTGACCGCCGTTCCGCTGCGCGCAAGATCGAAACCGGGGCGAGGAGTTGCTGAAGCACTTGGGTCAGGCTGTGCTGTTGCCGCAACCACTGGCGCAGGCTGCACCACCGGTTCTGGCACGGGTTGCGCCACTTCTGGAGACACGGCGACGGTCTGGGTCTGGTCGGGCCTGGGCGATCCCAAGGGTGCGCCTGCTGGTTCGAGCAACGATCCGGCAGCACCTTCGCTTGCAAACCGGGCAATGCGCGGGTCCTCGCGGCCAATATCGGCGGCGCGCGGGAAAATTCCCAGATTGGCGGCAGCGGCCTGCTGTGATCGCGTTAGCCGAGGCATATATGCGAGATAAGGGTTGATCCGTGATGCGAGATCGGGCGGCATTGACGCGTTCACGATGCCCTCTGCGCGCTCCTGCTTACCCAATATCGCCAAGCCGAAGGCCCGCGCGCGAATCGCCGCGACATCGCGCGCTTCGACAAGCGGGGCGAGCGTAGTTTGGAAACTGCCCTCATTGCCTGCAATCGCATAGCTTATCGCCAAACGGCGGCGGGCTTCATCATCGCTGGGATTGAGTTCAATAGCTCGCAAATAGGCCAATTGGGCATCGGTTTGATCGCCGACCATATCAAATGCCAGCGCCTGATCGCTCAACACATCGCGCGCTGGCGCTCCGCTGCTGCGCGCGGCATTGAACAGCGGTATCGCCTCCACCGGGCGGCCAGAACGCAGATAAACGCGCGCCAAACCCAATTTCACGCGCGGATTTTCTGGTTCACTCTCTGCTGCGCGACCGTAAAAGCCGATTGCCGCATCGTAATCATTCACCGCGAGCGCGGCGTCACCAGCTTCGAGCAGCGTGCTTACACGATCAGGACGCCGTGCCAGTTCGAGCAAAGCACGGTTGAGCCGCTGAACTTCGGACGAAGGCAGCGGTTGCACAACGGCGCGCGAGGTCGAATCCTGTGCCACCGCAAACTGCGGAGCGGAAAACAGGATAAAACCGGCCAATATTGAAAGTGTTCTCACAAGCAGGTCCGCTACCTTAAATTCACCGCAAGGCTACCCACGACACACTGAACGCGGGGCGAACAGCGCGGCGTAACCGGTAAAGCGTTCAAGCCAGCGCTCAAGCCAGCGCGAGTTACTGGTTGTTTTGACGTCCGAGGAAACGCGGTATGCTGAGAGCTGGCGCATCATCGCCGTCTTCATCGTCGTCATCATCGGAGCTGGAAGAGCGCGACAGATTGGCCATCCGTTCGAACAGCGTGCTGCCCCCAGAGGCCGCCCCGCCACCCGATTTGGCAGGTGCGTTTTCAGCAGCAGCATCCCCCGAATTACCACCAGAGCCAAGAATGCCCGCGCGTCTTCCACCGCCAAGGCGTGCTTCTACAGGGTTATTTTCTGACGCGAGACGGTCAGCATCGGCGAGCAAATCGTCCTGAGCTTCTTCGCCCTTATCGCTATCGCTGAGTTCCTCATAATCGGAAAAACCACCGCCGAGATCGAGCGTGTCAGCACCAGCATCAGCCGCCTTTGCTTCGTCCGAGCCGCCTGAAAAACCGCCTTCCGACATGTCACCAAAATGGCTGTCTTCAGCAGGTTCAGTGAGAGTGTCGTCGTCCTCTACACCGCGAAGCCCGGCAAGTGGATCGACGATGCCATCCACATCATCGCCATCATCGCCCATATCGTCACCCGCTTGCATACCGCTCAGATCGAAGGGTTCGCTGCGAGCGCTTAGATCGTTGCTTGATCTCAAACCAGCCGTGTCGTCACCCGTCTCGTGATCGTAGCTTTCTTCGTCCAGCTCATCCTCTGCCGCGATGGCGTCAGAAACGGGATCGGCAAACATTGGAGGATTTGGCGGGGTAAGCTCGATAGCAGGTTCTGGGTCAGCTTCAGATTCAAACCCGCCTTGCGATGCCGGATCGTCGCTGCTCTCATTCTCGCCAGACAATTCGAGCACAGGCCGTTTTGGCGCGCGCGAACTGGATAGCGAAGATGGCGCCTGACGAGGCGCTTCGCCGCCTGCGGGCTGTTCGATGCCAGTGGCGACCACGGATACGCGGATTTTTCCTGAAAGATCAGGGTTAAACGCGCTACCCCAAATAATGTTCGCATCTTCGTCAACCAGATCGCGAATATGGTTCGCTGCCTCGTCCACTTCCATCAGCTTCATGTCTTCGCCGCCGATGATTGAGATGATGACGCCTTTAGCGCCCTGCATGCTGACACCGTCGAGCAGTGGGTTGGCAATCGCCTGTTCCGCCGCATCAAGAGCGCGGTTTTCACCTTCGCCTTCGCCCGTGCCCATCATCGCTTTGCCCATTTCGCTCATAACGGAGCGCACATCGGCAAAATCGAGATTGATCAGACCCGGCATCACCATCAGATCGGTGATTGAACGAACGCCCTGTTGCAGGACTTCGTCAGCAAGCTCGAAAGCTTCTTTGAAAGTCGTTTCGGGCTTGGCGACCAGAAACAGGTTCTGGTTCGGGATCACGATCAGCGTGTCGACCTGTTCCTGCAATTCTGCGATGCCAGCCTCGGCAGCGCGCATGCGGCGGGTGCCTTCGAACAGGAACGGCTTGGTCACAACGCCAACGGTCAGCACGCCTTTGCGCCGCGCCGCCTCCGCGATCACTGGCGCAGCACCGGTGCCGGTGCCACCGCCCATACCGGCGGCGATAAAGACCATATTCACGCCTTCGAGCGCGGCTTCGATTTCAGCAACGGTCTCTTCCGCCGCGGCCTTGCCCACTTCTGGACGAGCGCCCGCACCAAGGCCGCCGGTGATGTCCGGGCCAAGCTGGATGCGCGTTTCAGCAGAGCTCGTGCTCAATGCCTGCGCATCGGTGTTGACGACAATGAATTCGACGCCCTCAATTTCTGAGGCGATCATGTTGCCAATCGCGTTGCCGCCAGCGCCGCCAACCCCGATTACGGTGATCTTGGGGCGCATGTCGTCAGTGCCAGCTGGTCCAATATTGATGCTCATCGCTTTATTCCTCCAGACGCGTGTTCCAGGCATTTGGCACCCGACTTGTACGCGACTATCCTACGTCTTAATATCTGTGACACATTAGTAATGCGCCTGTTATCCCGCAGAAATCCTTATCCACAGGCTACTATTAACCCTCTTACACCATCCGCCGCCGCGATTGAATCCCTGCAGTTGTAACAGGATGACAATTCAGAAGTATTCACGCACCGCCCTGAACCAACGCGAAACCGCAAAAGTAGCGCCAAAAGAGCCGCCAAAATTTGAGCTGCTGGTGTAGCGCGCACCGATTGCACGGATATCAATGGGGTCTTCGGCGGCATAAAGACATAGGCCCGCCAGCCCTGCAAACCCAGGTGTCGCATGCGCTTCGGGCAAGCCCGTCAGTGTTGGCGCTCGCCCAATCCGCACGGGCATGGCCAGCGCGCTTTGCGTGAATTCCGCAAGCCCCGCCAATTCTGCGCCGCCGCCGGTTAGAACGACCTGACCTGCGCTTGGTCCGCTAAAACCCATTTCCTTCAGAGCTTTGCCGATCTCACCGATAATCTGCGATTGGCTTTGCGTAATGACAGATATCAGTTCCGCACGCGCAATCCGATTTTTGTCATCCGCACCGCGCGCCTGAGGTCCAGCTGGCTCTCCGCCTACCCCTTCATTGGGTCCGTGAACAGGGATCATTTCGCGGTGATCGCTTGGGGATGCAACAGCGGAGCCGGAGACACATTTTAAACGCTCAGCCTGAAAACGGCGGATGCCAAATGCGCTGGCTACCGCATCGGTGATATCGCCAGATCCCATCGGGATTGCGCGCAATCCCAGCAACATTCCAGCGGCAAAGACAGATACATTGGTGACATCGCTGCCGATCTCAACCAGCGCGACGCCCAGTTCGCGTTCCTCCTGCGAAAGACATGCGTAACCTGACGCAAGCGGGGCCGCGACAACCGCCTCAACCTCCAAGTGGGCGTTCTGAACAGCTTCCATCAAATTGCGCACCGGCGCGCCATCGGCCAGCATCACATGGACGTCCACACCCAGCCTTTCGGCGTGCAATCCGCGCGGATTGGCAACGCCGTGCGCACCATCCAGCGTATAATGCGCTGGCTGCGCATGCAGCACGGTGCGGCCATCGGGCTGGATCATATCGCGCGCTTCGATCAGCAATTGCTCGACATCTTCTTCTTCGATCCGGCGACCGCCGATTTCAATCTCGACATTGGAGACATTGCTCTTCAGCCCCGCCCCCGCACAGGCGATCCAGACGCTTTGCACACTGGTGCCGGCGTTTTTCTCGGCGCGCTCTACCGCATCGCGAATGGCATAGGTCGCGGCCTTCATATCAGTGACGTAACCGCGCTTGATCCCTTGGCTCGCACGGTGACCCGATCCCAGCACAACCAGATCGCCAGTTTCGGTTTCGCCCATGATCATCGCAGAGATGCGGAATGAACCGACATTCACCGCACCAAAAATCTTTGCGAGGCGCGCTTTGGAAGCGGCGGGCTTTGATGCTGTCTTGCTGTTGGCCATCATGGGGTCCCCGTAGCAGCGAGTTCGACCGCATCCGCTCGGCCCGGTACGCGCATGTAAATGCGCGGCGGTGATCGCATGTCGAAAGTCGCAACTTGCCCGCCCAGCAATCGGTTTTGGCCATCCATCCGCGCGAATTTCACCAGCGCGCTGGCAGATTCATCCGCGCCTTCAGGCAAAGCCAACACCTGTTCGCTTTTGAAAGAAAGGTTCCAGCGGCGGTTGCCGACCCACTCTGCGCCGTCAACTTGCGGACCAAGCGCGGGTGCGGATGCGAGCAACCGTTCCAATGGAGCCACTTGTTTCGCCGCACCGGGGCCAGAAATCCGTAGCATATCGCCAGCAGCATCATCCGCCACGGGTTCAAGTTCCACCCCTTCGGCATCAATCAGCATCAGCCTGTCAGGTTTTTCGAGCACCGCATGCGGCGACCGTTCGACGATGTCGATGGCGAGCGTGGATGGCAGCTGGATTGAAACCCGTGCATCCTTCACCCACGGCAGATCGAGCAAATCTGCGCGCAGCTTCTCGATCTCCACCTGAGGCATAGGGCGATCTTGCTGCGCCAAAGCGCGAGCATAGACCTGCCGTTCGTCCATCCGGTTGGTGCCGCTGACGCGGACATGCTTAACTTCAAACCCGGCATCAGACGCCATCGCAGAAACCTGCGCCTGCGCCATCGCGGGCACACCAGCGAGATTGGCGATGACGAATGCGAGACCAACCGCGCCTCCGATAATCAACGTGAGCCAGATTGTGCTCCATTGTTCCTCGGTAAAGGGCAGCAATCCCATCATCCGGTCGACTATGCTGTTGGTCTTGGCCTTGGCCCGGCGTGCGCCTGCTGCGCGGCTTTGCGATTTGGCGGCGCGGCGTACCCCTGTGCCGCTGCTACGCTTAATCTGTGCCATGATCGGTCCCCTTTATGCCGTGAACCCGGATCGCTTCCATCACGATCAGTTCCACCAATTCCGCATATCCAATACCCGCGTGCCGCGCCTGTTCAGGCACCAGACTTAGCGGGGTCATGCCCGGTTGCGTGTTGGTTTCGAGGACAAACAATCCGTCCTCGCCAAGCTCATCATCCCAGCGAAAGTCGGTGCGGCTTGTGCCGTGACAGCCCAGCACTTCGTGCGCCTTGATCGCATATTGTTCGCACAGCGTGGCAATTTCTGGCGGGATTTCCGCAGGGCACACATGCTGCGTGCGCCCTTCGGTGTATTTGTGTTCGTAATCGTAAAAGCCACTTTCGATAATCAGCTCGGTCACACCCAAAGCGCGCGGACCGCCTGCACCATCAATGACGGCAGTGGTGAGCTCGCGCCCTTTGATAAAAGGCTCTGCCAGCAAGTGGTCAAAGTCCTGCCATGGCCCCACCGCATCGCGAGCAATCGGATTGCCGACATTGCTATCCTCAGTGACGATCGCGACGCCGACTGACGATCCTTCATTGACCGGTTTCAGCACATAGGGACGCGGCAGCGGGTCTTTTTCAAACAACTCCGCACACGGCACGATCCGGCCACCGGGCATAGGAATACCGTGAGGGACCAGCGCCTGTTTCGTGAGCTGTTTATCAATCGCGATCACAGACGTGGCGAGGCCCGAATGCGTGTAGGGAATGCCCATCAGATCAAGCATCCCCTGGACGCTGCCGTCTTCGCCAGGGACACCATGCAGAGCGTTGAAAACCACATCAGGCTTCAACTCAGCCAACCGAACAGCAATATCGCGGCCCATATCGATCTGCGTCACGCGGTGGCCATTCATCTCCAGCGCCTCAGCGATCCCGGCCCCGCTCATCAGCGAAACCTCACGCTCATTCGCCCAGCCGCCCATCAGGACAGCGACATGGAGAGGGGGTTTATCGCTCATTATGGCCGCCCCACCCGCTTGATTTCCCATTCAAGCTGAATGCCCGAATGCGCATAGACTTTCTCACGCACGATCTCGCCCAGACCTTCGATATCGGTGCTGGTTGCGCCGCCGGTGTTGATCAGGAAATTGCAGTGCTTCTCGCTCACCTGCGCCTTGCCATTCATCAGTCCGCGGCATCCGGCGTCGTCGATCAGTTTCCAGCTGCTGTGGCCGGGAGGGTTTTTGAACGTCGATCCGCCGGTCATGCTGCCGATGGGCTGTGCATCTTTGCGCTGGCTGGAAATTCGGTTCATTTCCGCTTTGATGGTTTCTGGGTCGCCGGGAACGCCTTCAAAACGAACTTCAACCACGACCGCCCCTTCTGGCAGTGCAGAGTGGCGATAGCTGTATTGCAATTCGCTGTTTGTGAGCGTGACGAATTCGCCATTTGGCAGGATAACATCGCAATCGGTCAGCACATCGCATGTTTCGCGCCCATAGCACCCGCCGTTCATACGGGTCACCCCGCCAACCGATCCGGGAATACCGGTCAGGAACGCCATCCCGTCAATCCCCGCCTTGGCAGCGCGACGCGACACCATGTTGGCCGGGGCCGCCGATCCAGCGGTAAGCGTGGTCGGCCCGGTCACTTCGACATTGGCGAAAGGTTGGCCCAGCTTAATAACAACACCCGGAACGCCGCCATCGCGGATGATCATGTTGGATCCCACGCCCAATGCCATCACCGGGATTTGGCCATCCAAATGTTCGCAAAAAGACTTGAGGTCTTCAAGATCAGCAGGTTCGAACAGCCAGTCCGCCGGTCCGCCCGCCTTAAACCACACATGTTTTGCGAGCGAGGCCCCTTGCGTCAGGCTGCCGCGAATACTCTCCACCGGCACCGGCGCGCTTGTATCGCCCTCAACCGCGCAGGTCGGGGCCATGCCATCATCGTGGTAGTTCCAGTCATCGGGCTGCATCATAGTGTTCATGCGCTTCGCTTTGATTCAATCGCGGGTGCAAGGGTAGCGGCCCACTTGGTGATATCCCCGGCGCCGAGGCATACGATGATGTCACCCGTTGCAATTTCTTCTGCCAGTGCCGCTGCGAGGTCGCTTGGGCTGGCGATCGTCTGCGCGCTGCGGTGACCGCGGGATTTGAGGCCCGCGACGAGCGCTTCGCTGCTGACACCTTCCATCGGTTCTTCGCCCGCTTCATACACCGGCGTGATGAACACCATGTCGGCATCGTTGAAGCACGTTTGAAAATCTTCCATCAAATCGTTGAGGCGGCTATAACGATGCGGCTGCGCAACCGCGATAACGCGGCCTTCTGGCACAGCCTCTCGCGCCGCGCCGAGCACCGCGCGAATTTCAACCGGATGATGTGCGTAATCGTCGATAACGCTGACCGCTCCGCCATCCAGTGCAACAGAACCCGCCTTGGTGAAGCGGCGGCGAACCCCGCTAAAGCTGCTGAAGCCTTCGCGGATCACACTGTCGGGGCAGCCCATCTCCACCGAAACCGCGATGGCGGCGAGCGCGTTTTGAACGTTGTGTCGGCCCGGCATGGGCAAATGCACGCCTTCAATCCGCCGGTCTTCCCTCTGATCACTTGGGCCGCGTTGGCGCACAATCACATCGAATGTGTTGCCGCCTTCATTAGGGCGCACATTCACGCCGCAAATATCCGCCTGTAGCGAGAATCCATAAGTCACAACTTTGCGATCGCGGACTTCACCGATCACCGCCTGAACTTCAGGATGATCGACGCACAAGATAGCCGCACCGTAAAACGGGACGTTGTGAATGAATTCGATGAAGGCACGTTTTACACCGGCAAAGTCGCCGTAATGGTCGAGATGTTCGGGGTCGATATTGGTGACGACCGCGATGGTTCCGTCAAGCCGCAGGAAGCTGCCGTCGCTTTCATCCGCTTCAACCACCATCCAGTCGCTGTCGCCGAGGCGCGCGTTGGAACCGTATTGTTCAATAATCCCGCCATTGATGACCGTTGGATCTATACCGCCCTTGTCCAGCAAGCTGGCGATCATGCTGGTTGTGGTGGTTTTACCATGCGTACCCGCGACCGCGACGGTCGATTTCAGCCGCATCAGTTCGGCGAGCATTTCTGCGCGGCGCACCACAGGGATGCGCCCTTCCAGAGCGGCGACCACTTCGGGATTTGTGCGGCGCACAGCAGTGGAGGTCACCACCACGGCAACACCTTCTACGTTCTCTTTTGCATGGCCGATATGCACCGCGATACCGCGTGAGCGCAGGCGTTCCACGCTGGGCCCTTCAGCAAGATCGCTGCCCTGCACTGTGTAGCCCAGGTTGCACATGACCTCTGCGATGCCCGACATGCCGATCCCGCCAATGCCGACGAAGTGGATCGTGCCAATATCCGTACCAACACCCTTCACGCGGCAATATCCTTTGCGGAGCTGCAATCTGCGGGTGTTTTTGCCGTCTGAGGCTTGGTGGCTAAAGCGGCCCTTTTCGGAGCAGCTTCACCCACGCGGATCACATCCATCAGGTCAATCCCGCCCATGCTTTCAATCAGATCAGCCAAATCCTCTGCCGCCTTTGGCCGCCCGCAATTCCACGCGCCGTGTGCAGCGTTAGAAAGGCTGGCAGGGTTTTGGGCCATCGCCTGAATCTGCTTAGCTAGCTCCTTGGGCGTAAAATTGTCCTGCTGGATCATGCGCGCACCCCCAGCTTTGATCATTTCGCGCGTGTTTGCCGCCTGATGATCGTCCGTCGCAATTGGCAGTGGGACGAGAATTGCGGGACGGCCCACTGCGGTAAGTTCTGCGATAGTCGAAGCGCCTGCGCGCCCGATAAACAGATGGGTGCCAGCCAGACGTTCGTGCATGTCTTCGAAATACGTGCCCAATTCGGCGGGAATATCGTGATTGGCATAGCGATCGCGCACTGCGTCGAGGTCTTCGGATCGGCATTGCTGTGTGATCTGCAATCGCTGGCACAAGGCGGGTGGCAACATCGCAAGACCATCGGGCACGACTTCGGACAGCACGCTCGCTCCCTGACTGCCTCCGGTGATCAGCATTCGCAGCAAACCTTCATCAGTCAACGCCGGGAATTCCTCATCGCGCAACGCCAGCACTTCCTCACGGACCGGATTGCCAACCAGATGCGTTTTTTCGGTGTACTTTGGCTTTAGCCGCGCGACATTGGGATAAGACGTCGCAATTGCCTGAACCCGGCCAGCAAGCAGCCGATTGACCCGGCCCAGCACCGCATTTTGTTCGTGCACCGCGCTGGGTATCTTGGCCGAAGTCGCTGCGAGCAACGCAGGAAGCGCGGGATAACCGCCGAAGCCGATCACGGCAGACGGCTCAAAACTTTCAAACAGGCGCAGCGCCATATTGCGCCCTTCGATAACCGCGCGCAGCCCGCCGATCCAGCGCAGCGGGTTCTTACCAAAGCGCCCCGCGGGCAAAACATGCGCGGTCAGGAAATCGGGCTTGCCCGGAATATTCGCGCCGCGCTCGTCTGTGATCAGCGCGACGTGATGCCCGCGCGCGTGCAATTCTGCCGCCAGCGCGAAGGCCGGGATTAGATGTCCTCCGGTTCCGCCTGCAGCGAGGACGAAATGCCGGCTGGCACCAGTTGCGACATGCTGCGTCGTTTGACTGTTCATGTGCGGTCCTCATTCTGCCCATTCTTCGGGCGCTCAAACAGATTTTTGATCCCTGGCTTTTCCCGTTCCAAAAACGGATTACGCCGAGTAATCGCCAGCAATAGCCCAATTGTGAGACAAACCGCTATCGTTGACGATCCGCCATAGCTCACAAGCGGCAATGTCATCCCTTTTGATGGAAACAATTGCAGGTTTACCAGCATATTGATGAACGCTTGCCCGCCGATCACCGTAGCGAGGCCTGCCGCTGCCAACAGCGCAAATAGATTCTCTTCATCCACCGACCGGATCAAAGCCCGCGCGATGATCGCAACAAACAGGATCATGATGACCGCACAAGCAAGCAAGCCGAACTCTTCGCCAATGACTGAGAAGATATAATCAGTGTGCGCCTCTGGCAGGTTCATCTTGCGCGTGCCAAGCCACAATCCACTGCCCGTCCATCCGCCAGCGAGCAAGGTGCGCTGCGCCAGATCAACCTGATCAAAGGCCGTGCCCCCACCAAAGAAACTGTCGATCCGGTACCGCGCATTGTCATATAGGAAATAGGCCGCGGTGATCGACGCAAGCCCGGCGACGATCATCGCGCCTAGACGCTGAAGCGATACACCAGACAGGACAACCAGCACAAACCACACGCCGCCAAACAGGATCGCGTCACCAAGGTTGGGCTGGAGCATGAGCAATGCACCCACCAGCGCCATTGCGAGCGTCGCATATCCAAGCACGGGCAGAGCCGGATCGCGCAACCGCCAAGACAGCATCCAGGCGAGCAGAATCGCAAAGCCGGGCTTCAAAAACTCACTGGGTTGCAGCGATAATCCAAGGTCGAGCCAGCGCCGCGCGCCGTTCTTCTCCACCCCAATAATCGGCACCAGAAACAACAGGAACAGCATGACGACCGCTAGCAAAATTCCGATCCGCCGCGCTTCTTCCCGGCTGGCAAAGGACACCGCGACCATCACCACGACGCCGATCATCTGAAAGACGATATGCCGTTTGAAAAAGGACAGTTCGGCGACATCATACTGGTTGCCTGCCGCTGGCGAAGCTGCTGCGACCGCAACCGTGCCCAGCGCCATCAACAATAGCACCAGTCCGAGCAACCACTTGTCGATCTCACGCCACCAGACGCGCACTTTTTCGCTAAAACCGCGCCGCGTCGGCACGGGCGCGTGAAACTTCGCGTCACCGCGAGGGGATGGAATGGCGTGGCTCATGCTGCTTCGTCACCCGATGTTGGAGGCGCAATGTAATCGACCCCGTCTTCGGCAATCACCCCGACCAGTTGCCGGAAATGTTCACCGCGTTTTTCGTAATCGCGAAACTGGTCAAAACTGGCGCAAGCGGGCGAAAACAGCACGACATCACCGGGCCGTGACGCTTCACGCGCGCGGCGCACGGCCTCACTGATCAATTCGCAGCGCTCAACCTTCGGGATTTGTCCGTCCAGCAGATCAGCAAATCGCGGCCCCGCCTCGCCCACAGTGTATGCTGCGGCGATCCCGCTTAAATGGTTCGCGCATTCGCCCAGACCATCTTCCTTCGCCAGTCCGCCAACAATCCAATGAACCCGCGGCGGCGCGTCTGCGGCAGGCGGGAAGGCCGAAAGTGCGGGAGCGGCCGAGGCGGTGTTGGTCGCTTTGCTGTCATTGATGTAAAGGACGCCGCCTTCTTCGCACACCCTTTCCATCCGGTGCGGCAGACCGCGAAAACGCGGAAGCGCATGTTGCCATTGCGCAGGCTTCACACCCAATTCTTCCGCAATCGCCACGGCGACAGCGACATTTTCCAGATTATGCGGCCCCTGCAGGCTGGGCCATTGCGGCTGCATCGCGGCAAGCGCGCTCATGTCACCTTGCACCACGCGGCCCTGTGCACGAACACCCTCGACCTCGCGAAAAATTGTACCTGCCGGTTCAGCCAGCAAACCAAACACAGCCAAGTTTTGCGCCGACTGCAGCTGGAAGAGCCGCGCTTTGGATGCTGCGTAAGCAGCAAAGCCATCATAGCGGTCCAAATGGTCTGGCGTGATATTGGTAAGCGCAGCGACATCGCAATCCAGATTTTCCGTAAGGTCAATCTGATAGCTCGACAATTCGAGCACATAGACGCCCAAACCATGCTCATTAGGTTCAAGCGGTTGCTGCGCCATAATCGGCTCACCAATGTTACCGCCCAGCACTGCGGGCAATCCTGCCATGCGCAAGATATGGTGGATCAGCGCAACGCAGGTTGATTTACCATTGGTGCCGGTCACTCCGACGACCTTATGCGGCAGCAATTCAGGCCGGGCGAGTGCGAACAATTCGATGTCACCAATGACCGGCACACCGTATTTCGCTGCATGCGCGGTGATGGGATGGGTGTTGAGCGGCACTCCGGGTGACACGACCAGTCCGTCAAATCCGATCAGGTCGAGATCCAGCGGGTCCGCGATCTTGCAACGTCCCTCGAAGACCTCTCGCGCCTCGGGTTGCCGGTCCCAGACCGTCACCTGAGCGCCGCTGGCCAGCAATGCCTCTGCCGCCGCCGCGCCAGACCGCGCAAGCCCGAGGATCGCGTAACGTTTACCAGCAAAGACGGACGCGGTGATCACGGGGTTTCTGGTTACCTCAGTTTCAGCGTAGCGAGCCCAATCGCTGCGAGGATGATAGCAATGATCCAGAACCGGATCACAACCTTACTCTCGCTCCAACCGAGCTGTTCGAAATGGTGATGGATCGGCGCCATGCGGAAAACCCGCTTGCCAGTCCGTTTGAACCAGAAAACCTGAATGATGACGCTGGCGGTCTCCAGGACAAACAAACCGCCGACGATTAGCAGCACAACCTCATGATGCGCTGCGACCGCAATCGCGCCTAAAGCTCCGCCCAATGCAAGCGACCCGGTGTCGCCCATGAACACCGCCGCCGGCGGCGCGTTGAACCACAGGAATGCCAGTCCCCCGCCCATGATGGCGGCGCAGAAAATCGCCAGTTCGCCCGCACCCGGAACATGCGGGATGCCAAGATATTCGCTGAAATCAGCGCGCCCAACGAGATAGGCGATGATGGCAAAGGTGCCCGCGGCGATGATAACCGGCATGATTGCCAGCCCATCCAGACCGTCTGTCAAATTCACCGCATTGCCAAACCCAACGATAAACACCGCCGCAAAAACGTAGTAAAACGGCCCAAGCGGGACGCTGACATCGGAGAAGAAGGGAATGTAAAGGTTGGTGTTGATCTGGCTGACGATCAGATAACTCGCGACCCCCGCGACAACAAATTCTGCCAGCAAGCGGACCCGCGCCGACACACCGGCATGGCTGTTTTTCGTGACTTTGTCGTAATCATCCAGAAACCCGATCAGACCAAAGCCGATTGTCACCGCAAGACACGCCCAAACAAGCGGGCTGCGCAAATCCATCCAGAGCAGCAACGAAAATGTCAGCGCGATCAGGATCATCAACCCGCCCATTGTTGGGGTGCCGACCTTTGCCTGATGGCTTTGCGGCCCGTCAGCGCGGATCGGTTGCCCCTTACCTTGACGCACGCGCAGCATATTGATGAATTTGGGCCCGATGATCAGGCCAAAGACAAGCGCCGTCATCAATGTCGCGCCGGACCGGAACGTCTGGTATCTCACCAGATTGAGCAGCCCTTCAAAGCCAAGCCATTCCGCGATCAGATAAAGCATTCATATCCCCGCGCGCGGCTCATTCAGGCGCGCTCGTAAAGTGTGATACCAGACTGCCAAGGCCAATGGAATTGGACCCCTTAACCAGTACCGCATCGCCATGGGTAAGGCCGTATTGATCAAGCGCCGCAATCGCCTCAGCAGGCCCTTCGCAATGCGCGAAGCTGGGCTTAAAGCCAAGCGAGGCGGCACTTCTTCTCCCCAGTTCAGCCGCTAGATCGCGCATCTCATCGCCGACAAGGATCGCGTGGTCGATTCCGGCCTGAATCAAGGGGTCTGCGAGCTGCTGGTGAAAGCGCGGGGCAAAGTCGCCCAATTCCTTCATACTGCCAAGTACCGCGACACGCCGATGCGCCGGCGTTTGCCCCAAAGCGCGCAAGGTCGCCCGCATCGAAGCCGGGTTCGCATTGTAGCTTTCATCGACCAGCAAAGCATGGCCGCCCGGCACATTCATTTCAAAACGCTCGCCGCGCCCTTTCAGCCCGCCCATTTCGGCCAGCGCAAGACCCGCGCTGGCAAGATCACCACCAGCAGCGCGCACCGCCGCCATCACGGCTAGCGAATTGCTGATCCAATGGTCGCCGGGTTCAGCAACGGAGTAACACAGCCGCGTTGTCCCAAGGTCCGCTGTGACAATTGATCCGCCATTGGCGTTCGGAATCGCGTCAAGCAGCCGCACATCGGCGTTCGCGCTTCGGCCAAAGGTCACAACATTCACGCCTAGCTCTTTGGCCCGCGCGACCATCCTGTCTGTGTATTCGCTGTCCGCCGGAATGATGGCGGTGCCGCCGGGGGCGAGCCCGGTAAAGATTTGCGCCTTCTCATCCGCGATCGCCTCCATACTGCCGAGGTTTTCGATATGTGCAGGCGCGATGGTTGTGATCAGCGCCACGTTGGGGCGCACATGCGCCGCGAGCGGTGCGATCTCGCCTTCGTGATTCATGCCCATCTCAAACACACCATAGCGCGCGCGAACGGGCATACGGGCAAGGCTGAGCGGGACGCCGACGTGATTGTTATAGCTGCGAACAGAGCGGTGCGCTGCACCTCTGCTGGCGCGGTCGAGACTGGCAAAGATGGCTTCTTTAACCCCGGTCTTGCCGACCGATCCCGTCACTGCAATGCGTTTTGCGGTGCTACGGTCCCGCGCGGCATGCGCCAATGCGTGGAGTGCGGCGGTGGTATCGTCCACCAGCACATGTGGGAAGTCGACAGGGCGATCTGTAATCGCGGCAACGGCGCCTTTGGCAAAGGCGGCGGCGATGAATTTGTGGCCGTCCATCGCATCGCCTTTCAGCGCAACGAACACATCTCCGGGGCGCACATCGCGGCTGTCCATTTCGACGCCGGAAGCTTGAAATGCGTGGCTCGCGCGGCCTCCTGTGGCAGCTTCAATGCTCGCAGCATCCCACAGCGCCAATGGCAATGTATCGCGCGGATCGGTGGGCCAATTGCGTAAAAGGGAATGGGCATGTGCTAGCATAGTGCTCATCTTACCACTCCTACAGCAGCGCATTCGCGCGCAACCTGCACATCGTCAAATGGCAACACCCGCATAGTCTCTCCCGACCCGATTATTTGTCCTTGCTCATGCCCTTTACCGGCGATGAGGATGATGTCGTGTCCGCCTGCCTCAGCAATCGCGGCGGCGATGGCTTCGCGGCGTCCAGCAATGGTACGCACATGCGCTGCGCCTGATGCCCCTTCGAGCACGGCATCACGAATTGCGCCCGGCTCTTCGCCGCGCGGATTGTCGTCCGTGATGATTGCAATATCGGCGGCTTTGGCTGCCACGGCGCCCATGGCTGCGCGTTTGCCCGTGTCGCGGTCGCCGCCTGCGCCGAACACCACGATCAATTTTCCGCCCCGTTCCGTATCAACGTGTGGTCGCAAGGCCGCAATCGCGGCTTCGAGAGCATCGGGAGTGTGCGCGTAATCAACATAAGCCGGCGCACCGCTTTGAGTGATAACCGCGCGCTCCAACCGGCCGCGCACAGGCTGAAGCCGCGAAACAGCGTCGAACACCTGATCCGCCTCAGCACCCGTGGTCAGCGCTAGCGCAACCGAAACCAGAGCATTGGCCGCCTGATACGCACCGATCAGCGGCAGTTTTACGGTGCGGGTCTGTCCGCCGTGTTCAATGGTCAGCATCTGGCCAAGCTGGGTCGCTTCGCGGGCAACAAGACGCAGAAAATTGCCTCGCTCGCCCGCAGAATACCCCACAATCTGAACTTTCAGATTTCGGTCAGAAGCATGTTTGATCGCGCGGTCGGTCCACTCGCATTGCTCCCCGCCGTCCCAGATGATCGCTGTGCCGCCATCTTCGACCACTTCGCCGAAGAGGCGCATTTTGCAGGCGAAATATTCTTCCATTGAGGCGTGATAATCGAGGTGATCGCGGCTGAAATTGGTAAAGGCGCCGGCTTGCACACTCAGCCCCTCGTTGCGGAACTGCGAAAGGCCGTGGCTCGACGCTTCATAAGCAACATGCGTTACGCCCTCGCGCGCCAGCCCGCTCATATTGCCAAGGAACGTGACGATATCCGGTGTCGTCAGCCCGGTCGAAACGCTCTCATCAGGGGTGGTCACACCCAGAGTGCCAATGCTGGCCGCGCGTTCACCGCACATCCGCCAGATTTGGCGCGTCATTTCGACGCAGGATGTTTTGCCATTGGTCCCCGTCACCGCGACAATATGATGAGGAACGGGAGTGAAGAACCCTGCGGCCAAATGCGCAAAGGTGCGGCGCGGCTCTTCGCTGGCGATATGCAGAGCGCCTGTCACCCGTGCGCCGGGCGATGCGACCACAGCGATTGAGCCCGCTTCGATGGCTGCGGGGATGAAGTCTTCTGCGTTAAACTGCGCGCCCTTAAACGCGCCAAAAACGGTGCCGGGTGCGACCTTGCGGTGGTCGATGGCAAAGCCGGTGACCGTCAGGTCATCTACCGCAGTCAAGTCGATTCCGGTTTGTTTTATGAGAGATGCGAGTTTCATCGCCGCCCCTCGACCAGATAGCGCAGATCGGAAATATCAACATCGCGGTTCGCGTCAGGCAGCACACCCAGCATCGGGCCGATGCGCGGGACAAGCTCTTTGACAATCGGCGCAGCGTTAAACGCAGCGGTGCGTTGCCCCTGAGACGCAGCCGTTCCGCGCGGCTCATCCAATACGGTCACCACGACATAGCGTGGCCGGTCCATTGGAAACGCAGCGGCAAAGGACGAAATGAGCGCTGTCTCGCGATATCCGCCAACCCCGGCTTTTTCAGCAGAGCCGGTCTTTCCGCCTACGCGGTAACCCGGAGCATCGGCGCTGCGACCGGTGCCATACATCGAAATCATCCGCAAAAGCTGGCGCATACGCGACGAAGTCGACGCTTTAAATACGCGGCGTCCGCGTGGCGCCTCGCCCGCCTCTACCCGGTGCAATGTTGCAGGACGCCAAATCCCGCCATTGACCATCGCGGCATACGCGTTCGCCAGATGCAGCGGCGTCACTGCGATGCCGTGACCATAGCTGACCGTCATATTGGTAAGACGCGACCACCGCCCATTGGGCTGAACATTGGGCCACTGCGGCGTTCCGCGCGCCTGAAGTTCAATTTGCGGAGGCACATCCATGCCCAGATCAATCATCACCTGGCGCATCCGTTCAGCGCCCAGTTCATCGGCAACCCGTGCCGTGACGGTGTTGGACGAATAGACCAGCGCTTCGGGCACATTCAGCGTTGCGCCCTTTGGATGCAAATCTCGGATCGTGCGGCCGGACATCTCCACATTTGTAGCATCCCACTGGCGGCTGAAGCTGCGCACCACGCCTGCATCAATCGCTGCGGCAATGCTAAGCGGTTTGAAGGTCGAACCCAATTCATAGGTACCATTGGTCGCGCGATTATAGATGTTGGGCGAATGTTGAACATTGGAAAGATTGGGATCGAACGAAGGAAGCGAGGCCATCGCAAGAATTTCGCCAGTGTCCACATCCAGCACGATGCCCGCTGCGCCCTTTGAATCGGTGGCAAGCATCCCCTTGCCCAGCTCATCTTCCAGTGCACCTTGCACGCGCAGATCGATTGAAAGCGCGACCGGATTACCGCGCAATTCGGGGTCGGAAAGCTGCGCGTTGAGCACTTCTTCCATCCCCAAATGCCCCGCCAATTCGCGGTTGGGACCTTCCATTACGTAGCCAAGAATGTGCGCGCCCAGCGACCCTTGCGGATAATGCCGGTCTTGTTCGCGCGGGATTTCGAGCGCCACTTCACCCAGTTGAAACACGCGGTTTGCGTCTTCAGGCAGAACGCGCCGCATCAGATAGCCGCCGCGATCAGACGAGAGGATGCGAACCGTCCGTTCTATATCAATATCGGGAAAAATAGTTTGCAGCCGCGCGGCCACGTCGGCAGGCTCAGCCACCAAAGGCGCGCCGTCATCTTCCATTGCGCGCGGATTAAACCACAGCGCATAGGCGGGGAACGTACGCGCCAGCGGTGTGCCGTTGCGATCCGTGATTTCACCGCGCGGGGGCAACAATGCTTCGGCAAGGCTCGTCGTGCTGGGGGGCGCACCGACAAAACCGAGATACCCAATGCGCACCAAAGCGATGCCAGCAAGCAAGACAAATCCAGCCGCAATCACAAGCAACCGCAAACGCGCGGTCAAAAGCAGGCTGTAGCGCATATGCACGAGTTTAACGCGCCCTGCGGGAATGGCGGGGCGTGGTTCGCGCTCCGTGGTGGGGGGCGCAAACGGGCTGGCGACTGGCGCTTCTGACAATGGGAGAGCGGAGCGGCCCGCTGCCCTAAGCGCGAATGCCGTCATTCGCCGTTCTCGGCGGTGTTGTCGCTGACAGCCCCACTGAACAGGCCGCGCGATCGTGCGTTGGGCGTCTGCGCGTTGGCTGCGCGGATTGGAGAGGCCTCGATCAAAAACTCACCAAAAGCATCGGTGAAGACTGCGCCTGCGTCTTCGCTGGCCCCCACCGAAGCCAGCGTAATGGGCTCCCCCGTTAGCGGAGAAACCATCGTTCGCGGCGCTGCATCCACACTGTCCAAATCGGCGCGAGCCACCCGGATTGGGGCGGGCGCGTCTGGGCCAAGCGGCTGGCCAAGGCTGGCAAGCTGCCGGTCATTATCGAGATATTGGTCCGCACGCGGCGCTTCATAACCCAGCTCAACCGCATTCCATTCGGCAAGCTGCCGCTGACTGGCGCGCGTTTGAAATTCGGTTTCGAGCAGCAAAGTTTCACGCTCAAGCGCGATAATCTGGCGCTCAGCGAGCAACACTTCGCTCTTCACCGCATGCACGTTGAAACTCAGCACAGCGAACAACGCAACACAGGTCGCCAACACTGCAACCCAGCCAATTTGGCGAATACGAGAGCCGGCGGGGATCATGCGACGTTCCTTTCTTGAGCTGGAGCATTGGTGCGGATGGCGTGGCGTAAAATGGATGAACGGCTTCGCGGATTGTCCTCAATTTCGGCTTCGCTTGGTCGGATCGCCTTGGAAAGTTTGGTGAAGGTTGGCGCTGGTCCAGGGATTTCGCCGGGCAGATGCCGCGACACCGCGCGTCCGGCACCTGAAGCTTCGCGCAAGAAACGCTTTACGATGCGATCTTCGAGGCTGTGAAAGCTGACCACGGCCAGAACGCCGCCTTCGCGCAGCAACAATTCAGCAGCGGTCAGACCAGCGCGCAATTCGCCAAGTTCATCGTTCACATGGATGCGAACCGCCTGAAAACTGCGCGTTGCAGGGTCTTTCTTGTCATGCGGCTTGTATCCCAAAGCACGGCGCACGACGCGGGCAAGATCACTGGTGGTTTCCAACGGGCGCGCGGCGACGATGGCGCGGGCCACGCGGCGCGACTGGCGTTCCTCGCCATATTGATAGAGCACGTCGGCAATTGTGGCTTCGTCTGCAGTGTTGAGGAAATCTGCGGCGCTTTCGCCCTCTTGGCTCATCCGCATATCGAGCGGTCCGCCATGTGAGAATGCAAAGCCGCGCTCACCCTGATCAAGCTGCATCGACGATACGCCGATATCCATCACAACCGCATCAACCTGAGGCACACCGATGCGCGTCATTTCTGCGCGCATTTCGGCAAAGCGTTCGGCGTGAAGCGACAACCGCCCACCAAATTCTTCCACCATGGCAGCACCATCGCGGATCGCGTTAGGATCGCGATCAAAAGCATAGACCCGCGCGCCCGATTCGAGCAGCGCGCGCGAATAACCGCCCGCACCAAAAGTTGCGTCGATGATCGACATATCGGACGTCGGCTGAATCGCCGCGATCACTTCGTCGAGCAGCACCGGGATATGGGGCGCGGTTTGGTGAAGCGGGCTCATTTGCCGGCCTCCTTCTTCGCAGCCTTCGCCTGAGCTTCAGCCATCAGCCGTTTGGCGGTAGCCTGAGCGCCCTTCCACGAGGAATCCATCCGTGCGAGTTCCGCCGGGTTCCAGACAAAGAAGAAATCGCCTGCACCCTGAAAATACAGGCCATCGTCAATTTTGCCGAGCTCTTTCAAGTGATCGGGCATCACGAAGCGTCCGCTGTCGTCAAATGGAAGCTGTTCAAACTGAAACAACTGCCCAGCACGCACATCGCGGTCAAAATCATTGAGTTGCATGCGGATAGCGCGGTCTTCTTCGCGATCGAGCTGTTCGTGCAGCTTTTCAATCCGCGACAGGCCAAATCCAATAAGGCAATCGAAACGCTCATGCGAAACGAGGCACAAGGTTTTTGAACCGCCGGAGGCTTCCTTCACGGCTTTACGAAAAGCGGGAGGCAGGACAAAGCGGCCCTTATCGCCAATCGGCGAATAGGCTTGTCCATTATATGCTCCCGGCACAGACACGTGTTCCCCAACCTCCCAATAACCGGCCAATAACCGGCCCAAGACCAATTGCCTCAAACTCTCCCTCAACCATGCCGAAACCCACATCTTCCCCGGCGCCGAACCCGTGCGAACGGGGACGACGCGCCGACCCAGATGGACGACGCGGGGCAAACCAGCATGTTTGATGGAACCCGGTAATATCGGGGAAGCAGTGTGGTGACTAGGGCTTTTGTAGGAAAATCACGGGATTACACGGTAAATAACTGATTAATAAGTATTTCTATTTGAAGGAATTCGTTGCATATAACTCCACTCACCCCGATTATCCCGCAATATCGCGGGGTATTGTACTGAAATCAGGGTCGATTCCCGGAAAATTCCCAATCGAGTCCCTATTGGAGGAGGCGGGAGCCAACACTTTCCCGCAATTTTCCCGAAGTGCAATTTGGAACAGCGATCAACGGCCAAACGCGAAGGCGAACAGAGCTTGAATCGCCCCGCCATCAGGCTCTGACAAATCCGGATCCTCAAACATCGCAGCATCGGCGATCAGCGTCACTGTGCCTTCGCCGATCTGGCATTGCTGTACCGAAGACTGCGTCTCTTGAACGCAGTTTGCGTTCTTTGCGGAAATCTGACCGGCCAGCAGGACCGGCAGCTGCAAATCGCCAATGGTCACAAGGCGCGGCGCAAACTCTTGCTGTTCATCATAGGTGACTTTCATCCCCCAGCGCTCAATTACAGGAGGGAACAGCGCGACCGCAGATGGCCTGCGCGGATCGCCCAGAGCGACCTCATACTCGCCCGTGAGCATCGGATCGAGCGCGATCAGCAGATGCCCCCCTGCCCGCACCCAATCATCCAGCGCCACGTTATCCAAAGGCGATAGCCCGCGCGGCTGGATAATCGCCAGCCTTTCCAACCCGGCCAGCGGATCGGTTTCGGGATCGCCCGACGCGAGACCCGGAATGGGTGTCAGCGTATCAAGCAAAACGAGCTGATGATCTCTTTCTAGCACTGCGCGTTGCCACGGCGCCTCAACATTGCCGCCCGCCAAATCACCAAAATCCGCGCCAAGCGGCCAATACAGCGGCAGGCCGGTCATCAGGCCAAGCTTG
Source organism: uncultured Alphaproteobacteria bacterium (assembly GCA_963789155.1). Classification (GTDB taxonomy): domain Bacteria; phylum Pseudomonadota; class Alphaproteobacteria; order Sphingomonadales; family Sphingomonadaceae; genus Erythrobacter. The sequence continues at coordinate 142,113 of CAWBJN010000023.1, read as the reverse complement.
GGTTTGCCTGCCTGATCCTGTGCGGTCGTGGCCTGGGAAGACGCCGCAATTTTGGTTGTGGCGCTAGCGGCGGATGCTGCTTCGTCAGCGCTCTGCGCATCGCACGCGGCAAGCGCAAAACCGGCGAGCAAAGAGCAAACGGCAGGGCCGGCCACGCGGCTAATTCTGCGGCGCGACATCGGCGGTGGTTTCGCTGCCCGCTGGCAATGCAGGTGCGGCATTCAGCGGCCGGCCAGTTGGCGCCGGGCTAGGCTCTGCTGGAATATCAGGCACAATCCCAGCATCGGCCAGCGGATCACGCTGCGGCGCGGCAGCAGTAGGCTCCGTTGTAGGCGCGGCATCGGGCACAGCGCCTTCTTCCGTCCTGTCAGCTTGATTGCCAAGGATGCTGGCCAGCCCAACAAGCAGCACCATCGCGCCGATACCAAACAGCCCGACCTGCAAACGCTGCGTCGCCTCTGCCTTGGTCCCGCCAAGCGGCGCGCCTTCGAGCGTGGTCGCATCGGTATCGCTGGTGGTTATGCTTCTGGACGCATGTTCGGATTTGGAAAATTTGCCGCCGGTCATTTGACTGTACCTAGCGCCGCCAAGCTGGCCTGTCGATTAATCGCTTGCGCCTTGCTCTAACCAATCGAACACCGGCAACCCTTTGGCAGCCAACCATTCGGCGTTGTAAAGCGTAGAGAGGTAGCGGAATCCGGTATCGCACAGGATTGTTGCGACCTGAGGATTTTCTATTCCCTCGGCGACCAATTGCTTGCCCAGTTCAATCGCGCCTGCAACATTGATACCGCTCGAAAGGCCAAGACACAGCCCTTCTTCACGCAGCATTTGTTCGACCCATTTCATCCCCACTTCGTCAGAAATGCGGAATTGCGTATCTATCGGCGCCCCTTCGAGATTGGCAGTGATCCGGCCCTGCCCGATCCCTTCGGCCACCGACGATCCTTCGCCTTTCAGCTCACCATTGGCGTAGTAATTATACAGCGCCGCACCATGCGGATCGGTCAGCGCGATACGGATATCGGGGTTCTTTTCTTTCAACCCCATACCCACGCCCGCAATTGTTCCGCCCGTGCCAGCCGCGCAGGTAAAGCCGCTGATTTTGCCGCCTGTCTGTTCCCACAGCTCAATTGCGGTGGTCTCAATATGTGCACGGCGATTGGCGGTGTTGTCGAATTGCCCCGCCCAGACTGCGCCTTCGGTCTCTTCGGCCATCCGGCGAGAGACATGCTGGAAATGGCACGGATCGGCATATTTGGTTGGCGGAACCAGTTCCAACCGCGCGCCCAGCGCCCGCAGCGTGTCCATTTTTTCTTTTGACTGGTTGTCCGGCATGACAATGATCGTTTTGTAGCCCAGCGCATTCGCGACCAGCGCGATGCCGATCCCGGTGTTGCCAGCTGTGCCTTCAATCACTGTACCGCCGGGCTTCAAATCGCCGCGCACTTCCGCATCGCGGATCATGTAAAGTGCCGCGCGGTCTTTCACGCTGGACCCGGGATTGGCAAATTCACACTTGCCCCAAATGTCGCATCCCGCAGCCTCACTGGCTCCGGTCAAACGGACAAGCGGCGTGTTGCCGATCAATGCGAGCGTGTCGCCGACAGGTTGAGTGATGTTCATAGGATGCGATTTAGGCGAATGTTGGCGCCCTCGCAAACAACATCAATCTTCAGGGGCGATAGTAACCTTAAGCCCGTCCAGTTCCGCCGTGAACGGGATCTGGCACGATAGCCGTGAACCTTCTTTGCGATGATCGGAGGATTCCAGCAGGTCATCCTCATCTTCGCTCATTTCAGGCAGATTGACCGAAGTGTCGTCGATCACGATGTGACACGTCGCACAGGAACAGCAGCCACCGCAAAGCGCCAGCAATTCATCAAAGCCATTGTCGCGAATGGCTTCCATGACGGTCAGGCCATCTTCAACGTTAATTTCGCTCGTCTCGCCTTCGCGATTGGTAACGATCAGCTTTGGCATGGGCTTTCGTGTCCTCTTCAATATGTTTGAGCGCAAGGCATGAATGCCGCGCGCGCTTGGATAAAATCGAGAGCGCGCTAGGACGTTCCGACAAATATGGCAACCTAACGCTATTGCCATGGGGCCGGATTTTAACTTCAAAAAGGATGTGCATGGGACTGACCGCAGAGATGATCCGCAAGGAGATGGACGCGCTTGCGGACAAGGATGCGCGGGTCGGCAAAGAGTTGGCGCGAATCGGATATCCCGAGCCGCGTGTGCGCGCTCGGGGATACAAAACACTGCTGCGAACCATTTTGGGCCAGCAGGTCTCAGTCGCATCAGCGGCCTCAGTATGGAACAAGCTGGTGGCGGAACTGGGGGACGACTTCACCCCCGCCGACGTCCTGAATCGCGATTTCGACACTCTGCGCGCCTGCGGATTGTCTCGGCAGAAACAAGGGTATGTGCGGTCCTTGTGCGAATTGGTCGACGCGGGAGAGGTGAATTTCGACGCGCTGCCTCACGATGACGAAGCGGCAATTGAAGAACTTACTAGGATTAAAGGGATCGGGCGCTGGTCAGCGGAGATTTACCTGCTGTTCGCAGAAGGCCGCCCCGATATCTGGCCCGCAGGCGATCTGGCGGTGCAGGAGGTTGTAAAACGGCTGCTTGAGCTGGAAGAGCGCCCGAATGAAAAGGAAACGCGCAAGGTGGCAGAGCGCTGGGCACCGCACAGGGGCGCGATGGCGATCTTCACATGGTATCTTTATGAAAAGCCGCCGATGTAGAGCGCCCACGAATACTTCTTGCGCAGTTCAGCGAAAATTCGTTTAGTGCCGCCTCAATTTGGATTTTGGGGCTAATATGAGAAAAACACTTGGATCAATGTTCGTTTATGCCAGCGCGGCATTAATCGCGACTTCAGGCGTAAATGCGCAAGAAAATGGTGACGGCAAAGACGATGAAAAAGAGGAAAAATCTCTTTCCGACTTCGTCAGCGACTTTGAGCGATCCGATGGACTTTTCCCGCTTTACCGCGACCCCGAGACAGGCGAAGTTTATCTTGAAATCGATGCTGATCAATTCGGTAAGGAATATATCTATTTTTCCTATGTCGAAAACGGACCACCCGAAACCGGTCACTTCCGCGGAAACTATCGCGACAACCGCATTATCCAGTTCAATCGCCGGTTCAACCGCGTCGAAGTCGAAGCGATAAACACCAATTATTATCTCGATCCGGAAAATGACATCGTCCGCGCAGCCGATGCCAATGTTTCGCGCGCACCGCTGGGCAATGTGGAAATCGTCGCCAAAAGCAAAGACAATGATCGCGTCCTGATTTCAGCGGACGCGTTGCTGGATGGCGAGGCGTTGCAACAGATTCGCCCATGGCAGCCCGCCGACGCAAAGCCGGGCAGCAGCTTTGCTCTTGGCGAATTGTCTGATGACAAAACCCACATCGAAGAGTTCAGCAATTTTCCCGAAAACACCGATATTCGTGTGGAATATGTCTACGACAGCGCCGCACCGCTTAACTATGGCGGCGCTGCAATAACCGATCCGCGTTCGGTCGCGATTTTGGTGCAGCATTCTTTCCTGGAAATGCCTGAGCCCGGCTTTGAGCCACGCGTGGACGATTTTCGCGTGGGTTATTTCACCAATCAGGTGACCGATCTGACATCGGCGTCCTACACACCGTATCGTGACATGATCAATCGCTGGCGGCTGGTGAAGAAAAACCCCGATGCGCCCATCTCCGATCCGGTTAAGCCGATCACCTTCTGGATCGAAAACACGACCCCGCAAAATCTGCGCAGCACCATCCGCGACGCGGCGCTGGCATGGAATGTTGCTTTTGAAGCCGCCGGATTTTCGAACGCTGTCGAAGTAAAAATGCAGCCCGACGATGCCGAATGGGAAGCGGGTGATATCCGCTATAATGTGCTGCGCTGGACGTCGTCGCCCACCCCTCCTTTTGGCGGCTACGGCCCAAGCTTCGTCAATCCGCGCACCGGTGAGATCATCGGTGCGGATATCATGCTCGAATATGTATTCCTGACCAATCGCCGGCGGCTGGCTGAAATTTACGCGATCCCGGACGCCTCTAACGAACTGAATGAACTGGTTCGCCAAGACCTGTATTATCTGATCTTGCATGAGATTGGGCATACTTTGGGACTGAACCACAATATGCGGTCGTCAAACAGCGTCCCGCTGGCGTCGCTGGGCGATGCTAGTGTCCCGCCGACCAATTCGGTGATGGATTATCCGGCCGTCAACATCGCGCTGCCCGGTGCGCCGCAGGGGCAATACGCGGTGGCAAGCCCCGGCGCATACGATCTGTGGGCGATCCAGTTTGGCTACACTCCCGACGATGACAGTCTGGATGCGATCCTTGCCCGCTCAACCGAACCCGCTTTGGCGTTTGGCAATGACGCCGACGATGTGCGCTCTCCCGGAACGCATATTGATCCGCGCGTGATGGTCAACGACCTATCCGATGACCCAATCAGCTGGGCTGCAAGCCAGGCAATGATGATTGATCAGATGTACGCCGTTCTGCCTGACAGGGTTTTGGAGACAGGCGGCACTTACGAGGCGCTGTCTGACAGCTACAGCATACTCAGCGGTCAACGCAGAAACGCAGCGGTGGTCGCATCGCGCTGGATTGCAGGCGTGTTCAACAATCGCTCTGTCATCGGCCAAGCTGGCGCAGAAACCCCGTTCGTCCCCGTGCCCGCGGCAGAGCAACGCCGCGCGCTGGCGGTGGTAAACCAGATCGCGTTCAGGCCCGATGCTTTTGCTGCCAGCGAAAGTCTACTGAACAGGTTGCAGGTGCAGCGGCGCGGCTTTGATTCGGGGGGTACGAATGTTGATCCTCAACCGCATTCAAGCGCACTGGCGATGCAGCGCTCGCTGCTTGATCACATGATGCATCCCAATGTGCTGACACGGCTGACCGATACGAGGCGCTATGGCGGCGACTATCCGGTCAGCACATATATGCGCGAGCTAACGGACGTGATGTTCGATGCTGATCGCAATACGGCGGTCAACACGTACCGCCAGAACCTGCAAATCGAATATGTCACGCGCCTGATCGCTGCGGCGTCCGGTGCAGGAGGCGGTGTCCAGCAAACACCCAATGGCCCGCAGCCTCTGCCGAATTTCGATTACGTGGCACGCTCTGCTGCCTTGGCCAGCCTCGCTACGGTAAAGTCGATTGCTCAGGCGCCGATTGCCGATCCGGAGACAAAAGCTCACCGGATGCATCTTTTGAATTTGATCGAAGAATTTGAGCGGCGCTGATCCTTCGTTCAATTGGCTAAGGCAAGATCGGGTTTCGCGGTGACTGATTTCAGGTCACCGGCCCCGGTCCTGCCAAAGTCGCGGTTCACCACAAGGGATCGCAAACGCTGGCATCTAAAACGCTGCAAATATTTGCAATCGGACCCGCGCTTCTTAGCTGTCACTCTTATCCAAGGGAGACACCATGACTGCCATCGATTCCACGCCGCTCATCCCCCGCGATCACTTGTTTGGCAATCCCAGCAAGTCTCGGGGAAAGATCAGCCCTGATGGCAAATGGCTAAGCTGGCTTGCTCCGCATAACGATGTAATGAATATCTGGATCGCGCCGCGCAGTGGTACAGGCGGCGATACAGGCGATGATCTGGTTCAAGCCAGGGTTATCTCCGCTGCCGATGACCGCCCTATCCCCGATTATTTCTGGGCACCCGACGGCAAAAGCATCCTGTATGTTCAGGACAAAGGCGGGGATGAAAATTACCTGCTGTACCGCATCGATATTGAAAGCGGCGAGGACATTTCGCTGACCCCGTTTGAAAACACGCGGGTTCAGATTGTTGGCGCGTCTGAGGCGATGAAAGATCGTATTCTGGTCGGCCTGAACAACCGCGACCCGCAGTTTCACGATGTCTACATGCTCGATATCAACACTGCCGAATTGACTTTGGTGTTGGAAAACGAAGGCTATGCCGGGTTCGAAACCGACGACGCGCTCAATGTGCGACTCGCCATGAGCCAGAATGCCGAAGGCGGGACCGACTATTTCCGCGTGACGGATAATGTCGTCGAAACCGAACCGTTTGAAACCACCGCGATGGAAGACGCGCTGACAACCTCGCCTGCAGGTTATACCAATGACGGGTCGATCCTATATTGGCTGGACAGCCGAGGCCGCAACACCGCCGCGTTGTATGCGCAGAACACCGCCAGCGGCGAGCGGACATTGGTGGCAGAGGATGACAAAGCCGACATTGGCGGCACTTTGCGTGATGAAAAAACGGGTGTGGTGCAGGCCTATTCCGTGGATTATCTGACAACGCGCTGGCACGCGATTGACCACCATATAAAAGCGTCCTTTGCATGGCTGGAGGCAAAGCTTGAGGGCCAATGGGGCGTCATGTCGCGCACTGATGATGACCTGACATGGATCGTGTGGAATGACCCGCTGAACGCTCCGATCAGCACCTATATCTACGACCGTGATGAAGGGACGCTCTCTCCGTTCTACACCACAAGGCCAGAGCTTGAAGGTGCTCCGCTCCAGCCGATGCATCCGGTTGAGATTACATCGCGCGATGGGCTTACCTTGCCATCCTACCTGACACTGGCCGCTGGCAGCGATCCTGACGGAACTGGCCGGCCCGGCGCACCAACACCAATGGTCCTGCTTGTTCACGGCGGCCCCTGGGCACGTGATAATTACGGGTTTAATTCCAACCACCAATTGCTTGCCAATCGCGGCTACGCGGTTCTGTCGGTCAACTTCAGGGGCTCTACCGGTTTCGGCAAAGATTTCATCAACGCCGGCAACAAACAGTGGGGCCTGGCGATGCATGATGACCTGATCGACGCGGTCGAATGGGCGGTGAGCGAAGGCATTGCTGCGCGCGATTCCATCGCGATTATGGGCGGGTCATACGGCGGTTATGCAACGCTGGCGGGGCTCGCCTTCACGCCAGAGGTCTTTGCCTGCGGCATTGATATTGTCGGCCCGTCAAACCTTGAAACCTTGCTTGGCACAATCCCGCCATATTGGGCGCCGCTCGTTAAAACCTTTCATGAGCGGATGGGCGATCCGGGGACTGAGGACGGCCTTGCGAAACTGAAAGCCGCCAGCCCTCTTTACAAAGCCGACGCGATCACAAAACCGCTGCTGATCGCGCAAGGCGCGAATGATCCGCGCGTCAAACAGGACGAAAGCGATCAGATCGTTGCCGCAATGAAGAGCGCGGGAATTCCTGTTACCTATGTTGTCTATCCCGATGAAGGGCACGGCTTTGCAAAGCCCACAAACTCCATCGCCTTCCATGCGATTTCAGAGAATTTCCTCGCGGAAACGTTAGGCGGTCGAGCAGAAGACTTTGGCAATGTGCTTGAAGCCTCAACCGCGCAAATCGTAGAAGGTGCGGCGCATGTAAAGGGCCTTGCTGGCTAGAACTCCCCGCCCTAAACCGGTTTCAAATCAAAATCGGAAGAGGGATCATTTATGGCAGACCAGCGGCGCCACATTTTCATCACCGGCGGAGCGTCCGGCATCGGCCGCGCGGTTGCGCGCTATTTCGGGGAGCGCAATTGGTTTGTTTCCATCGCTGACGTTGATCAGGCAGGGATGGAAGACACGCTTGGCCTGATCCCCGGCGGTTTCAAATATTCGCATATGCTCGATGTGCGCGACCGCGCGGCATGGGACGTGGCGCTGGAATCCGCAGCCACCGCTGCGGGCGGGCGTATCGACGTTGTTTTCAACAACGCAGGGGTTGGCGATGGCGGCCCGTTGGCGGATCAGGATGAGGGCGAACTCACCCGTATGCTCGACATCAATCTGAAAGGCGTCATTTTCGGCGCGCAGGCGTCACATAAATATCTGGCGCAAACCGCCCCCGGTTCCCTGCTGCTCAACACCGCAAGCCTTGCCGGGATAATCGGAGCGCCGGGTCTGGCCGCCTATTGCGCCACCAAATGGGCGGTGCGCGGACTGACAGAGAGCCTCGATGCGGAATGGGCTGCCGATGGCATCAAAGTGGCCTCCCTCTGCCCCGGATTCATCGACACCCCGATTATTGGAAAAGTAGACGCCAATTCTAATCAAACCGCCAAAGAAACTCTGATCGATTCCGGCGTTGAGGTCTCCCCCGTTGAAATTGTGCCAGAGGTGGTTTGGCGCGCCGTGCATGGCGACGATCTTCATTACACTGTGGGCAAGATGGCAAAACGTCTTCGCCGTATGCAACGATGGCTGCCCGGATTGGTGCGCAAGGAAATGCGCAAAACCGGGATTGGTGTGGAAATCTAAAGCAGCCCGTCGATCGCTTTGGCCATCTTGGCATCGCGCAAAGACAGCCCGCCGCTGGTTCCGGCATCATGCGTAGTAAGCGTGATTTCGACCTTGGCGTAGACGTTGAACCATTCGGGATGGTGGTCATGACTGTCCGCGATCAAGGCGACGCGGCTCATGAAACCCCATGCTTCGGAGAAATTGGCAAACTGAAATGTGCGGGTCATCGCTTTGCCTTCTCGCGCCAGTTCCCATTCGGGATGATCAGCGATCAATTGTGCACGGTCGGCATCGTCAAGTTCGGAAACGGAAGACATCAGAGGGGCTCCTTTGAGCGAAGTGTTGTAGCGATCACCGCTTTTGCCTAACGCACGATCTCATGCAAGGTTCTGCTTCTCCCGTACTTTCCACCAGCGCCCTCGCCTGCCGGCGCGGCGACCGGCTGTTGTTTCGCGCGCTGTCGTTTGAATTGACGAGCGGGCAAGCGTTGCATGTGACCGGCGCGAACGGGGCGGGGAAGACGACTTTGATCCGCGTCTTGGCGGGGCTGACGACGCCCTTTGCTGGCGATGTTGTGCGAGAAGGCGCGCTGGGTTTGCTGGATGAACGCCCTGCGCTCGATCCCGAGCTGCCACTGGGCAAGGCGCTTGAGTTCTGGGAGCAGCTTGACGGTTGCACTGACCCGTCAAAAGCGCGCCAGACCTTGGGATTGGAGCCTTTGTTGGAGGTGCCCGTGCGGTATCTTTCGACCGGCCAACGCAAACGCGCCGGGCTCGCGGCTTTGATGGCGCGCGGTGTGCCGATCTGGTTGCTGGATGAGCCCTTGAGCGGCTTGGATGTGGCGGCGATTGATCAGGTTACCGGGCTAATGGCGGATCATGTGAGCGGCGGAGGGATCGCGCTGATCGCTTCGCATCAAGTGCTGGCGATTGAAGGGCTGCGCACCCTCGAACTGGGTGATTATGCGCCCAGAGATGAAACGGTATGATCGCAGCTCTGCTCAAACGCGATCTGGGTAAATTCTTCCCATTCGCAGGAGGAGGCGCGGCTTTGCCGGTCGTGTTCTTTGTAGCGGTGGCGATGCTGTACCCGTTCGCCGTCGGCCCAGACGTCAATATTCTCGCGCGAACGGGCGGCGGGGTTGTCTGGATCGCAGCTTTGCTCGCCGCAATCCTGCCGCTGGAAAAACTGGTCGCCGAAGACATAGAGCTTGGCACATTCGACCAGCTGCGCCTGCGTGAAGTGACTGAAGAGGTGATGATGGCCGTGCGACTGCTGGCGCATTGGCTCAGTTTTGGCCCGCCACTGGTGCTGGCCGCCTTTCCAGCAGCGGCGCTGCTGAATTTGGATGGACCGACGCTGCAATTGTTGCTGATCGGATTGCTGGTGGGCACGCCAGGCCTTGCAGCCATCGGATTGATCATCGCGGCGCTTACGGCGAGCTTGCGCGCAGGTGCCGCTTTGTCGGGTCTGTTGCTGGTGCCGCTGGCACTGCCGATCCTGATCTTCGGAGCAGGCGCACTGGCGCGGCAAGATGCGGCGAGCTTGGGATTTGTCGCGGCGATCAGCCTGCTGCTGGTAGCGATTGCACCGTTTGCCGCAGGCGCTGCGATCAGGGCAGCGCGGGAGGTTTAAGTGCGCGCGCCGGACAATCATAAACAAGCAAACCTGCTGCTAAGCCGCATTGCGCAGGGGTTGCTTGTTTTCACGCTGATCGCCTTCGCAGCCAAGGCGCTGATCCATACCGATGTGCAGGCGCGCTACTCGCCGCTCGTGATCTTCCATGCAGGCGCGATGATCGCTTGGCTTACCCTGCTGGCGAGCCAAGCATGGCTGGCTGCGCAGCACCGGCTCCGCCTGCACCGCGCATTAGGCCGCGCGTCGATTGCGTTGGTGGGAGCGATGGCAGCGTCAGGCGCGGTGATTGCGGTGAATATCGGACAGGAACTTGGCCGCCCCGAAGTGACCGTTGTCAACATCGCAGCCTTTGTGACATTCATCCCGCTCTACCTCGCCGCGCTGCATTTCGCCCGGCGTGGAGATATCCACACGCACCGGCAGGCGATGCTGATCGGAACGCTTGCGCTGATGACCCCCGCCTATGCGCGCGTGGTGCAGGTTCTAGAGCTGCCCGATCCGGTGGCGATTGGGGTGCAGGTGCCGATTACAGTAGCGGTCGCTGTGGGGTATGACTGGGCTACGCAAGGTCGCATGACGAAGCCGGTGCTGGCGATGCTGGCGTTTTCGGTGGCGGTTATTGCGGTGATGGTGGTGGTTCTGGCAGTGTGGTTTTTGTAGCGGACAGCGATCTGCCAAAGATCACGCCCTCGGAGGGGGTGAAGCTCGACTGACAGGGATTGAACCTGCACCCGATTGCTCAGGACCGTTGTAACAGTGCGTCTACCGATTCCGCCACAGCGAGTGACCGCAATCATAGCCTCAATAAGGCGGCTTATCCTTACCCGTCGGGCTCTTGGTGAAATATCTCCACGCCGTCCTCGGTAATCGCCATCTGAATGCTCGAACTGCGCGGACAGCGATTTGTCGCGCGTCACGGCAGTCCAGCCATCGCCCAGCACTTTTGCCCAAGGTTTGCCGAGGTTGATCATCGGTTCGATGGTGAAAAACATGCCGGGTTTCAGCTCCGGTCCCGTGCCCGCTTTCGCCGCGTGGACGACTTCGGGGGCGTCGTGGAACAAGCGTCCCAGACCATGCCCGCAAAATTCGCGCACCACACCGTAACGGAACTGTTTTGCATGCGCTTCGATAGCCGCGCCGATATCGCCCAGCCGTGCGCCGGGCTTTGATGCGGCGTCGATGCCCAGCATCAGGCATTCATAGGTCACATCAACCAGCCGCTTGGCCTTGATCGACGGCTCGCCTGCAAAGAACATGCGGCTCGTGTCGCCGTGCCAGCCATTCAGCAAGGGGGTCACATCGACGTTGAGGATGTCGCCATCCTTGAGCACCTTTGGCCCCGGAATACCGTGGCAGATGACGTGGTTGATCGAGATACAGCACGAATGCGTGTAGCCCCGATATCCCAAAGTCGCAGGCACAGAACCGCCATCCAGCATCATCTCGCGGATCGCGGTGTCGATGCTTTCGGTGGTGACGCCGGGCTGCACCAAATTGGCAACCTCATCAAGGATCGTCGCGGCCAGCCGTCCGGCGGCGCGCATCCCTTCGAAGCCTTCTTCGGTGTGCAGTTTGATCGTGCCGTCACGGTAGACGGTCTGATCGCCTTCAACGAGTTGGTATTCTGTCATGCGCGAACATATAGCGAAGCGTTGCGCGGATTGCGAGAGTTAGTGCGTGGGCTATTCATTCATAGAGCTCCGTACTGAAATCGCTTGGGCTAACGCGATCAATAGGCTTGGCATCCGACAGGTACTTTGGTGGATTTCCGACAAGTGAGCCTCTTGAAAAACCGACAGCGCTCAACCACACCAACCGCTCTTCAATACCGGTCGTCACGGGATCATTCGTCAATTCGACCGTCACTCGCTTGAGCACTACTCCTTCGCCGAAAGTCGCAGCCAGATCGTCGGGATCGACCTCCTCCACGCTTGTCGGATCATCGATATCGCCGAAGGTCACCAGCATCGGATAGGCTGAGCGCTCCTCAAGCCATGCGTAGGCAGGATATGTGCGCGGGACATCGACTTCGCCTTTAAGTTGCAAGGGACCATCGAAGAGCGGCCCATCGCTTCCCCGGCGTGAGGGCGGTGAAACCCTGTCCATCACGGTTTCTGCCCACTCATTGTCGCTTTCCGAACGGAGCAGCGCGAACAAAGTGCGCCCATCCGGCATATCCACCGCCACTGCTTCGCCGCGCACCTTGCGATATATCTGCGAATTGGCAGGGCTTCCGCCCGCTCGCCCAAGGTTTTGCTCGACCTCAATCACACTCGATCCGGTCTTCAGCCCCTCAGGTGTCTCAACCTCAACCGTAAGGCGATAGCGGTAATCGGGTGCGCCGTCGTCGCATCCCGCGAGCAGGACAACGCCAAGCGCGGCAAACCACACTGACAAAGCTACGACGCCAACGCTCACTGTTCATACGAATTACCTTGGCCAACCATCTCTGCACGAAGTCTAATCCGTAATTCTTACTTACTCGTTGAGTCCTGCGACAAGGCCCCCCTTACCCCAATTGATACGTGACAAGCGCGCCTCCGTGATTATGGACGCAGCATGACCGATATCAAAGACCTGATCCAGCCAGACCGCGGCCAAGACGCGATCGCCATTCACCTCATTGATGCAGACGGCTTTGAAGCCTTTGTCAAATCGCTGAGCGCGGGGCAGCGCGCCAGTTTGAAAGGGCAAAAGTTCGAAGGCGCTGGCTATCAGGTCGGTATTGTTCCCGATGGCGACGGTTTCTTTGCCGTGGGCGGCGTTGCCAATCCGAAAGAGCTTTCCAGCTGGTGCCTTGCCAAACTGGCAGAGGACCTACCCGAAGGCACATATCGCCTCGCCGGAGACGCCGCCGAGACGGGCGCAGGCCCGGCGATGTTTGGTTGGCTGACCGCACAATACAGCTTCACCCGTTACCGCGAAGATGAAAACGCCGCCGGTCCGCGCATCCTGCTGACCAAGCAAGTCGGACGTATCCCCGCGCTCATGGCAGAAGCCGAAGCAGAAATGCTGGTGCGCGATCTCGTCAACACGCCCGCCGAAGACATGGGGCCAGCCGCGCTTGAGGCAGAGTTTGAGAAACTCGCCAAGACCTACGGCGCCGAACTGACCACGACCAAAGGCGATGCGCTGGAGCAAGGCTATCCGATGATTCACGCGGTTGGACGCGCAGCGACGAGGCATCATGCGCCCCGGATTATGCACCTTGAGTGGGGGTCAAAAGACGCGCCGGTGCTGGCGATTATCGGGAAAGGCGTGTGCTTTGATTCCGGCGGGCTCGACATTAAACCCGGCAGCGGCATGCGGTTGATGAAGAAGGATATGGGCGGCGCGGCGCATGCGATTGCGCTAGCGGGGCTGGTGATGAATGCCGGTCTCAAAGTGCGGCTGCACGTGCTGGTGCCTGCCGTCGAAAACGCAATTTCTGCGTCAGCCTTCCGCCCTGGCGATGTGCTGTCCAGCCGCAAGGGATTATCGGTCGAAATTCACAACACCGATGCCGAAGGGCGTTTGGTGTTGGGCGATGCGCTGACCCGCGCAAGCGAGGAAAAGCCCGATCTGGTGATTGATTTTGCGACTCTGACTGGTGCGGCGCGGGTCGCGCTTGGCCCGGATTACCCCGCCATGATGGCGCGCCGCGATGATACCGCGCAGGCGATGATCGACGCGGGCAAGGCACATGATGACGAACCATGGCGACTGCCTTTGCCAGAGGCGTACCGCGAATATCTCAAATCTGACATCGCCGACATCGTCAACGCGCAGAGCAACCCTTATGCGGGTGCAAGCGTCGCCGGTCTGTTCCTCGACCGGTTTGTCGAAGAGGGATTGGACTGGGTGCATTTCGACACTTTTGCATGGCGTCCCTTTCCCAAGCCGGGCCGGTCCAAAGGCGGCACGGCTTACGGCCTGCGTGCGGCATTCCATATGCTAAAGGCGCGCTATTCCGCCTGAACCGCCGGTGCCTTGCCCCTAGGCGCATCTGCGTCTAAGCGCGTCGGCACAAAGTCCCACTGCGAGGGGCTGGAGAAGACTAAAAGACATGAGCGGGGCGGAAAGCCAAGGCGAAAAATATGACGTGCCAACCGGCGTGCTGGGCCTGACGGGTCCGGTGAAAAAGCCTGCGCCCGGTACTCTGCCGCTGCGCGGGGATTTGGCGCATATCGCTCTGGCTGGAAAGCACCTCGCCGCGCATTATGTGATCCCGCATCAACGGACTGTTGGCCCCGATGGCGCAGATGTGATGGAAAACTCCCGCGACGATAGCGCGGTTTTGCACCACTTTGCCGCTGGTACGCAGATCGAAGTGCTCGATATGATGGGCGAGTGGATCTGGGCCTGCCTGGGACCAGATGGTCCAAGCGGATATTTGAAAGCCCAAGATTTAGACGCCATTGCCCTCGCCGAATAAAGCGAGCTAAACGCGCGCCATGACACACCGCATTTTTATTGACGGAGCCGCCGGAACAACCGGCCTGGAAATCCGCGACCGGCTGGCTGGGCGCAGCGAGTTTGAATTGCTTGTTCTGGACGAGGCTCAGCGCAAGGATGTCAGCGCGCGCAAAGAGGCTTTGCATGAGGCTGATGTCGCGATCCTGTGCCTGCCAGACGACGCAGCAGTCGAAGCGGTGAAGCTGGCTGAAGGGTCGACCACGCGGATCATTGACGCGTCTTCCGCGCACCGGATTGCGGATGGATGGACCTACGGTTTTCCTGAGCTGATCGGCCACGAAAAGATCGCAAACGCCCAGTACGTGTCCAATCCGGGATGCTATCCGACCGGGTTTCTGGCGCTGATTGCTCCATTAATCAGTGAAGGCAAGCTTCCAGCGGACGGTGCCTACACCATCAACGCGGTGAGCGGATATTCGGGAGGGGGAAACGGGCTGATCGAAAGATTCGAGCGAGACCCTACAATCGCGTTCAGAGCATATGGCCTGCAACTCGAACATAAACATTTGCCTGAAATGCAGCGATATGCAGGTTTAGCGCGCCCTCCTGTCTTTTCGCCTAGCGTGGTGCACGGCTATCGAGGCATGGTTGTCGATGTTCCCATTTCACTGTCCGCGCTAGGTTCAAAATGGTCACCTCAGGCGCTACAAGTCATGCTGGATTGCTGGTTTGATTGCCCTGGTGTGGTGCGCGTCCATCAAATCCGTGATAACCCGACTGAAATTTTGCTTCAGCGCAATAGTGAGCCTTCAGACTGGCTCGATCTCTACGTGTTCGGCGATGGCGACGCAGAAGACAGTGGCCAGACAGACCAAGTCCGTCTCGTCGCGGTCCTCGACAACCTTGGCAAAGGTGCGTCCGGCGCGGCGATCCAGAATCTCAATATTATGTGCGGTCTGCCTGAGACCACCGGCTTACGCCTTTAGCCGGGCGCAAAATACTGCCCAAAATTTAAGCACCCCTCGCCGCCACATTGGGCACTGTTGCGCTGCTCTCCACAATGTTGCTACTCAAACGAGCAACGGCGATGATTCTTGCGCCCCTGCACGGATCGGGTACCCAAGTGTGAGCCGCATTGGCACGATTCTTGATCGAATAATGCGGCAATTCACTGGTGGCGGGAAGATACTTACGTGAAGAAGATCGAAGCGATTATCAAGCCCTTCAAGCTCGACGAAGTGAAGGAGGCTCTGCACGAAATCGGTGTCTCTGGAATCACCGTGACCGAGGCGCGCGGCTTTGGCCGGCAAAAGGGGCATACTGAGCTGTATCGCGGCGCGGAATATGTCGTCGATTTTCTGCCCAAGGTGAAGCTCGAAGTTATCGTTGCTGACGATCAGGCAGACCGCGTTGTCGAAGCCGTCGCCGCCGCTGCCCAGACCGGACGCATTGGTGATGGCAAAATCTTCGTTTCAGCGATCGAACGCGTTCTGCGCATTCGCACCGGTGAAACCGATGAGGACGCGATCTAACACACATTGAAATTCTACCGACCCGTCACAAGAACGGGCACCTCTCTCGAACACTATCAGCTGGAGATTACAAAGATGGCAACCGCAAAAGACATCGTTAAACAGATCAAGGATGAAGAAATCGAATGGGTCGATCTGCGCTTTACAGACCCGAAGGGTAAGTGGCAGCACCTCACCATGGCTTCGGTTGTCATGGACGAAGACGCGCTCGAAGACGGTTTGATGTTTGACGGTTCTTCGATCGAAGGCTGGAAAGCGATCAATGAAAGCGACATGATCCTGAAACCGGATATGGACGCCGCTTATGTTGATCCATTCAGCGCGACCCCGATGCTGGTCCTGTTCTGCGACATCGTAGAGCCTTCGGACGGCCAGCTATATGCTCGTGATCCGCGCTCGACCGCGAAACGCGCAGAAGCCTATCTCGCCTCCACCGGTATCGGTGACACGATCTATGTCGGGCCAGAGCCTGAATTCTTCATGTTCGACGATGTTCGTTTCGAAGACGGCTACGCTGGCAGCGGCTTCCGTATCGATGATATCGAATTGCCGACCAACACCGGCACAGAAATGGAAATGGGCAATATGGGCCACCGCCCACGCGCAAAGGGTGGATATTTCCCCGTTGCGCCGGTTGATAGCGCCGTTGATATCCGTGCAGAGATGGTTTCGACCATGCTCGAAATGGGTCTCAACATGGACAAGCATCACCATGAAGTGGCAGCGGCTCAGCATGAACTTGGCATAACCTATTCCTCGCTCACCACCGCCGCTGACCAAGTGCAGGTTTACAAATATGTCGTGCAGCAAGTTGCCCACGCTTATGGCAAAACCGCGACCTTCATGCCGAAGCCGATCAAGGATGATAACGGCAGCGGCATGCACAGCCACATGTCGATCTGGAAAGATGGCAAGCCGACTTTCGCAGGCAATGAATATGCGGGCCTGTCGGAAACCTGCCTTCATTACATTGGCGGCGTGATCAAACATGCCAAGGCGATCAACGCCTTCACCAACCCGACCACCAACAGCTACAAGCGTCTGGTCCCCGGTTTTGAAGCCCCCGTGTTGCTCGCCTATTCGGCCCGCAACCGTTCGGCATCATGCCGCATCCCTTATGGTGCAGGCGACAAGGCAAAGCGTGTTGAATTCCGCTTCCCAGATCCGTTGGCCAACCCGTATCTCGCTTTCTCAGCGTTGCTGATGGCGGGTCTTGATGGGATCGAAAACAAGATCCATCCGGGCGAAGCCATGGATAAAAACCTCTATGATCTGCCGCCAGCCGAGCTTGCCGACGTTCCGACCGTATGTGGGTCTTTGCGTGAAGCGCTCGAAGCTCTGGAAGCGGATCACGAATTCCTGCTGAAGGGCGACGTGTTCTCGGTTGATCAGATCGAAGCGTATATGGAACTCAAATGGCAGGACGTTATCCGAACGGAAACCACACCGTGCCCGGTTGAGTTTGACATGTATTACAGCGCGTAATTTTCGCACTTATCGGGCCAAAAAAAGGGCGTTCGGAGTGATCCGGGCGCCCCTTTTTTATGTCAGCTTTCCGCTCCAATAGCGCTCATTGAACCGAGAAACTTCAGACCATCACACCGTACGCACATGCAAAACCATTTTCCTACTCACCGATCTTGTGCCTAATCACCCCACCTCGCTTTTCGCTTCCACAGCCCCCGAGGTAACTTGATATGACCCAGTCCCCTGCACCCAACCGCAAGCCTGTCTTCGATACTTTGCGGCGCATTCTTGGTCGCGGATTTCAGCAGTCGGAGGTGGACAAAATCAATGATGCTCTGGAAGGATCGGCGCAAACAGGCCCCGAAACATCCGCCGATTGTCCGGAAAGTTTTCCCGCTGCGAACAGAGTGTCTAGCGTGTCTGGCATCCCGCAAATTCGGCGGTCTGACCGCTCTGGCACCAAAACGCCCTGCCGCATTGGTGAGGCCGGAACAGCGCTGATCAAGCGATTTGAGGGATGCGCCAGGTTGCGGCGTGACGGGTTGATTGAGGCTTATCCTGATCCCGGTACAGGCGGCGATCCATGGACGATTGGCTGGGGCGCGACCGGCGTTGATGACCAATTGGGTGACCCGCTTGATCGGCGCATCGGTCCGGGCACCGTTTGGACTCAGCAGCAATGCGATGCTCGGCTTGCCAGTGATCTTGTGCGATACGCCCGCGATGTTGCGCGCGCGATTGGCGATACCCCCACCACTCAGGCGCAGTTCGATGCGCTGGTCAGCTTTCACTACAACACCGGCGCGATTGGCCGTGCAACGCTGACCAAACGGCACAGGGCCCGCGACTACGCCGCAGCGGCGACGGAGTTTGCGCGGTGGAACATGGCGGGGGGGCGTGTGCTGAAAGGGCTGGTCCGGCGCCGCGCAGAGGAAGCAAAGCTGTATGCGAGCTAGCGCGAGTCCGCAGCGCTAGAGGTTCGATCAATAATCCCGGCTAATCTCTGCCAGGACGCTGTCGCGTCCGACCGTGGAGACACTACCCAGCAACGCCAGCCAAGAGGTGATCCGGTATTCGACCTGCGTGGCGCTGTATCCCTGCCCATCGGTCACCAGTTCGATATAGACACGGCGGCCAAGGTTTTTACCTAAGGCGACCCCCGTGCCCCGGCCCAATGCGGGATCGGCGCTGACGATGCGGAGCTGATCAAGGCCGATGCTTCGCCGCAACCGCCCGATCGGGTCAACGCCGGTCCCCCCGTCCTGCAAAGCGGCCAGCGCCGCCGCAAGCTGAACGGCGTCGGTCGCCGAAAGCGTGGTGACCGACCCGCCAAACAGCAGCTGCGCGAGGATTTCCTCCTCCGGCAAAGCAGGGATGGAGGAGAACGCGACCTGCGGCGTCTGAGCATCGCCGGTGATGTCGATGGTGACATTGGTACCGTTGGCGCTGGCCTGAGCCTCAATGTCCAGGCGGGGGTTGATCGGTTCGTTCGCGTTAAACTCAATCCGGCCTTCGGACAGTTCAAACCTTGTGCCGGCAAAGGTGTAATCGCCGCGCACCAGCGTGGCCTCTCCGCCGATACGCGGATCATCGACCGTTCCGCGCAGCACGATGTCCGCGCCCCATTCACTGTCGAGGCCCAGCCCATCGACCGCAATGCGGCTGGGGGTGCGGGCATTAACGAGATAGCGCCATGCGCCCGAACGCGTGGAGCTCTCACTCTCGACCTGGTCAGCGCGGTTGATCTCGCGCGTGGGAATGCTCGGCAGGCGAAGGTCCTCCGCCGCGACACCCAGCTTCCAGCTGGCGCGGTCGATCTCCACCCGGCCCGCAATGGCTCCGCCCAATCCATCGGAGACTATGCGGATAGGGCCAGTGATGGTTGCGTCGAGGCCGTTGGCGTTGATCAACCGCGCACGGCTGACAGCAGCGCGGATGTCGATCCGCGGGCCTCTGCTGGCGGACAAGTCAGCGAGGTCAACGAAACCGCTACCATTGACGCTGCCCCCGCCATTGGTGGTGCCGGAAAAGCGGGTGAGTTCAAGCCGCGAACCAGCGAACCGCCCGCGCGCGGTAACATTGTCGATATCGGTGCCGGAAATCGCGCTTTGCAGCCGCAGATCGTCACTGGCAAGGTCGCCTGCAATGCGCGGCTCTGACAGCGTACCGGTGGCGCGCGCGGAAACGGTGATGGGGCCTGTAAGGTCAAAAGTCTCAATCGCAGCCAGCCGCCATAAGGATTGCGCAGGGCCTTCATATCTGAGTTCCCCAGCCAGCCGCCCGCGCATAATCCGCGCGGTCAGATCGCCGCTTGTGGGCATGCCCGTGATGCGCGCGTCGACCCGGCCCAACCGGTTGTCACCTTCTCGCAAGCGCGCCCCGATCGCCAACTGGCTGGTGCTTAAGTCGGCGACTGCGAACACATCAATCGGCCGCGAAGAAAGGACAAGGCCGGAGCGGGTAAAGTCATCAATCCGCACCCGCACGTTGCCGGTGGGCGCGGCGCCACCAAGCTGGTTCCAGATCGCGACACCGGATAGCCGTCCGCCCAGCCCCAGCTCGTACCCTGCTAGGTCGATAAGCCGAAGTGGCATCTGCGCCAACCGGGCCTCAAGGACCGTGCGTTCGTCAGTCAGCTCGCCTTCGACGATGGTGTAACCTTGAGCAAAGCCAATTTGAGTGGGCGCAAGCCGGTAACCGCCGCCATCAAGAACGGTGATAACCGCGCGCCGTGGCATGCTGATCGGGCGTCCGCCATACTCGCCCAGCGCGATCAAAGAGATGCGTTCTGGGGTGAAATCACCGTCCAGCTTCAGGACGAACCGGTCCGCGCGCCGTCCGGCAATGGAGGCGTGCACTTCGCCGCGCCCATCAACAATCTCAGCTTCGGCGGCAAAGCTTGCCACCGTCAGCGCGCCATACTCAAAACCTGTGCCGTTGATGTTCGCGTCAATCCGGCTGCGGTCTGCATCGAAACTTCCGCTGGCCTGTATATCCGCAAATGCGATTGCGATGGGCAGCTCTCCGCCAAAGCGCGCTTGGCGAGCGGAAAGATCGAGGTCGAAGCCCTGCGCACCGCCTGTGCCCGGTGCCAACGCGATTGTTCCGCCGATCCCGCCACCGCTCAACGCCAGATCGCCAGCAATGCCGTTTTCAAGCACAGTCAGCGCGCCGGTCACATTGGTTCGGTACACATCCAGCGACTGTATATCGATCCGCGCTGGCGCATTGGCTGGCAGGGCCAGTCCCAACGCCCCTTCGAACGGTCCCAAGATTGATCCGCCGGCGACGTCTATTGCAAACCCGTCTTCGCTTGGTGCCAACCCGACCCGCACATCCGTCAGCCCTGCCGCTGGATAGGGATCGGCAAACACCAATGTGGCGCGCGGGCCGTCGCCCTCCAATTCAGCGTCGAAAGTGAAAGCACCGTATTGGATATGCTCGCCAGTCCCGCCAAGGGTCGTGCGGGTTCCCACGATTCTGCTATCGAAACGCGCGCTCAGCCGCTCGCTTTCGATTGCGACATCGCGCAGCACGATGGGGTCATTGCGGCCCACTCCCAAACTGCCATCAAAGCGCACTTGATCACCTGCGATATTGGCGACGCTGGCATTGGAAATGTTGCTCAATACCCCCGAGAGATTGGCACGCAGGCTCCACGGGACGGCCGGACCAAATTTAAGCAGAATTTTGGAATTGGCACTCACCTGCCCGACATTTTCGACAGTGATACCGCGAGCGTCGATTGGACCCGCAATGGCATATACGCCGCCAGCAATATCACCGCGCAATGAAAGCTGCGCGGCGAGGCCGGGGAACTGGATTTGCGTGTTATCGATCTCAAGCCGCGAGCCTGCAAGGCGTAACATACCTGTCAGTGTCCCGCCGGTTAGCTGCGGATCGACATAGCCGCTGCCTGTCACGATCCGCTGAGCGGTGATGTTCAACGGGACACGGAACGCTGATCCATCAAATGTCGCGGTGCCTGATTGCGTGAGGCCTTGCGCGGTGACAGCACCCACCGTTTCGAGCGCTTGGACGGTCAAATTGTGCTCGATGGTCAAATCGCGAAACGGCCCATCAAGCTCAGCCAGAACCTGCGTATTTTCGAACCGCACATTTTGCCCGAAGAGATCAGGGGAGCGCAGAAACGCTCGAACCTCAAATCCGTCCACTTCGTTTTGTGCCAGATCCAGCGCGCCGTTTCCGCGCAAGTCCAGCGCAGAGGTTACCGTGGTTATATCACCGGCAAAAACGCTGTCTTCCAGCGTCCCCGAAACAGCGAGCGACACCGCTTCGCCGAGCGCGCGGTCCAAAAGTAACCCGTTGGATAACAGCGGATTGGCCTGTCCTAACAGTCCGTATACGCCTGCGTCGTTCGTTACCCTAAATGCCGCTACGCGCTCTGAAACCGGTGCCGCTTCATCTGTTGCGCTTTGCCGCGTGACCAGTGCATGCCCTAGCCATGATGTCCATGTGCCTTCGCCTTCGATCCGGGCCCGATATGCTGCATCCAGCCCCGCCATGGCCGCGATCGGGCCATCAGCGGCGGCGCGGTAATCGAGCGATATGTCAAACACATCGCCATCTGGCGC
The DNA here is from genome assembly GCA_963789155.1 of uncultured Alphaproteobacteria bacterium. Taxonomy (GTDB): domain Bacteria; phylum Pseudomonadota; class Alphaproteobacteria; order Sphingomonadales; family Sphingomonadaceae; genus Erythrobacter. The sequence continues at coordinate 120,214 of CAWBJN010000023.1, read as the reverse complement.
GGCGTCGATCAAGAACGCAATGCGGTCGTCGCGGCCCAGTGACCCATCCGCATCGATCAGAACGCGCCCTCGCCTGATGTCAACTCTGGCTTCAAAATTGGCCCGCTGCGCGCTCGTTCCTGCAAGCCCCTCTGCCAAAGTCAGATTGTCGATCTCAAATCGGTCAATACGAATGTCAAAATCAGGCAGCAATGGCGCGTCAGGGTCACCGGGTAGCAATGTCGGCAAACGCAGCAGCTTTCCGCGCCGCAGGGTCAATTCGCGGATATCGATGCCGCTCCACAACCATGAAAGCGGCCTCCAATTGAGCTCGACTTCGGGGATCGTCAGGAAGGTGCCCTCGGGATCTTTGACCGTCACATCGTGCAATGTCGCCACGCCATAAATGTCGCCTTCAATCCGGCCAACCTCAAACCGAAGACCCGAAGCAGGAGCAACCTGGGCGATCTGATCGGTGACGAACCTTTTGCCGATTGGCGAGCTGAAGAACGCGGCGGCCAGCACTAATGGCGCAATCAGGATCGCCAGCGCCCATCCGATCCGCTTGCCCCAGCGGCGCTTACGCTTGCGCTCTGGAACCTCCGCGTTGTCCCGCTCTTCCTCTGCCTGATCCGTCATTTGGTCAGCCATCAAAACGCCTGCCCTAACGAAACGTAGACAACGACGGGCGCATCGAACTGGGTCGGGTTCAATGGCACACCGACATCCACCCGAATTGGGCCAAAGCTGGTTTTGTACCGTACGCCCAGTCCCGCGCCGTATTGAATTGAACTAAAATCCGGGGTCGTGCTGGTGGAAACAGAACCTGCATCAATAAACGGGACGATTTCAACCGCACTGTCTAGCAATCCGGTTTGAACACGCGCCTCCAACGCGAATTCCACCAGCGATCTGCCGCCAAGCGGCTCATCAAATTGATCGCGAGGGCCGATTGATTGAAAACCATAACCGCGAACAGAGCCGCCGCCGCCCGCATACAGTCGGCGCGAAGGGGCTATGTCAGCGAGGTTTGCCCCCTGTATCGTTGCGACCCGCGTCCGCCCCGCAATCACCGCGCGCCCGACGTCTTTGTAATAGGATGCATCGAGCTGGTTGCGCAGATAAAAGCTTTGAGCGCCAAGCGATCGCGAAGCTTCGGGTGCCAAGAAGCCAGTAAGCCGATATCCGTTTCTGGGATCGAGTAGATCGTCGCTGGAATCGAGCGTCGCGCTGCCGAATAATCCAGCGATCAGATAGGTTTGGCGTGGACGCGAAATGCCATTGGTCACGCGGTTGCGCTCATCAGTGTAGAGCACTTCGGCTCCAACTTGCCAGCTCAGCGGTTTTTGAAAGAGCAGATTGGAAATCCGCTCAAACGAAGTGCGCAGAGCCACCGTGCGCGCATCGACCGCCTCAGTCTCAATATCGCTGACATAGGTATCCACTGTCAGAACCTGATCCCGGTCGCGGAAATTGTTGCGACGATAGGTAACGCTGGCCAGCTGTTCGCGCGTGCCGACGATTCCGCGCAGCCGCAATGCGCCTTCTGGTGGAAATAGGTTGCGGTGCTCCCACGCGGTCTCAACCTTTATTCCGTCCTCTGTCCCGTAACCAATTGCGCCCGAAATTGTGCGCAGCGGCGCTCGCTCCATCGCGACGTCCAGAGCGACTTCGCCCGGCCCGTCAGCTGTAGGTGGCGCGATTTCGCGAGGTGTGATGACGACACTGGAGACAAGCCCGGTGGCAAGCACGGCCCGGCGCAAATCTGATTCCAAGCTGGTTTTGTACAAATCGCCCGGATCAAAGCGGGCAATACGTTGCAAATGCCTGTCTGACAGGAATTGAGGGTCGCTGCTGACGACGCTGCTACTGGCGCTGCTGAATACAAACTGCCCGTTTGGCGCGACCGGAAGAGTAAGATCACCCTCTTCGCGCGCGTGATCGATAAGCAGTTCGGGATCGCCAACCTCTGCAAAGGGGAATCCATTCTCACCGAGCGCCAAACGCAGGTCGATCTCGCTCGCGACAATGCGATCGGCGTAAAGCGGATCGCCGGGGCGAATACCAAAGGCCGTGCGCAAAACCTCTCCATTGGAGCCTTGCAGCCGGTCCAATTCGCCCAGATCGACCTCGCCAAACCGGTAACGTGTGCCGGGAATTATATCGAATTGCACTTTGGGATCAGTGGCTTCAGCGCGCCGGGCATCATCGGGTTCCTGATCGGCAAAAGCACGCCGCCCGCCCGACAATTGCCGCACCACTTCGCCGTTGTAATAGCCATAGGTCCTCAGAATTTGCGTCAGAAGCTCTTCATCAGACCGCGCTCGCGCGGCGAGCTGCGGGATCGTGGCGTCGTCAGATCCAAGAGTTTCGATCGACGATAGCGCGCGGAACCGGTCGATAAACTTTCCCTCTTCGGGAAATTGACCTGCCTCGGCTGGGAAGGCGAGGACGAGTTCGTCGCTGATCTCGAATTCTTGCAACTCTGCAACCTCGATGAGATCGGGTGCATCTATGTCAGCAAAACTTGGCCGGTCCGGATCGGGTTCCAGCGGCTCCGGATCAGGGATCGCCAACTGTTCCAACGCCGTATCGAGATCGAAAGGCGCCGCGGTAGAAGGAGCGGCATCGAGCGATCCTTCGGCCAAGACGTCCACAGGTTCAGCCACAAGTTCACTGGAGACGCGGATCTCCTCGGTGGACGCCGCACCGCCAGACGCCCAGCTATCCGCATCCTCCACTGCGCTTTGCGGTATCAGATCATCCAGCGTCGGGAGGTTTGGCTGATTACGAGGGGCCGGGGCGGGTTCACCCTGAGCCGCCGCTTCTGTTTCGGATTGCGGCTCGGGCGCAACTTCCTGACCGGCGGCCATAGCGCCAGATGCAATCATCCCGGCCACGGCGGCCAGATTGAACTTTATGAATCGCAAAAAGGAACTCAGTTCGCTGGGAATTTGACGGGCTGTCCGTCCTTACCCCTTGCCCCGCCAATTGTACCAGAAGATTTGTCACGCGGTGCAGTAGCTGCGGCGATCAGTTTGGATTGTTCCGCATCACTCATACGGTCCCACCCATCGCGGGTGAGACGTTCCATCGGACGATAGCGGACTTTGTACTGCATACGCGGGCTGCCATCGACCCAATAGCCGAGGTAAACATACGGCAAACCACCCTCCGCCGCGCGCAGGATATGGTCAAGGATGATGTAATTGCCCAGGCCAACCCGGTCCGTGTGGTCGGGGTCGTAGAAAGAATAGATCATCGACAGACCATCGCCCTGACGGTCCGTCAGACACGCACCAACCAGCCGACCCGGCTCACCCGTTTCGGTCGGCTCGCGGTATTCGACCAGTGAACTGGTGACCGGCGTATGTTCGACCATGTCGGCATAATCCATCTCATCCATGGTCGACATGCCGCCATCGGGATGCCGCACACTGAGATATTTCGTCAGCAATTCGAACTGTTCTTCGGTCGCCCACGGGCGGCACTCGGTTACAATCAGGTCGCGGTTGCGCTTGATTTCGCGCTTCTGCGTGCTGGACGGTTTGAACTCGCCTGCCACCACGCGAACCGAAACACAGGCCTGACAATCAAGGCAGCTGGGGCGATAGGCCACGGTCTGACTGCGGCGAAAACCAATCCGGCCCAGCGCTTCGTTCAGCTGATCTGAATGCGCGCCTTTCAGTTCAGTGAAAACCTTACGCTCATTCCGACCGGGAAGGTACGGACAAGGCGCGGGGCTCGTCACAAAAAAACGGGGAAATCGGATCGGGGCCGTCACGGCTCTGGCTTCATCCTTTAGCGACATCCCCAACGATGCTGGGGAATCAACGGTGCGTTTGTTAAGACATCGTTATGCCCGTTTGCCCCGGTCGGTAAAAGACCCTTAACCACAAAACAGAGTGAATAATTGGTTACTTTGCACAAAAGGCGGCCACAAGTTGGATCGAATTGAGCGTAAAATAAACGCTTTCTTCAAAGCTTGGCCTGTCGTGGGACAGACAAAACCAAGTATCAAAATAGCGCTCAGAAAAGCATCAGCAAGCGCGAACCAAACAAACCCGCGTGTGATCTCAATTCAGCTCGACGAGCTGAACTTGGTAATTTGCCCCGCGCAAAGCATCAACCAGCCGCTCAACCTGATCGGCATCGCGCGCTTCGCATTCAATGTCAGTGATGAGGCCTTTTGCAGGCAGCGTTGTAAAAATGCGCTGATGATAGATTTCGATGATGTTGACATTGTGCTCATCGAACAGACGCATCACCTTAAACAAAGCGCCCGGGCGGTCCTGCAACGTCACCCGCAATCGTGCCAGCCGCCCCTGCCGCGCAAGATCGCGCAGCAGCACGTTGGCGAGCAGACGCGTGTCGATATTTCCGCCGCATAAGACCAGCCCGATGGACTTGCCCGCAAATCGCTCCGGATTATCCAGCACCGCCGCGAGGCCAGCGGCGCCAGCGCCTTCCACCACGGTTTTTTCAATCTGAAGCAGCAGCGCAACCGCTTTTTCCAGCACTGGTTCGCCAACCAGCAGAATGTCATCCACCCGCTCTGCGATCACCTGGCTGGTAAAAGCGCCCGGTTTTTTGACCGCAATCCCTTCGGCCAGTGTGTCACCCCCGCAATCAAGCGTTTGGCCCTTTATGTGCGCAAACATGCTGGGGAACAGGCCTGCTTGCACGCCAACAACTTCGATTTTTGGATTGAGCGCGCGCGCGACCGTCGACATGCCTGATATTAAGCCGCCGCCGCCAATCGGCGTGACGATGCAATCAAAATCCTGCTTCGCCTCCAGCATTTCTAGCGCCACTGTCCCTGCGCCCGCAGCCACATGCGGATCATCAAACGGGTGCACAAAGGTCAGCCCGCGCTCTTCTCTCAGCACCAGCGCATGCGCGTAAGCTTCATCAAATGTCTCGCCCTCAAGCACGACATTGCCGCCAACGCTTTCGGTTTGCATCACCTTCACGGTCGGTGTGGTGCGCGGCATGACGATGGTGACAGGCACGCCAAGCCGTGTGCCGTGATACGACAACCCTTGGCTGTGATTGCCCGCAGACGCCGCAATAACGCCGCGCTGCATCTGTTCTTGGGTTAGCTGCAACAGCGCGTTGAGCGCGCCGCGCTCTTTGTAAGCAGCAGTGAATTGCAGGTTTTCAAATTTCAACCAGATATCCGCGCCAGTAATCTCTGACAGCGTTATTGAATGCATCAGCGGCGTTTTCACCACTGACCCTTCAATTCGCACCGCAGCGGCGCGTACGTCTTCGATGGTCAGGTCGGCCGGTGTAGGGGCCGCTTTGTGGCTGGTGCTTTGGTCATTCATAATGTCCGCGCCCCTAAGCCTTAGCGGACGTAAGGGCAATTCGATTTCGTTGGCAATCGGGGCATTACCCATTAGTCACGAGCCCCTATGAGCGACACACACACAATCGCCTTTATCGGGCTGGGCGTCATGGGCGGACCGATGACCGGGCATCTGGCACGCGCAGGACATGCGGTGACAGCGTATAACCGATCGCCCGAACGAGCGCAGGCATGGCGTGACATTTGGGCCAAAGAAGGACTGGATGTCGGTTTTGCGAGCACGCCGAGCGAGGCCGCCGCCGCAGCTGACATCGTATTGATCTGTGTCGGCAATGATGAAGACCTCGCCAGTGTCACCACCAGCCAAACCGGTGTGCTGTCCTCAATGCGAGATGGCACGCTGCTGATCGACCACACCACGACTTCGGCGAATATGGCGCGCAAGCTTGGCGAGGAATGCGCGGCGAAAGGCGTCGCTTTCGTCGATGCCCCAGTAAGCGGAGGCCAAGCCGGGGCGGAAAATGGTCAGCTTGCCATCATGTGCGGTGGCGGCGGGGAAGCGATGGCGCGCGCGCAGCCCGTTATGCAGGCCTATGCAAAATCTATCGTCCATGTCGGCCCCACAGGCGCGGGCCAGACCGCCAAAATGGCCAATCAGATGTGCATTGCTGGCGTTCTTGCGGGGCTTTCCGAAGCCATCCGGCTGGCGCAGGGCGCCGGGCTTGATCTGGATAAAACCTATGAAGCCATCTCTGGCGGCGCGGCGCAAAGCTGGCAGATGGACAATCGCTGGGCGACGATGACGGCGGACACGTTTGATTTTGGCTTTGCCGTGGATTGGATGCGCAAAGATTTGGGCTACGCTCTTGATGAGGCAAAACGTCTTGGCCTGTCTTCACCAATTACCGCGCTGGTCGATCAATTTTATGCCGATGTGCAGGCGCAGCAGGGCGGGCGTCTCGATACAAGCTCGCTCATCACTCGGCTCCCCCGTTCTCTGGCTAAAACTCCCAATTCTTAAGTGAGATTCCGCATGATCCGTTCCGTTCTTTCTGCCAGCGCGGCTGCGCTCGCATTGTCCATCGCTGCCCCTGCTGCCGCAGACACGCTGGTCTACAATGTCGATGGCGTCACGATTGACGAAGAAGGCAAGGTCAAACGCTTCACCTCGATCGTGTTCGATGATGAAGGCATTATCACGCACACGCTTGAACGCGGTGAGGATCGCCCTGACGATATCGAATTTGCGATGGATGGAGAGGGTCAGGTCATGCTGCCCGGTATGATCGACGCGCATGTCCATGTGATGGATATCGGCTTTGCCGCGCTCACGCTCGATCTTTCTGAAACGAACAACCTTGAAGAAGCGCTGGCGAAAATCGCTGCCTTTGCAGAAGAAAATCCTGGCCGCCCGTGGATCCTTGGTCGCGGCTGGAACCAAGAGAAATGGGGCCTTGGCCGGTTCCCGACCGCCGCCGAACTCGATGCCATCGTTCCAGATCGCCCTGTCTGGTTGGAACGCGCGGATAATCACGCCAATTGGGCCAACAGTCTGGCCATGGAATACGCCGGAATTACTGCCGAAACCCAGGCTCCGGATGGCGGGCGGATCATTCGCGATGCGGCTGGTAATCCAGTTGGTATCTTCATCGACAATGCGATTGATCTCGTGGGTGCTAGCGTCCCCGCGCCGCGACCGGCAGACCGCGACGCCGCTTTTGCCATGGCGCAGCAAACTTTGCTCGCCAATGGAATCACCGCTGTCGCGGACATGGGCACCACGATTGAGGATTGGCAGACCTTCCGCCGCTCTGCTGATTTGGGCCAGATGCGCGTTCGCATCATGTCCTACGCTGACTCGCCCGCAACGATGGATCTGATTGGCGGCACGGGCCCTACGCCGTGGCTTTACGAAGACCGCCTGCGATTGAACGGCCTCAAACTCTATGTCGACGGCGCGCTGGGATCACGCGGGGCCGTGCTGAAAGAACCTTATGAAGATGAACCCGGCACTAGCGGCCTTGCACTGACTACACCCGCCGAATTGCGCAATCGGATGAGCCGGGCCGCGCTGAACAACTTCCAGACCGCTATTCACGCGATTGGCGATGCAGCCAATTCTGATGTGCTGATGGCGATTGAGGAATTATCCGACACCTATACCGGTGACCGGCGCTGGCGGATTGAGCATGCACAAATCGTGGATGTCGCCGATCTGGCTCGGTTTGGCGAACATGGTGTCATCGCCTCGATGCAGCCGCTTCACCAGACATCGGACCGCACCATGGCAGAAGCTCGCCTTGGCGAAGACCGGCTGGGCGGTGCCTATGCATGGCGCAGCGTTCTAGAAGTTGGCGGGCGGCTCGCCTTTGGGTCAGACGCCCCAGTTGAACCCGCAGACGCTTTTGCCGGTCTGGCCGTGGCGATCAGCCGCACTGACGCAGACGGGCAACCGTTTGGCGGCTGGCGCGCGCAAGAGGCGGTGAGCCGCGAACAGGCGCTCGCCGCATTTACCTCTGACGCGGCCTTCGCAGGATTTGCCGATGGCCGGTTTGGACGATTGATCCCCGGCGAACGTGCAGACTTTCTGTTCGTAGACCGTGACCCGTTGCTTGCATCACCCAGCGAAATTCGTGCCACCAAAGTCAATGAGGTTTGGCTGAGCGGAACGCGGGTGTTTGTTCAATAACCGATAATTTCGCGGATTCTGCCACCTGCCAAGCCGATTAATCCAGCCTGGTAGCATGCCTACGTAGTGCTGCGTGGGTGGTTGATCCTGACTGATATTTTCATATCTTGGTCACAGATAAAAACCATTGTGGAAGAAACGAATCGCCGGTCGGTTTGTTTGATAGTTGGTTCGTCATCTCATGTACGGCTCGCTTGATCGAAAAATGCTGCAACTGTGAAATTTCGCCCGCACAATTGACCGATTGGCAAGTGATGCAAACGAGTGACATTTGACGTAAAGAATTGAGTTTAAACTGTTCTGAAGGCACCCCAGAGGCAGTTTTTCCGGAACTTAGGGTTGTCACATTTGATAGCCTCCCTTACACAATGGGGGAGTTTAGTCGCAGAAACTCTCGAGGAGATATAATTATGAAATTCGGTAAAGTCGCACTCGCGACCGCGGCTCTGTCGCTTGCAGCATCGCCTGCAATCGCAGAAGCAGCATTTGAACGTAACGTAGCCCCAGTCGAAGGCGAAAGCGAAGTGGCTGGAGGTTCTACCCTTCTTCTTGCTCTGCTTGGCGCCGCTGCTGTGATCGGTGGCATCATCATCATCGCTGACGATGATGATGACGACGCACTTAGCGCTGGCTAATTCTAACGCTTTCTTCGGAAGGCCTAGATTTAGATGGATTTGAAAGAGGCCCCTTCATCGGGGCCTCTTTTTTTGTCTGAAGTCGATGGGTTTTGTAGCTCGATTGAGCGTGGCGGCGAAAACAGCAGGGCCCATCAATCCGCCGGTGAAGTGGTGTCCTCACCGCCGCCGGTATGGCCGCTATCGGTATCGCCGCTATCACCATCAGCTTTATCCGCTCGCTTCATGGCGCGCTCTTGCAATCGCATCAGTAACAATGATGCTTCGAACAGCAGCAGCAGCGGTATCGCCAGGATTATCTGGCTACCGGGATCGGGCGGCGTGACAATCGCGCCCAGCGCAACAATACCGACAATGACATAGCGCCGTGCTCCGGCAAGCTGCGCGCGGGTGACGATGCCAGCCCGGTGGAGCAGCATCAGCAGAACAGGCAGCAGGAATGTCACCCCAAACGCCAAAATGAACTGCATCACCAGGCTGAGATAATCCCCCGCTGACGGCAAGGCCTGGATGTCCAGACCGCCCGCCTGCCCGCCAAAGCCCAGAAACCACTTAAACGCGGTCGGCATAACAACATAGTAAGCAAGCGAGGCGCCGCCGATGAACAATACGGGCGTCGCGATAAGAAAGGGCAGAAACGCCTTCTTTTCCTTCGCGTAGAGACCGGGCGCGACAAACGCCCACAACTGATTGGCGATGATTGGGAAACTGATCATAAAGCCAGCAAACAGCGCAACCCGCAGCTCTACAAAGAAAATCTCTGGCAGCTTGGTGAAGATCAGCTGCCCTTCGCCTTCTGGAAAAGCATCTTTGAGCGGCTGCACCAGAAAGCCCAAAATCGGGTCGGCAAAATAGAAACAGATCGCAAATCCGATCACCAACGCGATAACGGAGCGGACAAGCCGCGCACGCAGCTCGATTAAATGATCGAGCAACGGAGCGCGCGATTCGTCGATATCGTCGATCTCAAATGCCATTGCCGCTGCCTATTCGCTTGGCTTAGGTCGGTGAAACAGGCGATCTGCGGCGTCAGTGGCTATGTCTGATGAGGTCGGTTTAGGCGACGGTGGAACATCGTCCGCAGTTTCGCCGGCAGCATCATCAAGCGTCTTGGGCGGAGGTCCGGTCATGACTGGCTCCCCCGCTTTATTCTCACTGCTGATGGCGGAACGCTTCATGATCGCTTCGTTCTGCGCTTTCCACTTTGCCTCCATGTCTTCGAGCTCAGCCTCTCGGACCATCGTATCGATGCCCGCGCGGAAATGGGAGGAAACCTTGCGCACTTTGCCAATCCAGCGGCCAGCGGTGCGCATGGCGAGCGGCAAGTCTTTCGGACCGATCACCAGGACCGCAACGATGATGATCACCAAGAGTTCAGAGGCGCCAATATCGAACATTTCGTGCCTTTATGCGCGCATAGCCGCGCGCGAATGCAGAAAAATCAGTTTGACGAGTTGGTTGTGTCACCGGTCTTTACCTCACTGGAGGTCGTGGTCCCGGCATCTTTCGCAGGCGCTTCGATCTGAGCTTTCGCTGCCGGCTTATCGGCTTCTTCCTCGGTCATCCCCTTCTTAAAGCTGGAGATACCCTTGCCAAAATCACCCATCATTTCAGAGATGCGACCACGCCCGAACAGGACGAGGACGACAAGCGCCACGATTACGATTTGCCAGATACCGATACCGCCCATGCGAATTCTCTTTCAATTGCCCAATACGGGTGTGGAGCCGCCAATATAGGGATGAAGTTCGCCCGGCGCCAGCGCCAGCTTGCCTCAACTCAAATCAGTCCCTTCGCTGCCCGGTTTTGCCCTATCATCCTGCGCCTCATCATCAGAGGTGGCATCACCGCCCATGAGGTCGTCAAAGGCATCATCCACCGGGTCCAGCAAGCCAGAGGCGCGCAATTCGTCGATGCCGGGCAGATCGCGGCGTGATTGCAAACCAAAATGGTCGAGAAAATCGGGCGTCGTCGCGTAAATGACCGGGCGTCCTGGCACTTCGCGTCGGCCCGCCAGCTTGATCCACCCTGCCTCCATCAACACGTCAAGCGTGCCCGCGCTGGTCTGCACACCGCGGATCGATTCGATCTCAGCCCGGCTCACTGGCTCATGATAGGCAACGATGGCGAGCACTTCGGTTGCGGCACGGCTGAGCCGGCGAACCTGCTCTTTTTCCCGGCGCAGCAGATGCGCCAGATCAGCAGCGGTTTCGAAATGCCAGCGCTTGCCGCGCTCCACCAGATGCACACCTCGCGGCTCATAATGCTTTGCCAAGCCGGTCAGCGCGTCGCGGATCAGCCCCTTCTCCAGCCCGCCCAGATGCGCCGAGATCGCGTCGATGCTCAGCGGCTCGTCGGCGGCGAACAGCGCCGCTTCCAACGCGCGTTCGATATCACCGGGATCGCTAGCTGCCTCGTCCGTCATACCCGCTCGCTTTGTTTGAGCCTGCGAATGCGCAAGGGTTGAAACGCTCCCTCCTGTGCGATTTCCGCCCGGCCAAGCCGCGCCAGTTCCAGCGCCGCGACGAAGCTTGATGCAAGCGCCGATTTGCGCAAGGCGGGCGCCGCGTGGCGAGGCAGGAAGTCGCGAATTTCCATCCATTCCAGCGTCACACCCAGCATCGCCGACACGCGATCAAGCGCACTGTCCAGCGTCATCACCGGCCGGTCCGACACATGATAGATGCGCGGTGCGGTGCGCGCTTTTACTTGCCCATACGCTTGGATCAGCGAATAGGCGTCGCTCTTCCACAAGGTCTTGCGGTCCGTACGCAGCCCCTCTGGCGCACCGCGCACAAAGATATCGCGCCCGATCCGGTCGCGCGCCATCAACCGCGCCGCGGCCTCCCGCATCGCGCCCAACCGCTGAAGCCGCAATTGCAAGCGCAAGGCGAGCTCTTCCGGGCTTGGGTCTTCTTGTTCTTCCTTGGGCAGCAGCAGAGCGGATTTGAGATAGGCAAGCCACGCCGCCATCACGAGGTAATCTGCCGCCAGTTCCAGCCGCAAATCCTGTGCACGTTCGATATATTCGAGATATTGATCGACCAATGCGAGGATCGAAATTGCGCGCAGATCAACTTTTTGCCGGCGCGACAGGTCAAGCAACAGATCAAGCGGCCCCTCCCACCCATCAAGCTCCAGGTACAGCGCCTCATCGCCCGGCTTGGCACCCTGAATTGCGCCCGACATTCCGGCCTCATCAGCCCAGCCTTCTGGTAGATTAGCGGTAGGCTCCGCTCCGCGCATGGCGCCGCCTTTGAGCATAAAGCCGCCGCCAGCCCCGCTCATCCAGCCGATCCTGTCAGCGCAAGAAGAGCATCGCGTTTGGCAAGCAATTCGGCCTGTTCATCCGTGATTGAGTCGGCCACCTGCGTGCCCTCAAGCGCGCGATCCAGCCGGGCGGTGGTCGCGTCGGACATGGTGGGCAGAGCCTCGCAAATGCCCTCCATATGATCCATTTTCGCCCAGCAATTGAGGATGATATCGCATCCCGCCGCATGGGCCTTCGCAGAGCGCTCTGGGATCGTGCCCTCAAGCGCCTCCATATCAATATCATCGGTCAGCAGGAGGCCTTCAAAACCGATCTCACCGCGAATAATGTCATTGATGATTGTGGAGGAAAGTGTCGCAGGTTCCTCGCTATCCCACACAGGGAATTTGAGATGACCCGTCATTCCGATCAGCGCCGAGTTCAATGCGCGGAACGGCGCAAGATCATGCTCCAATTCTTCCGCGCTCGCATGGACTGTCGGCATTTCCTTATGCGTGTCGACCATGCTGCGGCCATGGCCAGGCATATGTTTGATGCAGCCGGTCACACCGCCCGCCGCCAACCCGTGAAGGATCGCACGGCCAATAGCCGCAACCTGCACGGGATCACTGCCCAGCGAACGATCGCCGATCACATCATGCGCGCCTGCCTGCCGCACATCGAGCGGCGGGTGATAATCGACGGTGATGCCCATAGCCGACAGCTCCAGCGCCATCGCTTTCGCGCTCGCTCGCGCGGCTTCAATCGCGCTGGCGGGGGCAAGATCATAGAGCCGGTCAAATGCTTCGCCAGCGGGATAGGCCGACCAATGCGGCGGACGCAGTCGCGCCACGCGGCCTCCCTCTTGATCGATAGAAATCAGCAGGTGATCGCGCCCATGCAGTCCGCGCAAATCATCGGTCAGCGCACGCAGCTGTTCCGGGTCCATGCAATTGCGGCCAAACAGAATATAGCCAGCCGGGTCCGCATCGCGGAAGAAAGCGCGCTCGTCAGCCGTCAGTACAGGGCCAGAGCATCCGAAAATTGCCGGTATCATCGCGAAATCTTTGCAGCGACCGAACGATCAGGCAAGCGCGCTAACCACGCATTGAAGGATTTTCGGGGGGAAATCTGGCGGGAAGTGCCTGAAACACTCCGAATGCGGGCTCTTTAGGGTTTAACCTGACAATCCAGCCCGTCAGCCTTTAACGCTGCGCACATCCGGTCGGCAGCCGCTCGGTCGCTTGCAACCGCCTGCAGCCTATACACTGTGCCGATATCGACGGTGCCCTGTTCGATCCGGTACCGTGCACCTGCAAGCGCGTCTGTGCGGCGGCTCAAATCGTTCCATCCCTGCTCTGCCCTTGCACGCGATGTGTAGGCCGCCAGCTGCACACCAACTCCGGTGGCACTGGTAGCGCCGGTACCGCTCGCCGTAGCTGCGCCCGCGTCACTGTCAGAGCCGGATGCGCCATCTGCCTCCGCTGCAGCAGCGTCAGAACCACCAGTATCCATCACGCCATCGCGCGTTCCGCCTTCGCCAACGACAGGCGCGACATTGCCGGTGCCGTCAAATTCTTTCCCGCCGGGATCTTCGGGACGTTCCTTGATCGGCCCCTCTGGCGCTTGGATAGTGCTGCCATCGGCGATCAAAGTGGAATCGCCACTCTGATTACCAAAGTGCCAGACCGCGCCAACCACGCCAGCAAGGATTACGAGAAGGATCAGCGCAAATCCGATGATCTGAGCGACATCTACGCCGCTGACACCATCGTCCTCTTCCTCGGATTCAAGCCAAGGCAGGCTGTCATCCGCTGTCAGGTCTAGCTCACCGTCAGACGGTTCAACTTCCTCGTATTCGGCTTCAATAATCACCGATCCCGCACCCTTTTACATTCGGTCGACAGCTTCAACGCCTAATACGCGAAGTCCATTGCGCAGAACTTGCCCGATTGCGTCCGCAAGGAAAAGCCGCGATCCTGATAAACCGTCATCCTGTTTCAGGATGAACCGCTTTTCAAGGTCAGTGTTACCAAGGCTGTAAAACGCATTGAGGTCGGTCGCGAGGTCATAGAGGTAAAACGCGATCCGGTGCGGTTCGCGCGCTTTCGCCGCCGATTCGACCTCGCGCGGGAATTGTGCGGCGCGGCGGATCAAAGCGATTTCTTCCGCGCCGAGCTGATCAATATTGTCCGGCGATGGCGTCACGCCCTGTTCTTCGGCGGCCTTTCGCAGGGTCGATTGGATCCGCGCATGGGCATATTGGACATACCAGACCGGATTGTCCTTTGACGCCTCGACCACTTTGGCGAAGTCAAATTCCATCTGCGCTTCTGGTTTGCGGGTCAGCATGGTGAAACGCACCACGTCTTTGCCCACTTCCTCAATCATGTCAGCGATGGTGATGAAATTGCCCGACCGTTTGGACATTTTCACCGGCTCACCGCCGCGCATCAATTGAACCATCTGGACCAGTTTTACGTCGAACGGGACCGGTTTGCCTTTGCCTTCGGACAGAGCCGCAACCGCCGCTTTGATCCGTTTGACCGTGCCAGCATGATCCGCACCCCAAATATCAATCAGCTCATCGGCGCTTTGCGCCTTTTGCATATGATAGGCGAGATCGGCGCCGAAATACGTCCAGGCGCCGTTCGATTTCTTGATCGGGCGATCTTGATCGTCGCCAAACTTGGTCGAGCGGAACAGCGGCAGTTCGACCGGCTCCCAATCCTCTGGCGGGGCCTTGCCCTTTGGCGCTTCGAGCACGCCATCATAGACAAAGTCGTGCTCGCGCAGCCACGCTTCTGCAGCGTCGGGCTTTTTGGCAAGATGCAGCGCTGCCTCTGAAGAGAACACATCGTGATGTATGCCCAGCAGCGCGAGATCGGATTTGATCAGCTCCATCATCCGCGTCACCGCCTCGGCGCGGAACACGGGCATCCATTCGTCTTCGGCTGAATCTTTGAACTTGTCGCCCAGCTCACTGGCTAGCGATTCGCCAACGGGGACGAGGTAATCGCCGGGATAGAGCCCTTCCGGGATCGCGCCGATATCGTCGCCCAGCGCCTCACGGTAACGCAAATGAACAGACCGGGCGAGGACATCGACCTGACCGCCCGCATCATTGATGTAATATTCGCGGGTAACGTCATGCCCTGCCAGTTCCAGAAGGCTGGACAGCGCATCGCCCACAACCGCACCGCGGCAATGGCCCATATGCATCGGGCCGGTCGGATTGGCAGAAACGTATTCGACATTCACCGACGTCCCAGCGCCCATCGTGGAGCGTCCGTAATCGTCGCCAAGTTTTGTAATCACCTGCAATTCATCAAGCCACGCGGCGGGATCAAGGCGCAGATTGATAAAGCCCGGCCCTGCAATCTCAGCGCTGACAACCCCGGCTTTTGCTTCAAGCTTTGCCGCGATCTTTTCTGCAAGAGCGCGCGGATTGGTCTTGGCAGCTTTCGCCAGCACCATCGCAGCATTGGTCGCCATATCGCCATGCGAAGCGTCGCGAGGAGGCTCCAGCGTAACGTTCTTAAATGATACGTCAGCGGGCAGTTCGCCCTCGCTCACGAGTTCACTCAGCACTGAATTGATCGTGTCGAAAAAGGCGGCGTATATAGTTTTCATATCAGACATCTCACGGGCGCAATTAGCGCAAACAGAGAAAGGGACCAAGCCAATAGGCCATCACTGCAATGGCGCCGCAGTCGTCACATGAACCGACCGGGCGCCCGAAGCGACGCGCCTACTAGGCGCAAGAGCGAGGATATTGCACCCCGGATAGGGTGCGTATCCATCAACGCGTGGCGTTGTAGATCAATTGCTCTTCGGTGAGCTGGAAACCCACCAGCATTTCGAACCGCGTGCGAGCAATCGCTGCGCGAACTTCGGGATTGGCCAACGGGTCAAGCGCGGCTTCGGGGTCTCCGGCGCGTCGTCGCCGGGTGATGCGTTCGCGAATATCCTCAGGCAGTGAAGCCGCCGCGCGGTCTACGAAAGATCCGGCCTTCGCACTGGCTTCAGCGCGTTCCTGACCGTCTGCAAAAGTCAGCGTGACCTCTCCGACACGCTTCGTCACGACCGCGCTGCCACCTTGCAGAACCGTCACGAAATACGGGAGCGTAACCGTGCGCGCGCCGCGAACGTCGGTTCGGCGAGCGCGAATATCAAAGGTGGCCTCTGAATAAACACGCTGTGCGCCATCATCGCAGGTGGAACGCAGATTTGTCATTGAGGCAGAGATATCGAGGTTTGACGCGCTCGAATCGCCCGCATTGCGGAATGTCGTCACATCGCCGGTGTAGTTGGGAATACCAACAGCAGGGCAGGACGTCAGGACCGAAGTGATGCCGATGCCTTGGTTTACGACCAACTGTCCGTCTTGCGAGCAGGCCCCAAGGGCGGCGAACACGGCAAGTGCGGGCGCGATACGTTTAAGGGCACGGGTGCGAAGCGTCATTGAAAGAAAACTCTCGATTTGTGTATCCAGACGATCACGCCCTAGCGAGACGCGCAGCAAAGCGCTAGAGCAAGCCGCATGAACGCTCCCTTTCACGAATCTGATGCTGCGAACGCCGTCACTGGCGACAGCGATACCGCCACTGCGGGTAACCCCCTCAATTTGCTGATCGCTGCCCCGCGCGGCTTTTGCGCAGGTGTCGACCGCGCCATCGAGATCGTCGAGAAATCGCTCGAACGCTATGGCGCACCGGTCTATGTCCGGCACGAGATCGTCCACAACAAATACGTCGTCGAAGGCCTGAAGGCCAAAGGCGCAATTTTCGTGAAAGAACTGGACGAAGTGCCCGCTGACGCACCGGTTGTTTTCAGCGCGCATGGCGTACCAAAATCTGTCCCGGCAGAGGCAGAGCGGCGCAACATGATTTATCTTGATGCGACCTGTCCGCTGGTCTCCAAAGTCCACCGCCAGGCAGAGCGGCAGCTTGAAAAAGGGCGTCACATCATCTTTATCGGCCATGAAGGCCATCCCGAAGTGATCGGCACGATGGGTCAGGTTGAGCCCGGTCAGATGACCTTGGTGGAGACGATCGAAGACGTCGAAAAGCTTCCCTTCGATACCGATGAGCCGCTCGCATATCTCACTCAGACCACATTATCGGTCGATGACACGCGCGAAGTGATCGAGGCGCTGGAATGGCGCTATCCCAATATCAGCGGGCCAAAGGCAGAGGACATTTGCTATGCCACTTCCAACCGTCAGGCGGCGGTCAAGGAACTGGCACGTGATTGCGATCTTGTCCTGGTCGTGGGTGCACCCAACAGCTCCAATTCACTGCGGCTGGTCGAAGTGGCCGAGAGGCTCGGCACGCCGGGGAAGCTGATCCAGCGCGCGGAAGAAATTGATCCGGCATGGCTGGAGGGTATCAATACGATTGGCCTCACCGCAGGTGCCTCTGCCCCAGAGGTTCTGGTGCGCGAAGTGGTTGATGCACTCGCAAAGCTGCGCCCGATTCGCGAAAAAACCATCACGGCAGCTGAAGAGAAAATGGTCTTCAAACTACCGCGCCAATTGACCGAGTAGCAGCTCGGACGGGGCGACAT
This sequence comes from uncultured Alphaproteobacteria bacterium, assembly GCA_963789155.1. Classification (GTDB taxonomy): domain Bacteria; phylum Pseudomonadota; class Alphaproteobacteria; order Sphingomonadales; family Sphingomonadaceae; genus Erythrobacter. The sequence goes on along the minus strand of CAWBJN010000023.1, from coordinate 102,782 downwards.
GGCGGTTTACACGCATCTTGGTACCGAAGAACTGGCCAATCTGATCGCGCAGTATGATGTAGGTCAGCTGGTGTCCGTGAAGGGCATTGCCGAGGGCGTTTCCAATTCCAATTGGTTAGTGGAGACAACCGGCGGTCGGTACATTCTCACAATGTATGAGCGCCGGATTGATCTGGCCGATCTGCCCTATTTCCTCGGCCTGCTTGATCATCTTTCCGCTAAGGCCTGTCCCGTGCCGCGCACCATCCATGACCGCGATGGCGCGGCGTTTCGGTTGCTGGACGGCAAAGCAGTTGCGCTGATCGAGTTCTTGCCCGGAGTCTCTCCGACCAAGCCGACCCCCGATCAAGCCTTTGCTGTGGGTCAAACACTGGCACGAATGCACGCGGCGAGCGCCGATTTTGAGCTCAACCGTACCAATACGATGGATTTTACGGATAATCTTGCGCTGCTGGAGCAATGCGGAGAGGCGCCGCTTGCGTCCGTCCACGCGGACCTGCCCGCAATGTTGGGCGCGGCGCGTGAAGCGGCGGCGCTCGACCTAAGCGCTTTGCCTCATACACAAATCCATGCGGATCTGTTTCCTGATAATGTGTTGATGCTGGGCAACGATGTAACCGGGCTGATTGATTTTTACTTCGCCTGCACTGGCGCAATGGCGCTCGATCTGGCGGTGACACATGCAGCGTGGGGATTTGATTCGGTCACCAATGCGCATGACCGGGATTGCGGTGGAGCAATCTTGCGGGGATATGAGAGTGTCCGCCCTCTCGCTCGGGACGAACGGGATTTGCTGCCTGATATTGCGAAAGGCGCAGCTTTGCGCTTTGTTGCAAGCCGAGCGGAAGACTGGCTCGACACACCGGACGATGCCTTGGTCACACGCAAGGACCCGATGCAATTCGTTTCGCGGTGGCACTTTTACGATAAACACGGCGCTGACATTTTTGCGTGATGGATAAATTTGAGCACGAGATCACATTATGAAAAAGGTCGAAATCTTCACTGACGGTGCCTGCAAAGGCAACCCCGGCCCCGGCGGCTGGGGCGCGTTGCTGCGCATGGGCGGTCACGAGAAAGAGCTGTCTGGCGGTGAAGCGGATACCACCAACAACCGGATGGAACTGACCGCCGCGATAGAGGGACTGTCGGCCCTGATCGAACCGTGCGAGGTCGAACTGTATTCGGACAGCAAATATGTGCTCGACGGAATCACCAAGTGGGTCGAAGGGTGGAAACGCAACGGCTGGGTCAATGCCAGCAAGAAACCCGTGCGTAATTCCGACCTGTGGCACCTGTTGATCGATGTATCGGCCAAACACGAAATTTCGTGGAATTGGGTAAAGGGGCATTCAGGCCACGCTGAAAATGACCGTGTGGACCAGCTGGCCAGCGACGAGGCAGACCGGATCGCCGCCGAGGCATAAGCCGATACCAAAACGGGCGCGCCGGTTTCCCGGAACGCCCGTTTCACAATATCAGTAAAACCGCAGCTTAGCTGTTGTCTTCGGTCGGCGCGCCGGGGCCATTTTTCTGGATCGAAGCAATCGCGTTTTTCGCGCCGTCCTTGCTTGAATAGCCTTCGGTTGAGAACATAATCTCGCTGTTGAACTTAAAACGCACGCGAAATTCGCCGGCTTTATCTTTGTAGATTTCAAACTTGTGAGCCATGTTGGTATCCCCTTATTCTGGCGTGAAATGTGGGTGGCATCTTACAGAATGCTTAGGCTGTGACTAGCCTGTCCGCTGGGCTTTCTCTTCGAAAAACCGCGTCGCCGCGTAATTAGATGTATCAATTCCGCGTGTCAGCGCATCAGCGCTTTGGCCCAGCATCATTTGCGCGGCCAGCCTTGCGGCAGCAGGGGCGGTCTGAATGCCAAAGCCGCCCTGCCCCGCAAACCAGAAAAATCCCGGAACCTGTGCGTCTGCGCCATAGACAGGCAGGCGGTCCGGCGCGAAGCTTCTAAGCCCTGCCCAGCGGCGCTCCACCGCTTCGATCCGCCAATCGGTCACGCTTTGGAAGGCATCGATAGCGCGCGCGACGTCGATCTCTTCGGGTGCGGCATCACAGGGGGGCGTGGGGATTTCATCATGCGGGCTGAGCCACAATCGACCATTGTCGGATTTAAAATAAAATCCGCCCGAAATATCGAGCACCAGTGGCAAATCATCTGGCGCAGCGGGCGCGACACGCAATTGCGCCACCGTGCGCCGTTTAGGTTCAATCCCCAGCGGCTGAGCGCCTGCGAGGCCAGCAATCGTGTCTGCCCATGCGCCAGCGGCGTTGACCACTTGCGCCGCGCGGTACGTTGCGCCCGATTCGGTCAATATCCGCCAGCCGCCCCCTTCACGCTCAAAACCGCTGGCGATGGAGCGGCAAATCAGATCTGCGCCGCTTTGCTTTAGCGATTTGAGGTAATGCTGATGCAGTCCCGCGACATCTATGTCTGCGCAAGCAGGCTCCCATATCGCATCGGACCATTCCTCTCGGATATGCGGTATGCGCTGCTCCAACCCTTCGCGGCTCAGCCGTTCGATCGTCACACCCGTTCCGGCGAAGCGCTCGACAAAGCCGTCCATCGCCGGCTTGTCTTCGCCGCGCCCGACATACAGCGCGCCGCGCGGGCTAAGAAATCCGTGGCTTCGCAGATAATCACCGGAAGCCAGCGTCAGCGGAACGATACCCGGCCCGCCATAACATTCCTCCCAAAACGCCGCAGAGCGCCCGGTGGAATGATAACCCGGCGTGTCTTCTGCCTCCAGAATCAGCACCCGGGCGTAGGGCGCAAGTTCGGCGGCCAGGCTTGCCCCGGCCATCCCCGCGCCGATTATCGCAAAGTCGTAGAGCGTGTCTGTCATTGAGCCGCGTGTGCTTTCATCGGTGCGACCTCATCAAGGAATGCCGCAATTTCGCGCATCACCGACCCGCGCACTTCGTCCACCTCTCGCAAGATTTCGTGACGCGCCTCATCACCGTAAGCCAGTAACTTGCCCTTGGGCAGGCGCGCCGCACCGCGAACATTGGCGTCATGGCTGACAAGCTTGTCTGAAGAGGTCGACACAATCAGGACCGGCACATTCACTGCCTCTAACGCTCCGGGAGCCTCCAACACGCGCCAAGACGCATAGGCGCGCTCTACCCAGCGCCAGCTCGCCGGGCCCATCACCAGTTCAGGGCGAGCCTCACGCCACCAGCTTTCGTCTTCATAGCGGTCCGGATCATGCGTCAACAGATCAATGCGGCCCTCGGGCAATTGGCCCGGCTTCTCGCTCCATTTCCACGCCTGACGCAAAGGATCTCCCACCGTGGTCATCATTTTGGCAACATTATGCAGCATCGGCAGGGGCAAAGGCGGACCGTTCATCCCAAGCATCGGGGCGCTTAAAAACACCGCATCGGGCTCCGGCTTGATTTTATGATCAACAAGCGCGCGCATAATTATATGACCGCCCATTGAGTGGCCCGAAAGCACATGCGGCCCCGGCGTCTCAGTGATCCAGACCCGCCAAAAATCGGCCAGGTCATCGGTCCATGTCGAAAAATCATCAATATGGCCGGTGACGGCATCGCCCGCGAGACGACCTGATCCCGCCTGCCCGCGCCAATCTGCGGCGGTCACGCGCCAGCCTGCGCGGTGCCATTCTTCTAAGCTTTCAAGATATTTCTCATAATTGTCGCCGCGTCCGGGGAAAAACAGAATTGATCCGCGCGGGCTGCCGGGTGGTCCTGCCTCGCGCGCCGACCGATCCCCCGGCCGATCCCCCAGCCGATCCCCCGGCCAATCCCCGCGCCAATCAATACGCCGCACTTCATGCCCATCTGCGGCGGTCCACGTGCTTTCATCCGCGTCAGAGGGGATTACCCGCCGGTCGATTTTGACCGTTTGTGAAAGGTTAGCCGCTGCGGCTTTACCCTTGGCTTGACTGGCGTTGCTAATGGGAAGCCTCCGAACTTGGTTACTATTTGGTAAGCACTCGCCTGTAGCAATCAGCCTCACGAAAGATCGCAGCGGACAATTCTGCTCGCATACCTTTCGCCTGAATCTTGCGGGGGCAACATGCTGACGACCTATATTCAATACGGACTGCTGATTGCCTTGGCAATTGCACTGGTCTTTGCCGCTGCGACTGATCTCAAGCGCCGCCAGATCGACAATTGGCTGAATGGTGCAATCGCGCTGGCCGCACCCGCCTTCTGGTGGGCAAGCGGCATGTCGCTATGGCCGGATGTCGCAATCCAGTTTGGCATTGCGGTCTTGGCCTTTGCCTTTTTTGCTGCGCTGTTTGCAATGAAGTTGATGGGCGGCGGCGACGTAAAGTTGCTGACCGTTCTTGCGCTTTGGATTGAACCCACGGCGTTTCTGCAATTGCTGATCATTATGGCACTGGCGGGCGGCGCGCTCACCATCGTGATGGGCATCATTCACATCTTGCGCAGACAAAAAGATCGCCTCGCGATTCCTTACGGAGTTGCGATCGCATTTGGGGCGCTGTGGGTGCTGTTTCCAAAACTAATTGCGGTTCCGACCTATGCTTAGCGCCCGGCGTGAACCCGATCTTAACCAATTCGGACGTAACCACTGCAACCATACCCGCCCGGAAATTCTTGGGGCCGACATTAGGGGGCTAATTAGCCATGGATAGGAAAAAACTGGTTCTGCTGCTTGGTGCGCTTGTCGTAGCTATTGGCAGTGCATTCCTCGCTCGGAGCATGTTTGCAGGCGATGGTGCGCCAACCGCTGAAGCGGCCGCACCGGTGCCACAAGGACCCAAAGTGTTGGTCGCCAATCGCGCCCTTCCTGCGGGCACAATCATCACTGCCGATGCGATGGGCTATCAGGAATGGCCCGAAGAGCTGGTCCAGGACGCGTACTTCATCGAAGGCGAAGCTGACATGAGCAGCTTGCTCGGTACAGTTGTGCGTTTCCCGGTGACCGCGGGTGAGCCAGTTACACAAGGTTCGCTAGTGCGTCCCGGTGATCGCGGCTTCCTTGCAGCAGCGCTCGGCGCAGGCATGCGCGCTGTTACAGTGCCAGTATCTGCCAAAACCGGCGTCGCTGGCTTTGTCTTCCCGGGTGACCGCGTCGACATGGTGCTCACGCAAACTGTCGAAGGCGAAGGCCGCCCATTGATGACTGCCGAAACCGTACTTCGCAATCTGCGTGTGCTCGCCACCGACCAGACAACCGAACAAGATACAGACGAACAGGGCAACACCATCGTCCGCGCTTTCCGCACCGTTACTCTCGAAGTGACACCGGAAATTGCCGAAAAGGTCGCTGTTGCTCAAACCATCGGTCAGCTCACACTGGTCTTGCGTTCGATTGCCGACAATCAGGCCGAACTCGAAAGAGCGATTGCTGCGGGTGATGTGAAGATCCCTGATAACGCGACGGCGGAAGAAGAAGAGCGCATCCTGCGCACAGCCATGGGCCAACCGGTTGATTCAGGCTCGACCTTCTCAACCGGCGGCGATGTCTCACGTTTCCAACGCCGCAATGTCCCTTCACAGAATGATGGCAACCGCCAGTCGGCTCCGGCTCCAACGCCGCCTGCACCTGGAGTGTCTGCACAAGTTAATGGCGCACCAGTGTACCGGGGACCATCGGTCCGCGTCACACGCGGCAAGGCCACGACTGAGGTGCCTGTTGGCGGATCAGTCAGCACAGCAACTGCACGTGGTGCTGGCCAGGTTGGTAATACCCTTCCGCCTGCCGGTGTGACCATTCGCTGAGGGGATTGACCATGTCAGCTGCAATCAAAAGCTTGAAGATCGCGGGTCGCATGACCCGGAATCAAACAGGGAAATCCACGGGGGACCCTCAAATGACGACCCAATTGAAACCAAAATCTTTTGCAAAGGCGCTACTCGCTGGCCTGATCGCACTGCCCATGGTGGCAGCACCGACCGGCACAGCAATTGCTCAGCAAACTGTTAGCCCTAGCCAAGAGATCGTTCTGTCGATCGGTCGCGGTGAACTGATCACCATTCCTGGATCAATGGCGGATGTGTTTGTTGCCAACGAGAATATTGCCGATGTGCAGGTCAAATCGCAGCGTCAGCTTTATGTCTTTGGTAAAGCTGGCGGTGAGACGACCATCTATGCGAGCAACGCCCGCGGCGATGTAATCTTCTCGGCCAACATTCGGGTCGGCTCCAACATTGGCAGCATCGAACAGATGATGGCGCTGGCTATGCCGGATGCGAAGGTCAACGTGGCCACAATGGGCACGAACACCGTGCTGTTAACAGGTACAGTGGCCGCTCCCGAAGATGCTGCTGAGGCGGAACGCCTTGTCGTAGCCTTCTTGGGTGAAGAGGCCAATGTGATTAGCCGCCTTCGCACAGCAACGCCGCTTCAAGTGAACCTTAAGGTCACATTTGCCGAAGTCAGCCGCACGCTGGTCCGCGAAATCGGTGCCAATTTGACGACAGCCGATCAGACCAATGGTTTTCAGTTTGGTGTTGGCTCATGGCCGCGCTGCGGTAACGCAATATAACCCTGGTGGCCCTGCTGGCGTGAATGTCACTGCTGGTGCCGAAGGCACTTCGGTGATCACCAGCTTGGGTACAGGCTCAACCATTGCTGGTCTGGGCAGGCTTTTCGGCCTTGATCTTGCGGGCACCTTGGATGCGGCTGAACGGCTGGGGCTTGTTACCACGCTGTCAGAGCCGAATTTGACCGCTCTTTCTGGTGAAACGGCGACATTCCTCGCGGGTGGTGAATTCCCGATCCCGATCTCTCAGGGTCTGGGCAATGTCGCTATCGAATACCGCGATTTCGGTGTTAGCCTTGCCTACACTCCGACGGTACTCGCCAATGGCCGCATCTCGATGCGTGTTCGTCCGGAAGTCTCCGAACTTTCGACCCAAGGCGCAGTAACCCTGAACGGTTTTTCGGTTCCTGCTCTGACAATCCGCCGGACCGAAACGACTGTAGAGCTGGGCTCTGGCCAAAGCTTTATGATCGCTGGTCTGATGAGCAACAATGCTCAAAATTCACTCGATAAAACCCCGGGACTTGGCGATGTTCCAATCCTTGGGAACCTGTTCCGGTCGCGCTCTTTCCGCAATGGCGAAACAGAGCTTGTGATCATCGTTACGCCGTATCTGGTTCAACCCGTTAGCGCCGGCGAAATCACTTTGCCTACCGATGGTTATCGTTCGTCAAGCGAGCTTGAACAGCTGCTGCTTTATCGGAACAATTCCGGTGAAAGCGGCGCACAACGTCCGGGACCAACGGCTGCCGAAGATGAGGCACCCGTCCCCGACATCAGCAACGCCGATCCAGCCGCAATTGTCCCAGCCGGGCCGCAGCAACAGCCGCGCCGCGCAGAAGACAACCGCAATCGCAATCGTGACCGCCAGGCAGACGCCGTCGCTCCCGGTTTCAGCCTCTAAGTCCATTAAGTTCGACGCGAAAGGTTCAAGACATGAACATTGCACGTAAAAGCAAACTGATGGGCGCCATCGCCCTCTCGCTGGGCCTGACAGTGGCCGGTTGCGGAGGTATGCCGACCAACAATTCGGTCTACAGCACCAAACAACCGGTGGTGGAACGCACCAATTTCACTCTGGACCTCAACACGAACGGTTCGGGTTTGCCGATCTCAGAACAACAACGGCTGAACGGCTGGTTTGAAACGATGGACCTTCGCTACGGTGATCGCATCGCGATCGAAGATCCCGCCAGCAACCCTGCTGTCGCTGGTGCCGTCAACGACCTTGCCGGACGTTACGGCCTGATCGTCAGCGAAGTCGCACCGACAACTGCTGGCATGCTCCAGCCGGGTCAGGCGCGTGTGGTTATCACTCGTTCGACCGCTTCGGTCCCGGGCTGCCCAGATTGGTCAGCGCAGTCAGACGCCAATTACAACAACGCCCTGACCCCCGGTTACGGTTGCGCAGTTAACAGCAATCTGGCCGCTATGGTCGCCAATCCGGAAGACCTTCTCGAAGGGCAAACTGGCAATGGTGAAACCGTGGTCGCAACCGGCACACGGGCCATCCAGACTTATCGTGAAACCGCGCCAACCGGTGCCGGTGGTCTTCAAAACGCAAACGCAGGCGGAGGAAACTGATCCATGAACGCTCCTTGGAAATCCGGTCTTCCCGGCAATCGTGACCCCTTCGCCGCTTATATCTGCGACGATGCAGCGCTCGACGTGTTGCGCCCAATCGTCATCGAAATGGGCTGGCAACCGGAAAAGTGCAATAAAGGCGGTCTGCGCAATGCAGTCCAGTCGCTGTCCGTCAGCGCCAGCCCGGCTATCCTTCTGGTTGACCTGTCTGAAAGCGGTGACCCGCTAAACGACATCAATGCTCTTGCAGAGGTCTGCGAGCCGGGCACGGTCGTGATTGCAATCGGTCAAGTCAACGACGTGCGGCTCTACCGCGACCTGCTCGCCAGCGGCATTCACGATTACCTTTTGAAACCGCTCAATGCGCAAGCTGTGCATGATGCTCTGAACGGTGCACTTGCTGTCTTTACCGCGCCCAAGGCCGGTGACGGTGAAGCGGTCAAACGCCACATCTCCACCGCCATTGTCGGCACTCGCGGAGGCGTTGGCGCTTCCACGCTCGCGACATCTTTGGCTTGGTTGTTCAGCGAACATCACCAGTCACCAACAGCCCTGCTCGATCTCGATGTCCATTTCGGAACGGGCGCACTCGCGCTCGATCTGGAGCCGGGCCGCGGTCTGACCGATGCGATCGACAACCCCAGCCGGATTGACGGGCTGTTCATCGAACGCGCCATGATCCGCGCCAATGATAATCTGTCGATCTTGTCGGCAGAGGCACCGATCAGCCAACCACTTATGACCGATGGATCGGCCTTCGTTCAACTGGAGGAAGAATTCCGCCAGGCGTTCGAAATGACTGTCATCGATCTGCCGCGCAACATGCTGATTAACTTCCCGCATTTGCTGGCTGATGTGAATATCGTGTTGCTGGCATGTGAGCTGACGCTTGCATCGGCGCGCGACACAATTCGCATCCTGTCATGGCTGAAAACCAATGCCGCGCACGCTCATCCGATGATCGTCGCGAACAAGGCTCAGCCTGCGATGGCCGAGATCAGCAAAGCCGATTTTGAAGCGTCAATTGAGCGCAAGATCGACTTTATGGTGCCATACGACATCAAGGCCGCTTCTAACGCTGCGAAGCTGGGTCAGGTCTTTGTTGAAGCCAACAAGTCCTCAAAGGCAACCGCCTCAATCAAACAGATTGCGGAACGCGTGATGGGTGCCAGCGAAGAAGATTTGGCAGCAGAAGGCCAAGAGAAAAAATCGCTGCTTGGCGGCTTCGATTTCAAAGGCCTGCTGGCCAAAAAAGACAAAAACGTAACTGAGCCTGCTGAATAAACAGGCTGCACGAAGGGGGCGCTCGCAAGGTGTGAGCGCCCACCGCAAAACTCACGAAGGCAATGGGTGACCCCCTGCCCCTATAGCAAACGCCTAGAACAGCCGCGCCAATCTGGCACGGCACAGGATAGAGCCAGGACGAGAGCGACATGGATTTTTTTGATACCCTGCTTATCACGGTGGTGATCTTTTCTGTGCTGGTCGCCGGCTATTTTGTGTATTCCGGTTCGGGCGCTGGCAAGGCGCAAAAACGCCGGCTTGAATCGTTGCGTTATCGCCATTCAGAAAGCACCGATGCGAAGGTTGAATCGCAATTCAAGAAAGCGATCGCCGCGCGCAAGCCTAAAGTGCGGCACCTGGCAGGTTCCGGATCGCGGACAGAGGCGCTGGCAATGCGGCTTGACCGCACCGGTAAAGGGTGGAGCGTTTCGCAGTATCTCTACGCGACGCTTGGTATCGCGCTGGTCGTTGCTGTTCTCCTTTTTCTCCAAACCGGTGCCCCTCTGCTGGCGCTTGGTGTTGGCGCGATGGTCGGACTTGCCGTACCGCATTTCGTGGTCGGGTTTTTCATCAACAAACGCACCAATGGTTTTAACGCGAAATTCCCTGATGCGATTGAACTGCTTGTGCGCGGCTTACGTTCTGGCCTTCCGGTAACGGAGACACTTGGCGTCGTTTCACAGGAAGTCGACGGCCCCGTTGGTGTCGAGTTCAAAGGCATCACCGAACGGATCAAAATCGGTAAAACGATGGAAGATTCGCTTCAGGAAACTGCCGACCGGCTTGGCATTGCGGAATTCAACTTCTTCTGCATCACTCTGGCGATTCAGCGCGAAACCGGCGGTAACCTTGCCGAAACGCTATCGAACCTCGCCGACGTGCTGCGCAAACGTTCGCAGATGAAACTGAAGATCAGGGCGATGAGCTCTGAATCCAAAGCATCCGCCTATATCGTGGGTTCTTTGCCCTTCATCGTCTTTGGCCTGATCTATTGGGTGAACCCTGAATATGTCGGCGGCTTCTTCTACGAAGATCGTCTGATCGTTGCCGGGCTTGGCGGCCTGTGCTGGATGAGCATCGGGGTCTTTATCATGGCCAAGATGGTCAGCTTTGAAATTTGATCCGGGGAAGATAAGATGATGAACCAGACACCCGGACCCACGCTCCTCGGCTTTGATGTTGTCCTTGTTGGGACGATCCTCGCAGGGTTTGCCGCATTCGCCATAATCATGGCGATCTATGCTGCGATCACGATCAAAGATCCGATGGCGAAGCGCGTCAAAGCGCTGAACGAAAGGCGCGATGAACTCAAAGCCGGCATTGTAACCGGCGGCACCAAAAAACGCGCCAGCCTGGTGCGCAAATCCGACACGACTGACAAGGTTAAAGACAGCCTTGGTAAACTGAACGTGCTGGAGCAGAGCCAGATCAAGGCGGTTCAGCAAAAGCTCGCCCATGCCGGCTATCGCAACAAAGAACTCGCAGTGATCATCATTGGTTTGCGCGCGATCATGCCAATCGCTTTTGGCCTGATCGGTTTCATCGTGTTTTACTGGACCAATTATTTCGAGCTTTCGAGCCCGATCAAACAGCTCGGCGCTCTCGCGATCACAGTCTTTTTGGGCTACAAAGCGCCCGAACTTTACCTTTCGAACAAAGCATCCAAGCGGACGCTGGAAATTCAAAAGGGCCTTCCTGACGCGCTCGATCTTTTGGTTATCTGCGCCGAAGCGGGTCTGACCGTCGACGCGGCATTTAATCGCGTGGCGAAAGAATTGGGCCGGGCCTATCCTGAACTGGGCGACGAATTTGCGCTGACCGCGATTGAGCTGTCATTCCTCAACGAACGCAGGATGGCGTTTTCCAACCTTGCTTACCGCGTCAATCTTGAGGCGGTGAAGGGAGTGGTGACCACCATGGTTCAGACTGAGAAATACGGTACGCCTCTGGCCTCTGCCTTGCGCGTTCTGTCGGCTGAGTTCCGTAATGAACGGATGATGCGTGCCGAGGAAAAAGCTGCGCGTTTGCCCGCCATCATGACCATTCCGCTGATTCTGTTCATTCTGCCGGTGTTGTTCATCGTTATTCTTGGCCCGGCAGCCTGCTCGATCTCCGACGCGCTTATCAACCCAGAGACCTAAACCAGAACTCTCGCGATATGCGCCACCCAAAAAAGGGGCCGGTCCTACTGGATCGGCCCCTTTTTTCGTTTTGGCTTCAAACTATGATCTTTCGGCCTAATCGGTCTGCTCAGCCAGTGATGCGGCGCGTGCGCGCATCCTTTGGAGCATAGCGCGCAAGGCTGCTTGTTCCTCAGCGTCAAACCCTTCGAACAGTTCGCGCTCTGTCGCTTTGGCCATCGGCATGACCTCGCTGTGGATTGCCTGCCCTTCCACGGTCAGGACAAGCAAATGCGAACGGCCATCTTTCTCGTTCTGCGCGCGCGCAATTAATCCGCGTTTTTCCAGCACTTTGCAGGCCCGGTTCACCGCGACCTTGTCCATCAGTGTGGCTTCGGACAGGTCGCGCTGCGTCCGCGGGCCGCCTTTGGCTCCGGCATCGCCCAACACCGCCATCACCCGCCATTCCATGACCTTCAGGCCAAAGCGCTTGCGATACCGCTCTGCAATCAGGCTGCTGACCGCGTTTGACGCAATCGACAATTGATAGGGCAAAAAGCCGCTGAGCTGGTATTCATTGGCGGGTTCGCGATTGGCAGATACGGGCCGGGTCATGTCATTCATACAACTGGTTACTAATGAAACCAGTTGTACATTGCAAGCCGGCTTATTTGAATTCCCGCTCGTCCCACCAAGGGTAGAAGTCCGGCATATCCTCGCTCACTTTGCCCGGATACATCGGTTTGCGCTTTTCCAGGAAGCTCGCAATCCCCTCTTTCGCGTCTGTCCCGCGTGACAGCCGATAGATTGCGCGGCTGTCGATCTTATGCGCCTCCATCGGGTGATCCGCGTTCATCATCCGCCACATCATCGCCCGCGTCATCGCCACCGACACCGCAGAGGTGTTCTCCGCGATCTCGCTTGCGAGCGACTTTGCTGCGAAGAGCAGGTCTTCGGGCGCATGGATGGATCGCACCAACCCGCCTGCCCTGGCCTCTTCGGCGTCAAACACGCGGCCTGAATAACACCATTCAAGCGCCTGACTGATCCCGACAATACGCGGCAGGAACCAGCTCGACGCGGCCTCTGGCACGATCCCGCGGCGCGCAAAAACGAAGCCATAGCGCGCATGGCTCGCCGCAAGCCGAATATCCATCGCCAGTTGCATCGTCGCGCCCACACCCACCGCGACGCCATTGCACGCGCTGATCAGCGGTTTCTTGCTTTCGAACAGGCGCAGCGTCAGCAAACCGCCGCCATCGCGCACGCGGCTGTCGGAAAGGTCTTCGACCTCCGCCCCGTCTGAAAATATCTGCCCGCCGCTTTCCGGTGTCAGGTCCGCGCCTGCGCAAAACGCGCGCTCGCCTGACCCGGTGAAGATGACCGCGCGCACCGCGTCATCGGCGTCGATGTCGTCCATCGCCGCCATGATTTCCTGCCCCATCGTGCGGGTATAGGCGTTCATCTTGTCTGGGCGGTTCAAAGTGATTGTGGCGATGCCATCGGCTTTTTTGACGAGAATTTGGGTGTAGTCGGTCATGCTTACGTCTCTCCTTGCGGACACATCTGACACACAGTTCAGGGGTTGAAAACCTGCCAGTTTAAGCGGGGGCTGATGGATGGGTGTTCCAAAAGAGAGCGGCAGCGGGTGATACCGCCCCTGCGATATCAAGCCGGTAGCGTGCGAGTAACCCGTGTCCCCGGACCCCTGTGACCAAAAGCATTTGGAACAGGTTGGCACGCTCCGGGTTGGATAATCGAACGGGCGCGCGCTTTCCCCCTTTCTTATCCACCGTCCCAGCCGGCCCGGTGGACGCGCCGCCATAACAAGCAAGAGGCCCCATGTCCCAGATCCAGACCAGCAACCCCGCCACCCGCGAACCCATCGAAACCTACGACCTGATGTCGAAGAGCGAGGCGTTCGCCAAGATTGACGCCGCGCATGAAGCCTTCGGCGAATGGCGACTGCGCAGCCTTGAAGATCGTGCAGAAGTGCTGCGCTCCATCGCCAAGGTGCTGCGCGACAATTCCGATAAGTTCAGCGCGCTGATGACCCGCGAAACCGGCAAACTGCTGCGCGACGGGGCAACCGAAGTCGAATTGTGCGCCCGGCTTTTTGAATATTCTGCCGATAACGGCCCCAGCGAATTGGCCGATGAAGAGCGCACACATTCCGGCGGCAAAAAACGCGGCATCGTCACCTATTCGCCGATTGGGGTGATCTATTCGGTCCAACCGTGGAATTTCCCCATTTATCAGCCGGTCCGCGTTTTGGCCGCCAATGCAATTGCCGGTAACGCCGTCATCCTGAAACACGCATCGATTTGCACCGGAAGCGGCCTACTGCTGCGCGATCTGTGTCTTGAAGCGGGTCTGCCCAAGGGGTTGTTCGACGTAATTCTGGTCGATCACGACGTATCTGACGAAGTGATCGCGCACGATAAAATTCGCGCAGTCACCATGACTGGCAGCGACGGCGCCGGCCGTCATATCGGGACGAAAGCAACCGAAGCGCTGAAGAAAACCGTGCTCGAACTGGGATCGAACGATGCCTATCTCGTGCTCGAAGATGCTGACATCGAACTCGCCATCGAAACCTGCGTAAAGGGTCGTCTTTACAACAATGGCGAAACCTGTGTGTCGGCCAAACGCTTCGTTGTGACGGACGCGGTTTATGACGCTTTTGTCGAAGGATTCGTAAGTCAGATGAAGGCCATCAAGATGGGCGATCCGACTGATGATGGCACCCAGCTTGGCCCGGTATCGAGCAAGGAGCAGTTCGATACACTTGTCGAACAGGTGACCAAGAGCGTGGAAGGCGGCGCGACGCTGCTGTGCGGCGGTGATCCGGAAGACGATCCCAAAGGCTGGTACTACCCCGCAACCGTGCTGGCCGATTGCAAGCCGGGCACCCCTGCGTATGACGATGAATTGTTCGGCCCCGTGGCATCTGTGATCCGCGCGAAGGACGATGAAGACGCGATGCGCATCGCCAATGACAGCCGCTACGGTTTGGGCGGAGGCATCTTTACCAAGGATCAGGACAAAGCAATCCGCCTTGCCCGCGACCATTTTGACACAGGCATGGTACGCATCAATTCCTTTGGCGCGGCCGACCCGAACATGCCGTTCGGCGGGGTGAAAAATTCAGGATACGGGCGCGAACACGGCGGTTTCGGCATGAAAGAGTTCGTCAACACAAAGGCGATCTTTCTGCCCGAATGACAGCGAGCCGCACGCACCATTTTTAAAATTCAAATCCACGGAGTTCATCCCATGAAAATTCTTGTCGCCGGGGCCACCGGCAACACCGGCGCTCGCCTTGTCAAAGAGCTGTCGGACCGCGGCCATCATCCCGTCGCGATGATCCGCGAATCCTCCGACACAGGCAAATTGCCTGATGGTGTCGAAACCCGCATCGCTGATTTGACCGATCTGAAAGAAGGCGTCACCGACGGCTGCGAAGTCGTTATTTTCGCCGCCGGATCGGGCGGCGACACCGATGAAGAAATGACCAACAAGGTCGACCGTGACGGTGCGATGCGATTGATCGAACTGGCTGAAAAAAGCGATACGCGCCGGTTCGTGATGCTCAGTTCAGTCGGAGCTGGTGACCCCGATCAAGGCGGCGAAATGGCGCATTATCTTCAGGCGAAACACGATGCCGATGAACGACTGTGCAAAAGCGATCTTGAATATGCGATCCTGCGCCCCGTCAGCCTGACCGATGATGGCCCAAGCGGCAATGTGCGCATCGGCGACGATGTTGATCCCAAGGGAGAGGCTGCGCGCGGCGATGTGGCGATGCTGCTGGCCGACGCTGCCGAACAGTCCGATTGGACAGGGAAGATTGCGCTGATGGAAACGGTTGCCTAGGACAAGAAAGCCGCCAGTCGGCGAACAATCCAGTTGTGGGCTTAGAATTGCTCACTTAGGCAAAACGGATGCCACGCAAACGTAAGAAGCGGAGAATAAATAGGTCGCGCCCGAATGAGGCGTCGCAATCGTTAGTTCGCCGAATCGCAATTCCTACGCTCGGCTGGGCCATTCTAGGTCTCAGTGTAGTCATTTTCACCCGCCCAGCCCGTTTATCAAAGTTGTTTTCGGATGAAGTGGAGTTGTGGCGTCTCACCCTATTCTTCCTTGTGCTGATTGCTTTGAGCGCCTCTATGGTTACCTTCAACGACTGGATTAGAAAGCGGAAAAATTAGCGTCCGCTTTCCACCCCAATTCTCGACATTCAACCACTCACAAAAAACGCCGCCCGCGCTGTTTGCGCGAGCGGCGTTTTTTCGCATTAGGTAACGGCGCAGCTTAACGCGGCGCCATGCGGATCGCACCGTCAAGCCGCACGTCTTCGCCATTGAAATAACCGGTTTCGATCATGCACATGGCGAGCTTCGCGTATTCTTCCGGCAAACCCAGACGCTTTGGGAACGGGACCGATGCGGCCAGCGCTTCTTTCACTTGCGGCGGAGCAGCGTTCATCAGCGGGGTTTCGAAAATACCCGGCAGGATGGTGTTCACACGGATGCCTTCGCGCATCAGATCGCGCGCGATAGGCAGCGTCATTCCGACCACGCCGCCCTTTGATGCGGAATAAGCAGCCTGACCCATCTGGCCGTCTTCGGCGGCAACGCTGGCGGTGTTGACCATCGCACCGCGTGCGCCGTCTTCATTGATGGGATCAAGCGTCATCATGCCCGCCGCTGATTTCGCGATGCAGCGGAATGTGCCGATCAGATTGACCTGAATGACGAAGTCGAATGCCGAGATGGGAAAGTGCTTGATCTCGCCCGATTGCTTGTCACGGCTCGCGGTCTTGATCGCGTTGCCGATCCCGGCGCAGTTCACGAGAATACGCTCTTGGCCGTGCGCTTCGCGCGCTTTGGCAAAACCGGCGTCTACGTCCTCATCGCTGGTCACATTGACCTTGCAAAAGATGCCGCCGACTTCGGCAGCCATTGCCTCGCCCTTTTCTTCATTCATGTCGAAAATTGCGACCTTCGCACCCTTTGCCGCCAAAGCGCGCACGGTTGCTGCGCCAAGGCCCGATGCACCACCGGTGACAACGGCGGGGGTGTTTGCTGATACTTCCATTGAGAAATCCTTAATTAATTGAGTGGGTTAGACTTTTTCGATAATCGTAACGTTGGCGACGCCGCCGCCTTCGCACATCGTTTGAAGCCCGTATTTCTTGTCATGCCGGTGCAGCGCGTGAACCAGCGTTGCCATCAGCTTCGTGCCCGATGCGCCCAGCGGGTGGCCCAGCGCAATCGCGCCGCCATGAACGTTGAGTTTTTCCGGGTCTGCGCCGGTGTGCTTCAACCACGCCATCGGAACAGGGGCAAAGGCTTCGTTCACTTCATACAGGTCGATATCGCCAATGCTCAGCCCCGCCCGTTTCAGCGCCTTGTCAGTCGCGAACAGCGGTTCTTCGAGCATGATCACCGGGTCACCGGCGGTCACGGTCAGGTTGTGAATGCGCGCCAACGGGGTGAGGTTGTGACGTTTCAACGCGGCTTCGCTGACCACCAGAACTGCGCTGGATCCATCGCAAATCTGGCTGGCAGAAGCGGCGGTGATCTTACCCTCTGGCGAAATCAGTTTGACGCCCGCAATCCCTTCCAGCGTCGCGTCAAAGCGGATGCCTTCGTCCACCGTGTGCATTTCGGTGCCTTCTGCCGTTTCGATCTCAATCGGCGCAATTTCGCGGTCAAACGCACCGGCCTTAGTCGCGGCAATCGCGCGCTGGTGGCTTTCGAATGCGAATGCGTCCAGCTCGTCTTTGGAAAAGCCATGTTTGTTGGCGATCATCTCTGCGCCCATAAACTGGCTGAACTGGATGCCCGGATATTTTTCCTGAACACCCGGCGACATATAATGGCCCAGCCCCTCTTTCATGTGGAGCGTCATGTTCGAACCCATCGGTACGCGCGTCATGCTTTCCACACCGCTGGCTATCACGGCGTCTTGTGTGCCGCTCATGACGGCCTGCGCGGCGAATTGGATCGCTTGCTGGCTGGAGCCGCACTGGCGGTCGATTGAAACAGCGGGTGTCGATTGCGGCAACAGCTTGGACGCGAGCACACCCATGCGGCCAACCTGACCGCCCTGTTCGCCCGCCTGGCTAACGCATCCGGTGACGACATCGTCGATTGCAGCCGGGTCAATCCCGCTGCGTTCCACCACCGCGTCCAGCGAATGCGCAAGCAGGTCAACTGGGTGCACACCAGCAAGGCGACCCCCGCGGCGGCCACCTGCGGTGCGGACGGCGTCTACGATATAGGCTGTGGTCATGTCTGGGCTTCCTCTTTCGAACACGTTTCTATTTGAGACGGGATTTATGGGACCGCGCGCCTCAAATCAATGCTGCAATTAATCTACCCAGTCACAGCGCCGGATTGCTGCGTTGCCCGGCGCCGATATGCTGCTTCGATCACCCGTTGCGGCACCGCACTCACCTGCATGCTTGCCAAGGAGCGCGATGGTCAAACTGTCTCTTTTAAAGACACATCATCACAGATTCGCACCCAAATTGGGTGCGATGGTGCGTTGCCGCCTATCATTTGCTGAGCATGCAGTGAGCCAGGTTTGGCGCGTTAGACGGGTCGACATAGCTCTCCCTGACACCGCTGCGGGCACCAAAACTGAGCTGAAATTTATGAATCATTTCACAGAGGCGCGATCCTTGTAACTTTATACCACAAACGCGACACAATCACGCATGTCACTGAGTGTTGCAATTGTGTAACGCCCTTTCACAGAACTGCCTTCAAACTGGCGTTCACTGATGAGAAAGGTTGCAATTACACCCCCTTTTACGGGATGTAGCGTCATCAGAAGATTATATTTCTGTCCACTAAGGGGTGAATTTGATGAGAAAGAATTTCCTGGTTGGCGCGCGCGCCGGCCTTTTTGTGACTGCAGGTTGTGCAGCTATGGCGGTCAGTGCGCCAGCTTTCGCACAAGACGCAGATGACGTAGATGACGTAGAAGTCACTGAAGACCTAACTGGCGAACAGTCCGGCAACTCAATCACGGTTACTGGCTCGCGTATTCGTCGTTCGGAGCTGATCGGTCTTGAGCCGGTGACCTCGCTGACCGCTCAATATTATCAGGACCGGAACATTACCAATGCGGCTGACGCTCTGAACGAACTGCCTCAGTTCCGTGGAAGCGTTACGCAACGTGGTGACCAGGCTGCTTTTGGTAACGGCGTTAATTTTATTAATACCTTCGGCCTCGGATCGAACCGCACGCTTAGCCTTGTTAACGGCCGCCGTGTTGTTTCATCCAACCTGCCATCACTTTTCTCCGCTGGTGGTCCGGGCGTTCAGGTCGACCTTAACGTTATCCCGACTGCTCTCATTGAGCGGATTGACAGCGTTTTCATCGGTGGTGCGCCGGTTTACGGTTCGGACGCAATTGCCGGTACAGTCAATATTATCCTCAAGGATGACTTTGAAGGGCTGAACCTTTCGGCAACCTCAGGGATTACCGAGCAAGGCGATGCCTTCAATTATAACGTTTCCGGCGTGTTCGGGGCGAATTTCGACAATAACCGCGGTAACGTTACCCTCGCCTTGTCTTATGACCAAGCTAAGGGCGTTCGCGGAATTGATCGTGCCGTAACCCGCGCCAATGTTGGCACCCTTAACAACTGCACCACAGCAACTGCGGATACCAACGATGGACGGATCAATCCGAACATTGGTTGTAATCTTGGCCCGGATGACGGCATCCCAGCACGGATTCTTTTCCGTGATTTGGGTTCACCATTCCTGTCGTCCACCGGTACGATTCCGGGTCTTGGCGGCGTTGGCGGAGCTGGGCCGTTCGGTCTTCAATTCACCCCAACGGGCGGTAACTTGATTAATGTCGACTCACCGACCGCCCTCACAGGCTTCTTCGGCAGCGGCACGAACGCCTACGAAACTTCGGATCAGGTTCAATTGACTGCCGATTTGGACCGTTTTACGGCTAACGTATTCGCAAACTACGACATCACGCCGAACGTCCAGGTCTACGTAGAGGGCCTGTATTACACGTCTCAATCGCAAGAGCAGGGTAACAACCCGTCCTTCAACACGACCGTATTCGGCGCGTCGGTCAGTGGCGGCGTCACCTATGACACGACCACCAACCCTTTCATCTCTGATGAAACCCGTAACTTCCTTCTTACAAACGGGTTCGACACGTTTACCGTGTCTCGTTCGAATGAAGACCTATTCGACAACGGTTCATTAGCTGAAAGCGAACTGAAGCGCGGCGTAATTGGCGTTCGTGGCGATTTCAATGGGCTTGGTGGCAAGCCTTGGAATTATGACGTAAGTTTCAATTACGGCACTAACGAAATCGACAACTTCCGTCAGAATATCGTTCAGCAGAATTTCGTCAACGCGACGAGCTACACTACCGATGCGAATGGTAATGCAGTTTGTACCACAGACTTTACGTTCTCGACCTTCCCGGTTGGCGCTCCGCAAGCCGATCCCAACTGTGTTCCTTTGAACCTTCTTGGTTTTGGTCAGGCAAGCCCCGAAGCTCTGGCGTATATTTCAGAAGACACCATCGAAAGCGCTATGCTGCGCCAGTATGTTGTCAATGCAAACGTGGGTGGTGAACTGTTCGACCTTTGGGCAGGACCTGTATCGTTCAACGTCGGTTACGAACACCGTGATGAGAAAGCGGAATTCAATCCGTCTGCTTTCACACAAGATGGTCGTGGTCGCGGTGCGGCAGTCCCTGCAATTGCTGGTCGCTTTAACCTTGACGAAGTCTTCGGCGAAGTTCTCGTGCCGCTGGCATCGCCTGATAACAACATTCCGTTTCTCTACTCGGCAGAAGTCTTCGGCCGCGTTCGGTATGTCGACAACACTGTGAATGGAACTTTCACGTCATGGGCTGCTGGGGGCGCTATTTCGCCTGTCCCAGACATCTCGTTCCGTGGTAACTTCACTCGGTCATTCCGTGCTCCGGCCATTACCGAGCTGTTCCTGCCACAAAGCCCGACGTTCGAACGTCCAAATGATCGCTGCACACTCCAAGCCATTAACACCGGCGCAGTGCCAGAAACCCGAGCTCGGAATTGCGCTGCTTTCTTGGCGGCTACTAATAACGATCCGGCAACCTACACATTGCTTGCAGCACAGGCATCAGTGGCTGGATTGTCCGGCGGTAATCCGAACCTCGATAATGAAAAAGCAGATAGCTTCACCTTCGGTGTAGTTCTGACGCCAACTTTCCTTCCGGGACTTCAGATTACTGCTGATTATATCGATATCGATATTACAGGTCCGATTGCTTCTCTTACTTCGGCACAGCTTACTTCAGGCTGCTTCGACAACGAGAACTTCGACCTGAACGATCCGATTAACGGAAATCAGTTTTGTACTGCATCTGGGCTTTGGTGCCGACGGTCAGATCCCTAATACGCCGACGGATCCTGCGGTGCTTACGGGTTTCGTAAACGGTCAGGCTTCTCTGTTTGAAGGTATCACAGGTACGCTGAACTATATTACCTCACTTGAAGGGATTAACCTGCCGGGTTCGGTTATTCTGGGAGGCGACTTGCTCTACGTGAACGCGACGTATCAACGATATCACGGGTGTTGCGCCGCAGCGTTCCGATGGTATCAAGGTGATCCTGAATTTTCCGGTCAGGCACGTGTAAGCTATCGCGACGAATTCTGGGCTTCGGTACCTTCATCAACTACACTGGTGAACAGCTGGTCTCTCGGTTTGACCGCGGCGACAGCCCGAATGACACTCGCGAATTTGACGAGTACAAAGACTTCGTAACGGTTAATGCGAACGTTTTCTTCAGAACTGAAGATGATCTACGCTTTAACATCTCTGTCACAAATTTGTTTGACCGTGTTGGCCAAGAATACTTTGGCTTCATCATCCCGGCTACGGAAGATGATATCATCGGACGTCGGTTTACTGTTTCGGTTTCGAAGCGTTCTAAGCAAACGACGTTCAAACTGAACAAAAGAAAGGGCCCCGGGAAACCGGGGCCCTTTTTTGTTGTGTCAGATCAGTTTGAGAAGTCGCTAACGCAGTGCGTTAGGCCCTTTCCCCAGGACCTTAAGCGTACTCAGTCGGCTGCGATCTCTATCTGCAATTCGCCCTCGCCCTCGTTGACTTTGACGACCGATCCATCGGGCACTTTGCCTTCGATCAGCATCTCTGCCAGCGGATCTTGGAGGTAACGCTGCACGGCGCGTTTCAATGGACGCGCGCCATAAACAGGGTCATATCCAACCCGCCCAAGCCAGCGCAGAGCCGCATCGGTCAGGTCGAGCGTGATCTTGCGGTCGTCGAGCAGTTTCTGCACCCGTTTGACCTGAATCTCGACGATTGGCGCCATGTGCTCCATCGCCAGACGGTGGAACAGGATGATTTCATCCAGCCGGTTGAGGAATTCCGGGCGGAAATGCCCGCGCACCACATCCATTACCTTATCTTCAACCTCTGCAACCTTTTGATCATCGCCCAGATTGGCGAGATGCTGGCTGCCCAGATTGGACGTGAGGATGATCAGCGTGTTGGAAAAATCTACCTTTCGCCCCTGCCCATCGGTCAGATGCCCGTCATCGAGCACCTGCAGCAGCACGTTGAAGACATCGCTATGCGCTTTTTCCACCTCATCAAACAGCACCACCTGATAGGGGCGGCGGCGGACCGCTTCTGTCAGAACACCGCCTTCGTCATAACCGACATAGCCCGGAGGCGCGCCGATCAGGCGAGAGACAGAGTGCTTCTCCATAAACTCGCTCATATCGATCCGGACCATCGCCTGATCGTCATCGAACAGAAATTCGGCGAGCGCCTTGGTCAGTTCGGTCTTGCCCACGCCGGTTGGGCCTAAGAACAGGAACGAGCCCAGCGGGCGGTTTGGGTCTTGCAACCCGGCACGCGCGCGGCGCACCGCTTTGGAAACAGCCACGATGGCTTGTTCCTGACCGATCACGCGTTTGCCGATGATGTCTTCCATCTCCAGCAGTTTTTCGCGCTCGCCTTCCATCATCTTATCAATGGGGATTCCGGTCGCGCGGCTGACAACGGCAGCGATGTCTTCCTCAGTCACTTCTTCGCGCAACAGAGCGTTTTCGCTGTGGCTTTCGGCTTCAGCCAGACGTTTTTCCAATTGCGGAATGGCGCCATAGGAAAGCTCGCCCGCTCTTGCCAGATCACCTTCACGTTGCGCCTGCTCCAGTTCTAACCGCGCGTGGTCGAGTTCTTCCATGATCTTGCCTTCGGCTTCGATCTTGTCGCGCTCATTCTGCCACCGTGTGGTGAGCTCGGCGCTTTCCTGCTCCAGATTTGCCAATTCTTCGCGCAGAGCGACCAGCCGGTCCTCGCTGGCGCGGTCGTCTTCCTTGGCGAGCGCGCTTTCTTCGATCTTCAGCTGGATGATCCGGCGATCAAGCTCGTCGATCTCTTCCGGCTTCGATTCCACCTCCATACGGATGCGGCTTGCGGCCTCGTCCATAAGGTCGATGGCTTTGTCGGGCAGGAAACGGTTCTGGATATAGCGGTCGGATAATTTCGCCGCCGCAACGATAGAACCGTCAGTGATCCGCACCCCGTGATGCAGCTCATATTTATCCTTGATCCCGCGTAGGATGCTGATCGTGTCCTCAACGCTGGGCTCGTCAATATAGACCATCTGGAAACGCCGTTGCAGCGCGGGATCTTTCTCGACATATTTCTGATATTCATCCAGCGTGGTCGCGCCGATGCAATGCAGCTCTCCGCGCGAAAGCGCCGGTTTAAGCAGGTTGGAGGCATCCATAGAGCCTTCGCTCGCGCCCGCGCCGATTAAAGTGTGCATCTCATCGATGAACAAAATGATCTGGCCATCGGCGTTCTTCACCTCGTCCAGCACCGATTTCAGCCGCTCTTCAAACTCGCCGCGATATTTCGCGCCTGCGATCAGAGAGCCCATGTCGAGGCTCATCAAAGTGCGCCCTTTGAGGCTGTCGGGCACATCACCATTGGCAATGCGCAGCGCAAGGCCTTCCGCAATCGCGGTTTTCCCCGTGCCCGGTTCGCCAATCAGCGCCGGGTTGTTCTTGGTCCTGCGGGCGAGGATCTGGATCGTCCGGCGGATTTCTTCGTCGCGGCCGATAACCGGGTCAAGCTTACCATCGCGTGCGGCCTGCGTCAGATCGCGCGCGAATTTCTCCATCGCATCATAGGTCCCCTCCGCATTGGAACTATCGGCTTTCTTGCCGCCGCGCAGCTTTTCGATGGCCGCATTGAGGCTTTGCGGAGTAACGCTCGCGGCCTTCATCGCTTCGCCCGCCTGTCCCGGCGCAATCGCAAGCGCGGTGAGCAGGCGTTCGACCGTGACGTAGCTGTCGTTCGCTTTTTCCGCGAGCTGTTCAGCGCTGTCGAGCACGCGCACTGCGTCATTATCAAGCCCAGGGGTCTGCTGCGCACCGCCGCCGGTCACCGCGGGTATCTTCGCAAGTCCCGCATCCACGGCGCTCACGGCAAGACCCGTTTCGCCGCCGCTGCGCTGGATCAATCCCGCGGCCATGCCCTCATCATCTTCAAGCAGCGCCTTGAGCAGATGCAGCGGTGTGATCCGCTGATGATTCATACGGATCGCGACGGTCTGCGCGCTTTGCAAAAAGCCTTTGGCGCGGTCGGTAAACTTTTCGAGATTCATAAAGAGCCCTCAATAATCGAACAGCGCACGTTTCCCCGCGCGCATGCGTGTCTTGGTGTGTTACCTAAATAGGTGGGTCCAGGATGCGCGTTTGCAAGATATGACGCTATAGCAGTTTGCTCGCCACTTCTGTACCTACGGGCGTAATCTGGTGAACAATGTCTTGCCTATGGAACGCTGTCGCGCTTCCGCTCTGAAGCGGCTCTTGACCCTGCAAGAACGCTGACCGATAGTCCGGCTTTGCGCTGACAATACAATTCCAAAAATCAGGGACTAATCTATGGATCGTGACACGATAATCCAGCTTCGGCAGGCTTATGACAGAGGCGAAAACATCACCAGCCTGATGCGTGCAAAGGATAATCGGGACACAAACAGCGTGGAGGCGATTGAGATCGCCTACGACTTGCAGACGGGGTCGTATATTGCGGGTCTGTCTGATCCTGCGATGGCGCAATATCTTAGCGATTACAGCGCTGAATTGGCGCGGCGAATTGACGGGCTGGACGTCGGGCAATCAATACTGGACGTGGGAACTGGCGAAGGAACGACATTTGCCGCCATCGTCGATCAGGCCGGATGGCGGGATAAATCACTCGCCGCGTTTGATGTGTCTTGGTCTCGCACCCACTTCGCATCGCAATACCTGCGTACGAAGGACTTGTCGGTGACGCTATGCACCGCCGATATCGCGCAAATCCCCTTTGCCACCTCCAGCGTAGACACCGTGATCGCCTCGCACGCGCTCGAACCCAATGGCGGGCGCGAACGCGAATTGCTGACCGAATTGTACCGCGTATGCGCACGATACCTCATCCTGCTGGAACCCAGCGACGAATTGGGCAGCGATGCGACGCGCGAGCGAATGAAAAAAATGGGCTATATCAGCGGCCTTCGCCGCCATGCCGAAAGCTTGGGGCTGAAAGTAATCCGCCACGAATTGATGGATACGGTGGTCAACCCGGCCAATCAGACAGCCTTGCTCGTCATTGAGAAGGGGCAGGACCATTCGGCGGGTACATTCGAATTCACGTCACCCGGATCGGACGAGGTCTTGCACCAGACACCCAGCGAAGACGGCGGATTTCTGTTCAGCCGGGATGAGGGGCTCGCTTTCTCTCGCCTCGGCGGAATTCCGCATCTGAGGCGATCGCATGCGGTGCTCGCTTCCAAATATGGCGAGCAACCCTGACGACATTTGATCTGGCGGCACGCGCCAGCCACCTACCCAATGCATAATCACGCCAGCAATGGTGCCAAACGGAGTTTGATGTGAAGAATTGGCTGAAATATTCAGGCTTGGCGCTGGTGGCTCTGCTTCTGATCGCCTTTATCGGGCTCGCGACGTGGGAACCGTTCTTCGCTAAAGAGAGCGATGCGCCTGAATACCGGGTATATTCTGCTGAAATCGTCCGCGACGAATTTGGTGTGCCGATGATCTATGGCGATACCGATGCGGACGTCGCCTATGGCGTTGCGATTGCGCATTCTCAGGATGATTTCTTCACGCTGCAAGATGTGGCTGCCATGTCTAAGGGGCGTTACGGCGCGATAGCGGGCGAGGACGGTGCGACCTTCGATTATGTCTACCACTTGCTCGATGCGCGCGGCACGGCGGAACGCAAATATTCGCAGCTGCCGGCAGACACGCGCGCTTTGTTTGAAGCGTATGCCGCCGGCCTCAATCAATTTGCCGATGAAAACCCCGCAGAGGTTAAACTGGCGAACCTCTTCCCCGTCAATGGCGAGGATATCGCGACCGGGTTTGTCCTGCGCCAGCCATTTTTCTACGGCCTAGGCAATGTGATCGCCCCTCTGGTGGCGGGCGATGAATTGCGGCGCGAATTCGGCCCCGACATTCCCGGCTTCCCGCGCGAGGGTTCTGCGCCCGATGGCTCTGCACCTGACGACGAAGCCTCCGCCAGCGGACAGGCTCATACCGGCGGCCTCGTGCTGCCTTGGGGTGAAGAAGCTGAGCATCTGGGCTCCAATGCCTGGGCGGTGACACCGGAACGCAGCGGCGGTCCAACCACTTTGATCTCCAACGCTCACCAGCCATTGCGCGGCGGTGTGGCGTGGTACGAATTGGGCGTACAAAGCGGTGAAGGCTGGCATTTTACGGGTGCGAATTTCCCCGGATCGCCCTTCCCGTTTCTGGGCCATAATGAAAATCTTGGTTGGACCAACACGGTCAATCGCCCGGATATGACCGATATTTATCAGCTCGAAATGAATGAGGCGGGCACACAGTATAATCTCGACGGTGAATGGCTGGATTTGGAAGAGAAGACCGTTACTTTGCCGGTCAAATTTGGCCCGCTCACCCTGCCCGTTCGCCGCACTGTCTATCGCAGTGTGCACGGCCCCGTGATCCAGAATGACAAAGGCTTCTTCGCGATCCGGTATGGCGGGATCGATAGCGTGGAACAGCTCGACGCCTATTACAGGCTGAATAAGGCGACCAATCTGGAAGAATGGCAGACGCAGATGGCGCGCATGGCCATCCCCAGCACCAATTTCGTCTATGCCGACCGCGAGGGCAATATCGCCTATGTCTACAACGCCGCGATCCCTGATCGCCCCGAACTGGACGAAGTGCAGGTCAATTGGCGCGGCATTCTGCCCGGCAATCGCAGCGATCTGATTTGGGAGGGGCCGGTCGATTACGCGGAGATTCCCAAGCTGATCAATCCTGCATCAGGCTGGCTCTATAACGCCAATAACGAACCTTACACTGCGGCAGGCGAAGGCAGCGATCTGGACCCGGCGGATTTCTCCCCCGTGCTTGGCGTGGAATTGAAACAGACCAATCGGTCACGGCGCGCTTACATGCTGCTATCCGAAACCGCTCGGTTGGACCGGGCCGCGCTGGAGCGGATCAAATATGACACCGCCTATCTGCGCGAAGGGTATGTCGATGTGATGTTCGATGAACTGGACGCGATGGAGGCCAGCGGGAAGCTTGCAGAAGCACGCGATCTGCTGCTGAAATGGGATTTCACCGCAGACAATGTCGGGCGCGCAGACAGCCTCGCGCTGCTGATGATCCGCGATTACATGAGCGCCGAATACAACAACACCGGCCAGTCCCCGGATATTGAGGAGCATCTGCAAGCCGCCGTAGACCACCTGATGACACATTTCGGGCGGATCGATCCGCCCATGTCGGACCTGCTCCGGCTGCGTCAGGGTGATGTTGATCTGCCCTTGGATGGCGGTTCAGACACGCTGCGCGCGTCGACCACATGGAATGTCGATGACGATGGGCGGCTTAGCCTGGTGCATGGCGACAGCTTCATACAGTGGGTGGAATGGCCCGCGGATGCCACCGTCAATGGAGGCCGCGTGTCCTCCCGCTCGATCCAGCCCTTTGGCGCGGCGACCACACGAACGGACAGTCCGCATTACACCGATCAGATGCAGCTATATGTGGATCACAAGCTGAAACCGGTGCGGTTCTGGGAAGACGACGTGCGCGCCAACGCGGTCAGCACGCAAGCGGTGACCAACGCCCGATAAACCCACCGCGCGCATTGACGCTACGGCTTGCTAATCTGGCGGCAAAGGTTGCAAAATGCAGGCTGCGTCCCACTTTTTGCTGATGATGAGGGATGCCAATAGAACTTGCCAATAGGACCTGCCAATAGGCCTTGAACGCCCTCGTCCGACGTGTAAGAAACGCACCCAAGCCAATGCGCTAAAACGAGCCGTGGCTGGCGCAATTAATAGGAGACATTTATATGTCCGTAACAGGAACGTACAACACCACAGTGAAAAGCCCGATGGGCGATCAATCTGGCACTTTCACCGTCGTCGAAAACGACGATGGCACATTCAGCGGCAATATGGCTGGCGGCATGGGGTCGATGGATGTCGAAGACGGCAAGGTCGATGGCAACACCATGACTTGGAAAATGAACATGACTGTCCCAATGCCGATGACGCTCGACTGCGAAGCCACGGTTGAAGGCGACACACTGGCCGGTAACGTCAACGCAGGCGCATTTGGCGCAATGCCGCTGACAGGCACGAAGACCGCTTAAGCGATACTGTCTCAGATAAAACGGGCCGCTGGAGTGAAAGCTCCGGCGGCCTTTTTTGTACCTCAGGTTTTTTGGAGCACTTCGAATTTCATCAGCAAAGTGCGCTGACCGGCTGAGAAATTATCGTCCGACACAATGTAGAGAAACGTGCGCCCCTGCTCTTCGCGCAAGGCCAACCCTTCGAAATTGTCGACAGTGAGCGGGGCGCGCAGCGTTGCGAGGTCGGACCGAATGCCATCGGTGTTTATCAGTACGATCCCGGCGGTGTTACCGTTGGCCGGATCATAACTGCGAAACAGCACATAAAGCGTCCCATCGCTGGCCTGATCGGCATCGGTGGGGACTGCACCAAATTCGGCAATAATCGTTGGTGGATTAAGCGCCAGCGGCTCTACCTGTCCGCCGCCCGAACGGCGCGCGCAGTTGGCCACCAGTTCGGCCCCGCCTTCAGCGCACAGCAACAGCGCTCTCTCGTCACCAGCCAAGGTTTCTAAGCCGCGATTGTCTTCAAGCGCCCCAAATATCGTCAGCGGATTGATTTGCGTTTCCTGCGCCCTCGCGCCAAGATCGGCAAAGCGTGCAATACGGTGATCGCGTTCAAACCCGACCAGCCAGCCGCCATCCGCGCTGCGTGTGAGGCTTTCGGAATCGCCCTGTTCTTTGCCGGTCAGTGGCCGGCCATCGGGGCCGAGCATGGGGGCAGAGGTGACCTTATCGATCCCGATCAGCCGCCCGTCTTTTTCAACCGGAGTGATCCAGACCCAGCGCGCATCATCGGTGATCGCGAGCAGCCGCCCGCTTTGCGCATCCCAGCGCAATCCTGACAGACCGCCGATATTATGACCCATGCGCGGGAGATCAAGGCCGCCGCGATATTCGAGGTCGCCCAGATCGGTCCTGTCCGGATCGTCCGGAAAGAGCGGCACTGCCACCAATTCCTCAGAATCCGTCGCGAAGTAGCCATGAACATAGCCGTAGGCGGCGACCGCACCGAGGATCAGGACCACGCAGCAAACCGCAATCCATCCCCGCGTGCCGCGCATGATCAGCCCAGCTTGTCTTTGAGCAATTGGTTGACCACCGCCGGATTGGCCTTGCCCTGCATCGCTTTCATGGTTTGACCGACAAAGAAGCCGAACAGCTTGTCCTTGCCGCCCTTATATTGCTCAACCTTGTCGCCATTATTTGCGAGAATCTCGTCAATCGCGGCTTCGATTGCGCCGGTGTCGCTGACCTGTTTCAGGCCCTCTGTCGCGGCGATTTCGTCAGGCTCCCGCCCGGTCCTCAGAACGAGTTCGAAGATTTCCTTCGCCTGACTGCCGCTGATCTCGCCTTTGTCCTGCATCGCAAGCACAGCGGCTTGGCGTTCTGCGGTGGCGCGTGACAGATCGGCTTCTTCGCCAAAGTTTTCCGTCGCCGATTTGATCACACCCGGAGCAACTGACAGAGCCCAGTTTGCAACCTGCGTTGCAACGTCAGCCTCTGGCTTGCCAATCGCATTGGCCGCGGCGCCCAGAAGCGTTTCGAACCGCGCAAATGTCTCCACCTCTGCGGTCAATTCGCGGGCGTTGTACGGCGATAGACCCAGCTCGTCTGTGTAGCGCGTGCGCTTGGCATCGGGCAGTTCGGGCAGGCTGGCGCGGCATTCGGCAAGGAAGTCATCATCCAGCACCAGCGGCAGCAGATCGGGGTCCGGGAAATAGCGGTAATCATGCGCGTCTTCTTTGCTGCGCATCGTCCGCGTCGTTCCGGTTGCCACATCAAACAGGCGTGTTTCTTGTTGAATTGTCCCGCCGCTTTCCAGCACTTCCACTTGACGCGCGGCCTCATATTCGATGACCTGCATGACGAAACGCACGGAGTTCACATTTTTCGTCTCGGTCCGCGTGCCCAGTTCATCACCGACCTTGCGAACAGACACGTTCACATCGGCGCGCATCGAGCCTTCTTCCATGTTCCCATCGCACGACCCGACATAACGCAGAATGCTGCGCAATTTTCGAACATACGCGCCGGCCTCTGCGGGTGAGCGCATTTCGGGGTTGCTGACGATTTCCATCAGCGCAACACCGCTGCGGTTGAGATCGACATAGGACATGGTCGGATGCTGATCATGCATCAACTTGCCCGCGTCCTGCTCAACGTGAATCCGCTCAATCCCGATTACTTTGTCTTCGGGAATACCGGTCTTCTCATCCGCTTCGAGCAGCAGCGATCCTTCACCCACAATCGGGTGATACAGCTGGCTGATCTGATAGCCCTGCGGCAAATCGGCGTAGAAGTAGTTCTTGCGATCAAAGCGCGACCAAGCGTTGATCTGCGCCTCAATCGCCATGCCTGTGCGCACGGCCTGACGGATACATTCGCGGTTGGGTACCGGCAACATTCCGGGCATCGCGGCATCGACGAGGCTGACCTGAGAGTTCGGCTGCGCTCCAAATGTGGTCGAAGCGCCGGAAAACAGCTTGGAATGGGACGTGACCTGCGCATGGACCTCCAGGCCGATTACGACCTCCCATTCGCCCGTCTGTCCCTGAATGCGGTAATCACTCATCGTCTTTTGTCCCATTGGTTTGGGGGGTTTCATCTGTGTTTGGCTGCCGCGCAATCTTTTGGGTGGGTCGCGCTGGGCCGGTATGCTCTGGTTTGTCTTTAATAATTTTGCCATCGCTGTCGAACCGCGCTTCGCCGTGGTCAATCGTCTTGGACAGGAACATAACGACCCCGCCGAGTACGACGAATATGACAAGGAACATGGTGGCGGCGATCACCGGGCGCGCTCCACCAACTTACGCACCCTCTGCCTCCAGCAACTCCGCCTCAACCGCTTTCAATTCTGCGCGCACAACATTGTCGAATTTCTTCGTGCCGGTGACGGTGATCTCTTCGAGGAAAAGCACGCTCAGCGTGCGGTATTCGGGGTAATTCGCCAGCTCGCGAACGGTGGCCGCGAACAGCGGGCCGTTGCGTACTGTGCGCGTGCTGACATCCATCTGCGCGTGCAGCGATTTGAGCAGCTCTGCATAGGCGAAGTAGCGTTTATTCGGCTCCTCCGGCTTGGTCGTGCGCGCTGCGATTAGATAGCCGAACGCGACCAGCCACGCAGGGGCGACGAAGCCCACCGCGACAATTGCCAGGATGCCCCACTCAAATGGTGTCACCACCACTTCTCCGGCCCATTTGGTTTGAGGGCAGTGAACCCGGCGCGCTCTTGAATCGCGAGGCCAGCGTTCAAAACCATCTGCTCATCAAACGCCTTGCCCACCAATTGCAGACCAAGCGGCAGGCCATCAGGGTTTAAGCCCGCAGGCACGCTCATCGCAGGAAGACCCGCCAGTGATGCAGGCACCGCAAACACGTCATTCAGATACATCGTCAGCGGATCGGCGTTTAGCGATCCCAGCGGGAACGACGCAGTTGGCGTGGTCGGAGCAAGGATCAGGTCGCAATCGGCCCAAGCGTTGTCGAAATCGCGCGCAACCAGTGCGCGGACCTTTTGCGCTTGCGTATAATACGCGTCATAGAAACCAGCCGACAGCACATAGGTGCCGATCAGGATGCGGCGTTTGACCTCGTCACCAAAGCCCGCCGCGCGGGTTTCGGCATACATGTCCTGCAAGCCCGCGCCCTCTGGCAAATCGCGCAAACCATACCGAACGCCGTCATAACGGGCGAGGTTCGAAGACGCCTCTGCAGGGGCGATAATGTAATAAGCGGGCAGCGCATATTTCGTGTGCGGCAGTGAGATATCGACGATCTCAGCGCCCGCATCGCGCAACCATTCCTTGCCCTGCTCCCACGAAGCGATAATCGCATCGTCTGTGCCATCCATGCGGTATTCGCGCGGGATGCCGACTTTCTTGCCTTTAAGGTCGCTCGACAAAGCAGCTTCCCAATCGGGCACGGGCATATCGAGCGAGGTCGCGTCTTTCGCGTCAAAGCCTGCCATCGCGCCGAGCATAATCGCGCAATCTTCTACCGAGCGCGCCATTGGCCCCGCCTGATCGAGCGAAGACGCAAACGCCACCACGCCCCAGCGCGAACAGCGGCCATAGGTCGGTTTAATCCCGCAAATGCCGGTGAAGGCCGCTGGCTGGCGGATCGAACCGCCGGTGTCGGTGCCCGTCGCCGCTGGCGCGATCCGCGCAGCAATCGCGCTGGACGAACCGCCTGAGGAGCCACCCGGCGACATTGCCGCATTCGACCCAGCTTTTTGCCAAGGCGATTTTACGTTGCCGAAAAAGCTCGTCTCGTTGGAACTACCCATTGCGAATTGATCAAGGTTCAGCTTGCCCAGCATCCCCGCGCCCGCGTTCCACAGGTTCTGCGAAACGGTGCTCTCATATTGGGGGATGAAACCCTCAAGGATGTGAGAAGCCGCTGTGGTCTGCACGCCCTTCGTCGCGAACAGATCCTTCATTCCAATCGGCACGCCGCCCATCGCGCCCAGCGCTTTGCCATCGGCGCGCGCTTTATCAGCGGCATCAGCCGCCGCCAGCGCGTGATCGGGTGTGGTCACGATAAAGGCATTCAGCGCCGCCGCGCCTGCAACGGCGGCGTTAAAGCTTTCCGCCACTTCGCGCGCGGTGAAATCGCCGCCCGCTACGCCATCGCGAATGGCTTTGACGCCCAGTTCGGTAAAGTCAGTCATGTTACAGGGTCACCATTATTCGATAACTTTGGGCACGCCAAAAAAGCCGTGCTCAGCCGCCGGAGCGTTGGCGAGCACTTCTTCGCGCTTGTCACCGCCGGTCTTGGGGTCCGCATTCACTTCATCCGCGCGCAAACGCAGAGTGTTGGGTATCACAGTCGACATCGGCTCAACGCCGGTAACATCGACCTCGCCCAGCTGCTCGACCCAATCGAGGATATTATTCAGCTCAGGCACAAGCGCCTCCAGCTGTTCGTCGTCCATCTTGATCCGGGCAAGGCCCGAAATCTTGGCGACGGTTTGTTTATCAACCGACATTCATATCATCCTTACCGGCAAATCATCCTTGCGAGGCAACAGCCCGACAGGTTGGAGTTACTGATTGGAGTTACTGACCGGGAGGAGGACCCGCTGGAGCGCCCTCTGGCGCGCCCGGAGCACCACCGGGAGGTCCGCCAAGACCGCCCTGCCCTGCTTGCATGGCTTGCTGCAGGATCGACAGATTGCGATCAAACATTTCGCGGCTCATGAAATCCACCACTTCGACTTCAAAGATCAGATCGGCATTGGGCGGGATCGGAGCGCCGGGAGGCGGCTCTGCACCATACGCTTGCTCTGCAGGGATGAAGAGTTCGTACTTTCCACCTTTCTGCATTTTTTGCAGGCCCTTATAAAACCCTTCAATCGTCGCATCTTCTTCTACCGGGAACGGGCTGCCTTCTGGGAAGACCCCTTCGATGGGCAGGGGAATGTCCTGCGATTCGTCGAACACTTCGCCATTGGCTGCCAACATGCCTTTGTATTTTACAAAGACCATGTCGCCTTCTTGCGGAAATGCCCCTTCGCCAGCGACAAGGGTGTCGACGCTGAGCCCCTTTGGAACTGCCGCCCATGCAAGGCCGCCGCCCAGCAGAATGGCAACAATCACGCCAATCCACAGCTTGGTCAGTGAACCCTTTGCGATGGGCTGAATTGGAACACGTGTGACTTCGGTCATTGTTTTATCTCGTTTGGTTAGGCGCCCTGTTGCCAGTAATTGGCCCATAAAGAGGTAATGCCATGTGAAAACCCCCTTTTCCGCATGACAAAAGGGCGCGGAAACGGTCCGCGCCCTGATGGCTTATCCGGGGGTGGGATTCAAGCGCTTCTGCATCTGCAAACCGCCTAAATCGACCGCTCGCTTTACTTGATACCGTCGCGTTCCATGCGCTTGCGCTCAAGCTTGCGAGCGCGGCGAACCGCAGCAGCCTTTTCACGAGCGCGCTTTTCGCTCGGCTTTTCATAGTGCCGGCGCAGTTTCATCTCGCGATAAACACCTTCACGCTGCAGCTTCTTCTTAAGCGCGCGGAGAGCCTGATCGACATTATTATCGCGAACCATGATTTGCATAAACGACGTAACCTTGTTTCAAACTGTTTCAAACGCGACAAATACCCCCGAAACGAATCGCGGGAATGCGCGAAAAATTGACGCTGGAACGGGCGCGATTCCTAGCCTTTTGAGGCCCGGATCACGCACAATCTGTTTGCCGCATAGCCCCCGCGCCCCAATTTGGCAACACAGTTACGAACCAAAAACACCTCGGGCGCGGCCAATCGTGCAAGCAACCTGACCGTGTGGCATGCACGCAACGCTATGCAGGAGACGCCTGTATAGCTAAGAGCGCCCGCAAGGATAACCGCCGAAATGACATATTCCACCACTCCCATAGCTGCATCGCTCTACGTCGCCCTTGGCGGCGCAGTGGGCGCTATGCTGCGTTATCATGCCGGGCGCGCCATTGATCACATCGCTGGGCCCGGCGGGGGATTCCCGTGGGCCACGCTGACAATCAATGTTTTTGGCAGCTTGTTAATGGGTGTGCTCATGGGCTGGCTTGCGAAAAATTCCGGCGGCGGTCCTGCTGGCAATAACGAGGGCATTCGCCTGCTTGTGGGTGTCGGTTTGCTTGGCGGATTTACGACATTCAGCACTTTTAGCGCGGAAATGGTCACACTGTTTCATCGCGGGCAATTGCTGCTTGGCTTCACTTATGGGTCTGTTTCGATGATCGCGGGAATGGCCGCGCTGCTCGTTGGCCTTGTTATGATACAGAGCGCTCCATGACTGATACTGCACCCGAAACACCTCCTTTGAAAGGCACCGCGTCGCAGCAAGTGCGCCAGTTCACCGTTGTCGATGACGATGACGGTGTGCGGCTGGACCGCTGGTTCAAACGCAATTTGCCGCAGATCGGCTTTGCCACGATCTCGCGCTGGGCGCGGACCGGGCAAATCCGCCTCGATGGCAAACGTGCCAAGCCAGAGGATCGCATCGCTGCAGGGCAAACCCTGCGTGTGCCACCCGGCGGCGAAATCACACGCAAAGCGCCAAAGCAGCGCCGCGAGTTGTCTGCCGAAGAAATTGCCGAAGCGCGCGACATGGTGATCCGCGAAACGCCATCCGCGATCGTGCTGAACAAGCCCCCCGGCCTCGCCACGCAAGGCGGCAGCAAGACGACCAAACATGTCGATGGCTTGCTCGATGCGTTTGTCGAAGATGATGACACGCCCCGGCCGCGGCTGGTTCACAGGCTGGATAAAGACACCAGCGGCGTCCTGTTGATCGCACGCACTGCGAGTGCCGCAGCGAATTTCTCACGCCGCTTTGCCGGGCGCAGCGCCCGTAAGGTGTACTGGGCGCTGGTGGTCGGCGTGCCGCAAGTGAAAGAGGGCATGATCGACGCGCCGCTCGCCAAACAACCGGGTTCCGGCGGCGAGAAAATGCATGTCGACGAAGAAAACGGCGCGGTGGCCAAGACCCGTTACCGCGTGGTTGAACGCGCCGGGCAAAAGGCCGCATGGGTTGAGCTGGAACCGCTCACCGGGCGCACGCACCAATTGCGCGTGCATATGGCGGCAATCGGCCACCCCATCGTGGGCGATGGCAAATATGGCGGTAAGGATTCGTTCCTAACCGGTACGATTTCCCGTAAAATGCACCTTCACGCACGCCGCCTGATTATTGGCACGCCGGACAACAAAGATGCGGGCGGGACGGGTGGCGGTAAGCTGGATGTGACCGCCGAACTCCCCCCGCATTTCGCGGCAAGCATGATCGCGCTGGGCTTTGAAGAGGGGCAAAGCGATGCATCCCCCGTACGCGACGATGCGCCCGAGCGCACTCCTGCTGAAAAGAAGCAGGCTGCGCGGCGCCACGCCAAACAACACCGCAAGGATCGGCGCGGCGAACGGCGCGGACGCACCATTTCAGCGGGCACCACGAACAAGGTGGAAAAAGCCAAGGAAAAGGCCAAGAAGAAGGCCAGTAAGAGTCCCGGCAAGAGTCCCGGCAAGGGCCCGCGTAAATGAGCAATAAACTCGCGGTCTTCGATTGCGACGGCACTCTGGTCGATGGCCAAGCAGACATTTGCGACACGATGGAGCAGGCCTTTGCCAGCGTCCACATCGCCCCGCCCAGCCGCAATGATGTGCGCCGGATTGTTGGGCTGAGCCTGCCTGTTGCCATCCGCGAATTGGCACCGGAACTGGACCAGCAGCAGGTCCGCAATATCACCCGGTCTTACAAAGATGCGTATTTCGAACGCCGCCAGAAAGGCTTGCTGCACGAACCGCTCTATGATGGAATCGCACAGTTGCTGACTGATTTGCGTGATGCCGGCTGGAGCCTGGCGGTGGCGACAGGCAAATCGGATCGCGGGCTCATCGCAGTGCTGGCCGCGCATGGCCTCTCCGATCTGTTTGTCTCATTGCAAACCGCAGATCGTCATCCGTCCAAACCGCATCCCGCGATGCTGGAGGCCGCCTTGGTTGAGGCCGCTGCGCAGCCGGCTGACGCAGTGATGATCGGCGATACAACTTTCGACATGCAGATGTCCCGTGCGGCGGGCGTGCGCGCAATTGGCGTGGCGTGGGGCTATCATGAACCCAGCGAACTGCTGGCCACAGGCGCCGATATCGTGACGCGCGATGTGGCCCATTTGTGCGAAGTCTTAATGGGCGAAGATCAATGAGCACCTACACCGATGAAGAGCGCGAACGCGCACAGCAGCGATTTTTCCTGCTGCAAATTTTGCGCTTCGCCTCGCTTGGCCTTGTCTTGACCGGGATCGCGATCACGCAGGAGGCATTGTCTGCCCCCTATTGGATCGGTGTTGCCTTGGCACTGATCGGATTGGGAGGCTTTTTCTTTGGCCCGCCGCTGCTCGCGCGCAAGTTTAAGGCGCGCGATACCAAGCTGCCGGACAGGATGGAGAAACCGTAAGCCATGAAACGGTTTTACGAGAATGTTGGGTGTTCAGGAAGCCGCCAGCGCTGACGCATCAGGCTGGCAAGTCACGCTGGATGGGCGCGGCATGAAAACCGTCAAAGGTACGCCGCAGATTGTCCCGAATGAAGGATTGGCCCGCGCTCTAGCAGGCGAATGGGAAAGGCAGGGCGAGACGATTGATCCAACGCTTTTCCCGATGCGCGATACTGCCGATTACGCGCTCAACATCGTGGCCGCCGATCCAGTGGCTGTTGCCAGCAAACTGGTCGATTACAGCGACACCGACACGCTGCTTTACCGCGCCGATCCGCAGGACGCTCTTTACGCGCGCCAGTTGGAAGTGTGGGAGCCGATTGTCACACGGTTTGAGGCGCGCGAGGACGTTGTATTCACACGGGTCAGCGGGATCATCCATCACCCGCAAAGCGAGGCTGCGATCACACGGCTTCGCAACCGGTTGATAGGGCTGGACCCCTTTGTGCTAGCCGGGGTCGAAGTCATCACCAACCTTGCCGCGTCGCTGATCACCGGGCTTTCCGCCAGCGAAACGGATGACCAGGACGAAGCCGCCGCGCTGTGGAGTGCAGCGTGTCTTGAAGAAGAATGGCAATTCGAACTGTGGGGCCGTGATGAGGAAGAAGAAGAGCGCCGCGCGGTGCGCAAAGCCGATTTTCTAACCGCTCACACCTTCATCCGGTTGGCACAACTTTAAAGCGTCACTCGCCGCTCAGAACCCAGTCCGCGACATCATTTGCGACCACATTTGCTGCACGGTTCAGCGCCGGGCCGACAAATTGTGCCTCAGGCAGAATGCCTTCCTCGCGCGCTTCAAACCGGCGAGAGGTGACAGCGCCGTCTGCACTGCCGCTGCGGATCGCATCGAACCGAACCACAACCGAACTTGTCGGTGCGTCATAGGTCATATCAAGCAACGACCCACGCACATACTGAGCCGCCATTGTTGACGTGTCATCATTGTCGATCACGAAAACGCCGCTTTTAACCCGCAATGTTTCGCCCAGAATACGGCGGAACAAACGCGCAGGTTTTTCGACCCAGACCGCATTTTGCAGATAGGCGACTTCGGTACCCGATACATTGACCGGCACCCGCAAAACGTCGAGCTTTGCCGGGGTTTCAGGGGTAAGCACAGCGATTGCACGCGCTGAATCTTCAGCGCCCGCGACGGCGCCTGATCCCGCTGGCGCGGTGGCGGTGGATGTCAGATTGATCAGGCTTTCAGGCGCTTCTGCGCCCAGGCTGATGCAACCAGACAGCGTCAGGCCAAGCGCCAGTGCCACACCCATTGATCGTGCGAACCGGGCCGCATTCTTGTCAGCATTCATCGCGCTATATGTCCTTCTCATGGCTCATAATCGGGCAGCGTTTGCCCGCCGATCAAAGCGCCTGCACCTTCATTTTCGATCCGCTCTGTAAGCGTGCGCAAAGTCCGGCTGGTCCTGCGCAGATCTTGCAGCATGGCTTCTGCCGCTGGCAAAGTTGTTTCGCGCAATTGCTGCGCCGCCGGACGCGTGTCTTCCAGCGTAGCGGCCAATGCCGCCGCCGCCTGATTTGCGGATGCCAAGGTGCCGCGCAATTCTGCTGCCAGCGCAGGCCCCTCTTGGTTGATCAACTTATCTGTAGAGGCCGCGGTCTGTTCAAACGCCGCAAGCGCAGAACTCGCCTCACGCAGCGTCACTTGAAGTTCTTCCATCGTGCCCTCGATCTGAGGGGCTGCTGATGCCAGTTCGCCAGTCAGACGGTTCGAATTTTCCAGAATCCCGGAGATTTGCTCCTGATTGCCGGGGCCAAGCAGGATGTTGAGATTTTCCGTCAGCGTCGCCAACCGTTCAAGCAACAGCGGCGCATTGTTCAAAAGCGCGTTAATCCCGCCGTCTTTTGGGGGGATCAACGGGCGATCTTCAGGGCAAGCCGTCGTTTCACATGTGATCGCAGGGGCACCGCCGCGCGCACCGTCCAGCAGGATGGTCGACACGCCGGTAAAGCTCGATTGGATCGTCGCTGTGGTGCCCACGAGAATAGGAACCTCGTCACGAACCCGAATGCGGACCCGCACAAATTCCGGATTGTCATCCGACAGCGCAATATCGATCACCTGGCCAACCGGCACCCCGGCATAGGCCACCTGGCTACCATTCGCGAGGCCAGAGACTGATTGCGCATAGAAGATGTCATATTCGTTGACCGCGCCCTGACCCAGCCGCGCGATCCACACAATCGCAAGCGCCATCGCCGCCAATAATGCCAGCGTGACCGCTCCGACCCAAAGGTGATTGGCTCTTGTCTCCATCGTTTATCCCTATGAACGCCTACGGTTGCGCGTGTCTATGATCTTATGCTTCATCATGGCTTAGCCCGCCTCATTGCGACGGTGAGCAGATAGCGCACCCCGGCCACGCGGCCCGTTGAAATATTCCTCAATCCACGGATGGCCGGTCTCAATAAGCTCCGGGATCGTACCAACCGCAATAACCTGTTTATCTGCCAGCACCGCAACCCGGTCGCAAATCTCATATAGGCTATCGAGATCGTGCGTAATCAGGAACACGGTCAGACCCAGAGTTTCCTTCAATTCGCGCGTTTGGCGGTCAAATTTGGCCGCGCCGATGGGGTCAAGACCCGCCGTCGGCTCATCAAGAAACAGCAATTCAGGGTCCAGCGCCAAAGCGCGGGCCAGACCGGCGCGTTTCTTCATCCCGCCTGATAATTCGCTGGGAAATTTTGCAATCGCGTCTTCGGGCAGGCCCGATAGCAGCACTTTATAACGCGCGATTTCCTTGCGCAATTTGGTGCTGATTTCGGGGTAGAATTGTTTGAGCGGCACTTCGACATTTTCGCCCACGGTCAACGTCGAAAACAGCGCGCCGCCCTGAAACAAAACGCCCCAGCGGGACCGCACGCCGACATTTTCATCAGGATCAAAATCGGTGAGCGTTTTGCCCAGAACTTCAATCCGTCCGGCTTCAGGATATTGCAGCCCAATAATGCTGCGCATTAACACAGATTTGCCCGTGCCTGATCCGCCGACAACGCCGAGGATCTCACCGCGATTGACGGTCAGGTTTAGCCCGTCATGCACCGCAAAATCGCCGAATTTGTTGACCAGCCCCTCGATGATGATCGGTGGGTGATCGGCGTCTGCATTATGGGGGCGCTGAAAATTGTCGTTCACGGCGTTAACCCCAGCCAATTTCGGTGAAGAACACCGCAAAGAACGCATCAAGCACGATCACCGCAAAAATGGCCGAGACAACCGCCATTGTCGTGCGTTTGCCCACCTCTTCCGAATTCCCCTGCACCTGCATCCCGTGATAACAGCCTGCCAGCCCCACAATCAGGCCAAAGATTGGCGCTTTGACCAGCCCGACCCAGACATCATGCAACGGCACAACTTCCTGAATGCGTTCGAGGAAGGTGAAAAATGGAATGCCCAGCGAAACCTGCCCAATCACCGCGCCGCCGATAATGCCAATCACTGAGGCGTAAAAGCCGAGCAGCACCATCATAAATGTGCAGGCGAGAATGCGCGGGATCACCAGTTTTTCTATCGGGGAAATGCCGATAGTGCGCATGGCATCGACCTCTTCGGTCAGTTTCATCGTCCCGATCTGCGCGGCAAAGGCGCTGCCTGAACGGCCCGCCACCATAATCGCAGTCATCAACACACCCAGTTCGCGCAAAGTAATCCGCCCCACCAGATTGACCGTCAGCGTCTCTGCACCGAATTGCGACAATTGCACCGCGCCCTGCTGCGCGATCACGATCCCGATCAGGAAACTCATAAGGCCGATAATCGGCAGCGCTGCAACGCCGACCAGTTCCATCTGATGCACCACTGCCCGCATCGGAAACCGCGAAGGATGGCGAATCAGACTGCCAAAACCCATCATGATCTGACCCGAGAAATCCGACAACGCCGGAAATACCGGCTTTTGCAGCATAGATTTGTTCGCCCACACCGGCAGGAACACGTTCCCAAACGGGCTCTCGCGGGGGCTGCGTTTCGGTGTTGCCGCCTGTCCCTGTGACCGCATCCAGCAAACGCTGCGCACGGCTGCTGGCGCCAATGATTTCAGCGGAATGCTGTTCGGCAACGCGGCATATGACCCACGCGCCGACAGTGTCGATTTCTTCAACCTGGGTCAGGTCGACGGCGGTGATATTTTCCGAAAGGCTGTTAAGCTGCGGATCAATTTCGCCGATAGTCGACACCAGCAACGGGCCGGACAGCGCCAAAGTCGCTGCGCCCTGATCGTCATTTTCGAGCGTGAATTGTGCGACCCCATCCATAGCTCAACGATATGTGAGCAAATGCGCTTCACCACAAGTCATGTGTGTCAGTTGTTGCACCGCAACGTATCGCTTGGCATGGGTCTTTGCGATATGGACAAAACATTAGACACAACATTCAACCCCGCCGATATTGAAACCCGGTGGTACGCCCATTGGGAAGAAACTGGCGGTTTCCGCCCAGAGCGCCCCGATGCGCAGCCCTTCACGATTGTGAACCCGCCGCCCAATGTGACGGGCAGCCTGCATATCGGCCATGCGCTCGACAACACATTGCAGGATATTGTGATCCGTTATGAACGCCTGCGCGGCAAAGACGCGCTGTGGGTGGTCGGCACGGATCATGCGGGGATTGCCACGCAAATGGTGGTCGAACGCCAGATGGAGGAGCGCGGGGACAAACGCAGCAATTACACGCGCGAAGAGTTTGTGGACAAAGTGTGGGAGTGGAAACACGAAAGTGGCGGCACGATCACCAACCAGTTGCGCCGGCTTGGCTGTTCTATGGATTGGAGCCGCGAACAATTCACGATGGACCCGCATTTCGACAAAGCGGTGCTCAAGACTTTTGTCGACCTGTATAATGACGGCCTGATCTACCGCGACAAACGGCTGGTAAACTGGGACCCGAAGCTAAAGACCGCAATCAGCGATCTCGAAGTTGAAACGCAGACGATTGCGGGCAGCTTCTGGCATTTCCGTTATCCGCTGGCGGACGGTGTGACTTTGGCAGATGGCCGGGATTACATCGAAGTTGCCACCACGCGCCCCGAAACAATGCTCGCCGATATGGCGGTCGCGGTGCACCCGGATGATGAACGCTATGCGAGCGTCGTGGGCAAACATGTGATCCTGCCGATCACAGGCCGCCGCATTCCGATCGTGGCTGATGAACACGCCGACCCGGAACTGGGCAGCGGCGCGGTTAAGATCACGCCGGGACATGACTTTAACGATTTTGACGTGGGCAAACGTGCCGGGTTTGCACCTGCGGATATGCTCAACATGCTCGATGGCGATGCCAATGTCTGCCAGGTTGCGGATGAATTGATTCCGCAAGAATTTATCGGGCTGCACCGGTTCAAGCGCGACGGCGTTGATGGCGCACGCGAAGCGGTGGTCGCTCGGCTGAAAGCGGACGGTTATCTGATCCCCCACATCGCCAAGACCAAAAAGGGCGAGGAAGTCGAACACGACGCAGAACCGCGCCAAATCGCAACGCCATTTGGCGACCGCGGCGGCGTGGTGATCGAACCGTGGCTGACCGATCAATGGTATGTGGATGCCGAAAAGCTCGCGGCGAAACCGATTGAACAGGTGAAATCGGGCGAAATCGAGATTGTCCCTGCAACGTGGGAGAAGACCTTTTTCAACTGGATGGAGAACATTCAGCCTTGGTGTGTGTCTCGTC
Organism: uncultured Alphaproteobacteria bacterium; assembly: GCA_963789155.1. Taxonomy (GTDB): domain Bacteria; phylum Pseudomonadota; class Alphaproteobacteria; order Sphingomonadales; family Sphingomonadaceae; genus Erythrobacter. The sequence continues at coordinate 59,926 of CAWBJN010000023.1, read as the reverse complement.
AATTGTGGTGGGGCCACCGGATCCCGGCGTGGTTTGACGCCGATGGCAAGGTCTTTGTCGCATCAAGCGAAGAAGAAGCGCAGGCACAGGCTGGCGCTGGCGTTGCTCTCACCCGCGATACAGACGTCCTCGACACATGGTTCTCCTCCGCCCTGTGGCCTTTCGCCACGCTGGGATGGCCCGATGAAAACCAACCGCTGCTGGACAAGCATTTCCCCAACAGCCTGCTGATCTCCGGCTTCGACATCCTGTTCTTCTGGGATGCGCGGATGATGATGATGGGGCAGTATAATATGGGCGCAGCGCCCTGGCCTAAGCTCTATCTGCACGGGCTCGTGCGCGCCGCCGATGGCTCCAAAATGTCCAAATCCAAGGGCAATGTCGTCGATCCGCTCGGCCTCATCGACCAATATGGCGCGGATGCCTTGCGCTTCTTTATGGCGGCGATGGAAAGCCAGGGCCGCGACATCAAAATGGATGAAAAACGGGTCGAGGGGTACCGCAATTTCGGCACAAAACTCTGGAACGCGACACGCTTTTGCCAGTCCAACGGCATCGGCGCCTCCACCACGATCAAGGCCCCGCCCGCGCGCCTTGCCGCGAACCAATGGATCATCGGCGAAGTGCAGCAGGTCTGCGCGGAAATCGAACAAGCGATGGCCGATCTGCGTTTCGACGCGGCCTCCAATGCGATCTATCAGTTCACATGGAGCAAGTTCTGCGACTGGTATCTTGAGCTGATCAAGCCGGTCTTTGCAGGCGAACCAGACTCCCCGCCAGCGGTCGAAACCCGCGAAGTCGCAGGCTGGGCGCTCGATCAAATCCTCGTGATGCTGCACCCGTTCATGCCTTTCATCACAGAGGAACTGTGGCACTCGCAGGCCCGTCATCAGGGGGGAGAGCGACCCTACGATCTGATCGTTGCAAGCTGGCCCAACCCACGCGCCGAAGTCTCCAAAGAGGCGACCGACGCCATCGACTGGGTCATCGACCTCACCACCAATGTGCGCAGCGCCAAGAATGAACTGGGCATCCCGCCCGGCGCGAAACTGGCGGCATTCCTGCCCGCCGCATCGCCGCTGGCCGCGAGCACGATTGAGCGTTCGTCGGCTGCCATCGAACGGCTCGCGCGCCTGACGCCTGTCACCATTGGCGAGGCACCCGATGGCCCGGCAATGCAGGTCACGGCCCAAGCGAGAGGGGCTAGCGATAACTTCATCATCCCGCTCGAAGGGATCATCGACATCGCCGAGGAAAAGGCACGGCTTGAAAAAGCTCTGACGGTCAGCGCCAAGGAAGCCAAGTCACTCGAAGGACGGCTTTCCAACGCCAATTTCGTCGACCGCGCCAAACCCGAAGCGGTCGAGAAAGCCAAAGCAGACTTCGCGCATCATTCGGCGGAGGTCGAGCGGTTGGAGGGTGCGCTTAAACGGCTGGGATAGAGTTTCTCGGCGGCGGAGGTCAGGTTTCAGGAGGCCATGAGCGCTTGTTCTATGTCCGAATTTGGGGTGGGAAGCGGACTGGCGGTAACTGGCGGAACAACGGCGTTAAGAGGACACCGCTCAAGCGATCGTCTTTGTCACGACCCACTTGTGCTTTCCGATCTGTGCGGAACGCTTAAAACCCTGTCGCTCAAACATATGTAGAGCGCCATTAAAGAGGAATTCAGGGGATGCCTTTCGACCCTCGATGTCTTCTGGGTAGCCTTCAATACGACCGCCACCCAGTTTGCTAATCTGCTCAATAGCCCCTGCGAGGGCAAATGATGCGATACCGTTGCCGCGATGACCCTTGCCAGAAAAGAAGCAGGTAATTCGCCAGTCGGGAAGAACAGGATTGGTTTTCTGATAGGCGCGTTGATTGTGGATACGAGGAAGCTCTTCGGGCGATCCAAATTGGCACCAGCCCACACAATTCCCGCCCTCGTAAACAAGCGATGCGTGCGCCTTGCCTCCGCGAACAAGGCATTCTTTCGCTTTGCGCTTTGTCTCGGGTGGCTGGTCCGCGCCTTCTTTTCCGTGATACCACATGCACCAGCACCCGCCCCAAACACCATTGTTCGCATCGACCAGTTGAGCGAAATCCGACCATGTGCTTTCATCAAGCGCTTTGGTCGTATAGTCAGGCATTGGTCGCTTCCGAACCATCGATCATGATTGCTCAATGCCTCCGCGTCCCTCTGGCGTAAGCACTGCAGAATCGAAAATCACATGCTCTTCTATTGCCATTCCGTCCTTAAGGCGAAAGCGATCCACGCCTCGATAAATGCGCCGCTCTCCGTGGATTATGGCTGACGTCTCCCATGCTATGTAGAGCATGTTGCCATTGCCTGCGCAGTCGAGAGGCGTGACTGTCATGTCCTCCATCGTGGCCAGTGTCTCAGTCATCCATTCTGCATAGGTGCTACCGGACATTATCCCTGCACCGGTGAAATGGATCGATGCGTCAGGCGAGATCACCTCGGGCACCCGCGCTCCCGAAGGTGCGGCCCAGAACGACTTGAAGCGCTTATAGAAATCTTGGTGTTCTGGCGTAAGAGTAGTGTCGGACATGCTGCCCTCCTATCTGAACATCTTCAATTGGATGTATTTTATGTGCGCGATGCACATATAGTCAATTGAAAAATGTGCGCGGCGCACATATGTTGCATTCATGAATGATCGTACTGCTAACATGCTAGGCGCTGTCGGACTGGCTGTTGCCGACCGCATCGAAGAAACCGCTCGCGAGATTGTTAAGCACTCAGGTGAAACGCCTGCGGCCCTCGTTGTTATTGGATATGGTCTTGGACCATCGAACGACCAACTAAGGCGAGTGCTTGACCTTTCACATCCGGGGACTGTGCGGCTTGTTGATCGGCTGGCTGCCGACGGGCTAGTTGAGCGGCGTAGGGGTCAAGATAAGCGGGCAGTCGCTTTGCACCTTACAGACAAAGGTCACGCCTCCCGCGAGGCACTCCTTAGGGGGCGCCTAGCTTCCATCAACCATCTGCTGATGCCGCTCAGTGTGAACGAGCAAGATGAATTGGCTGCGCTCTTGCACAAAGTGCTTTCGTCGATGGACGCGAGTGACTTGGACCGTTGTCGGCTTTGCCGCCTATGCGACGACAGGGTTTGCGCCGATTGCCCAATTCCGGCTGACTTCAAGAGCTGAAATCGAGAGTGTAACGACCGCTCTTGGAAAACTCCTAGGCAGAATCAGATGACCGCAATTGGGTTGTTACCCGACAGTCCGCTTCTATGCGAAATGATCGAGCATAGCCGCACCACCCTCCTTTCCTACGCGCTCCATTCGCGGTATCGCGGATGCATGATCAACGCCGCCGCGAAAACGAAAAAGTTGGAGAAGTGTCACCCATGTCCTACACGGGGTTTATCGCATTTTTTCAAGGTCTTGAGTGCAATTTGGGTGGGTGACATGTTGGACAATGTGTCATCCGTTTCGAGCAGGAGCGCGATAGAATGCCGCTAGTCCTCGCCACCAATGACGAAGGCGGCCCGGAAATCTTTGCCAGCTTGCAAGGCGAAGGGCCAAGTGCGGGGATGCCGGTCGCGTTTATCCGGCTTTCGCGTTGCAATCTTGCCTGCACGTGGTGCGACACGCCTTACACTTGGCATTTTGATGGCGATGATCGCGAACACCGGGGCGGCGAAACCTTTGATCGCAAGGCCAATCAGGTCACACTGAGCGCGCAAGAGGCCGCCGCGCGCATCGCTGCACTGGGTCAAAACCGCCTCGTCATCACCGGCGGGGAACCGTTGCTTCAGGCCGGCGCGCTGGCTGAAATGCTCGGCCATCTGCCCGATATCAGTGTTGAGATTGAAACCAACGGCACCGTAAAACCGCCCGCGCGGCTCGACATCCGCGTGGACCAATTCAACGTCAGCCCCAAACTTGCGCATTCGGGCAATGCGGCTGATCTGGCGCTGATCCCAGAGCGAATCGCAGCCTTCGCCGATGACCCGCGCGCGTTCTTCAAATTCGTGATTTCCGAGTCGCAAGACATCGAAGAGGTGCTTGAACTGCAACGCCGATATCGCCTGCGGCCCGGCCATATATTTCTCATGGCAGAGGGCACTGATAGTCAAACTTTGAGAACCCGGCAGAAATGGCTCAGTCCACTGTGTCTCAAACATGGCTTTCGCATGTCAGATAGACTTCACATTCATCTTTATGGAGACACACGCGCAACCTAGTGTTCATCTGGGGGCAAAGTAATGGATATCGTAAGTTATTCTCGGGCTGACCGGGAACGCGTCGATTACATCGCCAAAGGCTTAGAGGTTGAAGGCTACGAGGTCTGGTGGGACCGCGACATTCGCGCAGGCGAAGAATACGATCATGTGATCGATCAGCAGGCGCTGGGTCAAGCAAGAGGCCGAAGACGGCCATAGCTGGGGCCGAAATTCCGGACAGGCAGGCGGTATGCGTCCGCTGTACAATCTGCGTTGTAACCCGTCCAATGCCAATTGGAACGAGATCGAAAGCTTTGACGCGCTCCTAAGGCGCACGGTTGCCAGCAGGTGACCGGGGATTGTTGCCGGTGCTTAGCCCTGTGAACGCCAGCGCAGAACGACGCGTTCAACCAATTCCTCTTCGCCGCCGCCCTCATTCCAAAGTTCAGCAAAGCTTGGATCTTCGGAAGCGGGCCGTTTGTGCTCTTCGAGATTGTCAAAGGTCACGCGGATCGGAATGGCGACACCTTCGCCGCAAATGATAACCTCGCGATTGCGCAAGGCGGGGATTGAATCGAGGAAACCGCGCGCGCCTTCTGGCATCGCGGCCTTCACGAAAGCCTGATCGCGGTCATTGTTGAGCCGCATTGAAAGGATCGTACCGCATTGTGACAGCACGCCTTCGGCAAGATCGGACGGACGCTGAGTGATAAGGCCCAGGGAAATACCATATTTGCGGCCTTCCTTGGCGATCCGGCTGAGGATTTTGGCGACCGATGAGCCATCCGAATTCTTTTCGTTCGGGACGTAACGGTGCGCCTCTTCGCAAACGAGCAAAATAGGGCGCGTCTTTTCTTCACGACCCCAGATCGCAAAATCAAACACAAGGCGGCTAAGCACCGCGACAACTGTGGAGGTGATATCAGACGGAACGCCTGACACGTCGATAATCGAAATGGGCTTACCGTCGCCCGGCATGCGGAACACTTTGGAGATGAAATCGGCCATCGTATCGCCGACCAGCATGCCAGAGAACATGAACTGATAGCGCGGATCATTCTTCAGCTCATCGAGCTTGCCCTTGATCCGCATAAAGGGCGCAGAAGAGGTCGCCTTGTCGAGCTTGCCCATCTCATCCTGAAGCTTGGTCGAGAGGTCAGATAGAAGGTAAGGAATAGGCGAATCGACGGTGATCTTACCCATCTTTTCCGCCAGCCGGTTCTTCGACCGGGCGTGCAAAACGCACTTGGCCAGAATGTCCATATCGACTTGACGTTCATTGCCATCGCTAGTGAGGAGCACTTCACAATGCTCCTCAAAATTCATCAGCCAATAGGGCATTTGCAAATTGCTGACGTCAAGGATTCGGCCAGTTTGGCGGAATGCGGCAGAGTATTCGCCGTGTGGATCAATCATAACGATATGACCTTGTGGCGCGGCTTCGCAAATGCGGTGAAGGATCAAGGCGGCACTGGTCGATTTACCGGTACCGGTCGACCCGAGTAAGGCGAAGTGCTTGCCCAGCATCGCGTCAATATACAGACCGGCGCGGATATCCTTGGTGGGAAAAACAGTGCCGATTGTGATGTTGGCGCGGCCATCGCTGGCGTAGATTTGTTCAAGATCCCGCGTTGTCGCAGGGAAAATCAAAGCGCCAGGGACAGGATAGCGGGTCACACCGCGTTTGAATCCGTGGATACGGCCAGTCAGCTTTTCTTCCGCACCTTCACCAAGGAAATCGATATGCGCGATGATACCGCTTTCGCTGCGACGGTCTTTGCGTTGGTCACGGACATTGGCGAGCAACCATGAATTGCCGACGCGGATTTTGATCTGACTGCCAACTTGGCCAGCCAGCGCGATGGAGCGATCCTCATCCTCCATACATTCGTTAAGGCGTTGCAGGTCGAGCGCAATTTGCGAACCAGCACCCGAAATTTCGAGCACCACGCCGATCGGCTGACGCGCATTTTCATGCGTTCTCTGCTCTGCAGCGGACTGCCCATCATCAGGCTGAACGGCATCATCCGGCTCAGCGGCATTGCTCGCAGGTGTGAAATTCTGACTGCCCATATCGGTCATGTGGTTGTCCCTAACCCTTCAGCGTGTGCCAATCGTTTCGGAGCCGGATATGCACAATGCAACCGGTTCCCGAGGCAGTACCAATGCCAGAACGGGGTTAAGATCGGGTCAAGAAGTCAGCGGATCGGCATATTGAATTGCCGAGTTCAGATGGGCCGTCCACGATAAGCCATTCAGCACAGGTGATCAGGCCCTCCCGAAAAACCTTCCAGCTAGCCAACCCATGCCAACCGACAAAAGGATCGCGCCCAGCCCATAGAGTGGCGACCACCGCTCAGCGGCAACAACGACTCTGCCTTCAAGGCCGACTTTGACCACTTCGATATCAGCGGTCGCACTCGCCAGCACTCTGCCATCTGCGATCGCAAAGGTTTCTGCGGTGTATTCACCCGTGGTCACATTGGAAGGCAGCGCGATGCGCGCCTGATACAGCACGCCTTCGCTGATGCGAACGCCATCGGGGTCTTCATTATACAGGCCTAGCCGTTCGCGCATTTCCACCAGACCGCGGGCAAAACGGGCCTGTTCTTCAGGCTCAATCTGGCCGGTCGGGCTCAGCTGGATAAATTGCGTACCAAGCTCGTAAATGGCGGCGGTGCGCGGGTCGACGATCTCTTCGATTGGGCTGGAGGCGGCGACCGCGAAGAACGAGGGCGCGGATTGAAAGTCGCTTTCGCCCGAATTCATCCAAATGCCAATCAACCGCTCTTTTTCGCGCAAACGTATGCGTTCGGCCGGACCTTTAAGCACCACGACGATATCATATTGTGTGTTGCCAGAAGCGCCCGCAGGATCAATCACCGCGCCATAAAGCAGCAGGTTTGCGCCTGTAAATCCTTGCCGAACCTCAATCCGCGATTGGCTGACTTCGGGAACTAGGATTGGTTCGCGCTGACCCAGCAGGAACGGCGCGAACAACAACGCAAAGAGCGGCGCAAATATCCGCTTCCGACCGGCCGCACTCACGCCGTCGGCGATCACGCCATCTGATATCACAGGGGGCTTACCGTATAAATTTCATCCGGCTGCACGCCCAACCCATACAGCATACGCAGCGCCACCAGAATCACGATCCCCGCCAGCACCAGCCGCAAAACTTCTGGCCGAGCCTTCATCGCGATTTGAGTACCAAATTGCGCGCCCAGCACCGATCCCAGCAATAATAATCCGGCCAGCACAATATCGACCGCTTTGGTCGTAAGCGCATGAGTCATCGTGGTGACCATGGTTACAAACAGAATCTGAAACAGCGATGTGCCCACCACAACATTTCCGCTCATACCCAAAATATACAGCATTGCGGGCACCAGAATAAAGCCCCCGCCAACCCCCATCAGCATGGTCAGAATTCCGACAAGCACCCCCAGTATCAGCGGTGCGAGCGGGGAGATGTAAAGGCCTGATCCATAAAAGCGCACACGATAGGGAAGGCCCGCGACAAGGGGATGGTGGCGCCGTTTGCGCGGTGCGGCATCGCCTTTCTTCTTTCGATTGGGTAGCAGCGCATCCAGCGCCTCTCGCATCATTAGCGACCCGATCGTGCCAAGCAGCACGACATAAAGAATGCTGATCACGACATCGATCTGGCCTAAAGCCTGAAGCAACCGGAACAGCACAGCGCCGAACAGGGCTCCCACCACGCCGCCTGCGACCATAACCATCCCCATCCGGTAATCGACGCCTTTACGGCGGCTATGCGCGATCACACCAGACACACTGGCGCCGGTGACCTGCGTGGCAGCTGAGGCCGCCGCGACAGTCGGCGGGATGCCATAAAAGATCAAAAGCGGCGTTGTCAGAAACCCGCCCCCCACGCCAAACAGGCCGGAAAGAATACCTGTAAGCCCGCCAAGCAGCACAATGAACAGACCGTTCACTGAAAGATTCGCGATGGGCAAGTAGACATCCATGACTAGCGACTACCGCAGCGGCGCATTGCTGGGAAGTCAGCGATTGACACGATCCCCGCTCTAACTGCGGTGCGATGCACAAATGCACACCTTGGCGCCGCGCTGGACTGCCCTAAAACCGGGTCGATAGCGTCGCCGCAATCCCGGATTCTGGCGCTGCATCGCCCGCAACGCGCTCGCGCCAATCGACAGACAACCGCGCTGGCACTTCGCCAATGGTAACATCCATTCGCATACTCGGCCCGACGTCCAATCGGCTCGCGCCCTTTTGCGCGCCGCCCCATGCACCGCCACCAACGCTCAACCGGACTGGGCGATTGCGCGAGCCTTCAAAGCTTAAAACTTCGCGCGTGACGCTGGCTTGCCCATCGACGAAGGGAGTGTCCGCATCTCCGCCAACATAGCCTGCACCGCCATACGCCTCCATCTGCAAGTCGAAGGGCAGCCGAGCGACTGGCAATTCTGTCACCGCATATGCGGCGGGCCGGATTTCGGTGCCAAGCGTGTTGTTTGTGACCCGCGCCTCTGCCGCCAGTCGCAATGGCACCGGGCCGTAGGGGCGAACAGAAAGTCCCACCGCCGCCTCATTTTCCGGGTCCGGCACAAAGGCGCGGTAGGCGCGAATATAGGCGCGCGGATCGTGGCGAGAGCGGGGCGCAATCCGGTATTGTAGATTGGCAGAAACTTGGCTTGCGCCATAAACAGGGACGCGGCCCTGTGAGATCGAGGCCGATTCGGATCCAGCGCGGTAAAAGGCAAAGGCATCAAGCGACCAGCGATCGTTATCCCTTTTGCTGCCAGAACCAGCGGGTGCGAGGAATGGCGCAGTTATAGGCGTGACCAGTGCTTGATTGGCTGAAGGTGCCGCGGCGACATCATCTGCGCTGCCAGCCCAATCGACCCGGAACGCTGCCGCCATCAGAAAACTGTGCCCTGCGGCAACCACCGATGATGTGCCTAAGGAAGCAGTCTGATATGCGCCAAACCGATCAGAACCTTTTAGAAATGAGGCATCCAAAACGCGAGCCATTTGCCGCTCAGTCACATCGGCGAAATCCTGCGTGGGAGCGGCTTCCCGTGCCAATGCTGGCGTTGCAGCAAGAGTGTGTGCATTATGGTCGCTTCCTTCAGCAAAGAGTATGCTGGCTGATGGCAAAGTCAGCCCATTCATTGGAAACGGACTTTCCCAAAGTATCGCCCGGCCAGCGATCCACACCCCGATCAGCATGCCCAGGATTATGAGTGGACCGCCCCGCCGTGAGGATGAAACCGGCGACCTCACGCTGTGCCCTGCCCGGTCTGAACTGCGCTCTTCGTATAGCGTATATTCTCAAATCGTACCGGATGGCGGCTGTGCGGTGTCTTGTCCCATTCGATACCACTGCCAAGCAAAGTGCGAGCGTAGGCTGTCACAGCCCGCCGCCCTGCCATGATCGCGACCACATTGGTCATCGGGATGCGCAGCACGGCAAACACCCCCTGGGCGATGCCATAATTGCGAGCGGTGAAGGCGAACCGCCAGACAACGCGCCAAATGAAGAATGCCAGATTGATAAAGAGCAAAGTGATCAGTGCGGGGCTGAGCGCGGTAGGCTGCGCCACCCCCATCGACACCGCGGCCGAAATGACCAATGTCAGCACCAGCAAAGTATAGCCCATCACAAGAACCAACGCCGTCAGCGGCCCGCGACGGTCACGCGCGCGCATCCAGCTTTCGATGATGCCGCCTGACCAGCCTGTCCGGTCCCACCCCTGCAAAGCGATGCCGTGAACCCAGCGCGTTTTCTGCCGCACAATATGATCGAGCCGCGAGGGGAAGTAAGCCCGCGTGGCGACCAACAGATCATCTTCCCCCCGTGCGCGCACAAACCGGCATGTTCCGCCGTTCTCTGCGATGGAGAGGCCAAGTTCGTAATCTTCCGTGAGCGATTCGCGTTCAAACGGACTGCCATCTGGGTGCGCAGTGCACAACTGATCCAGCGCCGCTCGGCCAACGGCGCAGCCAACGCCCGCCGCCGGAAGAGCCGCGCCAACAGCGCTGCGCACGACCATCCCTTTGCCATGCGCTTCGGCAAATTCTTCGCAGTAATGACTGCCAAGCCAATGGCGGCCGCCCTGTGGCAGCGGTTCGACGGGCAATTGTGCAAAATCCGCTCCGCCAGCAATGGCGTGATCCAGCAGACCCAGCCCCGCAGGATCGACCATATCTTCGGCGTCGTGAAATATGACGTAGGCGAATTCTGCACCAGAGCGTCGCTCATCAGCACACATCGCCTCATGCAGACGGTTGAGGCAATCTGCCTTGGTGCTTGGCCCTTGACGATTGTGGATTACCAGCCTCAGTCTTGGATCACCGCGCGCCCCGCGCATCGCGGCCTCCAACGTATCGGGATCATTGCGGTAAATCCCTACATAAAGACGCAGATCATCCTGCGGCCAGGCGCCAAGCAAATGGGCGATCGTCTGTCCGATTACCTTGTCTTCTTGCCATGCAGGAACAAATACTGCGGCCCGGCCTTGCAACGCGCGGCTTTGCAGCACGCGGCGCTGAACATGCGGGGTGCGCGCACGCCCTGTCATCCTCAGCCAAAGCCAAAGAGCATCGACCGCTAGATCATCTAGCGCCCCGATAAGAAAGAATATTCCGGCAAACAGCAGCAGCTCGTGTTGGAACACAGCCAACCACTGCCACACATCCCAATTTACAAAAGACAATGCGACCCGTCCCCTTAATAGAAAATTAGACTAACGTGGCCGGATTAACCTTGCAACCGTCGTGACTTTTCTGAAAGGAACGACCCGACATGTCTGACACTCAAAATACGCCCACCAAACCTCTCCGCCGCCTTTTTGCGCCAGTTCGCGCTCTGTTTGTGGGGGACGCGACCGCCGGGATACTTTTGATCCTGGTTGCGGCAGCTGCCATGTTGGCCGCCAATTCTCCATTCGCGGGCGAATATCGCGATCTTTTCTACGGTAAACTGGCGTGGACACCGATCCCGAAACTCTACGATCTGCATTTGTGGATCAATGATGGTCTTATGGCGGTTTTCTTTTTCGTGGTGGGCCTTGAGGTTAAGCGAGAGCTGATTTCGGGCTCGCTTGCCGATCCGGCATCACGCCGATTGCCTATGGTGGCGGCTCTGGCCGGGATGTTGGCGCCAGCAGCGGTCTACATGTTGGTGTCAGGTGGAGGCGCTTATACCAGCGGCTGGGCGATCCCTGCAGCAACAGATATCGCGTTTGCGATGGGTGTGCTTGGCTTGCTCGGCAACCGCGTACCGGCCTCGCTGCGGCTGTTCCTGCTGACCGTGGCGATTGTCGATGACATTGGCGCAGTCATGGTGATCGCAGTGTTTTACACTCCCACGATCAAGATGATCTGGTTGCTTGCTGCGGTCGTGGTCTTCGGTTTGATGATAGGCCTCAACCGGATGAAGGTCAGCGTGTTTTGGCCCTATATCCTGATGGCTGTCGCGCTGTGGTTCTGCGTGCTGAACACCGGTGTGCATGCCACTATCGCCGGGGTTTTGGCAGCATTGACGATTCCCCTGCACCGCCGTGATGGCAATTCCATGCTGGAGAAACTCGAACACGGCCTTGCCCCGTGGAGCGCTTATCTGGTGGTTCCGGTCTTCGGATTTGCCAATGCGGGCGTTTCCTTTGCCGGTATGGGACCGGGCGCGTTGCTCGATCCGCTGCCGGTTGCGATCGCCGCTGGCCTCGTGATTGGTAAGCAAGTCGGCATTTTCACCACGGTGTTTATTGCGGACAAGACCGGTTTTGCACCGCGTCCCGAAAACGCCAGTTGGCCAGAAATATGGGGCATTTCGATCCTGTGCGGGATCGGCTTTACAATGAGCCTTTTCATCGGCGGCCTCGCCTTCCCCAACCAACCGCTGTTCATCGAAGAGGCCAAGATCGGCATTCTCACTGGATCGGCGATATCGGCCATTGTTGGCTTTATCGTGCTGCGCCTGACCACAACGCATCCCGAAGAGGACTGTGATGACATGGGGACGGCGCCAAGCGAGGCTTAACACTCCGCGCCTGAATTCCGCATTCGGGCTGCTGCTACCAGCTTCCCGTGTTTTCCATGCTGGCCCACGGTTCTTGCGGTTCAAGGCTGCCATCTTGAAGCAGTTCGATTGAAATGCCATCGGGCGTTTTGACAAAAGCCATATGCCCATCGCGCGGCGGGCGGTGGATGATGTGGCCTGCATCTTTGATCCGCTGGCAGGTCTCATAGATATTCTCGACCCGGTAAGCGAGATGCCCAAAATTGCGCCCACCGTCATAGGTTTCGGTATCGCTGCCATCTTCGGCAGGCCAGTTGTAGGTCAGTTCCACCTCCGCAACGCCGTCCTGTCCGGGCGCGGCGAGGAATATAAGTGTGAAACGTCCGGCTTCGACATCAAAGCGGCGAACCTCCTCCAGACCAATCAGTTTGAAGAAATCGACCGTCGCTTGCGGATCGGTGATGCGGATCATGGAGTGAAGAAATTTGGTCATGATTAAATGTCCTCTCGGCGGTCTAGCTAAGAGCCGGTGCGGTGCGCTGCAAGAGTGAGTAGATGCGCGCGCCAGCCAGACACGAAAAATCATAGACAAAAAGGCGCGAGACCAATCTGGTCCCGCGCCCCGTTCCTCCCGCTTTAAGTGCGGGTTATGTCTGTTCGAAAGACTGTTTAGAAACTCGCGCTGATCGTCGCAACGAAAGCTGCGTCGGTGAAGTCGTAAGCACCAGGCGCAATATTGCCTTCAGCTTCGACATAAGCGAGGTTTGCGCTGAAGTTTCCGCCAAGAGCCACATCGGCGCTAACCGACCAGTCAAAAGCCTTGCTGTTGTTTGTGAAGGTGAGCGAGCCATCAGTGTAACCCAGATGGCCGTTTAATGTGATCGGAGTGCCTGTAATCCCGTAGCTGAGATCGGTGTAGAGATACAGATTGTCATCTGTCGTTCCACCAAAGTCGAGGCCATCCTGATCCGGCGCATAGGCAACACCGGTTGTTGCCGAAACGGGCCCAAGCGTGAAGCCGAGCGAGCCATAAAATTCGTAATAGTCGTAGTCGGAGCCGAACGGACCACCACCGTTACCCGCGGCCGAATTTGCATCAGGGTAAGTGTATGCGAGGAATCCGACATCGACCGTCACGGCCTCAGAAAGATTGCCGCTCCAGCCAGCATAGAGGTCAACCTCTGTTGAGCCATAACCGACTGTGTCTTCATCGAGGCTGGACGCCCAGACCCCGGCATAAAAGCCAGAGGAATGGCTGACATCAAAACCACCTTGAATGGCGAGCTCGCCGCCCGACAGATCGACACCGCGAAAACGGTATTCACTCGTCAGCGCGACATTGGCGGAATAGGTAAGACCGCTTTCACCGCCAATTTTGTTTGAAGACTGCAATTCAACCGGCTCAGCGGCGCGCGCTGTGCTAGTGGTCAAAACGACATTGTCGCCGGTTGCAGCGGTGTTATCGAGCGCAGCGGAGGCAGCGATCAAATCTGCGCTGATTTCATCACCAGCGGCGGCAACATCGGAAGCTGTTTCCGAAGCGAATGCGGGAGCTGCAGAAAAAAGCAGACCAGCGGAGAGGGTTGCGGCTGTGAGGCCGCGGATGGACGTGAGCATGACAACTTCCTTGTTGTGTGTTTTTGCTTCGTCCCACCTGCACATCCGGCGGTTGCATGTTTTATGAGCAATCTCATCCGGACGTGAAACAATCGTGCACATTTATGCTGCAAAGCACAAGAGAAATTACAAGACAGCCCAATAATGTGCCTCATAAACACGCAAGACTGTTGCAATTTTACAATGATCCATCCTCTGTCACGAACCTTCGCAGCTGGCTGAATAATCAAACCCTGTTTGCTGACCTGGTTGCTGAAGAGTTTGCTACCTCTGCCCAGGGCTCCAGATCGAGCCGTATCACCGCGGCTCAGTTGCCGTTCAGACTTCATCAGACTAAAGGCAGCTCTCCGCTCGTCACAGCTGCTAAACTGGCCCCCGCTATATTCGTAAAAAGCACTAGGATTGGATCGGACACGTTTTCGGACGCAATAAAGAAAAACCATGCTCAAAGCCCTTCGCAATATATTCCGCCCTAACCCAAAGGCGCCGCAACCTGCGGTCCCTGCTGGCACGCGCTATTACGTGATCGGCGATATTCACGGACGGCTTGATCTGTACCGCGCCATGATCACAGCGATCGACGAAGATGACGCATCGCGGCAAGCGGCTGAAACGCATATCATCCTGCTCGGTGATCTGGTCGACCGCGGGCCTGACAGCGCAGGGGTCATCGCAGATACCAGAGCATGGCAGCAAAGACGTTCAGTTCGCGTTCTTGCAGGCAATCACGAAGAGATGTTTCTCAACGCGTTCAAAAAACCTGAGGTATTGCGCCATTTCTTAAAACATGGCGGGCGCGAAACGCTGTTGTCTTATGGCCTTTCGCGCAAACAGTTCAACGCGATGAACCTTGATGAACTGTTCGCTTTGCTGCCGCAGCTGGTCCCGCAGGCAGACCTGGAATATCTCCGCGAATTTGAAGAGATGATCGTCGCGGGCGACTATCTGTTTGTGCATGCGGGAATCGATCCCGCGCTGCCGCTGGATCAGCAGAAACGCAGCGATATGCTGTGGATTCGAGACCGCTTTTTGGATCACGAAGGGGCGCTCGAGAAAGTTGTAGTCCACGGTCATACTATTTTCGACCGGGTTATGGATTGCGGTAACCGTATCGGGATTGACACTGGCGCTTTTCGTTCAGGTGTGCTTACCGCGCTCGTGCTTGAAGACGACCAGCGCAGGGTCATTCAGTCGAGCCAGATCGATAACGGTCCGATAGAGGTATTTCAGGGCGAACGGCCACTTTAGAACGGTCGCAGGCCGCAGTTTATTGGGCGATCCCAGCGCGTTTTCATCAGTCATTCGCGCATGGTTAGATACAAAGTTTAATAGGGGCATTACGCCATGAAAATTGCAATGGTGGGTTCGGGTTATGTCGGGCTTGTTTCTGGCGCTTGTTTTGCCGATTTTGGCCACGAAGTCGTGTGTATCGACAAGGATCAAAGCAAGATCGACGCGCTGCACAACGGTGTGATGCCGATTTTTGAGCCGGGTCTTGCTCGTCTTGTCGCAAGCAATGTGAAATCGGGCCGCCTGTCTTTCACAACCAGCCTTGCCGAAGGGATCAAGGACGCAGCCGCTATCTTTATCGCGGTGGGCACCCCCAGCCGTAGGGGCGATGGCCATGCTGACCTGTCCTTCGTTTATGAAGTGGCGAAAGAAGTGGGGGAGAGTCTGGCAGGGCCCGCCGTCATCGTGACCAAATCAACCGTGCCCGTGGGCACCGGTGATGAGGTCGAGCGTATCCTGGCAGATAGCGGCACCGCGCATCAATTCTCAGTGGTCTCCAATCCCGAATTCCTGCGCGAAGGCGCTGCGATTGGTGATTTTAAACGTCCCGACCGGATTGTGATCGGTGTCGAAGACGATTTTGGCCGTGAGGTTATGCGCGAAGTCTATCGCCCGCTTTTCCTCAATGAATCGCCCATCCTGTTTACCGAACGCCGCACCAGCGAACTGATCAAATACGCCGCCAATGCCTTCCTCGCCACCAAGATTACCTTCATCAATGAGATGGCTGATCTTTGCGAGAAAGTTGGCGCTGATATTCAGGATGTCAGTCGAGGTATCGGGATGGACAACCGCATCGGGCCCAAATTCCTGCATGCTGGGCCTGGTTATGGCGGATCGTGCTTTCCCAAGGACACGCTCGCATTGCTCAAAACGGCAGAGGATTACGACAGCCCGACGCGAATTGTCGAAGCGGTGGTGAAGACCAATGAAAGCCGCAAACGCGCAATGGGCCGCAAAGTGCTCGAAGCGCTGGGCGGTGCGGAAAACGCGCGCGGTAAAAAAGCCGCTCTGCTTGGCCTGACGTTCAAGCCCAACACCGATGACATGCGCGATTCGCCCGCGATCGCGGTAGCGCAAACTTTGACTGACGCGGGCGTCATCGTCTCAGCCTATGACCCGGAAGGTATGGAAATCGCCAAACCGCTGATGCCGGATGTCATCATGTGCGATAACCCCTACGCCGCGATAGAGGGCGCAGAGGTGGTCGCGATTGTCACTGAATGGGACGCTTTTCGCGCACTGGACCTGAACCGCGTAAAAGAGCTCGTCGCAGCGCCCGTGATGGTTGATCTGCGAAACATCTACAATCCTGCCGACATGCGTTCCGCTGGGTTTACCTACGCGAGCATCGGACGCAATTAATCACTGGTACGATTTGAAATCTCGTTGCGGCGCTTCGTGAAACATTCGCGAAGCGTCGCATTTGATTTTGTTCAAAATTTCCTACCTCTGTTGCAAGTAGTTGTCTGCCCACAAAAAAATATATTTTGAGCTTGGGATTCCCCCCCTCGTTGGGTAGCCTCCGAATCGGATTAGGGCATCTAAATTAAGGGGCAAATATGACAAATCGTAAATTTCTTTCTGGTGTGGCCATCGTCGCACTTTCCGGAGCGCTGGCCGCATCGCCGGCCTACGCGTCTGAGCGTGGTTCAGACCGCGCTGCATTCGGCGACGTTGCGGAACAACAGGCACAGTGGCGTTTGATCCGCGATGATTCGCGTTCCGACACTGACATTTCAGAAGCGGATGAGGCAACTGCGTCGCAACCGGCTGCATCCAGGTTTACAACACCTGTCACTGTTTCCGCGCCCACGATCGTGGACAGTTTTGCTGGAATTCAAGAGGGCGCCTACACTGCGGCTTTTGATCCGCAAATCACGCGCGCATTGCCGCGCTTCACCGGTGATCTGGTGGGTGCGCTCACCGGGCCTACTCCAGAAATTATCGCACGGGACGATATTGGATCCGGCGGAATTATCGACGTCAACAACACACAGCCATCGGTTGTGCAGCTTTTTACACAAGACAACCTGAGTGGCGGCATTTTCTTCAATTGCACCGGCAGTGTGATCAACCCGCGCACCATCATGACTGCGGCTCACTGCTTGAACTCTTCGTCTTCAGAAGCATACGGCCTGCCTGAAGCTGGAGCAGAAATCACGTCTTTGATTTCGTCAGGGGTCAATAGCAGCGTCCGGTTCTTCGAATATTTGGACAACGGGTCAAACTACACACAAGGCGGCGTTGCGCGCAGCACCGACGTAGTGATCCATGCATCCTCCAACCTCGACAATGGCGGATTGGAATTCCCATGGGCCGATATTGCGCTGATCGCGGTTGATACTCCGATCACCGATGTGCCCGCGCTTCCTCTGCTTCTTACCCCACTGACCGAACTTACCCATGTGGTTCAGGTCGGCTACGGCACCTTTGGTGTTGCCAATGGCGTAGATGGCGGCGGCAGTGAAGGAATTGGGTTCCTGCGGCGTGTCGGTGAAAACATGCTGGGCGCGCTCGCATCGCCGGCGGATCTTGGCGATGCCTTCTTCGCTGACTTTGCACCGACATCCGATTTCGGGTTTGAGACGCAAAATTTCTACTTCACCGACTTTGATAATCCTGATCGTACGCAAGAAGAAATTGATGGCTGCGTCCTGACTGGTGGCGGAATATCGTGCGACAGTCTGGCTGCAGTTCGGGCGATTGATTATTTTGCTGATGACGCACTTCCCAACGAAGTCGCCACCGCTGGCGGTGACAGCGGATCACCGCTGATCGTTGATCAATTGTATGATTTCCAAGTCGCCGTCGGCGTGCTGTCCGGAGGGTTTGACTTCTTCCGCGTTCCAGAAGGCTTTGGCGACATCAGCTTCTACAACCCGCTGTATAACTTCTTTGAATTTATCAGCGAGAATACAGCGTATAAATACGTCTCTGCCAATGCAGGCGATGGCGTGTGGTCGGATGCCTCGCGCTGGACGCAGGATCTCGACCCTGGTTTCTTCATTGATGATGGCACCGGTACGCTGGTAAATGGCGTTCCTGAAGGCAGCGAGCCGGGCGTGTATGCAACGGGTCCTAATCTCGGCACCATTCTGGGCACCGACATCTCTGACTTCCCAACCGAATCGCCAAATCTGCCGCCTGAAGGCACACCGAACTTCGGTGCAAACACCCCCAACAGCTCCGTGCTGCTGGGCGCAGGTTCGACCGGCTTTGTTCCGCAGAACACTGACGGGACAATCGGAACTGCGTTTGAAAATCCGGCGCAGTATTTCGAAGTTCACCTCAGCCGCAGCGGCACCACCACGGTCGATCTCGACGTTGAAATCGACAAACTGGTCATCGACAATGATGACGCTGGTTTCGTCCTTCCAGATCAGTGGACTTTCACCAGCCTTATCGGGACCGAGCAGTTTTCTGGTACAGCCGAAATCAACGGCACACTCAACACCGGCATTTATACGCTTGCCGGTGGTGAACTTGAAGGCGACGGTGGCACGATCAACACCAATGCGCTGTTCAACGTTGAAGGTTTGTTGAGCGCAGGCGGCACACAAGACTTTGGCTCGCTGACAATCAATGGTGATTATGTGCAGACCAGCGGCGGTGCATTGTGGAGCGACTTCTCAGTCGGGCCGCGCAACGTTGTCTCGGCTGATAGCTATGACATTTCCGGCGCGGCAGTTCTGGATGGTGCTTTGATCATCTCCACCACTGATCGCCGGGTGCGCTTTGGTGCAGAATATACGCTGCTGACCGCAGGCGCGATCGACGGCGATTTCTCCACTGTGACCTTGTTGAGCAGTTCGCCAATTCTGGGCGTTGAACACCGGATCGAAGGCAATGAGATCATTGTCGAAGTGGTAGCACGCAGCATCCGCGACCTTCTTGGTCGTCGCAGTTCGTTGAGCTCGCTCGGCGGGGCGCTGGATACTGTGCGTGCATCGAACTTTGATGCATTTGCCGACATGTTCGCAATCGTCGACAGCGCCACTTTCGATACGCTGGGATCGACATTGTCGTCGCTCACCCCGGTAAGTGCATTCAGCCAGACCTTCACAGCCAACTCTTTCTCTCAGCGTTTCACCGGTCAAATCGCACAGCGCACTCTTGCGCTGCGCGGCGGATCGCGCGCTGCGGGCGGGTTCTCTGCTGCGGGTAATGCCAGTTTTGCTCTGACAGGGACCACTCCTGCTCAACCGGGCAAGCTTGGAGTATTTGGCAGCGCCTCGGGTGTGTACTTGAATGGCGGACAGCAGTCCGGCGTTCTTGGAAACGGCGTCACAGGCTTCAACACCTTTGGCACCAATGGCGTCACCAACGGGGTGGTCGGCGCCAATGCGTTTGAGCAAGCATCGCTTACTCAAGCGGGCGAGATGACAATCGGTGCAGATTTGCAAGTGTCCGAAAACTTCAGCTTCGGTGTTGCAGTGTCAAATATCCGCAACAGCCAGCAATCAACCGGAGTGCTGCAAGCGCAAGCAGATCGCAGCCAATCGGTTGCCATCTACGCGACTTGGGCTGATGGCGGACTGTTTGCCGATGGTTATGCTGGTTCGTCGGATCAGGAGTTCGGGGTCGAGCGTGCTGCGCAAGGTGACTTCCGCGCATCTTACCAGAACGCGATCGGACAGTCCGATAGCGGCCAAACATTTGGCGGGATGCGTCTCGGTTACGCATTCGATCTGGCCACTGGCATCGAAGTCGGTCCGGTTGTGAGCATGGATTATGTGCGGAACTCAATCGGCGGGTATGATGAAATCGGCGCGAGTGCGTTCGGTCTCTCTGTCGCGGATCGTACCTTCACCTCCATGGGGGCAAAGGCTGGCGCAATGGCATCGTTTGATATCCGCACCAGCGAAACCAGCTCAATCCGTGCGTTTGGCTCGGTCGCATATGCGCGCGAGTTGGCAGATACAGCGGATGTGGTGACAGCGAACTTCTTCGGTGCTGCCGATACGACGTTCACCATTGCCAATCAGCTCGACCCGCAGTGGGTTTCGGTCAACGCGGGTGCTGAAATGATGGTTGGCCAAAACCTGAGCGCTTCGGTTTCCGTCACATCGGACATGGGCCGCGGTCCATTGTCGAACGATCAGGGCCGCGTTTCGCTGAACTGGCGCTTCTAAGCCAGCAACGGAAATTTCCGGTTGAAAAAAGCGCCGGGCCTTGCCCTCCTGATGGAGTGGCAAGGCCCGGCGCTTCTGTTTGGGGGATCAGCCCTGCGTGCTTGCGCGCCAGTGCATCAAAAGCGTTGTAGGGCCGAGTAGCCGCTGTGCTTTCGGCAGAAGAACCGGAACTGAATTGGACAAGGGGCGCCGGGCAGATGTGATCAATCCTGTGCGGATCCGGCGAATTTTTTCGCCAGTCTTTCTTCGCGACCGACCGCGAGGGATCGCCTTGTCAGCGCGCAGCCTAACTGTGTGTATCGCGAGGCCGCAGGCACACCGAACCATATCGCGTCTGGTTCGACCGGTAACCTCGACCGGGTTTAAATCCCGGTCTTAGCTGTGATCTATCCGGTAGGTACCGGATCAGCTCGCACTTCATACGAAGCGTGAAGCTTTTCAATATCTCGTGCATCAGTTGCGGTGCGAAGTCTCCGCCCCTCATCATCTGGACGATGGCTGCGGTTTCATCTTCAAGATCAGCACTGCGAAATACAGTGTTTGAGGAAGTCAATCACCGCGGATAGCAGCGATGCGGATGGAGTCGGTATAGGCCTCTAGAAGCCGAGCCAGTGTTGCCGGTTCGCGCGATTGGATAGCCCTACAATCATCGCGAGCAGCACCGCTCCGGCGGCAAAGATGCAGGCATACGCAATGCTTTGTGCCTCCTGACCTCCGCGGAAATATATCGCCAAAAGCGCCCAGCAGAACACGAGCGCATACCAAGGGTTGCCGCGGCTTCGTAATGTCGCGGTTGCTGCAATCACCCCGCCAACGCCGATCATAATCGCAGCGACAAGCGGATAGGCAAAGTCTCCGCCTATGCCGTAATAGGCCAGCGTGGCAGAGATGTTGACGATGCTCGCCGCGGTTAGCCACGCTGCAAGCGCGCTCAGGGCCAGCGCCGCGAACCAGCGCTCGCCAGTGAAAAGCGCATCCTGCTGAACAAAAGCGCGCAAGCACACGAGCAAGCCGCCAAGCGAAACGAGAATGATGACCGCCGATATCGCGGTGAGATTGGCGAATTGCGTGTAGGTTGCCCAGACGCCCTGTGCCGCCAGCGCTATCGCTGCGGGCCATGCGATCCGGTCCAAAAGCGCGTTTTCCCGCTGAGCTGGTAATGCCTGCCAAATTGCGAATATCGCTGATCCAAGAAACAGCGGCCCCCAAATTGCAAAGGCCCAGCCCGATGGCGTGATCAGCGTGCGAATATTGTCGGAGCGGCTGCCTATCGGCTCGCCCAGTCCAAACATCGGGAGAAACGTCGCGCCGATCTGGATGACGACTGCGAGGAGAACTGCGACACGCTGGATGGTGCTGCGCGGCTTTGCGAAAAATTGATTCATGCCTTTTCAACGACAGCAAATGGCCGCAGTTCCAAAAAACGAAAGGCGGAGCGCGCGGGTGGCTTTTGCACAATCATAGAAAGTCAGGGGGCATCATAAGCCGGGTTCTGTCTCCGCGCGCGGTATCCCGCAAGGGACCTGCCGCGCGGTGGCAGCCATTCATCTAGGCCGTCCATTGCTGAACGGCTCAAGCAGCCAACCCGGGTCTCTCGGAGCGAACCACTCCTGCCCAATCCCGTTAGGGACGCCCGAAGGCCAGGCGCGAGACCCCTATTTGGCCTTGCTCCGGGTGGGGTTTACCATGCGGACGCTGTTACCAGCAGCCCCGGTGCGCTTTTACCGCACCCTTTCACCCTTACCTGTGCCCCGGACAAGTCCGAGGCCATCGGCGGTATACTCTCTGTGGCACTTTCCCTAAACGCCCGCCCGAAAGCGAACGCCCGGCGGGCGTTACCCGCCACCCTTGTTTCGTGGAGCCCGGACTTTCCTCGCGCACCCAAAAGCACACGCGGCTGCCTCAGCCCCCTGACAGGCGCGCTATAGAATAGCCGTGTCGTGAGAGAAAGCGCTTAAATCGGTTGGGTTGGTTGGTTTCGGGATGCGCGCTGATCCACGTTTCTGTCCAGCCAAAGAGCGTTTGCGTCATGCAAAGCGGCTAGCGACAGTGCCTTTTGCCGTGAGATCGCCCCTTCGAAAACATATGAAGGCTTGGATGGCCTGGTCCTCAGGACTCGGCGCGGCAATGATTGAACCGGGTATGCCGTTCTCACAAACTGTTGCTGCGCCGGGCTAAGGTGTGAGCGAGGACGTGGGAGCAAACACGCTGGATGGAATCAGTATTGTCGAGGCTGCCGATTGCGACTTCGCATGGGCAATGGCCCAAAGCTGCCCGCAACTGAACCTCGGAGGTGATATCGTGGTTTGCGAAGGTATCGATATGCCGATGTGATCGAACTGGCCGGGAAGTTGGTGCGACCAGCGGCCCGGCCAAATCACTAGGACCTGATTACCGCGCAGCCCCCCGGTCGCGTTCCAACAGCAAATGCCACAATATCGCGCCCAATTGCGCGTCGGGCGTGCCCTCAATCTTATCGGGACGCCAGCGTCTCTCGAACGCTTCAATGGCTTTGCGACCTTCGGTTATGTCATAGCCAAACCGTTCCAGCGCGAGAATAAGCGCACCTTCATTGTCAAAGGGATCGACCCGAACCAGTTTTTCCGGGCGCGGCAGACACAGGCCATATTCCGCCAGCCTGTCCCACGGAAACAGCTCGCCCGGATCAATCTTGCGCATGGGTGCCACATCGGAATGGCCGACCACATTGGCGCGCGGGATGTCATGGTCTTTCACAATCCGCGCGACCAGCGGCACCAAGGCTTCGAACTGGGCATCGGTAAATTCGCGGTAACCGCCCGCATGGCCCGGATGATCCAGCTCAATCCCGATGCTTGCGGAATTTACATCCTTGATCCCGCGCCAAAATGATATGCCTGCGTGCCACGCGCGCTTTTCTTCGGAGACCAGCTGCGTCACCACGCCTTCCTCGCTAATCAGGTAATGCGCGGAGACACCGGCACCGGGATCAGTCAAACGCGCCAGAGCCGTCTCAACTGGCTTCATCTCCGTATAATGGATGACGATCATCGTGATCGGCAAAGCGCGGTCGTTGAAATTGGGCGACGGAGCAATCGCGTGGACCAATTCGCTGATCTCCATATCGCTCACCCAATCATGCCCCTTGGTTCCGGCAAGACCGCGCCCAGCACCAATGCCGTATCCGAAAGCTGATATTGCAGCCCTCCGCCCATTTCCTCTGCAAGCAGTGCAATCATATGCGCCGCTGCTGTGCGGCTGGAAATGTCAGCGGGATCGAGGTCACCTTGAAGCGCATTGCCAATTGTTTCATCAAAGGCGATCCGATCACCGGCCGCGCGCGCGACAATCTCGACATTGCCATCGCGCCGCTCCGCCCCGATATCGAGCGTTCCGCCCCGCACCAGCGCATCAAGCGCAATTTGCGATAGGTTGAGCAGAACTTTGACCGCCGGTTTGGGTAAGGTCGATGACGCAATCGCCCAGTTGAGTTCGACGCGCTTTTTATCGGACGCCAGCGCCCCGATTACATCCTGCGCTTCTTCGACTGGCACCGCTTCGCCAAATCCGCCTGCCGCGCCAAAGGCGAGGCGAAAAAACTTCAGCTTATCGGTGCTGATCTTGGCGCTTTGTTCAAGCAGTTCGACACAGCGCGCGCGCATTTCGGGGTCTTGCTCATCAGCGAGCAATTCGAGGCCATTTGACAGCGCACCCACGGGGGAAAGCATGTCATGGCAAAGCCGCGAACACAGCAGCGCGGCAAGGTCTGTTTGTGAAGTCATGGTATTACGGCATTCCCATCATGTCTGACACACCTGACACCCAGCCTGAGGTCAAAAGCGGGCCTGAGGTCAAAAGCGGGTCGAAGTTCAAAAGTGTTTCTAAGAGTATTAGCGGCATCTTTCACGGCGCGCGCAAGACAAATCCCCGGATTGCCGGTGTAGCGAAACAAAAATCCGATCATGCGGCGCAGTCTAGCGGCCAATCACGGCGTATGAAAGCGCATAGAACTGATCTGGATCGTCTCGCCAGAAAAGCAAATCGCCGCCAGCGGCAATCGCCCATATTTTTCGATCACCAGCAGACATAGCAGCGTCTGTTGCAGATGGGCGGGGATCACCGGTGGGATGGGAATGAAAATACCCTAACACTTTAGGGCCGCCGCTGCGCTCCGCGCGGTAGGCACCAATCAACGCCTGTGGGTCGATTTCAAAATGTCCCTCTGGGTTTTGATGGACATTTGCGGCCTCGATGAACGCAGTGATCCTCTCGCGCCCATCCCCGTTGTGGCCCAGCAATATGCCACACGCCTCGCGCGGATGCGACGCACGGGCGGCGGCCTCCATCGCGCTCAGCACCTGACTTGTCACATGAATATCCATCGCGCATGGCCTTTACGCATGTCTGAAGCGGAAATCATCACTGGTACTGTCGCCGCCCCTGCCCGGCTTGATAAAGCTCTGGCCGATGCGACCGATCTTTCTCGTGCGCGGGTGCAGGCTTTGATCGCCGCAGGGCATGTGACATTGGACGGTGCGGCCGCGACATCGCCCTCTGCCAAAGTGATAAAGGGAACCGCATTTCGTATCATTGTGCCCGCCGCGATCGACGCCGAAGCGCAGCCGCAGGATATACCGCTGGTCATCGCCTATGAAGATGAGCATCTGATTGTCGTGAACAAGCCTGCTGGAATGGTTGTCCATCCGGCGGCGGGCAATCCCGATGGGACGTTGGTCAATGCGCTGTTGCATCACTGCGCCAAAGACGGCCAGACCAGCCTAAGCGGCATTGGCGGCGTCGCCCGTCCCGGCATCGTTCACCGCATCGACAAAGACACATCCGGGCTGCTGGTGGTCGCCAAATCGGATGCCGCACACGAAGGGCTCGCCGCGCAATTTGCGCAGCATTCTGTTCACCGCCGCTATCTCGCAATATGCGGGGGCCACCCGATCCCCTCGGCTGGCACCATCGATGAACGGCTAGGCCGGTCGAGCGTTAACCGAAAGAAAATGGCTGTCCTTGAAAAGGATTCCTCACGCGGAAAACACGCAGTTACGCATTACAAGCTGATCACCCGGCTGGACCAAAGCGCGCTTATCGAATGCCGATTGGAAACTGGCCGCACACATCAGGTACGCGTTCACTGCGCGTCAATTGGACATTCGTTATTAGGGGATCAACTTTACGGAAAGACGCCCAAGGCGCTGAAACCCATCATCGCCCGGCTGGGATTCGCCCGGCAGGCGCTGCACGCAGCGGAGATTGGCTTTATGCATCCGGTTCGGAACGAAAATCTAAGGTTTTCCGCGGATTTGCCCGCCGACATGCAGGAACTAATCGACCAACTGCAGCGTTTAAACCGATGAATGGCGCAACCTTTTGCGCGAAACTATCGTAATATTATTTGACGTACAGTATATGTGACCATGTGGCCCGATAGAACGGATGCCCATTAGGGGTCCGACACAAACGGTCGACGCAAGAAAGGTTTGGAAAAAGTGAGCAAGTCAAGAACCTCAGTCCCGGCGCTCAGTGGAGAGCAAAGCCTCAACCGCTATTTGTCGGAAATCAAAAAATATCCCGTGCTGACGGCAGAGCAGGAATATATGCTCGCCAAGGCGTATGCCGAACACGAAGATCCGCAGGCCGCATCGCAGCTTGTGTCGAGCCACCTGCGGCTGGTCGCGAAAATCGCGATGGGTTACCGCGGATACGGTTTGCCCGTGTCGGACCTGATTTCGGAGGGCAATGTCGGCCTGATGCAGGGCGTCAAGAAATTTGAGCCCGACCGCGGTTTCCGCCTCGCGACTTACGCGATGTGGTGGATCAAAGCCTCAATTCAGGAATACATCCTGCGTTCGTGGAGCCTTGTTAAGATGGGCACTACGGCGGCTCAGAAGAAATTGTTTTTCAACCTTCGCCGGATGAAGAAGCAATTGGAAGCTTACGAAGATTCCGATCTGCACCCTGATGATGTGACGAAGATTGCCACCGATCTGGGTGTGCCAGAGCAAGAAGTCGTCAACATGAACCGCCGCATGATGATGGGCGGCGATGGCTCGCTCAACACTCCGATGCGCGGCGGCGAAGAAGGCTCTGGCGAATGGCAGGATTGGCTCAGCGATGAGCGACCTTTGCAGGATGAGACTGTCGCTGACGCCGAAGAGGCAGAAGTGCGTCACACGATGCTGGTCGAAGCGATGGATTCGCTAAACGAACGCGAACAGCACATCCTGACCGAACGCCGTCTGACGGAAAAGCCGCAGACATTGGAAGAACTGTCACAGGTTTACGAAGTGTCCCGCGAACGTATCCGCCAAATCGAAGTGCGCGCGTTCGAAAAGCTGCAAAAAGCAATGCAGCGGATCGCGGGCGACCGGCTGATGCCGGGTGTGGCGTAAGCCATCGCTCCAACGGAAAAACAAAACCCTCCCCGGTTCGCGCCGGGGAGGGTTTTTCTTTGTCCTGCTTGTCGGGTCTGCTGATCGCTCAGACAAATTTCTCCGACGTCTCTGCCACCATAGCGAGATGGTCGTCGAATTGACCTTCGGCCTCTGCATTGCGAAACGCATTGACGCGCTCAACGCAGATTTCGGGTGGGGTCGGGTTGGTCTGCAGGAGCGCAAAGGCTTCCTCCACATATTCATCCAGCGGCATATAGCCATCGCGTTTGGACTGACCGGGAGTGATCTCGGTCTGCACGCCGGGCGGCACAACTTCGATTACCTCCACAATGCCTTCCAGCATAGCGCGTAGGGATGCGGTGTAGGAATGCAGCGCGGCCTTGGTCGCTGAATAGGTTGCAGCCTGAGGCATGGGTACAAAGCCAAGGCCAGACGTCACATTGATGAGCGCTGCATCGTCGGCGCCGCGCAGATGTTCGATGAAAGTGTTAGCCACACGGATAGGGCCGAGCAAATTGATTGCCACCGTTTTCTCAGCAGGTTCAAGATCGCGCGTGCGGGTGATGTCCTCATAGGGAAGGATACCCGCGCAACTGACCACTACGTTCAGGTCGGGAAATTGCGCAATCACTTGGGTGGCACAGCTTTGGATGGATTGAGGGTCGGCAACGTCGATTTGCATATAATGAAGGTTATCCCGCCCTTCAGCGGTTTCCTGCAAATCTTCCAGCGTGCGCGCTGCGACTATGACGGTGTTGCCCGCGTCATGCCATTTATGCGCCAACCCGCGCCCGATACCCGCGCCGCCGCCGATCAATAAAATGGTGTTGCCTTGATTTTTCATAAGTGATCCGTGTTCGAAAGAGATTTGCTCTTTCTACGAACCAGCGGGCGATGGGTGCCCGATCTCTACGATATCACCGCCGCAATCGGCAGTAATCACCCTCAAGCGCCATATCTAGCGCGGCGCGATATTCCGCCGAAAGCGCTTCACCCTCACGCACCAACCCGAATTGCGGGACTGCAACTTGATCCATCGGCACCAGCGCCACGGGGCACGATACCGGCACCAATTGCGAACCCTGCCCCACTTGCAGCGTCGAGAGCAGGCCGAACATCCGCCGATCCCGCGTGGCGCGGCCCAGCATGATCATGCGGTATTGGCCCGCCTCGCTCGTCATCAGATAAGTATGGCCGGACAGATGCGGCATTGAAACAAAGCCCGCCTGTTGAAATGTCGCATCAACCCGGTCGCTTTCGGCAAACACTAAGTGCCCCTTACTCGCGCTCCAGCGGATATCGGTGCGATAGGCATAGACTGCGCCCTCATCGCCAAAACTGGCACGCAGGGTAAGATATTCACCCTCAATCCACTGCACCGCTTGCCGCGCGTAGGATCCCATTTCAGCGGGTGCGAGCGAAGGCCCCACCGGTTCAATCTCCAACTCATCGCGCAAGGACGTGCCCAGCGCTTCCTCCAGCCGCACGATCGTCGCCAGAGTAAAGGGTCGCCGCCCCGAGAGCGCTTTTTCCAAAGTCGAAATGCTTAGCCGCGCGGATTCGGCAAGTCCCGCGCGCGATAGCCGCCGCCGTGCAATCTCTTCCCGCAGCCGAAAGGCCACTTGCGCATCATCAAAGTCACTCATCAGTCCATGATACCCCATTGCATACCCCTATGTCCCGCACGGCACCGCACAAATCCGCACAAATCCTCAAACCGCATCCTGTCTGTCCGCGAAAATGGCGGAAATCGGCCTTTCTTGGCCGTGGCGGGCCGCTGTCATCGCCGGATAAGGGGTAAGCTGACACGATGAATGGAGGCTTACATGCGACGAATTGTTATATCTTCCGATAAGGATGGGCTGGTGGTCATGCTCATTTTGGGCATTGTGGCGATCTGTGTGGTGGCCGCGTCGGCGCTTTCCGCACGCGCTACAGCAAACCCTGTCGTCCCCGCGATGATGCCAACCGAACCCAATCGGGCGAACTATGAGCCTGCATCATCGGAAGGCGGTTTGATCCTGCGTTCCACCGAGGGCGACGTGGCGACCAGCGTGCCTGCCATGCGCTTGGGCACGGATATCGTTGCCAATATCGATGGCCAAACCGCACGGGTGACGGTGACGCAAGCGTTTCGCAACACCTCCGACCAATGGATGGAGGCGACTTATCTCTACCCCCTGCCCGATGATGGCGCGGTTGATACGCTCAAAATGGTGGTGGGCGACCGCATTTTCGAAGGTGAGATAAAGCCCAGGGAAGAAGCGCAGCAAATCTATGAAGAGGCCAAAGCGAACGGGCAGAAAGCGGGCCTTGTCGAGCAAGCGCGGCCCAACATGTTCCGCAATTCCATTGCCAATGTCGGACCGGGCGAAACGGTTCTGGTCCAAATCGAGTTTCAGGCACCCATCGCTCAAATCGCTGGCGATTATTCGCTGCGTCTGCCGCTGGTCGTGGGGCCGCGTTATATTGCGGGAAGCTCTGACAACACGGCATCGCTTGCTAATGCAGCCATGCTAGCCGGCGCGACCGATATTCTCGCTCCCACTGCTGACCCAAATATGGTCGCGCGTGCCAATGGGAATGGAGGCGCCGGCCTCAACCCGGTGGCGATCACCGTCAATCTCGACCCCGGCTTTGCCGCAGAAGCAATCTCCAGCCCCTACCACGCGGTCAATATCGCAGAAGGGACCGGCGACACGCGAACCGTTACTTTGGCGGGTGGAGCCGTGCCTGCAAACCGCGATTTCGAACTTCGCTGGAGCGCGGGCAGTGGTGCGCCAGAACTTGGGCTGTTCCGTCAGAGTCATTCCGAACTCGATTATGTGATGGCGACAATCACGCCGCCTTCGGTGCAGCGTGTCGGAGAGGCTACTCCCCGCGAAATGATCTTCGTGATCGACAATTCCGGGTCGATGGCGGGTGAGTCCATGCCTGCTGCCCGCCGCAGCTTGCTCTTTGCGCTGGAAACCTTGCGCCCGCAGGACCGGTTCAACATCATCCGTTTCGATGACACCATGACTGAGCTGTTCCCCAGTGCTGTGGCAGCCAATGACAGCAATATCGAAAGGGGAAAGAGCTTCACGCATAGCCTAGAGGCGGAGGGCGGCACCGAAATGCTGCCGGCATTGTCTGCGGCCCTGCGAGAAGGCGTGAGCCAGCGCGAACGGCCCGTGCGGCCCGTGCGCCAAGTCATCTTCCTCACCGATGGATCGCTTTCGAATGAGGCGGAGATGATGGAGGAAATCAGCAAGAACCGAGGCCGCAGCCGGGTATTTATGGTGGGTATCGGATCTGCGCCGAACACATATTTAATGCGCCGAATGTCTGAGGCTGGACGCGGCACTTTCACGCATGTCGGAATGGGCGATGAAGCAGAACAGCAGATGCAGCGCCTGCTGACCAGATTGGCTAGCCCGGTGGCGACCAACCTTTCCGCGACGGTGGAAGGCGGCAATATCGACTTTGCCCCGCGTGATTTGCCGGATCTTTATGCAGGTGAACCGCTGGTTCTGCTGGGCCGGACACGTAACCTGGCGGGCACTCTGACCGTTAGTGGCACGATCGAAGGTGAGCGCTGGACACAAAGTATCGAGCTTGGCGAAGCGACACGAAGCGACGTGGTTGCAAAGCTATGGGCTTACCGCCGGATTGCCGAAGTTGAGGCCGAACGCTGGTCTGGCGAGATGTCTTACGACCTTGCAGATATGGCAATTGAGGAGTTGGGAATGGATTTCCACCTCGTTACCAGCCGCACCAGCTTGATCGCAGTGGATGATACACCCAGCCGCCCAGAAGGCGCTTATCTCACTCGTGAAGAACTGCCGCTGCTACTGCCTGCAGGTTGGGATTTCGATCACCTGTTCGGCGCTCAATCTGCAAATGGAAGCCGAGACTTGCCTGTGAAAAGCGAAAAGCAACGTCAGCGGCTCGAACTGCCCAATACATCTACCGGGTACATGTCCCCCCTTATCCTGGGCCTCCTGCTCCTCCTGTCAGGGGCAGCCGGGCTGGTGTGTAGCCGAGGAGCAGCGCGGGAGCGGCTTTCAGCAGGGCTGGCTTCGCTCATCCTCCAGCGGGCACCAGCCTGATGGCGGTCGCTCTTGCAATCCCGGCCCAAGATGGGCGCGCCGCGAAGAAAGGAGTATCATGGCGCGCCCTTCCCTTTTGGCTGTTCCTTGGCGTCATGGCACTGGGCGGAGTGATGATCGCAAAGGCGCTGTATATTCCGGTCAAAGCGGAGGTCGCGCAGGTCTTGCTCGCCCGCGCTTTTGAACAGAGCCTTGAGCAAGGCGCTCCGGTAAAACCGTGGAGCTGGGCGGACACCGCTCCGCTCGCCCGTGTCAGCGCGCCTCGGCTGGAAGTGAGCGAGATCGTGCTTGCGGGCGGGTCCGGGGAGGCAATGGCGTTTGGCCCGACAGCGGTCGTCGATGATCGGGCCGCGCGCATCACCGTGCTGGCCGCACACCGCGACACGCATTTTAAATTTGTCCAAAGACTGCTGATCGGGGACGATATCTGGATGGAGCGGATTGATGGCACCACCGAAAAGTACCGCGTAACCCGCACCGAAGTAACCGCTTGGGATCAATTCACGCATCCATCCGATGGCGGAGAAGGCCTGATTGCGCTCACCACATGCTACCCATTCGACACGCATGAACCGGGGCCGCTGCGCTATGTCGCGTGGGCTGAACACATCAATGAATAAACCAGCAATTGCGAAGGGGTGAAAGCACGCCTAAATCAACGCGCATGGTCCTTAGTATTGCACGCATCATCGCCAAAACCATTCTTTGGTTTATCGGTATCAGCCTGATTTTGGTCGTCCTGTTCAAATGGGTCCCCATCCCCGTCACCGCGACCATGGTGATGGATGAAAACGGGATTGTTAAAGACTGGGAAAGCCTCGACAATATCGACCCCAATCTGGTCGCCGCAGTCATCGCGGCAGAAGATTCCAAATTTTGCGAACATTGGGGTTTCGACACCGAAGCCATCGAAAAAGCGATTGAGGAAAATGCGGAAGGCGGCCGGATACGTGGCGGTTCCACCATATCCCAGCAAACCGCCAAAAACGTGTTTCTTTGGCAGGGCGGCGGATATTTGCGCAAAGCGTTTGAAGCGTGGTTCACATTCTGGATCGAAGCGGTCTGGGGAAAAGAACGGATCATGGAAGTTTATCTCAACGTCGCAGAAACCGGCCTTGGCACTTACGGCGCAGAGGCAGGGGCGCAGCGATATTTCCAACATTCTGCCGCCCGTTTGACACCCGATGAAGCCAGCCGCATGGCCGCTGCTCTGCCGCAGCCGAAAAAGCGATCTGTCATCAATCCAGGCGGATGGCTGGCGCGTCACGGCAACAGCATCGAACGCCGGATCGGTATCGTAAAGAGTGACGGGCTGTATTCGTGCGTCTACGAATAGAGCCAATGGGTCACGCACATTCACAACACGACGGGCACGATCATAGTCACGGGAACGGGCACGGCCACGACCATAGCCATGCGCCCGCCGATTTCGGCCGTGCCTTTGCAATAGGCATCGGGCTGAATTCCGCGTTCGTAGTGATCGAGGCGACATTCGGGTTCCTCTATGGGTCGATGGCGCTGGTCGCGGATGCAGGACACAATCTGTCCGATGTGCTCGCACTGATCCTTGCATGGGGAGCCAGTGTCGCGGCGAAACGCGCACCGACCGACCGGTTTACCTACGGCTTCAAAAGCTCAACAATCCTCGCCGCGATCGCCAATGCTCTGTTGCTAGCAGTGGCCATCGGAGCGATCCTGTTTGAGACCACTCACCGACTGTTCCAGCCCACAGAGCCGCAGGGCATGGTCATGGTGATCGTCGCCAGCATCGGCATCGCGATTAACGCGGGCACCGCGATGCTGTTTTTGCGCGGGCAAGAAGACCTGAACATTCGCGGCGCTTATCTTCACATGGCCGCCGATGCATTGGTGTCTGCGGGCGTCGTGATCGCAGGTCTGGCGATCCTCTTCAGCGGGTTTCATTGGATTGATCCGCTCGTCAGCCTTGCCATTGTCGCCATGATCGCTTGGGCCACATGGGGACTTGCAAAAGACAGCATAAAGATGGGTTTGCTTGCAGTCCCTGCAAGGATTGACGTCAGCGAAGTGCGGGCGCATTTGGCTTCATTGGAGGGGGTAAAAGCCGTGCATGATCTGCATATCTGGCCAATGTCGACGACAGAGACAGCGCTGACCGCGCATCTGGTGATGCCCGGCGCGCCCTATTCGGATCAAGGCGGCTCCGATGCTTTCCTGCGCGATGTTGCGGACAGTTTGAATACGCGCTTTGCCATCGGCCATACGACCATTCAGGTTGAGCGCGACAGCGATCCCTGCGAGAGCGGGTGTTGATGGCTGACGGTCCCACTTCCTCTTCTGCTGATTCTGCGACGGCCGCGCGTGAGCGCCTGCGCGCAGCGATGGTTCGCCTTGCCGAAGGGGACAGCGCCGCGCTCGAAGAAATTTACTCTGCGACGCGGGTGAAACTGTTCGGCATCTGCTTCCGTATATTGGGTGATAGAAAGGAAGCTGAGGACGCATTGCAGGACGTTTACGTAAATCTATGGCAACGCGCCGACCGATACGACCCAACCCGGGCGAGCCCTATTTCGTGGCTGGCTACCTTTGCGCGCAACCGCGCCATTGACCGGCTGCGTACAGGCAAAGTGCGCGGCGGAGCGGTGCCAGTTGAAGAAGCGAACCCGCTGCCTGATCAGGCGCCTTTGGCCGATATGCTGCTGGTCGATGCGGAAAAAACTGCGCAAATTCACACGTGCCTCGCTACTCTCGATGAAAAGACACAGAACCATATCCGAAGCGCATTTTACGATGGTTACACCTATGCCGAACTTGCCGAGCATGCCGATGTTCCGCTGGGCACGATGAAAAGCTGGATTCGCCGCGGCCTACAAAAACTGCGCACCTGCCTTGAAGCGAGTGAAGCGTCATGAGCGGCAAGGAAGAGAACACTGCGACAGATATCACGCGCAATGATCCGATGATCGCGGCGGAATATGCGCTCGGCTTGCTCGAAGGTGAGGAGCTGATGAGCGCGCGCGTTAAAGTCGGCAACGACGCCGATTTTGCCTGGCGCAAGGATTGGTGGGACAATTGGTTTGCCCCGCTCACAGACGATATGGCCGGGATGGAACCTAGCGCAGATGTTTGGGTGCGAATTTCTGAAGAAGTGAGCGGCGTGGTCGCTAGCGGCGGCGGTGAGGTTGTCGATCTGACATCTCGCGTGCGCCGCTGGCAATGGACCGCCGGGATTACCTCCGCTGCCGCAGCATTGATGCTCGCCATTCTGGTCTTCGCACCGGGAAGTGAGCCTACACCGGACACAACCGGCACACCTCAGCTCGCCGCCGCTAACCCGCTTGTCGCGCAAGTGCCGATTGGCGACACCGGGCTGCGGCTTGACGTCACTTACATTCCCGAAAGCGAAAAGATGCTGGTCGGAGCCATCGGTCTGACCGCTGACGGAGTGCATGATCACGAGCTCTGGCTGGTTCCTGCCGATGGCAGCGATTTGCAATCGCTTGGCGTAGTGGTGCCAGGGGAAGTGAAAGCCATGGAATTGCCCGCCAATATAGCGAGCAACCTTGGTAGCGGCGTCGCATTGGTGCTTACGCGCGAACCGATCGGCGGTAAGCGCGAAGGCGAGGATGCAGGTCCGGTTGTTGCCGAAGGTGCCTTCTCGCAGGTTTGATCCTCTGGGATCATGCGCTGGTCGTTAGGTCATCTTGCCGCGCTGCATCGTCATCTCGCCGCGTTTCATCACTAAATTTCGGCATCACCGCATCCGCCTTAGCCGGGCTGGCGTAGCTTCTGCGCAAGATCGGGAGGGCTTGCAGACAAAGGAGACACCAATGACTGTAACCCCCAAGACACTTAAAACCGCCCTGCTCGCTGCGGTCGCTGCAACCGCTACATTCGGCTTTGCAACCCCTGCATTGGCTGACCACCACGGCCATGCGGCGCACGACATGCAAAGTCAGCCCAACATCGTCGAAACCGCTGTCAGCACCGGCGTTCATGAAACACTAGTAGCCGCTGTTACCGCTGCGGGTCTGGTTGAAACACTTTCAAGCCCCGGTCCATTCACAATCTTCGCGCCGACAGACACCGCTTTTGCAAAACTGCCCGAGGGCACGGTCGCTACGCTGGTGATGCCGGAGAACAAGGGCACGCTTACAGGTATCCTCACCTATCACGCGGTCTCAGGTAATGTAACATCGAGCGATCTTGTTGCGCTGATCAACGGCCACGGCGGCGAAGCCGTGATTGAAACACTGTCAGGCGGCGAACTGACTGCGCGCCTTTCCGGCGACACGATTGTAATCACCGATGCCGCGGGCCGAGCAACCGCTGTGACCACCGCCGATGTCCAGACATCAAACGGTGTCATTCACGTAACTGACGGCGTCTTTCTGCCGGGCTGATGCGTAATTCATACCAGATAGCGCTGCCTCATCGTTCCCCTCCCAAGTAGGGCAGCGTTAAAACCGACCCCGTCTGGTGCTCCTCCAAGCGCCGGGCGGGGTTTTGGATTCTGGCGCGGTTTGATTTGCGGGGGATCAGGCGGAAAAGGCGAATTCGGTCGCAGCTTCGGCATGGAGCAACGTCGTGTCGAACAGCGGCAGATCGCTATCGCTTTGATCGATAAGCAACATGATCTCTGTGCAGCCCAGTATGATGCCCTGCGCGCCGCGCTCCGCCAGTCGGTTAATGATATCGCGATAGGCATCACGCGAAGTATCCGATCACCTTGCCCGCCACCAACTCTTCATAGATCACGCGGTGAACCTCAGCGCGGTCATCGGTATCGGGGACAATAACGTCCAACCCGTGTCTTTCGGCGAGCCGCCCGCGATAAAAGTCCTGCTCCATCGTGAAGGCGGTTCCAAGCAGCGCGACTTTGCTGAGGCCCTTAGCCTTGATTGCGGCGGCGACTGGGTCCGCGATGTGGATCAGCGGCAAATCGCATGCACGCTCCATCTCCGGGGCGAGCTTGTGCATAGTGTTGGTGCAGATGACGACGCAATCGGCCCCGCCCGCTTTGAGTGCATGCGCGCTTTCGCACATAATCTCACCAAGCCGTTCCCATTCGCCGTCGCGTTGGAGCTGCGCAATCTCACCAAAATCGTGGCTGAGCATCAATATCTTTGCCGAGTGCATCGGACCCAAACGGTCCCGCACCGCGCGGTTGATGATGGTGTAATATTGGGCGGAGCTTTCCCAGCTCATCCCGCCAATCAGACCGATGGTTTTCATGGGTTAGCCAGGAACGCGATGAATTTGAGGAAGCGAAGGGTGGCTGAGATACCTTGCCGAACCAAGCTGCGTCAAAACCGGTGAGGTTCGAGAGGCGATTTAGTTTCTTCGTCCCAAAAGGACATTTCTTCGTGAAAGACGAAAACGTCGCCCCTGTGAAGGGAGATTTCGCAGCAGATCAAATCGGTGGTGAGTTGATCAAGCTTGTAGAATTCGACCTTTTCTACGTCCTCGATTGAATACTTGGCGCGGACCGTTTTGCGCTGGCTCCGAAGAAAGCGTTCAATCATCAGAGGAAAGCTTGAAAGCCTAGGCCGCCTCTTCCTTCGCCTCGCCGCCGTGAACGCGGATGGGGTCTTTCTTTTGGCCGACCACATCTTCGTCAATCACGATCTCTGTCACGCCTTCCATATCGGGAAGATCGAACATCGTATCGAGCAATATGCCCTCAACAATAGACCGCAGCCCGCGCGCACCGGTTTTGCGCAAAATCGCGCGCTCGGCGATGGCTTTTAGCGCTTCGTCGGTGAAGGTCAGTTCGACATCTTCGAGTTCGAACAGCTTGCCATACTGCTTGATGAGCGCGTTTCTTGGTTCCTGCAGGATCGTCACCAGAGCATCGACATCGAGGTCATGCAGCGTTGCGATCACCGGCAGGCGGCCAACAAATTCAGGGATCAGGCCAAATTTGAGCAAATCTTCAGGCTCGCTCTGCTCGAGCAACTCACCGATATTGCGCTTATCCGGGTCTGCAACATGCGCACCAAAACCGATCGAGCGTTTTTGCAGACGGTCAGCAATAATCTTGTCGAGGCCGGCAAACGCGCCGCCGCAGATAAACAGGATGTTGGTTGTGTCGACTTGCAAGAATTCCTGCTGCGGATGCTTGCGGCCACCTTGCGGAGGGACGGAGGCGGTGGTGCCTTCCATCAGTTTCAGCAGAGCCTGCTGCACACCCTCACCCGATACGTCACGAGTGATCGAGGGGTTTTCCGCCTTGCGCGTAATCTTGTCGATTTCGTCGATATAGACGATCCCGTGCTGCGCTTTTTCGACATTGTAGTCGGAGCTTTGCAGCAGCTTCAGGATGATGTTCTCTACGTCTTCACCGACATAGCCCGCCTCTGTTAGCGTGGTCGCATCGGCCATCGTGAACGGCACATCGAACGTGCGCGCCAGTGTCTGCGCGAGCAGCGTCTTACCGGTGCCCGTTGGCCCGACCAGCAGGATATTCGATTTCGCGAGTTCTACATCGCCGCCCGATTTGCCCGAATGTTTCAGGCGCTTATAGTGATTGTGGACCGCAACAGACAGGTTCCGTTTCGCAGAATCCTGGCCGATCACATAATCGTTGAGCGTTTCAAAGATTTCACGCGGCGTAGGAACTTCGCCCTCTTTTTTGCCAGCGATCCCCGCTTTGGTCTCTTCGCGGATGATGTCGTTGCACAGTTCTACGCACTCATCGCAGATGAAGACCGTTGGCCCCGCGATAAGTTTGCGCACTTCATGCTGAGACTTCCCGCAGAAGCTGCAATACAGGGTGCTTTTGCTGTCAGATCCGCTCAATTTTGTCATTCCTATAATCCTCGAATCCGAGTCGGTGCACGGCAAAGCCCCGACCTCAGATTCGGCAAGTCTATCTACGCTGCCAGATGAATCAACATGAGGCTGCAAATTTTGGGTCCAGCTAAGTGCTTTTCCTGCACGATATAAGCAGAACACTCTGAACGTTTGGTAAGCGCGTCCCGCCTTGGGGCGATGAAAGGGGGCGGAATTAAGCCCGCCTGCGTTACCCTATTCAGGCGCGCCGCCGGTACCCTTGTCATCATCCGATTCTTCGTTTTCGGGGCGGGTTTCAAATACTTTGTCAACCAGACCGAACTCCTTGGCTTCCTCGGCTTCGAGGAAGGTGTCGCGATCCATGGCCTTTTCAATCTCTTCAAGGGTGCGTCCCGTGAATTTGACATAAAGGTCATTCATCCGTGATCGGATGCGCAAAATTTCGCGGGCCTGAATTTCGATGTCGGATGCCATCCCGCGCGCGCCACCGGACGGCTGGTGCACCATGATACGTGCATTAGGCAGCGCCACGCGCATACCCGGTTCGCCCGCTGCAAGTAGGAAACTGCCCATAGACGCAGCCTGGCCCATGCAAACGGTGGAAACGCGCGATTTGATATACTGCATCGTGTCATAGATTTGCAATCCAGCGGTCACAACGCCGCCAGGCGAATTGATATACATGCTGATCGGTTTGGAAGGGTTTTCGCTTTCCAA
The DNA here is from genome assembly GCA_963789155.1 of uncultured Alphaproteobacteria bacterium. Classification (GTDB taxonomy): domain Bacteria; phylum Pseudomonadota; class Alphaproteobacteria; order Sphingomonadales; family Sphingomonadaceae; genus Erythrobacter. The sequence goes on along the minus strand of CAWBJN010000023.1, from coordinate 21,733 downwards.
AAACAGCAGCTGCGCCGTCACCAGCGACGCCATGCCGTCTTCGATCTGGCCAGTCACAAAAACGATGCGTTCGCGCAGCAGACGCGAGAAGATGTCGAAGCTGCGTTCGCCTCGGCTGGTCTGCTCAACCACCATAGGCACCAACGCGCCGGTCAGCGGGTCGGTCGTAAATTGACCTTGTGTCCCGTGGGTTTCGCCATTGTTGCCAAACAGATCGATCATCAAAACAGTCCTTTTAAGTCCGGGATCGTATGTCGGACCCAGCCGCCGTTGTTTCAAGGGGAAAGCTTCACACCTTTGGGGATAGCTTGGTTGAGTTCCCACTTTTCGCAGGCGATGTAGCAGCCTTTGGGCCGAATGCTTGGATCAATCCGGGCTGTTTGCGAACCTGTTCCACATCAGTTTTTCCGTTGAAGAGCAGGCGAAACAGCGCAAAACGGCGAATCAGCAGCTCGTGAATAGCAATCACCGTCCCAGCAGATGCCAGCGTCACGATGAGAAACTCCGCTGCGATTGGCCAATCCACGCCCACCATCATCTGACCGTAAATATAAACGAAGCAGTGGTGGAAAAGGTACATCGAAAGCGCGCAATCAGCGAGCCACGTGGTGCGCGGTCCGCCCGCGCTGAAGAAGCGGTGGAAGAATTGTAGGATGAATAGCACCAGCGTCCAGATCGCCAGTTGATTGAGGAAGAGCATTGCAATGCCCACAAAAAAGCTCTGCTCTGGATTGGCGTAGGGTTGGAAAATCAGCGCGGCCGATGCGGCATAGGGCATCCACCAACGCCATTCGGTGAGAGCGGTAAGCAGACGCGGAGAAAGCGCCGCCATGACGCCAATCACGAAGAAGGGAAATTCACCCGTCAGCTTATACCAGCTCTGAAATCCCGGCGCGATCAGGTCATAGCTGCCCGGCACGAGGCTGGCCGAGGCGTAATTCGCGGTGTTGGCCGCTGCGAGAAATATTAGGCAAAAGGCGAACGGGATGCTGCCCGCGATCAAACCGCCAAACCGGTCCGACAGCTTGACCGCAAAGCTGCGTATCTTCGCGCCTTTTGGCACCACTGCATGCACCGCAGCGGCCATCAGGAACATTGGGATCAAGCTGACGAGGAACCATAGGTGCAGCTGCCATGTACCGCTCGTCCACACTTCAGCAAAGGCCGCACTGCCCACCCAGTCGAGGACCGAGCCCTGCCCGCCACCATCGCCCCAGCGCAGATAATGTTCGAGCATATTGAAGGTCAGAGCAATCGCGATCAGCGGGATCGCGGTTCGCAAAAAACGGTTCCAAAGGAAATCACCCGCAGAGCGCCGCGTCAGCAGCAGCACCGCGAAAAATCCGCCCACGAAAAAGAAGGTCGGCGTCACGAACAGGTGGAATCCGAAGATCAGCCAGTCGAAAAAGTCTGCGCGCGCCGTGTTTGCGGTGATCCAAGGCCGCGCGGGTGCATAGATTGTGCCCGCATGCAACGCGACAGACAGGAACATCAGCACTGAACGCGCACCATCAATATCGTGATAATGTTTGCGCTTTGGCGTGCTGGCAGGATTGGCCATCTGTGCTGTCATCGCTGTAAATTCTCTGAATCTAGAAATGCATTTATAGTGAGTCCTAGGATCGGCAGCGGGCTACTCAATCCGCATGCTGGCGGCGTCCAGTATTGGAACGCCTTTTGTCCAAAGCGTTACCGCGAGCTGTCACGCACAACCTGACCAACCAAAAATGCAGTCGGCTCTTGCACTATGTCCAAAAATTGTCGCACTATGTGCTCATGAAAACAAAACCGCAGATCGCTCGCTTCATCACCCCCTTGTTCGCAAGCACATGCCTTGCAGCGGCACTTCCCGCAGGCCTCGCCAGCGCTCAGGAAACGCCGCAAAGCGCGGGGTCGCAGACAAACTCCACCGCAGCGGCAAGTGAATATATCCTGCGGATACAGGCGCTCGACGACAATGGCCCGATGCTCAACTCGGTGATCGACTACAATATAGAGGCCCCGGTCGAAGCGCAGCGACTAGCCGAAACCGGGATTTTGCGCGGGCGCAGCATCTTGGTGAAAGATAATATCGAGACGCGTGAATTTCGCACTACCGCGGGCAGCTTGGCGCTCGCTGGGAATATGACAGGCAGGGACGCTCCACTGATTGCCAATATCCGCAAGTCCGGCGGCGTCATCTTGGGCAAAACCAACCTGTCCGAATGGGCCAATATTCGAAGCGATAACTCCACCAGCGGGTGGAGCGCGGTTGAGGGGCTTACGCGCAATCCTCACGCGATCAATCGCAACACCTGCGGATCATCCTCTGGCAGCGGCGCGGCGGTTGCAGCGGGATTTGCCTGGGGCGCGATCGGGACGGAGACGAACGGGTCAATCACCTGCCCGGCGTCAATCAATGGCGTGGTCGGGTTCAAGCCGAGCGTCGGGATCGTCAGCCGCACGCATGTCGTGCCGATCTCCTCAACACAGGACACTGCCGGGCCGATGACGAAAAGCGTCTATGACGCCGCTTTGCTGCTGTCAGCGATGGCAGGCGAAGATGCTGCAGATAGCGCCACTGTCGGCGTGCAGCGTGCCGCTGATTATACCGCGGGTCTCGGCGACTTCTCGCTTCAAGGCGTGCGCATCGGCGTGATGCGCGATCAAGTTGGCAGCAATGCCGAGGTCGCCGCAGTGTTCGAAACCGCGCTCGCCGATCTGGAGCGCGCAGGTGCAGTGCTGGTCGACATCAGTTTTGAACCCAACCCGCAGATGTATAGCGACAGTTTCACAGTGCTGATGTTCGAATTGCGCGATGAAATGGGCAAATATTTGGCGTCTATTCCAGAATTTGAAGACGGCAACACACCGCGCAGCCTGGCTGATCTCATCGCCTTTAACGAAGCGAACGCGGCGACCGAAATGCGCTGGTTCGATCAAAGTACCTTCCTCACCGCCGAAGGCACGACCGACCGTGAAGCTTACGAGACGGCGCGCGCCAATGCCGTGCGGATAGCGGGTGAAGAAACGCTCGATGTGTTGCTGGCGGATAACAATGTGCAGTTCTTGGTTGCCCCTACCCGCGGCCCCGCTTGGATGAGCGACCTTGTGCTGGGCGATCAATTCAACGGATCAATTGGTTTTGGATCACCCGCCGCCATCGCTGGCTATCCGCACCTAACCGTACCTATGGGCGCGGTTGAGCGCTTGCCCGTTGGCATCAGCTTCTTTGGCGCAAAATGGGCCGATCACGATGTGCTAAAAGTCGGGGCCGCATATGAAAGGGCGCGGACAGCCTCGCTGCCCGCGCCCTCATTTCGTACATGGATGCCGGGCGAATAACGCCCGGCTCCCAAATTAATCAGATCACTTCGCAGCAGGCTTCTTAGCCGGAGCCTTCTTTGCCGCTGGCTTCTTCGCAGCAGCCTTCTTAGCCGGTGCTTTTTTCTCGGCTGCCGGTTTCTCAGCCGCAGGTTTAGCCGCTGGCTTTTTCGCAGGCGCCTTTTTCGCTGGAGCTTTCTTAGCTTCCGGCTTGGCTGCTGGCTTTTCCTCAGCGTCAGCTTTTTTGGCCGGAGCCTTCTTTGCCGCTGGCTTTTTCGCCGCAGCCTTCTTCTTCGGAGCAGCCTTTACCTTTTCGACTTCGGCTTCTTCATCCGCTTCGATGGCGGCTTGCAGCTCTTCAACGGTCACTTCACGTTCCGTGACTTCAGCCTTGTCGAACAGAAAATCGACGACCTTGTCTTCGTAAAGCGGCGCGCGCAGTTGAGCGGCAGCCATTGGGTCTTGCTGGACATATTGCAGGAAGCGTTCGCGATCTTCTTCGCGATATTGCTGCGCAGCTTGCTGGACCAGCATCGACATTTCTTGCTGAGTCACTTCGACGCTGTTGGTCTGACCGATTTCCGAAAGCAGTAGCCCCAAACGCACACGGCGTTCGGCGATGCTGCGGTAATCGTCTTTCTCATCTTCAATCTGCTTCAGAGCCGCTGCCGGATCTTCTTCCTTGGTCGCTTCTTGCTGAAGCTGAGCCCAAATCTGTTCAAACTCGGCTTCAACCATGGTCGCAGGCACTTCAAAATCGTGGCCAGCAGCCAGTTGATCAAGCAGCGAGCGCTTCATTTGCGTGCGAGTCAGACCAGCGGTTTGCTGCTCCAGCTGCGCTTTCATGATTTCTTGCAGCTTCTCGATGCTGTCGAGCCCAAGGTTCTTAGCGAACTCATCGTCGATCTTGGTGTCGGTTTCGACCTTCACAGCTTTCACTGTGATATCGAAAGTCGCATCCTTACCAGCGAGGTGCTCTGCCTGATATTCTGCAGGGAAAGTCACGGTGATGGTTTTCTCATCACCGGTCTTCACGCCGACCAGTTGTTCTTCGAAGCCGGGGATGAATGTGCCCGATCCGATGACAAGCGCTGCGTCTTCGGCTTTGCCGCCTTCAAACTCTACGCCGTCCAGCTTGCCAACAAAGTCGATGATCAGCTGGTTGCCGTCAGCGGCTTTCTTGGTTTTGGCAGCGTCTTTATAGCTCTTGTTCTGGCCCGCGATGTTCGCAATCGCTTCTTCGATCTGTTCGTCGGTCACAGGGACGACGAGCTTTTCAAGCTTCAGACCATCGGTGCTAGGCGCTTCGACGACAGGCAGAACTTCGAGTTCAACCGTGACTTCGGCGTCTTTGCCTTCTTCGTATTTTTCATCCAGCGAGATGTTCGGCTGCATCGCAGGACGCAGCTCTTCATTTTTCAGCAAACCGTCGACCGATTCGCGAATCGTGTCGTTCAATGTTTGCGCATGCAGCTGTTCGCCGTGCATTTTCTTGACGAGGTTCGCAGGGACTTTGCCCGGACGAAAACCCGGCATCTTAACCTGCGGTGCGACCTTTTTGATCTCGGCTTCGATTTTCGAAGCGATCTCGCCAGCCGTGATGGTGATCAAATAGGCGCGCTTGAGGCCCTCATTTGTGGTCTGCTTGGTTTGCATGAGATTTGAACTGAAGCCTTCTTGAACAAAATGTCAGATGTCTAAACCCCGATGTCTAGCCATCGGCGCAAGGGCGGAGATTGGTGCGGGCGAAGGGACTCGAACCCCCACATCTTACGATACTGGTACCTAAAACCAGCGCGTCTACCAATTCCGCCACGCCCGCAAAGCCAGAACGAAGCCGCGCGGGAAAGCCTGAAGCCTCCCGCGCGTATTAAGACAGCGCCTCTATATGGCCTCTGACAAAAGGGCAAGGCTGGTAGTGCTATAACAACGTCAAAACGCGGAACGATGCAGGAGCGGGGTGCGTTGAAGGTATGAGAGGTAGTACATTATGACCAATTCTATTGACCCAAAACGCAATCCACCAACGCGCACAGACATTGCGCAAAACGACGCCGCGCCGGAGCGGCAGGCTCATGAATTTGCAGGCGATGCCTCTAGCGGCGTTATCGCGCACACGATCCATGCAGAGGACACCGAGATTGAACGCGGCGGAGAGTTAGGCGCTGAGCGCGTAGCATCATCAATCTAGCAACATCGGCGAATCAGCAGCACAATTACTCAACTTTGGAGACAACTCATGGCGACTCAGCCAGACCCCGGTCCCGACACTATCGAACCCATCGCACCGCCAGAAACACAGCCTGTCACCAGCCCGGTGGTGGAACCCGGCGGCACCCCTGACGAGATTTCACCTCCCGTCCCGGATCAGGATCAACCCGGGCAAACTCCGCAAGAAGCGCCCGGCCTGAAGATAGGCTTTGCCATCTGATATGCGCGTTTGACCTTGCCGCGGGACGGCGTCCGCATTATCGGGCCGCCTTATGAGCGAAGATAAACAGAATGACACCCCGCCCGATCACCTGTCGGTAAACCCGCGCAGCCCGCAATTCGACGCTGAAAAGCTGCAACGCGGGATCGGCATCCGGTTCAAGGACCGCGTCCGCACGGATATCGAAGAATATTCGATTTCCGAGGGGTGGGTCCGCGTTCAAGCGGGGAAGACGATGGACCGCAAAGGGCAGCCTTTAACAATCAAGCTAACCGGCCCGGTTGAAGCGTGGTATGAAGACCTCGGCGAAAATCCGCCTGTCGCCAAAAAGGACTAGGGGCCGTCTCGCTTGCCAAGTGGTGAGTGAACCGCCACTTTTCGTGCAAGTATGAAACCTCAGGTCATCATCATCGGTCGCCCCAATGTGGGTAAATCCACGCTTTTCAATCGTCTCGTGGGCAAAAAACTTGCGCTGGTCGATGATCAGCCGGGCGTGACCCGTGATCGCCGGATGGGCGATGCAGAGATTGCCGGGCTGCAATTCACCGTGGTCGACACTGCCGGGTGGGAGGATGAGCATGAGCTTACATTGCCCGGCCGGATGCGCAAACAAACCGAAGCGAGCCTCGAAGGCGCAGACGCCGCCATGTTTGTTGTCGATGCACGCGCCGGGATAACCCCGCTCGACGAAGAAATTGCGCGATATCTGCGCGAACACAACGTCCCGATCGTTCTGGTCGTAAACAAAGCCGAAGGATCGCAGGGCGAAAGCGGCGTTCTCGAAGCCTATTCGCTGGGCTTTGGCGAACCGCGCGCGATTTCCGCCGAACACGGCGAGGGGATCGCGGATCTCTTTGCTGGTCTGTGGCCGGTTATTGGTGAGAAGGCCGACGAAGCGCGCGAAATCGCAGAAGCGCCGCTTGAAGAAGACGAAGAGGCTCCGCTTGGACCACTAAAGCTAGCGATTGTCGGCCGGCCCAACGCGGGCAAATCGACGCTGATCAACAGGCTGCTTCAAGAAGACCGCCTGCTAACCGGACCAGAAGCCGGGATCACGCGCGATTCGATCGCTATCGATTGGATTTGGCACGATCCCAATGCTCAGCCAGATGAAGACGGCAACATTATTCACGAGCGCCAGATCCGCCTGATCGACACGGCAGGAATGCGCAAAAAACGCAATGTGACCGAAAAGCTTGAAAAGCTTTCTGTCGCTGATGCTCGGCGAGCAGTGGATTTTGCTGAAGTTGTCGTGCTGCTGCTTGATGCGACGCAGGGTCTGGAGCACCAGGATCTGAAAATCGCCGCTCATGCGCTTGAAGAAGGGCGCGCATTGATGATTGCGATCAACAAATGGGACATCGCCGGGCAAGGCGGAACCGACACGCCCAGCGGACTGTTCAATGGCATCAAAGACGCGCTGCATGATGGGCTGGCGCAGGTGCGCGGCGTGCCATTGTTTGCAGTGTCGGCGAAGACGGGCAAGGGCCTCAACACGATGTTGGGCGCTGCGTTTGAATTGCGGGAAAACTGGTCGAAGCGTGTGCCAACGGCTGCGCTTAATCGCTGGTTTGACGATGCGCTCGACGCCAATCCGCCGCCTGCACCCGGTGGCCGCCGGATCAAGCTGCGTTACATCACCCAAGCTGGCACCCGCCCGCCCCGCTTTGTGATCTTCGGATCGCGGCTGGATGATCTGCCCAAAAGTTATGAACGCTATCTGGTAAACGGCATTCGCGCGAAGCTTGGTTTCGACGCGGTGCCTGTGCGCGTGACGCTCAAATCTTCGAAGAACCCCTACAATGCGAACCGAGGCGGCGGTGGCAATTATTCTGGAGGCCAAAAGAACAAGACGTGATGCTCGATCTGTTCAGCGCCGGAATTGCGACCGAGATTTTTGAACGGACCGCATCAACCCCGCGGGTACAGCAAGCGGTGCAACTCAGCCTTGCCCCAGCGTTTCTGCTCGTTGGGATTGGCAGCATTATGAATGTGATGATGTCGCGGCTGATCTGGCTTGCTGGCCGGATCGAGCGATTGGCCGACCCGGTAGAGGGCGCATGCGATGTGTCCCATCACCGGGAGCTTGCTTGGCTTCGTACTCGCCGCAAGCTCGCGCGGCTCGCGATCAAGTTCTCAACCAGCGCCGCTGTGATCGTGAGCATTGAGATCGCAGTGCTGTTCCTGTCTGCCTATATCGACACGCGGATCGGCACATTGGTCGCCGTGCTTTGGGTGGTAACGATCGGGCTTTTGATCACTGGACTTGTTTATTTCCTTCGCGAAACGCTGCTCGCAGCGGATGGCTCGAAGAAAATGAAGGTCCGCAGCAAGGGCGACTAAGTGCGGAGGAAGACGGCGCTCTCCTGCCGATTCACTCCTCCGTCCGATTTTAGGTGACACAACGCGACCACTTAACGTCCGAAAATGGGGTGGAAAGCGGACCTTTTCGTTTGAAGTGATTTCATTTAGAGACGCGCCATGAGTACTATCCGGCTCATTGAGCCAGTCCTGATTAACGCAAAGATATGGTGCATTGTTGCATTTGCTAGCGGACCACATCATCGAGTGAAAAGTGTTCTCTAACTGTTTCAGCTTCCGTAGCCGATTTTTCAGAACTCTTGTTACGCAAAACCGCATGGCGAATGAGTCGCAAATCTCCAAAGATGTCGACGCAATCTCATTTGTGCACGCCGAGAGTGCGAGCTAGTTCTGCGAACCTCCTCGTCCCATACGCATAGGGAAGGTAGTAGCGGCTCGCGCGTGCTGCTGCTCATTCGATCCACCAACTGCGTTGGCGGTGATATACTCCGAAACAGCACGATGCGATGCATCAGAACATCGGTTGTGAGGGTCTTCCACGGCAGATCACGACGCAGGAGCGTCTTTTGTGCCCCGCCTGGTGCCGTCCGTCTGACATCACGGTGCACTTGACGCTCCACAACGCTCTTATTCTTCGCGAAACCCGAACAGGCATCCATGTAGGCACCAACCTGCACATTAACAAAATCTATAAACGCCCTCGCAACTCGGCTGTATTCTGGCGTGAAAATAGCTGGCGTTTTTTGCGTAGACATCAGGTATTTTTTAGCTTTGTAGCAATCTCTGCATTTTGAAGCTGCATCACCGATTGCATATTTGTTAGGGTATCGGCCATGGCTTTCGATCCCGACATGACACGGGTTGCTTCGTGAAGGAACTCAGCTTCCAATTGAGAAAGGGCATTAGATAAACCGCCAGTTTTGCGTGCCTGCAAATCGTCAATGAACTTTGGTTGCAGCACTGCTTCCAGCAATTGGCGGATACCATCGTCATTTCTCCAGTCATCCAAATCATGATTTTGGAATGAGCGAGCTATCAGCAACGAACTACGCATATAGACTGCTCTAACGATGGAGAAAATCAGCCACAGCTTATCTCCGCAAAAGAGGCGGTGCTTATCAAGGTCATGCTTCAGCACGGCGCCATTTGCGGCCAAGTTGTCAAACTCGTTTCGGTGTTTCTCTTGGAAGCTGAAATCGGCCCATCCGAGAAATGTCAAAGCGGAGCTTCACACATTTCACGGTAAGATCGAGCAAAGGCTAGTTGATATCGCGGCCTACTTGCAAGCACGGCGAGTTACTGCCGAAGGCCTCAGCGCTTGGCCGTAGGCAAGCCAGTCGTTTGCAAGGAGGGAAGGGCGATCAACGAAGCTTTTGAGCGTGATATCGGCGTACATGAGCTAATTGCTCACAAGGTACGTCTAGTCGCTGAAACTGGCGAAGTCTACATGCTCATCGAGTTTCTTGTCCGCAGAATGAGGTCTATCGTGCATTGAAAGTGTCCGCAATTGGGTCGTTAGCGGACAGTCGGCTTTCAGAACTATATATCGGATAACCAGTCATGCCTGAAGCCAAAGTAGCGCAGATCGATGTCGGGCGGCATCACAAGTCACTTCGGCTAAACCAACACGTTTCACGCAAAAAGAGCGGAGCATCGCTGCCCCGCCCTATTTCGAAACCTTCGGTGCGACCCGAAAGGCTTAGCCTTCGCCTGCCGCGTTGGATTGCAACTGCACGTAGTTTTGCAGGCCCATATTCTTGATCATTTCAAACTGCTTTTCGAGGAAGTCGACATGCTCTTCCTCGTTGGTAAGGATGCCCGCGAACAGATCGCGGCTGACATAATCGCGCACGCTCTCGCAATATTCCACCGCATCACGAAGCAATGGGATAGCGTCTTCTTCCAAAGCCATGTCGGCTTTCAGCAGTTCTTCAACATTCTCACCCACACGCAGATTGTGGATCGCCTGGAAGTTGGGCAGACCGTTTAGGAACAGCACCCGCTCCGCCAGCTTATCGGCGTGCTCCATTTCCTCAATCGATTCCTTGCGCTCGTAAGCGGCAAGCTTGCTCATGCCCCAATCGTCCAGCACGCGGTAATGCAACCAATATTGGTTGATCGCGGTCAGCTCATTGGTGAGAGCCTTATTGAGAAATTCGATGACTTTTTCGTCGCCCTTCATGGCCGTGTTCCCTTGAATTAAAACGCTTGAGCCAAATCAAAATGCTGGCCTGTATGCAGCCTAGATAGGCGCCTAACCACCCTGTATTACAAGGGGGATGGTGAATTTTTCCGTTTAAATTCAGATACTTGCGATCCGCTCGCAATAGCGTGTTGCGGACTTATATTGCGACTTTTTCGCAAGAAAGAAGCGCGCGTTCCTGATCAAGGATTTTACCAGCCTTCACAAGGCATTGGCCGCAATTGGGACGTTTACCCAAGGTCGCATAGGTCGCCTCCGCATCGCCGCCCGACGTCAGCGCAGCTTGGCGCAGGTCTGTTTCGCGAATTGCGTTGCATATGCAGATATACATGGGCGGTAATCACTCCTGCGAATCGTTTGCAATGCCAAACTATGCGAATTAATCGCAATAGCAAGCGCAATTCACCGGATTTCAGTCCCCAAAGGGTGTTGCCCGGCTCGAGGGGCGCTCTAATCTGCGGATAAATGATCATCAGACAGGGGCGCCAGAGGATGACAGGACGCAAATATTGGCGCGGCAAAGCGCGCGTCATGGTGCTGATTGCGGCAACTGCTTCGCTGACAGCATGCGGCATGACACCTGATGAGGAAGCCGCAGCGATTGAAAAAAGCATAATGGAAACTGCGGGCGCGGATGAATTGTGGGCGGCTGTGAAAGAGCAATATCCTGACGATCTCGCTGATCTTGTAAGCCGGCTCCAAGCTGCCAACGCGGCCCTTGGGAACGGTACAAACCGGGGCGAAAATCCCAACGCAGAGGAATTGGGCAAAGAAATTGGAGCGGAATGGCTGCGCGAATTCTTTGAACGGATCGGCCCGGATGCGGTCAAAGCCCCCGCAGCGCAATTGATCGTCTGGAGCGCGAGCGAAAGCGCGCTTTACACCGCGCTTCAACGCAGCGCGGTTTCCGAATGTGCAGCCATGACAATGGGGCAGTGGATACTCATTGACCCCAGCGACGTCGCCGCCACAGCCGCTATTTCCCGTCGCAATGCTGCCATGGTGCGGGCATCTGCCGCCGGACGCGACAACCCGCAAAGCTATGCGCAGCCCAGCGAAGCGGACTTCGAACAGTTGGGCAATTCCATAGCAGCGACGGGAATAAGCAGCGATTTGCAAGCTTCACTGGGCTCGGACGAGGCTATGGCCGCGCTAACTCCGGCGGAGCAATGCCAGATTGGCGTATCGGTTTATTCAGGTCTGTCCGCCCTGCCCGATGATGATGAGCCAGCGATCGCGGCATATATGTTGTCGCCAAGCAATTGACGCTACCTTTTTAAAGGAAACACCTTCCCATAGGTCAAACACCGCCACAGCCATTCGAGCGGGCCATAGCGATACTTTTCCAGCCAAGGTTTTGACCACAACAGCATCAGCGCACAAGTCAGCGCCGCGACGCCGTAAAGCTGTGGGCGATTAAGCTCACCGAATAGCCCCAGCGCCCAGCCATGAAAGACAAACATCATCACGATTGATGTACCCAGATAATTGGTAAAAGCCGCGCGCCCTGCGGCAGAAATGCGGCTGCCCAGCCATCCGGTCCATGCGGGCGAATATACGACCATCAGCGCCGCCATCCCCAAAACCATCGGCAAACGCGGCAGCGAGGACCAGCCCATAAAGCCAGCCAATGTGCTGTAGAAAGAAAATCCCTGAGCCTGAACGAACAACGCGATCCCGAAGGTTAAGAGCCCTCCAACAACCAGCCCGGCCCAGCCCCATGCCTTCATCCGTCCTGCATTCAGTTCGCCACTGAAAAAGCCATATCGATAAAGCGCAATACCCAGCAGCATCAGTGGGAAGGTTTCGAGCGAAAAAAACAGAGCGTTGGAGATCGGCTCATACCATTGTTCGGTCACCCGATGTTCGACGAGCCCGGCGTAATCGCCTGAAGCGGCCAGTTCCGCGGGGATCGCGCTTTCAGTCAATTGGACCGTCTTGCCTTGCGCCAATTGCGCGCTCATTTCTGCCATAGCGCCGCCTTCTTCGCCAAGCGGAGTGTCCGCTGCAAGATGAAGCGGTGTCATCATTACCGCAAAGATCAGCGCGCCGACAACATATCCGATTATCCCAGTAATCAGTTGGGATTTCGCGGTCCAGCGCAGGCACGGAACGACAGCAAAGCCGATCACCGCGTAATAAAAAAGAATATCACCCGCCCAGATCAGGAAAAAATGGGCCAATCCAAACAGCATCAGAATGAAAAGGCGCCACATCTGACGCCAGCGTGTCCCGCCGCGCGCCCAAGTACGCTCCATAAACAAATATAATCCTGCGCCGAAAAGCAGAGTGAACAGCCCGCGCATTTTACCGTCAATAAGGACGAATTGCGTGATCCACTGCCATCCGCCTGGATCAGCCGCATCAACCATGAAAGCCGGGGGATACATATAGGCGGCAAAAGGCTGACCGAACGCGACGATGTTCGCCCAAAGTATGCCCATCACGGCGAGGCCGCGAATGAAATCAAGGCTGCCAATCCGGTCCGCGCCGGTTACGGGCGCGGCATCTGGCGTGCCTGTTTCGGCCTCGCCCATCTCTGCAGCATTTGCGGCGAGCGCGTCATTCATTGGTCATTCCCCTGATCCCTAGGGGGCTGCAATAGCAGCCAGGTGGCTCAGGGAAAAGACTATGCAGCGATTGGCGCAATCAGTGTCGGCAACAATCAGGCGACGCAATTCGCAGAAACGGAATTACGCCCCAGCGACGATGCACCCTTGCCCTTGACGTTTAAGAGTGTCGCAGGCGCGCTGTGCATCGGCGCGGCTGGCAAAACCAACTGCGTGCAGGCGTGTGACGTTGCCGCTGGGGACCAGCGCCTTGCTCGCACCGGACAGCACCGGATTCGATTGAAGCCGCGTCCACAGGCGATCTGCATTGCCGGGCACACCAAACGCACCAAGTTGAACACGCCAATTGCCGCCCGTGCGCGCGGTTGGCGTGGGCTGAACCTCGGATACGCGAACAGGCCGTGTCGGCTGGACTACACGCGCAGCAGCAGGCTGAGGCTGGGTAATCGCTGCACTTCGAACTGGTGCCACGGCGGCTGCTTCGGGAGCAGGCCGGGTGAATGCAGGCTGCTGTGTGCCCAAATCAATCGCCGCCAGTTCAGCCGAACGGCGCTGCGATGCTTCGTTTTCAAGCTGACGGGCGAGCGATTGTGCCATTTGACGTTGAGACAACGGGATAAAACTATCCATTTGTGTCAGAGCCGCACCGGCCTGAGGCAGGCCAGCACCATTCGCCAAAGTTAGCAATGCGTAGGACCGCACCCAATCCTTTGGCGCGTGATCTGCGTTGAAATGCGCAAGTCCAAGCACATATTGCGCGCGCGGATCGCCGCGATCAGACGCAGCGCGAATAAGCGGCATTGCGCTGTCATATTCGCCCTGTTGGAACAGCAGCAATCCATAATTGTCGGCGGCTTTGATGTGCCCCTGATTTGCGGCCTCAGCATAAAGCTCGCGTGCACGGTCGATGTCGGCATCAACCCCGCGCCCCAACCGGTACGCTTGCGCCAAATTAAACATCGCATCGGCATCGCCGCTTTGCGCAGGATCTTGCCATTGTGCGACGGCAGCGGGATAATCGCCCGCGCTCCACGCATCGACGCCGGCTTTAACATCGGCAGCTGCGGGCACAGCGATAAACGCCAGCGCAGCGGCGCTCATACCAGCAGCAAGACGGATAAAGTTGGACGAGCGATTGATTTGATTAGCCATGATAAAGGCGCTCCTGTGAATGCCTATGAGTGGTTGTGTGGTGCGCATCATAGTGAAGGAAAGGTTAGCATTTCGTTGCTTACCCGGACCGCCGTGCCCGCAGGCATTACGCGGACGCATCTTTTGCATGTTTAATGGCTGCGCATTTTCTGCACGGACAGGTGGCCGAGACTTAAGGTTATCGCACCGGCACGACCAATGCGTGGGATTGGATCGCACCTTGTTAACCCAAAATTAGGGGTAGTCTGCGATCTCCTAACTCATCCAGTCGCTTTCGGGCGGCACAACAGGTCTATTAATCAGGGGGACCGAGCGTTGCGTGTACTCGCTTTGGCATCGCAGAAAGGCGGATCGGGGAAAACTACCCTATCCGGACATTTGGCCGTTCAGGCCCAGCGCGCAGGTGCTGGACCCGTCGTCTTGATCGATATTGACCCACAAGGATCGCTTGCCGATTGGTGGAATGAACGGGAGGCGGAATATCCTGCCTTTGCGCAAACCACCGTATCGCGCCTAGCCAATGATCTTGCAGTCTTGCGTCAGCAGGGCTTCAAACTGGCTGTCCTTGATACACCGCCCGCCATCACGATGGCGATCCAGTCGGTGATCGGGGTTTCAGAGTTAATCGTCGTACCAACCCGCCCTAGCCCGCATGATTTGCGCGCTGTCGGCGCAACGGTCGATCTGTGTGAGCGCGCTGGAAAGCCGCTGGTGTTTGTTGTGAACGCTGCGACGCCCAAGGCGAAGATCACGTCAGAAGCCGCGGTCGCGTTGTCACAGCACGGCACGGTTGCGCCGATTACGCTTCACCATCGCACAGATTTTGCTGCCTCTATGATTGATGGCCGCACGGTGATGGAAGTTGATCCAGAAGGGCGTTCCGCTGCGGAAATGACCGCTTTGTGGAAATACATCTCCGACCGGCTCGAAAAGAATTTCCGCCGCACTGTGTTTGCTGCTCCGGGCACCGGCCCGGGCCATGCGCATGCGCAATCAAACGGTGTGCATCGTCCCGGCGGCGGTTTCGGCCGCCGAGTGGCTCAATAAGGAGCCTGCGGTATGTCCGAAGCCAGCTTTGCCTCGCTTGGACCGACGTTGCTCGCCCGAAAGGGCGGCGCGAAACCAGCTATGCGTCCGCAATTAGCGCCGCTTCCTGAAACAGTAGCGGACGAACAGCTCGAAGATTTGGGCTGGAACGATATGGGCGCGGATGATGACCTAATCGTGCACAAACCAAGCACGGCTGCGTCCAAGAGCAAAGAAAACCCCAATAAACCCAGCAAAGGCGCGGATATTGTTTCGATCAACCCATCCGCAACGGCTCTTCCGGTTTACGAAGCCGCGAATGAGGTTGCTGACGATTTCGGCGATTCACCAGAGCCGCTGATCAAAGCAAAGCCTGCTGCAAAAAAACCCGCCTCCAAGGCGCAAAAGACCAAAAAGAAAGGCGCAAAAACCGCCTCTCATGCTGGCACTGGCAATTTGCCGCGCCGTACGGCCTTTACACTCCGGCTCGACTTGGATCGCCATCTCAAGTTGCGCCTTGCGTCAACGATGCAAGGGGTAAGCGCGCAGGCGCTGGTGACCGAAGCTCTCGATCAAATGTTCGCCGAAATCGACGATCTCGATGCACTTGTCAGCCGCATGAAACGCCACTGAATTCTTACGAATAAACTCACGAAACGAAGACACAAATTATCATGGTTAATTTAGAGGAAACGCATATGGCCCGCCGCAATCAAAGCCAATCCGGCAACCGCAGCAGCGGTCCGAAAATCGCCCTCTTCATGAGCACCGCCCTTGTCAGCCTGGCGCTGGCAGGTTGCACCGCATCTGCGCCCCCGGCACAGATCTCTTTTGCCAAAGCGCAGGCTGCGCTCGAAGATGGCAAGGCCGATCGCGCTATCATCCATGCAGAGGCGGCCGTTCTGGCTGAGCCACGCAATGGTGGCTATCGTGCTTTGCTCGGAGCTGCATATCTCGAATCAGGCCGGTTCCAATCCGCCTCCACCGCTTTTGGCGATGCGATTGATCTGGGCGACAGCGATGCGCGCACCATCTTAAGCTATGCGCTGACCAAGATCGCCGTGGGCGAAAATGCCGCCGCGTTGAACATGCTTTCGGAATTTCAGAGCGTCATTCCTGCCGCCGATCTGGGCTTGGCTCTGGCACTCGCCGGAGAGCCTGAGCGCGGCGTCCACCATCTCATTAACAATGTACGCAATGGCGAAAACAGCGCCAAATCGCGCCAGAACCTTGCTTATGCGTATGCATTGGCTGGCAATTGGCGCGCGGCCCGCGTGATGGCAGCCGAAGATGTGCCCGCCGATCAGCTTGACGCGCGTCTGTCCGATTGGGCTGCAAACGCCCGCCCAGAAGATTATCAGGTCCGTGTCGCCGGCCTCTTGGGCGTATCGCCCGTTAGCGATGACGGCCAACCGCAATATCTGTCGCTCTCCAACTTCCCAAGCCAGCCGATGCTGGTCGCCGAAGCCGAAGAAATGAACACCGATGATATCGTCGTGGCAGCAGCTCAGCCAAGCCAAAGTGAAGCGATGGCGTTTGGTATTGACGATATCGACACAGCCGAAGCCAGCAGCGTGCAAACTGCGCGCCCTGCGCCTGTTCGTGTTGCCGCCGCTCCTGCACCGGCCCCAGCGCCCGTTGCGGCCGCTAGCCCGTCTGCATCGCGCAGCGCACCGCGCTTCATCTCTAACGCTCTGGTGCAAAATGTACCGGCACCCGCCGTACGTGCCCCTGCTCCTGCTGCGCCGACCCGCGTTGCAACGCCCGCACCGCAGCGCCGCATGGCAGTCGCAACCGGCTCTGCCGCGACACACCTTGTTCAACTCGGCAGTTTTGAGACCCGCGCCGTTGCGGAAAGCAAATGGCGCGAAATGAAGAGCCGCTGGCCACAGCTTGCCGATCACGATGTCATGATCACCGAAGCCAAAGTGAACGGCACAACCTTCTTCCGCGTAGCCGCAGCCGGTTTCGGTTCGCGTTCGGCGCGCAGCATGTGCAATTCGGTGAAATCCTCAGGCGGCGGTTGCTTTGCCTATGCGGCATCAAGCCCGCCCGCCGGCGCGGTTGATCGCGGAGTACGGATTGCCGCGCGCACACGCTAAGAATTACTGCTTAATTTGAGCCTTCAGCGAAACTGATACCCTCGGGGCCTGCGGCTCCGAGGGTGTTTTTTGTTCGGGCGTTTGGTTGCGCATTTTATGCGCGACGCGATGAAAGCCTGGCGAACTAGTGCTCGACCTCTACCCCGCCCTTGATCAGCGCTCGCACACGGCCTTGCGCGCCTTGGCGGTCGAATGGTGTGTTATCGGCGGTTGCTTCCATTTTCGTGCGATCGACAAACCACGGCGCGTCCGCATCGATGACCGCAATATCGGCCGCCCGCCCCGGTTCAATCAACCCGGCGGGCACTCCCAGCAACTCAGCTGGCTTGGCCGATAGCAGGTCGAAGGCGCGCGGCATGTCGATCACCTCTTCGCGCACGAGGTTGAGCACCATAGCGAGCAGCGTTTCAGCCCCGGCCATGCCCGGCGCTGCATCAGCAAACGGCAATCGCTTATCCTCTGGCCCGCGTGGATCGTGGCCGCTGGAGATCACATCGACCGTGCCATCAGCAATCGCGGTGCGAGCGGCCTGCCGGTCAGCCTCGCAGCGCAAAGGCGGGGACAGCCGCGCAAAGGTGCGAAAGTCGGCTGTCGCGAGGTCAGAAAGCATGAAATGCGCTGGCGTAATACCGCAAGTGACTTTGGTCCCGCGCGACTTTGCCGCGCGGATTAGGTCAAAACCAGCTGCCGTGGTGACTTGGCGAAAATGGATCCGCGCGCCGCTCATTTCAGCCAGCGCGATATCGCGGGCGAGCGCGAGTGTTTCTGCTTCGGCAGGCGCGCTGGGCAGCCCCAGCCGCGTTGCGATCTCTCCGGAGGTCGCGGCGGCATCCCCGGCAAGCGCGGCGTCCTCCGGATGCGCAACCACGGTGAGGTCCAACATTGCGGCATATTGCAGCAGCCGCAGCATCACACTGCTATCGGCGATCCAGCCTCGCCCGGTCGCAACACCGCGCGCACCTGCGTCGCGCATCAATGCAATTTCCGCGAGATGTGTGCCCTCAAGTCCAGCAGTTGCCGCGGCAAGCGGGTGGACCCAAAGATCAGGTTTCCCGCTTTTCGCGATATGAGCAACGCGGCTTGGCAGATCGAGCGGCGGGGATTGATCCGGCATCAGCGCCGCGCGGGTAATCCCGCCAAAGTGGAATGCTGGCTTGTCGATGGCGAACACGCCAAGGTCGACGATGCCGGGCGCGATAAACTTGCCCCTCGCATTGAGCACAGTGTCACCATCTTGCGGGGAAACATCGGGGCCAGCCGCTTCGATTGTGTCACCCACCAGGCGGACTGCACCAGTTTGAATTCCGCCAGACGTGACGATCTGACCGTTGGTGACCGTGAGAGGCTGCGTCTGTTTCACGCCCAGCCCTCCACTGCGCGAGCGGGCCGCGTCAGAACATCGAGGCATGCCATGCGGATCGCAACGCCCATCTCCACTTGCTGAGTGATAAGCGAACGGTCGAGCATGTCAGCAACTTCGCTGTCGATCTCTACCCCGCGGTTCATCGGTCCGGGATGCATGACCAGAGCACCGGGCGCGGCGCGTTCCAGCCGCGCTTTGGTGAGGCCATAGAGATGGTGATATTCGCGTTCCGACGGAATAAACTGCCCCGCCATCCGCTCCGACTGAAGACGCAGCATCATCACCACATCCGTGCCCGCAAGCGCGGCGTCGAAGTCGTGGAACGGCTCTGCCCCCATCGCCTCAACCCCGGCGGGCATCAATGCAGGCGGCGAACACACGCGGACACTTGCACCCATCGCTTGCAAGCAGAGGATGTTGGAGCGCGCCACGCGGCTGTGAAGGATGTCTCCGCAAATCGTTACGGTGCGCCCGTTGAAATCCTCATTCGCCTCACCGCGTTTCGCAAAGGCTTCGCGCAAAGCCAGCGCATCAAGCAAGGCCTGCGTGGGGTGCTCATGCTGGCCGTCACCCGCGTTCAACACTGGGCAATCGACCTTGTCAGCGATCAGCTGCGTCGCCCCGCTGGACCCGTGCCGGATCACAATTGCATCCGCGCGCATCGCGTTGAGCGTAATCGCGGTGTCGATCAGCGTTTCGCCCTTTTTCACCGAGCTTTGCGCGGCATGCATATTGACCACATCCGCACCCAGCCGTTTACCTGCGATCTCAAAACTGAGCAGCGTGCGGGTCGAGTTTTCAAAAAAGGCGTTGATGATAGTGAGGCCGCTAAGCAGCCCCACATGCTTCGCGCTTTGGCGGTTGAGTTCAACCCACTGTTCTGCCTGAGCAAGCAGATAGAGAATTTCATGCCGTTCAAGCTGGCCAATGCCAGTCAGATCGCGGTGTGGGAATGCGAGACGACCAGAGGGAAAGCGGTCTGGTTCGGGTTTTGTTGGTGTCTGATCCATCAAAACCACGCCTTTAGTCGAGCTGAGGGCAACGCTCAACCCATCCGATGGTCGGTTCTTCATGGAAGTTTCGCATAACCCCTCCTATCTCCTCAAATAGCACCCAAAAAAACACAACGCGCGAAATCACAGGAAACCAGATTAAAATGAGCTTTATCGGCAAGGCATGGAAAGTCATCGTCGGGATTAAGGACGGGCTTGTCCTTCTTTTTATGCTGTTGTTTTTCCTCGCTGTGTTCAGCATCCTGTCGGCTTCTCCCAATCCGGGTCAGGTTCGCGAAGGTGCGCTTTACATCGACCTATCCGGGTTCGTCGTGGAAGAACGCGCCGGGGTCAACGCGATCGCGACGCTGCTCAGCGGACAGGCCCCGCCAATCGAACTTCAGGCGCGTGATCTGGTGCGCGCGTTGGATGCCGCTGCGACCGATGAACGGATCAAAGCTGTCGTGATTGATATGACGACATTTGTCGGCGGCGGACAGGTTCATATGCAAGCCATTGGCGAGGCAATGGACCGCGTACGCAAAGCCGATAAACCCGTGCTGACCTATGCCATCGCCTACGGCGACGATCACATGCTATTGGCAGCTCATGCAAGTGAGGTTTGGGTCGATCCCTTGGGCGGCGCCATCATCGCCGGTCCGGGCGGCAACAACCTCTATTATGCTGAGCTGCTTGAGAGACTGAACGTCAATGTCCGCGTGTACCGCGTGGGTGAATTCAAATCGGCGGTAGAACCCTTCCTTGCTAAACGGGCCATCAGACGCCGCGCGTGAAAATCTGGCGGGGCTGTACGGCGCGCTTTGGGAAGAATGGCAGGCCAATGTGCAAAAAGCGCGGCCATCGCTCGAACTTGCCCGCGTGACCAGCGATCCGGTCGCATGGGTCGAAGCCTCCTCAGGCGACCTTGCGAAGGCCGCTTTGCAAGCAGGACTTGTCGATAAACTTGGCGATAAAGTGGAATTTGGAACACGCGTCGCGGAACTTGCCGGCGAAGACAGCTGGAGCAAAAAGCCGGGCGCCTATGCAATGAGCGAGCTGACACCGTTCCTTGCCGATGTCGGCACTGGCGAGGCAAGCAGCAACAATGAAATCGCAGTTGTTACAGTCGCAGGGACGATCGTGGATGGTGATGCCGGCCCCGGAACCGCGGGCGGCACACGGATCGCAGATTTGCTCGACGAAACAATCGGGGATGACAATATCAAAGGACTGGTTGTGCGGGTGGATTCGCCCGGCGGTTCGGTGCTCGCGTCAGAAGAAATCCGCCGCGCGGTAGAACGCTACCGCGCACGCGACATTCCGGTTGCTATTTCCTTTGCCAATGTCGCCGCAAGCGGTGGCTATTGGGTCGCGACGGCTGGCGATCGCATTTTCGCTCAGCCTGAAACCATCACCGGTTCAATCGGTGTGTTTGCCGTGCTGCCCACTTTCGAAGGTGTGGCGGATGAAATCGGCGTGAGCGCCGGTGGATACCAAACCACGCCGCTATCGGGACAGCCCGATGTGATAGCCGGGCTTTCGCCAGAGATGGATGCGATTTTGCAAGCGGGCGTCAACGACACTTACACCGACTTTTTGCAACGCGTTGCAGAGGCGCGCGGAATGACAACCGTGCAAGTCGATGCAATCGCACAAGGCCGAGTGTGGGATGGCGGCACAGCGAGGCAAAAGCGGCTTGTCGATGAGTTCGGCGGTATGGAAGAAGCCTTGGCTTGGGTCGCAGGCCAAGCCGGGCTTGAAGAAGGTGACTGGCGCTCCCGCTATCTTGGCGCGTCTGAGGCGAACTACAATTCGCTGATCCGCCGTTTGATGAGCAGCGCGGCAGCGCCCGCAGCCGAGACGCGCGGCGGTGACCTGTTTGCTATGGCGGCGCGCCAGCGTTCAGCGGTGCTCGGCCAGATAACCCGCGATGCACAGCGTCTTTCGGGCGCTCAAGGGATCCAAGCCTACTGCCTAGAATGCCCAATCGAAACACGCCCAATAAGCGGGTCTGAAACGCGCAGCCTTGTTGAGCTGATAGGGTCGTGGTTTGCTCGCTAAAACACGCTCAGGGCATTGGCAGATTTCGGGAAAAACCCACCAAATTGCACCCCCGGATGGGGCTTGCAATGCAATGGTCAGCACAGTAGATGCGCGCCCCTGCCCGGGGACGACAAACCCCTGCAAAAAGGCGGGCGCGTAGCTCAGTGGTAGAGCACACCCTTCACACGGGTGGGGTCGCAAGTTCAATCCTTGCCGCGCCCACCAT
>CAWBJN010000022.1:0-13878 GCA_963789155.1 uncultured Alphaproteobacteria bacterium | reverse complement strand
ACCGTCAAGACTGGACAGATACGCCACTGGCCGGCCACCGCTTAGCACATTCAGCGCAACACCGCTGTTGCCGCAGATGACCAGGTCGCAGGCCGCGATTTCGTCGTCCAGAGGATTGCCAATTGTCAGTTCGGTGGCGGGATCATCCACGCCAATTTCCGAAAAGTCGGTTTGAAGCAGCGTAACAGGGTGCTGGCGGATTAGAATTTTTGCGTCCGGCAGATCGACGCGGATGGTCGCGACCAAGCTTTTCAGCACATCGCATTTGGTCCCGGAGGTCAGAAAGATACCCACCGTCTTAACCTGATCGGACCATTGCATCGCATGAGTTGAACCCGGCTGACCAATCAAAGCGACATCAGCGGTGCAACTGCTGCGCCGCTCGTAAGTCTGCCTAGTCTCGTCGCCATAGAATAAGGCGCAATCGGCCAGAACAGGCGGGATTACAGGTCCGTTCGCCGGAATTGGCGCGTGATTTGCGTAAATGACGCGCCTACCCATGCTGTGCGCTGCGGCTGCCATGCCGACTGCTTCCGGACTGTAATTGCTGGCGACAATCGCGGCGCGGAGTGAAGGCCGGTCAGCGAAAATGTGCGAGAACCGCATGTAAAAGGCGAGGGCGCTTGCTATTCTGGCAGACGGCATGAAGCTGTGGCTGCGCACCAAGACCCTGAGGAATGACCAGACTCTTTTGAACGAACCAAACATGGCGAATGCCGCAGCTAATTGCCCGCGTGCAAAGATATGCTTGCGTTCCACCGTCACGCGAAGAAGGCGAGCGTCCGGCACCAGCTGCGCCACCCGCTCGATGGTGTGATGCTCGTTTGCGAAATTTGAGATCGTGATCGCTTCGGCAAGGGCATCGTCATCGTCATCGTCGAACGGCCCCAGCGTCAAAACGCATTTGAGCATATAGACAAAGATAAGAAGCGGCTGAAGAAATCTTGGTCCCGCCTTCGTGTAAATCGTATCGACAACGCGAAAAATTACGTTCTTACTTTTGATTTCCTCAAAGACAGCCGCGCGACCCGCAGACGTTTCCATCTCCCGTACGATACGCAGCGCGGTGGCAAGGTCGTAACGGTCGCGCTCGACGATCGTCTCGATTTCAAAGTTTTCGATTTCAGGCGCCGCAACGTCAGATACGCCGGCGAACAGATCGCGTACTTTAAGAGCTTCGTAAGCCACGATGATCTACCTCAAGAGAACCAATTGCTCCAAGCCAGCTCGGTTCAACCGTTCTAACTCTTGGGGACTCTATCTCAGGCAATCGTTAACAATTTAGGTTTACAGCTTGTAAAGCACTGGCTCCGGCACGTGCTGTGGGGCAACGGGATAAGAGCATCTGATGATACGCAGCGTACTCAAATTAAACGCTAGGAAATTTCTAGCGGTACAATCGCTGTTCTATGCGTTTGCAAACAGCATCGAAGCGCTCGTGCCGTTCCTGTTGGCGCCTATCCTCACGCGTACACTCGACCCCACCGATTACGGTATCTGGGTTTTGTTCGTAACCTACGCGGCGTTCATGCGTCCGGTGGTCGGCCTGACGACCCAAGACGCGGTCCGGATGCGGTTTCTCGATTTTGATCAGAAACAGCTGGATCAGTTCACTCACACCGCTTTATTCATGATGTTGTTGCTGACCGCTTTCGTCGCGGCGGTGACTTGGTTGTTTGGCGATTTGCTGGCGGCTGCGACGAAGTTTCCTCAAGCGTGGCTGGTCAGCATCGTGGTGGCTGCGTTTCTTTACGAGGTTTTCTACACCGTCCTTGCGCTGCAACAGTTTCATAACCGACGTAAAGCGTTCCTCGGCACTCAGGTCGCTCAAGCTGTTTTGAGCCTGATCTTCATCGTCGCATTTCTATCCGCGGGCTGGGACTGGCGCGGCGTGGTCCTTGGGCGAATGTTAAGCATGGGGATCGCAACGATATTTTCGCTGCGTTCGCTAGGCTACACTCTGCCTAAGCTGTACCGGGTCCCGGAACGTTCGTTCTACCGCAATATTGCATCATTCGGGTTTTTATACTGGCCTGCGGGCGCCGTGGTCATGGTGATGGCTACGGTCGATAAAGTGGTCGCCGCGCATTATCTCGGCGTGGAAGCCAGCGCGATGTACGGAGTTGCCGCACTGTTTGCGTCCGCTTTCTGGATGGTCGATTACAGTTTCGTGATGGCGTGGACGCCGTGGCTGTTCCGCAAACTCAAAACTGCGCGGGAGGATGGCCTGCAAGAGGTCATCTCGGTTTCCATCTTGTACTTCATCCTAGCTGCGATTGCGGCTGTGGCATTCTATTTCTTCGCGCGGCTGTTTGCGCCCATCCTGCTTGGGGAGGCGTTTCACAGCGCCATACCTCTGCTCGGATACATCATGCTTGCGATTACGCTGCAGGGATACTTCACGCACAACATGAAGTTCCTTCATTACGAAAAACGGATTGAACTTATGTCCACCCTGAGCGCGCTGACGATCGGATTGAATATCTGGCTCAGCATCATGTGGGCTCAGAGCATGGGAATTCGGGGTATCATGCTCGCCACGGCGGTTTCTTTCGGCGCTGCATTCATTATGAGCGGATTGCTAGTCATGGCACACTACGTAAAGCAACGAAAAGGATCAAAAGCCCTTGCTAGATAATCAGAGCATTCTTGTAACCGGGGGAACTGGTTCTTTTGGGCGAGCTTTTGTCCGAACTGTACTCAAAAAATATCCCGGCGTGCGGCGTCTCGTGATCTATTCGCGTGACGAGTTGAAGCAATATGAAATGAGCCAGGAGTTCTCGACAGAGGAGTATTCCTGCCTGCGTTATTTTATCGGTGACATTCGCGATCAGGACCGGTTGCGCCGCGCGGTTGAAGGGGTCGATATTGTCGTCCACGCTGCGGCTCTGAAACAGGTGCCTGCCGCGGAGTATAACCCGTTTGAATGTATCAAAACCAATGTGCTTGGCGCGCAGAACGTGATCGAAGCCTGCCTCGATAGCAAGGTTTCAAAAGTGGTGGCGCTGTCCACAGATAAGGCGGCGGCACCGATCAATTTGTATGGCGCGACCAAGCTTTGCTCCGACAAGCTTTTCACCGCAGCCAACAACATCAAAGGTTCGCGTGATCTGCGTCTGTCAGTCGTGCGATACGGCAATGTGATCGGAAGCAGGGGGTCGGTTGTTCCCTTTTTCCTCGCGCAGCGCGAAAAGGGCGTTTTCCCGATCACCGATCCGACAATGACCCGGTTCAACATCTCGCTTGATGAAGGCGTCCAGATGGTGCTGTGGGCGTTGGAAAATGCGACAGGGGGGGAGATTTTCGTCCCCAAAATCGCCAGCTACCTCATCACCGATCTGGCGGAGGCGATCGGTCCCGAATGCAAGCTTGACGTCGTTGGGATCAGGCCCGGTGAGAAAATCCATGAGGAAATGATCACCACCAGCGATAGCCTGAATACGGTTGATCTTGGCCCCTATTATGCGGTCCTGCCAACCACTGGTGAGCATTCAGCCAACGAGTTTCTGAAGAAGCATGGCGGTAAGGCTGTGGAGCCGGGCTTTTCGTACAACAGCGGCACCAATCCGGATTTCCTATCGGTTGCTGATCTGCGTAAGCTCATCCGCGAGCACGTAGATCCGACGCATGAAGTGTAATGGCTGACTTCATACCATATGGACGCCAGTCGATTTCCGAAGCTGACATCGCAGCTGTGGTCGACGTCCTAAAGTCTGATTTCCTGACTCAAGGGCCGGTTGTCCCCGCGTTTGAGGAAGCGATTGCTGCCCTGTGCGGCGCGCAGCACGGTGTCGCGGCGAACAGCGCAACAAGCGCGCTTCATCTTGCCTGCATGGCTCTGGGGGTAGGGCCAGGCGACAGCGTCTGGACCAGTCCGCTGACATTTGTCGCCAGCTCTAACGCGGCGCTTTATTGCGGTGCCAAGGTCGACTTTGTCGATGTCGACGATCGCACTTACAATTTGTGTCCGGTTCGTCTGGCGGAAAAGCTGGATCGCGCCGCGGCAACGGGGAACCTGCCCAAGGTTATCATCCCAGTGCATCTCACGGGGCAACCCTGCGATATGCAGGCCATCCATACCGCGGCAAGCCGTCATGGTGTTCGCATCATAGAAGATGCATCGCACGCCATCGGCGGCACATATCAGTCGGAACCAGTTGGCAATTGCAAGTTCAGCGACATCACCGTTTTCAGCTTCCATCCGGTCAAGATCGTGACCACCGGCGAAGGCGGCATGGCCATGACGAATGATGCTGAGCTGGCCGAACTGATGCGGCTTGATCGCAGCCATGGGATCACACGCGATGCGCATCGGTTGCAGATGCAGGACGAGGGCGCTTGGTATTACGAGCAGCAGCGTCTGGGCTACAATTACCGCATGACCGATATCAACGCGGCTTTGGGGGTTAGCCAACTGTCGCGGTTGTCAGAGTTCATTGACCGCCGCCGGGAGATTGCGAGCGTCTATGACCGGGCCTTTGCTGACTTGCCGGTCAAAACCCCTTGGCAACATCCCGACACGGCCTCGGCTTGGCATCTTTACGTGATCCGGGTTGACGGACAGAGTGCGACTCAAAGGCCATCGCGCCATTTTTGATGAGTTGAGGGCTGCTGGGATCGGCGTGAACCTTCACTACATCCCCGTGTACCTCCAACCCTACTACCGCGAACTGGGCTTTCAGCCGGGCCTTTGCCCTAACGCAGAGGCGTATTATTCCGGGGCCATCAGCATACCGATGTTCGCGGGGATGACCGACGAACAGCAGCAAATCGTCATTGCAAAGGTGTCTAAGGCAGTTTCGGGATGAATATCGCGATCATTCCAGCGCGAGGCGGTAGCAAGCGCATACCGCGAAAAAATGTGCGCGAATTTTGCGGCCGCCCGATGATCGGCTGGCCGATTGAAACGGCTATCACATCCGGCCTGTTTGACCGAATTATCGTATCGACCGACGATGAAGAGATCGCGGCTGCTGCGCGTGAGGCGGGGGCCGAGACGCCCTTTATGCGGCCAAAGGATATTTCCGGCGATCACAGCGGGACCACCGATGTTGTCATTCATGCGCTTTCGTGGGCGATTGAGGCTGGCTGGCAGGTAGAAGCAGCGTGCTGCATCTATGCAACGGCCGCGTTTGTTGCCGCTGAAGACCTTGCTTCGGCACATCGCCTGCTCTCGGCAGAGTGCGATTACGTCTTTCCAGCTGTTCGGTACGGACACCCTCCGCAGCGTGGCTTTACGCGCAGCGCCGAAGGTAGCCCAGAACTGCTTTACCCCCAGCATGTTGCCACGCGTACGCAAGATTTGCCGCCTGTCTTTCACGATTCCGGGCAATTTTACTGGGGCAAGCGCGATGCGTGGTTGGAGCGTCAGCCATTCTTTGGTGACAGGACACGGTTCATTGAACTGCCGCAAACGCGCGCTTGGGATATTGACCGTCCAGAAGATTGGGTCATGGCGGAACGTCTGTTCGCGGCTCAACGGGAGAGCGGCGAGTGAACGCTATCTTTCGGTGCGACGCGACGGCAGATATCGGTTTCGGACATCTTAGCCGCTGCATCGCGCTGGCTGAAGCGCTGCGGATTTCTGATGTTCGCAGCACGTTTGCGGGAATGTTCGACACCGCAGCCGCGCAGCAGATCAGCCTTGCCGGGTTCGATTGCGTCACGCTGCAAGCGCCATTGAATACCGACACGGCGCAGCGGGAGCTTGCCCAGATAACAGCCATTCAGGGCGCTGATTTCATTGTTGTTGACAGCTACCGAGCCGACGAACGTTACCTCACCGATCTTAAGTCGTTAGGCATTCCAATTGTCTTGATCGACGATTTTGCCAAACTTCAGGTGTATCCTTGCAGCGCGGTTCTGAATTTCACTTGGGAAGCTCCTTCATTGGACTATCCAGACAGGTCCGGTCCTGCTTCTTGGCCCCAACTATCTCCCGGCTCGCCGCCAGTTGGTTGAGCTTCGTTCGCGTAGCCTTGAACGCAAACGGCACGGTGCAGTTCGCAATCTGCTGATCGCTATTGGTGGTTCTGATCCAAAGGGCGTGACGGGCCGGCTTTTGCGAGTGCTTGGCAGACAAAACTCTCAGATTTGCCTGCACGCGGTCGCGCCAAACGACGAAAAACTGGTGCCTCTGCTTTCCAATTTCGCACCCGGCAGCCAAATTCTGCCTCGAATGCCCGACCTTTCAAAGCCGCTTCTCTGGGCCGATGCCGCAATCACCGGAGGCGGGCTGATCAAATATGAAAGTGCCTTATATGGGTGTGCCCGCTGCTGCGATTGCGCAGAATGACGGGCAAGATGGCGAAACGAAGGTGCTGTCGCGCGCGGGACTAGTGTTCGATTTAGGGCTCGCTGATCGCGTCACGGACGCAGAACTGTCTGGTTCATTGGCCACCTTTATTGCGGATGCCGAAATGCGCAGTGCAATGACTTCACGGATGATTGAAACTTTCGTCCCAGACCCGGCTGCTCATGCAGCAAATGCAATTCTGGAGGCTGTGAAAGGCTGAAATGGAAAACACATTCAAGAACGATTTCGACGCTTTGGCCAAGCATTATAGCGAGCTGGTCAAACGCCATGGTGACGCGGCAGAGAGCGCCCAATATGCGGACCGCGAAACGCAAGAGCGGCGGATTGAGGTGCTGTGCGAGATCGGCGTGACGAAGGACAGCAAGGTTCTCGATTTTGGTTGCGGCACTGGTCAGATGTTGAGCTTCCTGCAGCGCTCAATCGGTTATGAGGGCGAATATGTCGGGTTCGACATTTCCGACGAAGCCATCGAATTTGCGCGTTCCGCGCATCCCGGCGGACGTTTTGAAGTGCGCGATATTCTGGAGCGCCCGCTGGAGGAGGAGTTTGACTTTATCCTTGTCAGCGGGGTCTTCAACAATCTGATCACCGACAATCGCGGTTTTTTCGAGGCTGTGTCACGCCAATTGATGGCGCGGGCAAAGGTGGGCTATGCGTTCAACATGCTCAGCCGCTTCGTCGATTATTGCGACGATGGCCTTTATTACGAAGATCCGCTTCACACATTTCGCTTTTGCAAAGAGCACTTGTCGCCGCTTGTGACCCTGCGACATGACTACGTGGTGCGCCCGGGTTCCATCCCGTTCGAATACACGATTTACGTGCATCAAACGGACATAGAGCCGCGCGCGTTGAAAGCCGAAGTGTAGTTAACGAATTGTCTACGCCTTCTGCGTAATCCAATTGGCTATGCGAGCCAAAACCGCCAATTGTAGTGACTTTTCCGCCTATTTTTTCGCGCGGAATGTGGTGCGCTGCGCATGAAACGCGTCAGGATCGTCGGCGGCGGGCTCACGGGTATTCTTGCGGCGTTTCAGGCTCACCGCCTTGGTGCGAGAGATATTGAGCTTTATGAGCGTTTGGACCGGCTCGGCGGGATCGCTTTGCCGGAAAATCAGGGCGGGCACGAGATGCGCGAGGGCTGCATCTATTTTGGGCCCAGGGTGACCCTATCCGCAGCTTGCTTGAATCCCACGGCGCCGATTTCGACGATTTCGACAATGTGTTTGGTTCGGTGAGTTCTTCGCTAGATGATCCCATTTATTTGAATGATTTCAGTGGCCCTGCCCTGCCTGCATCGGACATTAGTCTGGCGCCTGTCCGCGGCGAAAGTCTGGCGGATCGGCTTGCCTGTTATGGCGATGAATTGGCGGTGCCGCTGGCGCGCTATGTCAAATGGCATGTCGGCTGTGATGCCGATCAACTGCATGCAAGCGCAGCTGTGCCGCTGGCTATCAATCGGGTCTTCCCCACTGGAGTAGATGTGGACGCGCTGGCCTGTGCCAAACAATCGGACAGTCTGGCGGATGATCTTTTCGGCATTCCCCGCGCGGCTTGGAATTATTCGTCCAATGTTCAGGCCAGCTTGCCGGTGGGTGGTTTTGCGGCGTTGTTTCGCCAATGCCATGCCGCGCTGGACGCGATCGGGGTTCGTATTCACGAACGCACGCCTGCCAATCCAAAGAAATTTCTCGCGGAAGCTTCGCCCAATGACGTCCACGTATGGGCCGCAAGTCCGATGCCGCTTTTCAGGACAGTGGGGATGACCCCGCCAAAAGCGCCAGCCAGACGCTTCGCCACTTACATATTTGAGGTGCAATGGACCGGGGCGGTCCCGTTCTACGTCCAGAACTTCACCGCAGAAGGCAGCTGTTTCCGCGCGTATATTTACGAAAGCCAAGGCAAGATTTTGCTGACAGCCGAATGCGTTTTTGAAGATGACGGCGAAACGCTGAAAGCGGACATTTACCGGATGCTGGCCGGCTTTGATGGCGATCTTTCGATCGGGGATCAGCTATACCGAACAGTGAAACCGCGCTGGCTGTACCATTCAACTGATACCATCGATAAGCTGGGTGCGCTGCGCACCGCGCTAAAGGCAAAGATGGGTGAGAGCTTTGTCACCGGTGCATGGGAAGCGTACGCCAAGGGTGAAAAGTTTGCACAAGTGGGAAGCGATTTGGAAAAGGCACTTGAGACACAAATGGCTTTGGAAACGCTATGATCGCCGCGATCATGCAGCCCACCTATCTGCCGTGGATCGGTTTTTTCGATCTTATCGACGCGGCGGACCAATTCGTTTTCTTCGACGATGCCCAGGTGCTGAAACGCAGCTGGGGCGTTCGCAACAGGATACTTGGCCAGAATGGTGAAGCTTTCCTAACGGTGCCCTTGTCGGGTCATAGCCAGAGCGAGGATTGCACTTTCGTCGGCACTTCGGTCGATCCCAACCCAAAATGGCGCAAGACGCATCTGGCGACGATCCGGCATGGCTATTCGAAAGCGCCGCATTTTGACGAGGTGTTTCCAAATCTGGAGGCGTTGATGGCGGCTGGCCATGAAACCATCGGCGCGCTGAACAAGCACTTCATCAAGACCACAGCGGAGCAAATGGGGATAGCAACGCCTTTTGTCGAAAGTTCTGAGTTAGCCGGGATCGAAGGCAGCAAGGACGCGCGTCTCCTCTCCATCTGCCGCACTATCGGTGCAGACACGTATCTCTCAGCGCGGGGCAGTGCAGCCTATATTGAACAATCGCAAGAAGGCGGTGCCTTTGCCGGATCGGGTGTTGATCTGCGGTACCACAATTTCGATCACCCTGTTTACGAGCAGGGCGGGGATGAATTTACAAGCCACATGAGCATTGTCGATCTGCTGATGAATTGCGGCTACGCATCGGCTTTGGAAATCATACGGTCCGGCAGGCAGCCAATGCTAACGAGCGCCGAGCTGAAGGAAACACTAGTATGACGACTGTTCCTGAAATAAGCATCGCAGGGCGGCGCATTGGGCCGGATTGCGAGCCTTATGTTATTTGTGAATTGTCGGGCAATCACAACGGCAGCCTGGACCGCGCTATCGAACTGCTCGAAGCCGCCGCGAAGACCGGCGCTGATGCGATTAAGATGCAAAGCTACACCGCTGACACGATAACGATTGATCATGACGGCCCCGATTTTACCGTCGAGGGCGGATTGTGGGACGGCCGGAAGCTGTATGACCTTTACGGAGAGGCGCAGACGCCTTTCGAATGGCACGAGCCGCTTTTCCGCAGAGCTCGTGAGCTCGGCGTGACGCTGTTCTCGTCACCCTTCGATGAGACTGCTGTTGATATGCTCGAAGAGCTGGGGGCCCCGGCCTATAAGATTGCTTCTTTCGAAGCGGTCGATCTGCCGCTGGTTGCCTATTGCGCCTCCAAAGGGAAGCCGATGATCATTTCGACGGGAATGGCCAATCTCGATGAGATCGCAGAGGCGGTGCAGACCGCGAAAGACAATGGGTGCAAGGATCTGGTCCTGCTGCATTGCGTAAGTTCCTATCCTGCGCCCGATGAACAATCGAACGTGCGCACGGTGCCTGATCTTGCGCAGCGTTTTGGTCTTGCCACCGGACTTTCCGACCACACCGGCGGATCGGCTGTGGCTGTGGCATCAATCGCGCTTGGCGGCTGTGTGGTGGAAAAGCATTTCACGCTTCGCCGCGCCGATGGCGGTCCGGACTCAGCCTTCAGCCTTGAGCCTGAAGAATTCACGTCGCTGGTTGAAGATTGCAAGCGCGCCTGGCGTTCGCTGGGTAAAGCGACTTACGACCTTCAGGGAAGCGAAAGCGCATCGATTCAGTTTCGCCGTTCACTCTATGTGGTGAAAGATGTCGACGCGGGCGAAGAATTGACACGTGACAACATCCGCTCAATCCGTCCGGGCAAAGGCCTCGCGCCAAAGCACTTGCCGCAAGTTATCGGAAAGAAGGCGATGCGGGCGCTGAAAAGAGGCGAGCCGCTCGACTGGCCAGCAGTGGGCTAGTTCGCAGCAGCGGCGCTGTCGATGCGCTCATAATACCTGAATTGCACCCATTTGCCCTTATGTTCAAACACGGGCCGGTACTGTGACAGGATCGCCTGCATCCGCGCATCCTCCGAGAAAACTTCCGTCCATTGCACGTCGATAAATTGTAAGGGCCAGCTGCTGCTTTGATCAAGGATCAAGGCGTCCGGCGGCATATCTTCCCAAAGGCGCAGCATTTCATCGTGGAGCATCTGCCTACCCGGATCGTCCAGCTTTACCGGGGGTGCAACAAGTCCTTTGTTTTCTGGCCGGTCCAAAGGTTTCAGTTCAGCTGCGACGTAGGAATTGTTGACGCTCGCAATCCAGCGCGATGCACCGTTGGATGCAAGATATTGGTTGAACGGGGTGGGGTGCATTGTCAGCAATCCTACCCGCTTTCCATCAACTGACAGGCCCGCCTCATCCATCGCCAGTTCGACCTCTCTGACCGATTCCTGATAGGGAACGGTGCCGCGGAATTCGCCGACAATTGGCCGGACGAAGAACAGCAATAGAGCGAGAATCCACAGCAGCTTTATGTCGCGGTGGATCATCCACAACCACGCCGCATAGGCCATAGTGATCGGGAAGAGGTGATGGGTGTACCACCGCGACTGAATCCATGCGGCGATGATCGCCCCAACCACCATCGCGAGGCCGATCAGCGTCTTTCGAAGCGATAGTTTGAAAACGTAAGCGAGCAGCAGAAATAGAGCAGCCAGAGCGGCATGAATGCCCGCTTGTTCAAGATTGGTCATGCGGCTGGTCAGGTTTGCGTCGATTGCGCTGACCACAACGGCAATTGCTTCGCGCTGGGATGGGTCGATCACCAGCCAAAGAAACAGGTAGATGGCCACAATCGAACCAGCCACCACGTTTTCAATCCGAAATAGAGAAAGAGGGCGTCGCTGCGCCGCTGCGTCCGCTATCTCCACCAGAAACACGACCAAGCTGTACAGGTATTTCAGCAGCAAAGTTGCACCCAACCACAACCCGACGACGAGCCGTGTTTTTCGACCAATTTTGGTGTCATCCGGATCTGAGATGCGCAGGATGAAATAGGGCCAGAGCCCCAGAACAACCAAATGTTCCCGCACTGCAAATACGTTTTTGTACAAGATCGGTAGCAGGACGAGCACCGCGACCGACCCCAGCAGGAATAAAGGTGTGGCCCCCACAGTCATGCGGCGGATATGATATGCCAGCCCAGCGGAAAACAGGACCGCCACGCCGGTCATCAACACGACTGCCAAATCAAGCCGGAGACCGGTCAGATCGCTGAGCCGCACCGCAATCGTGGTCCAAACACGCTCTGCCGGCGGGAAATAGAGGCTATATTCGGAAAATGAATTGCCCAGCGTGTCGGCTAGCCGTCCTGACAATGCGATCCCGGCCACGTCTGTCTGAACCGAATAATACAAGCCGTAGAAAAGTTGCAGACTGCCCAAAAGCGCAATCGCGAGAGCCGCAAAAAGTCCGACCGAGAGCAGCGACGACCAAGGGCTGTCTTCTGCTTTTATCCCAAAGCTGTTTTGCGCCGGACTATCGGGGCTGCTGGGCTGCGTATTTACGGTCATTTGTGACCCTATTCTATCGGCATTGCAGGCTTGCTCATTGAGCGCGAAACGGTTCGTTTGTGCAGGCCAAAGGGACGAAGTTACATCGCTCTTGGCGCGGTTGGTATTCATGGGAGCTGTTTCGTCGCTTCATAAGCCGTTGTGCTGATAAAGTGGTTAACAAATTCGTGGTCCAGCCATCGCCATCGATGACCGACCCCCCAGTTAATGTTTGGTGGTCCAATTGAGTTTCGGATAGGGACGCCAGAGCAGACAAGAGTTTCATAGCCACTCTCAGGAGAACTTCCCCCTTGCCGGACTTGCACATCTTTGACCAACCGCCACCCGGCGCAGCGAAGGATTGGACAGTTCCGCAAAATTGGGGCGCTTACACGGAAGAGGACCATCGGCGGTGGAATGACCTCGTCACACGCCAGTCCGCAGCGCTGCAAGGATTGGCGTGTGAGGCGTTTCTGGATGGCTTGGCATCGCTCAATATAAGTGAGGATGGGATTCCCGACTTTAAGGCATTCAACACCCGTTTCCTGGCCCAAACAGGCTGGCAGGCAGTGCCGGTTACCGGGGTAATCCCCAACGGCGCGTTCTTCGAACACCTTGCCAACAGACGGTTTCCAGTCGCCAACTTTATCCGCCAGCATAGCTCGCTCGATTACAATGAAGAGCCAGACATGTTTCACGATGTCTTTGGCCACTTGCCCATGTTCGTAGACCGAACCTTTGGCGATTTCATGGCCGCATATGGGCGCGCCGGATTGCGAGCAGAAGGACAAGGCATGTCGGATTTGCTCAGCCACCTCTATCTGCATACGGTTGAATTCGGGCTGATCCGCGAGGGGGGTTCGGTGAAGGCCTATGGTGCGGGACTGCTTTCAAGCTATGCAGAAACGCTGCACGCGGTGACCAATCCAGAAGCGCGCCGTTTGCAGTTCAATCTGCCGCGTATGATGCGCACCGGATATCTGTTCGACAAATTCCAGCCGACTTATTTCGTCATCGACAGCTTTGCCGCCCTTCTCGAAACGATGGAGACGACCAGCCTTTCGCAAGTGTATCGCGAGTTGGACGGGCTAAGCTCGCTTGCCCCCGGCGAAGCGCATGAGGACGATGTGATGGTCGCGGTGGGTTCCGTATGAGCGACGATGCAAAACCGCATTCTTCGCCGATCACAAGCAAGGTCGAGGACGGCGTCGAGACATTCGAAGCGATGATTCAAGGCGAGCGAATTCAATGGGATAGCGGGCTAACATACAGCCGGCATTTGCAAACGGATCAATTGCTGAATAGTCAGCATCCGGTGTCGGATAAGCCCGATGAGATGCTGTTCATCATCATGCATCAGACGATGGAATTGTGGATCAAGCTGATGCTGCACGAAGTGCGCGTAGGGATCGAAGCCTTGCGCGCGGATGAGCTGGACAAAGCATGCAAAACGCTCGACCGGACCGCGACGATTATGCGTCACATGATCCATTCGTGGGAGGTTCTGGCGACGCTGACGCCGCATGACTTTCTCACTTTTCGCGGGTTTCTGCGCAAGGCATCGGGTTTCCAGTCGCAGCAATACCGCGAACTGGAATTCCTGCTGGGCCTAAAACGCGCCGATCTGATCCTCGTCCACAATGGCAATGAAGCTGCCACTGCGGTTTTGACAGACACGCTGCGCGCACCCTCGCTGTACGATGAAGTGTTGCGGGCGCTTGAACGGAAAGGCGCGGCAATTCCGGAAGACAAACTGTCACGCGACTGGTCGCAGCCTTATGAGCCGAGTGATGCAGTGGAAAAGGCTTGGCATGACATCTACGCCGATCCTGACCAAAATTGGGCTCTGTATGCGTTGGGCGAAAGGGTGACCGCGCTGGAATATTACTTTCAGGAATGGCGTTTTAAACACATGAAAACCGTCGCAAGAGTGATTGGCCACAAGCATGGCACCGGCGGATCA
>CAWBJN010000021.1:0-41762 GCA_963789155.1 uncultured Alphaproteobacteria bacterium | reverse complement strand
TGGTAGCGGAGGAGGGACTTGAACCCCCGACACGCGGATTATGATTCCGCTGCTCTAACCAGCTGAGCTACTCCGCCCCGTAAGGGCTTCCGCTTGATATTTTCAAGCGACATATACGCCATTCGCTAACGGTCATTTGCCCTTAACGAGCGGGGCATTTAGGGCGCGACTTGTTCGGGGTCAACCACAAGTTTTGCAGCTTTGGTTTACGCCCTAGCGAGAGCTTTCGTTCATTCGCAGCACCTTGACCGCAAGACTGCGATTGAACGCCCTATCGAGCGCTTTGCCGATCTCCGGCAGACTGCGCGCCAATTGGCCCAGAGCATCGCGATCAAGCCGGGCCATTCGCATATCCTGCGTTACCGTGACAGTCGCGCTGGCGCGTTCGCCGGAAACGTGGCTCATTTCCCCCAAAAATTCGCCCGCACCGCATTCGCTGACGATAGCCAAATCGCGTTCAATTTCTGCCCGGCCACTGGCGATATAGATTAACGGCGGGTCGGCCTGGCCCTGAGTGATCAATTGCGTGCCCACTTCGACATCTTGCCACAGCATCAGGTCTCGCAGGCGGCTTTGTTGTGAAGGTTCTTCGATTTGCATTACGTGGTCGAACAATTCGCGTTCTTCGCGCGTCATAACGCCGTCACGCGCGCGCCGGCGCAGTTCAAAGAGCTGGGCGACGTTGACGATGATATAAGCAGCAACAAAGGCTAGTTCTGCGCTCAAACCTTTTGTCAGGCCGAAATAAGCGATCCCAAGCAGGCCCGCGATCAGGCTGACCCAGCGAATATGTCGCACTTGGTGCGGGATCATGGATGCCATCAGCACCAGTCCTGCGGCCAAACCCAAGATTGTTGTAAAAACGCTCATGCCGAATTGCCCACCATTGCCCCACCAAATGCGCTCTCTTCTCTCTAAAGCGCAGTGAAGTTCTATGCAAATGCGCCGTGACTACAAACGCTCCTTGCCGCGAAACGCGCAGCGTTTGACCGGCTCCCAGGGGCCGTCCTGGTAAAGGTAAAGCTCTAGCGCGGGGAACGTGAACGGCCCTTTTGCGCGCTTCATTTCCACCATCGGCGCCAATTCCGCTTGAAGCGCGCGGGCCTCCCGCTTTGTCACCTTGTTCTGGATCGTAATGTGCGGACGCGGCTCATACAAATCTTGTGCGGTCAGGCTACCGTGAAAATGCTCTGCAATTAGATCGCGCAGCGCCAAAACCGGGGCGCTTTGAAGCGCTATTGCCGTGCCAGTACCCAGATCAAGCAAGCCGCTGATCTCTGCCTTTGGCGGGGCAAATTCGCTGGCTACGCTGGGCAGGAAACGTTTGAGTTCGTCCAATAATGACGGGGCAAAGGAGTGGAACATCGTAACATGCGCGTGGAGATGGTTTCGGTGGGCCGGATAGTGCTCGCGCCGCAGCGCTTCGGCCCAATCTTGAATGCCTTCTGGAAGTGCAGCTGTGACGATAAACGGACGCGCCACAGCGGCTCTATTCTATCTCACCGCGTTCACGGCGGAGCTGAAACCACTTTTCAACTGCCGAGTTGTGACCGGCCAATGTTGCATTGAATTCGTGCCCGCCCGTGCCGTCTGCGACCATAAAAAGGTAGTCATGCATCTCGGGGTTCATCACCGCCGCGATACTTTCACGACCTGGATTCGTGATCGGACCATCAGGCAGCCCAACCATCGTGTAGGTGTTGTATCCGTTGACCATAGCGATCTCAGATTGCCGGATCCGGCGCCCAAGCGGCTTTCCCTTGGTTATCGGATAAATGATGGTCGGGTCAGCTTGCAACATCATGCCAGTGCGCAACCGATTGGAATAAAGACCCGCAATCGTACCGCGCTCCTGCGGGGTGCCGGTTTCCTTTTCGACAATGGAGGCCAAGGTCAAAGCGTCTCGCAGTGTATCAACCGCAACAGAATCCGATCGCTCCGCCCATTTTTCGGCCAGATATAGGTCCATAGCGGCCTGCATCTGTTCGATGAGTTCGCGGCGGTCCTGACCACGCTCAAACGCATAGGTATCGGGTAGGATCGAACCCTCGGGTGGCACCGGGACATCTCCGGTTAGCAGTTCCTCTGCCATCACCCGTTCCCAGACCAAGACGGACGGCATGCCTTCTGGGATGGTGACAAAGCGCCGGATCACATCTCCCGACTGAAACGCTGTGAGGATATCGCCCTGAGACATATCGGGCGTAAGTACAAACTCACCCGCCTGGATCGGATCAGATGACCCGAACAGACGCGCTCGCAGCAAAAATCCATCCGCCGACGAAATAAGCCCGGCCGTCTCCAAATTGGATGCTACCGAGCTCAGCGATGATCCTGCTGGAATGAGAAACGGCGTTTCCTCCTCAACAGTCGCTGCGCCCAGAACGCTGCTGCTCAAAAACAATGCGGCCACGGCGACGAGCGCAAGAGCCAGCCCGGCGATACAACCGAGCTTCCTCACGCGCTCAATCTGCCTTCTGCATGATGATCGACGCGTTGGTACCGCCGAAGCCGAAGCTGTTGTTGAGCACCGCGCGCACTTCACGCTTCTTCGCGATTAATGGGACCAGATCGATCCCTTCTGTGCCTTCATCCGGGTTGTGCAAGTTGAGCGTTGGCGGAACAATACCGTCGCGCATGGCGAGGATGCAGAACACCGCTTCGACCGCTCCAGCACCGCCGAGCAGATGCCCGATAGCGCTTTTCGTTGAGCTCATCGACGCGCCGCCCAGATCGCTACCCAGCACGCGCATCACCGCAGCCAGTTCGATCGTATCGGCCATCGTGCTGGTGCCGTGAGCGTTGACGTAATCGATGTCTCCCGGCCCCAGACCCGCTTTCTTCAAAGCCATCCGCATTGCCAGTTCAGCGCCCCTGCCTTCGGGGTGCGGAGCGGTGACGTGGTAGGCATCGCCAGATAAGCCGTAACCGGTCACTTCAGCGTAAATTTTGGCACCGCGTGCCTTTGCGCGCTCATATTCTTCGAGCACCACCACACCGGCGCCTTCACCCATGACAAAACCTTCGCGGTCTTTGTCGTAGGGGCGGCTCGCCTCGGTCGGGCGGTCGTTGTAACTGGTGTTGAGCGCTCGCGCCTGTGCGAAGCCCGCGATGCCCAAAGGATTGATGGTGCTTTCCGCCCCGCCCGCCAGCATGACGTCGGCGTCATCCATCATGATCATACGTGCAGCATCACCGATCGAATGTGCTCCTGTTGAGCAAGCGGTCACAACCGCATGATTCGGCCCCATGAAACCGTATTTGATCTGCACTTGACCCGTGATCAGATTGATCAGTCGCCCGTGAACGAAATGCGGCGAAACCCGGCCAGGCCCGCGCTCTTTAAGAACGATGCTCTCGCTTTCGATCCCCGGTAAACCGCCGATCCCTGCACCGATGGAACAGCCTGTGCGCTCCTTCTCGGCTTGAGACATATCAGTCAGCCCTGCGTCTTCGAGAGCTTGCCCGGCGGCGTCGATGCCAAAGATGATGAAGGGATCGACCTGCCGCTGAACTTTATGATCCACGCGCTTGTCGGGGTCGAAGCCCCAAGCATGATCCTTGCCCTTAACCTCGCAGGCGATTGTGCATTTATGCCCCTCGGTATCGAACTTGGTGATCTGTCCTGCGCCGCTTTCACCGGCGATCAGGTTTTTCCAAGTGGTTTCAACATCAGCCCCCAGCGGGGTGACGAGACCAAGCCCTGTAACAACTACGCGGCGCATTCAATTCTCCAACGTCCTCAGCGGGATTGCCACCCGGCGGGATTCCCTCTCGAGGGACACAAGGTGGGCGCGCTTCCCCAAGCGCCCGAAACACTACAGGCCCGCGACCCTCATCAGAGGGTTCGGGCCTGTCGGTCAGATACCCACCAAGGCGGGTAATCTGAGGGCGATTAGCCCTTGTTCTCTTCGATGAATTTGGTCGCATCGCCAACGGTGCTGATTTTCTCAGCCGCATCGTCGGGGATTTCCACGCCGAATTCTTCTTCGAAGGCCATCACTAGCTCAACAATGTCGAGGCTGTCAGCGCCCAGATCATCAATGAAGCTTGCTTCTTGAGTGACCTTGTCACTTTCGACGCCGAGATGTTCGACGACGATCTTCTGCACGCGGTCGGCAGTATCGCTCATGTTTTTCCCTCTTAAGATTGGGGTTTAAAAATCCTAACTTGCCCTAAAGGTCAGTTCGATTGAGCGCAAGTCAAGATACAGCAGGTCAGTTTAAGAAAAGAGGGAACGCGTATCGCGAAGCTCGATATCGCCCCGATTTTCGACGCTACGCAGAATCTTGTATTTGTGCGCCGTGCCAAAAGTGACAAGCGCAGTCAGCCCTTGCCCGGTAATCGTATCGAGCGCCGAATTGATCAAATTCGTATGAGCCCGGTTAATTTGCGTCCATCCACCATCACCAAGATCAGCGTCGAAACGCTCGTAAGGGCGGCGCGAGGTCTCTACGATTTGATCGAATTCGTCGGTGTGGATAAAAAGCGGATCGTCGCCCCGCCCCGCCAACACGCGCGAATACTCTTGCTGAGCAGCGCGATACTCCGCCCATTCATCAGCGCGCGACGGGTCGTTCCGAATACGTCTGAGCGCGTCACTGCGGTCATCAGCAATTTTTTGAGTCCAGCCAGCCGTGCCGAGGATTCGAAAGTCCAATTCACGGCTCAACGGGAACACAACGTCGGTGTATTCTGGGAACACCTGTGTACGCGGTTCATCAATCTTGCCGGTTTCGCGAAAGGACTGGATCGCTTGATCAATTCGGTCTGAGGGGATCTCGGTCAAGATTATATCAGGAGCGGCTTTTCTGATCGCAGTTTCAAGGCGGCTCAGTGGATAGGTCTCACTGTCCAAATGACCAGAATGGATGGTGCCAACGACATACAGCGTAGTCGCTCCCGGAGCGCTGGTGGCGGCGCAACTGGCAAGCGGATGCGCAGCGGCACCGGTAGCAATGGCACCCAAAATGGCGGAACGTCGGGTAATTTTCATAATCGCTGGTTCGTCAGTATTAGCATTTCGGTTTCACTATTGTTTGATATTTCTAGGTCTCGGTATCAGACCGCTGGCCAAAGCGCCGAATTGGAATTTGCACTCGCAACCGAATTGTTGGGAGCACTCGTAACGCAACCGACCATAGATATCGCGACTGCCCGAAGGTTTCCCTCAGACTGTCGCACCTCAGCCACGCTTCAGCGAACGCTCGGAACAAATTGCGGTGCCCGCCCGTTAAGTCATTGAAACCGCGGCGCAATCAGCACCGCAGAAAACAAACTAACTCTCTCAAGGAGACCCATGACTAATATTAAAACACTGAAAAATCTTACCCAAACAACTTTTGATTCGGTTGAAGGCTACCGCAAGGCCATCGACAAGGCAGACAGCCCCGCACTGAGGAGTGCACTCGAACGCCGGCTGAACTCGCGCCTCGGAACGCTTAACACGCTGAACCGTGCGCTGGAGACCAATGGCGAAAATCGGATCACCTCGGTCAGCATGACCGGGACCGCGCACCAAACATTCATGAGCATTGCCGAAGCATTTTCGACAAGCAACGAAGCAGCAGTGGAGCGTGTAGATGAAGGCGAAGAATATCTGGCCGGTCAGTTCCGCGATGCGCTGAAGGATAGCTCCGATTGGGACGCATCGTTCCGCATGGTAATCGAAGAAGCGTATAAGGAAGTCCGCGAAGGCGAGCGCTTTGCAGATATGCTGGAAAACCAATTCGCGTAACCGAACCGATGTGACGCAAAAAGGTCTTGCGGCAAAGCATAGAGCAACACCTTCGGCTACTAGTTAAATTATCCGAGGTTGCAGTAGGACTACTTTGCAGCGCAAATAGAATACCAATCAAAATGGGCGCCCGATCTTCTTAGATCAGGCGCCCATTTTTGTTCACCAAGTCAAAATTTCGCCGAAGCCAATAATTTTTGAAGTTTTTTTGGACCCTTTTTCATCATCGCCCGTTCAATAGGCACAATCAATTGAATTCGAAGGAAATATCATGGCTACGACAACATTCAAAACTCTGACCGACACCACTTTCGATTCTGTCGAAGGTTATCGTCAGGCTGCCGAGAAAGCGAACGATCCAAAGCTTAAACAGGCGTTGGCACAGCGCCACCAGCTTCGCGAAAAAACCCTCAATCAGATGAACGGTGAACTGAAGCGTCAAGGTGATCAACTGGTGACAAAAGGCACTATTGCGGGCGAAGCGCATCAGATGTGGGCGACCATCACCAGCCTTTTCGAAAGCAATGACGAATCTGCTGCTGAACGTGTTGAAGAAGGCGAAGACTACATCAAGGGCAAGTTCGAAGCTGCGCTCAACGGTGACGATCTCGAAGCCCAAGAGCGTGTAATCGTCCAGCAATGCTACGCAGAAATCTGCGAAGGCGAGCGCTTTGGCGACATGATCGAAAAGCAGTACGACTAAGCCTCGATCACACAAAATTCACGAAAGGGCGCGGTAGCAACACCGCGCCCTTTTTGTGTCAACCTTCAGAGGCGGGCTTAGCCGCCGGTTCGGCTTTTTTGGGCTGCTCAACAAGACGCAGCATAAGCTCACGCAACTGCGCAGGCTCAGCCTTGCTCGGCGCGCCCATCATCAAGTCCTCGCCTTTTTGGTTCATCGGGAAGGCAATAACTTCCCGGATTGCTTCCTCACCAGCCAAGAGCATAACGATACGGTCAATTCCAGGGGCGGATCCGCCATGCGGCGGCGCGCCCAGTTTGAACGCTTCGATCATCCCGCCGAATTCGCGATCAACGTCTTCGTTCGAATATCCAGCGAGTTCAAACGCCTTATACATGATGTCCGGGCGGTGGTTCCGGATTGCGCCCGAAGACAGCTCGTAACCGTTGCAGACAATGTCATATTGCCAAGCTTTGATTTCGAGCGGGTCCGTCGATTCCAACGCTTCCATCTCGCCCTGCGGCATGGAGAATGGGTTGTGCGAAAAATCGACCTTCTTCGCGTCTTCATCCCATTCATACATCGGGAAATCGACGATCCAGCAGAACTTAAAGCAGCCCTCTTCGATCAATCCGAGCTGTTCGCCGACTTGAGTGCGCGCTGCGCCTGCCAATTTTGCGGCGTCCTTTTCCTTGCCAGCAGCAAAGAACAGCCCGTCATCAGGACCAAGGCCAAGCTCGTCATACAGCTGCGCCATCAGGTCAGGACCGTGATTTTTAGCAATCGGCCCGCCAAATTCGCCGCCCTTGCGGGTGACATAGCCAAGTCCGGCGAAACCTTCGCTGCGCGCCCAATTGTTCATATCGTCGAAGAACTTGCGGCTCTTCTCGTTGGTGTTTGGCGCAGGGACAACGCGGACAACGCCGCCGCCACCCACAATTTTCTCAAACAGACCAAACCCTGATTTTTCAAAGTGGCTGGTGACGTCCGAAATAATCAGCGGATTACGCAAATCGGGCTTGTCGCTGCCATATTTCAGCATCGCCTCGGCATATGGAATGCGAGGAAATTCACCGCTCGGCGTCACTGTTTTGCCGTCTGCGAATTCAGCGAACACGCCTGCGAGCACGGGCTCAAGCGCTTGGAACACGTCTTCTTGTGTGACGAAGCTCATCTCGAAATCGAGCTGGTAGAATTCCAGGCTGCGATCGGCGCGCAAATCTTCGTCGCGGAAACACGGTGCGATCTGGAAATACCGGTCAAATCCCGAAACCATCAGCATCTGCTTGAACATCTGCGGCGCCTGCGGCAGCGCGTAGAATTTGTTCGGATG
This sequence comes from uncultured Alphaproteobacteria bacterium, assembly GCA_963789155.1. Classification (GTDB taxonomy): domain Bacteria; phylum Pseudomonadota; class Alphaproteobacteria; order Sphingomonadales; family Sphingomonadaceae; genus Erythrobacter. The sequence continues at coordinate 34,010 of CAWBJN010000021.1, read as the reverse complement.
CATGCGGCTGGGAACGAGGAAGTCGCGTGCGCCCTCTGGGCTGGATGCAGTCAGGATCGGGGTCTGGAATTCGGTGAACCCCTGCCCTGTCATGCGCTGGCGCAGTGAACTGATAACTTTGCTGCGCAACATAATGTTGCGGTGCATGGTTTCGCGCCGTAAATCCAAGAACCGGTATTTGAGGCGGATTTCCTCAGGATATTCCTGTTCCCCGGCGACCGGCATCGGCAGTTCTTCAGCGGCGCTCTGCACGGTGATGCTGCGCGCGAAGACTTCGATTGCGCCCGTTGGCAGATCGCTGTTCACTGTCTCTGGCGTGCGAGCTTTTACCTCGCCATCGATAGTGACAACCGATTCGCTGCGCAGTTTTTCCAGTTCAGCGAGCGCGGGCGAATCTTCATCGGCCACGACTTGCGTGATCCCGTAATGATCGCGCAGATCGACGAACAAAACGCCGCCATGGTCGCGCTTGCGGTGAATCCAGCCTGAGAGGCGTACGGTGTCGCCGACATTCTCTGCAGTGAGAGCGGCGCATGTATGAGAGCGATATTTATGCATGCGCGCGCTCATAGCGTGTTGGGCGGCGCGGGCAAGATGCGGTGTGCAAGTGGCGTGCGATCCTTTGCGCATAGAACAGCTCTGGGGAACAGCTTCGGGGAACAGCTCTGCGACCAACTGTGGGAAGCGCGCGCGTGCACACTAATATCTTTTCCATTTGCCGCGTATAACGCTACATGCGCAGCCGCCGTGATAGCGCGGCACTGAATGGGGAATTGATCCCCGCGAGCGGCACTCCGCTCCCAACGATAAGAAGAAATATGAAAATACATGACCTGATTACCACGACCGACGCTCTGACCGATCTGTGTGAGCGCCTTTCCAAATCTGAGTTCGTTGCGGTCGATACCGAGTTCATGCGCGAAAACACATATTGGCCTGAACTGTGCCTGGTGCAGATAGCCAATACTGAGGAAGCTGCGGCAATTGACCCGCTCGCCTCCGGGCTAGATCTAACTCCGCTGCTCGACCTGCTGTGCGAAAATGACGAAGTGCTCAAAGTATTTCACGCTGGCGGGCAGGATGTTGAGATAATCGTCAATCTGACGGGCAAGACGCCCTTCCCCATTTTCGATACGCAAATTGCGATGATGGCGATCAGTCAGTCCGAACAGATCGGCTATGCCAATCTTGTCGATCACTGGTTGGGCATTGTCGTTGATAAGGGCGCGCGCTTTACCGATTGGAGCCGCCGGCCGCTCACCGACCGCCAGATCGAATACGCCATTGGTGACGTGACCCATCTGTCAGTAATCTTTCCCAAGATGCTGAAAAAATTGATAAAGACTGGCCGCGGCAATTGGCTGAATGCGGAGATGGAAAAGCTCGCCGATGCGTCGAACTACATCACCGACCCCGATACCGCGTGGAAACGCATCCGCCAGCCGGGCCGCAATCCTCAGGCTCTGGGCCGCTTAAAGGCATTGGCAGCTTGGCGTGAAGGTGAGGCGCAGCACAAAGATATCCCGCGCGGGCGCATCATGCGTGACGAAACGCTGGCCGACGTTGCCAGCCACCCGCCGAAGAAACAGGCCGATCTGGCCAAGGTTCGCGGGCTTTCCAACGCATGGAAAGACAATGATATTGGCAAGCGGTTGATCAAGGTGATCGAAGAAGCAGAGCCTCTCCCGAAAGACGAGATGCCTGAGAAGATGAAGCGCGGGGTGCCATTGGGCAAAGAGGGCGCTTTGGTCGCTGATCTGCTCAAACTGCTTCTCAAAATCCGCGCGCGCGAAATCGATGTGGCGTCGCGGCTGCTGACCCGAGCCGACGAGATGGAAGCGCTCGCCGCCGGGGTGCGCGATCTTCAAGTGCTCGAAGGCTGGCGATATGAGGTGTTTGGCAAAGACGCTCTTGAACTTGTCGAAGGCAAAACCGGTTTCGCGGTCAAAGGCGGCAAGCTTACCATGACCCATATCGACGACATGCAGGCGAGTATGGAAGAGGGATTGGCGGCTCAAAACGTGAGCGATCACCCAGAGGACATTCGGGCGGAATTCTCAGTCGCAAGCGCAGCTGAGTGACCGAGGCTTTCACTTGAGCACGTATCTGCCCACCATAAAGCAGCTGCAATATCTCGTTGCATTGCATGAACATGGTCATTTCGGCCGCGCAGCCGATGCGAGTTTTGTTTCCCAATCAACATTGTCAGCGGGCATTCGCGAACTGGAATCGCTGCTCGGCGTGACATTGGTTGAGCGTTCACGCCGTGTTGTGCGTTTTACCGCGCTCGGCGATCAGGTGGTGGCGAAAGCAAATCGTCTGCTGCGCGAGGCGGAGGAGCTGTCCGATATGGTGCAGGCGGCGGGCAAACCTCTATCAGGCCAATTGCGCATGAGCGTGATCCCGACGATCGCGCCGTTTATGATCCCGCGTATCCTGCCGCGTTTGCGTAAAGAGCGCCCTGACCTCGCATTAATGCTGCGCGAAGAAACCAGTCAGGACGCAGTGGAATCGCTTCAACACGGGCGCGTCGATTGTGTGCTGCTTGCTCTGCCTTTTGATACAGGCGAAGTCGATTTTGAACATATCGCTGACGATCCATTGTACGTCGCCTTTCCAAAGGACGACCCACGCGATCCCCCTGCACAAATTCCGCCGGATATGATTGATCAGGGGCGGCTGTTGCTGTTGGAAGACGGCCACTGCCTGCGCGATCATGCCTTGGCCGCCTGCAACCGCAGCGAACTGCGCGCAAGCGCCAGCATGATCGGCACCAGCCTGCACACATTGGTGCAGATGGTCGACCATGATCTGGGCCTAACACTGCTGCCAAAGATGGCGATTGATGCGGGGATTTTGAGCGGCACTCAGGTTGTCGCGCGCCCTGTGAAGAGCGAAACCGCCAGCCGGGAAATCACACTGATTTGGCGAAAAAATTCGCCGAGAGAGGCCGATTTCCGATTGCTCGCCGACGAATTGAAAGCGGGCTAAATCGCCCGCGAGAATTGCGGGTGAAAGCGTGCCCTGCCCGCCTCACTCCATGTGCTTCAAACCGACCCGAAGATAATCCCATCCGGTTATGCAGGTGAGCAATGCGGCTGCCCAAAGACTGGCGAGACCGACGACGTGGACCCAGCTGTCTGCCAAGGTCCCGCACGCCGTTTCGCTTAGCGTCTGACATGGCTGACCGTGCACCGCTCCGCCAAGTATCAACGCTCCTAGAGCGATCAACTGAAACGTCGTCTTCCACTTGGCGAGTTTCGACACCGGTACCGACACCTGAATTCCGCCTAGAAATTCGCGCAAACCAGATACTGCAATTTCGCGAATCACGATAACTGTCCCGGCTATCACATGAATATCGCCTACATATGGCCCGCGCAGATACCCTTGCGCCGTGAGGATCAGCAGGACCGAGGCAACCATGATCTTGTCTGCAATCGGATCGAGGAAAATGCCCAATTTCGAGACTGTTCCTTGGGCCCTGGCCAGATAACCATCAAAATAATCGGTGATGGCGATCAGGGCATACAGCACAAAGCCAATCGCATAGCCGAGCTGCCAATCAGGCCACCACAGGAAGAACCCCAGCAAAGGCACCGCAAATATCCGCGATAGGGTCAGAATGTTTGGCAACGTCATCATGTCTGCTTTATGCCTTAGCGCGTCATGCGTTTAAGCAAAACACTAACCATTGTGACCATGCACAAGACTTGTGCGCATCACAGCGTTCGCTATGGCAGGCGCATAACGGGAACTGCCGGGCGCCTCTGACACGCATGACGACTACGACGCATCTTATGCGCCAGAAGCGCTTTCTTCCGCTGATGGTCACGCAGTTTTTCAACGCTTTCAATGACAATCTGTATAAGACTGCGCTTGTCCTGTTTGTGGTCTATTCGGTCTATAATGATGAGCAGCAGGAAGCGATTTTCAGCGGCCTAGCCTCCGTCATCTTTATTCTTCCGTTTGTGTTGTTGTCCGCTCTTGCCGGGCAATTGGCGGATACACGCGATAAGGCGAAAATCATTCGCATCGTCAAACTGTGCGAAATCGGCTGGGCCTCTCTCGGCGCGATTGGTCTGTTTATGGCGTGGCAGGGCATTGCCGTTCACACGGTCGCGATTCCTCTGCTTTTGTTCGTGGTGTTTCTGGCGGCTGCGCAATCAGCGTTTTTGGGACCAATAAAATATGCGATCCTGCCACAGCATCTTGAAAAGGAGGAAGTTCTTCCCGGAACTGGATTGGTGGAAGCTGGCACGTATCTCGCGATTTTATCGGGTACGATTTTGGCTGGTTTTGTCTCTGTAGAGATTGCCATGGTGCTGATCGTGCTAACGTCCTTTGCCGGATATTTTGTCAGCCGTTTTGTGCCCGATGCTCCTCCGCAGAGCGATTATGAGATGCACTACCCACTGCTGGAGCCGTATTCGAAAAAGGTCAGCAATCCGATTTTGCGTTGGCTTGGATATGCGCCGGTGGCTCTCGCAGATCAGCTTGTGATGAGCTGGAAATTGATTCGCAGCACGATGCACAATCGCGAAATCTGGCTAGCCATTGTCGCGATCAGCTTTTTCTGGACCATTGGCGCGGTGCTGTTCATCCAATTCCCTCCTTTGGCGAAAAACCAACTGCTCGCCAGCAAAGAAGTGGCCAGCCTGTTCCTCGTGATCTTCTCTGTCGGAATTGCGATCGGATCGGTTGGAATCAATGCCCTGCTTAAAGGGGAGGTTTCGGCCCGCTATTCACCGATTTCGGTTATCTGCATGGGTATATTCCTCGTGGGATTTTACCTCGTGTCAAAAGCATGGACGCCAAATGTGGCCGGGGAATTGATGCCAGTGCATACCTGGATATTGGAACCGCTCGCGATTCCTCTTTCGCTGATGTTGCTGGGGATTTCGACCGCAGGCGGCTTCTTTGTCGTTCCTCTATACGCATTCCTGACCACGCGGTGTGAGAAGGACGCGGCATCTCGCACGATTGCGGCAAACAACATCGTGAATTCGCTCGCGATGGTGCTCGGTTCTGTGATGGCTATTGGCCTGACATCACTAGGCATTCCGACGGTCGATCAGCTTTTGTTCGCAGGTGCCATGTCTGTTGTGGCCGCTTGGCTGGGCTGGCGTCTGTATCAGGCGGAAAAGCAAACGGCTTTGTTGATCGCCGCCGGCCAATCCAACATCACATAATGAAGACTAAAACCGCCGCCATTGTTGCGACATAGGTGCTTGCAAATCCACGCACGTCATCCACGGTCAGCCGCCATAGGCTTTCTGCTGGAATATCAAGCAAATCATTGCGCACATGCGGCGGCAGTTCCGCCCGAAACGGATGGCGTGCGCCCTCATCGGTGAGGACCAGGCATCTGCGCTTATGGGTCGCCCGATCATTGGTGCGGATTACGGTTTCGCTTGTCAGTGTTGCATAGGTCATGTGACCCGGAGTTAACGATTTCTTAACTCTTGCAAAGACTGGCCTATACACTGCCCAAAAAAGGGACAGTAAGGCTGGGTTGTGGTTAACCCCCATACGACCTAAGCGCGCGTCAGACGGGAGTATAGAAGCGTGACCAAAACCACTCAGACAGCCGCCGAATTGCTGGTTGATTGCCTTTCAGAACAAGGGACTGACCGAATTTTTACGGTGCCGGGTGAAAGCTTTCTGGCGGTACTCGATGCCCTGCATGAACGTTCAGATATAGAGACTGTCGTCTGCCGTCAGGAAGGCGGCGCGGCGTTCATGGCTTGCGCGGATGGCGCGATGAGCGCGGCGGACACAGCTCGTCCCGGTGTGGCTTTTGTCACGCGCGGTCCCGGCGCAACCAATGCCAGCATCGGTGTGCATGTTGCGCATCAAGATTCGCAGCCAATGATCCTGTTTGTCGGCGATGTCGCCCGCCCAATGCGCGACCGCGAAGGATTTCAGGAGATCAATTTCGAAGCGTTCTTTGGCCCCATCTGCAAATGGGCCGCGCGGATCGATGACCCGGCGCGCATACCTGAATATATCGCGCGTGCATATTCGGTTGCGATTAGTGGCCGGCCAGGCCCCGTGGTTCTGGCCTTGCCTGAAGATATGCTGTGCGACGCCGTCGATGCAGCGATCAAACCTCGTCCGATTGTCACGCGCCCTGCCCAAGCGGTTTGCCCAGACGCCATGCAGACGCTGTTCGCGATGCTTGCCGACGCCGCCAGTCCGATCGCGATCATCGGCGGCGCCGGTTGGAACACAAAAGCGCGCGAGCATTTCCAAAAATTCGCTGAGGCAATCGGGCTACCGGTCGCGACCGCTTTCCGCCGCCAAGATGCGATGGCCCCTTCCTCGCCTGTCTATGCCGGAAACATGGGATATGGTCCGAACCCCAAATTGATCCAGCGGGTCAAGGACGCCGATCTAATTCTGGCCGTTGGATCGCGACTGGGCGAAGCGACCACCGATGGCTACGCCGTACCCACGCTGGAACACCCTGATCAGATCCTTGTTCACGTCCACCCTGATCCCGATGAGCTCGGCCGTGTTTATCGCACCGATCTCAGCCTGGCCTGCGCCGTCGATGAATTCGCCGAAGCCGCCGCACTGTGGGCGGATCATTCGATCATTCCGTTCGATGCCGGGGCCGATGCGCATCGCGAATGGCGCGATTGGGCAACGCACTCACCTTCCGACACCGCGCCTGCACTCGATATGGCTGCCTGTGTCGCTGAAATGCGAAAAGTGCTGCCCGCCGATAGTATCATTTGCAATGGCGCGGGCAATTTTGCCGGTTGGTGGCACAGATACTGGCGTTACGCCGGCTACCCGAGCCAGCTCGCCCCAACAGCAGGTGCGATGGGATATGGAGTGCCTGCCAGCATTGCGGCCGCTTTGCGCCACACAGACCGAACTGTCGTCGCAGTCGCAGGGGACGGCGATTTTCTGATGAACGGGCAGGAACTGGCCACGGCCGTGCAATATGGTGCAAACCTGTTGGTTCTGGTGGTCGATAACGCAGCTTACGGCACGATCCGAATGCACCAAGAGCGCGAATATCCAGGCCGGGTATCTGGGACGCGGCTTACTAACCCGGACTTCGCCGCTCTCGGCGTCGCATACGGCGGTTGGAGTGCCACCGCGGCAACGACAACAGAATTTATCGATGCTTTGGCACAAGCGCAAAGCCGCGACGGCCTGCGTGTCATTCATATGAAGATAGATATCGAACAACTCGCCGCCAGCGGCGCGACGGTCAGTGGTCTCAGAGCCCGAATCTAAACATCACATCTCACAGCTTCACATCTCACGGGCGCACGAAAAAGGCCGCAACCCTGGATGGGTGGCGGCCTTTTTTTATTCGTGTTGGTTTCGATCAGATATCGTTGCCAAGCGCACCCTTGACCTTGCCCTTAAGCTGATCTGTCTTGCCCTCGAATTCTTGAGCTTTGCCCTCGGCACGCGTTTCTGGATCGTTCGATTGCTGTTTGGCTTCACCAACGACTTCTTTGATGTTGCCTTTAATTTTATCGGTGAGTTCACCCATCTTATATCTCCTTTGACTAAGCCAATGGAATTATTGACGTTTCAAAAGATAAACGGCCACACCACCGCATTTGTTCCAAAAAATTTTGAAGGTGTCGTTTAGCGACTGGTTCTCTGTGCGGCAGGAGGTCGTGTCGACAAGGCTACGCCTCAGCCATCTCGCAGATCAGCTTCCACTCATCAGGTTTGATCTTGGCCACCGACAGGCGCGACAATCTTACCAGTTCGCAGTCGGCAAGTTTAGGCTCAGCCTTGATCTGTTTGAGCGTCACGAAATTCTCAAATTTGCGCTTGGCCTTTACTTTTACCGCCGCCCATTTTCCCGTTTCGTCAGTGGGATCTGGGATGCCTGCAACCGTAACTTCGCAAATTCCGACGATTTCCAGTCCTTCGCGCGAGTGATAAAAAAAACATTCATCGCCCACTTCCATCGCGCGCAAATTTAACTTTGCCGAATGGTTGCGCACCCCGTCCCATGTCCCTTCGCCTTCTTCGACGAGGTCGTCCCAGCTGTATTTGAAGGGTTCAGATTTCACCAACCAGTGGTTTGGCGATTTTTCGGACATTATAATGCTCCTCATTCGGGGGAAGTCGCGGGGTCGGTTGGGATGTGAGCGAGGGGCAGGCATAATATGCCCCCACAATGAGGGCCACCCCGGAATGTCAGATTTTACCCTCAATTCACGCGATTAACTCAATTTTTAGCAAGCCGCCTCATAGCGGAACGAAGCTACGGCGCACAGCTGAGGGCAAGAGGTGGCGTCTGACTTGGGGAAAGATCACGGTGGAAGAAACCAAATCGGAAAAAGCTTTAGCTGCTGCCGATCGCGATCTGGTCGCGTTGGGCATCGCCACGGCCGCAATTATCCTGTTCGTCGCGACAGGCAGCTCGGTCCTCCCACGCGCAATTGATGCGGTGTTTTCGGGCGGTGCTGCTCCGGATCACTTGCTCGTCAATGCGTTGCTGCTGAATGTTGTTCTGATCATATTCGGCTGGCGCCGCTACCGCGAACTGCAAGAAGAAATTGGTGAACGTCGTCTTGCGGAGAACCGCGCGCGCGCGCTGGCGGAAACAGATCCGCTGACCGGATGCCTGAACCGGCGCAGCATGGCCGCCGCCACCGACGAATTACGCCGACGCGCCAATGCACATGGTCAAGCGGTCGCATACTGCATGATTGATTTGGATAATTTCAAACAGATAAATGACATGCACGGTCATTCAGTTGGCGATGCGGTCCTGGTCGAACTGGCAAAGCGGATTTCGGGGCAGTTGCCCAAAAGTGCGAGTTTTGCCCGGCTTGGGGGGGATGAATTTGCATTCATCACCTCGCATGATGCGACAAATCGCGACCGTATCGATGACCTCGTGATCAGGCTTTATGAGCAAGTTTCCTTACCGTTTGAGTTAGACGAAGTGACGATAGACAGCACAATTTCTATCGGCGTCGCATCCGATCATGACGAGCAGGGATTTAACCCGCTGATGGCGCAAGGTGATGCATTGATGCAGCGCGCCGATATCGCCATGTACACTGCCAAGAAGCAAGGCAAAAACCGCTATTTCTGGTTTGAAGCGACGATGGAAAACGAGCTTCGTTTCCGCAACGAGCTGGAAGCTGGCATCAGGCGCGGCGTGGCCAATGGTGAGTTCGTGCCGTATTACGAACAACAGGTCGATCTGGAAACGGGCGAACTGGTCGGGTTTGAGATGCTGGCACGCTGGCAGTCCCCCGAAATGGGCGTAGTCAGCCCAGAAATTTTCATTCCTATTGCCGAGGAAATCGGCCTGATCACCGAACTGTCCGATCAGTTGATGAAGCAGGCTTTGATTGATGCGCGCGACTGGGATGATGCGATTACGCTTTCCATTAACATCTCCCCGATCCAGTTTCGCGATCCGTGGTTTGCGCAAAAACTGCTTAAGCTACTGATCGTCAACAATTTCCCGCCTCGAAGGCTTGAAATTGAAATTACTGAGAGCTGCCTCCACGATAATGTCGGTATGGTGCGATCAATCATCACCAGCCTGCGCAATCAGGGTGTGCAGATAAGTCTCGACGATTTTGGAACAGGCTATTCCTCGTTGGAGCAATTGCGCACGCTGCCATTTGACCGGCTTAAAATTGATCGTAGTTTTGTCGGCGAACTCAGCGATCCTAATGGTAGCTCAAAAATCGTTGATGCGATTGTTTCGCTCGGTCGTGGTTTGAACCTGCCGATCACAGCGGAAGGGATTGAAGACGAAGATATCCTGAACACGCTCAAGACTATGGGCAAGCTGAAGGGTCAGGGATATTTCTATGGCAAGCCCGAAAACGCCGATGAAGTCCGCGCACGGCTTTCGCAATTGGGCAAGTTGGCAGTCGCCCGCCCTTTGTCAGAGACTGCAAACCCGTCAGAAAGCGGCACCGGAGACTCTCACAAAATCACCGTGAATGCAGAAGAGTCCGACGCGCCAGTGATGCCTAAAATCATGAACCAGTAAAAGCTTCTGTTTCCAAGACTGGACGATCCCGCCCCGGGTGCATAGATGCTGGCCGTTATGCGGGTACCATTTGTCAAAATGCATGGACTTGGAAACGACTTCATCGTGCTTGATGCGCGTGAAGACGCCTTGCCCGCGATGGACGCAAAGACAGCGCGCGCTTTGGCAGACAGGCGAGTGGGGATCGGCTGCGATCAGCTTGTGCTGCTTGAACCAAGCTCCAGCCACGCCTTTCGTATGCGCATCTATAATTGCGACGGCAGCGAGGTAGAAGCCTGCGGAAATGCGGCGCGCGCGGTTGCCATCCTCCATGGCGAACCTGCTCGAATAGAGACCGCCGGCGGATCAATCACGCTCGAACCCGCTGATGGCGGAGCAAGCGTCGATATGGGCGCGCCGCGCTTTGAATGGGATGCGATACCGCTGGATTACGCGATGGATACAAGCGCGATGCCGGTATCTTGGGGGCCATTGGAAGAGCCGCTAGCAGTCAATGTAGGCAATCCCCATGTCGTGTTCTTCGTGCCAGATACAGACAAAATTGACCTCGCCGCGCTTGGCCCGGTGATCGAGCATGACCCGCTGTTCCCACAAGCCATCAATGTTAATGTCGCCAGCGTAATCGGTGACGACCATATTCGACTGAATGTGTGGGAACGCGGAGCCGGGCTGACACGCGCTTGCGGCACCGGAGCTTGCGCGACCGCGGTTGCAGCCATGCGGCGCGGCCTGGTTGGCAGGCGTGTGACGGTTACCCTGCCCGGAGGCGACCTCGCCATCGATTGGCGCGAAGGCGGGACCATCACCATGACTGGCCCCGCAACCGAATCTTATCGCGGCACCTTCGAATGGGATGATTTCGCGTGAACGCCCCCTCGCCCATCAAACCAGAAGTAATCTCGCTAGGATGCCGTCTCAACATCGCGGAAAGCGAACGTATGCAAGCCATGCTCGCCGATGCGGGCGATGTGGTGGTGATAAATTCCTGCGCGGTTACGTCTGAGGCGGTTCGCCAAACGCGCCAGGCAATCCGCAAAGCCCGCCGCGCCCGGCCTGACGCGCGCCTGATCGTAACAGGCTGCGCCGCCGATATTGAGCGCGATCAGATCGCGGCCATGCCCGAAGTAGATGGATTGATCGCCAATCAAGCCAAACTCGATCCGCGGGCATGGAACGTCCCTTTGCCAGAGGCTCCGCCGCCGCCCACGCGCACCCGCGCATTTATCGCGGTGCAGAATGGATGCGATCATGCCTGCACTTTTTGTGTGATCCCGCAAGGGCGCGGGATCAGCCGGTCGATGACGATCGCAGACGTTCTGCGCGAGGTTGAGCATCACCTGAAACTGGGCGCGAAGGAACTGGTTTTGACCGGAGTGGATGTGACATCCTGGGGCCGTGATCTGCCGAACACACCACCCCTTGGCGTGCTTGTGGGCGCTGTGTTGCGTGAATTTCCCGACCTGCCCCGACTGCGCATGTCATCATTGGATGGGATCGAGATTGATGACGCGCTGTTTGAACTGTTTGCCAGTGAAGTTCGGCTGATGCCGCATCTCCATCTTTCGCTCCAACACGGGCACGATTTGATTTTGAAACGCATGAAGCGCCGCCATTCGCGTGCAGATGCAGTAGATTTGGTGAGCCGGCTCAAATCTCGCCGCCCCGATATTGCCATTGGAGCGGACCTGATCGCAGGCTTCCCGACCGAAACCGATGAGCACCACGCTGCAAATCTGACGATTATCGATGAACTGGGCATAGTTCACGGTCATATCTTCCCCTATTCTCCCCGTCCCGGCACACCCGCCGCGCGTATGCCGCAAGTCGACCGCGCGTTAGTCAAATCTCGCGCCGCAGAACTGCGCGGCGCCGTTGCCACCCGGCGGTCCGATTGGCTGGGCAAGCTTGTGGGCGAAACCATGAGCGTCCTCGCCGAACGCGACGGCACCGGCTATGCGCCGCATTACGCGCGGGTCGACCTTCCTGAGGGGGCCGCGGCTGGCACGCTGGTCGATGTGACCCCGCGCAGCCTTGAAGGGGGCTTACTGCGATGAATAAAGAGGGAAGCAGCGACGGTTGGACAGGCCGCATCCTAGGTGGTTTCCGCAAGACCTCAGAGCGGCTTGGCAGCAACCTCACCGGCGTCGCCGCGAAGCTTGATGACAGCGCGCTCGACGATGTTGAAGACGCATTGATCCTTTCCGACCTCGGGCCTGCCGCTGCGGGCCGCATCCGTGCGCGGTTGGCGGAAAAAAGCTTTGGCCTAGAGATTACCCAGCAGGAATTGAAAGAAGCGGTCGCGCAAGAGATCGCCGAAATCCTGCGACCGGTTGCAAAACCGCTCGAAATAACTGCCTTCCCCCGCCCTCAAGTGATCTTGGTGATCGGCGTGAACGGATCGGGCAAAACGACAACCATCGCCAAACTCGCGCATCTGTTCACAGAAGATGATTACGAAGTGCTGCTCGCAGCAGGCGACACTTTCCGCGCCGCCGCGATCGGCCAGCTTGCCACTTGGGCGGAACGCGCAGGCGTTGATCTTGTGCGCGGCCCAGAGGGCGGTGATCCAGCCTCCATCGTGTTTGACGCTGTGAAGCAGGCAACCGACACCGGCATCGACGCTTTGATCGTGGACACCGCCGGTCGTTTGCAGAACAAGAAAGAGCTGATGGAAGAACTGTCGAAAATTCGCCGCGTCCTTGGAAAGCTCAATGAAGAGGCACCGCATGATGTCGTGCTGGTCCTCGATGCAACAAATGGCCAGAATGCCCTGTCCCAGATTGACGTGTTCAAAGAGGTCGCAGGCGTCACCGGCCTCATCATGACAAAGCTGGACGGGACGGCGCGCGGCGGTGTGCTTGTCGCGGCCGCAGAACAATACGGCCTACCTATCCATGCAATAGGCGTGGGTGAGAAAATGGAAGATTTGCGCCCCTTCGACCCTGATCTGGTCGCGCGCGTGATTGCAGGAGTGGCTTGATGGCTGGCAGCGAAAAATCTCCAATTGAACTACCCAGTGAAACCAAGAAAGCCGGATCAAGCTGGATCAGTGTCGCGGTCGATTATGGGCCGCTTCTGGTATTCCTCGGCGTTTACCGCTTCTACGCGCCCGAAGAACCAAACGCCGCCGGAGAAATCGCGGCGATCATCCGCGGAACGGGCGCATTTATGGTCGCGGCGGTAGCGGCGCTGCTGATCTCCAAATTCAGACTGGGCAAAGTCTCCCCGATGTTATGGTTTTCGACTGCGCTGATCGTCGGCTTTGGCACGCTTACGATTTTCTTTGGAGAGCCGCGCTTTGTGCAGCTCAAGCCAACCATCATCTATTCCGGATTTGGTGTGGTGCTGCTGGCTGGCTTTTTCACCGGCCGCGCCTTGCTCAAAATCTTGCTCGAAGCGGCATTTGAGGGGCTTACCGATGAAGGTTGGCTCAAACTGTCACGCAATTGGGGCGTGTTCTTCTTGTTATTGGCAGCGCTTAACGAAGTGCTGGTATCGCAGATGAGTTTCGAAGGCTGGCTTTGGGCAAAGCTGTGGGTGTTCTTGCCACTGACGTTCCTCTTCACCTTTGCCAATATCCCGATGCTGCTGAAGCACGGTCTGGACATTGGGCAGGAAGAAGAACCTCCAACAGACGAAAAGCCGACCAGCTAGACCCTAAATTCTAGCCCCTGCTGCGTTTTCCTACTGCGGGCTTTTCAGGCAAGGGGTGAGCGGCTCTTTCAAATCGTCTGCTTGCGTTAAACTACGCACTGTCTGCATTTTGTGTTGGAGAAGTGTCACCCTGCATCACATAAGCACAATTGCCGGAATTCTGCGCCTTTCAGGCCATTCCGCCGTCTTGTCACATGACAGATGTGTCACCCATATCACGTTTTCCATCTCCATTCGCAAGTGCAGCGAACAGAGCAAAACCTGCGCTAAATCTCGACCTGGCTTCCCAATTCCACGACCCTGTTCGTGGGCAGCTTGAAGAAGTCCATCGCGCTTGCCGAATTCATCAGCATCCACGCAAATAGCTTCTCTCGCCAGATTGGCATTCCTGGGTTTTCACTCGGCAGCAATGTCTGGCGCGAGAGGAAGAAGCTGGTGTGCATCATGTCAAACACCCCGCCGCAACGCTCCATATGCTTGAGGCCCGCGGGAACGTCCGTCTCCTCCATAAATCCGTAATGCAGGACAGCGCGATAGAAACCGTCACCCATATCCGTGAACTCGCAGCGCGTGTTTGGATCGACATAGGGCACATCCGCGATTTCGATGGTCAAAATCACGACGCGTTCGTGCAGAACCTTATTATGCTTGATATTATGCAGCAATGCAGACGGCACACCAGAGGAAGCGCTGGACATGAAGATCGCTGTGCCCGGCACGCGTAAGGCAGAATTTTTGGCCGATTTTGCAAAAATCTCCATCGGCAGCGCATGCTCGCTCATGCGTTCGCGCATCAGTTTGCGCCCGCGCGACCATGTCGTGAGCAACAGGAACGCGACAAAGCCGACCGCCAGCGGGAACCACCCCCCATCAAGAACCTTGGTCAGATTCGCGGCGAAGTAAGCGCCATCAACGATCAGGAAGAGGATCACGACCGGCGCGGCGTACCACCATTTCCACTTCCACACGCTCACCAATAGGACCGCCATCAGCAGCGTATCAATCGTGACCGCGCCCGTAACTGCGATGCCATAAGCATTGGCGAGGTTGGACGAATTCTGGAATGTCAGCACCAAAATGATGACCGCGATCATCAGCGCCCAATTTACCGCCGGAATATAAACCTGCCCGCCTTCTGTCTCGCTGGTGTGCCGGATTTTAAGGCGGGGAATGAAACCCATCTGTATCGCCTGCTGTGTGATCGAAAACGCACCCGATATCACCGCTTGGCTGGCGATAAAGGTGGCGACCGTCGCCAGTAAGACCAGCGGCAAGCGATATTCCTCGCTTGCAAGGAAGAAGAACGGGTTCTGGATCGCTATGGCAGCTTGATCGGCGGGCAGGCCGATAACCATCGCTCCCTGACCAAAATAGTTCAGCAGCAGGCACGGCATGACGAACCCGAACCACGACAAGCGCATCGGCCCTCGACCAAAATGGCCCATGTCGGAATACAGCGCCTCCGACCCTGTCACAGCCAGAACGACGCTGCCCAAGGCCAGAAATGCAAACCAACCATCGAGGATGAAGAAATTGACGGCGTGATAGGGGTTGAGCGCCCACAGGATTTCTGGAGTGCCGATGATCTGCCACAGACCGAGTGCAGCGATGACGATGAAGTAAACGATCATCACTGGAGCGAACAGCGCGCCAACTTTGGCAGTACCGCGCTTTTGCAGAATGAACAGAAACACCAGAAGGGCGAGCGCGATCGGAATCACGAATCTTTCGAAACCCGGATCGACGACAGTCAGCCCCTCCACCGCGGAGAGGACCGAGATAGCCGGCGTAATCATGCTATCGCCATAGAACAGCGCAGTCGCGAATACGCCCAAAAGCACGGCGACCCAGCCATATTTCGACTTGTCCAGGCTACGCGAAATAAGCGCCACCAAAGCGAGCGAACCGCCCTGCCCCTTATTATCTGCGCGCATCAGGATCGTAACATACTGGATCGCCACAACCAGTGTCATCGACCAAAAGATCAGGCTGATGACGCCGAGAACATGCGCGGTGTCCAGTTGGACGGTGGAGCGCCCTACAAAGGTTTCACGAAAGGCATAAAGCGGGCTGGTCCCGATATCGCCAAAGACGATTCCGATAGCGCCGACGGCCAGCGCACCCTTGGACGCACTGTGGCCTTTACCGCTGGTGGGCGGTTGATGGGCCGGAATGCCTGCTGATTCGCTCATATGTCGCGATAATCCCGAGTGACTGGACTTTTACTTGTATGCGTTCCGTCCAAGGTCGCGGCACCTAGCACCGCGCATTCGTGCCTGCAACGTTGCGCAGTATCCGGCTCTCTGTGGTACTATTGCAACATTGGCGCGTTGGCGATCATCTCGTCAAGCCGGGCAACCCGTGCTTCAATCTCTTCACGCCACGGCGCGTCAGCTGCAGAGCGTTCCAGCAGCCCGGCCCAAGTGTCACGCGCCGCGCGGATTTCGCCGGTTTGAAGGAAGGAAAACCCAAGGAAGAAATCTGCGCCGGGATTGGTAGGATCAATGTCACGCGCTTTGCCGTAGGCGTAAAAAGCCGCAGGCGTTACAAACCCGTCGGCATGCCCTGTCAGCGCCATGCCAAGCGCCAGCCACCCCTCAAGATGATCAGGATTATCGTTCAAGCCGCTACGCAGCAAACCTGCCGCATCGTCGAACTTTCCGCGCCGAGCAAAGCCATCCGAAAGAACAAGATAATCCGGCTTTGGTACGGCCTCATCAAACAGTTGACGCCGTGCAGTGACCATTTCCTCGCCCGATTGCTGATCAGTTGCCAGGTCAGGTTCTTTTGGGCTGCCGGGCTGGCTGGGTGAACCCTGCCAGGCGTAGCCAACGAGTCCCAGCAGCAGAACAGCGCCAAAGACGGCGAACCCCTCTTTTGGCAGCCGGAGCATGAAAGCAGCAATCGCAAAGCTCACAAGCGTTAGTGATAAAACAGCGAGCCAACCGCCCATTAGCTTACTTCCCCAGGATCAGAGCGACGCTTGCCAAGCCGCCTGAGCAGAACAAGCCCCACGACGCAGAGCAACAATAGCGGGATTGCAAAAAGCGGCCACGTGGTCGAGCTTACCTCAGGTTCATAGCTAACATAGTCTCCGTAGCGCTGGATCAGCCAAGAGCGAATTTGAGCTGGGCTTTCGCCTGCAAGAATGCGCGAACGGACCTGATGCCGCATGTCTCCCGCCATCGGTGCGTCGCTGTCATTGATACTTTGCGATTGGCATTTGAGACAGCGAAGCGTCTCCATCAGTTCGGTTGCTTCGGCCTCTAAGGCTGGGTCTTCTAGCTGGACATAGGCGTAAGGCGCAGGAGGCATTGCTTGCTGTGCATAGGCTTGCTGAGCAATCAACGGTGCGGCAAATAGCGCTAGGGCGGCGAGGAAGAACCGGATCATCGCACTTCCTCCAGCTTCTCGAGCAGGAGCGGCACGGTGTCCGCACGCACATCGCCGATATGCTGATAACGAATGTTGCCAGCGGCATCGATTACGTAAGTTTCCGGCACGCCCGACGCGCCGATTTCTAGCATCAGTTCAGAAATATCATCGGACCCGATCTTTGTGTAAGGATTGCCATAACGGTTCAAGAAATCTGCCACCGCTTCGGGGCGGTCGCGCACAGCGATACCGATGATCTCAACCCCCTCTTCGCGCAATCGCTCCAGATGCGGTGCCTCCGCAATGCAAGGCAAGCACCAACTGGCCCAGATATTGAGCAAACGCGGCTCACCCCCGACAAAGTCTGCACGAGCGGCTCCTGGCATACCAGAAATCGCCGGCTGCAAAGTGAAGTCGGGCAGCGGTTGCTCAATCATTTGCGAAGGGATGTTTTGCATCTTGGGCTGAGTCAGCTGATATCCAGCAATCCCGGCAAAGAACAGAAACAGCGCCAGCGGAATGAGATAGACCGGGCGCATTATTCAGCAGGTTCCGGCAGAGGCACATTGTCTGGGCCACGTGTGCCGCCCTTGCCTTCAATCGCATCACCTTCGGCCAAGGCGTCCATATCTTCGCGGCGTTCATCACCCATTTCCACCGCTTTGCGGCGTTTCAGATCGACGCGAACACGGCCTGTCATCGACAAGATACCCCCAAATGCGACAAGCATCCCGCCATACCAGATAAAAGTCACAAACGGTTTCCACCAGACGCGCAATTGCCAGCGATCATTGCCGTTCGCGTCTGTCCCCGCCTGATCGCCAATAACGACGTAAAGTTGCCCGTCCCAGCGGGTGATCAATGCGCTTTCACTGGTTGGTTGCGGCGGAGACCAGAAATTGCGCGATTGCGGTCCTAGCACCGTGGGTTCTTCATCCCCGCGAGCAGCTAAGACCCGAGCTTCGATCGCGGTCCAATTCGGGCCAGCGACGGGGTCGACGCTCTCCATCTGGATGTTCCAGCCTGCGACTTCCACACTATCACCCGGAGCAACCGCAGCGAGCCTCTCGCTCGTAAAGGCGCTTTCGCTGGCCATCCCAAACAGCGCCACCGCGATGCCAAAATGCGCCGTGACCATGCCCCAAGTCGCCACAGGAACGCGGCGAATATTGCGCCCTCGCAACGGCAGAAATGCCGCAATCGCAAGAGCTAGGGAAAGTGCAAGACCGAGCACAGAAAGGATGCTGTAATCACCAAAGATCGCCACCAGAGCGATCACCGCAATAACCACCGAAGCAAGCATCGCCATTTCAAATTGAATACGCGCTGGCTTATCGTCCTTCCAACGCAGCAACGGACCAATTGCCATCACCACAAACATCGGAATCGCAAAAATCGCACCAGCTGGATTGAAGTATGGCGGACCGACGCTGACCCGCACGTCAAATGCTTCAGTCAGCAGTGGGTAAAGCGTACCCAGCAATACGATCGCGAGGATTGCCGACAACATCACATTGTTGAAAACCAAAGCGCCCTCTCGGCTGGTTGCGGTGAACCGCTTCCCTTCCGAAATTCCGCCAGCCCGCACCGCGAAGATCGCCAATGCACCGCCAATATACAGGCCAAGCAACGCAAGAATAAAACTCCCGCGTTCTGGATCGACGGCAAAAGCATGGACGCTGGTTAGCACCCCAGAGCGCACCAGGAACGTACCCAGCATCGACATCGAGAATGCCAGCACGCCGAGCATGATTGTCCAAGTCCGCAAAGCGTCACGCGCCGCCAATACGCTAACCGAATGCAGCAATGCCGTCGCAGCAAGCCATGGCATCAGCGAAGCGTTCTCCACCGGATCCCAGAACCACCAGCCGCCCCAACCAAGCTCATAATAAGCCCAGTACGACCCAGCCGTGATACCGAATGTCAGGAACACCCAAGCCCCCAGCACCCACGGGCGCAGAACCTTGGCAAAATTGGGATTCACTTCCCGCGTGATCAACGCACCCATCGCCAGGCTAAACGCCACCGACAGTCCGACATATCCGATGTACAATGTAGGCGGATGAATCGCGAGGCCGATATCCTGAAGCAGCGGATTGAGACCGCCGCCCTCAAGCGCAGGCACCGGCAACCGCTCAAACGGGTTCGAGCTGAGCAGCAAGAATGAATAGAACCCCAGCGCAACGAACCCCTGCACCGCGAGCGTCGCGCTCATGGTTTTTTCAGGAAGCCGCCGCTCTAATCCCGCTAACAATCCGCCAGACAGCGCCAACACACCAACCCACAGCAACATGGAACCTTCGTGATTGCCCCATGTTCCGGTCAGTTTGTAAAGGAGTGGTTTGGCCGAATGCGAATTGGTGGCAACCAGCTTAATCGACAAATCGGTGACGGCAAAAGCATATAGCAGCAACAGAAAAGCCAAAGTGGCCAGAAACGCCTGAACCACTGCAGCAGGCCGCGCATAAATCGCGAGCTGCGAATTACCGCCCTCCCGCAAGCCGAGCGCACCCGATATCATTTGCAAAACCGCAAGCGCAGTCGAAAGCCAAAGAGCAGCCAGTCCAAGTTCAGCGATCATGGTTTTCGTCTGTCCGTTCTAATCAAGGCCCGCGACGGTTTCGGCATATTCATCCGATCCCTCATGACCTTCCAATCCCTCAAGCTCTCGAGGCACATAGTTTTCATCATGTTTAGCGAGCAAATTTGTCGCTTCAAACACGCCATCCGCACCCAAGCTGCCTTCTGCGACAACGCCAGACCCTTCGACGAACAGATCGGGCAGAATACCGCTGTAACGCACAGGGATGGTGCTTTCCTCATTGCCGGTGACGACAAACTTGACGGAAATCCCGTCAGGCTGCGTCACGATCGATCCGAGCTGCACCATACCTCCAAGACGCACAGCTTGGCCCACTGCTGGGGGGGATTCACTCATCTGTTCCGGCAGGTAGAAGTAATTCGCCTGACTACGCAGTGCCCACGCCGCAATCAGGCCCGCAGCGACGATCACAACTAGCGCCAGAATGACCAGAGTCATGCGTTGATGTTTGGCTTTCATCGGCGTTTCAGCTCCGCTTGATTTCTTCGCGGCGCTTTTCTGCGCGCCGCATAGTTTGATAGCTCCACAACGCCAACAGAGCGAGCGCTATCAGCCCAACCGCATAGGCTCCTATCACAAAGGGCCAGTGATCGAGTGACTCGCGCATCAGACGGTCTCCAACGTAGGTGCAACAGGTGCGTCATCATCCAGCGCACGGCGACGCAATCGCGCTTCGACTTGCGCCTCCGCAATGAGAGCGCGCATTCGCATCAGTACGATCCCGCCGAATAGCAGCGAGAAACCGAGAACCGCGACCAGCAGCGGCCATAAAAACACGCCATCAATTGCGCTCTTCCCCGCTGTCAGGCTGGGCGGTTGGTGAAGAGAATTCCACCACACGACACTGCGATTAATAATCGGCACATTGATCGCACCCACCAGGCCGAAGATCGCCACAATTTTATACGATCCGCCCTCACGCGCAGCGGCCTGCGCCAGTGCGATGTATCCGCCATAAAGAAACAACAGCACCAACATACTGGTCAGCCGCCCATCCCATTCCCACCATGTTCCCCAAGTCGGACGCCCCCAGATCGAACCGGTCGCCAGGCAAATGGCGCAAAAGACCATGCCCGGCACTGCAATGGCGCGCGCGGCGATACCTGACAGCGGGTGTTTCCAAATCAGCAATGCGGCGCTCGAAATCGCAATGCCTGTCCATCCGCCCATACCCAGCCAAGCGGCGGGTACATGGATAAACAAGATACGCACTGTCTCGCCCATCAATCGGTCTTGGGGCACCACGAAGAGGCCCCACGCAACCGCGCCCAAAGACATAACCAGACCGCCCCAGAAAAGGAGCGGTGTCAGCCACTTGGCGAGCGACAAAAAGCGCTTTGGATTGGCGTAAATATGCACGTTTCTATCCCCGCCCCGTATTACCGGGCTTGTCGCGCCTCGCAAGGGCGCAAAAGACGCAACTGCCGAATTATTCTGCGCAAGTTGCACAGCGCGCAGTCAAGCGAGTGTGACTATGCCCGGCCAATCAGCTCTTGTGCCATTCGGTCGGCAACCACATCAGGCGATGTATTCCCGGCATCGCTAGCTTGCCAGATTTGCGCAAGCCGTCCGGGAATTTGTTCGATCAATGCATTAACATCGTTAACTGTGCTCTGTGTCCCAGCGCGGCGTCCCAAATATTCGGTTGCCACCGAGATGATCCCGCCAGCGTTGATGACATAATCGGGCGCATACAAAATGCCGCGTTCGAACAGGACTTTACCATGCGCAGCACGGGCGAGCTGATTGTTAGCGCCGCCCGCAACGATTTGAGTTTGAAGCCCAGCGATGCTGTCATCATCAAGGATAGCGCCCAAAGCGTTCGGGCTGAGCACGTCGCATTGGGTTGTTAGGATCGCGTCAGGAGCCACGACCGCTGCGCCCAATTCTTCGGCCAGCGCCTTCACACCGTCCGCATGAATATCCGCCAAAGTCAGGCGCGCACCGTCTTTGGCGAGCAACCTTGCGACACCGCCGCCGACACTGCCGGTACCCTGCACCGCCACATGCACACCGGCCATATTGTCTGTGCCGAGCCGGTGCTGCACTGCTGCTTTTATACCCAAATATATTCCATAGGATGTAAACGGGCCAGGATCGCCGCCCGCCGCATTCGCGCCCGATACCGGCAGGCCAGACACATGCGCAGTGCGTTTTGACACGGCAACCATATCAGCTTCGCTAATGCCGACATCTTCTGCCGTGACATATCGCCCGCCCAACCCTTCAACTGCATCGCCAAACGCGGCCAGCAACTCAGGCGTTTTGGTACGCGTTTCATCAGCCAAAATCACAGCTTTACCGCCGCCCATAGGCAGGCCGGCCATCGCATTCTTGTAGCTCATGCCGCGCGAAAGGCGCAGCGCATCACGCAAGCCGTCTTTGGGATTGGGATAATGCCAAAAGCGCGTACCGCCCGCGCCGGGGCCAAGATGCGAGGAATGGACCGCAATAATCGCCATCAGGCCCGATTTTCGATCGCGCACCACATGCACCATCTCGTGATCGTCAAAATCGGGTTCGGTCCAGAAAGCAGTCATTCGCGTGCCTCACATTTTTGCGCGCGTACCGTGACAAATCATCCCGATAGCCAAAAGGCCAACGGGGCGATCTTTTGAGGAAAATGGGGCGGCCGACGGGACTTGAACCCGCAACCTCCGGCATCACAAGCCGGCATTCTAACCAATTGAACTACGGTCGCCACATATTCCGCTTCAGCATGACCCCTCTATAATCGAGAGGCCATCGCCAAGTCCGCGCAAGGGCCGCGCTTTACGCAGCTTCCGGCAGGGGTCAAGGCCGCTGTTGACGGGCGGGAGCCTGTTGCACAAAGCACCCAAGATGGGAAGTGAAAACTGCTTCGAAGCCGTCATGACGCAAGATTGTTTCGCGCCCATGCGGACCTTGCCTGATCCAATCTTTTTCTTAAGCTCTGTAAAATGACTGCAGCGACCGATTCTGTTGGCGAAAGACTGGCTGCAAACGCCGATATGCAACGCTTGCCGCATGCTAAAATCGAATTGTTTCAAGGCAAGCGCTTCATCACACCCGCATTGTGTCATGCTTTGATCGCACTGATCGATAAGGATCGCCGTCCCTCCACCATCGCGGACGCCAATGGTGACAACTATTTCCGCACCAGCGAAACCTGTGACCTCGAAACCGATGAGCCAGCGGTGAAGCAATTGGAGGCACTATTTGCGCCGCTTAATGGTATCGACCCCGCATATGGAGAGCCGTGCCAAGGTCAGCGTTACGATGTTGGTCAAGAGTTCAAGGCCCATACCGATTACTTCACTCCCGGCGGTCCCGATTACGAAAAATTCTGTTCGGTCAGCGGCCAGCGCACATGGACATTCATGATCTATCTAAATGCCGTGGAGGCAGGCGGTGCAACCCGTTTCAAGGTGATAGGTAAGACGTTCCAACCAGAGGTCGGCAAGCTGTTGTGCTGGAACAACGCGCGCGCTGATGGAACCATGAACCCGGCCACCCTCCACCACGGCATGAAGGTGCGCAAGGGAGCGAAATACATAATCACGAAATGGTACAGGGAGAAGCCTTGGGGGTGGTAGGGCGCTAAAGTTGCGCCGACAGGTTAATCCCCTGTCCCGATTAAATTCATCCCAACCGGCGCCAATCGGAACGCACATGGAAAGCTCGTCCCAGTGCCCCCGTAGCGCGCAAAAAAAGGCGGCCTCGAAAGGCCGCCTCTATTCTGCGCTTCTAAAAACGCAAACTTGAATTCATGCTCACTTTTTGAGGCTGAGCCCACCAAAGCGCTTGTTGAATGCGGCAACGCGGCCACCTTCTTGAAGCTGCTGACGACCGCCAGTCCATGCTGGGTGGCTTGTCGGGTCAATATCAAGAGCGAGCGTGTCACCCTCTTTGCCCCAAGTCGAACGAGTTTGAAATTCGGTACCATCAGTCATCTTGACGTTGATAATGTGGTATTCGGGGTGGCCTTCGGGTTTCATCGTAATTGTCCTTTGAGCTTTCACCGGTACCGACCGGCAGTGCTATAGAATCTGGAAGCGGCGCAAATAGCGGCACCGCAGAAATTTGCAAGTGAAGACGCGCTTACCCTTTTGGGGGATCCGCTATCATTGCTGTAAATTCGGCTTCGCATGAGGTTTTGCCCTCGACGCTGGCCTTGCCTTTAAACTTGTAGACGCGGCTGCGCTTTTGCAGAAATTCAACCTCTAGATCGAGCAAACATCCCGGTGTCACTGGCGTGCGGAATTTGGCCGATTCGATCCCCATGAAGATCACAAGCTTGCCCGTGCCTGCGATCTCCAAAGTTTCGATGCCCAAAATGGCTGCAGCCTGCGCCAATGCCTCGATCTGAAGCACACCAGGCATAATCGGTGCGCCGGGAAAGTGGCCTTGGAAGAACTCTTCATTCATGCTCACGGCTTTCACCGCGTGAATGCGTTCCCCCAAATGGATTTCCTTCACCCGGTCTACCAGCAACAGCGGGTAACGGTGCGGCAGAGCTTTCAGGATTTTGTGGATGTCATAATCCACGATTGGTTCCCTCGGCGCTTCCGAAGATGTGTCGGTCTCGCTCATGCCCTGCCCCGTTTCGCTTGCTTTTAGCGGCCAGTTGGCGCTGGAGCTTGCTGTGCGCCTGCGGCACCAGCCTGCTGTTGTTGAATCAGCTGCGCCTGGAGCAAGGTCTGCTGGATTTCCTGAAAGATCTGCGCGGCATTGCGTGATGGGCGCCAATCGGCTGGCGGTACGATCGCAACCGAAGGAACTTTGGAATTCAGCGAAGTGGTCAGCAATGCGGTGATATCCGCACCATCAGCCGCAAATTGAAGAGCGTCAGGGCGCAGCACCATGGTGATCCGCTGTGCTGTCGTCACTTCTGTTACTGCGGCGGGATATTGTGCAATGATTTGCTCAACTGCGTAAACGCGAGCGGAGTTCACTTGGCTCGTCAACGCAGCAACTTCTTGCTCCAAAGTTTGGATCTGACCAAAGTTCGAAGCAGCCTGCACCGCAGGCAATTCGGGTTCATCAAGCTGTCCGTTGCCATTGGCGTCAAATGGCTGGAGCAACGTGGTGAGCTGTTGTTGCTTGGCCTGACGCTGTTCAATTTGCGCCTGATATGTGGTGCCGATCTGACTATAGGCTGTCTGAAGAGCAGTCGTGCCGATGATGGCGCGGCTGATGTCAGCAGTTGCGATGCGTCCCTCTACCTGAGCGGTCGCAGGAGCGGCAGCGGTCATTGCGCACAGCGCAGCGGCGCCAGTGGCGAGCAATTTCGAAGAGAGTTTCATTAGAATTGTGTTCCTACGTTGAACGTGAGTGTTTTATCGTCGTCGCCTTCGACCTTACGGATCGTCTGGGCGAAATCGATGCGGAACGGACCGAATGGTGAGTTCCAGTTTACGCCGATACCGGCTGTAACACGCGGACTGGGAGAATCGCCGAGGAAGACCTCGCGGATCGACCCTGGAGCAATCGGATTATTTGTCACACCGTCAGCCGCGATCGGATTTGTTGTTAGAATATTTTGAACGCTGGTTGTCCCATCGCCATTGTCGACAGTCACCTTCTCAATGAACATTCAAGGTGTCCTGCAAAATTGGCGTCTGAACACCCCAAAGGGCCCCAACATCCAAGAAGACAGATGGACGCAGACCCAGTTCGCGAGCTCCAGTGCCCAATGGAATTTCGATTTCCGCGCGTCCGAGATAATAATTACGTCCACCCAGTGAATTGTCACGAATAGAATTGCGATCTGTGATGGTCGTAACGTCGCCATTGTCATCGCGAATATAAGGTTGGGTCAGGATACGCGGGCCGACCCCGCGAATTCCGAATCCGCGAAACTGAGGTTCACCCAAGAAGAACCGGTCAGTGAGAAGAATATCATCGACATCCGGCCCGCCGCGATCAGCCAACGGTACGATCGTTCCGCCTTCGAGAGTGACCGAGAAGATGAAGCCAGTGTTGGCGATATTCCAGAACTGCTGCGCTCGTCCGCGGAAACGCGCATAGCGCACATCCCCGCCAAGGCCTGCGACTTCAGTGCTAAGCGAGATTGTGCGCCCGCGTGTTGGCCGCACACCTGAGTTCAAGGAGTTGAAATTCAGGCTAAGCCCGACGATAGAGCTCAATCGGTTGCCCAAGGAATCGCAGAGGAACCGGCCAGCAAGCAGAGGATCGCACTCTACATCGCCATCGCCGTCTGTGTCCGAAAAGAACAAATTCTCTGCGAGGCTCACTTCATCATAGTTGAGCGTGTAGCTGCCGACCAGCGACATAAACTCTGTGAGCGGCACACCGACGCGGAGTGAACCACCCGTGGTGGACTGCTCAAAGGTTGTGTTGCGATCGTTGTTGGTGAAGTTGAAGCTGTTAAAATCGCGACGATAAATATCCGCACCAGCAGATATATTGCGGTCGAACAGATACGGCTCTGTGAAGCTTATTTGAGCCGACTGTTGGAATTGCGAATAGTTGAGGCTGAGCCCGATGGTCTGGCCGCGGCCACGGAAATTGCGCTGGCGGATGGAGCCGGCAAGAATAAACTGCTCGATCGAAGAGAAGCCAGCGGAAAACTGCAATTCGCCAGTGGGTTGTTCTTCGATATTGGCTTCGAGCACGATCCGGTCAGGCGCACTGCCTGGCACCTGTGTAACTTCGAAGTTTTCTTGGAAATAGCCAAGCGAGTTAATCCGTGCAGTGGTCCGTAGTACGCCAAGCGAGTTGAAAGCATCCCCTTCAGAAAGACGGAATTCGCGGCGGACAACCTTATCCTGCGTCAAAGTGTTGCCGTTGATATCGACCCGCTCAACATAGACGCGCGGCGCCTGACGCAAGATGAAGGTGATGCCCATCGTCAAATCGTCGGGGTTGCGGTCAAAGCGCGGCTGAACATCAGCAAAGGCGTAACCAAAACGGCCAGCCAGTTCAGTCAATTGCTCGACCGTGTCCTCAACCGTCTTGGCGTTATAGAAATCGCCTTCCTGCATGACGAGCCCGGCTTGCAAAGATTCGCTATCAAAATCGCGCAACTGGCTTTCGACTTCAATCTCGCCGAAACTATAGCGCTCGCCCTCTTCCACAACATAGGTGATGATGAAATCACGTTGATCTGGGGTGAGTTCAGCAACCGCGGAGACAACGCGGAAATCGGCATAACCTTCGGTCAGATAAAACTGCCGCAGCTTTTGTTGATCGAAGGCGAGACGATCAGGATCATAGCTGGTGTTGGAGCTTAAGAAGCGGAAGAAACGCGACTGTTTCGTCACCATCTCGCCGCGCAAGTCGTTGTCAGAGAAGATTTCGTTGCCGATAATGTTAATCTGGCGGACCTTGGATTTGGGTCCTTCAACGATCTCGAAAACGACATCCACACGGTTTTGCGGCAATTGAACCATTTTCGGTTCTACCGTGGCAGCAAAACGGCCTTGACGCTTATAAAGCTCAATGATGCGAGAAACATCAGCGCGCACTTTGGAGCGGGTGAAAATCTGGCGGGGAGACAGGCGAATCTCCGGCAGGATCTTGTCTGCATCCAGCCGCTCATTCCCCTCTAGAACGATGCGGTTGATGACCGGGTTCTCTGTGACTGTGATAACCACATTGCCAGCATCGTTGCGGATCGAGAAGTTTGAGAACAGCTCAGTCGCGCCAAGGTCTTTCAATGCCTCATCAGCGCCCGCAGACGTGTACTCCTGCCCTACCCTGAGGCGGATATATGACAGGATCGTAGTCGGCTCCAGCCGCTCTGCCCCAGCAACGCTAATCGTGCGAATGATGTTGGCCGTTGGCGCTGGTGCGGGAGATGGGGCGGGAGCAGGTTGCGTTGAAGCAGCCCCCGTTGCGTTCCCTGCGCCTTCGTCCTGCGCAAGCGCAGCACTGGGCATGCCAGCCAGCATGGTGGCGCAGGTCAATGCGACCGTAAGACGGCCTGTTGCACTCAAGCCCTTAGCGCACTTCGAACTCACAGGCTCTGCGCCTGTTTCGTTGCTTCGATTCATGGAATTAATGTTCCCGTCCAACTCGTACTCAAAGCGCTTGCCCTTTAGCGCGCGATGCAAGGCTCCCCAGCCTTGCTGATTCCTTCGTCCGCCTCTGCCCGATGCGCAGTGCGCAATCAAGCGGCCATGCTGGACAATCCCAACCCAAGGTTGACTATCCGTTCCCTTTCCCCGTCAAACTGAATGCCAAGTGCATCAGCTAACGAGATGAGGCTCTCAACCGCCGAACACCGACAGTGATCCAACATCGTTCACGGTGACGACCACCATGAAGATAAGCACTACCGCGATACCGACCCGATACGCCCATTCCGTCGTCTGCGGCCCAGCCGGTTTGCGGCGGATCGCTTCTGCGGCATAAAACGCAAGGTGACCGCCATCGAGTGCGGGGATTGGCAAGAAATTGATGAATGCCAAATTAAGCGAGATCAGTGCGGCGAAATAGATAAACTCGGTCGGGCCCAAACTCAGCCGTTCACCTGAGTATTTCGCAATCTTGATCGGCCCGCCCAATTCTTTGATCGAACGCTCGCCAAAAATGATCTGTTTCAGCCCGGTAACCATCATGTCGAGCATGTCCCAACATGTCCAAACGGCAAGCG
The DNA here is from genome assembly GCA_963789155.1 of uncultured Alphaproteobacteria bacterium. Taxonomy (GTDB): domain Bacteria; phylum Pseudomonadota; class Alphaproteobacteria; order Sphingomonadales; family Sphingomonadaceae; genus Erythrobacter. Next base: position 5,774 of record CAWBJN010000021.1, on the reverse strand, counting down.
GAACGAGCTTGAGAACCGGCACGGGCTTTTGAACAAATTCATACTCTTGGGCGCCAACACCAATTTTTCCGAGGGTGCTTTTGTTACCAAAGCCATCTTCCTCAACGACCCGCGCGGTGGTCATTTCAAAGGTCTGCTCTTGACCGTTCCTGACCGCCGAAATGCTGATATCCTTACCCGGATAGAGCGCCACTTGCCGCACAATTTCAGCAAAAGAATCGACTTCCACGCCGTCAACAGCAGTGATCCGGTCCCCGATTTGCATCCCCGCATCGCGCGCGACAGATTGTTCGCCAAAGACGCCGATCGTCACAGATGCCTCTGGGTTGACCGCCTCGCGCTGACCATAAACCGCGAATAAGCCCGCTAGAATGCCGATCGCGAGCAACAGATTTGTCACCGGCCCAGCCGCTACAATCAGACTGCGCCGCCATAGCGAGGCGCTTTGAAAGCTACCTTCTTCAATAGCTGCGTCCGGATTAGGAGTGCTAGCGGGGTTCATATCGCCGCGAAATTGAACATAGCCGCCCAATGGCAGCATCGACAATTTCCAGCGAGTGCCGTGTCTGTCTGTTCGCCCGATCAGCTCTTTGCCAAAGCCAACGGAAAACGCATCGGCCTTCACCCCAAGCCAGCGCCCGACAAGATAGTGGCCCAGCTCATGCACAGTGACCAAGGGGCCGAGCACCAGCAGAAAGCCGGCAAAATACATCCAAAAAGGGGGGGCTTCAAACAAAGGCGGAACTCTCCAAAGCGTTGCGGGCGCATTGGCGCGCCTCGCTATCAATCGCGAGCACTTCTTCCAGAGTGCTCGGTGCAGGCGCATTATAGCGCCGTAAGGTCTCTTCCACCACTGCAGTGATCCGGGTGAACCCGATGTGACCGGCCAAAAATGCCTCGACCGCTATCTCGTTGGCGGCATTCAACGTCGCGGGCGCCGCCCCGCCCGCTTCAATGGCCTCACGCGCAATGCGGGTCGCGGGAAAACGGTCTTCATCTGGTGCGAAGAATGTCAATTCGCCAATACCTGCCAAATCCAAAGGTTGCAGGGGAGTGTCCATCCGATCAGGATACGCAAGGCACGAGGCAATCGGTACGCGCATATCGGGTGGGCCAAGTTGAGCCAGTGTGGAGCGGTCACGAAATTCGACCATGGAATGAATGACGCTCTGTGGGTGAACTACGATTTTCAGACGTTCCAACCCGACGGGAAACAGGTGATGCGCCTCAATATATTCAAGGCCTTTGTTCATCATCGTCGCGCTGTCGACGCTGATCTTGGCCCCCATCGACCAATTAGGGTGCGCAACCGCTTCCTCCGGTGTGGCAGCCTCGATTTGTTCTTTGGACCAAGTGCGTAGCGGCCCACCGCTGGCCGTCAGCGTAATGCGCGCGACGTCGCTGATGTTGTTAGCGGCGAGACACTGAAAAATTGCGTTGTGTTCGCTATCCGTCGGGAGCAACGTCGCGCCATGTTTGGCAACAGCAGACGTCATGACGTCTCCTGCCGAAACCAGCGCTTCTTTGTTGGCGAGTGCCACCGTTCCGCCGCGTTCGACTGCAGCCATTGTCGGCGCGAGGCCAGCGCATCCTACAATTGCTGAAACTGTCATATCCACCGGACGCGCCGCTGCCTCGCACAGCGCTTGTGCACCGCCAGCGGTTTCAATCCCGGTTCCGGCCAAAGCTTCGCGCAGTTCGGCCAAGCAGCCCTCCTCGCCCACAACCGCGATACGCGCGCCAAACTCGCGCGCCAGCTTCGCCAATTCCGCCGCACTGCAATTCGCGGTAAGAGCGTCCACTTGCCAATCATGCGGATTGCGGCGGACCAGATCGAGTGTTGACGCACCGATCGAACCTGTCGCGCCCAGAAGTGAGATCGTGCGGGTCATATCACACATCCATCTCAATCAAGGCCAATATAGGCCGGGACGACCGCGATTAGGAACAGCACAAAAAAGACCGCCAGAAACCCATCCATACGATCAAAAACTCCGCCGTGACCGGGGATGAGATTGCTCGAATCCTTTACATTGGCGCGGCGTTTCATCCAGCTTTCGAAAAAGTCGCCAGCTTGCGCGATGATACCGATAAGAACGCCCGTACCAAATGCACTGCCCAAACTTACGGCAGTATAGCCGACAACGAAGCCGCCGGGGCCAATATCAAAAACCTCGCTTATGATACAGAAAAACCCGGCCATTACAGCGCCGCCACAAAGGCCAGCCCATGTTTTGGAAGGGCTGATCGAAGGAGCTATGCGCGGACCACCGACTGTGCGCCCGGCGAAATATGCGCCGACATCGACAGCGATTACCGGAAAGAGAAAGGCAATCATGACAGGCCACATCTCGTAATTCAATCGCACCTGAATCAGCGCCAGTGCCGCCGCCCCCACATACAGCGCGCCCACAAACTGCCACGCAATCTCTGACAGAGCCGACACCCCAAACTTGCCGACCAGCAGATTCCATTCCCACAAAATCAGCCCGGCAATCAGCACAACAAAGCCAATCCAGATCCACGATCCCAGATAAAGCGCAATGAACGATACACCCAGCATCGCCACTCCAGAGACGAAGCGCACCAATAGATCATTCATTCCGCTGATATTTTGACCGGGTTCTTTGACAACTTCATCCATCGCATTGCGCGTCAATTCTTCGAGGCGCTTGTTGACCTCCTTAGCTTTTGGCCCAGCTTGTGACCCAGCATTTGGCCCTGCTTCTGGCACCACCTTGGAATGCTGCTTATCGTCCCCCATAGCGACGCTCCCTCTGCGCAAAATCGTCAAGCGCTCGCTCTAAATGTTCGGGTTTGAAGTCTGGCCACAGCGTGTCGACAAAAAGCATTTCTGCATAGGCAGCCTGCCACAGCAAAAAATTGGAAAGACGTATCTCTCCGCTGGTGCGGATCAACAAATCGAGCGGCGGAAGGCCCGCGGTATCAAGGTTAGCCGATATGCTATCAGGCGTGACATCACCAAGCTCGGCCGCCTTGACCGCTGCACGCGCAATCTCATTTTGCGCGCCGTAATTAAGCGCCACTGCCAGTTTGCGTTTGCCAGTCGCGGTCTGCGCAAGAGCATCCTCAAGCATCGCAACAATATCAGGGGCAAGCGAACGCCAATCACCGATAATGTTCAGCTGAACGTCGTTCGCGATAAATTCCGGAAGGTCGGATTTGATGAACTTGCGCATCAAATTCATAAGATCGTCGACCTCTGTCTCGGAGCGCTTCCAGTTCTCAGAACTAAAAGCATAAAGCGTCAGGCAATCCAGCTCTAAGGGTTCCAGCCCCCGGACCAGCCGCCGGACGGCCTCGACCCCGCGCTGATGCCCGATCGCACGCGGCAACGCGCGTTTCTTCGCCCAGCGACCGTTGCCGTCCATAATAATGGCGACGTGCCGCGCGCGGCCAGAGGCGCGAGTATTAGCTGTGTCAGGGCTATCGCCCATCCGGTCTCCCATCCCCTAGTGCCTTAGCCTGAATCGCGACCCTTATTGGGTCATGATTTCCTGTTCTTTTTTGACCGCAGCTTCATCGGCATCAGCAACATATTTGTCGGTCAGTTTTTGAACTTCGTCTTCTGTCCGCTTGCGCTCGTCCTCAGAGATTTCTTTTTTCTTCTCGTCGGCTTTTAAGCTTTCCATCGCGTCGCGGCGCACATTGCGGATCGCGATCTTGGCCTTTTCAGCATACTGCCCGGCAAGTTTCGCTAGCTCCTTGCGACGTTCCTCGGTCAGGTCCGGCATGGGCAAGCGCAGCGTCTGGCCATCTGTCATCGGGTTGAGGCCCAGATTGGCGTGGGCAATGCCTTTCTCCACCGCAGTGATGTTTGCTTTGTCCCAAACCTGCACGCTCAGCATTCGCGGCTCCGGCGCGGACACGGTCGCGACTTGGCTCAGCGGCATCATCGCGCCGTAAACCTCGCACATAACCGGATCGAGCAGCGCGGTGTTGGCACGGCCTGTGCGCAAGCCCGAAAGATCGCTCTTGAGAGATTCTACGGCGCCGGTCATGCGCCGTTCGATATCTGCCTTGTCATATTGCGGCATGGATCAGCTGTCCTTCTGTACTATTGTCTGTGTGCCTTCGCCCGAAAGGACGGTGGCAACATTGCCTTTTTCGCGGATCGAGAACACCACTATCGGAATGTGGTTCTCTCGGCAAAGTGCCACGGCGGTTGCATCCATGACCTTCAGGTTTTGCGAAAGAACGTGGTCATAGGAAATGGTTTCAAACCGGGTTGCTTGCGGATTATGCTTAGGATCGCTGTCATAGACCCCATCGACGCTGGTGCCTTTTAGCAAAGCGTCGCAATTCATCTCTGCTGCGCGAAGAGCTGCGCCGGTATCGGTGGTGAAGAACGGATTGCCGGTTCCTGCGGCGAAAATCACAATACGCCCCTTTTGAAGGTGGCGTTCTGCACGGCGGCGAATGTAAGGCTCGCACACGCTGCTCATCGGGATTGCAGATTGGACGCGTGTCTGAACGCCCAATTGCTCCAGTGCATTTTGCATCGCCAGCGCATTCATCACGGTTGCCAGCATACCCATATAATCGCCGGTCGTGCGGTCCAGCCCCTTGGCCGCCGCGCTGATCCCGCGAAAAATATTGCCGCCCCCGATCACCAGACACACTTCGATGCCGCTGTCTTTGGCCGCCTTCACTTCCTCCGCGAGCCGCGCGACATAGACCGGGTCTATCCCGTATTCCTGTTCCCCCATCAGAACCTCGCCCGACAATTTGAGAAGCACACGCTTGATTTCAGGAAGGGCCATGGTGGGGAGTCTCTCCGGCAGGAATTGGGCTGGAGACGCCTCTATCCGGGCAGCGCGGTGCTGCCAAGAGGAATAGACCACACAAATTGTGCGCAGATTTGCGGAAACCACCGCTTGCGTCCGCGCTTGCACTCGGGTGAGACGGGGTGGATGTTCGCAATATTGAAAAACCGCTGGGTTCGCGCTGCGCTCGCGTGTCTGCTGATTGGAGGGATCGCTGTGCTGGTGAAGGCGTGGCACGACACGATGCGCGATCCCGTGGTGAAGCGGCTGGTGATAGAGAGCGATGCTCTGCCCGCGGGCTCCGGTCCCGTTACGATCGCTTTCCTAACCGACATTCACGTCGCTGGCCCCGACATGCCTCCATCGCGGCTGGAGCGGATTGTAGAGCAGGTGAACGCTTTAGAGCCGGACCTGGTGGCGATCACGGGCGATCTGGTGAGCGAAAAGCGCGCCGCGACTAAAGTCTATACCGCACAGGAAATTGTGACGCCGTTGGGCAGACTGCGGGCGAGATACGGCGTCGTGGTTGTGCCGGGCAATCACGATCACTGGTTCGGCTGGCCGGAATTGGAGGCACAGCTCGCCCGCCACAGCCAAATCACCATGCTCGTCAACGAAGCCGCGCAGATGGGACCGTTCGCAGTTGCCGGGGTTGATGATGATTCCACAGGCAGAGCCGATATGGAAGCGACCGCCGCCGCCATCGCGCCGCTGTCAGGCGTCCATCTGTGGCTTTCACACAGCCCCGATATCTTTCCTTCGGTCCCCGTCAGAGCCGACCTCGTCGTCGCGGGGCACACGCATTGCGGGCAGATTGCCTATCCATGGGGCGGATCACCCGCAACCATGTCCGATTACGGCGAAACCTACGCCTGCGGGGTGAGCGAGCTGCACGGCAAGACTTTGGTGACCAGCGCAGGGATGGGCACCAGCCTGCTACCGGTGCGGCTTTTCACGCATCCTGAGATTTGGCTGATTGAAGTGCGC
>CAWBJN010000020.1:0-62714 GCA_963789155.1 uncultured Alphaproteobacteria bacterium | reverse complement strand
ATTCTGTTACACGACCATGGGAGACCATCTGGACCGAATTGCCAAGCGGTACGGGTCAGAAGAACAATCGCATGAGCTGGTCCGCGGCATCACCGCATCGGTGGCTGATAATGACATTGATCGGATATTCGAAGAAGGGCTGCACCAGTTTATCCAGCGCTTCCTTCAGGACAATTCCCGGCTCGCCTTGCAAATTCAGGCCGATTACAGATTTTAGGGAAAAGCATGTTATTGACCATCAAACACACAACGACCTACGAATATGATGCGCCCGTGGATTACGGCCTCCAACAGTTGCGTCTAACGCCGAAGGAGCGCGATGGTCAGAAAGTTGTGCGCTGGAATATCGACATTGAAGGCGGGAAGAAGGAATTGTCCTTCTCCGATCATCATGCCAATGTCGTGGATCTCGTCAGTCTGATACCAGGCCATGATAAGATCATCATTCGTTGTTCTGGTGAAATCGACGTCGCGGAAACTTCCGGCGTTATCGGCCTGCATCGCGGCTTTATGCCGCTTGGTGCATTTCTTCAGCCGACCCCATTAACACGGCCGGGCGAACAGGTGCGTGCGCTGGTAAAAGAGCTGGGTTCCGAGTTTGAAGGTGACATCGCCCGCGGCCATGCATTGTCTGCGCTTATCATCAAGCGCATGCCTTATGAAATTGGGCGCACGAATGCGGAGACTACCGCGGAACAAGCGCTTCAATCTGGTGCAGGTGTATGCCAAGACCACGCCCATGTGTTTTTGGCGGCGATGCGCTTGCTTGGGCATCCGGCCCGGTATGTTTCGGGATATCTGCTCATGAATGATCGCGAAGATCAGGACGCCACGCACGCGTGGGCAGAGGCGCATATGGAAGGGCTCGGCTGGATCGGGTTTGACGTATCCAATGGCTATTCGCCAGATGATCGCTATGTCCGGGTCGCAACCGGGCTGGATTATAGCGATGCGTCACCCGTGTCGGGAATGCGATACGGTCCTTCCACCGAAGCGATGACTGTCCAGTTGCACGTTCAGCAGTAGCCGCACTCTATCCTACCAACCCAGTGCGGAATTCTTCCGGCTGGAGATAATTAATCCCTTTAGAAGGTCACGTCGAATTGCGCAGATTTCTGTGTCCCGGTTGGGAATCAAGTTCACTTCAACAATAGCAAATGCGTAACTTGTTCATCGGCGCTGGGATATCTGCCTTCCACAGATCAGATGCTGGCTATGCCGGATGCCCAGGCTCAGACAGCTCCAGGGCAGGCAGTCTACGCGCCATGTGAAAACCGCGATCTTATTGGGTGCAACTGGCTGTGCGAACCCGGAAGCAGATCGAAGCTGTGCCAAAGCTGCTCGCACACGGTTCGGATACCCAATGTCTCTGATCCGGTGAAGAAGCTGCAATGGCGCAGACTGGAACGGGCTAAGCGCAGGCTGTTCTATGCGATTATCCGGTTCAACCTGCCGCTGGCAAATGAAGTCGTTCTGGCCGAAGGGGCACTGCGTTTCGAATTGCTGGGTGATGAATCTCTTCCTGATGGGAAGTCCAAGCGGATAATGACGGGCCATGACAATGGCCTGATAACCATCAACATTTCCGAAGCTGATGATGCTATCCGCGAAAAAAACCGGACAGCGATGGGCGAACCCTACCGCACTCTCATTGGCCACTTCAGGCATGAAGTGGGGCACTATTACTGGGATCAATTGGTCGACCGTGAAGGGATGATCGATAGATTTCGCGATTGCTTTGGGGACGAGCGCCGCGATTATTCGGACTCGCTGAAAACCTATTACGCTAATGGGCCCGCAAAGGATTGGCAAAAATCCTACGTCAGCACCTATGCAAGCGCGCATCCATGGGAGGATTTTGCTGAAACGTGGGCGCATTATTTCCACATGGTCGGCGGGCTTGAAACGGCTTACGCCTACGGTTTGAATCCCCAACCCTTACAGGTTGGTGCACCGCAGCTGGTGCAGCTGGTCGACCCGTACCATGTGTCCGACTACGAACAGCTAATGGCCCATTGGATCCCGATTACTGTTGCAATGAACGCGATGAATAGGTCCATCGGGAACAGTGATTACTACCCCTTCGCCTTGTCACAGGACGTTTCTAGGAAGCTGAAATTCATCCATGATTTGATCGAGGATCAATAATGCTTCGCGGCTAAAGCGGGAGCATTATTTGGTGATCGATCTACATTGGTGCGTATCGCAATTGTGACTCTCAAACCTTTCGGCCTGCTGTCGGCTCAGTTGCGATTAGACTGATTGCACCCGGCGTACTGCTTTGCGCTCCACCCTCAAAACCTCCGGCTGATCAAGAGCCGTGATTGAAAATAATCGTAACCCGGCCCGATCACAGCGCTGCTTCCGGGTGTTTGCGAGAATATCGCTTCCCCAGAAACTGACCATTGCCCACGCTCTGGACTGGTGATGCGAAGCTGGGCAAAATTGGCTTGCCGCCAATCTGTCTCCGAGTCTTGCTGGATTCCGATTCCGCCAGCTGCCAGCAACTGCCATCCATCAACAAACCTGCGGATCTGGACAACCGGCAACACCTGCGCGAAATACCGCGGCGAATAGTAATCGAATTCTCTCGGCACGCTGTTACGGGAATAAAGCGCGCGGATTTGCGCTGACAAACCCAATTCAGGATCGACGACATGTACATAATTCCCGCGCAGGTGGAGCCGCCAATTGTCGCCTGTAAATTCCTGCGCCCCAACCAGCGCTGTAAAAATGTTGCGGTCATCGACTGGCAGGTCGATCGCCGCGCCGGCGAATGTCGAATAAATGCCACGATCAAGTCCGATCGGCGTTTCGACAACATCGCGCTCGACGAATATCTCTTTGCGGAAGCGCGCATTGTCATTCGCGGAAATCGAACCAATTATACTGGATCCATCAGTGCCGACCCGGGCTGCCCAGTTCCAGCCCTGCGCCCGGTCAGCAATCTGGACGAATATCCGATCACGCTCTTCAGTTGGCTGGCCGCGAAGTTCATACCATGCGTGTTCGAGGCGGATGCCTAACCGGTTTGCTTGGCCCGCATTGCGAAGGTCGAAGTCGACCGCAGTCCTCACAATCGTTGTGTCGTCGCTGTCGGTCGAAACGAACACTTCGCCGCCAAGTGCGGGGCTGGACTGAATATCCTGCGACAACGCGGCTGATGGAAGCGCGAGGGCCAGTGCAAAGAACCCCGAGCGCAAATGCAAGGCTAACTCCATTCCTTTTTCCTTCCGAAGAGTTCCGCGAAATAACCCCACACTGACACCGGCTGCATCAGAAACGGATAGAGGAAGACGAACAGGACAAAGCCCCACCAGCTTTTTTCCATCTTGATGTTGTTCTGCCGGAGCGTGCGCATTTGGATGCGGAAGATCAGGATATTCCACAGCGCGGCGAGTGGGAGCACTAGCAGGGTAATTGGCCCCGCCAACCAGAAGATGCCGAACGCAGCCAGCAGCAGGCCTGGAATGAATGCAAAGGTGAATGCAAGATCGATGCTGATGAACAGCAGGTTCCAATAGATAAACATCGTCGACAACCTGCGTTTGCCGAGCAAGCGCATATGGATGGCGAGCGCCTCGATCATCCCGCGCGCCCAACGTTTCCTCTGCTTCGAAAGTTCGCCGAAAGTTGTTGGCGCATGGGTCCACGCCACAGCGTCTTCAGCGTGCCTGACGATGTAATTCCGGCGAAGCAGCGACCAGGTAAGGACGATGTCTTCGCCCACAGTGTCCGGCCAGCCGCCCACTTGGACAAGAGCGCTGCGCCGGTAGAGCGAGAAAGCGCCCTGCGCCACCAACGTGCCATTGTAATTGCCCTGCATCCGTTTGACGGCGGCGATACCGTGGAAATAATCCCACTGCTGGGCCCGAGTTATCCAGCTCTCTTTGGGGTTGGCGAGCAGGATGGCGCCGGCGATTGCGGCGGTTTGCGGTGGGCTTGCATAAAGGTGCGACACCAATGACCGCAAGCTGCCGGCTTCAAGCAGCGTATCGGCATCAATCGTGACGATCAGTTCATGTGCTGAGATTTCCAACCCATGATTGAGGGCAAGTGCCTTCCCTCCATTCTTCGGCATCCTTTCCACCTTCAGTCGGAAGTTCGCGGAGCTGGGGAAATACTGGCCGCATGCCTCGGCATTGACGAAAGTCGCGTCCTTGGATCCGTCATCGATAACGATGATCTCCAGCAGCCCCGGGTAATCAAGCGCACTCAGATTTCTCAGCGTGTCTGCGATCAAGGACTCTTCCTGATAGGCGGCGACCAGAATTGAAATCGCTGGCCACGCGTCAGGCTCCTGTTTGAGCGACGTGGGCCGCAAGGCCAGGCTCGCCAGCAAGAATGCGTTCATGAAGCCGGGAACGTAGGCAATGAAGGTGAGCACCACGAAGGCCAAAACCGGGTTCGAAAGATTGCCGAGATCGACCAGCCAAGGCAGCGATAGCCAGATGCTGAAGAGCAGCCATGCTACCCCGAAAAACATCGAGCCAGCGAAGATCACATTTCGGATAATTGCACGCTTGCGCCAGTACGAACTCCCACGGCGTAATCCAAATGGTTGCTGTTGGGAGACGCCAGCATAAGGACTGGATCGTCCCGAGGGGGCAGCCCCGGGCGAACCATCCTGAACGACGCTACTCAAAGCGAAAACCAGCCAACCCACCGGGAAATAAACCAAATTTAAAGCACACTTTGAAAGGCGGCCGCAATTTCGAAGGGGCAAATAGGTCCGAGCGACTAGGGAGAATATGTGTGAAAGGCCAAATGATTGAACGCGGAATTGATTTCGCGATTCTCATTGGCCTTTTCACCGGCCAGGCTGCGATCGCCCTATCCTTGTTCGGGTGAGAATGCGCCCCATTCGCCGCGCGATCCAGGGCTAGCCGATCAAGAAACATATTGGCTCAGGGCAGGCGGTGAGGGGATAACTCCTGAGGCTATAAGGGCCAGTATGACCTGCAGGGCAAAATATCCGATTGCTACGGTCACCAACGCCGCTGCCAGCGCGAGCAAGAAGACCTTCCTCGGATTTACATTTTCGTAATGATGCGACACCGCTTCTTCGGCGGAATCGTCCAGTTGCCACTCAAGTGACATAATGCGCGCGACCCTTTGCAGAACCTAAACCCGCGATGCGAATCTCAAAGCGGTTCTGCGCAGTAGATATCCCTCCCGCATCACCACACCCATAAGAAAGCGGTCCGCGACTTCCGTTGACCCAAATTAATTTCTCTAATGTCAATCCGAACGGTGCGATGACTGAGACGAGAACGATGACGCGTGTTTGCCCGAACATGTGCTCCCTGAAACTGCTTCAAGGCCTTGGTGACTTAAGAAATACAGCGAGGTCTTGATGAAGAGGCCTGTATTCGGCCGTAGTCCGCACTAACGGACATCGCAGCCCTCAAACCCTCCTTATTTGTTTTCTTGAAGGGGATGATCGCGTCGGTTCCACACGTCGTCCTCTTGCAAGTTTAAGGATCAACAGGCCCCGATACCCTATCGAAATCTCGGGTCGGCGCGCCGGGACTGTGCCAGACGAGCGCAGAGAGGCAGAGCCACGCTGTGAACATCAGCAAGTAAGGCCAGCGGCTTGGCCACAGCGATGCCACCATCAGCGTGGCCGCTGCGGTGCCCGCGAGGGCAATCAATTCCCAGCTTGCCGCAAGCGTGTCGGTGCCGGTGAGCGCCGTCTGGATCGCCACGCTCGCCCATTGTGCGGGCAACAGGACCAATAGCCAATCCGGCAACGCGCCCGGCAAGGCGGAGGCAGTTGCGAGGATAGCAGCCTCGCCAGCGACCACGAAGATTGCGATCCACCAGCCCCTATCAGCCGCGGAGCGAGCAAACAGTGTGCCACGCGCCGCGAAGCTGATGCTGGCGATGATAAAGACCAATCCGGTTAAAAGTGGGTGCGGTAGCGGTGGCATGCCCAGCGCACGCGCGAAGAATATGAGGCCAGCCCCGCTCACTAAAGCAAGAAGGATACCGATCCATAGCCGCCCCGAAGCGGCCGATGCGATCATCCCGGCACCCATCAGACCTACCGCCAATATAGGGCCGCTGATCGACGCTAGCGGCGCGGGAGCACGTGAACCCAAAAGCAACATCATAGCAAGCGCGGGTGCAGCAACCCCCGTCACCAACACGGTCAGCCATGCCAAGATCGGCCAAGCCGGCGTGTGTGCATGTGGCGAGGACTTCATAATTCAGACACTGGTTGAAGCGCTGAACGTTGTCGAGATGGAACCATCACACAAGTCCTGTTTCGGCAAGGTCGCGATGATCAGTGACCGCTGCCTCGCGCTGATCGTCTCCGCGGAATACCTGAGCTTTGTTTGCAACCTAATCGACAGTAACCATCATGCGTTGGCGGACACCAGCCAAACCTTGCAGCGCATCATCACCCCTTTATCAGGAGAAAAGCACTGGTCGAATAAAGCCAGTAGATCAGCGGTCGCAAGTTCACGAACACTGTCATCCTGTTCTGCAAGAATGCGCCCCACTCCCATCGACGAGAGCACAAACCGGACCGCCTCTTCAGGCGTGGCGCCCGGACCTGCTATCGAAAGCTCACTTTCATATGGCATGATGTCGACTTTGCCGAAGCCTCCACCAGCTAATATTTCGTGCAGGTAGTTCAGATCCGCAAGCGCGAACGGACCGGGTGCACGAGGCTCGGCGGGTGGCACTTCGACATACTGCCGTACGATGCCCATCATATCCATCATCCACGGGTTCTCACGTGGCGGGCCCCATACCGCGAGGTCTATCCGAGCGCCCTCGTAGAGCATCGCATGAAGGTTGGAAAAGGACGCAATCGGATCTTCGAAGAACATAGAACCGAAGCGGGAAAATAGCTTCCCGAATGGCGTATCATCCAGCATTACGGTTCCAGCATCGGCACAAACGAACCGGGCATTTCGGCAGCCTTCGGATTTCGACCGCCGCTTTGCCTCCGCTACGAGCATCGGTGCGATGTCGACCCCCACTGCCTCTCCCCCAGGCGCTACCGCAGCGGAAATTGCTCGCGTCGTCGCCCCGCCTCCCGATCCGATATCCAACACCCGATCACCCGGTTTGAATGCTGCACGTTCCAGTAATGCTGCGCCGATAGGCTCAATCATGCTTTCAAGACGGTCGAGATTTAGGAGCCATCTGTCGCCCATCTCGCCGGCCCAGTCGTCACCTTGGAGTGTTTGAGAGGCATCGTTTCCTGCGGAACTCATATCATCACCCCTCAATTGTTGATCCCCAGCGTAGGCGTTGAGCTCAATCTAGGCCAACAATTCGCTCATCGCAGAGCCGGGCTATGCGGGCAGAGCAAGATGCTTAGCGCCAAACACCGACTGCCACATCTCGATTTCATCGACGACGATTTCGTCCACCAGACGCACCATTTCGGTCGCCGAACCATATGTCAGCCGCTTCGGATCTCCCGATAGAAGCAGGCCCATTCGCGTTTCGACTGCGCGTAGTTTGCTAGCGGTAACGGAGGATATTGCCGAAAATCGCTCAAAATCGCCAAAATATCGGATGCCCGCAAGGTTTGCACCAAGAGTGGGAAACGCGACGCCCATAAAGGTGAAAGCTTTTGATGCGGCATAGGGCCAAGCAGCCGGTAACAGCGTAAGGGCGGCGCCAAGTTCTAGCAGCAAATAGATCGAAACCGAGACAACCGCGGCAAGAAAGCAAGCCTCAGCTGACTTGTCGAGCCGATGATGGACTTTCTTGAGCTGCTGCGCTTTTGCCTCATGATAGCTGCGCTGGCCTTCGATATGCGGCACGACCACGTCGGCCAAAACAGTCCTGAGATAACTTTGATCTATCTTGCCAGTTGGCAGCCCTGCATCGCGCAGAGCATCCCGGCAGAAAAGTTCAGGCCATTCGCGTGTCTCGCCGCGCGGCCAACGCCCGCCCGATCGGGCAACCCCCATTAGCAACAAAGCAGGGGCAAAACGCAGATATTCGGCGAGCCGCCGCGTTTCGAACCACCGGCGATGCCACGCGCGTTTCGAACCGGCAAAAGTTATCAGCAATATGCCCGATAGCAGGATCAATTCGGCAGAAGCGAATATCCATTTGTGATCGGCCAGCCCCAACGGGAGGTAAGCGATCCCAATGATAATCGCGAAAGCAGAAAGCACGAAGTTAACCGACATTCCGCTGCGGTAGGCATCGGAGAGGCGGCTTGATACGCCATCCGCCCACGCAAAAAGCGGGATCAGCTGATCGTGTAAACTGCCACGCAGCGGGTCATTGGCAGTCAAAGCACTATCTGCTGCCCCAAGGACCGCCGCCGAACTACCCTTGGCAATCTCTTCTGGCGACTCATAAACTGACTTTGTCGTGCCAGAGCGTGTTGTCCGGCCCCCAAATACCGCTTCTATTCTGCGATAGAGCCCAAAGCCAAAACCACTTTTGGGGCGCCACGCTTCTTTCTCAATGCTCTTCAATTGATCATCTATGGGCGCTATCGCCACCGATATAAGCGCACGCAGTCGTTCTCTATGTCGAGTCTGATCCTTGGGATCGCTCCAGTGCCCCAATTCCTCTGGCCGCGTTACGATCGACCAATTGTTGGCATCTGCGGGGTTCAAAATCAGAACAGGGGTTCCTTGATCTAACGCCGCGACAATCGTGTGCCCTGTGCCGCCCGCAAACTCAGTTGATTGCCCATCCCAAACAGCAATCAATAAATCGCTTCTTTCGATCATAATCCGCCCGGCATGCGCGACGTTTTCCGAAACCAACGCATCGAAGCGTTGCGCTTGGCCACGGGCCGCCTGATCAACCAGCGAGGCTTCGAACAGCGCAGATATCTCATCATCGCGGTCGGCAATTTCAAAAGTCTGGGCTGCCTGTTCGAGCTGTCTGATTGCGGAAGCTCGCGCGTCCACAGATGGATCTGCGGTCGGAACGCCGCTTGTTAGGGCCTTGAAATCTGACGGTGTTTTCACCTCAGAATTGATAGCGAGGTTCAGGTCAGAACCAAACGGCAGGGGTGCGATCAACTGCCAGTTGTTCTTGAGCGCCAGATCGGCTGCGATTTGGTCGGCACCGTTTGCGAGCAGGCTGTGCAATCGCACATTGCGTTGTTCTGATCCGACTTCGGCACGCATCGTCTCGATTAATTCGAATAGCTCTGCGAGCGCCCGCGCAACTGCGCGCTGATTGGCCGCAAAGGCAGCGTTGCTTTCGCGGTGGCCAGTAATGCCGAGCGATAGGTGCGGCTGCCATTTGACGAACGATTGTGGGCTCATCTTCGCGTTGTTTTAAGCCCCCGTGTAATGCGCACCAGATGGATCGGGCGCTACATCACTCTTAATCACGTGAAATGGCTGCGCACAAGAGTCACCTTCCCAATCACACCACCTTGCCCATCGCTTGACACTTGAACTGTGGGTGAGGCAAGTTCTTGATTGTGCTTATGGGGAAGTCTGATGGGAATATTTCAAAAGGCTGCGCGCGCTGCCTTGGTGCTTTCGCTGGTAATGGGGCCTTCTGCGGTTTCGGCGCAAGAAGCGGACGCGCAGCAACCTGAACATCGGACTTATGCAAGCTCGGATAGCAGCTATGGCACACCCAAAGCTTCGACGGAAAAATCGATTGAACAGCGCAACCAAGAAGACGCTGCATTTCGCACCTTTACGCTAGGCTGTGATGACGGCAGCGTTTCCGCCTGCTTTGATCTGGGCGATGCCTATCAGATGGGTATTGGAACGCCGCAAAATCGTCCCATCGCGGCAATCTTGTTTGGCGAAGGGTGCGCCGTTGACCATGCGGAAAGTTGCTATCGGTGGGGCTTGCTTAACCGCGTAGCTGAAGATGACCAAGGGCCCCGCGATGCAGCGTTCGCTTTTGAAAGAGCCTGCACACTCCGCCAATTGAAGGGGTGCAATGAGCTTGGTTTGGCTTTGGATGAGGGGTTTGGGATTGCGCAAGACCAGCAGAGCGCCGAAGCGCTCTGGCGGGAGACCTGCGGATTGGGCGAAGGCGAAGCGTGCCGCAATTTGGCGCAAAACCTGATCGCAGAAGATCGGAGCATCGAAGAGCTTAGCGAGGGGGTGTCGCTGCTTGTTCGCGAATGCAGCGCTCTTCACAACGCGTCTTGCAACGTTCTTCTCTCAGCACAGATAGTCGGAGCAGCTCTGCCGCCTAGAGCAGAAACGCTCGCGTATTCATGTGCGGCTGAGGATGTACTGAACTGCGTTGCGCTTGCCGATATGGCCTTGCTTGGTGATGGAACCCCATATGATCCCGAATACGGTCACCAGCTTTACAGGCGAGCTTGCGAACTGGCGCCTCTTGGCTTTTGCCGGCGATCCCAAGTGCTGGAAACAGAGCCGGCGCTTGCGCAAAAGTGTGAGAGCGGCGATGTGGCCGTCTGCAGTGACCTTGGGAAAGTTTATACGTTTCCGGGCTGGGCACTTGCTGACTTTCCCAAGGGAAAGGAATATTTTCAAACCGCCTGCAATTTTGGTGACGCTGGTTCATGCTATACGGTCGCGATCCTGATCTTTGGTGATACTGGCGGCCAGTTCTACGAGGGGCCCAATCAAGCGCTGGTATATTTGGACCAAAGCTGCGGCGGAGACTATTTTGACGCTTGCGAGCTGCTTGCTCGCGAATTGGCGTCAGGGAACCGCGTAACGCAGGATCGGCCCCGTGCCTTGTCGCTGTTGGAGACGACCTGCGAAAAAGGGCACATCAATTCCTGCACGTTTCTTGAACAATTGTTTTGGTCAGAAGGTGAGGCCCCGCTCGCTTTGGCAGGCAGCAATTATACCCCGCCCACCAATCCGGAAGAGGAAGAGGATATCCAGCGCACTCGTGCAGAAGCGAGTGCCCAATTGTTCGCTGACGCCTGCGCAACAAGCAACCTGATGTTCCGGGGCAAGCAGTATTCAGACAAGATCTGCAAGCCCGTTGTATATAGCATAGGCGGTTATCCATTGCGACCGGGTCAGGCCCCTTGGCAGGCGTTGTTGTGGCGACCCAAGGTGCTGCCATCGGGTCAGAGCTTATCAGAGGCCGAACGGGTTTTTTGCGGCGGCTCCCTGATCCGCGAAGGTTGGATCCTGACCGCCGCACATTGTCTGAAAAATGAACCTTCACCCGTCAGGCCCGGAAACTACCGAATCCGTTTGGGCGTACACAATCCGCGCAGAAGTGAAGGTATCAGCTACCCCATTGTGCAGGTTTTCAATCACCCGCAGTTCAATCCAACAAATTATGCCTACGACATTGCTTTGTTGAGGTATGATCCTCGCGCTGGTGTGAAAGGGGATGAAACCAATTCCATTGCCCGCATTGCGCTCGACAACAGACCAGTTGAAAGGCGACCCGCCGAAGCCGGCCAAACCGTCTATGCCTATGGTTGGGGCTGGACCGAAGTCGCGCGCAGCAGCACGACAGATGAGCTTCGCGGAGTGCTGTTGCTGTTGTCTTCGGAAGAGGAATGCGAACGCATCACCGGCTATGGCTCTGCCGCCCTATGTGCAGGCGGACCCAATGGAGAACAAGCTTGCAAAGGCGACAGCGGTGGTCCGCTGATTACCTACCGAGATGCAGATAGAATCCCCCGCGTGATCGGAGTGGTCAGCGCGGGCCGAGGCTGCGGCACGGCCGGAGAAGTCAGCCGCTACACCCGCGTGGGAGCCGTTCGAGGCTGGATAAATAGCATCATCAACCGGCGCCGGTAATTCCAATCCGTATCTGAAATGCTGGCTGGCTCGGCCGCAAATTGATCGAGCCAGCGCAGCATTTTTGACTGAATTTTATTCTTCGGTTTCCGTGATGCTCGGACCAATGGGCGTGCCTGTGCCGTCCAGAGGAACTTCACCATCATCCGTGGCCGGCTCAGGTGTTTCTTCTGCCATTGGTTCTACAGGAACAACCTCTGCGCTGGTTTCTTCCGCTGCTTCTTCGGCAGCGGGCGCTCCGCCGCCGCCGCATGCTGCAAGCGCCAGAGCCGCCGTGCCAACAAATAGGCCGCTTATTGTCATTCTCATGTTTCTACCCCTTCGTTAAAGTAAAGACCCAAGCCGAGCTATCATGACGGCAGCGGCAAAAGCAATCGATCAAAATCCGGATCTGAACGGATCGGGTCGAGCAAGGGATCGTTGCGAGTCAAAAGCGCGCCTGGATCCTTTTTTGCGAAAGCCCGCTCCAAGACTTCCAGCGCTCTGTCCGTTTCATTCCATTGTGCGTGAACCTGCACCTGCTGATAGAGGCTGGCATCGCCATATTCTGCAACCATTGAAGAGAATGCCGAACGCGCGGCGGCTTCTTCGCCGAGTTTAAACTGCGTAATCGCCAGCCCGGTCTGGGCAAGGAGCGCAGCCGGTTCGGCAGCAAACGCTTGCTGCGATCCAGCAAAGTCCTTTTGCATCAAAAGCGCATTTGCAATTCCATAATGCGCACTTACAATTTGAGGGTTGAGCTCCAGCGCTCTGTTCATGCGATCAATGGTCATGGGGTAATCGCGCGCAAACAACGTAATGAACCCCGCCGTCCTGAAAGCGCGAGCATTGAGTGGATCGAGTTCAAGCACATTGTCGATCATATCCAGCGCTAAGGCTTGCTGATCACCGTAATTGTAAAAACTGGCAACGGCTCGCTGCGTATCGGCATCACCCGGCGCGAGTTCCTGCGCCCTCTTATAAGATGGATAAGCTGCTGCTGGGTCAAAATTGCCATTTATCAATGCATAGCCAAGCGCAAGATGAGCTCGCGAAAGATCGGGCTCCAATTCAATTGCTTTGCGCGCCGCCGCGATTGACTGACTGTACAAAGCGCCGACCTCTGCAGCGTCTGACGTTGCGCCACCAATCTCCGCCAGCATGGTTGATCGCATCGCATGGGCCGCAGCAAAATTGGGATCCAGCTCAATCGCGGCGTCAAATTGCATCAAAGCGGCTCTGCTGCTCTCCAGACCAGCCGAAAGGTCGTACAGAGCGTTTCCGCGCAAAAAGGCTTCGTAAGCGCGCACATCTTGTGTTCCGCCGATCTCTTGTTCGCCGCCTACCGCTGCAACCAATTCAAGCGCAACCGTCCGTGCAATCTCTGACTGAACCGCGAGAATGTCTGAGAATTCCCGGTCATAGCTGGAACCCCACAGGACCAGACCGTCGGCTACACGAATAAGTTCAGGAACGATGCGAACCGTATTTTCGACCCGCTGAACACTGCCGCGCAAAATGTTGCGAACATTGAGCGCACGGCCAATTTCGAAATCGTCCTCCCCGGCAAGCGCTGACGATGATGTCGGTGCAGAAACACGCAGTCTAGGGTTGCGGGCGAGCACTTGGCGCAGTTCATTCGACAGTCCATCAGAAAACCATGATTGCTCGTCATCTCCCGTGAGATTGGCGAAAGGCAGGACCGCCATCGATTCCGTCACCGTGCCGCCGGAGGTGAAAAGGCCCCACTGCCAAGCGCCAAGCGCGACAGAGCCGCCGACAAGACCCAGCCCGCCTATTGCCAGAGCCCGGCGCGAGATGCCCCTAGGTGTTGGCGCCGCTGCCCTCATTTCAGGGGTGGTGACAGCCGGTTGACTTCCCGTTTGGCCCGCCGTTTGGCCCGCCGTTTGACTATGGACAGCCGCGACAATGCGCCTTGCTTCACTCGCCTTGGGATCGCCGTTCCAACCGCTGATATCGATGATCTGAATTTGGCGGAAACCCAACGGTGCCATCGTCCCATCAAGTGAAAGCGGCACAAGACAGCCGCGTTCCCGGCCACTTTGCGCTTCATCGCGCACCCAGTTTGATTCGACGCTGAGTTTTGACCACAGAACTACGACGCAGTCCGCACCTTCAAGCGCGGCCTCGGTAGTGGGCAAATAGGCGACACCGCCTTCGAGCAGCCCATCCCACCAGACCTCCATACCTGCCTGTTCCAGCAGCGTGATGATCTTACGCGCTTCTGCAATTTCGGCGCGTGTATAGCTGAGGAATATTTTAGGCCGGCCCGCACCGGGCGTCAGCTCATCGTCCGTCTGATCTGCCATAGGCTCCTACACCACCCCCGTAGTACCAGTCTTAATAGGCGGTGATTATCGCGCTGACCAGCCTTTGGTACGCAACGGCAGAGTGAAAGGTTGGCGGCTGGGATTTGGGTGAAAACGGGAATCGGGTAATCACGGTGCGATGAAACCATAGACACCCCAAGCATCTTCGATTTCGGCGCCACTTGCTCGCCAACGGACCGACCAAAGTGTCTTAATCATTAAGCCGCGCTTAAGTGTTGCCGAACGCCATTTGGCTCCGCTTCGATTTAGCACAAAGCCTGCTGCCGTCATCTGAGCGATCAAGTCAGCTTCGCTGCTGCCAGCCGGAAACTCAGCTTTGACCCGCCTGTCAAACTCCCTCTCGCCTTCTACGACGGAAGATGGAAGCCCTTTGCCTAAGTTCGGCGTTCGTGGATATGGCCATCGCATGTCGATGTGATCGCAGTTTTTCGCGACGTCCGCAATTGAGTCGGTTCTAACTGGCTACTCCACTCGTCCCAAACCCCAAATACAGCCCCTAAAGGTAAGCACGTCCGGTCCTTATCTTGAGCACAAACGCGCTGCCGAGAAACGCTGCGAACATCCAGACGACGCCGTGCAGGCTCCCCGATATTAGCCCGCCCAGATAGGCTCCGATGTTGCAACCATAGGCCAAGCGGGCGCCATAGCCCATTAACAGGCCGCCAAGAATGGCCGTGCCCATCTCGGCCGGAGTTAAGCGAAGGTAAGGATGGAATTTACGCGCGAGGACCGACGCGAGCATCGCCCCGCCTATAATCCCGAAATTCATAATCGATGTGGCGTCGCTAAACACACTGCGTTTCAACCATCCGGTGCGGTTTTCCCAATAGGTCCAGCTTGCCACATCAACACCCATCAGGCTCGCCCCCTTTGCTCCCCAAAGCGCAAAGGCAGATGTAATTCCCCACGGGCGGCCAAGAAGCACCAATGTCGCGATACTGACAACAGCGATCGCAATCGCTCCCAAGAATGGGGACCACGGCCCCGACAGCAACGATTCAGTCGCGCGCGGCTCTTCCAACTTGCCATGCAACCGTCGTTCCCGGTGAAGCGAGTAAAGCCATATCAACCCAAGGAATGCGATGAGAACAGCGTACGCCCCCGCAGCGCCAATTTCGCTAATCAGACCGACCCGCGGCAGTTGCGGCAATGCACGCCACCAAGGCACGTGCGCAGTCCCGATAAGCGATCCCACTATGAACGCAGACAGGGTGATCACCATCCGGACGCTGCCACCTCCTACCGTGAACAAAGTGCCCGAACCGCATCCCCCTGCATACATCATGCCGCCGCCAAACAGGAAGGCGCCGACAAGCAACCCTAACCCGATGGGCGCGACCGAGCCGCTGACCGATAGGCCGATGATGTCTCCATAAGCGATGAGAGGAAAGGAGATCGCGCTCGTCATTGCGATCAGTACGAACTGCATCCTCAGCCCGTGCCCGCGCCCTTCAGCTAAAAACCTGCGCCAGCCAGCAGTGAATCCAAACGCCGCATGATAAAGCGCGAAACCTGCTCCGATCCCAATCAGGGTGGCTGCGAATGGTTGAAGCCCTCCCTCACCCCATACCAATATGAGAAGGGTCAAGAGAGCCGACAGGATTATTCCCAGCACCAATGGGCGAGGTATCTTATCGCCGGTCATCGCGAATGGAGTTTATTGCGCAACCGGGTGCCCTGCTGCTTGCCAAGCATCGAACCCATCCGACATATGCAAGACGCTCTCGAACCCTTGCTCCTCCATCATCTCAAGAGCACCGCTGCTGCGTGCGCCTGATTTGCAATGCAGCAGGTAACGCTGCGAGCCATCCAGCTTCGCAAGGTTTTCAGCGAAATCATCAGCGTTGAAATCGACATTGATCGCTCCATCAATGTGCCCTTCAGCAAATTCGGCAGGCGTCCGAACATCAAGCACAACCAGCGCCGGTTCGCTGGATAACAATTGATCGGCATCTCGCGCGCTTACTTCTGTAACTGGTGAAGCGGCAGTCGCGTTATCACTCATTTCAGCCTTAGCTGCCTGATCGGCAGGTTCACTTGAGCACGCTGATACGGCGAGAGCCAAAGACACGATTGCACCGGCGGATTTTTTCATTGAAACTTCCCTTCGCATAATTCGTGTCATTTGTGCCGCGAATTGGGAAGCACAATCATGCGCGTGCACCGGGTCCAATGTGATCCGACCTGAACGACCTCAACACTGCCCGCTTGATGATGCTGAGATCGTGTTTAGTCGCTTGGCATCGCCTCCAACACGCGATCAGGTGTCATGGGGAAATCATGCATTCGAGAGCCACAAGCATTGTAAATCGCGTTTGCGATTGCGCCTGCCCCTCCGCACATTCCCAGTTCCCCCACGCCTTTGGCCTGAATTGGGCTGGCTACCGCATCCCGCTCTTCAATCATCAGCACCTCAAGATCGGGGACATCGCGGTGAACGGGCACGTGATATTCGGCAAGATCGCAATTCACCAGATGGCCATCATTGGGGTCGAACATCAGACTTTCGGTAAGAGCAGTTCCAATGCACCAGACCATACCGCCCAAACATTGAGAGCGAGCCGTTTTCGCATTCAGCACTCGGCCAAATCCAAACGCTCCGGTCATGCGCCGAACCCGT
Organism: uncultured Alphaproteobacteria bacterium; assembly: GCA_963789155.1. Lineage (GTDB taxonomy): Bacteria > Pseudomonadota > Alphaproteobacteria > Sphingomonadales > Sphingomonadaceae > Erythrobacter. The sequence continues at coordinate 46,056 of CAWBJN010000020.1, read as the reverse complement.
GTTTCGCCGGTCCAATGGTTCACCGCGACTTCAGCGAAAAACGCGCCGTAGCTTGCCGACGTATAGTCCTGTGTGACGTCGCCTGGCTCGTAATGGCCTTCAACAGAAAGCGATTTTCCGTCCAATATTTCAACCAAGAGAGCCTTATCATCGCCCCAGTGCACGGTTCCGTCCTTCAGTGTTAGTGCCTCCGCATCGGCTCCAACACGTTCGGCAATTTGTTCGCGCAAAGCTTGGCACGCCACAAATACAGCTGACCCGGAAGATGCCGCACCCCAGCTACCACCCGAGCCGGGACCGCGTGGATGATCGGTATCACCCAGCTCAACCAATATTTTCTCTCGCTCAAGGCCAAGCATCTCGCCAGCAATCTGGCCAAGTATGCCGTAGGTGCCAGTTCCAATGTCAGTCATGTCGGTTTCGACGAGTGCTGTTCCATCCGACTGCAGAGTTACTCGCGCTTTTGCTGCGCCGACGTTGTGAACCCGCGCTGCGCTGGCCATGCCGGTTCCGATCCACCATTCGCCCTCACGCCGCATGCGCGGCTTGCGAGGGCCGTGGTCCCATCCGAACGCCTCGGCACCTTGCTCCAGACATTCAGCCAGCTTGCGCGAACTGAATGGCAAGCCTTCGGCAGGGTGCTTTTCCGGGATGTTGCGCAATCGAAGTTCGACCGGGTCGATGCCCGCTTTTTCAGCAAGTTCATCCAGCGCCGCTTCGAGTGTGGGCATACCCACAGCCTCGCCGGGCGCCCGTACCGAACCTGCCGTCATCCGGTTGATGCGTGCGATATCGAGAGATAGCAAGCGATTTTCGCCAGCGTAAAGAAATGCACTCGACTGGATAACGGGCTCGGCAAATTCCTCTTCGGGCAAATTCGAGACAAGCGCTTCGTGGCCAAAGGCGGTCAGCCTGCCGTCTTTATCGACCGCGAGGCGCAGGCGCTGCGATGTTTCTGATCTTCGTACGATAGTTTGAAATACCTGCTGGCGGCTCATCACCACCCGCACAGGTCTGCCAAGCTCCATACTGGCTATCGATGCCGCGACGGTCTCTTGGCTCACACCCAGTTTAGAACCAAAACCACCGCCGACATAGCGCGCGATCAGGCGCACCCGATCTTCTTCAAGGTCCAATGCATCAGCCAACTCGCTGATATTGTAATTGAGCATTTGCAGCGATGCATAAACGGTGAGTTTCTTACCGTCCCAATCCGCGATTGCGGCATGAGGTTCCATCGCCGCGCTTGCGTGCCCTTCTGTCGTGTATGTCAGATCGACCGAATGCGCCGCCTCAGCCATCGCATGTTCTAGGTCGCCTTGACGCGTCGGTTCATCAGCAGGTTCAGCATCAACTTTGGATGGTTCAAAGACAGCTTCTTCTTCGTCGAATTCAATGGTCAGATGCTTCGCCGCGTCGCGCGCTTGTTCGAATGTTTCCGCGACCACCAAGGCTATAGGCTGGCCCCAGTAATCGACCTTGCCCGGCTCCTGCTTTGGCGCCTCGCCAGCCGTGCCCTGCGCGGCTCGGTTGATGAGTTTCGCATCGGTGATGACCTTCAGTACGCCGGGCATTCCCAGAACCGTGCTCTCGTCGATTGCTGTCACGCGTCCGCTGGCAAATGGTGCAGTCACCAGCACGCCTTCCGCGCACCCTTCAAGATCATACTCTGCCGAGTAAGGTGCGCTGCCCGTTACCTTCAGCAAACCTTCCGGTCGATCCATTGGTTTGCCGATGATACCTTGCGCCATTGTATCGAGTATGTTGCGCTCGTCAGGCTTATCCTGCTTGTGGTGCACGGTCATGCTTCAGTCTCCGTCGCTTCACACAGGGTGGCAATCAGCGCTCTGCGTGTAAGCGGTATTTTGAAATCATTCTCGCCATAGCCTCTGGCATCTTCCAGCAGAATATCCGCCGCCTTGTCGAACAGCGCCAGCGATGGCGCCTCGCCAACCAGATGATCGCTGATCCGAGGATCATGCCAAGGCTTGTGCGCTACTCCGCCAAACGCCAAATCGGCGCGCGTTATGCGCCCTTTGTCCATGTCGATGATCGCCGCGACCGAGCATAATGCAAATGCATAGGACGAGCGTTCGCGTACTTTGCGATAAAGTTGCACACCCGAAACAGGGGCGGGCAGGATAACGCCGGTGATGACATCGCCTGGCTCAAGAATGTTGTCCCTTTGCGGCGTGTCTCCGGGGAGAACATGGAAATCTCGCACCTTCACATCGCGCGACTGACCATTGGCGTTCACAATCTCAACATAGGCATCCAGTGCGGACATCGCCACAGCCATATCTCCGGGATAGGTGGCGATGCACTGTTCGCTGGTCCCCAAAATCGCGTGTAAGCGCGCTATTCCGGCAATCGCGCCGCAACCTGATCCCGGATCGCGCTTGTTGCAGGGTTGGTCGATATTGGTGAAATAATAGCACCGTGTCCGCTGACACAGATTGCCGCCGGTCGTGGCTTTATTCCGCAATTGCTGCGTCGCTCCGGCTAAAATGGCCTTGGCCAGCACAGGATAATCTGCGCGCACTCTGACATGGGCAGCCGTCGCTGTATTGGTGGCGAGCGCGCCGATGCGCAGACCCTCGCCCTCGTCCGCAATATGGCCGAGTGGCAGTTGGTTTACATCGACAAGCGTCTGCGGTGATTTCGACCTGCAATTTCATGAGATCGATCAGATTGGTGCCGCCCGCGATAACGGCGGCATCCTGAGCCTCGGATAGCTGCGCGGCGTGTTCCAAACCGTCAGCGCGCTGATAATCAAATGGTCTCATTGTCCGGCCTCCGCGACTTCGCGAATCGCCGCAATTATATTGGGATAGGCCCCGCAGCGGCACAAATTGCCGCTCATCCGTTCGCGGATTTCCTCGTCAGTCAGCTCTGGTTTCACGGACAAATCATCGGTGGCATCGCTGGGCAGGCCGGCGGCAATTTCATTGAGCATCGCAGTAGCCGAGCAGATCTGGCCCGGTGTGCAATAACCGCACTGATACCCATCATGCGTGACGAATGCTTTTTGAAGAGGTGAAGGATCAGTGGGTGTGCCCAATCCCTCTATTGTCGTCACCTCGTCTCCGTCATGCATCACGGCCAAAGTCAGGCAGCTGTTGATCCGCTCTCCGTTGACGATCACAGTACATGCGCCGCATTGCCCGTGATCACAGCCTTTCTTAGTGCCTGTGAGTTTCGCATCGCGGCGAATAAAGTCGAGCAGCGTGACCCTCGGGTCAGCCGGAAGATCGTGAGATTTGCCGTTAATCTTAAGCGTCATAATCGCTCCCTTTAGCTCTACTAACCGGCGAAGCGCGAAATCGGTCCAGCGTTCGTGAATTTTGGCAGATGGCCAATGGTTCGGGTTGATGCAAATCAAATCGGTCGGCGCGCTAAAGCCAGGCTGATCGCCGGTCTACCGAACGTTGAAAGCCAGCCGCAAGAGATCGCATTCTTGCCTTGAGCAAAGTCTGCCGCCCTTCCTTGCTGCGGGTGAAAACAAGCTCGGAGCTCCCCACCCTTTGCTGCCATTGCTTGGCGCATTGTACAGCGTCTTGTTTACGCGTGCCCAATATGGTCGGAATAGCATGATAATCGGTGCGGGCGATCAAACCGAGCCACGATTTGCGAACGAGCAAATAGCGCGGATTTTGAACGGGCCCAAGTAATTCTGCAATCGCAAGCATGATCTGTCTTTCGGAAGATCGGCTGACGCCAGTCACCACAATATCTTTTCGGCCATCCAAGCTGCTGCGGATTTCTATGCGTGCATTTTGCGTCTCTCGCTGCGTCAGATGATTTGACGCTGCTAAGCTCCCAATAACCACATCTGCAACTTCTCTGAGGCTGCTTTCCAGCGATCCGTTTCGAACCGCCAGACGCGCTGCTTTGGCAAGCCGCGGAAGGCTGGCAAGAGTGGCAACGCCAGCAGCGCCCATGGCCACAAGGCCCACTCCTTCAAAAGATGTTGCAGCCCTGAATTGATCCGCGGCGGCAAACCCAGCGGTGCCGCCAGCCGTCCAAACGAGTGACCGCAATGTGTCCGACCAGCTTAGCGCGCGAGGCGCATAATTGGGCGCAGCTGTTTCGCGCACCTGAGAGCGTTCTTCTCCTTGGCCTAGCGATTGATGCCATTTCTGCTGTGTCTCGGTTCGGTCAGCGGCAATCGCCAGCGTCTTTTCATTCTGCCGGTCAAGAGTGAGTTCGGGCTGAAGGCCGAGCCGCCCGAGACCACTTTCAATCAGATCTGACGAACCGTTGGAGATGCATTCAAAGGCTTTGAACCGGCGGGCCACAACGCCGATGTCAGACAAAGCCAGAATTCCACCGATCGTTCAATTCGCCCCAGTTGAGCGAGGTTGCAACCGCGTCGGCCAGTCCATCCAGGCCGGGCTCTATGGTCGCAAGATGCCAGATGTTGGAGACTTTATCAGGGACATTCTGATCAATCCGGATAGCTCGCCCTCGCATCTGATTGGACAGCATAAAAGAGGCTGTATTGCTCGCAAGAACAAGGCTGTTGAGGGCTGGCGCATCCCATCCCTGCCCCAGCAGTGACTGCGTACCGACTAGAATGCGAATATCACCGCTCGTAAATAGCGCGGTTACAAGCCGGGTTAAATCGGCGCTGCTGCCGGTCGCAGATTGCAGTTCGACGTGATCTGGGCAGGCACTGATATCTTTTTGCCGGACTGCTGAAGGGGGCAGGGCCAGTTCGGCAAGAACGGCTTCCACGCGGTGAGCTGCTGCTTTGGGCACCATTACGACGCTACCTGTCAAGACGGCCACACGATCAGCCCCTACCCCCGCCCGGCGCAGCGTTTCGAATATGGGGATCACACCCAATTTGGCGGGATTGAAAGTCATCATCAGGACTGCGCGGCAACTCACCTGCGCGAATATGATCAGAAAGCACCACCATGCGCAGTTGCTCGCCCAGCGATGCCTGTTCCGCCTTAGCTATGGTGATGATGCTTTCCATCTTGCCGATGCTAGAAGCAAGCAGCCGAAAAACGGATTGTGTGTGCCTCAGCCGAACTTTGCCGCCTTCGATCAATCCGTGACGCTGCAATCGATTTTCGAGTGTCTCACGGCGGGCTTTGCTTAGCGGGAATGCTGTCTTTTGCTTGAACACCAAACCTTCGAGCAATCGCTCCATCCAGAATGGTGAGGGCAACGGCAGGTCCCGCGGCGAAACACCTAGCAGTTCAAGTGCTGGCTTAGGCAAATTTCTGCCCGATGATCCTAACAGCACTAGCGCCGCTGAAAGCATCTCGGGTGCCTCAAGTATGGCTTCAACATTTTCTGCTGGATCGGACAGCCAAGGTTGATCAACCAGCCAGTCGAGCAGCGCGTCATCAGCGCGCAAATCCTGCTGCAAATCGCTAATGGCTTTGCGTCTTCGGTCCAACAGATGTCAGCGCATCTTGTGTAGGTTCGCAAAGGATGAGGTGGTCTTGATGCGGGCAAAGGTCACCATTTCGGACCAGTTCCGGGATGCCTATCTCCAGATCAATCGGCCCGCAGAGCTTCTCGTACCGGTTCCACTCCGCAAGGCTCGCATCATACGGAGGCGTAGCCGTCAGCGCGACGACCTTCACATCAAGAAGCTCTGTCGCCAGCCTGTCTAGGCAGTCCCACCATGCTTTACGCAAATGATGCGCTTCATCCAGGACGAGCGTTAATGGCCCGCGCTCGTTTAACTGTTCGATCAAGCTAGTCAGGCTGTCCGAACGCCTAAAACTATCGAGCGACTGATAAGTGGATAATGTCAGCGTGCGCGGCTCACTCAGCTCGCATGAAACGTCCTCTTCAAAGGGCCGCGTCGGCATGAAAAGCGGTGTAAGACGCTCTCGCCATTGGTCGCGAATTGCAAGGCTCGGAGCAAATATAAGCGCTGGCCGCTCCAGTCGCCTGACTATTTCTAGCCCCAGAATTGTCTTGCCCGCCCCAGGAGCGGCGACGACATGCAGCCGGCCATCGCCAAGATGGTTTGCCATCTCGCTCAGGGCGCGGGCTTGATAATCGCGCCACGTCCCAGAAAACTTCATGCGGTCAAACATCGTCGGAACCTATAGCGCATCCGGCGCTCGGCAAAGGCTGCTGCATCAACCTTGCAGATCGCTGGGATCGTTGTCGTAATCGAGCAGCTCACCGGGAGTGCATTCTAGAATGTGGCACATTTTCGATAGCGTGGAGAAGCGGATGCCGCGCACCTTGCCCGACTTGAACAGCGACATCTGTGTTTCGCTGATGCCGATGCGCGTTGCCAGTTCCTTGCCAGTCATCTTCCGCCGTTCCAGCATCATATCCAGCGTTATGCGAACCGGCATCAGATAAATTCTCCCAGTTCGCGAGCAACAGCCGACGCGCGCCGCATCATCCGGCCAAGCAACCATAGGAGCAACCCGACAGAGCCAAGCGCAACAAATGATGGATCGAAAAAGCCGATACTCTTGAAACCCTCAACCTCGAAAACACGCATGAGGAAGGCAACTCCAAACACCTCGAATAGCGACCCGGCCGCTAGCAGCAGGCCAACAGCGGATATCAGACGCGGTAGGACAGAGCCGAATTCACGTACCCTTGCAACCTGCCAGCCGGCCAGCGCAATCGCGATAATCACCGCCACATAAAACATCATCGGGCCACGACAATCTTGAGATCACGCGGCGGCTTTTGGACTTGCAGCGTAGCGAAACCGAGCGGGTGCTGGACGTGATCGGGATGACCGAACATTCCCGGCGCAAAGTGCGCGACTATTCGCTCGGCATGCGCCAGCGCGTGGCTCTCGGCCGTGCGCTGCTCGGCACACCCAGATTGTTGCTGCTGGATGAGCCCACAAATGGCCTGGACCCCGAAGGTATTGCCGAAATGCGTACGCTGATCCGGGACTTGCCGCAAAGGATCAGAGCGACCGTGTTTGTATCCAGTCATCTGCTTGGCGAAATCGAACAGGTTGCCGATCATGCTGGCCTGTTGCGCGAGGGCAGACTGACAATGCAAGGCCCGCTGGCCGACTTGCTGGCGACGGATCGCCGCGTGACAGTGTCGAGCGATCAAGTCGAAAAGGCTCATAAACTTCTTGCTGGCTCCGGTTATTCTGTGCTGCCCCGCGGTCGCACCAGCCTTTCCGTCACCTGCCCGCCGGACAGGGATTTGACGGTGTTTTGTGTCTCTATCAACCGGACCCTTGTCCAAGCCAATATCGGCGTGAGCGGCATCGCGGAGGAAAAACGCACGTTGGAAGATCTATATCGCGGCAATGCCGGAACCGGACTGAGGAGCAAAGCCGCATGATTGCTCTTATCCGCGCTGAATATGCCAAGCTGAATGGATCACTCGCGCTGCTCTTCGCGCTAGTTGTGCCCGCCCTTACCTCACTTCTGGCTTTGCTCGCAATTGTGACCAACGGACAGACGGCGAGTTGGGAGTCCATAATTGGCCAGTTCACCCTGACGTTATGGATCATGTTCATTTATCCCATGAGCGCCGCCACATTCGCAACGCTCGCTGCGCAGGTCGAATATCGAGCCCGGGCTTGGGACAATCTGCTCGCGCTGCCATACGCACGTTGGCAAATGTTCTTAGCCAAGCTCGTTGTTGTGCAGAGTGCGTTGGTGCTGATGACCGCACTGTTGTTCGTTTATACGTACATCATGGTCGGCGCGGCGGGTTTGATGATCGACCGTATGCCAGCAGGCGATCCGGGTGTTGAGATGGCTATATTAGGGTCGCTGAAATTGCTCGGTGCGGGGCTCTTGTTTTCAGTCATCCAGACTTGGGTGGCATTACGCTTTGGTAATTTCGTCGTATCGCTGGCCGCTGGCATCGCAGGCACTCTGGTCGGGCTGGCGGTCACGATAACGCGCACCACCTCTGCCGACTGGTTCCCATGGGTGCTGCCCTTCCGCGCGGCTCAGGACGGCAACATCCAGCCAATCCTCATAGGTATGATTGGCGGAGCAATTGCAGCGGTTCTGATGCTGATTGATTTGTCCAAGAAGACATTTCGTTAGCGAACAGTTCGGTCTGCCATCCAGACAGAACGCCATAATTATCCGGTCGGTCTGGATAATGCTTGTCCGCAGACGCGCTATCCTTCTAGAGATGTCTTGAGAGATTTTTAGGGGGGAGCTTATCCACATGCAAAAAACACCCAAGTTTAGAGCAGCATATGGTCTGTTTGGAGCAATAATCGTCGGGGCGATTTCGTTTCCAAGTCTTGCAGCAGCGCAAGACGCTCCGATCGCTTTCACAGGTGCGCGCATCCTGACCATGACAGGCGAAACGATCGAAGATGGTACGTTGGTTGTTCAAGGTGGCCAGATTGTAGCTGTTGGCAGCGATGTTGCCATTCCAGCCAACGCTGAACTGCGGTCGGCGCAAGGCCTCGTTATAATGCCAGGGATCGTCGACACACATTCCCATATCGGACAAGTGGCCGGGGCTGATCAATCAGGCCCGATCCAGCCAGAAATCCGCGCGATGGATTCGATAAATCCGATGGCCTCCAACATTGCGAAGGCTCGTTCCGGCGGCGTCACCACGGCAAATGTCATGCCGGGTTCTGGCCATTTGGTCAGCGGTCAAACCTTTTACATGAAGCTTCGTGACGGCAACACAATCCGCGATATTTCTTTCGAATGGAGAGATGGCGCGGCGATTGGCGGCATAAAAATGGCCAATGGCACAAACCCAGAGGGCGGACCGGGCTTCCCCGGTACGCGATCCCGATCCGCAGCATTGCTGCGCGAAACCTTTGTGCAAGCACAGCAATATTGCGGCGGCGAACGCAGCGAAAGGGACCTGGCCAAAGAAGCGCTTTGCGAAGTGTTGTCCGGCGAACGGCTCGTCCATTTTCACACGCACCGCGCCGACGACATTATGACCGTGCTTAGGCTTAAGCGTGAATTTGGGTTTGAAGTTCTAATCCAGCACGGCACCGAGACTTGGAAGGTAGCGGATGAACTGGCGGCCGCAAACATCCCGGTTTCGAACATCACGATTGATGCGCCCGGGGGCAAGTTGGAGACGATGGACCTTCGGCTCGATAATGCCGCAGTGTTGGAACGGGCAGGCGTGCTCACTTCGATCCACTCGGATGATCCGATCGTCGATTCACGCATGCTTTTCCGTTCGGCGGGGCTGGCAGTGCGTGCTGGGATGAGCCGCGAGGGTGCTTTACAGGCCCTTACGATAAATGGCGCAACACAATTGGGGCTCGATGACCGGATCGGTTCGCTCGAAGTCGGCAAGGATGCCGATTTTGTGATCCTGAGCGGCGATCCGCTTTCGGTCTACACCCATGTTCTGGAAACATGGGTCGAAGGCGAGCAGCTGTATGATCGTTCTGACGCAGCTGACGTGTTAATGGCAACAGGTGGTTACGGCGCAGGCAACCCAATGGAGCCTTCCTATTACCACTGGGAAATTGCAGAATCGGAAGGAGGCCAATGAACGTGCTGAGATACCTTATTCCCGCCGCTGCATGCACATTTGCTTTTTCGGTTTCCGCCCACGCACAGGACATCGCAGTCCGCGGGGACGTGGTCCACACAATGGCTGGCGCCGCGATTGAAGACGGCGTTGTCGTAATCGAAGACGGCAAGATCATCGCGGTCGGTCCCTCGGCTACCACCGCGATTCCAGATGGCTTTACAATTCTTGAAGCGCCTGTGGTCACGCCCGGCTTGATTGATGCGCGGACGGTTGTGGGTCTTGCTGGCTATCTCAATCAGGAACAGGACCAGGATCAGCTTGAAGAAAGCGAAGCAATTCAGCCGCAATTGCGCGCGATTGATGCCTACAATCCCAATGAGCGGCTGGTAGAATATTTGCGCGGTTTCGGGATCACCACTCTCCATACGGGGCATGGACCCGGCGCGCTTATTTCTGGCCAAACGATGGTCGTAAAGACCGTTGGACGCACCGCCGACGATGCCGTGATCCTGCCCCAAGCCATGGTGGCGGCAAATCTCGGCACATGGGCACTTGCAGATGGGGGCGAAGCGCCAGGCACTCGGTCAAGCCAGATCGCGTTGCTGCGCGGTGCATTGCTCGACGCGCAACAGGGCAATGATGACGACGATAATGAGGAGGAAGATGAGGCCAAAACCCCGAGCCTCAAAACGCAAGTCATGCGCGAAGTTCTGCGCGGTGACCGACCTCTTATGATCACAGCACACCACGTTCAGGACATAATGAGCGCGCTTCGGCTTAAAGAAGAATTCGGCATCCGCATCGTGATTGACGGTGCAGCCGAATCCTATCTGATCACAGACGAATTGCGAGAGGCGGGCGTCTCTGTGATCCTTCACCCTCCAATGGCGCGCCAGTACGGCGAGCTGGCCAATGCAAGTTTTACGACTGGCACCAAACTGCGTGAGGCTGGGATACCCTTTGCATTCCAATCGGGTTACGAGGGGTATGTGCCAAAGACGCGCGTCGTCCTGTGGGAAGCCGCTATCGCGATGGCCAATGGGCTACCTTGGAACGATGCCCTTGCCAGCGTTACGATAAACGCAGCCCGGATCATCGGTGTAGATGATCGGGTTGGGACGCTTGAAGTGGGTAAGGATGGCGATGTTGCGCTGTTCGATGGCGACCCATTCGAATACACTTCGCACACGACTAGCGTGGTGATCGATGGCGTGGTGGTCAGTGACACACCACGCTGACGATCAGGCAAATTTCTGATTGCTCTGAAAGCGACGCCAGAACTATTCCTCGACCTGCAAGGGATCGCCCACGCGCTGCGCTTCGATCTCAGCTGCGCTAAAGGGTAGGCGGTGCCAAATCTTGGCTGAATAAAGCTCCGTCTGATCCGAGAAATGGGGGGAGTTGGGGTCGGTGGACTGAGAATAGCTCAAGATCGCGTCGGCGACCGGGCCATTATCATCAAAGCTGACGATCTGGATATAGCTGGAGCCGTGCTGAGGAACCAATCCGCCTTCGGCCGGGCGACCGCGTTGCATATTCAAAACCCCGGCAACACCCGGCCCTCCATGCAGTGCTATCTGGCGATCCTCCAGTCGTACTGCCAAAACCTCCCCCCATGGCGCATCAAGCGCGATACCTGCATTTTCAATGTCGGAGGCTGCTGCGGCAAGCGCGGTCAAAAGCGCATCTTTATTGGCCCCATCGGTGATCAACTCACGCGGAGTGTTGATCGGATCCGCGGCGTCAAATGCCACCCGCCACAAGCCGCGCGTTTGGCGCAGCTTTTCCCAAAACGTTGCGAACAGAAAAGCACCACGGCTGTCTATCTCAAACCTACGATCCCAACTTGATAGCGCCGAGCATGCGCTTTCCAGCCCCTGTTGATCCGCGCACAATGCAAGCAATGGGTCGGCCACCATTTCCGCGGCGAGGCTCTTATTGCCAAACACAAGCGCCCTTGCTGTGTCATGATCAAATTTCCCCTCGGCTAGCGCGGCCTCAGTTTCTGTGAAGTTTGACCGCGTGCGCAAGGATAGTTCTTGCTCAAAATCGCCAAGGATCGGCGACAGCTGGCGATAGGGTTCGCGGGGGTTGCTCATCCAGTAGCTATCATTGCTGTTGGTCACATAATCGCGGCGAGTGCGTGATGCTTGTTCACTGGCGGGCAGCAAGCCTGCAACGGACCTGTCGTCGCCCCCGCGCCAATCGCATTCAGATCTGGTCCCATCGAGCAGCGTCACTTGGCTTGCGACCAATCCAGAAAATGGCGTCCCGCACGTTTGGGCCATCTCTGCCGACACATTCGGCACAGCGGTGATGTCGGCATGGAGCGCATTGCCATAGCGGTCAGCGGCGATTGTATTCACCCAAGGTATGCCCAGCGTCTCGCTAATAGTTGCCTCGATCTCGCCGACATTCTGCGCCATGCCAATGCGAAGCCAGGTGTCGATCCCGCGCTGATTTCCCGAATTCGCATCGCGCAGGGTGAAAGCCGAAGAATTGCTCCACCCAAGCGGAGACCCCGGAATGGTCACAACCGGACCAAACTGCGTTGAATAGAGCCTGCGCACCACCGCCGGCATGCCATCCGGCATCGGCACGCTGACATCCATCGGTGTCATCTTGATCGGTTCACCGTCGACCATGTAGACCGTCGGGTCGTCAGCCGAGAGTGTAAGCGCGTAAATTGTGAAATGACGCGCAGCGGTGACCGTGTGTGTCCATGCGACATCGCGGTTGAAGCCAAGCGTAGGGATTGGAGTGCCGGCAATGCCAACACCCATCACGTCATAGCCGTCAGGGCCGGTTACGTGCATCTCCCAAAAACGTGCCGGCCCTTCCCATGGAAAATGCGGATTGCCGATCAAAAGCCCGCGACCATCTTCAGTCACATCGCCTCCAAAAGCCCATCCATTGCTTCCAAACGTCAGATCATCGTGTGGTTCAAAAGTATAGGTAACCGCAGGAGCTGTATCGCCGCCCGGGGGAACAGCCGATGCAAGTCCGGGAGCAAGCGCCAGCGAGCTTGCCAGCAGCATGGTCTTCTCGTTCAAACGAAGCATGTCGTCGCGTGTGATGGGTTTGACCCAGGCCTGATCACGGCACGCTTGCGGCAAAGCATCGGGCGCGGTGTCGCGCAGGTAGCGATTGTATCCTGCAACATACCCATCGGTGAGCGCGCGCGTTGCATCGCTCTGGTCTGACCAGCCCTCGCGTAGCGCAGTCAGATCAATCTGACTGCGATGGAAAACGTCTGACGTCACATTGTCGACTTCGCTAAATCCCAGAACCGAAGTGGCTTCCGGCCCGAAATACAGCGATCTTGTCCCTGCCACGGTCGCGAACTCTTCTGCGAGCATACAGATATTGTCCTGAGCGTAGGCGTATGCGACGCCGTAACCGACGCCTCCCCAGCTTTCAGAAGTGATATGCGGAATGTTAAATTCAGTCCGCGTAATGGTCGCATTAAATTGTGATTGCGCCGCGACACCTTGGCCGATGACCGCTGCGGCAATTCCTGTAGCAATTGTCCAAATTCGCACGATGCGCTCTCCCTCGCGAAGCCTGCTTAGCTGCAAATCGTAGAAACACAGTGGTGTATTGGCAACGCGCATTTCGGACGTGGACGCCGCCCGGCTGATGACAAATCCGCTTTCCCCAAGAAAATTCCGTGCTATCCGGTGCAACATGAAATTTGCAGCCAAGCTTCGCTTAATCCTCCCTGCTACAGTCGCTCTGGCGCTAGCAGGTTGTGTCACCCCCTCAGCAGATACGCCCGTGACCGGCTTCGCCGAAGCGCCTGCCGCAACAGTGGAGGCAGCCTCTCTCGATGAACTGCTCGCCTCAATCGAAATTCCATACGAGACTTTTACATTGGACAATGGTCTGCAGGTGATAGTCCACACCGATCGCAAGAGCCCGCTGGTTGGCGTAACGACATATTACCGCGTCGGCTCCAAAACCGAACCGCGCGGCCGGACCGGTTTTGCCCATCTGTTTGAACATTTAATGTTTGGTGGCAGCGAGAACGTTGAAAATTTCGATATTCCGCTGGAAGCAGCCGGCTCGACCGGAACCAATGGGTCGACTTCTTACGACCGCACCAATTATGTTGAGACGTTGCCGACCGGCGCACTCGATCTGGCGCTGATGATGGAAAGCGACCGGATGGGGTATCTGCTCGGCGCGGTTAATCAGGAAAAGCTCGATAACCAGCGCATGGTTGTCCAGAATGAAAAGCGGCAGGGTGACAACAATCCCTACGGCCTGACGCGTTATGTCCTGAGCGAAGGCTTGTTTCCCGTCGGTCACCCTTACCGCCATTCCGTAATCGGTTCGATGGCCGATCTGTCCGCAGCCAGCCTTGACGATGTGCAGAGCTGGTTCCGCGACAATTATGGGCCAAACAACGTAGTCCTCGCCCTCACCGGAGATATCGACGCCGCCACCGCCCGTCCGATGGTTGAGCGCTGGTTCGGTGAAATCGCGCGCGGCCCTGATGTCGCCGTACGCGATGCCGGGCCGGTCACCCTGGCAGAGCCGGTGTACCGCGAAATTACCGACCAAGTCCCGTTGACGCAGATCATCCAAGCGTGGACCGGCCCCGGCATCACCCATCCTGACGCAGTCCCGCTGCAAGTCGGGATGCAGATCCTCGGTGGCCTCAGCTCCTCGCGTCTTGATAATGCGATGGTGCGCGGAGAGGAAACGGCCACCAGTGTGTCCGCTTTCTCCCAGCAGAGCGAACAGCTCAGCATCGTTTTGGCCACTGTGAATGTGAAGGACGGGGTGACCCGTGAAACTGCGCAGTCTCAGCTTGAGGCTGAAATCGCTCGCATGCTGACAGAGGGCCCAACACAAGACGAAATCAATCGCGCTGTCACTCAGAATGCCTCCGGTCTGATCGGCGGACAGGAGCGCGTGGGCGGCTTCGGCGGCAAAGGCATGATCCTTGCCGAAGGGCTTCTCTATACAGGCGACGCCGGCTATTACCGGCAGGAGCTGGACCAGATGGCGGCACTGACGCCGGAAGGTATTCGCGCCGCGATGCAGCGCTGGCTCTCTCGCCCTGCTTACACTCTGGTCACTGTGCCGGGTGAACGCACTCTCGACGGCGGCGAACTTGGCGGCTGGGGTGACGAGAACCTGTTTCCAGCACCTGAGCCAGACACAGGATCAGACGCAGTTGTCGCCCGTACCGGCCCGATGCGCGCTCTGCCTACGCCGGATCCTGTCGGCGCCCTGACCTTTGCGGATGTGGAAAGCGCAACACTTTCCAATGGCATCAGCGTGGTTCTGGCCCGGCGAACTGCCGTTCCGCAGGTCTCGCTATCCGTGGTGTTCGATGCAGGCTCGGTCGTTGATCCGATTGGACAGGCAGGCGTTCACGAAACTATGATCGACCTGCTGACTGAAGGTACTACCAGCCGCAGCGCACTCGATATTGCAATTGAAGAGGAAACGCTCGGCGCGTCGATTGGCGCTGGTTCAAACGCTGACACATCCAGCGTTTCACTCACCGCGCTGACCGCAAATCTGCGTCCTTCTCTGGATTTGATGGCGGACATAATCCGCAACCCGGCATTCGCGGATGAAACCGTCGCCCGGGTACGCGAACAGCGCGTCGCATCAATTTCTCAGCAGCTCGCCAATCCCGCCGGACTGGCCGCACGTGCTTTTGCGCCTTTGGTTTACGGAGCAAACCACCCCTACGCCTATGCCTCGACAAACGGAGATGCAGACGTGGTGGCAGCGCTTCAGCCAGCCAATCTTGCTGCAAACCATGCTGCTTGGATCCGGCCAGATACCGCGACAATCACGGCTGTTGGCGATGTGACGATTGAAGAGCTAGTTGCCGCTCTCGAGGCCAGCTTTGGCGATTGGATCGCCCCTGCTACGAGCGTGCCGAACAAGAATATCGACCTGCCGACCCCTGCACCTTCTTCGCGCCTGGTCGTAGTAGACCGTCCAAACTCGCCCTCCAGTTTCTTAACGCTGGGCCGGTTGATGCCGATCACGGGGTATTTTGAAGGCATCGAATCCATCGAACTTGCCAATGAAGTCATGGGTGATGGCTTTCTGTCGCGGCTCAACAATGACCTGCGAGAAACACGGGGCTGGACATACGGCATCCGCTCTTCCCTGCCCGGCGCACGCGGCCCGCGCCGCCTGCAAGTCAGCACGCAGGTGCAGGCCGATCGTACAGCGGATTCAATCCGCGTGATCCTCGACCAGATGTCCGCTTTCCCAGCCCAACGTCCGGTCGATAGCACGGAATTCCAGCGCGTAACCGACGGCAGCATCCGCAATTTGCCCAACCGTTATGAGACGAACGGACAGGTTCTGGGTGCATTGCTCGGCAATCAATTGCTGGGCCGTGACTTGCGTTACCAAGCCAGCTTGCCGGACATCTATCGCTCCATCAGCGCAGAAGAGATCAATGGCGCAGCGGCTGAGTATCTCCAGCCGATGAATTTCGTGATCGTGGTGGTTGGTGACCGGGAAACCATCGATCCTCAGCTTGAGACCCTGGGTATGCCAATCGAATATATCGACGCTGACCAACTTTAACCGGGCCGCCGCGCTAGCCGCAGCATTTGCTCTGAAGGTTTCGCCGATCAAAGGCGATACGGTAGCCTATGCTCAAGCACACCCAGCGGAAATCTAAGCTTGTGCAATTCCGGCATCCCGTTTGCTGCTTGCCTGTGAAAGCGGACGACGACCACACGATCACAATCCAATAGCGTGAGGTCATATCACAGGCAGATGACCCTGATCGGCGTCATGCACCTGCACACTGAGCTGGGCACAAAAAAAGATCAGGGCCACTCTGGCGTATAGCGTTTTCACGCTCGGACGTAATCAGCGTCCGATGTGCTGATCCAAGAAATTGAGATACGCTTCAGAAGCTTCGATCCGATTTTCCTTTTTGCGGAATCCATGCCCTTCATCTTCAAAGAGGACGTAATCAACTTCGACCCCATTGGCTTCGACCGCAGCGACCAATTCGTCACTTTCGACCTGCAGAACACGTGGATCGTTGGCGCCTTGGACCACTAGCATCGGTTTCACGATGTTGGAGGCATGGAACAGCGGTGAAATCTTACGCAGGCGCTCCTCATCCGTTTCTGGATCGCCCAATTCATCGAACAAAGCTGTGCGGTTTGCCCCCCACCATGGCGGGATCGACTTTAGCGTTCGGACCCAATTGGTCACGCCAAAGATATTTACCCCGGCGTCAAACACGTCTGGTTCGAACGCAAGCGCGGCGGCAACCATGTAGCCGCCATAGGATCCGCCCATGATCGCAATCCGATCATCAGCAATCCAATCCATCCCTTGAAGGAAATCCTTGGAGGCGACAACATCGCCCAAGTCGGCTTCGCCATGGCGTTTGTCATCCATGTGGAAGAATGTTTTACCGTATCCTGACGAGCCGCGATTGTTGATCGCGTAAACGGCATAACCGTTATTTACCAAATGCTGGATCGCCGGATTATACCCGCGCCGGCTTTGCCCTCCCGGGCCGCCATGAACCCACACGATAGCCGGGGCCGGATTGTCCGCATTCGCACCTAGCGGACGATACAACACGCCGGGAATTTCTACCCCATCATAACTCGCAAACCGGCTTATTGAAGCGGTGACGAGGTCCGTTTCATCAATCGCCGGGTTCAGCGCGCTGGTCAGGCGCATTGCCTCGCCTGAGGCCAAGTCAGCAACATAAATATCAGAAGGCGATGTGTCCGATGACACGGTAAATGCAATCCGGCTTTCGTCTTCGTTGAAACGGATACTGCCCAGATTACCTTCGGGGACCCCATTAAGCTCAACCTCATTGCCCGTCTGTTGATCCAGCAGAGTCAGTTCTGTCAACGCATCGGCGTTGACTGCGCTAACCCGGTAGCGACCTGAACGAGAATAGCTGACAGAGCTGACATCCCAATCAGCCGTTAAGTAAGGCGCGGTTTCCCCACTTGTCAGATCATAGGTCCACGCTTGGCTGAATTCGCCAGATTCGTCGGTGGCGAAGATCAGTTTTGAGCTGTCGGGGGTAAACCCGTAGCTGCCATAGCTGATATTTCCCTCGTGCTCGGTGATTAGCTTGGGTTCTGAGTCCCCTTTCAGATCGACCAAGAACAAGTCGCTGTCTGCGCTCGAATTGTTGCGTGAAAGAACCATCCAACGCCCGTCATCCGACACGCCGCCAGGAAAGAAATTGCCTGGATTTTCAAACAGCAATTCGCGCGAGTAATCATCCGCGTCATAAACATAGACATCGAAGGCCTGCGGATTGCGCTCATTTGTTGAGATGTAGAAAGACGTGTCGTCTCCGTTCCATCCTTCGAAGCTCGCAGTGTGGCCTTCCCCTGGGGTGAGATCACGAACTGTCCCATCAAGTTCGCGCAGATACACGTGGTTCAGCTCATCACCGCCACCGTCCGAACCGTAAATCACGCGATTATCGTTCGGAAAAAGCGAGCTGGCGAAAATCGCGTTTGTGGTTGAACCGGTCAGCATTGTTGGGTCGCCGCCGGACAATGGCAGCAGATAGGCATTGAACACGCCTGAGCTATCCGAATTGATCAACACATGTCCGCCATCTGCTGTGAACACATGACCGCCCGATGAGCCGAGACTGAAGGACGTGGAATCGAAGAATTGCTGCGCTGTGTATGTGTCGCCCTCGCGCTCTACCGCGGATTGTTCGGTTCCCGCTTGATTTGAGATGGCCGGTACGCTCAGCGCCAGCAATGAAGCGGCGGTAGCCAATTTGAGTGTATTGAGCATGTGGTCTCCCCTAAGAAATTTGTTTGGCGTGCCTCAGCTCGCCGATGGTCAGAGCTTAACATCCCGTTAGGCAAGCGCAAGCACGCTGCGATGGCGGATAGGGCGCCGACTTATGTCTGCAGGCGCGCCACGCAAGCCAGCGCATTTGCTCTGAAACTGCCCATAATTCATTGATGAAGGGGGTTGCGCTTGGCGTATTACTATAGCAATACACCTGCATGACTCTCGCCATCCAAAACCTCAGCAAGTCTTTCGGCCGCAAGGTGGTGCTCGACAATGTCACTGCCGCATTTCCTACAGGCCTGACCCTGCTGACTGGTCCCAGCGGCACCGGAAAATCTACTCTGCTGCGGATCCTCGCAACTGCTGACCAGCCCAGCAAGGGCACGGTGTTTTGGCAGGACACGCCCCTCCCTGCTGGCCGCAAAGCGCTCCGCACGGTTCTGGGCTATTCCCCTCAAGCCGTCGATCTGCCCGAAGATTTGACCGGCCGCGAATTCGGTATGCACTTGGCCACGCTGAAGGGTTTGGAACGCAAGGCCGCGGAGGCGCAATTTGCTGCAATCACCGAACGGCTCGATCTCTACAAAGATTTGGACAATCAGATCTTGTCTTATTCAGGCGGGATGCGGCGGCGGCTGATTGTATCGCAGTCATTGCTGGGTGATCCACAAGTGATTTGCATGGATGAACCTACGGCAGAGCTGGATGCCGAAAGCATTGCCCGTATTCACGAACTTGTGCTGGAACGGGCAAAGACCGCTGTCGTCATTATGACCACCCATCTGGCCAAAGAGCTGATGCCCCACGCCGTGCAGAATTTGCGCGTATCGGATGGCGGGACAGCACAGGTATAATGAGCGCCAGTATAATGAGCGCCGCCATCCTCTCTTCATCGCTGGAGACCAGCCTGCTGCGATACCGCCGCAGCAAAGCTCTGTGGCTAATGTTGTTGTCGGCCCCGGTCGCCGCCCGCTACATGATCTCGCAAGAGGAAGGCGAAGGCATTTCGGTTACCATCGGCAACCAACTGCCCGTGCTGACCTCTGCTGTCTTGGGCGTTTGGCTGGGCATAGTTGTGTCGACACTCGTAATGCCGATTGCCTATATTTACCTGCGCGCAAACACCACCCGCCGTCAGCCTTGGCAGATTGAAGAAGTGACCGCAGCCAGCCGCGTCAGCATCGCACTGGGCCGCTTTCTGGCCGATAGCGCGATATTGCTGGCGGTGCTGACGATGCTCAGCTTTGCTGGCCTTTTCCTAGGTTGGATGATGGTCACAGGGCCATGGAATCCGTTCCATATCGTGGGCCTTCTATGGCTGGTCGCCGCGCCGACATTTGTGGTGGTCGCGGCGATCCGCATCCTATTTGATGCGGTGCCCATGCTGCGCGGTGCCTTTGGCGATGTGCTGTTCTTCATAATCTGGATGGCAGCGCTGATCGTGCCTTCGCTTCTGTCAGAAGGGCCAGCAAGTTTCGGGGCAAGCCTAGCGGACTTGGGCGGCGCACTGACCCCGCTGGTTCAGGGGGCGCCCGACGGTTCGAATGCCTTTGCCATCGGCGCATCGAGCATTGAGCCGGGCCGGATGGAATTGGATGTGTTCAAGGGCATCGCGGCGGAAGGCTACATAGCGTCGCGGTTTCTTTGGATCGGCATTGCGTTTGCCATCGCAGCTCTCGCGGGCCTGCTTTACCATCCGCATAGGGCCAAGTCGCGCACGCAGCGCTTCGATTGGCTCGGCAAGCTATCGCTGGCCAAATTGCTCCCCACAGCAAAGCCGCAGTATAGCGCTGCTCCGCGAGCCGCCGTTCCGCTGTGGGGCCTGTTGCTCACGGAAACGCGCCTAATTGCATCGGGTCCGCTATTTCCTGTGCTTGCCATTGCGGCAGCCCTTGCCGGCTTTGCGCCGGACTTCCGCCATGTCGGCAGTCCCGCAGGTCTGTTGTTGCTCGTATTCGCGCTGTCAGCCCATGCCGGGCGGACGGAGGCAAGCGGGCTGGTCGCACTGACCGGCACCACGGCAACTGCGCCTTGGCAACGGCGCGCGGCGTTCGTCATGGCAGGCACGATTTTATCAGCATTAATGGCACTGCCCGCGGTTGCGGTGACGGCCTCAGTTTACCCACTCACACTTGCACTAGCGAGCGGAGCGGCTGCCTCTGCGCTGGCAATAGGATTGTCCGCAATGTCAGGATCGCCCTTCGTCGCGCGGCTGGTGCTGATCATATTCTGGTACGGGTATTTCGCATCATAAGACTGTTAACAAGCGCCAGCACAACGGGCCGCGTTTGAAATCGAAACATTGAGATGCCGCTTGCTGCGGTGCGTCTAAGGTGCGGGCTTTCGGCGCAAAAGCAGCTCGATGAGCTCCATCAATGTGGGTTTCGCTAACAGATAGAGCAGCCCGAGATACGCGCTCCCACCAACCGTGATCAAAATCACAAGCCTCGCGTAAACCGGCATGTTTGGCAGCACAGTCGCTACCAAGTAAACCAGTGCCGCCATGAGCACCGAAGCAGACAGGCCCGGCCAGATGGCGCGCGCTATTCCGCCAGTGCTAAGCCCCAAATGACCCTTTGACAGCAGGAAGGTGAACACTGTCAGTAAAGGAAAGCCGCCAACCCATGCAAAGGCTAGCCCCATCACACCAAATTGTACTCCAATGAGAAAACTGAGCGACATGATTATTGCCCCAAACATCGTCACTCGAGCCGAAATTTGGGGCTTACCCAGGGCGTTGTTCGCGGGCGCGAAGAGTATCTGCAAAGTCATCAGCGGCATAACCAATGCAAGCACAGAAACGATCGGCGACATCGGAAGCCATTTCTCTCCCAGCAAGACATTGATCAACTCATGCGACGTGACCGCTAATCCAAGATAAAGCGGGCAGGCAATGAGCATGATCAATCGCACAGCCTTGAGGAAGGACCAGCTCAGTGCCTTTGGGTCATCCTGTATTCGGGCATAGGCTGGAAAGGCGATCTCGTTCAAAGGCGGCACAAATTTCGCAGCGAAGATCGTGGTGAGAAAAAGCGCCTCTGCGTAAAGGCCTAGCTCCGCCAATGTGAGCGAACGGCTGGCGATGAAGATGTCAGACTGACTCTGTATTGTCCAAAAAATGTGAGCAATCAGGATCGTCCCGCCAAAGGTAAACAGATCTTTCGAACCGCGAAAATCAAAGCTTGGCCTGATGAACATTTTGGCTGCAAAGAACAGCCCAATCGCCTGCGTCCAGAAAATCGCAATCGCAGCATAGACCAATGTCCAAACGCCCATTCCATTGAAAGCCGATCCCAAAGCAACGATCGCCCCAATGATCGCTGAGAGCAGATTGACTAGCGCGGTCTTCTTGAACTCCAGATTGCGCGCCATCAGCGCCTCGGGCAGCACGATGAAAGGGGTCGCAAGGAAGATCAAAGCCTGCACGCGCAACAGGTCTTCGATAAGCGGTTGACGGTAATATTCTGCCACCAATGGTGCGAGCAGGAATTGGAGTAGTGAAATCGCGCCATTCAAAATCAGCAATGCACCAAAGGCTTGCCGTAATCTCTTAGGGTCAACCTCTTTGGCCTGGATGATCGAACTGGCTAGACCATATCCATTGAGGAAGCTTAGAAAGACCAGCACAACCTGAGTCATCGCAAACAGACCGTAATCCGCCGGATCAAGGATGCGAATTACCGCAAGCGTGCTTCCCCACGAGATCAGCTGCGCGAATATCTGCGTGCCTGAACGCCAGATCATCGCACTGCGGACACGGTCGCCAAAGGTTGCGAATTCGGTCATCGTGCAACCAACTTTGAGGTTCTAATCTGCATCAAAGAATACGGCGGCATGTCCCCATGCGGTGCCAGTTGGCCCGTGCGGCCATTGCTCGCGATCTAACGAAATATAGCCGACGCTCTTAGAGCGGAAAAAGTTGAATGGGCTATCACTGCGATAGTCGGCAAAGTCGGGATCAAATTCGATCCGGCCGGAGCGTTCATCAAACCGCAGCATGTAAAATCCCTGCTCTCCGCCCAATTCCGCACCCAAGATCAAGCGGTTTCCCGCTGGGTCTTTACCCAACCAGTGCGGGGCAAAGCCCTCTGGCGTATCAAAGCGGAATACCTCTTTGGGTGATGCAGGCTCTGATATGTCCAAGACTACCACCTGTTTCTTCTTCCCGAGTGGCTGAACCCAGTATTGGCCGATTAGAAGCGGTATGCCGCAAGCTCCCCTAATTTGGCTTGGATTGTCGGCTGGGTCGGTTTCAAGCGAATAGACCAAATCAAGTTGCGGCGTGTCAGTCTCAATCGCAGTAAGGTTATAAAAATTGCAGCCATAGGAATTGAGGAAGATCGAACCATCTTCAAGCACATGCTGGCCAAAGGCCGCGCCATTGAGGCCTTCGACAGGATTGCCTTCATAATCGACGCCTACCTCCAGATCGAGAGTGTGGAGCAGCTTAAAATCGGAATATCGGTAAATCTGGATAACGTCGGCCCAAGATTGCTCCATCATAGGCGCACTGGTCACAGTAATACGGTCGATCTCGGGCAATTGTGCAAAGGCATAGGGGCGGATCGCTTTAGAGTATCCCGGGGCCGCGGCTGATGCGGAGCGGATAAGATCACCCTGCATGGAATATTCCGCGATGCCACCGTGGTTGCCGGGTGACATTCTCTCACCGGGGTCAGAGCTTGCCCCCTCACTCCGCAGGAAGCCGACCAGCCGCGTTCCGCTCTGCGTTCGAGCATAATCGTGCGGAAAACGAAGGGGTGCTGGCGGTTTGAAAGTGCCTGAGATTTTTGGATTGGCTGGATCGGAAAAATCGACAATCATCGACAATTCGTGGTGATGCCCGTTCATAAATATCGGCTCGCCCTTAGGGGGAGCGATGTATTCCATGTGATGCACCATGGACGCTTTATGCCCGATTGGCGTCGAACCAATCGGTTGCCCGCGCGTGGGGCTGGCCGGATCAACGTTTATTACGGCGATAAAATCTTCATCCTGTTCGTCCTGATCGCCAACAAGCAACAGCATATATGGCGAAGCGCCGCTGAGTTTTATTGTGCTTTGGGGAGCTGGGTCAGAGCAAGACGTAAAGCCGAGCAGCGCGGCGAACGCGACAAAAGGGAACTTTCTCATTTGAAAACCTTGTAGAATGTCTGTGAGAGCGGCTCAAAACCATGTTTGAGAAACAAGGCTTCGGATGCGGGATTCATATTCCACACCGCGCCAGACACAGCGCAATTATCTAGTCGCTCGGCCTCTTGCAGCAGCGCGCCCATCAAAGCCGATGCGCCGCCCAATCCGCGTGTTCGCTCGTCAACCACGATATCCTCAACAAAGCATGTCCAGCGTGTCTTGCCATAAAAGACATTGCTGGTTTGATGGAGCCGGTAAAGCAGGTAACCAGCCAATGTCCCATCGACGAACCAGCCCATTGCATAGCCATTACGCTTCCGCAGCGGATTGCGCGGTTTCAAAAAGCCTTGAAGATATCGGGTGATTGCCGCGCGGTCGTTGGCAGGACCGAAATGGTCTGGAAATGCGTCATGATGGGGCTTTTGCCCTTGCTCAAACAAATCCGTCATCGCCTCCAGCAAAGAGGGCGTTCGCTCATTCAACCGGGTGACATGGTTGGTGCGCTGCGAGCTTGGGTCCGGGCTTGTCATGTCAAGCTTTTGACGCTGGGGCCAAGAGCGATTTGATCACGCGTATAGTGTGAAAAATCGCACCATAACCCGCACCCTTTCGCGCAATCGCCAAGTCAACGATCCCTTTGCGATCAGGCCATAACTCATTGAGCAACCTGTTGTCATGTGCAGAACAAGAATCGACTAATGTGAGGTGATCATGGGCATCGTAGTGTTTGAGTGTTTCGTACTCCATTAAAACACCCGGAGAGAACCTGCGGAAACGCTGATCAATCGCAGACTTCAGGCAATATGCAGTTGGCGATGAAACGATGTCGAGCGTGTAAGCGATCGGCACTCGATCGAGGCAAAGGCGCGAAAAGTGCAAGTTTCTAGCCTGAAATGCCTCATCAATGATCGCCCTGTAAAGCGCAGTTTCATGCTCACAAGATAGGATTGAAGAACCGTTTTCACGTTTCCAGCCGGTGTTTTCCATTGCCAGAAATTGCGCTGTCCAATCGTCTAGCTGCGCCGCATCTGTTAGCTTTTCGAACGATACATCGCCCTCCTTCGCGAGACGGTTCATTGATCTGCGGATGCTTTTGCGCCGCTTTGTACTGAGCAAATCATCAGCTGACGCGCCGCAACGCCCCCTAGGGACGATGGCCGCGCGATGGTGACGATTGGAAGCGAGAATCTGGCGGGCGTCGCTGGTGCAATGTCGGGCGATTGCTCGGGCAATTGCTCCGTCAGCACTCATTTGGGAAAGCTTCACAAAGCAGCAGCTTTTCGGCGCATTGTCGAGCCAAGCGCATAGGCCAGCGGCGAATGCAGATTCGTAATTGGCGCGCACAAGCGGTGTGCCCAAATACTGCTCATGGTGGAGTGCGGATCGCCAAAATGGGATCGGCAATTTACCATAGCCTGTATCCCGGCGCAGGATTAAAATCCCGATCAGCACTGCATCATAACGGATCGTCACAATCTTGGAATTCAGTGCGCCAAGCAAAGCCATCGAGTTGCGGACAAACCATGGGAACTGAAAAATATTCTTTTCGCTCGCGCTAATCGCCAAGCTTTCCCAGTCGTTTTCCAGAGCAGCATAAGACTCATTCGTAAGCGCTGCACAATTCCATGAAAGCGCGCGGTTATCGAACTCAGTCGATCGCAATAGATGTGACGGAGGATTTGACATATGCACCGTTTAGAACACCGTTTTGAAACGCCTTTTGCCTTAGGAAGCCTTCAGATCCTGAACTAAACGACGCTCCCGCATATGACAGTGCGGGCCAGCCGCCTGTCTTGATATGGGAAATTACCCTGTGCGGAAATTAATCAAGAAATCGCTAAAAAAGGCCCTCTGGCCCGTGCTTCCCAAGCCATGGGAGGCCGCCGACATGGAGTTTCATTTCGGACTCTGGAATGGCGTTTCTGCGCTCTATTCGGATAGCGGGAGACAGTTGGGTGAAGAGAACGCGCGGCCTTTTGTTCTGAACCACCATGTCGAAGCAGAAACCATCGACTGCAAATACAAAGGGTCGCGAGAGGGGCGGCCAATCAACATGTCGGCATTGCGCATCGCAATGCAGAATTTCGATGCCGGTCTGGCAATCACACAGGCAGTGCGCAGCCATCACTTGGACCAACTCCCGCAATCCCATACTTTGGGCATCTGGGACCTCTACATTATCGCGCGGGCCAGCATCGCAATCATAGCCTATCGCCAGAGGTTCAAGCACCAGACCGGTGTGCGACCATCAGTCACCGATGCACTCACAAGCCAATATCAGTTCATTTCAGGCGTCTTTATGATCTGCCGGCATATGATGGAGAATGGCGATCCGGCAATTATCACAAACCGTCCGATGACTGCAGATGAACTGTATTCTTACGCCGATAGGCATGGCATTTTCATCTCATTCAACGGCATGGCCTGCGCCGGCAGCGCTAAAAAAATCAACGAGTTTCTCGAACTTTGCTGCAACGGCGACAGTTCGGTGGCGGCCAACCAAATTGAGCTTTCGGATCTCGTAAGTCAGCGTGACAATTGGTACCAATATGCGTTGGCGACGATAGAACTGGATTGCTTCATCGAACGAGAGCGGGCCGTCAGAAAAACCGCTGGACCAACTGGCCACGCCACACATCTAAACCAATCAGCACAAATAAATGAGAATGTGCGCGACTACGCACGCAACTTTATGAACGAGGCGCCACCGAGCGATCACGTCGCATTCCAAGAGGGCGCATTACTGCGCCAGAACTGCATTTTGAAGTTGCTCAAAAGACCATCGATCAGGGAGATACCCGAAAAGCATTTTCGCGCCCGAATGGGATAAACAACGAACACCGAACGTCTTCTTCCCGCTCTATAGTCAGACCTCGGGCAATCCTACCTGCTCTCCTGAAAGCGGACGGACTAATACTCCAGTTTTTCCGCCGAAAACCAGCTGTCTGGAAACGACCCCATTGCGCATGGCACGAACACTGGGATTGCCTCCGCATGCCGTGGTCCATGCAGGAAAGAAAAAGGCGCGCCCTGACCAGCCGCGCCTCTTCCTTCTGCTATCCATACGGTTTCATGCGGTTATCAGATCGTAACGCGAGCCCCCAAATAGAAGTATCGGCCGACAGGGTTGACCGGATACGCACGCTCAGTCGAGAACGGGTTCTTATCAGTCAGGTTGTTCACGCCGCCGTAAACTTCGAATTGGCCGTCCATAAAGCTATAGGATGCGGTCAGATCATGGATGAAGAATTCATCCGCAATACCTGTTGGACCAAATTGTGCGTCAACCGTTTCAATCTCCACATCGCCAAGACCCATCTCGCTTAGATATTGAAGTGAATATCCCAAGCGAAGCGGCCCATTGCTATAGTTGATTGAACCGCGACCCGACCATTCTGGTCGTCCAATTTCACCGAGTTCTGGATCAATCGCGGTTGGATCGGTTGGGTCGAAGGCGAAATCGATCTTATCAACCCACGATCCATTGGCTGAGAGACTGAAATTGTGATCTCCAAACCCAAACCTATAGGATATTGTGGCATCAATTCCGGCTGTTTCGATGCTGACAAAGTTGATGGTCGTCAAATTGAGCGAGGTAAAGCCAAGGAATTGCGCCGATGTTGGATCTTGATTGCGCGTGAAGGCGTCGCAAAAATCGTTTGGAAACGTCGAGCTATCATAACAATTATCGACCACATCCTGATCATCAATCGTGCTGATCGCATCATCAATTTTGATGTCGTAATAATCGACGCTAATCCCCAGACCTGGAATAAAACTCGGCTGCAACACGACGCCAAATGTCACGGTATCAGCCGTCTCCTCGCGCAAATTCTCGTTACCGGCGATCGTTCCAGCGAAACGAGCACTCAAGGGGTCAGAGAACCCTTCCGGAATGCCATCCGCACGGCAATTGGCAATGCGGTTTTGGACATTGGCAAAGCCAGCGGCTTGCAGAGCATCAATCTCAGTCTGGTCACACGGGTCGAAAGGACGGAAGAACGCCGCCTGAGGCGGGGCAAACAGTTCCGAAATGTTGGGCGCGCGAACCGCCCGTGAATATGTGCCACGGAAACGGACATCGGAAATCGGCGACCAGAAACCATTCACTGCATAGGTGTACACACTGCCAACGGTCGAATAATCGGAAAAGCGACCGGCCAATTCGACACGAAGCTCCTCAAAGGCGGGCACGCCCTCCAGCAAGGTCGTACCCAGTTCGCCGAAGAGTTCGAACACGTCATATGAACCCCCGGAATCTTGGAGAAATTCATCAGGCGGCGTAGCCAGAGATGTTTGCGAAAAGCCCAGATCTCCGACAAAATCGCCCGCGTTTCCGTCGACGGTAGTGACCGGCAAAATGCCTCTTACCAAAGGATCGAAACGCGATGAGCTTGATTCATCACGGTATTCGACCCCCACCACAAAATCGATGGCATCGTATGGCAGATTTAAGAATGCGCTGGTGTCTCCGCTTACAAGTGCTTGCAGCACCAGTTGTTCCGTTGCGAACCGATTGACCGTCGTGGTCGTGATGAAGTTCACAGCCTCTTGGCTGATCGAACCGATGCCGAATAAGTTTGCAGGCTGGCAATCACCTTGCCCCGGAACGAAGGTAAGATATCCAAAATCGCCCGATGGAATGCCGAACACAGTCGATGGTGATCGCACAGTGGGATCGAGCTCGCTGCGGCACACTGCGTTGCCAGCGGCATCAGTTGTGACATCGATAGCGGCAAAGAAGCGATCAAGCAGCACGTTGTTGTTGTTGGTTTCCACCGTCTCATAGCGTCCCCAATTCGCTGAAACTTCAAAACCAATCGTATCACTCAGCTCCCCCGTTGCTCCGCCAACAAACCGCCAGGTTTCCGCTCTGTTGATATCAATGTTGGGCCCAAGATCGGTTGGATCGCGTGTGATAAAAAGACCCCCGGCGCTGTCTGCGACACCCTGCAATTCGGCAGGTATGAATGGGTTATCCGGCGCGACAGTCAGCAAATCGTAGAAGCTGTTTTGGTTGGTACCAAATGTCGTGTCTTGGCGGACATATTTCCCTTCGAAGAACACATTGATCGTGTCGGTCAGATCATAATCACTCAAAAGGTTAATCGAGTAGCGATCCGTTTGCGGGATGAGGAAGGCGTTGTTGTCAAAGATTACAGCGTTTCCGCCGAATGCGTTGAAGTTGCTTGCGATCAAGCCATCCTCGATCACCTCAACCCCATTTTCTGTGTTGAGCCAGCACCCTCCGACAATTCCAAAAGCGTTCGCGAAATCCAACAGACCATTGAAGCCGGTGAACGATTCCAGGCAATCGCTTGTGCCATTGCTATTGAGATCAAGCCCTGGATCGGCAAAATCCGCAGGAAGGATAACACCACCAGCAGAGGTAATCTGGAACTGGTAGCGAGGTGCGATCAAACGTGTTGGTGAATTGGCCGCCCTGTCGATCAGAGCTTGCTCGGCAGCAGTGGGCGTCACGCCGCCAGTGAAGATCGCGCCAAAATTTGAACTTCCCGGTGTCGGAATTGAGAATCCAAACGGGAAAAATCCGTTGTCGGTACTGAAAAAGGAGTTGAAGTTGGGCGTGTCGCTGCCCCCCAGATCTCCTTGCTGAAAGCGCAAAAACGGGTTCGGCCCATCTGAACTGATATTGCCGTCGCGAAACTGTTTTCGGTCACCAAAGCGCAGTCCATTGTCGCGGTTCCAGTCGGCTGCAACTGTGATGTTTCCCCGTCCATCGGCAAAGTTTCGGCCGGCTTTGACGTAAAATTCATAGCGGTCACCGTCGCCTTCGTCAGAAACGCCAGCACGCGCGCCCAATTCCACTCCGTCAAAATCGTCTTGCAGGACAAAGTTCACGACCCCGGTAACTGCGTCCGCACCGTAGACAGCTGATGCACCGCCTGTAAGAACCTCGACATCTTGGATTAAGCTGGCTGGGATCGAGTTAATATCAACAATCGCACTTTCAGCGACGCCCGCGACATGGCGCCTGCCATTAACCAGAACCAAAGTTCGCTCTGCGCCAAGTCCGCGCAGATTGAGAGTGGCGGCACCAACCGATCCCCCGGAATCAAGTTCGCCCGCGTCCAGCGTCGAGGCGCTGGTGACTGAACTGGTAAGGGCAGGAACTTCGCGTAGTGTTTCTGTTACGTCAGCACCGCCGCGCAGCTCATCTGCTGAGATGGTAACAATCGGCGAGGCTGAACCAAGGTTCGGATCACGTTTCAGCCGAGAGCCTGTGACAACAATAGCTTCTTGTTCAACCTCTTCCTCAGAAGGATTTGCCTGAGCGAATGCAGGTGTCGCTAAAAGAGCGATGCTCGAAACCGAAAGCAGTGCAGCCGAATTGAAGCCCTTAATCGCCCAACCGTCCAAATTGTAAGTCATATAAACCCCCTAGTGTCAGTTCGAAAAATGACCCTCCAGGATTCCTCTTTTGGCGGCGCGCTTCTGTTGATCGCGTCCTGTTTGTATCTGGTATCTTAGGTTTCCATCTCCTCTTCACGGAACAACGCCTTGCGAAATGTTCTCATGATCAACCACGGTTCAAGGATACGGCCTGCGATAAATACGGCCGCAAAAATTCCTGCGAGCACATAAGCGGGCGTCGAAGAGTGTTTCGGCTCCTTGGCCTTTTCTGCCTTTTCTTCCTCGCTGGGTTTCTCTGGCTTGGGGGCACCCAGGGCCTCATCCAGCCAGTGCAATTCATAAACCTTATCGTCCTCTTCAGGCTTGTCGGCGGCTTCGCGCGTGCTTTCGGCCGCGGGTTGATGCATGTCGCTCAAAACATCAGCGATTTGCCCAAATGTCAGGAACAGAAACGGCGCGAGAAAAACCATTAGCAACGCAGGACTCGATAAATCGTAAGCCAGCTGCGATCCGTTTCCCGTTCGAACGACACTCAGTTTCCCACTAGTAAACGTCGCCAGCTTGTCTTGCGCAGCTGGATTATGCTTACGAAACGTCAGCGTATTGTCATTGACCTCAAATTCTGTGCCTTCGGCTTGGAACAGAGGATCGAGTTTCTCGAAAGCATCCTCAGGAGCCATCGGACCGTCAAAGGCAATCGAGCTTTTCACACGCCAGATGCGTTCGATGAAAGGCAATCTCACTTTCATGTATCCAACAATCCTCTGGAACGTGGGCAAAGCTTTCCTGACGCCGCAATCGCGGGCAAAATTGCTTGCACTTGATTAGAAATGACTGCCTCGCATTGAGAGGCGCTATTCGACTACTCTGCTGGTACCGAAGTGGGTTGCTCGCGTCGCTTTTGAGCCCACTCTTTCACTGATTTGTAGCCTTCGGTGAACGGGAAGGTCATTGTTTCGTTGATCGGCATCCTGCGACCACCTTCCATCCCAAGTATCTCTGCTTCGCCATCGACGCATGTGCCGAAGAGACGATCAAAGATGATCCACGTGGCGCCGTAATTACTACGTGTGGCCTGATAGTCTTGGGAGTGGTGGACGCTGTGATGCTCGGTTGTGTTGAACAAGAACCTCCACCAGCGCGGAGTGTTAAAGCGGACATTGATATGCTGATACGTGCCAACTGCAAGACTGAGTGCACCAGCGAGCAAGAACGCTTGAGGAATAAAATCAAAGAAGCCGCCAATGCCAAGGCCGATCAGGAAAAGCTCCACCGGATTGCCGACGGCCCCTTTATTGATGTTGAGCTGGGTTATGTAATGGTGCGGCGCGTGGGTCAGCCACAGCGGATACCAATTGTGCATGCCGCGGTGCATCCAATATTGCCCGAATTCAAAAATGAGCGATATCGCCAAGGCTTGCACCAGCAAAGGCATGCTGGTGAACCAGGCAAAGCTGCTCCAGTCGAATGAGCCTTGAACAGCCTCTACGATGACACCGTCGCCGATATAACCGTCGACCATACGCAGCACGGTGTAGCCCATGCCGACATAGAACAGATCGGTCGCGAATTCTTTCCAAGTGAGCCGCCAGCTATCGTAGCGCGGGTTCACCCACTCCAATACCAAAAGCAGGATTTTGAAAGCGATACCGATCATGATGGCCGTGGATGCCACGGCTATGGACGGGGGAGCGTAGAACCAGAACGCGATGAAGGCGAAAAGGAAGAAGGGTTGGAAATACGTAAAGACGAATTGTTTAATCGGCCCGCCTTCGACCCTGCCGATGTTCTCCCAACCAACCGTGACAGGTGAATCGGCCCCGATAATTCTATTTCCAACGCGCACGCCGCTCATAATGCTTACCCCGATAACCAAAAAGGCTTAAGCCAAAGACGCTCTGCCCTAATCTGGCAGAACCAGACTAGAAGTTGCAGAGCCACTCCCGTGAACGTGTTTTTATTATGCAATAAAACTACCGAAAATGGAGAAGCGGTCAAGCGGTCAATTCGTCAAAAAAACGTCAAATTTCCACCTTTTTGACATAAAGTTACACCGTTCATTCATTTAATTACTCAGACACTTCGATAAAAGCACGCCATCCGCCCAAGTGAGTAATGTCTTTTGCACCGACGCTTGCGCGAGGCTCCGAAACGAATCCCTTCACGCTGGTGCCATCGGCCAACGTCACAGTGCCAATTGCGAGCGGTGCAGGCACTTCGGCCACGAAACTGCCAAAACTGGCGACGTCCAATTCGTAGACTTCGACCTTAATAGCGGCTCCATCCGGACTATGGACCAATGCTGGTTTGGGCGGGACGCTGTCCGCGATTGCATATAGGCGATAGGATGGAGCGGTCTCGAACGCTCCAACGAACCGGGCATCGCGCGATGTCAGTTGCCAATGCAGCGGCATATCCTTCAGATGGGCGCCAACAACGGCGAGTTTCACGTTTTCCATTTTTCCCTCCAGATCGAGTGGGGGCGGAGCAGGCAAATCTGCACCCGCAAGGTACTTCTCAGCAGCGGCAATCAATCCAAGGTCACTGTCTGCAGGACCGATCAAAGTGATGCCAAATCCCGTGCCGCTGGACCTGCTGCCAGCAGGAACCGCGATTGCTGCCATATCGAGCAAATTGACGAAATTGGTGTAACGGCCAAGGTTGCTGTTCAGCGCGATCGGCTCAGCTAACAGTTCCCTGACCCGGTAGGTTGTTCCGGTAGTGGGGAACGCCAGCATATCGATCGTTTCCCAAAGCTCATCTGAATACCGCTTCAGCTCGGCCAGGCGATAGATGCCGCCAAATGCTTCCACCGCACTCATGCCCAAGCCAGGCTGGACAATCATCCGTACCGTGTCATCAATCGCATCTGGATTGCTGGTTAGCAGATGCTTGATGGCGGCAGTTCGCTCTGCCACCCAAGGGCCATTGTAAAGCAACGCCGCTGCTTCATTAAGCGGTGAGATATCCAGCTCCACAATCTCCGCATCTGCGCCCAATCGTGCAAGCGCTTGATCATAGAGATATTCGGAAACGTCATCACCAAACCAAGTTCGCTGATCACGGCGTGGCACCCCGATACGGTCTGGTTTGAGGGCTTGGTCGGCGAGCGGCTTTGAATACGGATCGACGGGATCAAACCCAGCGATGGCCTGATCCACCAACCGCGCATCGGCCGCAGTATCAGTGAACACAGTTATGCAATCGAGAGTGCGACATGCCGGGACCAGGCCATGCGTGCTCCACCGCCCCTTGGTAGGCTTGAGCCCGATCAAATGATTGAATGCAGCAGGCACGCGCCCCGAACCTGCCGTATCGGTCCCAAGCGCAAAGCCAACGAGCCCCGCTGCAACTGCAACCGCTGATCCAGAGCTTGAACCGCCACTGACATAATCGAGGTTATAGGCATTGCGCGGAATGCCATAGGGGCTGCGGGTTCCAACAAGGCCGGTCGCAAATTGATCCAGGTTGGTCTTCCCCACACATATTGCCCCGGCAGCGATCAGCCTTTCGACAACACTCGCAGAAGCCGCCGGTGTGTAGGCAAAAGCCTCGCATCCGGCAGTGGTTTCGAAACCCGCTGCGTCAATATTGTCTTTTACCGCAAATGGCACACCCGCAAGTGGCAGATGCTCTCCGCTGGTGATCCTGCTATCAATCGCGCGGGCTGCGCTGAGCAAATCTTCGGGTTTAGCCCGGCTGATCCATATCTGTGGTTGAACCGCATCATAGGCGGTAATGCGATCAAGTGCCTCTTGCATGACGGATAGCGCGCTTAGGCTACCGCTGTTTACGGCCTCCGCTATACCCGCGGGGCTTTGCCGGACTGGCGATGTCATGAGTGCCGCTGCAATGCTAGGATAGGTGCGCCGGGCTCCAGCATTTGCCGCTCTGTGATATAGAGTGCCGCGATGGTACCATCCCCAGGACTTTCCAGCGGGCTTTCCATCTTCATGGCTTCGATCACTGCTATGGTATCTCCTGCTTGAACAACATCGCCTTCTGAAACCAGAAGCTTCCAAACGCTGCCGCCAAAGGGGGCTTCAATTAGCTCGGCACCTTCGGGCACTTGGACTGCTTGTACGATAGGGCCGCCGCCTGACTCGTCTTCGGTCAACTCAGTAAGGCGGTCAAACTCGCCGCTTCGCTCCCACTCTTGGCGTTCAGCATCAAAAGCAGCGCCGCGCTGCGCTTCGAAGGCTGAGATGGATTTGGCATTGTCAGCCAAGAACGCGCGATGGTCAGCTAGGCTGAATTCAGAATTCTCGATCTTGATTGATCGCCGGCCGCTGGGGAAATCCCTTCTCCATTCGGCCAGTTCCTCCGCGCTGACTTCGAAGAAACGGATTTGATCGAAAAAGCGCAGCAGCCATGGCTTGCCTTCAATGAAAGCATCGGTTTGCTGATAGGTGTTCCAAACCTGAATCGTCCGGCCGAACAATTGGTAACCGCCCGGACCTTCCATGCCGTAGATGCACATATAGGCGCCGCCGATCCCCACGACATTGGGCGGCGTCCACGTGCGGGCAGGATTGTACTTGGTCGTGACCAGCCGGTGCCTTGGATCGACCGGAGTCGCGACCGGCGCGCCGAGATATACATCGCCCAGCCCCATCACGAGATAGCTCGCGTCGAAAACGACATCTTCGACTGCATCGGCATCCTTCAAGCCATTGATGCGCCGGATAAACTCAATGTTGTCTGGGCACCAAGGGGCATCATCTCGGACAGCCGCCATGTATTTTTCGATTGTCTCCGTCGTAGCTGGATCGCGCCAGCTCAGCGGGAGATGCACAATACGCGAAGGGATCGTGAAATCGTCGAGGTTTCCAAGCTTTTCATCTGCTTCCATCAAGGCAGCAAGCGCGCCGCTTTGGTCGAGCACGTTATCATCGAAATGGAGCTGCAACGAGCGAATGCCGGGTACGATGTCGATCACTCCGGGCAATTCCATCTGCTCAAGAGCAACCATCAACGCGTGAACCCGGATGCGCAATTCAATGTCGAGGACAATCGGGCCGTATTCGACCAGAATGTTGCGGTCGCCTTGCTGGCGATAGACGGTGCGCGGGCGCAGGTCGCTTGTCTCTGTGTCAGCAAGGATCGGAGACAGATCAGCGATATTACGCGCCGCGCCGCCTTCGACTTTGGAATCCTCCAGCGTTACCGGGACAAAGCGAAGCGTGTTTCCCGGAGCGAGTTGCCCGATTTTCCAACGGTCAGCCGCGATCACTACGAATGGGCAGACGAACCCACCGAGCGAAGGCCCATCTGGTCCAAGAATAATCGGCATGTCACCCGTGAAATCGACAGCGCCAACGGCATAAGGATTGTCGTGAATATTGGAGGGATGCAGTCCAGCCTCCCCACCATCGCTGCGCGCCCATTCCGGTTTCGGGCCAACCAGTCGCACGCCGGTCCGGTTGCTGTTGTAATGAACCTTCCATTCGGCATCTATGATTGCGCGGATATCGTCATCCGTGAAGAAATCCGGCGCGCCGTGTGGTCCGTATAAGACGCGCAAAGACCAGTTTTTCGCAATTTCGGGCAGTGGCGTATCAGCATGCTGATCGCCTGTATCGGATCCGGCTAGATGCAGCGTATCACCGGCAATCAGCCGCCGTCCCGCATGACCACCAAATTGACCCAGCTCGAATGTACAGCGACTGCCAAGGTAAGCCGGAATATCCAGTCCGCCGGCAAACAGGATATAGCCGCGCATCCCTCTGCCCGAAACACGCCCCAAAGCTAATGTCTGGCCAGCGGCAATATCGAATGGCACGCCTCGTTCAATGGGCACGCCGTCCAGTTTGGCTCCGAAATCTGCACCAGTTATGCAAAGGCGCGCGGATGTGTTGAATGACAAGGTCGGACCCGTGAAAGTGATTTCGAGGCCAGCAGTCCCTTCATCATTGCCGAGCTGCTGATTGCCTATTCGGAAAGAGCGATCATCCATAGGTCCAGAAGGCGGCACACCGATCGCCCATAGCCCTTGTCGACCCGGCCAATCTTGAACTGTGGTGGCTGTGCCTCCGGATACGATGCTGATGCTGCTGGGGCGATAAGCAATCGTATCGAGCAACCGGGTTTCAAGATCACCGGCAACGAAGCGATCATTGCGCACAACATCGCGCAGCCAGCGCAGGTTGGTCTCGATGCCGTCCAACCGGCTTTCGTCGAGCGCATTTTGCATCGCCGCAATAGCCGCCTCACGCGTATCGGCATGCGTGATGAGTTTGGCGATCATCGGATCATACCAAGCGCTGATTACGCTTCCAGCCGCGCACCAAGTGTCGGCCCGAATGTGGCCGGGAAAACTCAACGTCGTTAGCGTGCCGGTGGTCGGGCGATAATCAATCGCTGGGTCTTCTGCGTAGAGCCGGACTTGAACCGCATGACCGCGTGGCTCTGGCGGCTCGCGATCCATGAAGGAAAAGTCTCCGCCAGCGCCTCTAACCATCCATTCAACCAGATCAATGCCCATCACCTCTTCGGTGACGCCATGCTCCACTTGAAGCCGTGTGTTCATTTCGAGGAAATAGAATTCCTGACGCTCGGCATCGAACAGAAATTCGACTGTACCGGCGGAGCGGTATTTGGCAGCCTCACCCAAACGCACCGCAGATGCGATAAGCTCTTGCCGAATGGCTGGATCAAGCCGGGGCGCGGGAGCTTCCTCAACGACCTTCTGATTGCGGCGTTGCAGCGAACAATCACGTTCGCCCAGTGGCATAATGCGTCCTGCGCCATCGCCAAATATCTGTACCTCAATATGGCGCGCATGGGCGATGTAGCGCTCTAGGAAGACACCTGCATCGCCGAAATTGCCCTCTCCAAGACGGGCCACCCCTGCAAAACCATCCCGAACGGATGCTTCGTCGTCGCAGATCCGCATCCCAATACCGCCACCACCAGCGGTCGCTTTGAGTATAACGGGATAGCCAATTTCATTTGCTGCACGCGCGGCGGTTTCCGCGTCTGTCAAAAGGTCTGTGCCGGGCGCCAAGGGAACACCGTTTTCAGCGGCCAGTGCGCGGGCGCTGTGCTTCAGACCAAAGGTCCGAATATTGTCTGGCGTCGGCCCAATAAACACAATGCCAGCAGCGGCGCAGGCTTCGGCAAATTCAGCGTTTTCAGCTAGGAATCCGTATCCAGGATGGATGTAGCCAGCACCTGTTTCGCGCGCGACTTCGATAATTTTCGACTACGTTGAGATAGCTTTCGGTCGCCGGGGCCGGACCGATACAGACGGCCTCATCTGCCTGTGCCACATGCAACGATCCAGCATCGGCCTCTGAATAGATCGCGACTGAGCGCAAACCCATGCTGCGTACGGTCCGGATAATGCGCGTGGCGATCGCCCCCCGGTTGGCGATTAGTACCGTATCTGCGCTCATGCCGTGACGATCATCCGAACCGGGGTAGGGTTAAACGCGTTGCAGGGATTGTTGATTTGTGGGCAGTTCGAAACAACGACGATAACATCCATTTCCGCGCGCAGGTCTACGGTGAGGCCGGGGGCCGATATGCCATCGACGATGCCTAAGGCGCCGTCTTCTTCCACCGGCACGTTCATGAAGAAATTGATGTTGGAGACAATGTCGCGCTTTCCGCGGCCGTCGCTTCAAATTGGTTTCGAGGAAATTGTCTACACAGGCATGTTGAGCCTTGGTGTGGTGACCGTAGCGCAGAGTGTTTGATTCGCACGAACACGCGCCGCCGATGGTGTCATGGTATTCGACCGCGCTGCCAGTGATAGTCATCATCGCACGCCCTTCGTTTGATCGAAGCACCGCCCCTTTTCGCAGGAACAGATTACCCTGCGCCGCGACTGTGTCCTGTGCGCTGTAACGCTCGGCATCATCTGCCGCGCTATAGAGCAGGAAATCGACCGCCTGATTGCCCTCCAAGTCCACTATGCGCAGCGTCTGACCAGCAACGATATGATGCGACCACGGGGCACGGGCGGGCACGATTTCATCATGAACGATTGCGCCCGCCAAGTCTTGTTTTCCCTCAATTGCAGTCATCGTTCAGCGCAGCCTTCCTAGCGACGAAAATAATCTTCCACATTCAGGAAGGCGCGCTTGCCTTCTGGAGTGGCGTTGCGGATCGGGTCACTCTCTTGAGTAACAGCACCCCGCCAAGCAGACGCGCGAAGCGGCGAAACCGTCCATCGCTCACGCGGATCAAGAACATGGGGACAATTGGCGACGACTATGATCACGTCCATCTCCGCGCGCAGCGTTACCTTGCGCCCTTTTTCAAACGGACCAATCAAAGGCGTGATGGCCCCGTCTGCCTCAATACGGGTCCCCTTGAACAGATTGACGCATGGGTGAACATCGCGCCGCTGCAATCCGTTTTTTGCAGCGCCTAAAAGCAGGCGATCACGCCCATTCGGGAATGCGCCGCTGTTTCGGCCCTCGCCATACTTTTGGTGGTTTGTCGCTGCATTGGAGGTGCCGCAAAAGGCGTCGTGCGTGCCCGCGTCATCCTGCTCAATGCTCATCAAAACGCGGCCCATATCCGAAAGCAGCAATTTGCCCTCGTCCAAATACGCATTCCATTGCACCTTCACTGTGTCCGCCACATTCAGGCGCTCAGTCGGCATTTCTGCATTGAAGATCAGGATCGAGGCGCAAGCGTCGCCTTCTAGATCAATCAGGCGAAGCCGTGACCCTCTGGCCAGCTTGCGGGAAGAATAGCCGCCTGCCGCGATTGTCTCTTCCCACAGCACGTCTTCGGCTGACACATTGTCTGGCAGATCATCGGCGACAGGCGGCAGGATCGGCATCGCATCGACAACCGTGCCTTCCATTGCACGCGCGTGGTCGCGCGCTGCCGAAGGATCTGCCAAAGTGTCTGCCGCCGTTTTGTTCATGCAGCAACGCCCTTTCTTGGCCGGTTCTTCCCGCGACTTGAGGCTGCCTTGTCCGCCATTTCATCCTGTTCGTGGAGCGGCGGCAACAAGGACGTGGTGGTAACAAGCTGCAATTCTTGGACGCCGCGAATGCAGCGCAACGCATCGCACAGATCCTCCAACCGTTCTGCCGGACCCTGCACAAGCAGCACCTCGAGCGATTGATCGTTTTCAAGGAAGACGTGCTGAGAGGAGATGACCTCCTTCAAATACTCAATCTGTGTCGTGGCGAGCTGTTGGCGCACACCGCTGTGGTCTGCGCGGTAGACCAGCGTGATGGTCCCTGCGAGCATCTCTTCGGGCCTGATCCTGGCCTCATGCTCTGCTAATGCATGGCGGATGAGCTGCGCGATAAGCTGTGATCTGGATGGCAATTCGCGCTCCTCCACCATCACATCCAAATGATGCAAAAGCTCCGCCGGAAGGCTCATGCTGAGCCGCGCTAGGCTGGTTGGTTCAGAGGCCATATCTATCCATCTCAATTATTACTTATTTTGTCAACCGTAATACTTTCGCCGATCTTGGCGTCTGTCTCATCGCGCAGTTGCGCGGTCCGATCCGCCTTTTTCGTAAGCGGGATATCGTAGACAACAGTGGCCCCGTAACGTTGCGGAGCGTGTGGGTCCACGCGGGGTTTGTCTAGCGTGAGAACACGGTTTCCAAGCGAAAACGCTTCGCCAATATCGTGCGTCACCATCATGATTGTGAGGGAATACTCGCGCCAAAGGCGTGTGATCAATTCGTGCATATCGGCCCGGATACCCGGATCAAGCGCTCCAAACGGTTCGTCAAGCAACAAGATGCGTGGCCGCTTGATCAGTGCCTGTGCAATGGCCAAACGCTGCTGCATTCCGCCCGACATCTGCGAAGGAAACAGGTGCAAACTGTCGCCAAGCCCGACAGCGACCAGCATCTGTTCCGCTTCTTCCAAGGCTGCGCGGCGGCGCGCGCCGAAAAGTCGGCCTGTAAACGGCGCTCTGGCACATTCTAAACCGAACAGCGTGTTGCGAAGAACCGAGAGATGCGGAAACACAGAATAACGCTGGAACACGACGCCGCGATCTGGCCCACATTCAGGTTTGAGCGCAACATCATCGAGCGAGATCACACCGCGCGTCGGTGCCTCTTGTCCCAAGACCACTCGCAACAGGCTGCTTTTGCCTGCCCCCGATGGTCCGACAATCGACACGAAAGCGCCTTCGTCAATCTCAAGATTAATGCGCTCCAGCACGACATTGTCGCCATATTCGACCCAAACATTACGAAGACTGAGAGCCGCGCTCATCGATCTGCCTCATGCGCCCAATGAAACAATTTTCTGCTAGCTAATCACGAGCAAAAAATCGATCGCTGCTGCTAGCAATGCAATCCACGCGACATAGGGCAGGATCACATCCATCGCGAGATACCGCCGAACGAGGAATATCCGGTAACCCAATCCCACGTCCGAAGCGATCGCTTCGGCGGATATCAGGAAAACCCAGGCGGGACCTAGAGAGAGACGCATCGACTGGATCAGCCGCGGCATAGCTTGCGGCAAAGCCACCCGCAGCATCAATTGCCAGGTGTTGGCGCCCAATGTCTGCGCCTTAATCATCTGCTCTTTTGGCAGAGCGGTGATATGCGCTGCGATATCCCGCGTCATAAAGGGGGCAATGCCGATCACAATCAAAGCAACCTTGGCTGTTTCACCCAAGCCAAAGGCAATAAA
Source organism: uncultured Alphaproteobacteria bacterium (assembly GCA_963789155.1). GTDB lineage: Bacteria > Pseudomonadota > Alphaproteobacteria > Sphingomonadales > Sphingomonadaceae > Erythrobacter. Next base: position 5,677 of record CAWBJN010000020.1, on the reverse strand, counting down.
CAAGATGGGCAACAACGCTATTGGCGGGATGACCGCGACAGTTGTCACCAACATGCCAAATGTGGCGCGAACCGTTTTTAATACACCCAGCAGAAGCCCAACGACCAAAGCAATAAAGGTTGAAATAGCAAGGCCAAGGCCGAGGCGTTGAAGACTTGCGAGCGTGTCAGCCCAGAATAAGAACCGTCCTGAAAGCTGATCGGGTTCAGCAACCAACCGGCGCATTGCCTCAAACATCGCACCTGGCAACGGGAAAATCTTATCGTTTGGATTGATCTCGTGACGCTGTGTTGCGATCACGATGTAAACGATCACCAACACTATTATCGGAATAACGCCCAACAGCGCATTGTTGCGGAGTTTTATCTCGCGGCTTATCCGGCGCATGACGCTCCGATCCGGTTTGTGAAATCAGCCACAGCCGTGTCGATCACAATTTCCCGTCAGCGGCCAACTGCATGAATGTCGGATCAAACCGCAATGTGATATTTTGAGTATCACCTAAGGTTTTGCCGCCCGGGAATGACATGCCCACTGCATCCGCCGAGCTCGCACCCTGACCAAAAAGTCCTTGTGAAAAGCTGAAGTCGCGCACGCGGGTCATCGTCGTAATCAACGCAGCATCAGACATCGCCGCCACCGCAGATTGCGGGTCCGAATACAGATATGTTGTTGCAAGCTGGCCTTCGAACACTTCGGGCGTCGTTCCCGCCAAGGCCGCCATTGCCGCAATTGCAGCCGCGCTTTCTGCATCCTGCTGCTGCATCAGCGCCATGGTTTCATACCATATGCCAACCAGCGCTTTGCCAAGGTTTGGATTGGCTTCTAGCGTCGCTGTGTCCACAACCATCAGGTCAAGAATCTCGCCCGGGATATCTGCCGAACTAAAGACCTGAGCCGCGCCCGCGGTTTGTTTCATAGTGGCCAGCTGCGGGTTCCAAGCAACCGCAGCCATCAGATCAGGCGAAGTGAAAGCGCCAGCGATATCCGCATCAGACGTGTTGATCGTGCTGACATCGGTCATCTTCAGATTAACGGATTCCAGCGCTCGCGCGAGCAGGTAATGCGAAACAGAAAGCTCGACCAGATAGACATCTTGGCCAGCAATAGCGCTGAGCTGGTCCGCACCCTTCAACAACACTCCGTCATTCCCGTTGGAGTAATCGCCAATAATAATCGCGCTGGTATCCTTGCCGCCAGCAGCCGGAATTGTGAGTGCGTCCATGTTGGCAACGGTCACGCCATCGAGCTGTCCGGCGGTGTATTGGTTCACCGACTCAACGTAATCGTTGACCTGAACAAAGTTGATTTTGATGCCGTATTTTTCTTCCCAGCGATCCACGATGCCAGCCTGTTCTGCATAAGGCCATGGCATCCAGCCGGCGTAAATGGACCAACCAATGTTGAATTCGGTGCGAGGCTCTGCCGCGACATCTTCGCCGGGTGAGCATGACGTCATTGCCATTGCGCAAATGAGCAGCACTGCAGCCTTCACCTGACGGATACCATTCAACATCATTCTTCCCCTTTTCGCAGGTGCAGCATTGCCGCAATCTAAACTGATGTCTAGCCTAAAATTATTACGGTTGTCATTGATGGTAATATCCATATGCTGAAGCTCCGATCGCTCGCATGAATAGGTGTCAGAGCGCCGACAACGTCTGGGAGGGCGTGCAAAAAGGGCAGGGTTTTGCCGCCGTGGAGCGGCCATGTCTGGAGGATTCTGAATGAACCGACTGTTCGCGTTATCGCTGCTTTTTATCGCTGCCTGCTCGCCCTCTTCACCACAGCCACCTGAGCCGACAGGGCCAATGAAATTCGCAGAAAAAGTGGTCGAAGTTCCCGGCTTCGTCGACTTCCTTACGATCGACAACGACACCGTGTGGGCGACCAATCGCGGCCGGGTCGAGCAATGGTCGACGCAGGGCCTCCAAACGATGGTCGATATTCCAAAACCGTGCGGCACGATGGCTTTGCTGGAAGGTTCGTTGTGGGTAGCAAATTGCGAAGGCGCAAACCTCTACCGGGTCGATATTGAAACGGGGGAAATACAAGCGATCATTGCCACAGGAATTGCCAATCCAAGGGGTGAAACCAACGTTGTTTCGGGTGCAGGCGCAATCTGGGTTCCCAGCGATGCTACGGGGAAAATCTCCCGCATTGACCCGGCCACGAATGAAGTGGTGGCAACCATAGATGTCGTGCCAGGCACATTCTTTCTGGCGTTCGGATTTGACGCGTTGTGGGCGGTTAGCAGTGATGAGCAGAAACTGCAGCGGATTGATCCTGCGACGAATGAAGTGATCAGCTCAGTCGATCTTGGCAACCAGCCCGGATTTCTCGCTGCGGGAGAAGGCGGCGTTTGGGTGCAAGAACAAGGGGACGGCACCGTGGCACGGGTCGATCCTGAAACCAATACGCTGACGCAGCGGACCAAAGTTGGCGATACACTGCTGTATGGCGATATTGATGTTGGTGATGGCAAAGTCTGGCTGCGCACCACCGAAGACCAGACCTTTGTGGTACTCGATGCTGAGACTATGGACATCCTTGCGCGGGTTGGCCGTGCAGAAGGCAGCGGCGCAATTCGTTACACGCCCGATGGGATCTGGACTTCCGCACACGATGTCCTTTCAATAAACTGGTGGACCATCGGCGATGCCGAGGTGCAATAGTCGCTTACGTCGGGCCCAGCGCGCTATCGCCGCGAGACGGTCTGACTGGTGGATCTATCAATAAGCCTGGGAGGGCCTAGTGTTTCTTCGCAATATCGGGATTGTTCCAGGCGCCAATAGGGCCGAGCGTGACGACAGCGCTGGTGGCTCGATCACCAATCTAAGCCGCCGAAACTTCGTCGCGGGCTCTGGCCTGTTCGTGATCGGTGTGACTCTGGCTGGGTGTTCGAATTTGATCGAGCCAGACATTGATCCCGACGCATATGGCTTGCCTGATCCCGGCCCAAGCCCGCTGATGGATGTGGCGGGCGGGGATGCAACGCCAGCGTTGTGGATCTCGATTGATGAAGAAGGCACAGTCAAAATCACGTGCCACCGTTCTGAGATGGGTCAACAGGTCTGGACCTCAATGGCTCAGATTGTCGCGGACGAACTGGAAGCAGATTGGGACACAGTCAAAATCGTTCAGGCTGAAGGGCATGAGCGCTACGGCGACCAAAACACGGACGGTTCGCGTTCGGTAAGATTCAATTTCCATCGCCTGCGCACGGCAGGTGCCGCGATGCGCCATATGCTGACAGAGGCGGCTGCAACGTATTGGGAAATTGAACCCGCGCAATGCACAGCATCCGAAGGACGCGTCAGCAATTACCAAAACAGCGAAATACTCTCCTACGGCACTCTGGCTGAACTTGCCGGACGCATGCAGGTGCCGAGCGAAGAGGAAATCACTCTAAAAGAGCCAAAAGACTGGCGCTTTATTGGCAAGGACATCTCCTCCCTCACCATTCCGCTGATCACTCGCGGCGAAGGGACATTCGGCATTGATGTCGACCGGCCGGGCATGGTTTACGCGGTTGTCGCCCGCCCGCCACAAGTTTTCGGCAAAACCGGCTCCTTCGATGACGCCGCCACCTTGAATGTGCCCGGCGTGATCCAAACTGTGAGATTGCCCGACGCAAAGCCCCCTGCCGTGTTCCAACCTATGGGCGGTGTCGCGGTCGTAGCGCGAGACACATGGGCCGCTATCCAAGGGCGCAAGGCGTTGGAGATTGAGTGGGCCGACGGGCCGAATGCTGCTTACGATTCAGAACGCTTCGCACAAACACTCCAGCAAACAGCTCGGCGCACTGGCACTGTCAGACGCAATCGCGGCAATGTTCAGTCAGGCTTTGCGGCGGCAGAACAGCGCTTGGAGGCAGAATATTACGCGCCGCACCTCTCTCAATCGCCGATGGAGCCGCCCTGTGCCACCGCTCAGTGGACCGGAGACACTTTGGAATGCTGGGCCTGTGTGCAAGACCCGCAAGAAACGCGCAATACGCTCTCAGAACAGCTTGGGATCGACAAGGAAAACATCACCGTTAACGCAACTTGGTTGGGCGGTGCATTCGGGCGAAAATCCAAACCGGATTTCGTGGTCGAAGCCGCTCTGATCGCCAAAGAGGTCGGCAAACCGGTCAAACTCACATGGACCCGCGAAGACGAAGTACGCCACGGATTCTATCACGCGGTCAGTGCGCAGAGAATGGAAGCTGGCTTGGATGCCGATGGCAAATGCATCAGCTATCTGCACCGCACGGTTTTTCCGACGATCTCATCCACATTTGCTGATGGTGCAGACAGTCCGTCCGATGGCGAAGTCGGTATGGGGGCAAGCGATGTACCCTTCGCGATCCCCAATCTTCGGGTCGAATCCGGGACGGCTAAGGGCCTATTGCGAACCGGGTGGCTGCGATCCGTCTGCAACATCTTCCATGCATTTGCTGTGCAAAGTTTTGCCGCCGAAATGGCCCATGCCGCAGGCCGCGACCAAAAAGATTATCTGCTGGAATTGATCGGATCAGACCGGATGATCGATCCAGCAGAAGACGGGGCGGCCTATTCCAATTATGGCGAAGAACTTGCGGATTATCCGATCGAGACGAGCCGGCTTACCGGCGTAATTGAAAAAGCCGCCGACATGGCAAAATGGGGGCGAGCCCTTCCCGACGGCAGCGGTCTTGGGATTGCGGCACACCGGTCTTTCCTGACCTATGTCGCAACTGTGATAGAAGTATCGGTTACCCCAGAAGGGGATCTTACGATCCCGGGAATATGGTTGGCGGTCGACGCGGGCACCGTCGTCAATACCAAACACACGCGTGCACAAATGGAGGGGGGCACGATCTATGGCCTCTCCAACGCTCTGTTTGGCGAGATTACCGCCAAAAACGGCGCCGTGGTCCAAGATAATTTTCCGTCATGGCGCGTGATGCGAATGGGCGAAGCACCGCGTGAATTCGGTGTCGAGATTATGCAATCCAGCACCCGTCCAGGGGGTGTTGGAGAGCCGGGTACGCCGCCAGCTGCCCCGGCACTGGCCAATGCAATTTTCAACGCAACAGGGCACCGGATTCGGACGCTCCCTATGATAGGCGCAGCAGGCAGCCGCCTTTCGCTGCCCCAAACTAAAACCGCTTAAGCCGGAAGAGATTACATGGCCCAAACGCTGAACATCAATGGCAAAGACAAAACGGTTGACGCTGCCCCCGGCACGCCTCTGCTCTGGGTGCTGCGCGATCATCTAAAATTGACGGGTACTAAGTTTGGTTGCGGGGTCGCCCAATGCGGCGCGTGCACCGTTCATATTGACGGAACGCCGACGCGCTCCTGTGTGCAGCCTCACGATACGCTCGAAGGGGCTAAGATCATTACGATCGAGGGGGTTGATGGATCGGCCGCCGACGCAATTCGCAATGCCTGGATCGAAGATGACGTACCGCAATGCGGATATTGTCAATCTGGACAGATTATGGCTGCAACCGCGTTGCTGACCGAAAACGCGAACCCCAGCGACAAAGATATCGACTCCGCGATGAGCGGGAATATCTGCAGATGCGCCACTTATATGAGCATCCGCAGAGCGATCAAAAAAGCTGCCTCGACAATTTGACTGCAGTCTGGAGGCAGACGGTCCGCTATCCAAATTGTTCAGCTAAGTGCAAACATTCTGCTGACGA
>CAWBJN010000019.1:0-190227 GCA_963789155.1 uncultured Alphaproteobacteria bacterium | reverse complement strand
CGTTCGCATAATCCCGAACCGTCCGCTGTCGCGCGGCTATATCTTTGGCGAGGTCTGGGGCCGCGTCCCTGAGGTTGAAAGCCGGACGCTCGATCTGCATGTTTCGCGCATACGGTCGCAGCTGAGACCGCGCAATCCGGTTTGCAGATTGCCATATCGCTGCCGAACGACGACACGGAAATGCTCAAAACCCGGTTTACAGCCGCTTTGGTAGATGCCCTTGACGTTAGCGGCGTATCCATGTCGGCCGGCGGGACACTGGTTGCTGCTTACGGTGTATCGATGGCAGCGTCTGAGATCGGTCTTGAAACGCGCCGCAGCGATCAAGATGCACCGGTATGGATTGCGCCGCCACGGGCATCACGCCGCTTTGATGAATGCGAGGCTATGGTGCTGCGCGGCAGCCCTTTTGCTGCTCGACCGCACCAATGGCGCCGTCGCTTATCGCGGAACGGGCGCGATGACCGAATGCGATTTTGGCGATGCGCATTTCCACCGGCTGGTGGCGCAGCAACGCGCGGGATATTCAAAGTGCTGCCGATGACATGGCGGCGCGGATTGCGCACATTATTCAGACGCTAAAGCTGACGCGCGCTATTTGTGCTTACGAGATAGCGAGCAGCGATTGCATAAAGCGTGTCATTGGGCGCGACCCTGTATGACAAATTGTCCGTGTCGCGCGCTGAAGCTGGCGCGGCCACCAGAACGCACAGCGCGAAATTTCCTGCAATAGTAAGCGTCTTCACATGGTTCAGCATCGCACTCGCATCCCTCGATCTGTGCACACAGTCGCACGGAGGGCCAACCCCCGACCAGCATTGCTCCACCAGCAATGGCACGGTGACCTTACAAGAAATTACCTGTCAGCGGGAGGGTGCCTGCGGGCTGACACAGTACTGTGCCGCTCACCCAAAACCGTTTTCGATAAATTCCAATGCGCATCCTGCCAGCATCGCAACCCCGCGCGGCAGCGCGGTTTCATCGACATGCATGCGCGGGGAATGGATCGCGCAGCACTGGCTCCAATTGTCGCCCTCTGGCGCAACGCCCAAAAAGAACATCGCGCCCGGTGTTTTTTCAAGGATGTAGGAGAAATCTTCTGCCCCCATGATCGGCGCGGGCAAATCGTGCCAGCCTTCTGTGCCATCGGCGATGCTGCGCGCGACCTTTTCACCCAGCTTGACCGCGCGTTCATCGCAGAGGGTCACGGGGAAACCGGGCGTGATCTGGCAAGTCGCCTCAACCCCGTATGCGCGGGCGGTATCGGCGGCGATTTGAGTGATCAATTTGTGGACCTTGTCGCGGTGCTCGGCTGAAAGCGTGCGGATCGTGCCTTGCAGAACGGCGTCATCGGGAATGACATTGAAGGTGGTGCCCGTTTGGATGCGAGTGACGGTGACCACCACCGCGCTCGACGCATTGAAACGGCGCGTGACCATCGCCTGCACCGCGCCGACAATCGCAGCGGCGGCTGGCACAGGGTCAGCGCAATCATGCGGCATGGAAGCATGGCCGCCTCTGCCAATCACGGTGATCGTGAACTGATCCGCTGCTGCCATCAGCGGCCCCGCCCGCCCAGCGAGCACGCCGAATTTGGCATTGGGCATAATATGCAAGGCAAAAGCCGCATCGGGCAGCGGATCAATCAACCCGTCATCGAGCATAAAGCGCGCGCCATGGTGACCCTCTTCCCCCGGTTGGAACATGAAATCGACTGTCCCTGAGAGCGTATCTTGCTGGCGCGCCAGCACCCGCGCCGCGCCTGCCAGCATGGCGGTGTGGGTGTCGTGTCCGCAGGCATGCATACGTCCGGGAATGGTGGAGGCGAATTCAAGGTCCGTCTTCTCGTCCATCGGAAGCGCATCCATATCTCCGCGCAGCAGCACGCGCCGGCCGCCCTCTGCTGCATTTGCACCCCTCAAGGTAGCGACTGCGCCCGTGGTCGACGGGCCACTGCGCCATTCCAGAGGCAGATCGGCCAGCGCCTCTCGCACTTTTGCCATCGTCATGGGCGTGTGCAGCCCAGCTCCGGTTCGGCATGGATCGCGCGGCGCAAGGCGATGATCTGCGGTGCGAGCGAGCGGGCGGTTTCAAGCAGTGTGTCTGTAAGCATAGCGGGAGATTAGCGCAGACGCGCTTGGATGCCAGAGGGAATGTCTGCCGCACGCCGATGTATCTACCCTGCGACACCATGCAAAAATTGCAAGCCTAAGCCGAGATGGCGGTGGCATTCCTGCCGCCCCGCAACTAGAGCAACACCATGTCCGCGCCAATATACGAATTTTCTCAGCTTCCGCAGTCCGCAGAAGACACCGCTGATCAGGCGCGCCTACCTGAACATGGTCAGACCCGTTCTTCTGGCGAAGATCCACGCGTGGGTGTCATCTACAATCCGCGCAGTCATGGTAATAAGGGCGCGGATTTTGACTGCGGCCTCTCACCACGCGTCCATATCGCTCAGCCCGGTGATCAATCGCATTTGCCAGACGCTTTGGAGGATTTCGCTGCGCGCGGGATTGATCTGCTGGTCATCAATGGCGGCGATGGGACGGTTCGCGATGTGCTGACTTATGGCGCGCGCATTTTTGGCGATGACTGGCCCGCTATCGCGGTGCTGCCTAAAGGAAAAACCAACGCGTTGACGGTTGATCTGGGTGTTCCGGGTGATTGGTCGATGCAAGATGCGATTGATGCCTATGGGCGCGGTGGACGCGTCCGTCGCCGCCCAATCGCGGTTAATGCAGTGGGTGAAGACGCGCGCGAACCTGTGCTGGGGTTTATCCTTGGCGCTGGCGCATTTACCGCCGCAACCGAATCAGGACAAAGCGCGCATAGGTTGGGCGCGTTCAATTCGATGGCAGTTGGTGTGACCACCACTTGGACCATTCTTCAGTGGCTGTTTGCATCGCGCGACAATTTATGGCGGCGCGGATCGCGCATGTCGATCGCGCTCGGCCCGCAAGCGGCGCCGATGGAACATAGCGGGATTGGCGATCCGGAATGGCGGCAGATACTGTTCGCCTCCACGCTCGAAACCATGCCGGCGCGGATCAAACCATTTGGGTCGCTGCGCAAGGGGCTGAAACTGGTCGCTCTCGATCAGATTACGCGCCGGACGGCCTTTTTGCTTCCGGCAGTCTTGTTTGGCAGGGTCACGTCCGGCTTGCGCGAGCGCGGGATTCATCAACTGACGACACCGCAATTCACTTTGAACATAGAAGCGCCCTTTATCCTTGACGGCGAAGCCTTCCCACCGGGCGAATATCGTATCGATCAAGGGCCAGAGCTTGAATTCGTAACGCCTTAAAGCGAGAAGCGCGGCCTATGGCCCGTAACACCCCCACATTATCAACCCGGATTGCTGAGCGTCTTGATGCGCCGATCGATCCTGCCATCGCGGCGTTTGCGCAGGCTCTGGCGGTAGATGCCGGAGCGAGTGCAGTGTTGTTCTATGGGTCAAACCTGCGGACAGGGTCGCTTGACGGCGTGCTCGATTTCTACGTGCTGCTGCCGGGCGAACAGCAGTCGCGGATTTGGCCCCGTGTGAGCTATCATGAGCGTGACTACACTGCTGAACAAGCTGGCGAACAAGCTGGCGAAGAGGGTTCGGTGGTTCTGCGCGCGAAAGTGGCGACCATGGCGCTTTCTACTTTTGCCAAAGCGGCTTCGGGAGAGCTGACCGACACGACAATCTGGGCGCGGTTTGTGCAACCATCGGCATTGGTTTGGGAAGCGGACGCAGAGGCACGCGAGAAGGTGACAGACGCCATTTGCTGCGCTGCGATCACTTCAGCGCGGCTGGCAGCGGCGTTAGGCCCAGCGAGCGGCACAGCCGCAGGATTACTGGCGCGCTCTGTTTCGCGCGACATATAAAGCGGAATTCCGGGTGGAAAAGTCAGGGCGCGAAAATGACATTCTCAGGGTTAATGCAGAACACTTTGCGGGCTTGCTCCCGCTCGCGCTCAACGCGGCGGGCGTGGTGTTTACACAAAACGGTGACCGGATCACTCCGAGTTTTTCCGCGAGCGAACGTTCACGTATTCTGGGATGGTGGAAACGTCGTCAGCGTCTGGGAAAACCGCTCAATTTCACGCGGTTGATCAAGGCGAGCACCACCTTTGACGGGGCCGCACGCTATGCCGCTTGGAAGATTGAACGGCACACTGGAATGCCGGTAGAAGTCACAAGGTTCCGCGAACGCTTTCCGCTGCTGTCAGCCCCCAGTGTGCTGTGGGCGCTGAGAAAGCACCGAAAGCAGCAGCGTCAACCTTAGTTAAAATATTTCATTGTGACCGCAATTGAGCTGACGCCCCGGCCAACGCTGAACCGGGTTTTGTCGATCCCTGGCTTGCCCAAATTCAAGATGCTGATCGAAGGGTTGTTCGACATTGCGCCGCCATCGGTGCTGATGTCGGTAGAGCCATTGCCATTGATGTCATGGCGCACTGCGACCGCATAGCTGCCGCTCGCAGGCACGGGCAGGCACACCGTCATCCGGCCACGCTGTGCCGGGATTTCGATACGATTCAACCACTTTCCGCTTTCCAGCCAATCGGCGCGTGTGCCGTTGTAAATCTGCGCACGGATTGTGCCGCTTGAGCTTTTCACGCCGTTGATCGTGACCCGCACCGATGGGCCAGCGCCCGGTGCGCAGGCGCGCATATTGTTGGAAATGGTGTTGCGATAATCACTGCCGTTTGATGCTTGCGCCAAAGCGGGTGCAACCGGCGCAGCGGCACTCAACACCACCAGCGCAGCTGCCGTAATGGCGCAAGCCGTGCTCTTGATCCCCGAAATGGAAGTCATCATTGTCCGCCTATTGTAAAATTTTTGAAAGCAGCTCGCCAGGCGGCATGCCTAGACCTTACGTAGCCACAAGAATATGACGTAGAAATGCCATTTGCGTGCTGAATTGCGCCTGAACTGGTCACCCATGCTGCGGTTCATAGACGACTTGCAGGCGTAAAACACCCGGCCGCGATGATCGCCTGATTAAAAAAGGGCGGGGAAAAGACGTTAACTCTGCCTTGCTGCGCGAATCGGGTACAGCGTAAGGCAAAGTGCAAACGAAAAGGCGCGTTTGTTAACAATGCCAACACCGCTAATCTCTCCTAGTATTCTCTCAGCTGACTTCGCGCGGCTAGGCGAAGAAGTGCGCGCCGTGGATGCGGCTGGCGCGGATTGGATTCATATCGATGTGATGGACGGCCATTTCGTGCCGAACATCACAATCGGTCCAGACATTGTGAAGGCGCTGCGTCCGCATTCGGACAAGGTCTTTGATGTCCATCTGATGATTTCTCCCGTGGACCCGTATCTGGAGGCCTTTGCCGAAGCAGGTGCGGATATCATTACCGTGCATCCAGAAGCTGGCCCGCATGTCCACCGCACTTTGCAAGCGATCCGTGCGTTGGGGAAGAAAGCGGGCGTGGTGATCAATCCCGGAACGCCTGTTGAAGTGCTCGATAATGTCATGGACCTGGTCGACCTCGTGCTGGTGATGAGCGTCAATCCCGGCTTTGGCGGGCAGAGCTTTATCCATTCGCAACTGGACAAGGTTCGCCGCATCCGCGCGATGATAAAGGAAACTGGCCGCGACATTCACCTCGAAGTCGATGGCGGGGTGAATCCTGAGACCGCGAAATTGTGCGTGGAGGCCGGAGCGGATGTGCTGGTGGCTGGTTCAGCGACGTTCAAGGGCGGACCCGATCACTACGCCGCCAATATCGCCGCGCTAAAGGGAGCTGGTTGATGGAGACTTTGTTCGGCGATCATGGCGCCTCGCAGGCGGAAGAGCTGGACGAAACCGTTGAGCGTTCCGCCTTGGCGCTAGGCCCCGCCCAAGAGTCATTGCGCGAAGAAACCCTGGGCGAAGAGAAGCCGATCCAAGAAGATCGTCCGGCTTTTCCCGTTGATCCGATTGAAACTTCTCGCGCGCTGGCTCTCACTGATGTCATTGCGCCTCGGACACGGCCCGGAGAGGCGTTGATCCGCATGGCATACCGCATGGGTGTGCCGGGATATGCTTTGTCGGCACCATTCCGCCGCGCATCGGCGATGCGGGTTTTGGCGACGGTCAACAGCCCCAATACCGGTGACCGCGCGGCTGGCACTGCTTTGCGCGCCGGTCATTTTCTGGTTCACGGCGTCAAACAGCCAATCAGCCAGCTCGATTTCGACAGCAGTCCGCGGCTGGGCGCGCGGCTAAGTGCTGGGCTGGAACGGTCGGTTCACAGTTTCTCATGGCTGAGCGACCTCGCCTCCAGCGCGCCGCGTGCCGATTGCATTCCAATTGCGGAAAGGATCACGGCCAAGTGGCTGGAGGCCAATGGCGAAATCGCCAAGGGTTCAGCCAAAGGCGCGGCTTGGGACGTGGAGAATACGGGGCTGCGTCTGATGGCGTGGCTGGTTCATGCTCCTCTGGTACTTGCGGGGCAGGACGGTGATCTCAAACCGCAGCTTTTGACGGCGATCGAAGAGACCGCAAACTGGCTCGATCGCAAAGCCTTGCGCACCGGCGCGGGGCTGGGTCAGGTCGCTGGCTGGGCTGCGGTCACGGCGGCAGGACTGTTGTTGCCGGACGGCAAAGCGCGGCGTCTTTACGGCGAGGCGAATTTGATCCGCGCGCTTGGCGATCTGGTAGCAGAAGATGGCGGGTCGCTGGCCCGTTGCCCGGCGGCGCAGATGGATGCCATCCGCGTGTTGACCGATTTGATCGCGTGCTATGAGGCCGCCGACCGCGAGGCTCCCGATGCGATTTGGGTCATGCGCGAGCTTTTGGTGCCGCCGCTTCTGGCGCTGCGTCATGGCGACGGGGCACTGGGCAACTGGCAAGGGCAGGGCGCGATTTCCGCAGACCGGGTTTCGGCTCTGATTGTCGCGACCGGAATCCGCACCCGCGCTTTGAACGAACCGCAACACTGGGGCTACCAACGGATGCGCGGCGGTCGCACCACCGTACAATTCGACGCTGGTCCTCCGCCGCGCGCACGGCACACACGCTGCGGGTGTGCTTCGACGCTGGCGTTTGAAATGTCCGATGGGGCATCGCGGATTATCGTCAACTGCGGCGGTGCATCGCTGGCTGGCGGGTTGGTTCCGGCGCGGATCGGGCAGGGATTGCGCGCGACGGCTGCGCATTCGACGCTTGTGCTAGACGATGCGAACAGCACCGCTGTGCTGCTGCACGGAAAGCTGGGCCGCGGCGCGGAAATGGTTGAGGTAGAGCGTCGCACCATCATGCAGAATGATCGCGAGGCGACGCGTATCGAAGCCAGCCATGATGGTTATGTCGCCCGGTTTGGCCTAACCCACAGCCGTATCCTGACAATGCGCAACGATGGCACAGAGCTGTCTGGCGATGACATTCTCCTTCCTGCATCGCGCAAAGGCAAACGCGGTAAGGTGGGCCTGGCGATCCGGTTCCACCTTGGGCGCGGGGTCGAGGCGCATTTGTCGGATGACAAGCGCGGCGCAAGTCTTCTCACGCCAGACGGCAGTCTGTGGCAATTCCGCCTGCGCGGTGCGATTGCGACGGGCGACGATGAGATCAAGCTTTCTTGCGAAGACAGCCTGTGGGTTGACGGCGAAGGCCGCCCCCACGCAACCGAACAACTGGTAATCGAGGGGCTGACGTCGCGCGGCGGGGGACAATTCTCCTGGCTCCTCAAGAAAATGGGATAGTTTTTCGGCATGACTAATGCGTCAATCAAGCGGGCATTGCTTTCGGTGTCCGACAAATCCGGTTTGGCAGAATTGGGCGCGGCATTGGCCGCGCGCGGCGTCGAGCTGGTGAGCACCGGCGGCACTGCGCGGGCGCTTCGCGATGCGGGGCTGGAAGTGCGCGATGTATCCGACCTCACCGGTTTTCCTGAAATGATGGATGGCCGGGTAAAGACACTTCACCCCAAAGTTCACGGCGGATTGCTCGCATTGCGCGATAATGACGAGCACATTGCCGCGATGGAAGCGCATGGCATCGGCGCAATCGACCTTGTGGTGGTCAATCTTTACCCGTTTGAAGCGACCGTGGCCAAAGGCGCAGACCGCGCCGAAATCATCGAGAATATCGACATCGGCGGGCCGAGCATGGTGCGATCTGCGGCGAAGAACCACGGTTTCGTGACGATCGTGACAGACCCGGCGGATTACGGCGCGCTGGTTGAAGAACTTGAAGCGAATGATGGCGCAACCGGTGACGCATTCCGCATTCGCATGGCGGGCAAGGCCTACGCTCGCACCGCATCTTATGACGCGGCGATCGCCAATTGGTTCGCATTTGGCGACGCCTACACGCATCCGCTTGGCCCGGAGGCTTTGCACGCGACACCATTTGCCGAGACGATGCCGCTGGCGTTCAAGCGTGACGATACTCTTGCGTTACGGCGAAAACCCGCATCAGGCCGCCGCGATCTATGTACCCCAAGTCACCGGCACCCAGGGTGTTCCGCAAGCGACGCAATTGCAGGGCAAAGCGCTCAGCTACAACAATTTGAACGATGCAGATGCCGCGCTTGAACTCGCGGCGGAGTTTGCAGGGCAAGACCCGGCTGTCGTAATCGTGAAGCACGCGAACCCTTGCGGCGTTGCGCAGGGCAGATCGCTGCTTGATGCGTGGAATGACGCGCTGCAATGCGACAGCGTTTCAGCTTTCGGCGGGATCGTGGCGGTCAACACCGAACTTGACGGCGCAACCGCAGAAGCAATCGCGAGCATCTTCACCGAAGTCGTGATTGCCCCGAAAGTCAGCGCGGAGGCGCGCGAAGTGTTTGCGCGTAAAAAGAACCTGCGCATCCTCGAATGCGGCACTCTGCCTGATCCGCGCCGAGGCGGCTTTGCGATGAAGACAATTGCGGGCGGTATGCTGATTCAGAGCCGCGATAATGGCGCGGTGGCTGAGGGGGACCTCAAGGTCGTCACCAAGCGCGCGCCGACACAGCAAGAGCTCAAAGACTGCCTGTTTGCATGGACCGTCGCCCGGCACGTCAAATCAAACGCCATCGTCTATGCCAAGGACGGCGCGACCGCCGGGATCGGCGCGGGCCAGATGAACCGCCGCGATTCGGCGCGGATCGCCGCGATCAAAGCGCGAGAGGCAGCCGAAACCTACGAATGGGCCGCGCCAAAGACGAATGGCAGCGCGGTGGCGTCCGATGCGTTCTTCCCCTTCGCTGATGGTCTGATCGCCGCCGCCGAAGCGGGCGCAACGGCTGTGATCCAGCCTGGCGGATCAATCCGCGATGATGAAGTGATCGCGGCAGCCGACGAAGCGGGCCTCGCAATGGTGTTCACCGGAATGCGGCACTTCAGGCACTGATATTGGTTACGCTCGCCCATCCGGGCTAGCATCCTCGGTGCTGGTCCTCCGCTGTGCTACGGGCACCTGCGGGCGGGCGGTCGCCCTTGCGGACCTTGGCGGGACCGAGCCATCCCAAGCCGCTGACATCGCGAGGAATATACTATTGGCTGGGTGGCGGAGCTCGGCCGCGCAGCAGCCGCAAGGCCGACTGGCCGCCCGCAGGCCCCTTAGGGCCGAGGACATCGCATCGCGGATGCGATGCGCAAACAAAAACACGGCTCAGAAATCCTTACAGCCCCCCCAGCACATCTTTTTTCGGTCTCGCTGCGTAACTTTATCATACAGTTTAGCGAACTGCTTCATGAAACAACCATTCATTCCGGCGCAATCGTGCCTGTGTAGATGGAACCTAACGGACAAGCACTAGAAACCACGAGATCAACTATGAACCTCTTTTCTGCAGACCTCTTTCGCCTCTTCGGTGCCGGCTTCGTCGCTGGCGCTTTGATGTTGGGCGCGGCTACGGTTGACCAGTGGGGGCCGCATATTGAATCGCCAGCACAGGCTGCGGCGCCGCTTCAGGCACCAGCGCCTTCGGCTGAATTCGTGATCGAGCCTATCGAGGTCTCCGAATGAAGCGCGCCCTTCTCTTGGTCGCCGCCGCAGCCGCTGGCTTCGCAGTTGTCACTCAGCCTGCGCCCGCACAGGCGCTTGATGAACCCGTCAATGCGCCCGTTCCGGCGCGTACCGCCAACGAAGGCGCAGGCCTCAAAACCGCGATTTTTGCAGGCGGATGCTTCTGGGGCGTCGAAGGCGTGTTCAGCCATGTTAATGGCGTGAAGTCAGCCGAAGCGGGCTATCACGGCGGCGTTGCTGGCAACGCGTCCTACAGCCGGATCACATCAGGCGGGACCAATCACGCCGAATCGGTGCGTATTACTTACGACCCTTATGTCATTCGCTATGACGAATTGCTGCGGATCTTTTTCTCTGTCGTCACCGACCCCACGCAGCGTAATCGCCAAGGCCCCGATGTCGGCGCACATTATCGCAGCGCACTTGTCCCCACGAGCGCGGAACAACGCGCCGTGGCCGAAGCCTACCTTGCACAGATGGAGCGTTCCGGCACCTGGGGCCGCCCCATTGTAACCCGAGTGGAGCGCGAGCGGACTTTCTACCCTGCCGAAGCTTACCATCAGGATTTCATGGCGAAGAACCCGCGCCACGGATATATTCTGCGCTGGGACAAACCCAAAGTGGACGCCTTGAGAAGGATGTTCCCAAGCGATTTCAGGTCGAGTTTCCTGCGCGACGGTTGATCTTGCAGCCGCCTGCGTAAAGCTCGTCTGGCGCAATGATCCAAGCGGCCCTATATTGCGGTCATGGCAAGCCAACATCATCACGGTCACGAAGAACATTCGGGCGAAGACCTGATCGGGGCAGCGCGTGATGCGCTGACCGGTTCAGGCGAGCAATGGACGAGTATGCGAGAAGCGGTCTTCACCGAACTTGCCAAGCACGAACGCCCTGTTTCAGCCTATGACATCGCCGATAATCTGTCCGCCTCGCGCGGCAAGCGAGTCGCGCCCAACAGCATCTACCGCATCCTTGATCTGTTCGTGGCGAAGAACCTTGCGCTGCGAGTTGAGAGTTCAAACGCCTATCTTGCAAACACTCATCCAGGCTGCGAACACGATTGCATCTTTCTCGTCTGTGATGAATGCGGAGAGGCCAAGCATGTCGACGATGAGGATGTGAGCCGCACCGTTCGTGCCTTGGCCGCTGCAAAGAATTTCAAGGCGGAACGCCCCGTTTTGGAAATCCGCGGGCTCTGCGCGATGTGCGCGTAACGAACAACTCGCCGCGTCGTTGCGATATGACATTCCTAGAAGTCGTCTAAGCTCATCACTGCGACGACGAGCCGTGCCCTGCGTGCGGTAAAGCGTTTATCGACAGTTCAGTTTCAAAAGTGTAATGCCAGTTTCATGAGTCTAAAGCCCCAAACTCCGCTGCTTGATCAAGTTCCTACGCCTGACGAGCTACGCCAGCTTAAACCTGAACAGCTGCGCCAATTGTCCGATGAGCTGCGCACCGAGATGATCGATGCGGTCAGCACTTCTGGCGGGCATCTTGGCTCGGGCTTGGGTGTGGTCGAATTGACCGTGGCGCTGCATTATGTGTTCAACACGCCGGATGATAAGCTCATCTGGGATGTGGGGCATCAATGCTATCCGCATAAAATCCTGACCGGGCGCCGCGACCGCATCCGCACCTTGCGTCAGGGCGGCGGATTGTCCGGCTTTACCAAGCGGACGGAAAGCGAATACGACCCGTTCGGCGCGGCGCACAGCTCCACCTCAATTTCCGCCGCGCTAGGCTTTGCGATGGCCAACAAGCTGAATGACAAGCCCGGCCGCGGCATTGCTGTGATCGGCGACGGCGCGATGAGCGCGGGCATGGCCTATGAGGCGATGAACAATGCGGCGCAGGCGGGCAACCGTTTGGTCGTGATCCTCAATGACAACGATATGTCGATTGCGCCGCCGGTCGGCGGGTTGTCTGCTTATCTCGCGCGGATGGTGTCATCGAGCGAATATCTCGGCCTGCGCAGCCTTGCGTCCAAAGCGGTCAAGAAAATGAGCCGCCGCGTGCATGAAGGCATTCGCAAGGCAGAAGAATACACGCGCGGCATGGTGACCGGCGGCACTCTGTTTGAAGAATTGGGCTTCTATTATGTCGGTCCGATCGACGGTCACAATCTCGACCATTTGTTGCCAGTTTTGGAAAATGTCCGCGACACATCAGAAGGGCCAGTCCTGATCCATGTCGTGACCACCAAGGGTAAGGGCTACAAATTCGCTGAGGAAAGTGCCGATAAATACCACGGCGTGCCCAAATTCGACGTTATCACCGGCGAGAAGACGAAAAGCGCCGCTGGCCCGCCAGCGTACCAAAATGTTTTCGGCGACACTTTGTCGAAGCTGGCAGAAACAGACAGCCGCATTTGCGCGATCACCGCCGCGATGCCTTCGGGCACTGGCGTGGACCGGTTTGCCGCTGCGCATCCAGAACGCACCTTTGACGTTGGCATTGCCGAACAGCACGGTGTGACTTTTGCTGCCGGTCTCGCGGCGCAAGGCATGCGGCCATTTGCTGCGATCTATTCGACATTCTTACAGCGCGCCTATGACCAGGTGGTCCATGATGTTGCGATCCAGAACTTGCCGGTTCGCTTTGCGATTGACCGTGCTGGGCTGGTTGGTGCGGATGGCTGCACTCACGCTGGCTCGTTTGATATCACCTATCTGGCGACATTGCCCAACATGGTGGTGATGGCAGCTGCTGATGAAGCAGAACTGGCCAATATGACCTACACTGCGGCTGAATATGATGACGGCCCGATTGCCCTGCGTTACCCGCGCGGTAATGGCACCGGGGTTGCCATCCCAGAAGTGCTAGAGAAGCTTGAGATCGGCAAAGGTCGCATCGTGCGCGAAGGGACAAAGGTTGCGATCCTGTCGCTCGGTGCGCGGCTTGAAGAAGCGAAGAAAGCTGCTGACACGCTGGAGGCCAAGGGGCTTTCCACGACGGTCGCCGATCTACGCTTTGCCAAACCGCTCGACGAAGACCTGATCGCCAAGCTTATGCGCACGCATGAGGTTGTGGTGACGGTCGAAGAAGGCGCGATTGGCGGCCTCGGCGCGCATGTGCTGACCTATGCCAGCGATGAAGGGCTGATGGACGCCGACAATGGTAATGGCAGCCTGAAGGTTCGCACGCTGCGTCTGCCCGACACCTTCATCGATCATGATTCGCCAGAAAAGCAATATGACGAGGCAGGGCTGAATGCCCCGCAGATCGTCGATTGCGTTCTAAAAGCGCTCAAGCACAATTCGGCCAATGTCGAAGAGGCACGGGCTTAAGCGCTTACCGGCCTAAACGCTTACCGAGTTGTTGGCTGAGTGATGGTCACCGTCTCTGCGATGGGCGGCATTTCGCGCTGGAAATCGAGCGACAGATCAGGGCCGTCTAGCGGGTCCAGATCGCCCTCATCATCTTCGTATTCGAGTTCTGTACCGTTTAACTCAGCCTCAAGCTCGCGCAGGATCTCAGGTGGTTCAGGTGGCTCCTCGCCTCTCAGCAGCGCTATGTCGCGGGCGCGCCGCGCCAGATAGGTGTCGCGCCGTGCCGCATAAGGATCAACCGTGTTGTCCAGCGCTTCTAATTCCGCATCGACTTCGAGCCGAGAGTCGAGGCCGTTAAGCACGAAATAGGTCGCTGCATATTCAAACCGGTCGAACGGCGCGCCAACCGCCCATGGCAAGAGCGCTTGATCCAGCGTATTGCCAATCAGATCGCGTACAGTCGTGGCCCCGGTGATCGGCAGATACAGATAGGCACCGGTATCAACCCCGTAAAAGCCCAGAGTGTTGGCGAATCCGTTACGCCTGTAAGGCAGGTCTATTCCCGGCTTGCCTGCAACATCGATCAAACCGCCAATGCCCAATGTGGAATTGATTGCGAACCGTCCCAGCGTTTCAAACGCTTTGCCGATTTTGAACTGCAACAAGTAGTTGAGAAAATTGGAAGGCTCGCCCAAATTGCGCACCACATTGCTAACGCCATCACGCAGCGGACCGGGCAAGCCATCGCGATAGGCATAGGCTAGCGGTTCGACGAATGCATTATCCAGATCCTGCGTAATCCGATAGCTGGTCTCATTGATCGCTGCGATCGGATCGCCTGCGGGGGGGCCGTATTCGCCCTGGACCACGATTTCGTTTTCGGTGATCGTTTTCTCGTTTTCGGTGGTGTCAGGATCGTCCTCACCGGTTTCATCTTGAGGGCCAACGTCCTGCCCGCCTTCGGCCTGCTGCTGCGCCGCGGCCAGCGCCCAGACAAGAGGCGGCACCGACGCGTCTGTACTGCCATTATATGAAGTGGGCTGAGCGCTCTCAGGTGCCTGAAAGGTTACCGCGTGAGGGGCAGCAACGCTCGCCTCGACTATCGCAACTGGCGGTAAGGGGCCGAGCAACATCGGTGATGTGATTGCAAGCAAGGATGCATGCGGCATTTGAATTCTCCTGCCAGCTGACTTTCAAAGTCATAGCATCACAACGACCAGGTTCCCATTGGTCATTATGTTGGCTATGAAAATGAGATTAAAAGCGGCGTCATGAACGGGGGTGTAACTTCCTTGGCATCCATGCCTCCATCGGGCGAATATGACAAGTTCATACATCGCGGTAACGCGGCTGGCTGCTCTCACACATCGCCTTACAGCGCGGGGCGTTAAGAAATGACCAGAATAGCGATGCATCTGTTGGTCCTTGTGGCGACCGCGTATCTTGCAGTGCTTGCAATCCTGTTCGTGTTTCAATCACGCTTTCTTTTTCCGGCGCCGCAGGATCATCATGATCCCGCCCCCGGTTTCGAGGTGATCACTCTGACCACATCGGACGGGCTTGATCTGACCGCGCATTGGAAGGGCGCGGCCGCAGACGCGCCCACAGTCGTATGGTTTCATGGAAATGGCAGCTCGCTGGCGGGCTCGACCATTGAAACCCGCGTGTTGGCGGATCAGGGGTACGGTCTGCTGCTGGTGTCGTATCGCGGCTATGGCGGCAATCCGGGCGATCCTTCTGAGGCAGGTTTTTACCGCGATGGGCGCAGCGCGATGGACTTTTTGGCGAAACAGGGGGTTGAACGGGACAAAACAATCATCGCTGGCAATTCTATTGGTTCGGGGACAGCGGTGCAGATGACAAGCGAATATGCGCCAGCCGCGCTGGTTCTGATCGCACCTTTTACCAGCCTGACTGATGCCGTTTCGGATGCATTGCCGATTTTCCCCGTGCAATTTTTGCTGAGGCACAATTTCGACAATGCCAGCAAGTTGGGATCACTGGATTTGCCGGTTCTGATCCTGCACGGGACCGCGGATGATGTCGTGCCGTTTGCCCAAGGGAAAGCCTTGGCCACCCGCAATGCACGCGCGCAGTTTGTCGCCTTTGATGGAGCGGGGCATGATCTTAGCTTTTGGCAAGAGGCGCAGACTGCGCAGGCGGAATGGCTGGCGACATTAGACCTTTAGAACCAGCGCCAGATGCCCGCTGGAATGCCGCCTAGAGGCAAGTGCAGCCAGCTTAAAAACACAAAGAGTATGAGGCCCAGCGTCCAAGGCAACGCGCCCGCGCCCAGCAAACCACCCCAGCGCGGCCAAAAACTGGTGCGGCTTTCCCAAATACCCCACGCCTCACCCATTTGGGCCTGTTTTTTGCGGTCCTGCAATCGCGCACCAACCAGCGCGAGCGCCGCGATTGAGAACGCCGTAATCATCGTGCGGACGCTCCAGAAAAGCACCATGTGTGATAACGCCCACAGTGCAAAGCCCCACATCATCGGATGGCGAGTGACGTTGAACACGCCTTTTGGCTGCGCGCGGGCTTGCTCTTGTGCCTTTGGTGTTGGCATCGCCGGATTGCCTATCATTGATCCGGCAAACAGGACCAATGCGGGCAGAATGATAATGGTTGAGATGGCCCAGCCAATTTGCCCGCTGCCGGGCAGATCAGCGGGCGGCGCGTCGATAAAGGCGAAATAAACCCAAGCGAGCGTGGCCAGACTGATAACCGAATAGGCGATTTGAAAGCCGATATCGCCCATCGCTTTCACCATCGGCGCCCGCAATGGGTGCGACATGATAAAATGCGTGCCAACGAAGGCCGCATTCGCTGCGATAAGTTCGACGATTGCACCGCTCATAACCCACGTCTTACCACCACCCGATGCTTTTTGCCAAAAGTGCGAGGTTGTTGAGCGGCTACTGAGAAAGACCTGTGGGAATTATCGTCGCCTGCGCTGTCGCAACATGAACTGGCGCGCACTCGTCGTCCTCTGCCCATACATCGGCGCGAACGACAACCTGGCGTTTGCCCGGCTTTATAACCTCGCCTTTAGCGCGAAGACGCAAGCCTTTGGCTGGGCGCAGGAAATTGATCGTGTAGCTGCCGGTCACGACATCTCCCGCGACCGAGGCACCGGCCCACGCACAAGCGTTGTCAGCCATCAAACCTACGATTGCGCCATGTGCAAAGCCATGATGCTGGGTCATTTCCGCGCGCAGTTCGAGCAGCAATTCGCTCTTGCCTTCCCAAACGACCAGCGGCCTCACTGCCAGCCAATTCGAAAACCCAGAACGTTTCACGGCGACCTGCTGCATATATTCGATTGAGGCTTCGGGGCTGTCGAAACGAGTCTGAGCCATGCAGTGCACTCCATAAAGTTTGATTCGCAGACGTTATGGCTCTTGCCAGTGTGGCGCACAAGTCTGATATGCAGATTTTAAAGGGAGCCGCATGAAAACTTACCAAACCTCTCGCTCACCCTGCCCCATTGGGCGCGCCGCGCGCGTTCTCGGTGATCGCTGGACTTTGTTAATTCTGCGGGAGGCGTTTTTGGGTGCTGAGCGATTTGAGGAATTTGTGGGGCGTCTGGAAATTAACCGCGCGGCGCTCACTTCGCGGTTGGTGATCCTGCAAGAAGCAGGGCTGATGACCCGTGAGCCACCTAAAGGCAAACGTGCGCGCTATGAGCTTACCGAGAGCGCGCTGGCGCTGGTTCCGCTTTATCAGGAAATGGCCAATTGGAGCAGCGAGCATCTCTTTGCCGAGGGTGAGAGGCAAGCCGATTGGGGCGCTCCGCCAAATTAAAGCGTGCCCGCTACTGCCCCGCGATATCGAGCAGTTTGACCGTGAACAGCAATGTCGCTCCGCCCGGAATTGTTCGCCGCCCGCGCGGCCCATAGGCAAGCGTCGCAGGCGCAGCGATTTCGATTGTGTCGCCGACGCCCATTTGCGGGATCGCCATTTCCCATGCGGGGATCAGCCCGCTTAAGGGGAAAGTCGCCGGGGTTCCGCGATCAAACGAGCTGTCGAAGGTTTCGCCGTCGATAAATGTGCCTGCATAATGCACCGTCACAGTGTCCGATGCGGTTGGTTTGGCCCCCGTTCCGACATAGTCGGTGTAGCGCCAACGCAGGCCGCCTTCCATCGTGTACCAGCCATCGGCCGCCTTCAGTCCGGAAAGATAGATCTGCTGAGCGCTGTGATACGCAATTTCAGCGGCCTCAGCCTGAGCGATCTGTTCGGGCGTGGGCTGCTCAGCGTGCTGATCTGCCAGGGCGGGCGTAGCCATAGCCACCCCCAGCCCCATCGCCAGCACCGACATTTTCCATGAAGACAATTTCAAAGTAGCCAATTTGCTCACCAATCATACGCCTTTGGCAGGTTGCTTTCATCGAGATTGCGGTAACGTTCGCGCAGGCGGCTTTGATGGCTATCGAGCGATTGTTCAACCCCGCCAATGAACACCCGCGTAGGAACAGAGCCGACCTCAAGCGGATCGCCGTCCCACATGACCACATCGCCCATCGCGCCTGCGCTCAGCACGCCGGCTTGCCCTTCATAACCGCTGATGGCCGCAGGGATCGAACTGATCGCAGCAAATGCCTGACCCCAGCTCAGCCCAGCGGCACCCGGTATCCGGCTGAGCGCGACCAGATTGCCCGCCGCCTGCGGCATATTGCGCGGGTTGGTGCCCGAATTCTGCGCTGATCGCGACCTGCACACCGGCGCGCATCATGCGGCCAATATTGCTTTGTGTTGCGGCGAGCACTTCGAAGCTCTGAGGAAGATCAGCCAGCGCATCGGCAATCACCGGTACACCGGCAGCCGCAATCTCGTCCGCCACAAGCCAACCTTCGCCAGCGCCGACAAGCACCATGTCGAGCCGCGGAAACTCATCTTTCAACGCAAGCGCCGCCCGGATGTCAGAGGCGCGTTGGACCGCGACATACAGCGGTTGCTGGCCAGTTACGACAGGGACGAGCGCCTCTGCATCGAAGCGACCGAGCATGACCCCATCATCATTCGTGATCTCCGTAGTTTGCGGGGTTCCGCGAGCGCCTGATAACGCCTGAGCTTCTCGCAAGGATGCATGAAACAGCACATGTGCCGAAGCCCGGCTTCCCCCGGCAAGTCGCCCGCCGCCTTCGCCAAGTGCGACCATCTGAAATGCGCGTTCACGCATCACAGGTGTGCTGTCGCCGTCCAGATCAATGATTGCGCCCTGGCCTGCAAAGATTGAACCCGATGGCATTGTCGTGGTCGCCGCGCGGGTGATCCCAGCTGCGCGGTGGACCAGAATATGCTGGGAATTCGGGTTCACGATCGGCGCGGTGTTGAGTGCCGCGCTAAATGGCGCATCGCCCGCGCTGGTATCGTTGGACCCGCTGACTGCGCCCACATCGACGAGGCCCAAAGTGGTCACCGTCGCAAACAGGCCGGGCGTAACCCAAGCGTCATTTGCATCAATCGCTGGCACACCCGCCGGGGCGGCAACGCCCGCTCCCGCTGCGACGACCTTGCCGCCGCGCACCACGATGGTCGCATTCTCGATTGGTTCGCTGCCATCGCCCAGCGCCACTGTGGCGTTGGTGATGACGACGTCTTGCGCTGCCACTGGTGCTGCTGAAAGCGCGATGGCCGAAGCCGCTAGTGTAAGGAGCCGCTTCATTTCACATCTCCTTCACCGGGTTGGCCAAGCTCGAAATCGCTCACCGGACGTCTGCTGCGATCCATGGAATTGTACATCAGCGCACCGTCGATCCAGACCCGCTCAGGCCGCGAATACACGCTTAGCGGATCGCCGTTCCAAAGCACCACATCGGCCATTTTGCCGGGTTCCAAGCTGCCGGTCATCTCATCAATGCCCATCGCTTTCGCTGCGTTGAGAGTGATCCAGCTGATCACATCGGCATCGGAAAGCTCGATCCCCATACGCAGGCCTGCTGCTTGGGCCTTGGCGGCCTCTTGATTGAGCCGCTGAATGTCAGCCGCGCTGTCGGAATGGATCACCACGCATGCGCCCGCCTGTTGCAGGTAGGCAGCGTTTTCGAGGATGCCGTCATAAGCTTCCATCTTGAAGCCATACCAGTCGGCCCAGATCGCGCTGCACACGCCATTTTCGCGCAGCAGATCGCCGATCTTATACGCTTCGACCGCGTGGTGGAATGCGGTCACGCGGTATCCCATTTCCTTCGCCATATCCATCACCAGCGCCATTTCATCAGCGCGGTAGCAGTGGTTGTGGACTAGGATGTCGCCTTCTAGCACACCGACCAAGGTTTCCATTCCAATGTCGCGGTCTGCGTCTTCATTGTTTGCGTAGTCGATCGCATCGAGCCATGTCTGACGGTTGTAAGCGAAATTGCCCATCCGGGTCGATGGCGCACGTCCGCGTCCGCCGTAAACGCGTTTGGGGTTTTCACCGCAGGCCATTTTGAACCCGTAAGGTGCACCGGGGAACTTCATCCCTTGCACCGTGCGGCTGGGTACATTCTTCAGCGTAACCGAACGGCCCCCCATCAAGTTTGCAGAGCCGGGAAGAATTTGCAGACTGGTGATCCCTCCATTGGCCATCGCGCGGCTGAAACCGGGGTCTTGGGGCCAGACCGAATGTTCCGCCCATACTTCAGGCGTGGTTGGGCTGGTCGCTTCATTGCCGTCAGCATGAGCATCAACGCTTGGGGTGGGGTAATCGCCAAGGTGGGAATGAATGTCGATAATACCGGGAGTGACGAATTTGCCGCTAGCGTCGATGACGTCATAGCCTTCGGTGGAAAGATCGCTGCCGCCCACTGCAACCACTTCGCCATCGCGGAACAGCACGGTGCCGCCTTCAATCATGCCGCCGGCGCCGTCAAATACGGTTGCGCCAACAAGCGCGGTGGGGCGTCCGGGGTAGCGGGAATATGTGGAGGCAAACGGGCCATCCTCAGGCGTCATCGCTGCAAAGCGCGGAGCGTCGTCATCATCGTCAGAAGAAGCGTTTGCGGAACCCGTCGTCGCGCATGCTGCCAAGGCCAGGGAACTGGCGAGCAATGCAAAGCCCGCTATCCGTTTTGTGCCTTGAAAGTTTATCCGCCTACGCTTCGCCATCTCTGGTCCCCTGATTACCCGTAAAGCCATTACTTGACGGGTAATCAGGGGCTTGTCCAGTGGGCTGAACCAGCGATTTTGAGCTGTCGCCCGGCCTTATGAACGGGTCTCTGGTTTGATCCCGGCGGCTTGTGGTTCGCCGACTTCACCCTGGCCCAGAAGATCATCGTCAATCGTGTCATCTTCCAACGTATCAAGGTGCATCAGTTTCTTGACCAGCGGACTGATGACCATCACGCCGACGCCAATGACGACCGCATAGATCCCGACCGTTTGATAGACCTCAAGAACGACCTGCTTGCCGGCTGCTTCTGTCATTCCGTCACCGCCGGTCGCCGCTGCGATCAAGCCAGCAGCGAAGTTACCAAGCGCTGATGCGAAGAACCATGTGCCCATGATCAAAGACGCCATATGCGCCGGGCTAAGCCTGTTCATCGCTGATAGACCAACAGGCGAGAGGCAAAGCTCACCCGTGGTGTGCAGCAGGTAGATGAGGAAGATAAAGACAACCGGGGTCGGTACATTGATGCCAACCGTGCCAGCACCCCAGACCAGAACCAGAAAGCCAAGTCCCACCTGCACCACGGCAAGGCCAAACTTCATCGGCGTTGATGGCTCCATGCCTCGCGATGCCAAACTTTGCCACGTCATCGCA
Organism: uncultured Alphaproteobacteria bacterium; assembly: GCA_963789155.1. Taxonomy (GTDB): domain Bacteria; phylum Pseudomonadota; class Alphaproteobacteria; order Sphingomonadales; family Sphingomonadaceae; genus Erythrobacter. Next base: position 169,274 of record CAWBJN010000019.1, on the reverse strand, counting down.
AACAAAGGCGCCAGAAGCACGATGTAGATTGCGTTGATCGACTGGAACATCGACGCGTTGACGCCTTGCGTATCCACGTGGCGATCGGTGAAGAGGTTGAGGCTAGAACCGGCTTGTTCAAACAATGCCCAGAACACGATCGAAACGAAGATCAGGAACATTGCGGCAAAGATGCGATCGCGTTCCTGTGGATCCAGCTTCACGACTGCGGTGAAAAGCACATAGGAAACCAAGCCGCCGCCAAAAACGAGCAGCACCCAGCCGACCATGTCCTGATACTGGATAGCGAGCCAGCAAAGCGCGACCATGGCAAGACCGGCCCCGTAGATGCCCCATTCTTTACCGCCAGCAATGCGTGATGGATCCTTCGGTTCGCCTTTGCCCAAGAGCAGCGGTTTTCCGACCACGAAGAAAATCAGACCGATCAACATGCCAACACCGGCAAGGCCGAAGCCATACTGCCAACCATAAGTCTGGCCAAGGAAGCCGCAGATGATCGACGCTGTCGCGGCGCCAACATTAATGCCCATGTAGAAAATCGTATAAGCCGGATCGCGGCGAATATCTGTGCGTGAATACAGCTGGCCGACGATCACCGAAATGTTCGCCTTCAAAAAGCCTGAGCCCACAATAATCAAAGCCAGCGCGAGCCAGAATACGTTGATTGTCGGATCGTCTTGTCCGCCAGTCCCTTCGAACGCCATGAAGAAGTGGCCAATGGTAAGCAGCACCGCACCAAACACCACAGCCTTGCGTTGACCCAGATACCGGTCAGCAAGATATCCGCCCACAACCGGCGTAATATACACCAATGCGGTATAGGCCCCGTAGATGACCGATGCCTCGCTATCCGAGAACATCCAGTGTTGAACGAGATAGAAAATCAGCAGCGCGCGCATCCCGTAATAGGAAAAGCGCTCCCACATTTCTGCGAGGAACAGGACAAACAGACCCTTTGGATGGCCGACCACTTCTGGTTCTGGCCGGGTGATCAGAAACAGTCCGCCAAGCAGGAAAGCTGCAAGCGCCACAGAAGCCCCGCGGAACAGCCACATTTCGAACGTGCTATCGAATGTAAGGAAAAAGCCTTCGACCATTTGTAATACTATCCCTGTCATGCCCGCTCCCCAGCAGGCTGCAATGGGCGGCACACTAGCGTCCAATCTCAGCGTGTGAAGCTTTTGTTTCGCGCTGCATCTGGAATCTTGCTTACATTCTGCACTGAGGCTGGGAACTTGACGCGCATGGGTGTATTATGTCACTGACGCACCTAGAGAGAGATTTATGACCCAATCCCGTCCCGTCTATCTAAAGCTGCGCGATCAAATCGCGGCGGCCATTATCCAGGGGGACTACCCCGAAGGCGCGATGCTGCCGTCAGTTCGGGCATTGGCGGCGGAGCAGGGCGCCAATCCGCTCACCGTTGCCAAAGCGTATCAGCAATTTCAGAACGATGGTCTGGTTGAGGTTCAGCGCGGGGTCGGCATGTATGTTGTCACCGGGGCAGCGGAACTGCTTCGCAAGCGCGAACGCGATCTGTTTCTGCGCGAAGAATGGCCTGAAATTAAAACGCGTATGAAGCGGCTAGGTCTGACGCCTGCTGACTTGGTCGGACAGACCTGATTGAAATGGTGCAGTGGGCGCATTTCGTTTGACATAAATTAAGATTTTTTGGGTCAATCCTTGCAGAATTCGCACCATTCTGGCACTCGGATTGCGGAATCAATGCTCGTCGGGTCCGGGCAATTGGCATACACGCGGCGAATAACTGCGATGTACGTGGGGCGCCAGCAGGGGCTGCAGCGTTTTACCGGGAGGGCGAAATGATCAGATCAGAATTATTGCACGAGCTGCACAAAGATAATCCAGAACTGCGCACGGAAGAAATCGAACAGGTTGTCGATGTCTTTTTCGATGAGATTGCTCAGCGCCTCGCAGAAGGTGGCCGCGTTGAGTTGCGCGGTTTCGGTGCGTTTTCGACCCGCGACCGCGAGGCACGCACGGGCCGCAACCCGCGCACAGGTGAGGCGGTTCCTGTTCCAGCAAAGCGGGTGCCTTATTTCAAGGCGGGCAAAGAAATCCGCAAGCGTCTTAACGGCGGTTAGGTTTTTGGCGTTTGGGGCCTTCGCGCCCCCTGGCTCTACCTTTTGCACGCCGGAATTTTTCATACATATCCCACCGCGTGATCTTCATTCGTCAGGTTTGACGCGGGGAATTTCCGTCCGCAGCCGAGCGCGTGGAAGAGCATCACGATGATGTGTTCGTGGTGCGCGGTGTCTTAACATCGGTCAGCACCGTCACCAGACTGGCAAATTCTTCGAGCTTTTGCGTGAGTCACTTGAACCAGCTGTATTGCTACGCGCCGCGCGTCTGGCTATCGCGCATAGCCGGTTGAATAGCGATGATTTGCTAACCGATGTGCGGGTGTGGCGGAATGGTAGACGCCGGGGACTTAAAATCCCCTGATCTTTGATCGTGCTGGTTCGAATCCAGTCACCCGCACCATTAGCCTGGTCTTAACCCGTACATGTTTAGGGTCCTTCTTCGATATCAGGGTTTCCACTAATCCGCGCATCCGCTTTTCTTAGGTGGTTGCGGTTAGGTGATATAAAGATGGATAACGCGGCAATCAGACCTCAAGTCAACAGCGGTTCCGACACTGTTCCTAAAGGTGATCCCGCGTGGCAAAATCTTGCCTCGCCGAGCGAAGCACCAGTTGATGGAAGAGGCGAGAGCGCTCTGCCAGCGATAGAAACGCGCACGGCGCCGCGCTTCACCCTGCTCATCCGAGCAGCAAAGATCGTTTCCGCTCAAGGCGAATTCGTTTGCGTGGTGCGTGACGTTTCCGAAAAGGGTGTTTGCGTTCGGCTGTTTCATGCGGTGCCGCATGGCGACCCCATAGAACTCCACATGCCCGGCGGCGGCGTTTACGAACTGCGAACGATTTGGGAGCGTGACAACGAAGCGGGACTGGAGTTTACAAAACCGGTGGATGTCGCTCGGCTGATTAACGAGGCTAGCGAATATCCAAAGCGCGGGCTGAGGCTGGAGTTGTATTTCCCGATCACAATCAGGTCTCTTACTAACGCCAGCGAAGGCATCATTGAAAACCTTTCCCAGCAAGGGGCGCGCTTCGAGACTGAGGGCCACTTCGCGACCGATCAAAACTTGCGGATTGAAAGTGCCGAAGGCGACATTGTCTTCAAAGATGTGCGCGCCAAAGTTCGTTGGCGGCGTGATCAGCATTACGGCGTAGTGTTTGATGACACGTTGTCATTGAGCGAATTTGCTCGGTTGGCCGCGCGGTTGCAGTGCCCGAAACTGCTCGACTGATTGACGACCACTCTAATTATGGGCCCTTACTTATGGGCCCCATTCACCGGTTCGCAGCACCGCCACCGGTTAAGTGATTTCCCGGGGCAGAGCCGAATTTTTCGGCAATTAAGCTGGGACATTTACGTCTCGCTAACCAATTTCCTTCACTCCCTCAGGTGAGCTGGTTGCATCTTTGCGACCACAGCGATCAGAAGCGATCAAACGGGGGCTTGCATGACGCAGCACAGCGCTGAAGCAAATACGGATGCCGGAGCCAAAGCTGGTGAAGGCATTATCGACGTAGACGTGGCAATTATCGGCGCGGGGCCCGCTGGGCTGACCGCCGGATATTTGCTGACCAAACAGGGCAAGACGGTCGCAATCATCGAGAAAGATGAGACTTATGTTGGCGGTATCAGCCGCACCGTCGAGCATGAAGGTTATCGTTTCGATATCGGCGGACACCGCTTCTTTTCCAAGAGTCAGCAGGTTGTTGATCTGTGGAACGAGATCTTGCCAGACGATTTCATCCAGCGCCCCCGCATGAGCCGCATCTATTACGAAGGTAAGTTCTATTCTTACCCGTTGCGCGCGTTCGAGGCCCTGCGCAATCTTGGCATCCTGCGTTCTACCGCTTGTATGGTGAGCTATCTCTACCGCCGCGCTTTCCCGATCAAGGATGTGCGCAGCTTTGAAGATTGGACCACCAATCAATTCGGCGAGAAACTCTATTCGATCTTTTTCAAGACCTACACGGAGAAGGTGTGGGGAATGCCCTGCAACGAAATGAGTGCGGACTGGGCGGCGCAGCGCATCAAGGGTCTGTCGTTGATGAGCGCGGTTATTGACGGGGTGAAGCGCTCGCTTGGCCTAAACAAAAAACCGAATGATGGCATGGCGACCAAGACGCTGCTCGAAACCTTCCGCTATCCGCGGCTTGGCCCGGGCATGATGTGGGATGCGGCGCGCGACAAGATTATGGCGACGGGAAAAGGCCAGGTCCTGATGGGCCATGCGCTAGACCGCGTGGCGTCGATTGGTCCGAATGATGAAGGCTATGGCTGGTCGATGACAACGACGAGCAAGGCAGGCACGGCACAAATCCGCGCTAAAGACGTGATCAGCTCTGCGCCTATGCGTGAGCTTTCCAAGCGCTTGCACCCATTGCCGCAATCGACATTGCAGGCGGACAAACTGCGCTATCGCGACTTCTTGACGGTGGCGCTGATGGTGAAATCAGAGGATCTGTTTCCTGACAATTGGATCTACATCCATGATGACCGTGTGCAGGTTGGCCGCGTTCAGAACTTCCGCAGCTGGTCGCCAGAAATGGTGCCGGACGAAAACATGGCTTGTGTTGGTCTTGAATATTTCTGTTTCGAAGGGGATGGCCTGTGGTCTTCCTCTGACGAAGAGCTGGTCGAATTGGCCAAGCATGAAATGAGCGTGCTCGGCCTGTGCGATCCTGACCAAGTCACCGGCGGCGCGGTTGTTCGTCAAGAAAAAGCCTATCCAGTGTATGACGACGAGTATGAAGCCAATGTCGATGCGATGCGCATGGAACTGGAAGAAAAGCATCCCAGCCTGCACCTAGTCGGCCGTAATGGTATGCACCGGTATAACAACCAAGATCATGCGATGATGACCGCGATGCTGACGGTGGAGAATATTCTCGCCGGTTCGCGCGTCTATGACACGTGGTGCGTGAACGAAGACGCCGAATATCATGAAGCGGGCGACGAGGGCGCAGAAGCGGCCATACCGAGCCGTGAAATTGAGGCGGAAACCAAACCTCTCAGCGAAGATCAGGTGGCTGCGCTCAAATCCTTGCGCGGCGTTCCAGTGCGAATCGACCCTGATTTCGAAGACGACATTCGCAAGTCGGCGTAAAGTGGCACAGGCGAACCTCATGACGGCACCATCCATCCTCGCAAAGCTGCGCGACATTCGTTTTTTGCGGTATGTTTTTGCAAGCGTCGGGGCATTGGCGGTGGATGTTGGCAGCTTTTTGGCGCTCCTATCATTGGGAGTGGCGGCGGCGCCCGCATCGGCCATCGGGTATTCGCTGGGAATTGCGGCGCATTGGTTGATGTCGAGCCGCGCGGTGTTTCAAGACAGCGTTGCAGCAGGCGGAGCGGCGCGGACGCGTCAAAAGGCGCTGTTTGTATTTTCGGCCCTGATCGGTTTGGCTTTGACTACCGCTATTGTCGGGTTCGGCGATTGGTCGGGCATTGATCCGCGGATCGCCAAGATCGGCGCGATTGCCGTGAGTTTCATCGCCACTTGGCTCATCCGCAGCCGCATTGTTTTTCGCAGCGACCCCGCTTCGCAGGATACTGCCGAGGTTGGAAGCTGACCCCGTGCTGGTAGATCGGCGCCGTTCCGCCTTTCCGGCTGAATTTCTCACCAGAGTGGGAATTGCTTGGGCTGTCGTCAGCGCGCTGCTAGTGTTCATCAATTGGAACGCGATTTCCTCTGGGCGCTTCCCTGATCCCGACGATATAATGCGGCTAGTTCAGGTCCGTGACCTGATTGGCGGGCAAGGCTGGTTCGACATAAGCCAGACGCGCGTTGATGCGCCGGGTGGCGGGGTGCCCATGCACTGGTCTCGGCTGGTCGATTTGCCGCTGGCGATCACTATCTTGGCTTTGACGCCGCTTGTCGGCTCCAGCACAGCAGAAACCATTGCTCTGGTCGCGATTCCACTCATCACACTTGGCATTGCCATGCTGCTTGCTGCGCGCATTGCATGGCGGTTGATGGGTGATGAGGAAGCTACGTTTACCTCTCTGATCGTGGCGCTTTCGGTGCCGGTTCTGTTTCAGCTTGGGCCGATGCGCATTGATCATCATGGCTGGCAGATTGTCTGTGCATTGGCTGCGGTAAATGCGCTGATGTCGCGCGTCGCCAAAGTCTGGCGGCTGGGCGATCGGAGCGGCTCTGGCCACTTGGCTGTCGATTTCGATTGAAGGGCTGCCACTTGCGGCCGTTTTCTTTGTGGTGTTGGCGCTGAGATGGCTGCGTGATCGGGGCGCGAAAGTTTGGCTGGTGAGCGCTATTCAATCGTTTGCGATGGCCGGCGCAGGCTTATTTCTGATGACCAGAGGGATTGGGGACATCGCCACATATTGCGATGCGATCAGTCCGCTGCATCTGGCGATGTTCGCATGGGGCGCGATTATTCTGACCGTGCTCTCTCGAATTGAACCAACACCGTTTGGCGTGCTGCTGGGCGGGTTTGCGCTGGCTGGCGGCGGCGCTTTGGGCATGCTGCTCTTCACCGCGCCGCAATGCGCGACCGGTGGCGGCTTTGCAGAGCTTGATCCGCTGGTGGCGAAATATTGGCACGCGAATGTTCTGGAAGGGATGCCGATTTGGCGTCAGTCACTCACTACCGCGCTCCAATATGCGGTCACGCCGGTGATTGCGCTGATAGCGTCAATCAATCTGGCTAGCCGTTCGCACGATTGGTTGCGCCGGTTCTGGAGTGACTACGCAATCATCCTCGGTGCGGCTTTGCTGGTTTCGATATTCGTTTCGCGTGCAGGCGCTGTCGCTTGCGCTCTCGCCGCCGCGCCGCTTGCCTGGCAACTTCGCGAATGGCTGCGTGCGATCCGGCTCATGAAAAAGCCTGCGCCGCGAATGGCGGCTATGGTGGGTGTGTCCTTTGCGTTGTTGCCTGCCTTTCCGGCGATGCTTCTGACCAACGCAATTCCCGCCCAAGCCTCGCTCGGCGAGACGGGTAACCGCGCGGCAAAAGCCGCCGAATGCAGTGTGCAGGATGCCAGTGAAGCGCTTGCTGCTTTGCCCACGGGTGAAGTTTACGCGCCGCTCGATACTGCGCCAGAGCTGCTTCTGGCCAGCGATCACACCGTGCTCGCCACGGGTCATCACCGGGGGCACGAAGCCATGAAAGTGCTGCTCGAGGCGGCGCTCGGTTCACCGGCGAATGCCCGCGCTACTTTGCAAGAGCGCGGCACGAGCTATGTCGCGCTGTGCCCTTCGCTCGCAGAGGCGCGGATGTATGCGCGGATTTCTCCTGATGGATTTGCAGCAAGCCTGATAGGCGACGCCGCGCCGACGTGGTTGGAGCCAATCGATTTGGGAGCCAAAAACGGCCTCAAACTGTGGCGTGTTACGCCGGAATAAAGTTCATAGCCACGCCGTTGATGCAGTGGCGTTTCCCGGTCGGCCTAGGCCCATCACCAAAGATATGGCCCAGATGCCCGCCGCAATCGGCACAGTGCACTTCGGTGCGCGGATAGCCGATTTTGTAATCGGTTGAGGTGCCAACAGCGCCGCTGTCGATGGGTTGCCAAAAGCTCGGCCAGCCGGTGCGGCTGTCAAATTTATGGGCGGAGGAATAGAGCCGATTGTCACAGCCTGCGCAGGTAAAAGTGCCGCGGCGCTTCTCACCATCAAGCGGGGAGGAATAAGCCCGTTCGGTTCCCGCCTCGCGCAGGATGCGGTATTCGCTGCGCGTCAGTTCCCGGCGCCACTGCGCATCGGTTTTGCTGACCCGAAAGGAGCGCTCCTTGCGCGCTTCGACTGCGCCTGCGCCGCAACTCGCGAGCAGCGGCATAGCGGCAGCGAGGCCGGTTGCGGCAACAAAACTGCGGCGGTTGGTCAGTTTGAACGACATGGCAGTCCCTTCGAAAGTCATAGGTGTCTCACCTATACTTACGTTGGAAACAGGCGAAAAGTTTCATTTGGATGATCGCTGAGGATCAAAATTCAGTGATTTCGACCTCAAGCTTGCGGAAGCCATGGACGAAATTCGCGCGTACTCGCTCTACATCGCCTGCAACATGCACACGCATCCGACGCTTGTGCATTTCTTCCATCAAAACCTTGAGCTGCAATTCGGCAAGCCGCGCACCGACGCAGCGGTGAATGCCATAACCAAACGCAATATGCCGGCGCGCATTTTCGCGCGTGATATCGAGCTTATGCGGGTTTTCAAACACGCTCTCTTCGCGGTTCGCGCCGAGATACCACAGAACGACCTTGTCGCCTTTCTTGATCTGCTCGCCAAACACCTCGGTGTCTTCGGTGCAAGTGCGGCGCATGTGAGCAAGCGGCGTTTGATAGCGCAGGCATTCCTGCACCGCGTTGGGGATCAGTTCGGGCTGTTCTTCAAACAATTTGCGCTGATCGGGGAATTTGTCGAGCGAATGGATAATGCCGCTCATCGTGTTGCGCGTGGTGTCATTGCCGCCGACGATCAGCAGCACGAGATTTCCGATGAATTCCTCGGGCCGCATCTGGTTCATCGCCTCGGAATGGATCATCATCGAAATGAGATCATTGCCCGGCTCTTTATCCATCGTCCGCTCGATCCAGATCGATTGGAAATAGGCGGCCATTTCGTGCATGAATTCCCAGCGCTTTTCATCCAGTTCGCGCACGACAGCCAGTTCGGTGTCGCCTGCCCAATCGGACCAGAATGTAAGCATTCGGCGGTCGTCCCAAGGGAAGCCGAACAGCAGCGCAAGCATGCCGGTGGTCAGCTCAATCGATACGGTATCAACCCAATCGAACACTTCGCCGCGCGGAAGCGAATCCAGCAATTCGCCAGTGCGGCGGCGGATTTCGACTTCCATATCGGTCATGGCGGACGGGGTGAATTTGGGCGCAACCGTGCGGCGCTGTCCGGTGTGCTGCGGCCGATCCATGGCGATGAACATCGGCAATTCGCGTGTGCCAGCCCCGGCTGCTTCGGCTTCTTCATCGGAAAACCGTTCAAGAATCGTTATGCCGCCATGTTCCCAACTGGATGAAAAGACTTCTGGCTGCGCTTCAATGTGCTGGATCGCTTTGTGTCCGACAACCGCCCAATAGGGGCCATAAGGGCTGTCAGGAATGTAATGGAGCGGGCCTGCGTCCTGCATTTCCTTGAAGATTGGCTGCCATGTGTCTTCGAAATAGATGTCGCTGCGGCTGACATCCCATTTGTGCGAGTGCTGTGGCCGGTTGCCCGGATTCTTCGCGTAGTGATCCTGGATCGCTTCGTAAGCGGTTGGGGAATTGCGGACTTTGGGCCGTTCAGGGGCAATACTTGCCATAGCTCTCTCCTTTACGGAGCGGCCGCGGCTTTTCGCCGTTCACCTGACCCCTCCCTATAGCTAGCATCCTGCCTTAACTGACAGTGATGTCAATACGAGTTTCCTTTTGCGACCTATTCGGCTGGTTCCAGCGCGGCGGCAGGTGACTTCTTTTCGCGTGTCCCGCTTAGGCCCCCGTTCAGGCCCCACCGGCGCTTTTTCTTGGCATGGCCTGCGCCGCCCGATTTCATCACGCGTTTGCGGAACAGCATGGATCCGCCTTTGACCAGCAAAGCCACCCACACCGCCTGATAGGCGAGCGCAGCGACGTGAATCCACATTGTCTCTTCCAATGCGGCTCTCGCAAGCATCGCAAAGGGTGAGGATAGCGGGAATATTACCGCGACCATCTCCAGCCCCGACCCTGCATCGGTAAGAGTTGCTGCGGCGAGGAAGAACACCATCAGTTGCAGCATCGTCACTGGCATCGACAAGGTCTGCACCTCGCGCACGGTGTTCGCCATCGCGCCGATGGTGAGGAACAGCGAACCGAGCAGCAGATACGCCATCGAGAAATAGGCGATGGCCAGAGTGAGGAACATGGGCCAGCCGACCGCTGGACCCGGCAGATTGCGGAAATCGGTCTGGGTGACGGTGGTAATCGCGTCTTCGGCAATAGCCCAAAAACCCCAACCAAGCGTGCCCCATACGGCAATCCCAACGAAGGAGACGCCCAGCATCGCGAACAGCTTGCCCATAAACACCGCATCCATCGGGATAGCAGCGGCGAGGATTTCGATGATCTTGTTGCCTTTCTCCTCCGCAAGGTTGGACAAGACCATCCCTGCCAGCAGCATGGTCAGAAGAAACATGACCATCTGAGCGGCCTGGGCGGTGCGGACGCGGTTGGACCTTTCAGAAGCCGCGCTGGAGGCGACGGTCTGGCGAGTGGACTGCGGGAATGTCAGCGGTGTTGCCGCTGTGACATTTGCTGCGATCAATTCAATCGGACCCTGCCAGCGCCCGACTTGGCCCTCTGTACCGATCAGTTCCGGGGCATCGGGCGTGCCTGTCACGATCGCGGCGTAATTGCCTTTGCGCGCTTCCATAAAGCCGCGCGCGTCAAAATCGGGATCGCCCGCGGCCTCGGGCACTTCGCGCAGGGCTGGGACTGCGCCACGCAAATGCGGGACAAGCTGGTCGCGCGCGGCGATCATCGCAGCGTTATTTTCGGCTCCCATCGCAAGGCCAACTTCGATCACTGCGGTATCTTTCGACACCTGACTGCCAATGCTGCCTGCGAGACCGCCGACAAGCACCGGGAACAGTGGCCCGATGAGGAAGAACAGGAATGCACGGCTGAAAAGCACAGCGACAAAATCGCGCCGGGCAATGACCCATGCGGCCTCCAGCCGGGTAAGGCGCGGTTTTGCGTCGAGATCGGCCCTATGCGAATCGAGGTCGTGCGCGTTTGTATGATGTGGGGTCATGACTGGCCTCCTTGCGCGTCCGCTTCGAGCTGACGGGCGGCGGCTTCTCCTGCGATTGAGACAAAGGCATCGTGCAGGCCAGCGCGTTCAATCGACAGCGAAAGAATACCCGCCTCGCCTTCGATAAGTTGGCGCAGCAGCGGTTCGACGCCGCCTTCGGGGAGAGGGAAGGAGAAGAAATCGCCTTCGCGCCGGGTCTCTTCAGGCAGAGCCTTGGTCCAATCGCCATCGCGGGCCCGCGTTTCCAGGCGAACTTGCGCGGGGATACGGTCTCGCGCGGCCTCGACGCTGCCAGCATAAGGCACTTTGCCGCCAGCGATGATGGCAACGCCTTCGCACAAGCGCTCCGCATGATGGATCACGTGGGTCGAGAAAATCACCGTCACACCTTCTTCGGCAAGGTTGCGGATCATTCCCTCCAGCTTGCCTTGGTTGATAGCGTCGAGTCCCGGAGAAAGGTTCGTCGAGCACGACAAGACGGGGCCGGTGAACCAGCGTGCCGAGCAATTGGACGGTTTGCGCCATGCCCTTTGACAGCTGGCGAATTGTGCGGTCTGCGGCATAGCCCAGGTCATGGCGTTCGAGCAGTTCAAGCCCGCGTTTGCGCCCTTCGGCCAGCGGCAATCCGCGCAGCGCGCCCATAAACGCGATGGCTTCGATGCTCTTCATCGCAGGATACAGCCCGCGTTCCTCAGGAAGGTAGCCGATCAGCCGCCCGATATCGTGCGGGCGATCATGGCCGAATACCCGGCGCACGCCTTCATCGGGGTCAATAATGCCAAGCAACATTCGCAAAGTGGTGGTCTTACCAGCGCCATTCGGGCCAAGAATGCCGTAAATTGCGCCTTCTGGAACGGTGATATCAACACCGTCCACAGCGCGTGTGCCGTCAAAGCTCTTGACCAGCCCGCGTGCTTCAATAGCCAAGGGTCGCGGGTCTGGCGGCGAAAGCGATAAGCCCTCATCTTCACCCGATGCGGTGCAATTGCTCATCATTATTCGATCGCTTGACGCCATATCCATGGCACACAGGGTTAATACGAGAGACTAAACGGGAAGGTCCTCAAGCATGGTTAACGCCGCCGTAACCGATGGTCTAGGGGACGCACTGTCTGAGCAGATCAAACGCGAAGCGCGCGCGATCGGTTTTGCTGCTTGCGGTTTTGCGAGCGCGGCAGAAGATCCCGTGCGCGCGCAGCGGTTGGAACAATGGCTGGGCGAAGGCAATCACGGTTCGATGGAATGGATGGAGGCGCGCGCACATCACCGGCGCTCCCCCCAAGGTCTATGGCCCCAAGCGCGCAGCGTCATCGCGCTTGGCATGAGCTACGCACCAGCGCTTGATCCGATGGCGCTAGAGGACGCGCATGATCGCGCGCGCATTTCGGTCTATGCGCAGGGGCGAGATTATCACGATGTGGTGAAGAAGCGGCTGAAGGCGCTCGCCCGGTGGCTGATTGCGCAGGAGCCGGGGGCCGAGGTTAAAGTCTTCGTTGATACCGCGCCGGTCATGGAAAAGCCGCTGGGAGAGGCGGCGGGCATCGGGTGGCAGGGTAAACACACCAATCTTGTCAGTCCCGAACATGGCAGCTGGCTGTTCCTTGGTGCGATCTACACGACCCTTGACCTCGCCCCGGCTGAAACGCACCGCGACCAATGCGGATCGTGCCGCGCGTGCCTTGATGTCTGCCCTACTGATGCGTTTCCAGCGCCGTATAGGCTCGATGCGCGGCGCTGCATTTCCTATCTCACAATTGAGCATAAGGGGCCGATTCCGGAGGAGTTTCGTGAGGCTCTGGGCAACCGCATATATGGTTGCGACGATTGTCTGGCGGTTTGCCCGTGGAACAAATTTGCCAGCGAAGCGAATGCGGCGCGTGAATTTCTGCCCCGCGCTGAACTGACCGCCCCGCGATTGGCCGAATTGCTGGCGCTCGATGATGCGGGGTTTCGCAAGCTGTTTTCAGGCTCGCCGATCAAACGCATCGGGCGTGACCGGTTTGTGCGCAATTGCCTCTATGCGGCGGGGAACAGCGCGGATGCGTCTCTGGTGCTGCCCGTGGAAGCGCTCACATCAGACCCCGACCCAGCGGTCTGCGAAGCGGCTCGGTGGGCGGCGACCCGGCTTAAAGCAGCTCTTTAAGCGGGACGCTGGCATCGGCCAGCAGCGCGGGATCAATTTTCTGCGCACCGGCTTCGAGCAATTTGCGCCCCTGCACATAATCTTTCATCGTGTTGACGCAGTCGAACGCGATGGGGCGGCCCTCTTTCATATAGACCACGGTAAACTTGCGGGTTTCAGGATCACCGCGCAGCACCGCATCGTCATATCCGATATTCAGCCCGGCGGTCTGAAGTTTCAGATCATATTGGTTGGACCAGAACCACGGCAGCGCATGATAGGGCTGCTTATCGCCCATAATAGCGCGCGCGACGGTGTTTGCCATATCATGGGCGTTTTGCACGGATTCGAGACGGATGACCGCGCTGTCTGCAAAGTTGTTTGCATGCGCGGCACAATCGCCAATCGCGTAAACATCATCGAGCGTGGTGCGGCAAAATACGTCGACATCAATGCCGTTTGACCCAGCAGCCCCAGCAGCGATCAAAGGCGCGACGGCAGGGACGATGCCAATCCCGGCGATCACCATGTCGCATTCAAGCGTTTCGTCATCGGTGATCTGAACACCGGTGACCACGCCATCTTCGCCCAGAATCTCGCAGACCCCCTGAGAGACCCTTATATCAACCCCTTGGCGGCGATGCTCTGCTTCATAAAAGCGCGAAAGCTCTTCGCCTGCGACCCGGGCGAGCACGCGGTCCTGCATCTCCAGAACGGTCACTTCGCAGCCCAGCTTTCGCAACACTGCCGCTGCCTCAAGCCCGATATAGCCGCCGCCGATCACCACGGCGCGTTTTGCGCCGGCTTTGAGCGCTGCCATCATCGCATCGGCATCACGCTTGTCGCGGACATAGTATATGCCTTTTAGGTTCGACCCTGGAATACTCAGTCGTCGCGGGTCCGCGCCGCCTGCCCAAATCAGTTTGCGATATCCGATCACACTATCGTCAGAGAGCGTGATGGTGTGCGCCATAGGGTCCACTGCGCTCACACCGCTGCCCAGGCGCAGTTCGATCCCTTTGTCGGCCCAGAATTTTTCGGGCCGGATCATGATCCGTTCGAAGACCTTGTCTCCGGCGAGATATTCTTTGGACAAAGGCGGGCGTTCATAAGGGGGCACGCTATCGCGCCCCACCATCATGATCGTGCTGTCATGGCCCTGTTGCCTCAGCGCGATGGCCGCCTGCGCGCCGCCATGCCCAGTCCCAACGATTACGATATCAGCCGAAGCCGATCCTTTGCCATCTCCACTCATGGGCAAAAGGGTTTCCCGCAAATTGGGCGCGCGTCAAGCTTGAAGCCGATCCCTTACCCCTATTACCGGTCGAGCAAATTGCGCGCTTGGCTGGCAATCTGCGCAAGTACGGCGGGTGCGATCGGGGGCCGGGACTGTGCGCGGGCAATCATGGCTTTGAACTGCATCACTGCATCCGCATTGCGCGCCGCCCATTCGGCGATGGCGGCTTGCGGGTCATCTTTGCCGATTTTGCGCCGCATCAGCCTGCGCAGGAATTCGAGCCGCATATGCTGGAAATCGCGCGCTAAGCCGTCGACCAGCAGGCGCTCCCAGATATCCGAGGGCGACATGTGTGCTGCGGTGCCTTGCGCCCAGTCGAGCCCGATCCGTTCGCCAATATCGGTGAAGGCCCGGGTTAGCTGCGCGGCATCAATTTCAGTCTTCAATGCAAGCTGAGCAAGTCCGACTGAGCCATCGAAATCGAACAGATCAGCGACCCTGTTGGCTAGCTCTTCGGGTGCGCCCAGTTCCACAAACTGTGCTCGCAGATTGCCAGAGCGCTCTCGCGTGTCGCCAGAAATCAGCTCTTCACGGCCTGTAGTGAGGGCAGCGACGCCATCACTGAGGCTTTCGATCATTGCGCTTGCCTCTACCCGGCCAGCAGCAGTTCTCAGCACGTCAGACATCAGGTTGCCGACCGCAGCGGCCAGCCTGTCGAGCAGTGACAGGCGCGCGGTTTCGCTCATCTGATGATCGTCGATATCGCGCCATAGGACTTTGAGGTCGAAAAGCCGCTCCACAACAACGAATGCAGCAGCGACATCGGCCAGGCCAACGCCTTCTTCTTCTGGAAGTTCAAAGGCATGGAGCAGACCGATCCGATTGACGATCCGATTGGCAAGGTCCGTAGCGATCATTTCGCGCCGCAGCCTGTGACCAAGGATTTGCGCCTCATATTTCTTTTGCATCGGAGCAGGGAACATGGCGATCAGATTGCTCACCAGCATCGGATCATCGGGCAGGCCGCTGGCCTCTATCGCGTCTTGCAGCGCAAGTTTGGCAGACGATAGCAGAACCGCGAGTTCTGGCCGTGTAAGGCCCAGACCATCGGCGGCTCGCCGGGTATAGGTGTCGGCATCCGCTAACCCTTCGGTCCGGCGATCCAGTGCCCCCATTTCCTCAAGCTGTTCGATCAGCCTGATGCAGGACGCAGTTGCATCGGGTCCGCCGCTTTCAGCAATCGATAGCGCGAGCGCTTGCAATCGATTGTCCTCAAGCACGATCTCCGCAACTTCATCCGTCATCTTGGCGAGCAAGGTGTTCCGCTTGGACAGTGTGAGCGTCCCTTCTCGCGTTGCAGCGGCCAGTGCGATCTTAATGTTCACCTCATTATCCGAGCAATCGACCCCAGCCGAATTGTCGATAAAGTCAGTGTTGATCCGCCCACCTCTGAGTGAATAGGCAATGCGTGCAGCCTGAGTGATGCCCAGATTGGCACCCTCTCCGATGACTTTCGCGCGGACTTGCGAGGCATTCACGCGCAGCGCATCATTGGCAGGGTCGCCGACATCGAGATGGCTTTCGGTCTCTGCCTTGATGTAGGTCCCGATCCCACCAAACCAGATCAGATCAACCTGCGCCTGAAGGATCGCGCTTACCAAAGCATCGGGTTCAATTTCCTTGGCTTCGATGCCCAGCGTCTCGCGCGCTTTTTTGGACAATTTGATGCTTTTCAAATCGCGCGAGAACACTCCGCCGCCCTTTGAAATCAGCGCAGCGTCATAATCTTCCCAACTGGATCGTGGCAGGTCGAACAGGCGTTTGCGTTCTTTCCAGCTGGCTGCGGGATCGGGATCAGGGTCGATAAAGATGTGGCGGTGATCGAATGCTGCGATCAGGCGGATCGCTTTGGACAGCAACATGCCATTGCCGAACACATCGCCAGACATATCACCGCAACCCGCGACGCTAACGCTGTCGCTTTGGACGTCCACACCCATTTCCAAGAAGTGCCGCTGTACGCTCACCCATGCGCCGCGCGCGGTGATGCCCATCGCTTTGTGATCGTAACCGTTGGACCCGCCGCTTGCGAAAGCATCGTCGAGCCAAAACCCGTGCGCCGCCGCAATGCCATTGGCGACATCGGAAAAACGCGCAGTGCCTTTGTCGGCGGCAACCACGAAATAGGGGTCTTCGCCGTCATGGATCATCACACTGTCGGGATGAACGACTTTGCCATCGACGATATTGTCCGTGACCGACAACAGCGTGCGAATGAAGACTTCATAGCTAGCCTGCCCCTCGGCTGCCCATGCGTCGCGGTCGATTGCGGGGGACGGAAGCTGTTTGGGGTAAAAACCGCCCTTCGCGCCGCTTGGCACGATAACGGCATTTTTGACCTTTTGGGCTTTCATCAGACCAAGGATTTCGGTGCGGAAATCGTCGCGCCGGTCAGACCAGCGCAGACCCCCGCGTGCGACCGCACCCGAACGCAGATGGATACCCTCTACTCTGCGTGAATAGACGAAGATTTCGCGCCACGGCACAGGCTTTGGAAGATTGGGGACCAGGGCGGAATCAATCTTGAACGCCAGCGCTTCGTTTGCCGCAGGAGCAAACGCATTGGTGCGCAGAATGGAATTAATCACCGCGCGGTAAAGCCGTAGCAAGCGATCATCATTGATCGCTGTGACTTTGGCGAGACCGCGCTGATACGCGCTGATAGCGGCGGCGATGGCCGCTTCACGGTCGCCTTCGAAGGCTGGATCGTGGCGTGCGACAAACAGATCAATAATCGCCTGCGTGACATGAGGCGCGCGCTGCAGTGCATCGACCACGGTGTAAATCGTAAAGCCCATGCCGACTTGCCGCAAATAGCGGTAAATCGCGCGCAGCCAGATGGCTTGCTGCGCGCCGAGGCGTGTGCCCACCACAAGGCGGTTGAACGCATCATCTTCTGATTGCCCATTGAGCACTTCGGCGATGGCGGTTTCAATAATCTCGGCGCGCGACAGCAAGGCATCCACATCGCTGCCCTGCGGCAGTTCGAGCGTAAATTCGTGGATCGTGCCAAGCGCCCCGTCGTCAAGCCGCGTTGGCATTTCTGCAAGCACGCGGAAGCCGAAATTCTCAAGCGCGGGGACCGCGTCGGACAGCGGCAATTCCCCGGTGGTGTGATAAATTTTCAGCCGCAAATCGCCGATCGGATCATGGTCCAGCGTATACAGGCGACACGTCCGCGCCGCAGGGTCATCGCCCTGAGCAATTGCGCGCATCTCGATAATGTCGAGCGCGGCCTCTGACGCGCCGTAACGCACTCGGTAACCGGGCGGGAATGCACCGGCATAACGAAGGGCGATGGCCGATACGCGGGAGTTTTCACCGGCTTCGGCAAGATGCGCTTCGACCGCTTCGTTCCAGCCTTTGAGCAGGTCTATCAACTCCGCTTCGATCTTGGCCGCATCGGGCATTTCGCCGGTCGCACGGCTATCGAGCAGGAATTGCAGCATTGCCAAAGTGCTGCCTTCGACTTCCAGCGTCCAACTGAGCAAATCGACACCGGTGGTCTGCGTGAGCAAGTCCTGAATCCGCAAACGAACATCGGTGGAAAGGTAATCACGCGGCAGCCACACAAAGGCAAAGACGTGGCGTTCGAGTGCCGATTGCAACAGGACAACGCGCGGGCGCGGACGGTCCACCAGGCTCATCATCGCGGTTGCCAACCGTTCAATATCGGTGGTGGTGAATGAGGTCAGCAGGTCACGCGGCAGTGACGAAAAAGCATGCAACAATGCTTTGCCCGCATGGCCGGCAGGATCAAAACCAAGCACGCCTGTAATATCGCTCAACGCTTTGCGTAAAAGCGGCACGTCACCCGGAGGGGACGCAAGCGCGGCGCTGGTCCAAACGCCAGCATGCACGGAAAGGGCAGTGATTTTCCCGGCATTACGGCTGCCATCGCGGATCGGCACGATAAACAGATCAAGCGGCGCGCGCCGGTGCACTGTGGCCAAGTGGTTGGCCTTGATCACCAGCAATTCGCGTCTGGTTCCGTCCTGTGTGGGAGTATCAAACCAGTCAAAAGCGCGATCAAAGGACGCATCAGCGAGAATCTGGCGCGCGCTTTTGCGGCAAATCCCCAGCGCTTGGCTTTCTTCGCCCTCGCGCGTGCGGGTGAGGTGGCCCAGCTGCGTCAACATTCCGCCATTCAGCCATTGGAGCAGCGCCGCGCTTTCATCATCATGAGCCGCAACGCTTTGCGCGTCTTGCGCCATCAATTCGCGCATCTCTGGGCCAGTCGGCCACCGCCGCGTGCACATCGCCAAGCGTCACGCGCAATTCGGCGAGCAGATCTTTGCGCTGGCGCGCATCGATCCGCGGCGTTTCTAGATAGATCAGCGATTCGTTCACTCCGCCGCTGCCCTTCTTAGAAAGGCTGACCAAAGAGCCAGACGCATCGCGTTCGATGGCCACCACGGGGTGGATCAACTGATCGATGCTGAGGCCAGCTGCGGTGATGGTGCCAGCGATCGAATCGACCAGAAACGGCATGTCATCATTGACGATGGCAATGCGCAGGCGCCGCTCGCCAGTGTCCGATTCAATCTTGAGTGACGAACGTGAAGCGGAGCGCTTTGCTGCGGCTTCCAACAGAAACGCGGCTGCGTCATTCAACGCAGGCGCAGCCAACGGCGGATCCCCGGGCAGGATCGCCGCTTTGAGATGCTTTTTCAGCTCTTTTAGCAACGGCCCGGCAGCTGCGTTCTTAGCCGAACTGCTGGGTGCGCCGTCTGTTGAGGGGCTCTGGTCTGCGCTCATCGCCTGTATGCTCCTGGCATCCTGCACCCGGCTTTGAATTACGTAATATTATTGTGCCGAGTTATCTTTATCGTGCCGAGCGCAATACATGCATTGAGTGGACAGGTGCAAGCGGGATTGCCCCGTGAAAATGCTTAAATCGGTTAAGCGGTGACGCTTTCGCATGCCTCTAATTGCCAGTTCCATCGAACGAAGGCGCGCATCCGGGTCATAGGTCGACCCGCATAGCAGGATCTCATCGGCACGCGTGCGCTCCACAAACGCCTCAATGTCGGTGCGAACCTGCTGCGGGGTTCCGACCGCAGCGGCTTGGCCCAAGTGATCGATCATTGCGCGCGCAGGCGCAGGCAGGCTGTCGGTGTAGTCTTTAATGGGCACAGGAAGTTTCCCCGGCTTGCCAGTGCGCAAGGCAACGAAACTTTGCTGCTGGCTGGATGCAAGGGTGCGCGCATCTTCTTCTGTGTCAGCGGCGAAGACGTTCATCGCCACCATCACATGAGGCATTCGCCAGCGCTTCGGAAGGCTCAAAATCCCGGCGGTATAATGCTAGCGCAGCATCAAGATGATCAGGCGCGAAATGCGCGGCAAACGCATAAGGCAGACCCAGTTTTGCAGCCAGAGCTGGCGCCAAACAGGCTGGAGCCGAGCATCCAAAGCTCTACATTCGAACCAAGGCCCGGCGTTGCTGTCACGGGCAGTTCTACATCGCCTGTCAGCAGGGCGCGCAACTCGACAACATCCTGTGGGAAATATTCGGATGCCTGATGCAAATTCTTACGCAAGGCCCGCTGCAATTCCGGCCCAGCGCCTGGCGCGCGGCCCAATCCCAGATCGACCCGGCCGGGAAATAAAGCATCAAGTGTGCCGAACTGCTCGGCGATTTGAAAGGGTGTGTGGTTGGGCAGCATGATCCCGCCTGACCCGATGCGAATTCGGCTGGTCGCATTGCCGATATGCGCAAGCACAACCGACGTTGCGCCGCCCGCAATGCCTTCCATTGCGTGATGTTCTGCGACCCAGAACCGATTGCAGCCCAGCGCTTCGGCTTTCACCGCGAGAGCGGTGCTGGCGGCAAAGGCTTCGCTGAGCGTGCCGCCTTCGCGCACCGGGACAAGGTCGAGGACGGAAAATTGGGTCATGAAGGTTCCTGTGTAGGCAGGGCATCAGAAGGCTGGCTTTCAGCAACCGGGCCAAGCTGTGCAAGATATTCCCTTGCGGTTTGAGCGGCCAGGCTGTCGGGCTGAATATTGACCACAGATTGCCAGCTTTCACGCGCCGCATTCTCGCGCCCGGAAAGCACCGCAATGACCCCGGCCTCAAGTCCGATTTGCGCATCAGAAGGCGCCAATAAAGCCGCGCGCTCGATGGCTGTTTGCGCTTCATCAAGCCGTTCGAGCCGGCGTAGCAAAGTGGCTGTCAGCAACCATGGTTCTGAACTGTCCGGCAACAGCCGCGTGGCGTCTTGCAGCGCGGTCAGGGCTTCACTTGTTTGGCCCATTCCAACCAGCACGCGGGCCAAATCAGTGGATGCAATTGCCTCAAGCGGGGCCGATGATGCTCGCCGCGCATCCGCTTTGGCGGCTTGGAAATGCAACAACGCTCCTGCAGGATCGCCATCTGCAAGTTCTGCATTGCCCGCCATTGTTGAAAAACGCGAACGCGCGCGCGGGTCGCTCACCGGGATCTCTTCGCGCGCATCGGCAAATGCCAGCGCGGCCTCTGACCAGCGCCCCAATTCCGTGGCGGCCATACCAAGGCAGTGATTGGCCAGAACACGCTCGTCCCCGGCGGAGGTATTGCGTTTGATCTGCGCCATAGTGTGTGCCCGCGAAGCGTCGTCAGAGAGCTGCTCTAGACACTCGGCGAGCCAAGCGCTTTCGGGACTAAGCGATGCGTCGGCATCGCCTTCGCGCTCGGGCCGATTGCGCAATTCTGCGTGACCATCGGATTGCGGGGCCGAGCTTGGATTGGGGCCGACTTGAAGCGCCATGGCCAAGAGAGTTGAAGTTAGGAGCACAATGAAGTTTCCATCAGTAAAAGCTGTCCACCAGCCCCAACAGCAGCGCGATATCGGCATCGCGTGAGAGGCGGTGGTCGCCGTCCTTTATCAGCGTCACCTGTATATCGTCCGAACGCAGCGCGCTGGCGAGCTTTAGACTGGTTTCCCAAGGAACATCGGTGTCACATTGACCATGAAGCAGGCGGACAGGGCAGTTGATGCCGATTTGGCCGTCTAACCGCATCATGCTCTCAGCATCGGCGTAAAACCCCGGATGCGTTGGCGTTGGCTCAGGGCCGTAGGGATTGTCTTCGTAAACAGTTTCGCCGCGCGCCAGTGCCGCGCGTTGATCGGCGGTGTAACCCCAGCGCGTAAAATCGGGCGCTGCGGCGATGCCAATCATACCAGCAAGACGGCTTCCAAGCTGCTCCGCCACCAATATCATCAGCCACCCACCCATGGAAGAGCCCGCCAATACAACCGGTCCGCTCACATGAGCGCCGATCACGCTGAGCACTTCGTCTCGCCATTTCGACAGTGTGCCATCAGCGAAATCGCCCGAAGATTGCCCGCAGCCCGAATAATCGAGCAGCAAACAGGCGCGCCCCTGCTTTTTTGCAGTTTCGAAAACGCAGGTCGCTTTGCCGCCTGCCATGTCGGACATATAACCGGGCAGGAATACAAGCGTCGGCCCTTTGCCGCTCGTGTGGCGAAAAGCGATCTGGCGGTCATCCACCATTTTGTGAAAGCGTGTGTTGTCCATCGCCTCCCTTTTGCCCGCTGAGACGGGATAAAGGCAAGCATGCTGATCCAGCTTGTCATGGTGGCGCAACACGTGCGATCTAATTCGCCAACATGATCAAGACCGACTCAGCAGCGCAGACTGCACCGCAGCCCAGCCCATCCGCCACCGCGATTTCGCGGCGCGGGGTTTTCGCACTGGCAGGGGCGTCTGCCGCAATCGCTGCGGCCCCGTCTGCAGCGCGAAGTTTCGGCAGCGGGTTCACCCACAGCGTCGCGAGCGGGGAACCGCATGCGGATAATGTGCTGTTATGGACGCGCTATGTCGCCGATGCTGAGACCACGCTTGAATGGCAGGTAAGCGAGAACGCCGATTTCACGAGCACGGTTGCTGAAGGTCAGGTCAAAGCGACGCCAGACCGCGATTTTTGCGCAAAGACCATCGCGCGCGGTTTGATGCCGAACCGCTGGTATTTCTACCGCTTTATCGCGCCAAGCGGCGCTGTCTCGCCAGTGGGTCGCACTCGCACGTTGCCGCGCGGTCCAGCGCACAAATTCCGCCTCGCAGTGTTTTCCTGTGCAAATTTCGGCTTTGGCTATTTCAACGCCTATGCCCATGCAGCCGAAGCGAATGATGTCGATCTGGCAGTGCATCTGGGCGATTATATCTATGAATATGGCGGCGGAACCTATCCGTCAGTGGGTCAGCGCCACCCTGACCGCGCGATTGCGCCTGAAACTGAAATCATCGCGCTGGCCGATTACCGCCTGCGCTATGCCACGTACCGCGCGGATACGGATTTGCAGCGCCTGCACCAAGTGTTGCCGATGATCGCCGTGTGGGATGACCACGAGAGCGCCAATGACAGCTGGAAAGACGGCGCAGAAAATCATCAGAGCGAAACCGAAGGCGACTGGGGAGTGCGCAAGGCCGCCGCCAAGCGGGCTTATCGCGAATGGATGCCGGTGTCGGATGAGCCCTATGCAGCCTATGATGTTGGTGATCTGGCAACGCTGTTTCGGATCGACACCCGGATTGAGGGGCGCGAAGAACCGTTCAGTCTTGCCAAGCTGCTTGAGGGTAAAGACAGCCCCGAAGCGATGGTCGCCGGACTGACCGCATTCAGAGACGGGGCCTATGCCGATCCGACGCGCCAAATACTGGGTGCGGTGCAAGAAGCATGGCTGAACGAGGGGCTGGCGGCGTCCACTGCGCGCGGTGCGACGTGGCAGGTTCTGATCCAGCAAGTGCTGATGGGCAAATTGTCATCGCCAACCGCTTTGCTCGATTTGCTCGGCGGGAATGTGCCTGAGTTCATCCGCACCCGCTTGCTGGCAAGCGCAATGGCGAGCCAAGCAGGGCTGCCGCTTAATATGGACGCTTGGGACGGCTATCCCGCGGCGCGCGACCGATTGTTCAAGGGCGCGTTGGAAGCGGATGCCAACCTGCTGGTGCTGGCAGGCGACACGCATAATGCCTGGGCTTTTGATCTGGGTCATGAAGGCGAGAAGGTCGGCGTTGAGTTTGGCGTTTCCTCAGTCAGTTCACCGGGCTTTGAAACCTATCTTGCGATGGTCCCGCCGCAGCAGATGGCGCAGCTGATTGTCGACGCGAATGATGAGCTGAAATGGGCCGACACCTCACAGAGAGGATATATGACGGTCGAGCTGACGCCGGAGCGGGCCACGACCGAATACCGGTTTATGACGGGCATCCGCCAGCGTTCCACTCAGCTGGCTGCAACCCATCGGATCACCGCGGAGGCCGGGTCAAAGACGCTTTCAGTCTGATCCCGGTTAATCGTCGCCAATATCGGTGCGAGCCAGCGCCGCGAGCAACTGGGTCTCGAAGCTTTCCGGCTGGTCAAACATGATAAAGTGGAAGCTGTCTTCGACGATCTCCACTCTGGCATTGCTCAGATTGGCATAGGCGCCGGAGTAAAGCGTCTGCACCCGGTCACGCGGAGCAAAAGCGTTGGCTGCTGCGATGATTGTGGTTGGAGTGGCGATCACGCCAAGCTCACCGCGAAGATCTGTTGTCATCAGCGCGTGTATGGCTGCGGCGAAAGTCGCGCGGTCGCTGGCGATCGATGAGAGGGCGACCGCGCTGTGATAGGCCGGATCGCGCACCAGTGATCGCACACCCATCTGCTGGCCTGCGGCAAAAGCGTTTTCGTCCTGAGACAGGATTTGCGCGCGAAGTGCATCGGCTTGACCTTGCACTGCAGAGGCGGTCGCGGCGGGCGAAAAGATGAGCGGGTAAAACGGCAGCGCATCGACAACGATCAGATTGTTGATGCGCGATGGGTGCTCAATTGCGAGCTTTAGACCCAGGAATCCCCCCATCGAATGCCCGGCATAAGCGGCACTTTCGATACCGCGACAATCGAGATATTCGATGATCTCGGCAGCGCTGCGCTCAACGATAGTGTCAGGATCGCCGTTTGCGGCCCGCGTGCCGAATCCGGCGACATGCACCAGATGGACGCGGTAATCTTCGGTGAGCCGGGATTTTACCCCATCCCACACCGATGGGTCAGAACCCAGTCCCGGCACCAGAACCAGATCGGGTCCAGCGCCCAGCATTTCGTAAGGCGGGCAATCGTCTGCTGCCTCTTCGGTTTGTGCCTGAGGCTTTGCGTGTATCTGTGCCTGTGCAGAGACGCCGCCGAACGCCAGACCCAAAGAGGCCGCGGCTAATGTCGCAAATTTCATCATGTCTGCGTTTCCTTTTCGAATATCTCTTCAATTGGCAGGCCGAAGACTTCGGAGATTGTGAAGGCGAGCGGCAGAGACGGGTCGTAGCGGCCCTTCTCAATTGCATTGACGCTTTGCCGGCTGACACCCAACCGTTCGGCCAGATCCTGCTGGCTCCAGTCGCGCTCGGCGCGAAGAACTTTGAGGCGGTTTTTCATCGGCCACTGATCCGGATCCACAATTGTGCGATTCCAAGGCCGAACGCCCAAACCGGCAGCACCCACCATGCCCAAATGTGCGGGACTAGACCGAACGTTTCGAGAAAGCCCCAAAAGATGCCGATCGCCAGCACCCCGCCAAGACTTATCAATGCTGCCAGCACAGTACGGTAGCGCAAATATTCATCCTGCTCTTCGACGAGGTAGCGTCCCATCGCCCAGATCATCCCGAAGGTCGGTAATGTCGGGAGCATGGCAAGGCCGAAAACAATCGGACCGGTTGGTTCGTAAGTATTCCAGATTGATATTGCGATGCCCAAGCCAAGCACATAACCGAATGAGGCGAGCAGCATTCGGCGGTTGTAGCGGATGGTCACCGGGTTGGCGCAGTCAGAGCGCTCGCTGGACCGAATAATCGGGAACATCAGGCCCATGGCGAGCACTCCAAGGATGATACCAACTGGGCGTTCGATAGCGCCGCTGAACTTCAGCCCGGCAATCACCGCAACAGTACCGAGGAACAATCCGCACCAGAACGATGGACCGCGGCCTAGAAATCCGCTGGTTTTTTTCGCCTGCTCAATCATCGCGCGCAGCTCCGGCGACGGGACTTGCTGTGATTCAGCGACCCCCATGCCGCTCCCGTGAGGCCGGCAATGATCCCAAAGCTGGCTCCATTGCTCAGCTCCATAGAGGAGGTGAATAGTGCAGTGGTGACAATGATCGTGGCCCAGATGAGCGCCTTGTTTCGGTCAGTCATTGGTAAAGCTCCCTTTCTACTATGGAAAGGATACTTGTCATTGATTCGTTCTGATGTCAAGCTTGCTTTCCAAATCGGAGTGCTTCCTTTCCGTATTGGCTCCATGGTCCTCTCTGGTGATGACATTTCCTTGGGCGGTCGCTATTTGGAGCATATGGCGAAACTGCAGACCCTACCAACTACCACCACCTCGGGTTTCCGGGGGTGGGTGCCAGCGACCTAGTCGCAGCGCTCTCCGCCTCCGGCCTTTCACGGTTTCGGGAGGCGCGGTGTTCTCTTCGAAATCGGTAAACTCTAAACACCGCTCTTCCGGTGCGCGCTCGCTTGTGGCAGTGCGCCGGACAAATAAGGCGGATTTTAAGAATGACCGAACTGCTCAAAATTAGCTTGCCCGATGGCTCTGTGCGCGAAGTGGAGCGTGGCAGCACGCCTGCGGACATTGCCGCGGCAATCGGACCTGGTCTGGCCAAAGCGGCGTTGGCCGCGCGCGTAGATGGTGAATTGCGCGATCTGGGCCGCCCGTTTGACGGTGATGCACAGCTTGCGTTGATCACGGCGCGCGATGAAGCCGATGCGCTGGAACTGGCGCGGCATGACTTTGCGCATGTCCTGGCCGAAGCGGTGCAAGCCTTGTGGCCAGGCACGCAGATCACCTTTGGTCCGGCGACGGATGACGGGTTTTATTATGATGTTCGCGCACCGCAAACGCGTGAGCGTTTCTCGGCGGATGATCTGCCTGCGATCGAAGAGAAAATGCGCGAGATCATCAAGGCCGACAAACCGCTCCGCCGCGAAGTATGGTCGCGCCAGCAGTTGATCGACAAATGGGAAGCAGATGGCGAAGAGTTTAAGGCCGAGTGGGCGAAAGACCTGCCCGAACACGAAGAGCTGACAGTCTATTGGTCGGGCGATGATTGGCTCGATATGTGCCGCGGTCCGCATTTGCCCAGCACAGGTAAACTTGACCCTGCGGCGTTCAAGCTGATGCGGGTTGCAGGTGCATATTGGCGCGGCGATCAGAACAACGCCCAGCTAACGCGCATTTACGGCACGGGCTGGCTCAATAAGAAACAGCTTAACCTGCACCTTCATAATCTGGAAGAAGCTGCCAAGCGCGACCACCGCAAACTGGGCCGCGAAATGGACCTGTTCCACCTTCAGGAAGAAGCGCATGGCAGCGTCTTCTGGCATCCCAAGGGATACCGGATCTGGCGCGAGCTGGAGGCTTATATGCGCCGCAAGATGGACGGCGCGGATTATCGCGAGATCAAGACACCGCAATTGGTCGATGTGAAGCAATGGGAGCGGTCGGGCCATTGGGGTAAATACGCGCAAAACATGTTTGCCGTGCCCGACATGGTGCCAGAGGTTGATGACAGCGAAGCGGGTTCGCACCCGGCTGTTGCCGAAGACGCCGCATGGATGGCGTTAAAGCCAATGAACTGCCCGGCGCATGTTATGGTCTTCAAACAAGGCATCACGTCCTATCGCGATCTGCCGATACGGCTGGGCGAGATGGGCTGTTGCCACCGTAATGAACCGCACGGCGCGCTTCACGGTCTGATGCGTGTGCGCCAATTCACTCAGGATGATGCGCATATTTTCTGCACCGAAGATCAGGTGGTCGAAGAAGTGCGTGCCTTCTGTGCGCTCGCCAACAGTGTCTATTCCGATTTCGGCTTTAGCTACAATGTGAAGCTGGCTCTGCGCCCGGATCAACGGTTCGGCAGCGAAGAGGACTGGGATAAGGCCGAACAGGAATTGCGCGATGCCGTGGCAGAGGCTGGCATGGCGAATGACGATTATGGCTGGGAAGAATTACCGGGAGAGGGCGCGTTTTATGCGCCCAAGCTCGAATGGCATCTGACCGATGCGATTGGCCGGACGTGGCAGGTTGGCACGATTCAGGGCGACCGCGTGCTGCCGGACCGTCTGGATGCGACCTATGTGGGTGATGATGGCGGACGCCACCGCCCTGTGATGCTTCACCGCGCGATCTTTGGTTCTTACGAGCGGTTTATTGGCATCCTGATTGAACATTACGCAGGCCGCCTGCCCATGTGGCTTGCCCCGGTGCAAGCGGTGGTTGCGCCGATTGTTTCGGACATCGATGGCTATGCGCTGGAGGTAGAGGCGAAGCTGAAAGCGGCGGGCATTCGGGTCGAAACCGATCTGCGCAATGAGAAGATCAACTTTAAAGTTCGCGAACATTCGCTGGCGAAGGTCCCGCATCTGCTGGTTGTTGGCAAGCGCGAGGCCGAAGAAGAAAGCGTCGCAATTCGGACGTTGGGTGAAAAGGACCAGCAGGTCATGTCGCTTGATGACGCGATTGCAATGCTGACAAAGGAGGCAACCCCGCCCGATCTTCGTCCCGACGCAGTTTCAGCTGAATAGGTGGACTTTCTCAGCGGATTTGCGGCCGAGCAAATCGCTGTGGCGGTTCTGGCGACCTTCGGTGCGGCCTTCATTCGCGGGCTGACCGGGTTCGGATTCGGCATCCTGATGGTGCCGATCCTCGCGCTTGCCATGACGCCTATGGAAGCGGTTCTGGCTATCAATATTATGGCAGGATTGCTGGCATTTACGGAGCTGCGCCTGATACTGCGCTACGCCGAACGCAGCGCGCTGATCATCGGTGCGTTGGTGGTGTTAGGGACGCCGTTCGGCCTGCTGCTGCTCGATGCGACTCCCGAACCTGTGGCGCGATTTCTGATTGCACTGATCGCTCTTTCAGCTTTCATCGCGATAACCTTGCCCCGGCGCGGTGCAGAACAGCCGGGCGTTTTGGCGACCACAGCGACGGGTGTTTCTGCGGGCCTGCTAACGGGGTTTGCCGCAATGCCGGGACCGCCGGTCGTGCCCTATTATGTGGGGCGCGACATACCGCGCATGACCGCCAAGGCTTCGATGATTGGGATTTTCGGTGTCGCAGCGCTGGCAGGTGTCGGTTCAGGAGCGGCGATCGGCGTGCTCGAAGCAAAAATCTTGGTGCTGGGGCTGGCACTGTTTCCAATCGTGCTGCTTGGGAACTGGATCGGTAGCATGGCTTTTGGCAAAGTCAGTGACCGGATTTGGCGAACGATTGTGGGCGCGGTGTTGGGGGCGGCTGCTCTCGCGGCTTTCGTAAAGCTGCTTTAGCGACGCCGTGCGTGATCAGCGCAACCATCGGGCGGCCAGCACTTCGCCGCCATTCGGGCCGCGCACGATCAGCGCGTGGCGATCGGCACCCGGTGTTGCCAAATCTCGGGCGGCAATCGTGATCAGAGCGTTGCCGCCATTCCAGTTGCCGGTAACTTTTTCGCCAATCACCACATTGGTGTAAGAAATCTGGCGTCCGCCATTTTCGCCTCGACCGATGCTCACACTTTCTTCGGAGGATATAGCGACCAGAACGGCCTCTGCATTCTGGCTGCCTGCCCCTTGTAGTGAGCCTCCTATGTGGACATCATAGCCACCCGAAGGGTTGCGCTCGATCCGCGTCGCGACGTGTTGTGACCCGCGCGCAATTGCGATCTGCTGGCGGACATCGCGCTGCTTCGATCCAACTGCGCCGAGCATGCCGTCTATGACCATTTGCGGTGTGTACACGCCATTTCGCCCTGCAAGGCCGCGGCGAGAATAATCGCGCTGTAGATCGGTGTTGGCCTCGCGCGCCAGCGTGTCCTTCCAGCCCAGACGATCCCAATAGGTTACGGGCCGAGCGATCACGACCAGATCATTTTCCCGTGCGAGGGTGGATGCAAACTGGTCCGCTGGCGGGCATGACGAACAGCCTTGGCTGGTGAACAATTCAACCAGAACCGGTTGTCCCAACGCAAGAGTTTGCCTGGGAGCTATCAGGCGGTCGATCTGTGCGGTTCCTACGCTGGGCAGGAATAGGTTCATCGCGGTCAGTGTGGTCGCGCCCAAAGCGATGCCAAACAAAATTCTGTTCAATGGTGTTTCCCGGTTGCGTTCTATCCGGGATGGTATTCGTTCACCGCTTACCGCAGGTTACACGCGCGGCGTTAAAGCGGGAGCGGTTGTCCGGCGAGAATGAGCGCAGCTCCGCAGCCAAGCACGATGGTGCAGCGGATGATATCCAGCTGATTATCGCGCGCTTTGGCGCAGATAGCTTGGGAGAGGGCGATCGGTTTGCTCATGTGGTCCGGTATCGCGCGAAATTCCTAACGATCTGTTAACTTCTGCGCGCCGCGGGCATTTGCTGGCTGGCACAGTGAAATCCGCCGCCGCCCGCGAGCACTGCATCTGCGGGCAAGCCAATGGTCGTGCGGTCAGGGAATAGCCGCGCTATCGCCTCCACGCCCGCCTCGTCATGCGGGACACCGAAAGTCGGGACGACGACGCAGCGCGTTGTGATCGCGAAATTCACATAGCTCGCCGGCTCAATTTCTTCGTCGCGGGTGATGAGGCCGGGTGAAGGGATGGTGACGACCTCGACGCCAAAACCCTCCGCGCGGGCTTTCGCATCGGCGTAAATCGCGGCGTTGGGATCATTGGGGCCGGTCGCCTCTGGAACAATAAGCCGGTTAGGGCCGACAAACCGCGCCAGATTGTCGACATGGCCGTCTGTGTGGTCATTCACGAGGCCTTCGCCGAGCCACAGGACACGGTCAAAGCCGAGCATCTTGTGCAGCTCTGCCTCGATTTCAGCGCGCGACATGCCGGGATTGCGATTGGGGTTGAGCAGGCACTGTTCGGTTACTGCGACCAGCCCGGTCCCATCGCCATCGACTGCCCCGCCTTCGAGGATCATGGGCGAAGTTTCGATGGTCAGACCTTCGCCCTCTGCCAAGTCTGCCCCCACGGTTTGATCGCCGGGCATACAATATTTGCCGCCCCAGCCATTAAAGCCGAACCGGCGCGCGGCCCGCTCATTGTCATCTGCGACCACCAGTGGCCCCGTATCGCGCAGCCAGATGTCGCCATAGACGCGCCGTTCCAGCGTAACCGCGCTGCTCACCAAATCCCGTGCGCGCGCCTCATTTGCTTCATCGCGGACCAGCAGGCGCACTTCCTGCCCGCTCTCAGCAACCGCACTTGCAAAAGCGGCGATCTGTTGTTGCGCGCGTTCTAGATAGCCCGGCCATTCATCGGCCAGATGCGGAAAGCCGACCCACAGGAAATCCTGAGGCGCCCATTCTGGCGGCATCAAGATCCCCATGGGTCAGTTTTCTATTCTTCGGTCGCTTGCCGCGCCGATCCGCAGCCGCTTTGCGCACTGCCGCAGCTTTCGTCGCGCACGCCTCGGAATTCGTCGCCATCGTTCCAGTTGGGCCAGCTGGTGCTTTGCGCCATCATCCGGCCGATCTGGTAGAACAATTGCAGGTCAGCCATCACGCCGGACCAGTCCCACTCTTCGTTGAACTCATCCTTGGGACCGTGATAGCGGTTTTCGGTGTAATCCGCCGCCACAGCCGCGCCCGCTTCAATGCCGCCATCGATCAAGTCTTCCCCGCCATCAATATACAGCATGGGCACACCCTGTTTGGCGAAAGCGAAGTGATCGGAGCGATAGTAATAGCCCGCTTCTGGCTTCGGATTGGGGGTCGCAACGCGGTCATCTGCTTTCAGAGCGGCGTCAAGAAACAGGTCGAGCTGAGATTTGCCAGGACCAACGACGGTTACGTCTTTGGCAGGGCCAGCAACCTGAAACGCATCCATATTGATCCCGCCAACTGTTTGATTGAGCGGGAAGACGGGGTTTGACGCGTAATATGATGCACCCAGCAGGCCGGATTCTTCCGCGGTCACGGCCAGAAATACGAGGCTGCGACGCGGTGCGCCCGCTTTTGCATGCGCTTCAGCCAGAGCGACAAGAGCCGCTGTGCCCGTGGCGTTATCGACCGCGCCATTGCAGATATTGTCACCATCATCGGCAGGCGGGTTGCATGTGCCCAGATGATCCCAGTGCGCGGTGTGCAGTACATATTCTTCAGGCGCTTCGGTGCCGCGCAGCAGCGCGATGACATTTTGCGACGTGAAGCTGCGGAAAGTGTTTTCAAAGCTTGTCGATGCAGAGAGGCCCAGTTCAACCGCGGCGAAATCTTCGGTTTTTGCAGCTGCGGTCAGTTCGTCCAGATCTTGTCCGGCAGCCGCGAGTATTTGGCGGGCCGAATCCTTTTGCACCCAGCCATTCATGATCGTCAGCGGCGGCGCGTTTTCGCCGCGTTGCGGATAGGCCTGCGTGCCGCTCCACGAACTTTCCACCACATTCCAGCCATAGCTAGCAGGAGCGGTGTCATGGACGATGATTGCGCCCGCTGCGCCTTGCCTTGCGGCTTCTTCATATTTGTAAGTCCAGCGACCATAATAGGTCATCGCCTTGCCGCCGAACGGACCTTCTAGGTCGTCGCTTTCCCAGTCCGGGTCGTTGACGAGGATGATCACTGTCTTGCCGGTGACATCCACGCCTTCGTAATCGTTCCAGTCGCGTTCCGGTGCGTTGATGCCGTATCCGACGAACACCATATCGCTGTTGGCGATCTGCGTGCGTTCATCTTCGCGATAGGTCACGCCGACCCATTCGCTGCCGATAATCAAGCGCGATATCGGTTTCACCGCCGGTAATAGTCAGCGGCGCGAAGTTGCTGCCGGTGATCTCGATCAAGGGAACTTCTTGCACCCAGCTGCCGTTATTGCCCGGCTCAAGTCCGGCGGCTTCGAATCGTTCGGTCAGCAAGGCTACCGTCAATTCTTCGCCCTGGGTTCCGGGCATGCGACCGCCAAATTCGTCGCTCGACAAGGTGCGGGTAACATCGATCATCGTTGCTTCGGACAGATCGCCAGGCTCCACTTCAGGGATGTCGAGCGTCGGTTCAGCTTCGCCGAAGCCCGGCATGGAATCGCAGGCAGACAGCGTCAGCGCGCTGGCAGCGAGTGCGCCAATGGCGATTGCGCGTTTGATCATCGAATAATCCTCTCAGAGTCGAATTTGTGCCTGTCTTCGCAGAGGTTCCTTCTGGTCGCAAGCGGGGATCACTTGCAGCCTTGCGGGCAGGACGCCAAAGACAACGGCGATGACTATGTCTGCCACCCATGACTGGACCGGAGCGCTCGCAAGGGCGCGAGCGCATGCGCCGTTTCTGGCGCGGGCGTTGGATCGTCAGCCGGATCTGACCGCGCTGTTGGAGCAAGGCGAAGGTGACTTGGCGCTCGCCTGGGCTGCTAAGCAGGGTGAGCAAGACGACGTAAGCGCAGGTTTAAGACGCCACCGACTGGGGTTGGCGACGGCGCTGGCGGTGGGCGATCTCGCTGGCGCATTTGCGCTTCCCAAAGTGCTCGCAGAGCTCAGCAGCTTTGCCGATCATGCGCTTGATACGGCGATCCGCACCGCGATTAGTGAACGAACAGGCGAAGCGCGTGCCGATGGATTGATTGCGCTGGCGCTGGGCAAACAGGGTGCAGGTGAGCTCAATTATTCCTCCGATATCGACCCAATCCTGCTCTATGATCCTGCAACACTGCCCTGCCGCAGCAAAGACGATCCGGGCGAGGCAGCGCAGCGTTATGCGCGGCAGATTATCAAGCTGCTGTCTGATACGACGGCGGATGGATATGTCCTGCGCGTTGATCTGCGTTTGCGTCCGGCGGCGGAAATCAGTCCGCTGGTCGTCCCCCGCGGATCGGCGCTCGCGCATTATCAGGGACAAGCGCTAGCATGGGAACGCGCCGCTTTTATTCGGGCGCGGGCGGCGGCGGGCGATATCCCCGCTGGAAAGAGATTCCTCGCTGAAATCGCACCATTCGTTTGGCGGCAAGCGCTCGATTTCGGCGCGATTGAGGAAATTCGCGCGCTGACATTGAAAATCAGGGAAAGCTATGACGGACCGATAAAGCCGGGGCCGGGCTTTGATGTGAAACGCGGGCGCGGCGGCATTCGTGAGATAGAGTTTTTCGCACAGACGCATCAACTCATTCATGGCGGACGCGACCCTTCTTTGCGGGTGCGCGGGACGAGGGAAGCTTTGGATGCGCTGGCTGCGGCGGGGCGGATTGATCCCGAACATGCGCGTGTTCTGGGCGAGGGATATGACCGATTGCGGGTGGTCGAACACCGACTGCAAATGGTGAATGACCGCCAGACACACACCCTGCCCGAAGGACAAGCGTTGGACGGCGCCGCGCAGCTGGATGGCATGGAAAATGGCGCGGCGTTGGTCGCTCAGCTCGCTGACCTGACCCAGCGAACCGGGCGCATTTACGAAAGCCTGATCGGCGAAGAGAACCGCACACTTCCCACCGCACCGCCGCCCAATGAACGCGCGCAGGCCCTGAAAAAGCTTGGTTTCAAGAAGTCCGAAGCCCTTTCCGCGAGGATCGAAGAATGGCGTGATGGACGCTATGCGGCGGTCCGTTCGCCTCAGGCGCTTGAGGCATTTGACCGCCTTTTGCCCGCGCTGCTGAAAGCCTTTGCGCAGAGCGACGACCCGGCCCGCGCGGTGATACGCTGGCAGAATATGCTTGAGCGGCTGCCGTCTGCGATCACCTTGTTTCATCTGCTGGTCGCACGGCCCGCTATGCTTGATCTGCTTGTTGCTGCTTTGACCCTGTCGCCAACACTCGCGGACGAACTTGGTCGCCGCCCCGAATTGCTCGACGCGCTTATCGACCGCGATCCCATTGACCTGCCATCTCTCATTGAGACCAAAGCCGAACAAATGCGCAGCGGTGCGGCGCGCGATGATTACGAGGCGCAGCTCGATGCCATCCGCCACGTCACTAGTGAGCAGCGCTTTACTTTGGGTATCAGCCTGATTGAAGCCGAATACCCCCCATCTGTCATCGGCGCGGCGCTTTCTGCCACGGCGGAGGCGGCGATCACTGTCGCAGCTGAGGCGGCGGCTGAGGAATTTGCCCGCGTTCATGGGACCATACCGGGCGGAGAGCTGATAATACTGGGTCTGGGCAGACTTGGCGGCGGGGCGCTAACCCATGCGTCTGATCTGGATATGATCTATCTGTTCACAGGCGATTTTGAAACGCAATCGGATGGGAAAAGACCGCTCGGCGCGACGCTCTATTTCAACCGCTTGGCGAGCCGGGTCAGCGCCGCGCTGTCGGTGCCAACGGCACAAGGTGCATTATATGAGGTCGACACACGGCTTCGCCCTCAAGGAAAACAAGGCCCGCTCGCGGTCTCCGTCGATGCCTTTGCAAAATATCAGAAGGAAAGCGCGTGGACGTGGGAGCATATGGCTCTGACCCGCGCACGGGTTCTGGTCGGATCGCCAAACGCACGCGATGAAGTTGGCGCGATCATTGACACAGTCCTGCGCAAGCCGCGCGATCCGGCCGAATTGCGGGAGGCTGTGCTGACGATGCGCGGCGAAATGGCGCTTCATAAAACTGCGCGCGGACCGCTCGACGTTAAATTGCTGCGCGGGGGATTGGTTGATATCGAGTTTCTCGTCCACTTCCTGCAATTGCGTCACGCGCATGATTTGGGCGATGCGGCTGGTCTGGCGCTTGACCCTGATTTGATGGCTGCGATCACGGCTTTGGCGAAACCTGGCCTGATCAGCGATGATATCGCCCCGGCATACGGTCTGCTCACTGACATGCTTGTCGCTGGGCGCTTGCTTGCCCCCGATGGCATGGCGCCGCCGCCTGCCGCCGCCAGAGCCCTTGCGCGTTCCTGTGATCGCATTAGCTACGCGGAACTGATCCGCGACCTTGATGCTGCGCGTAAAGTGGTCGCACAAAGCTGGGCCGAGACATTCGAACAGAAACTGGAGATTTGAGTGATGAGCGATTTTGCGAAAGTGGGCGACATTATGCCTGACATCGAAATGGGCACACCCGATGGCGGAACTGTCAAACCTTCTGATTTTAGGGGCAAGAAACTCGTGGTGTTCTTCTATCCGAAAGACAACACGCCCGGCTGCACGACAGAGGCCAAAGATTTTACCGCGCTCAACGGCGATTTCGATGCGACCGGCACCGATTTGCTGGGGGTAAGCAAATGCAGCGCAAAAAAGCATCTGAACTTCATCGCGAAACATGATCTAACCACGCCGCTGGCGACGGATGCAGAAGAAGGCGGTCTGTCCGACACTCTTGGCATTTGGACTGAAAAGCAGATGTACGGGAAAACCTATATGGGCATGGTCCGTTCGACCTATCTGGTGGGTGCCGATGGCAAAATCGCGCAAATCTGGAACAAGGTGAAGGTCAAGGGCCACGCCGAGGAAGTCCTTGCCGCGGCAAAGGCGCTTTGATCGGGTAATGGAAACCGTTGCTGGTGCGATCCGGGCCGCGTTGCTGACAGGCGATCCGCGCGAAAAATGCTTTGCCGCGCGCGACGTGGCGCGGCGCTGGCGAATGGGGAAGCTGGCTTTTGAATTTGATGTGCCGATGCCCGATACACCGGCTGCGCCGCAAAAGCCTGAATTGCTTGAACCCAAACAGATGCCCAAACGCGGCAAGTTTGGATCAGAGCGCGGGCGCATCGCATTGTGGCATTCGCTGGCGCATATCGAATTCGTCGCGATTGACTTGGCGCTTGATATGGCGGGACGGTTCGGCGCGGAAATGGGCGAGGAGTTTGTCTCAGACTTCTTATATGTTGGCGCCGATGAAGCGATGCATTTCGCTCTGCTGGACCGCAAGCTTAAGACATTAGGTAGCTTTTACGGAGCGCTGCCTGCGCATGGAGGGTTGTGGGAAGCCGCACATGAAACACGCGGCGACGTAGCCGCGCGGCTGGCTGTGGTCCCTATGGTGCTGGAAGCACGCGGATTGGATGTGACGCCGGCAACGCTGACCCGGGTGAGAGCAGCGGGCGACGAAAACGGTGCGAAAATTCTCGCTCGCATCCTTGACGATGAGATCAGGCATGTTCGGTTCGGCACCAAACACTTTATAAATCACGCCCAAGCGAGCGGCAAGAATCCTGAAATTATGTGGAAATCCTTGGTTCGCACTCACTTCAGAGGCCCAATAAAGCCGCCATTTAACGACTCAGCGCGTCTCGCAGCCGGTTTGTCGCGAGACTTTTACGAAGATGTTGCGAATTAACGAATCTCGCCGATAACCCATCTTACGAAACGGAGTTCGGGAGGACTTCGCGATAAGGTTGATACGCGGAACGGCACCGGAAGGTTCCAGAAAAAAATAAAATTTTCGCGTTCGACCCCACAAGAATTGGCATTAGCCAGACGGGATCGGGTCAATATGTTTACGCTTTTTATGCGTTCTATTTCAAAAACTACCGCCGCACTTTGTGCCGCGACATTAGTGCTGGCGGCTAGTCCAGCCGCAGCCAATTCATCTGCCAACGCTGCTTCGTCCGCTGATGTGGCAGAGCCAGTAAGCGATCTTCAGGATGACGCTTTTTCTGATGGCGATGAACGTTTCACTGAATTGTTTGCCAGCTGGTCCGCGCTCGATAGCGTTGGACCTCAGGCATCCGGCATTGTGCCGACGATCATTGAGCAGTCCACAGTTTCCGTGCCTTCGCGCATGCCACTTTCAAATGCACGTTTGAGCAGCGGATATGGGATGCGCAACCATCCTGTCCTGCGCCAGCGTCGCAGCCACAATGGTGTTGATCTGGCCGCACCGACAGGCACGCCGGTTTACGCCACTGCGGACGGCCTTATTGGCCGCGCAGACTGGTTCTCAAGCTACGGCCTATATATCAGCATTGATCACGGTGCCGATCTTGAGACACGCTATGCCCATCTCTCACGCCTGGCCGTTGCTGCGGGTGAGCGCGTGAAAAAGGGAGACTTGATTGGATATGTCGGTTCAACCGGGCGTTCCACCGGTCCGCACCTCCATTATGAGGTTCGCGTTGACGGGGTTGCGGTCAATCCAATTCCCTATATGAAAGAAACCCAAGAGCAGACCCGTATGGCGTCGATCGATACGACAAGCAGCGCAGATTTGCTGCCCGGTCGCCGCCGCGTTGGTGCTGTTGGCGGTCAGTAAGCTGCCTTAAGAGTTACCCGCCTGGAAGCGGGTCGGATGCTGGAGAGGGTGTCCGAGTTTGGGCGGCGGGTTTACCCGCCGCCTTTTTTTCTGCCCGTTGCAGGGTGCTTCTTCCTTTTTCTGCTCTGATTTCCCTTGAGTGATGGCTCCGCTGCGCTAGCTTTCCCCCCAAGAGAATGCGCCTGCTCATCAAGCCCTTCAAAAACGGCAATACAGCAGGCGTGGAGGAGAGAACCATGACCATGCACCCCATCGCGCATG
Source organism: uncultured Alphaproteobacteria bacterium (assembly GCA_963789155.1). Classification (GTDB taxonomy): domain Bacteria; phylum Pseudomonadota; class Alphaproteobacteria; order Sphingomonadales; family Sphingomonadaceae; genus Erythrobacter. Next base: position 131,638 of record CAWBJN010000019.1, on the reverse strand, counting down.
CCGCGAATCGCCCCGATCACCCTGCGGTTATTATGGCCGGCAGCGGCAAACAGCAGACATATCGCGAAATGGACGAGGCTGCGAACCAGTTTGCGCAATTGCTGCGCGGGCGCGGTTTTGCGGCCAATGACGCTTTCGCTGTTCTGCTTGAAAACCGCATCGAGTATTTCACGCTGGTGTGGGGATCACAGCGGGCCGGGACATTGCTGGTTCCGATCTCAACCCGCCTGACTGCACCAGAGATCGCTTATATTCTCAAAGATAGCGGGGCAAAGCTGCTTATTACCTCGCCCGCTTTTGACGATGTGATGGTGGATATCCGCAAGGAATGCCCTGATCTTGAGGTGCTGATGGCAGGCGGCGGCGGCGCAGAGGATTTCCACGCGGCGCTCACCAGTCACCCGGCTGAACCGATCGCAGACCAGCGCGCCGGTGCGACGATGCTTTACAGCTCCGGCACGACCGGGCGGCCCAAAGGTATCCGCCCCGCCCCGCCAGAAGACCCCGATCCGCAAGCGATGATCCCGTTTCTTGCTCTGGCAACAATGGGCGCCGGGATGCCCGCTGATGGATCGATGATCTACCTTTCCCCTGCGCCGCTGTATCATGCCGCGCCGCTTGCGTGGTGCGGGGCAGCCCAGCGGCTTGGCGCGACCTTGGTGGTGCTCGAAAAATTTGAACCCGAAGCCGCATTGCAAGCGATTGAGAAATTCAAGATCACTGATAGCCAGTGGGTGCCCACGCATTTTGTGCGCTTCCTGAAACTCGATCCTGAAATCCGCACGAAATATGATCTGTCGAGCCATAAGCGCGCTTTGCACGCCGCCGCGCCTTGCCCCGTTCCGATCAAGCAAGAGATGATCGAATGGTGGGGCCCGATCGTAAACGAATATTACGCGGGCAGCGAAGGTATTGGCATGACTATGATCGGGGCGGAGGATTGGCTCCAGCATCCCGGCACGGTTGGTAAGGCCATCCATGGGACCTTGCATGTCTGCGGCCCCGATGGCGAGGAAGTGGAGTCCAGGTGAAGACGGGCTGATCTATTTCGAAAACGCGTTGCTGCCGACCTATCACAACGATCCGGAAAAGACGGCGGATGCCATGCATCCGAAAGGCTGGATGACGCTCGGCGATATCGGACATGTCGATGCGGACGGCTATCTTTTCCTGACCGACCGTAAGAGCCACATGATCATTTCGGGCGGGGTGAATATTTACCCTCAGGAGCTTGAGAATCTGCTGATCACCCATGACAAGGTGATGGATGCAGCGGTGATCGGTGCGCCATGCCCTGACCTCGGCGAAAAAGTTGTCGCAGTGGTGCAGCCCATCGATATGGCGGACGCAGGGGAGGATTTTGAACAGGAATTGCGCGAATTTCTCGCCCCGCAACTGGCTCGGATTAAAATGCCCAAACTGTTCGATTTCCGTCCTGAATTGCCACGAGAGGCGAACGGTAAGCTGTATAAGCGCGAGTTGCGCGATGAATATGCAGCGAAGGCCGCACAATGACCAATGGGGTGAGTGTTGGGGCGAGCAGCGGGGCGAGTGTTGGCGCGAGCGGTCCGGCGACGCTCTCCACTGACCTCGCTAAAACCGTTATCAACCCACATGCTTACGCACAGTGGGATGGGCTGCTCGATGCATTCGACCATATCCGTGCGACAACGCCGGTGGCTAAAGTCATGCCCGAAGTGGACGGCCTGTTTGAGCCATTCTGGCTGATCACCCGTCACGAAGACGTGATGCGAATGTCGAAGGATAACGCGACCTTCCTCAACAATCCAAAGCCGGTGGTCTTCAGTTTTAACTCAGCGATTGAATTCAGCCGCGCGGCGACGGGGTCAAACATGCTGGTGGATTCGCTGGTGGTGTTCGATGCGCCGATTCACCCAAAATATCGCAAGCTGACGCAAGAATGGTTCATGCCGCGCAATTTGAAGCGGTTGGAGGATGAGATCCGCGCGCTGGCGGTTCGCACCGTTGATGCGATGATCGAAGCTGGGCCGGTGGTGGACTTTGTTGAAAAGGTCGCGGGGCCGTATCCGCTGAGAGTGGTGATGCAAATTCTCGGTGTGAAGCCTGAGGATGAACCGCGCATGCAGATGCTGACGCAGAAATTGTTCGGCGGACAGGACGCTGATCTATCGGGGTCGGGCATGGAGAATATGACGCCCGAACAAGTGATCGCATTGGTTGCGGGTGCGGTTACAAGTTTTGAGGATTACTTCGCGCAAATCGCAGAAGATCGCAGGGCGAACCCGACAGATGACGTCGCAAGCGTGATCGCAAACGCCACCGTTGACGGCAAGCCGCTGCCCCCGCGTGACATGGCGGGGTATTACATCATCGTCGCAACTGCCGGTCATGACACGACCAGCGCATCAACAGCAGGAGCGATGATGGCGCTCGCCAACGATCCCGAGCAGTTCGCGCGGGTGAAAGCGGATCGCTCGCTGCTGCCCGGCATCGTCGAGGAAGCGATCCGCTGGACCAGTCCGGTGCAACATTTCATGCGCACCGCCGCCAAAGATGTGGAGATAGGCGGGCAGCAGGTGAAGGCGGGTGATTGGATGATGATGAACTATGTCGCTGCCAATCATGATCCAGCACAGTTCGCCGACCCTCGGCGCTTTGACGCGGCACGCTCGCCCAATCGGCATCTGGCGTTTGGCGCGGGCGCGCATCAGTGCCTTGGCTTGCATCTGGCGCGGCTTGAAATGCGGATATTGTTTGAAGCTTTGCTCGACCGGATCGATGCTGTGGAAATGGCAGGCGAAGCGAAGCGCGCGACGAGCACCTTTGTTGGAGGATTGAAGTCCCTGCCGCTTAAAATTACTCCGGCATAAGCTTTATATATGAACAGCGCCGCGCAACAATACAAGGTTGAGCGGGAAAATAGAGTTTCTAACGAGTACTATTGCGACACTAATACCGATTTTCCTGTCAAAATGCGGCAATATGTGCTAATACTTCATTCATGGGAAAACCTTTGGAAATTGACGTTGCAGTGTTTGCGGCGCAACTCTTTGCGAGTTTTAAATGGATGCTCTTTGGGGAGGTGAGCGGATGACTTTGCTTGAACCGTACAACCTGCCTTTTGCCATCGCGCTGGGCGCTTTGTTTGCCATCGGCTTATTACAAATCATCGGTGCTGGCGACTTTTTAGAAGGCGCCGGAGATGTCGAAATCGACCTTGATGCCGATGTGGCCGACGGGCTCGAGGCGAGCGGTTTTATGGACGGCGTGTTCAGCGTGCTTGGGATTGGCCGTGTGCCATTTCTGATCTGGCTGTCGAGCTTGCTGTTTGTCTTCACCGTGACGGGGGTCGTTGGGCAGGCGGTGATCAGCGGAGTTATGGGTGCGCCGCTTTCGGCAGGGCTAGCAGCCCTACTGGCCGGGGCGGCGGCGCTGCCCTTGAATGGTATTGTGATCCGTCCGCTTGAAAAGCTGCTGCCTAAAGATGAGACGACAGCCGTTGGGCTGCAAAGCCTCATCCGGCGTGACGCGGTGATCCAGACGGGCACTGCCCGCGCGGCTTCACCGGCGCGCGCCAAGGTAAAAGATGCTTTCGGGCATCCTCATTTCGTAATGGTTGAACCGCATGATGCAGATGCGGAATTGGCCGAGGGTGAGACAGTGTTGCTAGTGCGCCGCGAAGGGGAACTGTTCTTCGGTGTGCGCTACGAAAGCCCGCTGCTTCAGCCCTAACTGTAAGAATTGATTGGAGGAAATATGGGACTGTTAGATATACTTTTGATCGGTGGCGGCGGCGTTGTCCTGTTCATCATCATCCTCGTCGCGCTGTCGACGTTATATCGGCGCGCATCGAAAGAAACCGCCTTTGTGCGGACCGGGGTTGGCGGCGAGAAAGTCGTTATGAACGGCGGCGCGTTGGTGCTGCCGGTTTTCCACGAGACCATGCCGGTCAATATGAATACGCTGGTTCTGCCGGTGGTTCGGCGCGATGGTGAGGCGCTTATTACGCTCGACCGCCTGCGAATTGATGTGAAGGCTGAATTCTACGTCCGCGTTCGACCCGATGCCGGTGCGATTGGCATGGCCGCGCAAACGCTGGGTCTGCGCACGATGCAGCCGGAAATGCTCAAAGATCTTGTCGAAGGTAAATTCGTCGACGCGCTGCGCTCTGTTGCTGCGGGGATGAGCATGAATGAGCTGCACGAACAACGCGCCGATTTTGTGCAAAAGGTGCAGCAAGTGTCGTCCAACGACCTCGCGATGAACGGACTTGAGCTAGAATCGGTGTCACTGACTGGACTAGATCAAACCAGCATCGAACACTTCAACGCCAACAACGCGTTTGACGCCGAAGGTCTGACCAAGCTCACCGAACAAATCGAAGCGCGCAAAAAACTGCGCAACGATATTGAGCAGGACACGCGCGTTCAGATGGAGATGAAGAATCTTGAGGCGGACACCAAATCCTTTGAGATCGGCCGTGACCAAGAATACGCGCGTCTTTCGCAGGAACGCGAAGTCGAAGTGCGCCGCGCTGCTCAAATGGCGGAAATCGCCCGCGAGCAAGCAGAGCGGACCCGTGAAGCTGATGCGGCCAAGATTGAAGCCAAGCGGCAGGTGGACAGCCAGCAGATCGAAGCAGATCGGACCGTTGAAGAGGCGCGAATCGACCAAGGCCGGTCGCTTGAAATCGCCCGGCAGGAACAACAGATCGCGGTTCAAAACAAAAGCCGTGAAGAAAGCCAGGCCAAGGCCGAAGCTGATGCCGCTCGCGCCAAAGCTGTTGCCGCAGAAGAGCAGGTCATCACTGCGCGGGAAAGCGAGATCGCCGAACGTCAAAAGAAGATCGAACTGATCGAGGCATCGAAGCAAGCCGAACGCGATGCGATTGGCATCAAGGTTGAAGCCGAAGCCGAGAAAGATGCAGCCACGAACCGCGCCGAAGCGGCCCGGATGGAAGCGAAGGGTGAAGCCGATGCAGAGGTGCTGCGCGCCGAAGCCAGCCGTGTGCGCTTTGAAGTCGAAGCAGCCGGTCAGCAGGCGATCAACGAAGCGGCAAACATCCTTTCGATGGATCAGATCAGCCTTCAGACGAAACTGGCACTGCTCAAAGTGCTGCCTGAGGTCATCCGTGAAAGCGCCAAGCCGATGGAAGCGATTGATTCAATTAAAATCGTACAAGTCGACGGCCTCACCCAGAATGGTGGCTCTCGCGGTTCCGGCGGCGGCGGTGCAGGTGGTGGTTCGGGAAACCTCGCCAGTGACGCGGTGTCAGCCGCGCTTGCCTACCGCGCTCAGGCACCGGTGCTGGATGGTCTGATGAAAGAGCTGGGCCTCGATGGCTCATCGCTTGGCACTCTGGTTCAAGCGGCGGCTCAGGACATGAAAGCAGAGCCTAAAGCAGCAGCACTTCCGCTCGACAATCCGCTCGCCGACCAATCGGACGGCAGCGGCGCGGAGCATGACCGGGGCGAAGCCGCCGAGTAATCCGGTCTGAGACACATCATTGGCCCCGGATGCGCCGCTCATAAGCAGCGCATTTCGGGGCCTTTTCTATGTTAGCCAAGCAGTCTTTGCGCCATCGCGCGCACTTCGGCGCCCATGTCTTCGCGCTGCAAAGCCACGGCCAGGGTTGCTTCGACGAATCCCAGTTTGCTACCGCAATCATAGCGATTGCCATCAAAAGTCACCGCGTGAAATGGCTGAGTGCCAATCATCCTCGCCATCGCATCGGTCAGCTGAATTTCACCGCCCGCGCCCGTGCCTTGTGTCTCGAGTGTGCGCATGACTTCTGGTTGCAGGATATAGCGTCCCGAAATGATCTTGTTTGACGGAGCTTCGGCTTGCGCCGGTTTCTCCACCAAGCCTTTCACTTGCGTAAGATTGCCCGATACCGCGCCCGGATCGATCACACCGTAGCTGGAGACTTCCCCCATCGGCACTTCGAGCACGCTGATCACATTGCCGCCAACCTCTTCATAGGCGTCGACCATCTGTTTCATACAGCCGGTGCCGCCGACCTTGCCGACCATCAATTCGTCAGGCAGGAAAATCGCAAAGGGTTCATCCCCCACAATTGCCCGCGCGCACCAAATGGCATGGCCCAGCCCCATTGGCACTTGCTGACGTACGGTGATGATATCGCCCGGCGTGGCTCGGGTGGGGTCAAGCACGGCCAAATCCTTCCCGCGCTCGCTCATGGTCTTTTCCAACTCATACGCGATGTCGAAATGCTCAACGATGGCCGATTTACCGCGTCCGGTGACGAATATCATCTGTTCGATCCCGGCTTCGCGCGCTTCGTCGACGGCATATTGGATCAGCGGGCGATCAACGATGGGAAGCAATTCTTTAGGGATCGCCTTGGTCGCAGGCAGAAACCGCGTGCCGAGCCCGGCCACGGGAAAAACGGCTTTTTTGATGGGCTTCTGGGACATGGAAACGGGCCTTTCGGAATGGCTGCGGTGCGGACGCTATTTGCGCAAAACTCGTGCCGCCTCAATCCGCCGAGGTCAATGTTGAGAGTGAGTTGCGCCCAAGGCAACTTTCGCTAAGGCTGTTTCGATGGACAAATTGATCATTCGCGGCGGCAATCGCCTGTCGGGCACTATTCCTATCTCCGGCGCGAAGAATGCTGCGCTGACGCTCATTCCCTGTGCGCTTTTAACTGACGAGCCGTTGACGCTGCGCAATCTGCCGCGGCTCGCGGATATTGACGGGTTTCAGCACCTGATGACGCAATTTGGCGTTTCAACGAGTATTCAGGGCAAGCGTCCTGAAGACTTTGGCCGGGTGGTTACGTTTGAAGCATCACGTTTGACTTCCACCGTCGCGCCGTATGATTTGGTCCGCAAAATGCGTGCCTCCATTTTGGTTCTGGGCCCCATGCTGGCGCGTGCGGGTGAAGCGACCGTGTCGATGCCCGGTGGGTGCGCGATCGGGAACCGGCCGATTGATTTGCACCTAAAGGCGCTTGAGGCGTTCGGAGCCGACATCGAGCTTACCCAGGGGTATGTGAAGGCGATGGCTCCAGATGGCGGTCTGCCGGGCGGTGACTTCGATTTCCCGGTTGTTTCGGTCGGCGCGACAGAAAATGCGTTGATGACTGCGGTTCTCGCCAATGGCACGAGCCGGTTAAGCGGCGCGGCGCGCGAGCCTGAGATCGTGGATCTGTGCAACCTGCTGATTGCGATGGGTGCAGAGATCGAAGGGATCGGTTCATCTGAGCTCACCATCCACGGGGTGAAACGCCTCAACGGCGCAACGTATAAAGTCATGCCTGACCGGATCGAAGCGGGATCCTATGCGTGCGCGGCGGCAATCACTGGCGGCGAAGTCCGGCTGGAGGGCGCAAAGGCTGCTGACATGATTTCGACCCTATCGGCGCTACGAAAAATTGGTCTGCAAATTGATGAAGATGCCAAGGGCGTTAATATCGCTGCAAATGGCGGATTAAAGCCGGTCGATCTGACCACCGCGCCGTTTCCCGGTCTTGCGACCGATATGCAGGCTCAACTTATGAGCCTGCTGTGCAAGGCGGAAGGGACCAGTGTCCTCAAAGAAACGATTTTTGAAAACCGTTTCATGCATGTGCCCGAACTTATTCGGATGGGCGCAGATATTTCGACGCAAGGCCGCACCGCCGTGGTCAAAGGGCCGGTGGAGCTGACTGGCGCGGAAGTCATGGCGACCGATTTGCGGGCATCGATGAGCCTGATTATCGCGGCACTAGCGGCTGAGGGCGAGACGCAGGTGCGCCGCATCTATCACCTTGATCGCGGATATGAGCGGCTTGAGGAAAAGCTCCAATTGGTCGGCGCCGATATTGAGCGGGTCGACGATTAAGCGTCTCCGGGCGCGCCTTTCATCTCATTGGTAACAAGCCACACCCTGATCGCACTCGCCAAACCCGGCGGTGTCGCAGCTTTTATCCGTTCAGCATCAATCTGACCTACCAATGCGTTGATAGGAAGATCCCTGCGCGCGGCGGCGTCCTTCAGCATGTCCCAGAACAATGGCTCCAAACTGATGGAGGTTTTGTGACGAGCGATCTGGACTGAGCGTTTCACCGGCGGATGATAAGGAGGCGTGGTCATCAATTCTCCTATTAGCCGATGGTGGATACACATGACACATTGGCCAAGGTGTCATCTGTGCCAAACGCGGCAAGCATATGATTTACAATGAAAACCAGGTAAAGGACACGGGTGACAACTGTCCAACTCCGGCGCGGTTTTGTTACGCACCATGTGCGAGCTGACAATGTCAAAGAGCGACCTTTTTCATAGCGCGCCGCCTGCATGTAGGAAAACGAGCGCGCATCTCGCGCGCCTACTTGTAATGCTCGCGCCGATCGCTGAATTCGCGCACCCGTTTGCGCCAGTTTCGGTAGCTGGAGGGTTTCAGATTGTCCCGCATCAGCACTTTGACCTGTTTGTCAGATAAGCCAAATTGCGCTTCGATTTCTGCAAAGCTTGTGTGATCGCTCAACGCCATTTCGACGATCGCGCTCACTTCTGCTTCTGTCAGTTCGCGGTCGATAGCGGCGTTCCTTGGCTATTGTGTGAAGTGTCGCCAGTTACCGGATAGCCAGGTTTGGCGCTATCGCATTTCTTCATTCGCGTGTTGCGATCTACGCCACCGCAGTTGCTTCAATCTCGATCATAATGTCAGGGTGGTACAGCTCATTCACCCCAAGAAGCGTGCTGGCTATCTCTGCGCCAGCCTCTCCGTGGATAGGCATCATCTGATCTGCCGCCGCCATAAAGGCAGCGACGTCGGTAACATAGAAATTGAGCCGCACGATATGGGTTGCATCCATGCCTGCTGATGCCAGCGCATCAAGCAGGCATTGCCACGCGACCTTATATTGAGCGACAATGTCGCCGGGATGCATCGGCGCGCCATCTGCATCCGAGGCGGTTTGGCCTGAGAGATAAAGCGTTCGCTCGCCGCCTTTCACTTCAACCGCGTGGTTCAGCCCAAAGCCTTGCAGCCACGGTGTCGGATTATGTGTGGTCTTTTGCATGCGAATTTCCCCTTAGCCTGTGATCCCTTGGATCAATACATATGCTGGCCGCCATTGATGCTCATCGTTGAACCGGTGACAAAGCCCGCATCTTCGCTGCACAAAAAGCTGACCCCGCGCGCGATCTCACTTGCTTGGCCCAGCCGTCCGACAGGAATGCCCGCGACGATTTTCTCCAGCACATTTTCTGGCACAGCCGCGACCATATCTGTATCGATATAGCCGGGCGCGATGGCGTTGACGGTGATGTTTGATCGCGCACCTTCTTGTGCGAGCGCTTTGGTAAAGCCGTGAATGCCCGATTTCGCCGCAGCATAATTCACTTGGCCATATTGCCCAGCCTGCCCGTTGATCGAACCGATATTGACGATCCGGCCCCATTTGCGGTCCCGCATTCCGGGGAAACATGCCTTTGACATATTGAAGCATCCGCCCAGATTGATCCGCATGACGTCATTCCAATCGTCAAAGCTCATCTTGTGCAAAGTGCCATCGCGGGTGATTCCGGCATTGTTGACCACCACGTCGATGGGGCCGACTTCTTCGGCGACTCTCGCGCAACCTGCCAATGTCGCTTCATGATCGCCGACATCCCATTTGTAACATTTGACCCCGATGCTTTCTTCGCAAGTCTGGGCCGCGTCATCATTTCCGGCGTAATTTGCGACGACGGTGAAGCCATCTGACATCAGTTGCTCGCAAATCGCACGCCCGATCCCGCGCGTTCCTCCGGTTACAATGGCGACACGGCTCATATTAAATTCTCCTGATAGCTGGATACAGGATGGTAGCCATGCCGTAACGTCAGGCAACAAAAAACCCCGCCAAGGCGAGGTCTTTTAACTCAGGTCGCAAACGAAACCGTATCTAGAAGCGAATTTGCGTTCCGACATAGACAGCCTGGCTGTCCTGAACCGAATTGGTAACAGGGTCGAGACGGTCGCGCTCTTGCGACAGCCGTACACCGGCTCTCACATTCAAATTAGGCGAAAGGCGGAAGCTGCCGCCGACATCTACTGTCTGCGATGCCAAATCATCAAGCGTGTTTGGTGAACGACCTGTAATCGTTTCTTCACCCAATTCGATCCGCGTTTGAAGACGGCTTGGCTCATCCACACGAGTGGACCGTGCCGGTTCGAATTCGGACAAGTCAGGCATGCTCGGATTGGACATCCGCGAGGTGCTGACCCGCGCGCTCGATGCCAAATTACGGGTGCCAACGTTACGAAGAGCTTCTGGAAGCGATGTCGCGGACGGTTTGGTCGATGCGGTCTGCGTGCGAGCAAAGCTTTGATAGCCGCGCGCTGTGCCAAGGTTAAACCGGCTCGCTTGAATACCGGCGATGCCAGATCCTGCACCTGGGACCAATTCGACAGCAGAGCGCACCGGAATAGCCTGTGCGGTTTGATCGTCGATCCTAACGGCGACGGTCACTGTCCGATCATTGCCGGCAGTGGTGGTGGTGCCCGCAGGAGTGAAGTGAATGCCGCGCTCTCGCGCTTTATCCGCGACCCGTGCGGCGAGTTCTGGATCAACGGAAGCCGGAGTGAACAGATCGAATGTCGATTCGCCAGCCGGCGCGCCAACGCCCAGACCAACAACCGCCAATCCTGCTGATGGCAGGGCCATCGCCAATGCCGCGAACGCACCGAACAGCGGCAGCTTAAGCTGCTTTCCCGCTGTTTTAGTGTCCATCCGTGTCATTTCGTGCCCCATTCGATTGCAGTTCAAATCTCAAGTTTGGCAAAATCTCAAGTTGGTAAAGAAGCATAATGCTGCTGAACCCACGATGATTATCGCAACTCACGATCTACAACGACTCGGTGATAGGTGTGTGACGCTACGTTAGGCAAACGTTTTGTACGCTCAAAGATGGCCTTATCGTGCGAACTGTTGCGCAGACCACACAGAGTCTTCGAGAGACTCTCTGCCTAGACCCACCGATTCAGCGCGCATACAGGCGCATTCATGCTAGGAAACCCGCCAATGCGGGGCGATTTGAGATTTTCAACGGCCTTGCCGCGCCGGGCAGTCCCGGTATAGGACTAAGAGATAGATAAATGAGGGATTCAACCGCCGTGACACGCGCCAAAACTGCAATTTCGAAAACGACTCGATTCGTCAGCCTCGCGGCAGCGGTCGGCATGCTTGCCGCTTGCGGCGGTAATGAACGCCCAACCAGCCAGCTTCAGGCGTCGCAGGTCAATGCAATCGGCGTGAACGCCTATTTATGGCGCGGTGCGCTCGATACGCTCAGCTTTGCGCCGCTTTTGTCGGCGGATAGCAATGGCGGCGTGATCGTGACCGATTGGTATGCGAATCCCAGCAATCCGAATGAACGGGTAAAAGTCACTGTCACGATTCTCGACCAGGATTTGCGTGCTGATGCGCTGCGCGTCGCGGCGTCTCGCCAAGTTGCGCAGGGCGGAGGATGGGTCGATGCACCCGTTCAGGCGGCTACTGTGCAGAAACTTGAGGATATTATCCTCACAAAGGCGCGCGATCTGCGCCGTCAGGCCGTAACAGGCTAAGCAGGGCTCTTGCGTTAAGGCTTTGGCGCTCTAGCGATACGTTCATGACTGACATTCGATTCGATCCGTCTTCCGCCCCTTCGGATCGTTTCGATCCGCGCATAGCCGATTCGCGGTGGCAGCGCGCGTGGGACGAAGCGGGCACTTTCACCGCTGATTCAAACAGCGAAAAGCCTAAAAGCTACATCCTAGAGATGTTCCCCTACCCATCGGGACGCATCCATATGGGCCATGTGCGCAATTACACGATGGGCGATGTGCTGGCGCGCTATAAGAAGATGCGCGGTTACGAAGTGCTGCACCCGATGGGCTGGGACGCATTTGGAATGCCGGCGGAAAATGCCGCGATGGAAAAGAAGGTTCATCCCGGCGACTGGACCTACGCCAATATCGAGGCGATGAAGACCCAGCTCAAAGGCATTGGCTTTGCGCTCGACTGGACGCGTGAATTCGCGACCTGCGACCCGGAATATTATCGCCACGAACAGGCGCTGTTCCTTGATATGTATGCCAGCGATCTGGTCTATCGCCGTTCCAGCGAAGTGAACTGGGACCCGGTCGACATGACCGTGCTGGCGAACGAGCAAGTGATCGATGGCAAGGGCTGGCGGTCGGGCGCAGAGGTCGAGAAGCGCAAGCTGGACCAGTGGTTCCTGAAAATCACCGACTTTGCCGAAGAGTTGCTCGATGGGCTTGGCGATCTGAAAGACTGGCCTGACAAGGTGCGGTTGATGCAGGAAAACTGGATCGGCAAGTCGCAGGGTCTTGAGTTTTCCTTCGCGCTTTCGAACGGCGAGACATTACCCGTTTACACCACGCGGCCCGACACGATCTTTGGTGCGAGCTTTGTTGCGGTTGCGGCCGATCATCCGGTCGCTCAGGCACTGGCTGCGGATAGCGCGGAAGTCACAGAGTTCATCGAAGAGTGCAAACGCGGCGGGACAACCGCTGCGGCGCTGGAGACTGCGGAGAAGCTTGGCTACCGCACTCCGATCACCGCGCGTCATCCGTTTACGGGCGCTGCAATGCCTGTGTTCATCGCGAACTTTGTGCTGATGGATTACGGCACCGGCGCGGTTATGGGCGTGCCGGGGCATGATCAGCGTGACTTCGAATTTGCGACTAAATACGCACTTCCGATTATGCGCGTGGTCGCCTCTGACCCAGCGCAAGCCGATGCGCCGATGGGTGATGAGGCGGAACCGGGAGACGGCGTGATCGTCAATTCGGACTTCCTCGATGGCAAGGTGGTGGACGACGCCAAGGCCGAAGTCATCACCCGCGCAGAAGCGGGCGGTTGGGGTCAAGGCACCACCGTATGGCGGCTGCGCGATTGGGGCGTTTCGCGGCAACGGTATTGGGGCACACCAATCCCCTTCATCCACTGCGCGAAATGCGACATCGTGCCTGTGCCCAAGGATCAGCTGCCGGTCACTTTGCCTCAAGACGTCGATTTTGAAACACCGGGCAATCCGCTTGAACGGCATCCGACCTGGAAACACACGACCTGCCCCCAATGCGGCGGCGCGGCGCAGCGTGAGACTGATACGCTCGACACCTTCACCAATTCCAGCTGGTATTTCCTGCGCTTTGCCAGCCAGCCTACAGACGCACCGTTCGACCCCGCAGAGATCGCCAAATGGATGCCCGTGCAGCATTATATCGGCGGGATCGAGCATGCGATTTTGCATCTGCTCTACGCGCGTTTCTGGACCCGTGCGCTTTCGCATATCGGCAAATTCGATGTGAAAGAGCCGTTTGCGGCGTTGTTTACGCAAGGGATGGTCACGCATGAGACGTACAGTCTTGGCGACGGAAGCTGGCTCTCGCCGGGCGAAGTTCGCAAGGATGGCGCCGATTGGGTAACGATCAAGGACGGAGCGCCGGTCACGTCGGGCCGCGTCGTCAAAATGTCGAAATCGAAGAAAAACGTCGTCGATCCCGACAATATCATCGAAAATTACGGCGCAGATGCAGTGCGCTGGTTCATGCTTTCCGACAGCCCGCCAGAACGCGATTTGCCGTGGTCCGAAAGCGGGATCGAAGGGTGCTACCGGTTCGTCCAGCGGCTGTGGCGTTTGTTCGGCCAGATCGACCCTGCGGCGAGTGGTGAGGATAAAGCCCTCGCGCGCAAAGCCCACCAGGCCATCGTTGCGGTGGCCGAAGATATCGAAGCGCTCGGCTTTAACAAAGCGGTTGCACGCATTTACGAACTCACCGGCGCGGCAGAGAAGGCTGCCCCAGCGAATCACGCAATTTTGCCATTCGCACAATCTTGCACCTGATCGCGCCAATGATGCCGCATCTCGCCGAAGAAGCGTATTCGGTTCTGGGGGAGACGGCGCTGATCGCTGACGCCGCATGGCCCGCGCACGATCCGGCAATGCTGGTCGAAGACGAAGTGACCATCGCGATCCAGCACAAAGGCAAGTTGCGCGACACGCTGACCGTGCCCAAGGGCGCATCCAAAGACACCCTCGAAGCGCTTGCGCTGAGCAGCGAGAAGGTTCAGCGTTCGCTTGATGGAGCAGAAGTTCGCAAGGTGATCGTCGTGCCCGACCGTTTGGTAAACATCGTTACATGATGCGCGCCTGGCTCGCCTTGACGCTGTGCGCGGCGCTTTCCGCCTGCGGGCTGCAACCGATGTATGTAGGCGGGTCCAATTCCGCCGTGGCGCAGGGGCTTGCGGCGGTTGATGTGCCCGCGATACCGGGGCGCGATGGCTGGCTGGTGCGCAACGCTCTGCAAGACCGGCTCCATGTAGCGGGCGAAGCAACCCCTTCGTATCGGCTCGATGTGCGTCTTGATGATGCGCTTGAGGGGCTTGGCGTGCTCAATGATGACACGATCAGCCGTGAACGCCGCATTTTGCGCTCCCGCTATCAGCTCATTGATCTGGCGACCGGGGAAATTCTGCTCGATGCGACTGCTGGTTCTGATGCCGGTATCGACGTTGTCTCCAGCGAATATGCGACCATCGCTGCCGAACAGACGGCATTGGAAAACCTTGCCAAGGAAGTCGCCGAACGCATGGCTATCCGCATCGCGCTAACGCTGAGGGAGCGTGAGCGCGCGGCTGGCGCGCAATGACGCGGGCATGAAAGCGACCCAGAAAGATTTTGCACGCGGAGCGCCCAAATCAGCCAGCGGCGCGTCGATCTTTTTTTTCTGCGGACCTGACGAAGCGGGCGCCTCTGCCGCTGCCACCAAAATTATCGAAGCTTTGCCTGATGCTGGAGAGCGCGTTGAGTTGTCCGGGGGCGATTTGCGCCGCGATCCGGCGCTCTTGGGTGATGAAGCACGCTCCGGCTCGCTGTTTGGTGACACGCGGCACATTTTTGTGCGCGCGACCGGAGATGAAGCGCATGACGCGCTCAAAGCCTTAATCGAAACCAGCGATGCGGGGGCGGGCGATGCGGCTCCGATCCTGATCGTCGCGACAGCAGCCACTGATAAATCACGCACGGCAAAGCTGCTTGAAAAACGCGCTGATGCCTTGGTCGCGATATTCTATCCACCTGATCTGATGAGCGTAGCGGTGACCGTGCGTGCAATGGCGGACAGCGCGGGATTGCGTCTTGGCGGTGACTTGGCTGAACGCATTGCGCGCGGGGCGGGTATGGATGTGCGGCTTGCGCAGTCAGAGGTTGATAAACTCGCGCTTTATATGGACGCTGGTCCGCAGGCACCCAAAACCGCGTCGGTTGAAGATTACGCCGAAATTGGCGCGGCGACTGAAGAGGACGGGTTTGGTCCTGTCGTCAATGCGGTCATGGGCGGCGAATTGGGCAAGCTGACAGCGGAAATTCAGCGGATAAAGGAGCTGGGCCTCAACCCTGTTGGGCTGCTGTTGGCGTTGGAGCGGCGTGCAGCACAGCTGGCCAATATTTCAGCGAAGCTCGGTCCGCGCGGCTCCATCGAAAATCTGGGGCGCGGTGAAAAAGCGCAGCTCGGCATATTTTGGAAAGACGAGCGCGAAATCCGCCAGCAACTTTCCAACTGGCAGGCACGCAAGCTCGACCGGCTGATCCCGCGATTGGTTGCGTTGCACCGCAGCTTGCTTGGCAACAGTCAGGCCGCGGAGCTTTTGCTCGCCCAAGACCTGACCGAGATCGCCAGATTCGCCGCCAGACGGTAGCATAATCGGACAGTTTCCTATTTCGCAGTCGCAAAACCGAAGATTTTGTGTGTAGAGAGTTAACCGTCGATAAGGGAAATTCCTTAGGGAGCGTTTCGGGGGGAACGCAGCGCGTATGAACAAGCTTACAGGGCCTCTTAACGTAGCGGCCCAATCAGATCAGGTTGAACACCAACTCGCGCCTTCGCTGGAGCGTCGGCGTTTGCGCGCCTATGCCCTGCTGATGGTGCTTGATGCGGTGCTGCTCCATCTGGCTTTTGCGCTTGCCAGCTTGATCTATGAAGGTTTGTGGTGGCAGCCACGAAACATGCTGGTGGTGCAGACCATCCTGCCGATCTATTTTACCATCGCTTTGTACAACGAAAGCTATGGAGGCCAAGCGCTCGGCAATTGGACTTTTGCGGTAAAACAGGCGCTTACCGCGCTTTTTGTGTCTGCAGCTTTGCTGAATTTCGTGGCGTTCTACACCAAGTCCAATGCGCAATTTTCGCGCGTATCAGTGACGCTGGGGCTTATTCTGTCTGCTGCCGCGATCCTTGCCCTGCGGCGATTGATGCCGGTCGTGATTGCAAGGTTTTGGGGCGGGCGAACGACAAATCGTTTGATTATCGAAGACGGCGGGCCGGATTTCGAACTTGAAAATGCGGTGTCGATTTCGGCTGGCAAATACAATCTCGATCCGGCCAGTCACGATCCCTTTATGCTCGATCGGCTGGGCAAACTGCTACAGAATCAAGACAAGGTCGTCGTCAGCTGCCCTAGCGAACGACGCGCAGCATGGGCATTTCTCCTCAAATCTACGGGTGTTTACGGCGAGATTGTGAGCGAGCCTGCGCATTCCTTGGGTGCGACCGATGTCCACCGCTATGAAGGGCAGGATCGCACGACTCTGGTGGTTTCGACGGGCCCGCTGGGCCTGCGTTCGCGTATCTCAAAACGGCTTTTCGACATCACCATTGCGGGCGGCGCACTGATTGTGTTGTCGCCAGTGTTGCTGATCGTCGCGGCGAAGATCAAGCTGGAAGATGGAGGCCCAGTGCTGTTCATCCAGCGGCGTCTTGGACGCGGTAACAAGTTTTTCAATATGCTCAAATTTCGCTCAATGAATTTCGAAAAGAATGACGCCAATGGCGATCAGTCGACCGGGCGCGAAGATGACCGGATCACCAAAATTGGCGCGTTCATCCGCCGCACAAGTATCGATGAACTGCCGCAGATCATCAATGTGTTGCGGGGCGACATGTCGATTGTTGGCCCACGTCCGCATGCGTTGGGCAGCCAGGCGAACAATAAGTATTTCTGGGAAGTCGATGCGCAATATTGGCGCCGTCACTGCCTGAAACCGGGCCTCACGGGTCTGGCTCAAATACGCGGGCACCGAGGCGCGACAGAGGTTGAGAAAGATCTGACCGACCGTCTTCAATCAGACCTTGAATACATATCCGGCTGGTCATTGCGGCGCGATGTGGAAATTGTGTTCCAGACTGTGCTCGTTCTGAAGCACGACAACGCCTATTAACGCCGCTGTCTAGTCGCCTTGCGGGACTGTAAACGTTCCGGTTACCCGGCCATTTGACCCCTCGGTCCCCGGTGCATTGCTACCCCCGCCTGGCCGGCCATCAACTGTCGATAGGCCGCTGGCCAAATCTATCACCAACCGCCCGCCATTCAAAGTATCACCGCCCCGGCGCAGCGAGACATTTCCAACCATTGTGATGATGCGGCGATTGAAATCATAGACCGCCACATCGCCGCTGGCGCGTTCATTCCCGCGCGTGACGACTACGCCCCCATTGGCGGTAATCCGCGTGACATCCAGCGATCCGGTGTCGGTATAATTTGCCAGCATCCGGTTCGAACGCACGGTCAGTCCGGCCTGATTGACGATCACTCCGCCGGTCAGAACAACGCGGTTCGCGCGGTCGTCGAAATCAATTGAGCCTGCATCAAACGAGACAGGGGCTCTGGTGTTGTGCGAGGAAAGCCCCTGCGCATTGAGCGCCATCCCGCCCGCAAGCGCCGTGGTCAGAACAAAGCCGCCAGCTGCCCATGCGAGCGCTATTTTGCGAAGGGTGGGCTTTTGTGTTTGGGTCATCAGGGCACTCTCAATTTGCCGGGCACCATGGTGAGCCGGGCATTGCCATCCAGTGTAAACGTGCGCGCTTCTAACTGCGCGCGCATTGCGTCGGCTTCGAATGTACCAGCCGGGACCGATCCCGATACGCCGTCATCGCCGCTCATCGTTTGGGCGGCGAGGTCAAACGAAACCCCGCGCGCTGTCATTGCATATCCATCCGCAGTGCGGATCCGCACTTCGCCGTTAACATTCACAACGTCTGCATCGATGTCATACACACCGCCGGGCGCCGAAAGCCGCGCCGGGCCATCATCGAGCAGCAATTGCGCCATCAAATCCTGCATCCGCACCAGCCCTTCTGCGCTTGAACGCTGCACCGCTTCGCCTGCGGTCAGCGAAAATGGCCGTCCCAAATCGTCTCGGCCCCGGTACATGGCATTGTCCACGCTTAGCCGTTCATTGATCATCGCAACCTTTGTCCGGTCGAGCAGGAAGCTGATTTCGCCGCGCGGAGACAGCGGTGTAATAATCATCAGCGCCGCCAGCACACCCACGCCCATCGGAAGCACCCGCGCGAGAAAACCGACCAGCTTGTCGTGGCTTCCCCCCGGCGCGGCGAAATGCTGCCGCTTGCCGCGCAGTTCCTTCGCTTGACTGGTTTCGATGCGGCGTTCCGTTCCCATTACATAAGCCTAGGCGTAGTAACCTTCATTGTGGCTGAATATGTCGCGACCGTCCCATCCAGCGATATCGAGCAGCGCGCGTGTCGGCAGGAAGTCGAAGCAACCCTGCGCAATTTCCATGCGCCCTTCGCGTTCCAGCCGCACGGTCAGTTCATCACGCAAAGCGTGCAGATACCGCACATCGGACGCGGCATAATCGCGCTGCGCTTCGCTAAGCACGGGGCCGCCCCAATCGGAGGATTGCTGATGTTTGGAAATATCTGCGTTCAGCAGCTCGGTCGCGAGGTTTTTCAGCCCGTGGCGATCGGTATAGGTACGCACCAGCTTGCTGCCGATCTTCGTGCAGAACACCGGCCCGGCCATCACGCCAAGATAATATTGGATCGCCGCCAAATCGAAGCGCGCATAATGGTAAAGCTTCACCCGCGATTGATCCTCCAGCAGTGCGCAGAGGTTGGGTGCCTCATATTCGCTGCCGGGACCAAACCGAACCAAATGTTCATCGCCCGATCCGTCACTGATCTGAACAACGCAGAGCCGGTCGCGGTGCGTGATAAGACCCATGGTCTCTGTATCGACTGCCAATGCGCTGGTGCCTTGCAGGACGCCTTCGGGCAGGTCTTCTTCATGGAAATGTACTGTCATCACCCGCCATTACGCGGATTGTGGATAGAGGGAAAGAGGCGTCTCGCGCCCGGCCCCTTACGCAGTGTAGCTTTGCGCATCTATGGCAGGTGATCCAATCCCCGAAAGCTGGCGTGCGGCGCTCGAACCTGTGCTTGCAAAGCCTGAGGCGCGCAAGCTGGGCGGGTGGCTGCGCGCGCAGGAAGATGCGGGCAAAGTGATCTATCCGCCGCGCGGTGAACGGCTGGCCGCGCTCGCGATGACCCCGCTGGAAGACGTGCGCGTCGTGATCCTTGGCCAAGACCCATATCACGGGCCGGGCCAAGCGCATGGGCTGAGCTTTTCGGTACGCGACGGGGTAAAGCCGCCGCCGTCGCTGGCGAACATCTTCAAGGAACTGGAGAGCGACCTTGGCATTCCCCGCCCGGCGAGCGGCGATCTGACCCCTTGGGCAAAGCAGGGCGTGCTGCTGCTCAACAACACGCTGACGGTCGAGCAAGCGCAGGCGGGCAGCCATGCCGGGCGCGGCTGGGATGCAATTACAGATGCTGCTGTGCAGGCGGTGGTGGAGCGCAGCCAAGAGACAAGCCGAGAGACAGGCGAACCTATCGTATTTGTCCTGTGGGGCAGTCACGCTCAGAAGAAAGCGAGCCGCGTACGAGGATTGGGTGCCGCTTCGCATCACCTGATCCTCAAGTTCCCCGCACCCCAGCCCGCTGTCTGCCTATCGCGGATTCTTTGGATCGCGGCCTTTCAGTCAGGCGAATGCCTTTTTGGAAGAGCATGGGCGCAGCGCAATCGACTGGTCACTCTAGAGCGCTAGATAGGTCATCGTCTTAAGGGGAGCGGTTGAGATGTCCGCAATTGGGGTGGGAAGCAGAATGGCAGCTTTCAGTGCTCTAGGAGTAGAAAGGGGACGACTATTCAGGTAGCTGCGGTTATCGAAACCTTCTCGGAGGCAGCAAATGAACCTTACGACACACCAGCGGACTTTGGTCGTCGCAGGCGCGCTACTTTTTTTGCTTGGATTGCTACAGGGGGCCATCGTGCAGAGCTTTCTGAACCCACGTATGGCACTTTCGGCCCACCTCACTGCTGTTCAAAGCGGTATGGCAATGATGATCGTTGGGGCCTTGTGGACCTCGGCAAATCTCCGTCCGACCATTTCTAACATTGCGCGGTGGACAATTGTCATCGGCATGTTTGGCCTTTGGATCGGCTTGACTGCTTCGGCAATTACAGGCTCGAGCAACAATCTACCCATTGCTGGCGCTGGCTATAGCGCTGCACAAACAACGGAGAACCTGGTTTCGATTGCCGTGCTCGGAGGCAGCGTCTTGATGACGATCGGGTGGTCGATATTCGTAATAGGGTTGGTCCGCACCAAGCGCTGACTATCGACCGCTTCTAAACCCACTCCACGAACGACGGCAGGGCCGCTATGGGGTCGTAAGCGGACATCGATGATAGCCCCTCTTATTGCGCCACCACTTTGCGCAATTCCAGCGGCCAGCGCCCGCCGCTCAGTTTCAGTACGCCGTTTTCCAGACCGCCGATCATGCCGGAAAAATCGGCAACGCCCAGATCGTTACGGTGAAAATCGAAGCGGATCGTCTCGCCTTCAGCCGGAGCGAGCGCGCCTGTTAAGTCATACTCGCCAGAGATGACATCATAAATATCTTCGCGCAATTGCACGGTTTCAACCCCGTCGCATTCCTCGCCATCGGGTGACCAACCTTCTTCAAGAACCTGCTCGTAAACGACATTGCCATTGCTGCATTTTGCGGTGACCATCGCGTAACCGAATGGCTCGCCATTGGATGCCCAAACCACGCGCAGCAGGGGTGCATCGGGCGCGCTTTCCATCCCGGACCATCCAAATTCAGGCGCGACTGGTCTGGGGTCGCTGGTCAGCACGATGAGATCGCCTCGCTGTTGCCAAGTCCCGGCAGCGCGCATGTCGAGCGCGCCCACCGACAAACCCCATTCAAAAGTGCCATCCTCGCGGATGATCATGCCCATCGCGGTTTCAAACGAATTGCCATTGTATCGGCCGATGAAGGGAGACGGTTGGTTTTCGCCAGCAATCTGCGCCTGTAAATCGGAGTCCTGTGCATCGGAGTCCTGAGCATACACTGGAAGCGCCAGAATTGTGCCCAGAGCAAACAGTCCCATTGCCACGCGTACCATATCAGAACTCCGCCGTTAGTCTTGCGCCGAGGGTCACACCGGTATCGCGGAATGCGATCGCGCTATCGACCACTTGCACACTTGCCGTGACACCGAAACCTTTAGCAAAGCCGTATGTGTAGAAAGCCTCGACGCCTTCTTCGTCTTCCAACCCAAGGCGAAAAGCGATATCGTCAACCAATTCATCGGTTAGCGAGTAATGGAAATACGCAAGGCCAAAGCGGTCTTGCATGCGGAAACGCGGATTGCCCGAGACGCCGAAATATCCCGAATAGTCCAGGAATGTCGGATCACCCATCGAAGCCTGAAACCGGGCGAGAATGCCCCACCCTTTGCCGGGGGCCTCAGGGTAGAGTTCGACATATTGATAGGCTGATAATTGCACCGCCAACTCGCCGCTCTCATCGCCAAATGCGCCGCCCTGCGGGGGAGTGAGCGCGCTCGGCAGCAAGTCTCTGGCGAACGTATCGCGGGTCGATCCAACCACCGCGAAATTGAAGAAGCCCGGTTTGCCAGCAAACTGAGTGCGCACCGCTGCCGCAGCAAGGAAACCAATCCCGTTCGCAAATGGGTCTTCAAGGCCGGTGCGCTGATACTGGCTATCGACGTCGTACACCCATAGGCGGTAGATCATCTTGCCCTTCGGCAGCAGCAACGCTGCCCCTGTGATCGTATTGGGGGCTATCGCGGTCGGCGGCAGGGAGAGGCCTAGATTTTGAAATCCGAAATGCCCGTCGCTCGCTATGATCGGCAACTTGCCTGTAATATCGAGCAGATTGATCTTCCCAACCTCAAGCGTGGCGCCTGAATTCCAGCGGTATTCGGCGCTGGCCGAAAGGTCGAAATCCCCGGAGCCTTCGGGGCGAAATAACGCCGTGTTTCCGGGTATCAGACCGACTGCACCATTGGAGGTCTCGCCCCAGGTGTATTCAGGCCGGACCTTTAGAGTGAGGTTGCCGGGGCCGCCAAGCGTGCCACCTTGCACCTCCAGATAACCGTCAACGCGGCCGGCATAGCGCGCGACACTGCGCGCATCGCCGGACACGGGGACATCGACAAATTGCGATGCGACGATGCGCAGATCAATTGGCCTTGGTGCAAATGGTGCGGGCGAAGCGGCGGTGATTGGCGCTGGGTCTTGCGCCGGGTCTTGAGATTGCAGGGTGATCGCGGCGCTGTCATCGGCTGGCAGTTTAGCAAAATCGGCCTCTGCGTTTGCGCCCGCCGCTAATGTCTCTGCATAAACTGCGGTGTCGCCATTCGCACCACTATCGGATTGTGCCAGCACGGCAGTCGCCGCACAGAACGCAAATGTGCTTACGCCAAATCGAATGATCGCAGCTTTGCGGCTTGTAAGGTTGACGACCCTCATCCCTTGTTTCGGCGTATCATTCACTCTCGGCAAGCTTAGCCTGTGATCTTAGCCCATGACCTTAGCGCGGCAGCTCAGACACGCCCATAAGTGCCTCGTCTACTGCGCGTGCGCATTGGCGACCCTCTCGGATGGCCCATACGACCAGGCTCTGGCCCCGCCGCATATCCCCGCAAGCGAAGACATTTTTGGCGCTCGTGGCGTAGTTTTTGGTGTCCGCGCTGACATTGCCGCGGTCGGTTAATTCGACGCCTGCCTGTTCGAGCAGCCCCGCCTTTTTCGGTCCGACAAAACCCATGGCGAGGAAGATCAGATCGGCAGGGATGGTAAATTCGCTGCCTTCAATTTCCTGCATCTGGCCGCCATTCTCTTTGGCAGCCCACTCAACCCGCACACATTCAAGACCCGTCACAACATCGCCGTCGCCGACCACGCGTTTCGCCAGCACCGCCCAATCGCGCGCGACGCCTTCTTCGTGGCTGGATGATGTGCGCAATTTCATCGGCCAATTGGGCCACGTCATCGCCTTGTCTTCCTTTTCAGGAGGCTTGGGCATGATTTCGAGCTGCGTGACGCTGGCTGCGCCTTGACGGTTGGAGGTGCCGACACAGTCGCTGCCCGTATCGCCGCCGCCAAGGACAACGACGTGTTTGCCGGTCGCTTTTAGCGTTCCGCGCGGTGCGGCACGTTCTTCATCGTCGCCTGCATTGCGCTTGTTTTGCTGCGTTAGAAATTCCATCGCGAGCCGCACGCCCGGCATCTCCGCGCCGGGGATTGCCAGTGCGCGCGCGTCTTCAGCACCGCCAGACAGCACCACCGCGTCAAAGTTTTCTTCCAGGCTCGCAAAGGAGATATCGACGCCAACTTCCTTGCTGGTGCGGAACTCTACGCCTTCGGCCTCCATCTGGAGACAGCGGCGGGAAATAAGATTCTTCTCCATCTTGAAATCGGGAATGCCGTAGCGAAGCAAACCGCCAACGCGGTCGCTTTTCTCAAACAGAACCACCGAATGCCCAGCCCGCGCCAATTGCTGTGCGCAGGCCATACCGGCCGGGCCGGAGCCCACGACAGCGACTGACTTGCCGGTTTTTCGTTCTGGAACTTGCGGAGTGACCCAGCCTTCATCCCACCCGCGATCAATGATCGCTGCTTCGATGGATTTGATTGTGACCGGTTGGTCCACGATGTTGAGCGTGCAGGATGCCTCGCACGGGGCGGGGCAAATACGGCCAGTGAATTCAGGGAAATTGTTGGTGGAATGCAGCAAGATCGAGCGCGTTGCGCCAATCCTGCTCATAAACGAGATGATTCCAGTCTGGGATCATGTTGTTTACGGGGCAGCCATTGTGACAATAAGGGATGCCGCAATCCATACAGCGCGAGGCTTGGCTCACCAACGTGGCGTCATCCGGCTGCACCACAAATTCGCGGTAATTGCTGAGGCGTTCTTTGGGATCGAGATAATCGCGCTCGCGGCGATCCAGCTCTAGAAATCCGGTGTCTTTGCCCATAATTCTGACCCTTATTCCGCCGCGACCGAGGCGGCTTCTTCGCGCTCTGCTTCCATAGCCTCTAGCGCGTTTTTATAATCCACTGGCATGACTTTGACGAAGCGGCCCAGCGCGGCGTCCCAATCTGCCAGAATTGCACTGGCTGCTGTGCTGCCCGTGTGCAGCTGATGACGCTCAATCAAGATACGCAGGCGCTGTGCATCGTGACGCAACATGTCGCCCATGCCGAAATCATTCACGCTGGTTCCGCGTTGCTGCGGGCGGCCTGTGCCGTCTTTGCTGTCTGCCTCACCCAAGACCGGTTCAAGTTTCACCTGCGCGTGGTTCACCAGAGCCGAAAACGCGCCATCGGGGTCATAAACATAAGCCACACCGCCGCTCATCCCCGCTGCGAAATTGCGCCCGGTTTTGCCCAGAACCACGACCACGCCGCCGGTCATATATTCGCAGGCATGGTCGCCTGCACCTTCGACCACGGCAATCGCACCGGAATTGCGCACAGCAAAACGTTCGCCCGCGACGCCGCTGAAATAGGCCTCGCCCGCGATCGCGCCATACAGAACGGTGTTGCCAACGATGATGTTCTCGCTCGACACGCGTTCAACACCTGCCGGGGGACGCACAATTATCCGCCCGCCCGACAAGCCTTTGCCAACATAGTCATTCGCATCGCCAACCAGATCCAGCGTGACACCGTGAGCCAGCCACGCACCAAAGCTTTGTCCGGCGACGCCGGTCAAGTTCACGCGAATTGTATCAACCGGCAGGCCGGCATGCCCATGCGCTTTGGCGATTTCGCCAGAGAGCATTGCGCCCACCGTACGGTTCACATTGCGCACTTCGTAATCGACTTGGACGGGGATTTTTGCCGTAATGGCTTCCCGGCAGTCAGCTATCAATGTGTTGTCGAGCGCCGCGGCGAGGCCGTGATCTTGCACTTCGGTTTGGTGCAGCGCTTTGCCTTCTTGCAGTTCCACCTGGTGGAGGATGCGCGACAGGTTGATCCCGCGCGCTTTCCAATGGCGGTGCATGCGCGTCATATCGAGCCGGTCGACCCGGCCGATCATTTCCTGAACCGTGCGGAAGCCCAATTCGGCCATGATCTCGCGCAATTCTTCCGCAACGAAGAACATGTAATTGACCACATGTTCTGGCTGCCCTGTGAAGCGCGCGCGCAGGACGGGGTCCTGTGTGGCAACGCCCACGGGGCAGGTGTTGAGGTGGCATTTGCGCATCATGATGCAACCCGCTGCGATCAGCGGCGCGGTGGCAAAGCCAAACTCGTCAGCACCCAAAAGCGCGCCGATGGCGACATCGCGTCCGGTGCGCAGACCGCCATCGACCTGCACCGCAATGCGGCTGCGCAAATCGTTGAGCAGCAATGTCTGCTGCGTTTCTGCAAGCCCGATTTCCCAAGGGGAGCCAGCATGCGTCAGGCTGGTCAGCGGCGAAGCGCCGGTGCCGCCATCATAGCCTGAGATAGTAACGTGATCCGCGCGCGCTTTCGATACGCCAGCGGCGACCGTACCCACGCCGACTTCGGACACGAGCTTCACCGAGATGCGCGCCCCTGTGTTGACGTTTTTGAGGTCGTGGATCAGCTGCGCGAGGTCTTCGATCGAATAGATGTCGTGATGCGGCGGGGGCGAGATCAGGCCCACACCCGGTGTCGAGTGACGCACCGCGCCGATCCGTTTGTCGACCTTATGACCGGGCAACTGCCCGCCTTCGCCGGGCTTTGCGCCCTGTGCCATCTTGATCTGGATATCGTCAGCATTGACCAGATATTCGGTGGTGACGCCAAAACGTCCTGAGGCCACCTGCTTGATCCGGCTGCGCATCGAATCGCCATTTTCCATCGGCGTGAAGCGGAAAGGTTCCTCCCCGCCTTCGCCGGTATTTGAACGCCCGCCAATGCGATTCATCGCCAGCGCCATTGTCGAATGCGCTTCGTGGCTGATCGAGCCAAGGCTCATCGCGCCGGTGCTGAATCGCTTCACGATTTCGCTGGCGGGTTCGACTTCTTCGATAGGGATCGCAGTTTCAGCGTTCTGGAATTCAAGCAAACCGCGAATGGTCAGCAGCCGCTCGGACTGCTCATTCACCGATTTTGCAAATTCGGCGTAGGTCGATGCGTTGTTCCCGCGAACAGCATGCTGCAATTGGGAAACGTTTTCGGGTGTCCAGGCGTGTTCTTCACCGCGCAGGCGGTATTGGTAGATGCCGCCAACATCTAGCATGCCCTTGTAAAGCGGATTGTTGCCGTATGCCTGCGCATGGCGGCGCACGCTCTCTTCGGCGACTTCTTCCAGCCCGGCGCCCTCGATTGTGGTCGCGGTGCCGGTGAAATAGGCCTCTACGAAGGGGGTGGACAGACCAACCGCGTCAAAGATCTGCGCCCCGCAATAGGATTGGTAGGTCGAGATGCCCATCTTGGACATGACCTTGCGGATGCCCTTGCCGATGGCTTTGATATAGTTTTGTTCGACTTGCAGCGCGGAAATGTCCGTGTGTTTGCGCGCGCGAATGTCTTCGAGCGTTTCGAACGCGACGTAAGGATTGATCGCCTCTGCGCCGTAGCCTGCCAGCACGCAGAAATGGTGCACTTCGCGCGCTTCGCCGGTTTCAACCACGATGCCGGTTTGCATCCGCAGACCCTGCCGCACGAGGTGGTGATGGACCGCCGCTGTCGCCAGCAATGCGGGCATGGGGATGCGGTCTTCATCCTGAGCGCGGTCGGACAAGCACAAGGATGTTCTGATCCTGCAAAACCGCCTCTGTCGCGGCCCAGCACATTTCCTTCAGCGCCTGCTCAAGCCCTTCGGGCCCAGCCGAAGCGTCCCAAGTCATGTCGATGGTCTCGCACCGGAATGCGCCATCGAGGACCGCCTCAACCGAGCGGATTTTTGCAAGGTCGGCATTGGTGAGGATGGGTTGTTCAACCTCAAGCCGCTTATGCGTACCGGCTTGCTTACCCAGAAGATTGGGGCGCGGGCCGATCATCGACAGCAGGCTCATCACCAATTCTTCGCGGATCGGATCAATCGGCGGGTTTGTGACCTGCGCGAAATTTTGCTTGAAGTAATCGTAGAGCAGCCGCGCCTTGTCAGACAGAACCGCAATCGGCGTGTCGGTGCCCATCGATCCAATCGGATCATCGCCATTGACCGCCATCGGTTCAAGGAAGCGGGAGACGTCTTCTTGCGTGTAGCCGAACGCCTGCTGGCGTTGGAGCAAAGTGGTCGAATGCTCTGCGACTTCGGACAGTTCCGGTTCAATTTCGCGGATGTCGTCAATCTTGAACTGCGCTTCTTTCAGCCATTTGGCGTAGGGCTCTGACCGGGTGAGATCAGCCTTTAGCTCGTCATCTTCGATGATGCGGCCCTGTTCCAGATCGATCAGCAACATTTTACCGGGTTGCAGCCGCCATTTGCGGATGATGTCTTCTTCGGCGAACGGCAACACGCCGCTTTCCGAAGCAAGGCACACCACGTCGTCCTTCGTCACGCAGAAACGCGCGGGGCGCAGACCATTGCGATCCAATGTCGCGCCGATTTGGCGGCCATCGGTAAAGCACACCGCTGCGGGTCCGTCCCACGGCTCCATCAATGCGGCGTGATATTCGTAAAACGCGCGGCGTTCGGGATCCATCAGATCATTGCCGTTCCACGCTTCGGGGATCAGCATCATCATCGCATGCGCCAGCGAATATCCGCCTGCGAGCAACAATTCGAGCGCGTTATCAAGGCATGCTGTGTCCGATTGCCCATGCGGAATGATCGGCCACATCTTATCAAGATCGGAACCAAGCAATTCGCTTTCCATCGTGCGGCGGCGCGCATTCATCCAGTTCACATTGCCGCGAACCGTGTTGATTTCGCCATTATGCGCAATGAAGCGGAAAGGATGCGCGAGCTTCCAGCTTGGGAAAGTGTTGGTGGAGAAACGCTGGTGCACCAGACCAAACGCGCTGACGCATTCCGGGTCGCGCAAATCGTCGTAAAAGCTCTGAACCTGAGTAGCCAGCAGCAGACCTTTATATACGATAGTCCGGCTCGAAACGCTCGGCATATAGGTGTCCGTGACACCGGGCAGATCATGCTTCACCGCCAATTTTGCAAGCGGGTTCAGCGTCTGTTTGCGGATCGCGAGCAGTTTGCGCTCAAATGCGTCCTGATCTTCGCAGCTTTCGCCGCGCGCGATGATCGCCTGCTGGATGACCGGCATGGACGCGATAACCGCATCGCCCAGCCCATCCTGAGTGGTCGGCACATCACGCCAACCGATCAGCTGCTGACCTTCTTTTTCAGCAAGTGCTGCAAACCGGTCAGCGACAAAGCCGCGAGCGGCCCCGTCCTGAGGCATAAAGCACATTGCAACCGCATAATGGCCCGGTTGAGGCAGGCTATGGCCATGATCGCTCGCCCAGCGGCGGATCAGTGCATCGGGAATCTGCATCAGCAGACCCGCACCATCACCCAGCAAAGGATCGGCGCCCACTGCACCGCGATGGTCCAGCTTCGCCAGAATTTCTAGCGATTGCTCCACGATCGTATGGCTGCGTTCGCCCTTGATATGGGCGACCATGCCCACTCCGCAGGCGTCATGTTCGTTGGCTGGGTCATAGAGACCCTGGGAATTGGGGTATCCCATGGCAAAGATCCGTTCTGTCAGATGCCCATACCACGGGACCGTTTGACGGATCGTAGCAGCGGCTTGGATGGCGAGCGCACCGGACGTGAGGGCCGGGTCGCGCTTCGTTCACCCATCCTTTGCCGACGGAAACATCATTTTGCAACCGCGAAGAACGCAGTAAAATTACACGAATAGAAAGTTTGCCTTTAATTTGATTGCGCGAACCGCCGAAAAGCTCGAAAATTCATCCCAATTGCGCGATTTTACGCCGCACCGCGCAAACTTTGCAGCTTAACCAGCGCTTCACGCAACTCTCGCTCTGTCTGGCCCAGCTCATTATCGCCGGTGGCGGCGACGGTTGGGGCCGGCTGGTCGAACCCGCGTTCTGTGAACAAAGAGAGCGCTTTTAACGCCTCCGCCAAAGCGGCATCGCGGCCCCTTTCGTTCTTGGGCGCTTTTTTGGCTGTGCCTGCGGTTTCTGCCTGTTGATGGTCTTGCAAAGCGGCTGCAAAGCGTTCGACCATCTGAACCAGGCTCAAATTTTCGGGTGGTGTCTGGCGCAGTTTTTCTAACGCACTTGTCTTGCGAACAGCGCGTGGTTTTGAAATTGGCGATGGCGCGCTATCCGCGATCTCAGGCTCTTCCACCCACACCGCATTGCGTCCCGGAAGCTGAGCAAACTCACCCAGATCGAGCGAGCGCGGTTTTTGTTTGAGCAATGTCGGCGCGGCTTCAGCGAGAGTTTCTGGCCCAGTGACCTGTTCCCCGACCTGTTCCCCGACCTGTTCTGAAGCCGGAGCTGGCGCCGCTTGGGGAGAAAATTGCGTCAGGCTCCACGCACCCTCACTCCCGGGGCGGCCAAGCGGCTGTGGTGCGGGCGGTGTCTGCGCTTCTTCTTGCGAAGTCGCGCGCGCTTGTTCTGGCGCTGGTTCCGACTCTGGTTCCGGCTCTGATTCTGGCTTTTCCACCGCCGCAGCTTCGCATGTCGCGCCTTCGCAAGAGTCGATCAATGCGGTTTTGAAATGGCGCCGGGTAAAGCCGGACTGATCATCCTTATCCGCATCCGAATTTTCGGCGCCGGTTTCGTCAGTGAGGCGTGGGTACATCTCTGCACCCTCATCTCCCTGCCCATCTCCCTGCCCATCTTTCTGGACAAACTCGTCTCCCAGACCAAAGGGCATTTTTTCCAAGGGAGCATCAAGGCTTTCACTACCCAGATCGGCGGCGGGGTCGATCGTGCGTTTGCGCATCGACGATACGGCAGAAACTACGGAAGCTTCTTCTGCGGATTTGCCCAAGCGCGCGCGAAGAGCGGCGGCAATTACGTAAGCCATCGATCCGCCGAGCAATGCAGCGATCCCGGCAAAGATGTATTTTGCACCATCGCCGATCGCGCCAAGCCCGCTGAGAACGGCAATCCTATCAGTGGCGCTGGCTGGTAAAACGATGACAACCAAGCCTAGCAAGGCCGCACCCCAAACGGTCAGCATCGGTGCAAATGCCTGGTGCCGGGCAATCGGAGTTTTCCCGCTTTTGGAGCGAACACGCTGAATATTGCGCTCTTCCGGCTCTTTATCGAAATGTTTTCTCAGCCGCATGACGTTCTTGCCCATCATTTTGTGTTCGGGACAGGGGTTTTTTTCCCTTAAGCCCGCAGACCCTGTTGCTTGTGTCGACCCGGCTCAGGCGCATGCCCATGACCGTGTCCACGTTCTGCTAACAAGATATGGTAAACGTCGAGATAACGCCGGACATTGGCATGCCAATCATGACGGGCGCGAACATGGTCGACCCCGGCATCGCGTATCGTATCCCAATCGCTGCGCGCACCGAGCATGTTGGATAGCGATGCCGCGCAGGCGGCGGGATCATCGGGCCCAAAAAGAAAGCCGGTTTGGCCGTCTGTGATCAGTTCGCGATGTCCGCCGACATTGGATGCGGCAACGATCCGCCGCTGCGCCATTGCCTCAAGCGGTTTTAACGGCGTGACAAGATCGGTGAGGCGTGAATGTTTGCGCGGGTAGGCCAGCACATCAATCAATGAATAATACCGCTCGACGTGCTCATGCGGGACCCGGCCTGTGAAAATGACCGCCTCAGGCTCCGGCAATTTTGCCGCGGCGCTGCGCCATTGTGCGTCCATTTCGCCCGCACCCACCAGCAACAGCCGCGCATCAGGATGAGTTTGGCGCAGAATTGGCATCGCGGCGATGAGGTCATCGACCCCTTCGTAATCGTAGAAACTGCCGATATAGCCGATCAGCGGTGCATCCGGATCAAGCCCCAGTTCTGCCCCCAGCGCATCATCACGCGGCGGGGGATCGCCGAATAGAGTAAGGTCCACCCCATTTGGCATCACTCCAATCTTACCCGGCGCAATGCCGCGTGTGATCAGATCATCGCGCAGCCCCTGACAAATGGTGAAAATCGCATCGACGCGGTTCGCCACTTGGGTTTCAAGGCTGCGTGTGAGGCGATATTTGGCTGACCCCTCCTTGCCCGTGCGGTTGCCAACGGCGGCATCCTCCCAAAAGGCGCGAATTTCATAGACTATCGGAATACCCAGAGCGCGAGCCGCCCGCAGCGCCGCGCCGCCATTTAGAGCGGGCGAATGCGCATGAATGATGTCAGGCCGCCATTCCTTGGCAAGCGTCTGGATCGCTGAAGACAGCGCCGCCATCTCGCGAAATTCGCCCACCAGCATTGGCCCGCCGGTTGTGCCTGGCGTGCGGTGGAAGGTGAGGCCGTCAAAGGTCTCGCAATCCGAATCGCACTCCGCCTCCAGATTATGGCGCTGAGAGGTGATCCCGCGCACTTCCAACCCTGCCGCCTCTTGCGCCTTTAAAATCGCGCGGGTGCGAAAGGTGTAGCCGCTATGCAGCGGCAGCGAATGGTCAAGGACATGGAGAATGCGCGTCATGAAAAACAGCTTTAGCGTCGTTGTGCTTAACACCGCGTCAACTGCGTGTCGTTATGGCCCATAGGCAATGATCGACTATCTCTCCCTTGCGCTTGGCCACGGATTGCTTGCTATCGCCTTGCTTCGGCTGGTGATGCGAGAGGATTTGGACGTTGATCAGCGGCTTAAAAATATTGCCGATTCGCTCGACGCAGAACGTGCCGCCAAAATTAATCGAGGTCGAGCGTCCAGCCGCCGCGATCATATTGTGCCGGATGAGCGTGTACCGGATGAGCGTGCACCGGATGAGGGTGCAAAACTCTGATGCTCGATCTCGTTTTCATCGCCTTTATCGCATTTGTGCTGATGCTTGGTTTGCGCCGTCCGTTTTTGTGGGTGCTGCTCTATGTCTATATCGACATCCTCGCGCCGCAGCGGATCGGGTATACGATCATTACCGAGTTGCAGGTATCGCTGATCGCTTTTGCGGCTGCCTTTGGCGGCTGGCTGCTGCTGGACCGCAAAGAAGGCTCACGCTTTTCCCTGCGTCAAATGCTGATGTTGCTGTTGCTCGTCTATTGTTGGTGGACGTTGCAAGGGTCCGCGTTTCCCGAATCGGCTGCGACCAAATGGGATTGGGTATGGAAGGCGTTGCTGTTCGCCATTTTCTTGCCGCTCACCCTAACCACCCGCGCCCGGATAGAGGCGCTGGCGCTCACGCTAACACTGTCGATTGCCACCATTGTGATCGGGACCGGATTGAAGACCGTTCTGGGCGGCGGCGGTTATGGGAACCTCAAATTCTTTGTGCAGGATAACAGCGGTATTTACGAAAGCTCTACGTTGGCGACGGTGGCGATCGCGCTGATCCCGCTGGTCGCGTGGTTCACGCGCTATGGCACGATTTTTCGGCCGCATTGGACGGTCAGCGTGTTTGCGCTGGGTCTTGTCTTTTCCAGCCTGCTGATCCCTATCGGGACCGAGGCGCGCACCGGACTGCTGTGTATTGCGGCGCTGGGTATTCTGCTGCTGCGCTACACCAAACGGCGCTTTGCCTTTGTTGCGGCGGCTGGCGTGCTTGGCCTGACCGCGCTGCCGTTTCTGCCAGCAAGCTATTATGATCGGATGGCGACGATTGCGCAGCCGGGCGGCGATGAAAGCGCCTCCACCCGGATGGCGGTGTGGTCATGGACACTTGATTACGCCAGCGCCAATCCGATGGGCGGCGGGTTCGATGCCTACCGCGCCAACAGTTTCACCTATGTCCTGCCGGTGCGCGAAGAGGTCGGGAACACGGCTTCGGTTGAATATCGCGAAGTGGTGGATGAAGGGCGGGCCTTCCATTCGTCTGTCTTTGAAGTGCTCGGCGAGCAGGGGTATCCGGGCCTGATCATGTGGCTGATGCTGCATGGGCTGGGCGTGTTCCAGATGGAGCGGATCTATCGCCGCTGGAAGGGCGCGGATGATGAAGCAGAAGCGTGGATTTCGCCGCTTGCCGCTTCGTTGCAAATGGCCAGCCTGATCTATCTGGTCGGCGCGCTGTTTCAGGGGATAGCGTATCAGCCGGTGATGCTGATGATTATCGGGCTGCAAATTGGGCTCAATTCCTATGTGAAGCGGCTCGAATCGGCAGAGGGCGGATTTGCAGACCCGAAATTGAAAGAAGCGGAGCTTTCTCCATCCGCCGCGCGCGCAAAGCGCCGACATGAGGCGGCAACGGCCAGGCCAAACTTAGCTGTGCCGTAACGGCATGGATGCGCGCATTGCACTGGGCCGCAGCTTGGGCCATGTAGCCTTTCAATTGAAGCGTCCGTGCCGGAGAGTTCCGGGGGAATTTCGCGGGCGTACTGTTGAGAGGAATTGTCCCATGACTCCGCAAGAATTGGCCGCGAAGGTCGGCGAAAATATCGGCACCAGCGAATGGACCGAAATGAGCCAGGAAAAGATCAACATGTTCGCTGATGCGACAGGCGATCATCAATTCATCCACGTTAATGAAGAAGCCGCGAAGATGACGCCGTTTGGCGGGACCATCGCGCACGGTTTCATGACCTTGTCGATGATCCCCTATCTTTCCGCAAACAGCGACATGCCGAAAATGGACGGCGTGAAGATGGGCGTGAATTATGGCGGCAACAAAACCCGCTTCATCGCGCCGGTCCGTTCGGGCAAGCGTATTCGCGGCCACTGGAAGCTGACCGAAATGGTCGAAAAACGTCCGGGCCAATGGCAGCAGACATCCGAAATCACGATTGAGATCGAAGGCGAAGACAAGCCCGCTCTGATCTGTGAGTGGATCACACTGCTGTTCGTCTGAGCTTCGTCTAAGCTTCGGCCAAGACACCTGAAATCTTTGCGCCCCGCCTGCCGGGGCCACATTCTAACACCTTTTGAAAGGACACACCCTCATGTCACGTGACGCAGTCATCGTCTCCACCGCCCGCACACCCATTGGCCGGGCCTATAAGGGCGCATTTAACGCCACCCCCGGTGCCACCCTTGGTGCCTATTCATTTGCGCCCGCGGTTGAGCGCGCCGGTATCGATGCCGGTGAAATCGACGACGTCGTTTGGGGCGCTGTCCTGACGCAAGGCACGCAGGCCGGTAACATCGCCCGCCAGGTTGCTCTGCGCGGCGGCGCACCTGTCACCGTTTCCGGGCAGACGATTGATCGTCAATGCTCAAGCGGCCTGATGGCGATTTCGACCGCTGCAAAGCAGATCGTTGTCGACAATATGGATATCGTCGTGGGCGGCGGTCAGGATTCGATTTCGATGGTCCAGACCCCGGAAATGCGCGTTGCGATGGATAAATCGCTGCTCGCCATGCACGGCAATGTCTACATGCCGATGCTGCAAACCGCTGAGACGGTGGCAAAGCGTTACAACATCAGCCGCGACGCGCAGGACGAATACGCTCTGCAATCGCAAATGCGCACGGCCGCTGGCCAAGAAGCGGGCAAGTTCGATGACGAAATCGTGCCTGTCACCACCATGATGAAGGTGAAGGACAAGGCGACCGGCGAAGTCAGCGACGTCGAAACCACGATCACCAAGGATGAAGGCAACCGTCCGACCACCACGCTCGAAGGTCTTCAGGGTCTTCAGCCGGTCATGGGTCCGGGCAATGTCATCACCGCAGGCAACGCCTCGCAACTGTCCGATGGTTCGTCGGCCAGCGTGTTGATGGAAGCCAAGCTTGCCGAGAAGAAAGGTCTCCAGCCGCTGGGCCGTTATGTCGGCATGGCTGTCGCGGGCACAGAGCCTGACGAAATGGGCATTGGTCCCGTCTTCGCGATCCCGAAGCTGCTGAAGCAAACCGGCCTGAAAATGGACGATATCGGCCTGTGGGAACTGAACGAAGCGTTTGCTGTGCAGGTGCTGTATTGCCGCGACAAGCTGGGGATCGATAACGACATTCTCAACGTCAATGGCGGCTCAATCTCGATCGGCCACCCATACGGCATGACCGGCGCACGCTGCACCGGCCACGCGCTGATCGAAGGCAAACGTCGCGGTGCGAAATACGTGGTCGTGACCATGTGCGTCGGCGGCGGCATGGGTGCAGCGGGTTTGTTCGAAGTTTTCTGATTTGTTTGCAGTTGCGACAGGCGCTTCGCGCCACCTCCGTGGGGGCGGCCTAACCGGCCGGCGGCCAGTCGGCCTTGCGAAGCCCAAGGACTTCGTTGCAACGCAAGCCGGATAGTTTTGACGAAGGCGGCGCGGGAGTAATCCTGCGCCGCCTTTCTCATTTCGGAAAAGCTATGTTTCGAACCCGAAAGGGTTCGCAAGGGCGACCGCCCGCCCGAGCTTATGCGAGGCCAAAAAATGGGATAGCCAAGGATGCGAATGCATCCGCCGGCGTTTGAGGCGAAACAAAAATGCCCATTATTGAGATCATCGGGATTGCGGGAAGTGTCAGTCTTTTGGCGGGCTGGCGGCTGTATTTGTGCATCTTCGCCACGGGACTTGCGATGCGGCTGGATGCGCTGCCTGTGCCGGAGCATTTGGCGAGCCTCGGTGTGCTCGAAAACCCGTGGGTGATGGGCATTGCGGCATTGGGCGCGTTGGCGGAGTTCTTTGCCGATAAAGTGATGTGGCTCGATACCGTGTGGGACACGCTGCACACGCTGATCCGCCCGGTTGGCGGCGCGCTGTTGGCGCTGGCCATCGTTGATCCGTCAGACCCCGCGACGCAGGTGATCGCATTTCTGCTGGGCGGCGGGGCAAGCTTCCTCGCGCATGGCGGAAAGGCAAGCGCGCGCGCCGTGGTCAACACCTCGCCAGAGCCGGTGAGCAACGCTCTGGTGTCCAGCGCAGAGGATGTGGCGACGGTTGGGCTGCTGTATGTGGCTTACGAATATCCGACGATTGCGGCGGGTGTCGCGGCGGTGCTGTTGGTGATCGTGATCGGGCTGCTGTGGATGGCGCAGCGGATCGTGAAGCGGCTGTTTTTTAGGAACCAAACATAGCGGGCAAAGAGGCCCGATAAATTGATGACAAACGAAGAATGGACCACCTGCGACAGTGCGACTGAGATGCTGGTGGCGCTTTATGTTGAGCAGCCCAAATATTTTCAGAAAAGCGTCCGTGACTTACACGAATTTCTCATCGCTTGCTGTTGGAAGCATCAGCATTTTATTCCGCAAGAAGGGTTAAGGGAAGGACTGAGGGGCGCAAAGGACTGGATCGCTGGTAAGATCAATAACGAGGAGCTTAATCGATTGAATTGGTTCGCAGAAGCGGACGCGTTCTTTCTAGATTATTGCGATGAGCCAGACGATGTAGAAAAGATTAAAGTGATGATCGGAGGGATTTCAGAGCTTGAGGCAATGACCTTCGATGAGGCACGGGGGTTGCTAAAACGAGCAGCATATTTCGCAGAAAGTTCGATGATTTACCCAATACTGCGTATGGGTACCGCGCAGAAACGCCCCGAACGCACCAAGGTCAGACCTGAGAGATGGCACAACGGCCTTTTCCAGTCCGAATTCCTCTGTCCAGATTTGTTACGCGCACATTTGGTGCCCGACTTAGCCGATTAGCGATGCAAAACGGTCACGCAGTGACCGCAAGGGCGACCGCCCGCCCGCAGCGACGCGGCCTTCAGGCCGTGTGAGCGAGGAAACCGCACCCCGGATGGGGTGCGCAAATCAACTATGCGCCGCCACAAATTCCTCCACCACAGGCGCAACCTTATCCCGCCAGCGGCTGCCGTTGAAGATGCCGTAATGCCCGGCGCCTTCGGCCATGTAGTAGCGCTTCTTGTCCTCAGACAGACCGGTCGCCAGCTTCAAGCGCTGCCTTTGTCTGACCAAGCCCTGAAATATCGTCGCGTTCGCCTTCGATGGCGAGCAGGGCGGTGTTGGTGATCTGCGTCAGATCGACGATCTCGCCGCGATGTTCAAACGTGCCGTTGGGAATCGAGTGTTTCTGGAACACTTCTTCGACCGTTTGCAGGTAAAATTCTGCTGTCATGTCGCACACCGCGCGATATTCGGTGTAGAAATCCTTGGTCGCCTGCGCGCTGGCGTCGTCGCCTGCGGTCAGATGTTTGTACATCTCATAATGGCTCATCATGTGGCTTTGCAGGTTCATGCTCATAAAGGCCGAAAGCTGCATAAAGCCGGGATAGACCTTGCGCCCCGCACCGCGGTAATGCGCAGGTACGGTGGTGATGACACTCTGGCGGAACCATTCGATCGGGCGTTTCATCGCGTGATCATTTACGGACGTCGGGCTTTCGCGCGTGTCGATAGGCCCGCCCATCATGGTGAGCGTGGCGGGCGCAGCGGGGGACTTGTGCTGGTTAAGCAGCGCAGTCGCCGCATAAGCGGGAACCGATGGCTGGCACACGGCCAGCATGTGCGGGCGCGTACCGGGGTTCTGTTCCTCGATATAGCCGAGGAAATCCATCAGATAATCGATGTAAGTGTCGAGGTCGAAATCGCCTTCGTGCACGGGCACAGTCGCCGCATCAGCCCAATCGGTGATGTACACTTCATAGCTTTGCAGCATCCGTTCCACCGTACCGCGCAGCAATGTCGCGTAATGGCCGCTCATCGGGGCAACGATCAGCATTTTGGGACGCGTTGTGTGATCCGCATCATCCACGCCGTCGAGGCGGAAACGTTTAAGATCACCGAACGGGCGATTGATCACAGTCGCTTCGATAACCGGATAGAGCGTGCCGCCGCTTTCGATTTCCGTGATGCCGAATGCGGGTTTTGAGTAAGGCGCGGTTGCGTGGGCGAACACTTGCAAAGCGTTCGCAGCCATCGGCATGATACCCATCTTGGCGAAAGGATTGGCGGCGTTGGTCATCATCGACGCGCTGATTGACGCGAATGAGCTGACGCTGTTCATCCAGCTGCGCTGTATCTCGTGGGCGTGGTAAAGCATTGCTAATTCCTAATCGCGGGCCTGCCGCTGCTACCGGTGTATTCGTTTCGCACCGGGTGTTCATTACCGCTTTAATGAGGCTTGCGGCGCTATTGTGCAATGCACAATTTTGGTACTGATCCCGGCTTGGGTCATAACAATGTGCTTTTTGCACGTGAAATTTGCGCGCGTCGTCGCTAGATCATGGCGGATATGGACGGGGAACCCACCAAAATCAGCCTGACCGAGCACGAAAGCGCCGCAAACGAAGCCGAAGCCGTAGAGGTCGAGGCTGCTGAAGAGGTGCCTGCGCCAAAAAAGCCGCGCTCCCTCGCACCGCTGCGCATGGTTTACCGTGAGGCAGGCAAATACCCCTCTCAGATCGGTTTCGCTCTGCTTTCGCTGTTGGTGACTGCCGGTGCCACCTTGGCCATTCCATGGCGGTTCAAGGTCATTATTGATGAAGCATTTGGCGGGACCGCTGGCCCAGAGGCGATTGGGCAGGCGTTTCAATATCTGCTGATGATCGTGGTTATTCTTGGCTTTGGCACCGCAGCGCGGTTTTATTTCGTCAGCTGGATGGGTGAACGGGTGGTGGCCGATATTCGGTTGCGGGTGCAGCAAAATCTGCTGCGCATGTCGCCGGGCTTTTATGAAGAAAACAGCCCGAAAGAAATCTCCAGCCGGATGACGTCAGACACCGCAATCATCGAAACGGTGGTTGGAACAACGGTCTCGGTCGCATTGCGCAACACTTTGACGGGCATCGGCGGTATTGCCTTGCTGCTTTACCTCGCGCCGACGCTGACCTTGGGTCTGCTGATCGGGATCCCGCTGGTGATATTGCCTATCGTGTTTTTTGGGCGGAAAATCCGCGCGATCTCACGTTCCAGCCAAGACCGCGTGGCCGATGTGGGGGCGTATATCAGCGAAGTGCTGTCAGCGATGAAGATCGTTCAGAGCTTTGGCCAAGAGGTGCGCGAAGCAGGCCGATTTGGGGACGTGGTAGAGCGCACCTTCGACACCGCTCGTAAGCGCATCATTTTGCGCGCGGCGATGACATCGATTGTGATCGTGCTGGTCTTTGGCGGCATAACCATGGTGATGTGGCGCGGTGCGCTGGCGGTTTCCGAAGGGACAATGTCCGGCGGTACGATTGCCGCATTCGTGCTGACGGGCGGCCTGGTTGCCGGTGCGATGGGGTCGCTTACCGAAGTGTATGGCGATTTGTTGCGCGGCGCCGGTGCGGCCAGCCGGCTTGCTGAATTGCTAGAGGCAAAACCCGCTATCGCAGCGCCCGCTCGTCCTGAGAGCTTGCCTACACCCCCTCGTGGCAGCCTGTCGTTCCGCAATGTTACGTTCCGCTATCCCGCTCGGCCCGAAACGCCTGCGCTGAAGGATTTCAACCTTGAAGATCCAGCCGGGGGAAACGGTGGCGATTGTTGGCCCGTCTGGCGCTGGTAAATCGACGCTGTTTCAGTTGGTTGAGCGGTTTTACGACCCGCAGGTCGGGACAATCCGCCTCGATGGTGTGCCGCTGACCAAGGCTGACCCTTCGGAAATCCGCGCGCGGCTTGCGCTGGTGCCGCAAGATGGTGTGCTGTTTAGCGCGAATGCCCGCGACAATTTGCGTTACGGGATGTGGGATGCCAGCGATGAGCAAATCTGGGACGCAGCGCGTGCGGCAAATGCGGAGAAGTTTCTGCGCGAACTGCCCAAAGGTCTCGATACCTATCTGGGTGAAGGCGGCACGCAATTGTCCGGCGGTCAGCAACAGCGGGTCGCCATCGCTCGCGCGCTACTAAGAGATGCGCCAATTTTGTTGCTGGACGAAGCGACCAGCGCGCTTGATGCGGAAAGCGAACAATTGGTGCAGCAAGCGCTCGATGTGTTGATGAAAGAGCGCACCACTCTCGTGATCGCGCATCGTCTTGCCACAGTGCGCGCAGCGGACCGTATCGTTGTTCTGGATGGCGGTGAAATAGTTGAGCAAGGCACGCATTTGGAACTGAGCGCGGCGGGCGGGCTTTATGCGCGGCTGGCGTCGCTGCAATTTGCCGCGAACGAAGCGGCTTGATCGGGTCGCTTTGGCCTGACCAAACGGGCAAGTTTCGACGAAACGCTTCTGAAACGCGACGAGCGACAACCTTGCGCTGACGAACAGGCTAAGCCAACATTACGAATTTGAAACAAATGGGACTCGCACATGATCCGCACTACTAAATACCTGCTCGCCGGGACTGCCGCGCTTGCTTTGTCCAGTGTTGCAATGGCCAGCGCCGCGATGGCCAATGAAGCCGCCAAGGATAATCTTGGTCTTCCGGGCGAAATTATCGTTCTGCATGAAGCCCACGATGACTCGGGCGCAGAGCAGGAGACCAGCCTTCCTTCGATGGATTACGGCACTTGGGGCGTGGGAATTGGCCTGATTGATCAAAACGTCGACCCGGGCGATGACTTCAATGCCTATGTCAACGGAAAGTGGATTGCCGCGAACGAGATTCCGGCTGACCGCCAGAGCTTCGGTGCATTCGATATGCTGAGCGAGGGGGCAACGCAGAACGTTCGGACGCTGGTGGAAACTCTGGCTGCTTCCAATCCGGCACCGGGCACACAGGCGCGGCGGATTGTTGATGCCTACAATGCCTTTTTGGATATCGAAGCGATTGATGCCAGCGGTCTTGCCCCGGCACAGCCCTATTTGAACGAAATTTATGGCGCGGCTGATCTTGAGGCACTTGTTGGTCTGTTTGGTGAGCCGGGTTATCCATCGCTGGTTAGCGCGAACGTTTCCATTGATGCCCGCAATCCAACACAATATGCCGTCAGCATCGGGTTCAGCGGTATGGGGCTGCCCGATCGTGATTATTACCTCGTCGATTCCGAGAGCAATCTGGAAATCCGCGCGGCCTATATTGAATATCTCAGCACGGTTCTCGGCATGGCGGGATATGCTGATGCGGCGGGCGCCGCCAACGCTGTTTACGCGTTTGAGCGCCAAGTCGCTGAGCTTGAATGGGCACGCCCCGTTCTGCGGATGCCGACGCTCACATACAATGAACTAACCCCGGATGAGCTGACCGCGATGGCGGGTGATTTCCCGATTGCGACCTTGCTGGATGCATCGCAGCTGGCTGGTCAAACCCGCTATCTCGCGCGGCAATTGCCACCTACCGATGAAGAAATCGCCGACATGGGCCTCTCTCAGGCTCAACTCGACATGATTGGCGGCGGTTTGCCGGCAATGATGCAGCTTGTCACGGATACGCCGCTTGCGACGATCAAAGCCTATATGGCGGTCCGCTTCCTTTCAGGGAATGCGGCGGTGCTTTCCAGCGATCTGGATGATGCCAATTTCGATTTCTACGGTAAGACAATTGGCGGCCAAGAAGAGCAGCAAGATCGCTGGAAGCGTGCGATTCGCGCTGTCGAAGGGTCAATCGGAGAGCAGCTCGGCGCGCTTTATGTCGACCAGTATTTCCCGCCAGAGAGCAAGGCGCAAATGGACGAACTGGTCGCCAACCTGACCCGTTCGATGAATGAAGCGCTCGACAACAATACGTGGATGTCGCCTGAAACCATCGCGGAAGCGCGGGCGAAGCTGAATGGCTTTGTGCCAATGATTGGATATCCGGGCGAGTTCAAAACTTATGATGGGCTGGATATTTCTGCCAACGATCCGCTTGCCAATCGCATGTCCACGGTCCGCTGGAACACCGCAGACCAGCTTTCGAGGCTTGGCACCGAAGTTGATCCAAGCGAGTGGGGAATGTTCCCGCAGACGGTGAACGCATATTATTCGCCGCTCACCAATCGCATCGTTTTCCCGGCGGCTATTCTGCAGCCACCGTTTTTTAACGGCGGTGCAGATTCAGCGGTCAATTATGGCGGCATTGGCGCAGTGATCGGGCATGAAATCGGCCACGGTTACGATGACCAAGGTTCGCAGTTTGATGCGACCGGAACTTTGCGCAACTGGTGGCAGGATGAAGACCGCGAAGGTTTCGTGAAATTCACCGATCAAATGGCGGGCTTTATCGAAGCGTATTGCCCCGTTGAAAGCCCCGAAGGTCCGGTTTGCTTGCGCGGCGGACAGTCTATGGGCGAAACGCTTGGCGATGTGGTCGGCCTGCAAATGGCATACCGCGCGTATCGCTTGTCGCTAAACGGTGAAGAGGCTGAGGTGATTGACGGGCTTACCGGCGATCAACGCTTCTTCCTCGGCTTTGCGCAAATCTGGCGCGCGAAGGAACGCGAGGAAAGCCTGCGCAACCGCGTGATGACGGCGAACCACCCTCCGGGCGAATTCCGTCTCAACAACGCCGTTCGCCATTTGGACGCATGGTATGATGCATTCGGTGTGACCGAAGATGATGCGCTGTATTTGCCGCCAGAGGAACGCGTTCGGATTTGGTAAGAAATATTGACATGGGCCCCGCATCCGGCTTGGAGCGGGGCCCATGACTTTCCTTCAAATGCTCATCATTGCGGTGGTCCAGGGGATCACCGAATTCCTGCCGATATCCTCGTCAGGACACCTGATCCTGATCTCTGTTTTTACAGGGTTCGAAGATCAGGGACCGATGATCGATATCGCCGTGCATGTCGGCTCGCTCCTCGCGATCATCGTCTATTTCTTTAAAGATGTGATGGGTCTTGCACGTGGCGGCTTCGCCAGTGTCGGGATCGGCGCGAACAATCCCGGCGCCAAGGCCGAACGTAAGCTGTTTTGGTGGATCGTGCTGGGTACGATCCCTGCCGTGATTTTCGGTTTTGCGATCAAGCTCGGTTTCCTCGATACCTTCGTTCAAAACCAGTTCGGGCTGGAAATTGGCGCAGAAGGGTTGATGGATGCTTTGCGGATCACCGATCTGATCGCGGTCAATTTGATTTTTTATGGCATCCTGCTCGGCCTTGCGGATTATTTCGGCAAGGAGGAAAAAACCTTTGAGCAGATGACATGGCGCGATGGACTTATCGTGGGCATGGCCCAGGCATTGGCGCTGATCCCTGGAACCAGCCGATCGGGTGTGACCATGACCGCAGCGCGGGTGCTGGGTTTTGGCCGGGTGGAAGCGGCGCGGTTTTCGTTTTTGCTTTCGATCCCTGCGGTCGCGGGCGCAGGTGTGCTGATCGTGCCGGACTTGCTGGAGGCGGATAGCGCGCTGCTCGTAGAGGCGCTGATCACCGGCGCAATGACGTTTGCCGCCGCTTTTGCGACCATGGCATTCCTCATGAATTTCCTGAAGCGCGCATCGATGATGGTGTTTGTCTTGTACCGGATCGCGATGGGCTGCGCGCTGCTTTATCTGTTTTAGGGTAACACTTTGGTAACCATTGGCGGAACCATCGGGGTGCTTCAGTCATTGGTTATTTGAAGCGCTGTGAATGGTACGCAGCGGCACCGTGAAGGTTTTATTTTTGGATTTCATGGCATTGCTTTTGCTCATAACCGTAGGACTGAGTGCGGGATGGTTTGCATCCATCGCCGCGCGCACCGACGCTGCGCGTGATATTTTGCTGCAAATGGGTCTAGGGCTCGCGGCAAGTCTGATAGGCGGTTTGCTCATGAATTCGGGAAGTATGCTTGGCGGTCTGTCGCTCTTGGCATTGGGTGCCGCGATCGCTGCTGCTGCGGCGGTTTTGGTTACTTATCACGCCATCACGCAGCGCAGCGTCGACGCCTAAAAGGCCCCTAAACCGCCTCTGCCCCGCTGCCGCGTCCGCCGCGTAGATGATATTCCTGAGTGCCGCGATCCACGACATTATCGACATCAATTATCGCTGAATTCGCATAGGTGAAATTTGGCGCGAGACTTTTGTAGAGCCGGTCGAAATCGCGCTCTACAGTCTTGCGGAACAGAGTCCTCAAAACTCTGAATCACGAAATATGTCGGTTGCAGATCGCTGATCACGTAATCTGTGCGCATGACCCGGTCGACATTGAGCATGATGCGATTGGGGCTTTTCGCCTCCACTGCAAATCGCGCCTCTGTCGGCCCGGACAGAATACCCGCACCATAGGCGCGGATGCCTTGGGCCTCTTCGATCAGGCCAAATTCGACCGTGTACCAATAGAGCGCGCCTAAGGCTTTGAGCCGGTTATAGCGCATCGCTTTCCAACCCGCGCGGCCGTATTCCTGCATATAGTCGGCATACACCGGGTCAGTGAGCATCGGGACATGGCCAAAGACGTCATGAAAAACATCTGGCTCTTGAATGTAGTCGAATGTTTCGCGCGTGCGGATGAAATTGCCTGCGGGAAAACGTCTGTTGGCAAGGTGCCAGAAGAACACGTGATCCGGGATCAGCATCGGCACCGGCACAACGGTCCAGCCTGTGAGGCTGTTTAACTCCTGCGACATTGCCCCGAATTCTGGAATGCCGCCGCGTGACAGGTCCAGCTTATCAAGACCAGCGAGGAATGCGGTCGCCGCGCGTCCGGGTAAGACGTCCATTTGCCGCGCGAACAGGTCGTTCCAAACCGCGTGATCTTCGCTCGAATATTGCGTCTGCGCAGGTTCCAGCCAATCCGGGCCAAGATGCGCAGGTTTGGTAAGCGGTGCGGTATAAACATCGTCTGCCAGATCGGGCAGCTGAGAATAATCGATTTGGGGATCAGCAAGAGTGGCCATAGGCTGCATTTTGATACTACCGTGGCGCAGACACAAGGACAAATGGCGAAGGATTCACGACTGATGGGGATAAAGGGCAAGGAATACCGCAAGGCATTGGAGTCGATGACGGAAGAACTGGTCGGTATGGCGCGGTGGGCGCGGTCCACCGGGGCGCGGATCGTGGTTCTGTTTGAGGGGCGCGATACTGCGGGCAAAGGCGGCGCGATCCGCGCTGTGCGTGACAAGCTGAACCCGCGCCAATGCCGCACGGTTGCTTTGACCAAACCCAGCGAAGACGAACTGACGCAGTGGTAT
Organism: uncultured Alphaproteobacteria bacterium; assembly: GCA_963789155.1. Lineage (GTDB taxonomy): Bacteria > Pseudomonadota > Alphaproteobacteria > Sphingomonadales > Sphingomonadaceae > Erythrobacter. Next base: position 86,656 of record CAWBJN010000019.1, on the reverse strand, counting down.
TTTCAGCGCTACATCGCGCATCTTCCCCATGCAGGCGAAATCGTACTTTTTGATCGCTCTTGGTACAACCGCGCCGGGGTTGAGAAGGTCATGGGCTATGCTGACGATGATCAGGTTGCCAAGTTCCTTGAGCAAGTGCCGGTGTTTGAAAAGCTGCTGACCGATGATGGCATTTTCCTGTTCAAATATTGGCTGACCACGGATCAGAAAAATCAGGAAGCGCGGCTGCGCGAACGGCTCGAAGATCCGCTCAAACGCTGGAAATTGTCACCAATCGACCTTGCCGCGCGCGAGAAGTACGATGCCTATACGGATGCGCGCGCAACGATGTTGAAGGCCACGCATTACGACCATGCGCCGTGGACATTAGTCGATTTCAACGATCAGAAACGGGGGCGGTTGACGCTGATCCGCGATCTTCTGGACCGAATGCCCGATATGCATGTCGAGCCGGAGCCGATTGAGTTTCCCGAAATGAGGAATGATCTGAAGGCGGAAAGCTATTCGGTGCTCAAGCCGATCAGTAATTATCCCATGGAGTCTGATTGACAGCATGCTTTCTCTGATATAATTACGATATCATAATTATATCAATGAGGGGGTATTTATGTCTGACAATTTGCATGCAATGGCGGTCAGCCGCGAAAACGAGGCGACCGTATACAATGGATACATCATGCTTGCCGTGGTGCTGGCGGCGCTGATAATACCGGCGGCTCTCGGCCTATCGACTGGTGTGAAACCCGCGATAGTCATCGGCGTAATCGCGGGATTGGTAATGTCCCTATTATTGAGCATCGGTTTTTTCATGATCCAGCCCAATCAGGCAGCGGTCATTACGATGTTCGGCGAATATCGCGGCACAGTTCGCAAAGACGGTCTGCACTGGGTTTGGCCGTGGATGATGAAGCAAAAGGTTAGCGTCCGCGCGCACAACATCCATTCGGAAAAGGTCAAGATTAACGACCTGCGCGGCAACCCTATCGAAATCGCATGTAATGTCGTGTGGCGTGTGTCTGACACAGCGCAGGCGGTGTTCGATGTCGACGATTACAAAGAGTTCGTGAACATCCAGATCGAGGCAGGGTTGCGCACGGTCGGAGCTCGCCATCCCTATGACGACATGTCGGACGAAGACGAAACGACCCTGCGCGGCAGCGCCGAAGTCGTCGCGAGCGAGCTGCGCGATGAGCTCAATGAACGTTTGATGGTCGCGGGTATTGTCGTCGATGAAGCGGGCCTCACCCACCTTGCCTATGCTTCTGAAATCGCAGGCGCGATGCTCCGCCGCCAACAGGCCGACGCGGTCATCGCGGCGCGCAAGAAAATCGTTATTGGCGCGGTGGGCATGGTCGAAGATGCGCTCGAAAAATTGTCCAAGGACGGCATTGTCGAACTTGACGACGAACGCCGCGTGGCGATGGTTTCCAATCTGATGGTGGTGCTGTGCGGGGACCGCGAAGCGCAACCGGTTGTGAACGCCGGAACGCTTTACCAGTAATCCGCAACCATAGGAGGCAGCCATAGCTGCACCTACCAAAAAAGCTTTTGCGCTGAGGCTCGACCCGGCGGTTCACGCGGCGGTAGAACGTCTCGCGGCCGCCGAGTTGCGCTCTGCCAATGCGGAGATCGAGATGTTGCTGCGCGAGGGCTTGGCGGCAAGGGGTATCAAGTTGGAAAGGTCAAAGCCAGCAAAGCGCGGCCGTCCTAAGAAGGATCAAAACTAGGTCTGCGCCTGCGCTGACATGACTTGCCGGCCATCGGCAGCGAAGGCTCCTAGCTCAAATCCGTCATCACTCTTGCGCAATGCCAGGTTGAGCTCCTCTCCCGCAATTGCCGGAGACATCCCGCGAAATGCAAAATGCGTCAGCCGGTTCTCGCCCAGTTCTCGTGCAGCAAGTTGCAGGAGCAGGCTCGCTGTTAGCGGGCCGTGCACCACCAGCCCGCGATACCGCTCCACATCCGCCGCATAAGGCGCATCGTAATGAATGCGATGCGTGTTGAAGGTGAGTGCGGAATATCTCAGCAATAGGCGCGGATCGGGGGTTAGGGTGCGGTGCGCGTCCCATACGGAGGTATCGAAGGTGCCCTCACCGCGTGCTGGCGGGCTAAGCGGCGCATCTGGTGCGGCTGCATCGCGGTACACCAGCGTTTGGGTCTCAAGCACCGACAGCGTTCCATTGGCTATCGTCTCATGATCAACATTGACGAAAGCGAGCGTGCCGCTGCTCCCCACCTTCTCCTTGATTGATGCCACGCGGCTAGTGCGCTCAATCACCGCGCCGACGGTTAACGGTGCGCGGAATTCTATCGCGCTCGACGCCCACATTCTGCGCGGCATAGGGAAGGGCGGGAGGAAGCTATTGTCGCTGTCATCGCGCGCTGGATGGCCATCGTCGCCCAGCGCGCTCGTCGGCGCATCGGGTGTACATAGCGCAAAGTGGATACCCTGCGGCATGATCGCGGGGTCAGGCGTTGGCAGGTCGAAAGTTGCAAGCCAACGCGCCGCCAGAGCTTCGCCCAGCCGGTCGCTCGCGCTGTGTTTGCGGCCGATCCAGCGCTCAAAACTCACGTAGCGCGCTCAAACACCGCCGCGATCCCCTGACCGCCGCCGATACACATTGTTTCCAAACCATAGCGGACTTCGCGCCGGTGCATTTCGGCGGCCATGTCCGCGAGAATACGCCCGCCGGTTGCGCCGATGGGGTGGCCCAGCGAAATGCCCGACCCATTGACGTTGAGAATATCGCGGCGGCTGTCATCGCCGCTCCAGCCCCAGCCTTTGAGCACGGCGAGCACTTGCGGGGCGAATGCCTCGTTCAATTCAACCATGCCGATATCGTCCCAGGTATATCCGCGCCGTTCGAACAGGCGCTCTACCGCTGGCACCGGGCCGATCCCCATGCGCGACGGGTCACAGCCCGCCGCTGCCCAGCCGCCAAACCACAGGCTTGGCTCAAGGCCGAGTTCCTCGAGTTTGTCTTCGGCCACCACAAGGCACGCTGCCGCTGCATCGTTTTGTTGGCTGGCATTGCCTGCGGTAACGATCGCATCAGGGTCGCGTTTCAGGTCCAGCGCACGCAATTGGGCGAGCGTCTCTAGCGAAGCATCCGTGCGGTAGCCTTCGTCATGGTCGAAGATCACCGGATCGCCGCGTTTTTGCGGAACTGCGACCGGCACCAATTGCGCGTCGAATTTCCCTGCTTTCCAAGCGGCGGCAGCGTTCTGATGGCTTCGCACCGCAAAAGCGTCTGCGTCTTCGCGGCTGATCTCGTAATCTTTGGCGAGGTTCTCTGCCGTTTCGATCATGCCGGTAATCACGCCAAAGCGCTCAATCGGCTGGCTCATGAGCCGTCCGCGTGAAAGGCGGTCATGCAGCGTAATATCGCCCATCCGCGCTCCGCCGCGCCCCTGCAGTGTGTAATGCTCTACATTGGACATGCTCTCGCATCCGCCAGCAACCACGACATCCGCCATGCCGGTCTCAACCATCATTGCTGCATTTGCGATCGCTTGCAGGCCTGATCCGCAGCGCCGGTCCAGTTGATAGCCGGGCACTTCAAGCGGCAATCCCGCTGCGAGCCAAGACCAGTGCCCGATGGCCGGAGCCTCTGCATTGCCATAGCCTTGCGAGAAAACGACATCGTCGACGCGCGCTGGATCGATCCCGCTGCGCTCCACCAGCGCTTTCAGGATGATTGCGCCCAGTTCGCCTGCGCCCAAGCTGGATAAACCGCCGAGGAATTTGCCTACGGGTGTGCGCAGGGGCGATACGATTGCTGCTCTTCTGGTCATGCTCTACCTTTATCAGACAATGCCACAGTTCCGGCATCCACCAATTTGCCAATCGCGCCGCTGGATAGCCCAAGCCTTTCGGCGAGCACCTCTTCGGAATGTTGGCCAAGATACGGCGCGGGGGCCGGGTCGCCGGTCTGCTGTGCGGGCAGGTTGGCGAAAGAACGGGTGGCGGGATATTCGAAGCCTGATGGGTTCGCGGGCGAAGGTCCGAACAGCGGGTTATCTGTTACCAGTTCCGGGTCACGTGCCGCTTCATACGCGGTGCGATATTTCTCAAACGTGCATCCGTTGGCGGCCATGCGCGTGGATAACGCTTTGTAATCATGGCTGCCCGCGACATTTTGGAAAATGTCGAACAATGCATGGCGGTGTTTGAAGCGCGGGTCGTCGCCATCAGAGAATTTCACGCCGACTTCAGCCTCTAACTGGCCCATCGGCGTGGCGACACCAAACGCTTCGACCAGCCCGGCCCATTGTTTCGCGGTCAAAGCGGCGACCATAAAGCGTACTCCGTCTTTGCTGCGGAAATCGCGTCCAAATGCCCCCCAGATCGCATTGCCGAGCCTTGGGCGGTCGCCGCCGCGATAAAGCATTTCGGCCATCATGCCGGAATTGGCGACCGTCCCGATCGCCACATCGCCCAGCGGAACACGCACTTCGCTGCCTTCGCCCGAGGCATCGCGGTGGCGCAGCGCGGCGAGCAAGGAAAAGGCACAATAAGCCCCGGTGATGAAATCCCACGCAGGCAAAACCTGATTGACCGGCGGAGCGGTAGCCATCTCCCACTCCTCCGGTCCGGTCATCAGCGGATATCCGCTTGCGGCGTTGACAGTGAAGTCCATCGCCTGACGCCCATCATGCCATCCCATGATCCGCACCGAAGTCATATCTGGCGCTTCATCTGGTTGCGCCGCTTTCATTGCAGCGTGGCTCAAGAAGCTCTTCTCCGGCAGATTGGTGATGCATTGCCCGGTCTTCGCGGCCAATTCGACGCATAGCTCTCGCCCTTCGCCAGAACGAAGGTCCAGCGCGACCGATTTCTTGGCGCGGTTGAGGTTCTCCCAAGAAAGCGAGCGGCCTTCTTTGGTCAGCATATATCGATCGTAATCGAGCCCGCCCGCCTTGTGATCGACGCGAATAACCTCCGCCCCCATTTGCGCGCAATACAGCCCGGCGGTGGGAGAGGCGACGAAGCTTGAAACCTCTATGATCGAGAGGTCATTGAGGAGATTGTACAAGCTTGTGTTCCTTATCGAATTGGGGTGCGGCAGCGAAATCAGCCGTGCTCTTTTTCCCATTCGCGCAGCATATGCTTGGCGATCTGGAGCTGCAGGATCTGCGTTGTGCCTTCGTAAATGCGGTAGATCCGCGCATCGCGGTAGAACCGTTCAGCGTCATATTCGGCAAGGTAACCCGCGCCGCCGTAAATCTGCACCACCCGGTCCACCACACGCCCGCACATTTCGGATGCGAAGACTTTGAAGGAGGCCGCTTTGACGAGGATATTCTCGCCACGGTCTGCGCGTTCAGTCACATCTTTCATCATCGCCTCAGCGGCGTAGATTTCGATCTCGCTGTCTGCCAGCATCGCTTGGATCAACTGGAAGTTTGCGATGGGCTCGCCAAAGGCCTTGCGCTCATTGGCGTATTGGATCGCGGAATTCAGCGCGCGGCGGGCATAGCCGGTCGCGGCCGCGCCCACCGAAATACGGCCATTGTCGAGGCTCTGCATCGCAAAGCGGAAACCCTTGCCGGTCTCTCCGCCAAGCAGCGCGTCACCCGGCACTCTGACATCGTCGAGCATGATATCGGAGATGTGCGATCCGGCTTGCCCCATCTTCTTATCCGGTGAACCGGTCGACACTCCCGGCGTGTTCATGGGCACAAGAAACGCACTGACATGAGCGTTTTTGGGCAAAGCGTCTTTCTCAGTGCGCGCCATGATCAAGGCAACATCGGCATGCGGGGCGTTGGTGATGTAGCGCTTCGTTCCGTTCAGAACCCAGCCATTGCCATCGGGGTCCGGCGTGGCCGTGGTTGCCATAGCGGCGCTGTCGCTGCCTGATCCCGGTTCGGTCAGGCCGAAACAGGCGATTTTGCCCTCGGCCAGCTTGGGATACCATTCGTCGCGCTGCGCCTGAGTTGCGCCGTTTTTGAGCGCGCTGGCGAACATCCCGACATTGATTGAGAAGATTGAGCGGTAAGCGGGCGCAGCGTTGCTCATCGTGTTCACGACGCGCGCATACTGCGTCATGTTCAGCCCGGCGCCGCCATATTCCTCTGGCACTGAAAGCCCGAACAATCCCATCTCGCGCATCTCATCAATGATGGCGGGCGGAATGGCGTCATTCTCAATCACGTCGCTCTCGGCTGGTATCAGACGCTCTTTAACATAGCGCTCCAGCTGCTCAGCAAATTGGTCGAAAGTCTCGGCGTCCATGCCGGGATGGATGGTCATTCAGCGTCACTCTCATCTTGAAAGGCTTGGGCATCTTGCGCGTCCTGCGCTTGCGGTGCCTCATCGGTAATCGGCGCATCAATGGGCGGCCCGGTGAGTGGCCCGATGACTGCCCGATGACTGGCCCGATGACTGGCAGGGCACCTTCGGGAAGCTGCCGTTCGTCGAGCATCTCAGCGGCATCTTCGAGCGCAGCCGCCTCGCCTTCGCTGACCGCCCCCGGTGCACTGCTGCCGCTTGACGGATTGCAAGCCGTTAGCAGCATCAGGGATGCGATCATCGAACCGCCAGCAATCCGTTTGGTTTGCGTCATTATTATTCTTGATCCCGAGCGGCTGCAGCAGCCTCTGCGGCCATAGCGGCTTCTGCAGCTTCAGCAGCGGCAATCGCTTCGTCGGCGACTGCGGCGGCATCGTCTGCGACGGCCTCGGTTGTAATTGGATCGGGTGCGTTGGAGACGGGATTTACCGGAGGGCCAAGTGCCCCTGTGTCCACCACAGGCTGTTCGGCAATCGGCTCAAGCGCTTCGTCGGCAGGCATTTCGACCGTTTCGGGCATGGCTTCGGTCGAAGCATCTTCGCTGCTGCCACATGCAGCCAAGGCCACCATGGCGCCGCCGAGCATGGCGTAATTTACAAGTTTCTTCATCGGGGTGTTCCTCTTGATCCTTTAAATTCGAAGACGAGTGTAGCGGGCTGGGCCGGGTTAAGCCAAGCGCCAATTGATGCACCGGAACGGTACAGTGCTGATGAGAGCGCAGCATGGGCGCGCGAATCGTTGTAGCGCAATGGGCATGGTTCAACTTCCTGCAAAAGCTCGCTCGACCCATGCGAAGGAATTCGCGGTCCGTATCGCCAATTCGCTAGATTGGGTGTTTCTCGCCTTGATTCTGGCCCTGTCGGCGCTGTTGGTGCCATTTTCGGCAATCAAAGCACAAAGCGGCGGACCGTTCACCATTGAGGAAACCGGGCGCAGTTTTGGAACGCTGCAGGGCGCCGTTAGTGCAATCGGCGATCAGCGCGGCACGATAATGATCGCGCCGGGCACCTACCGCCAATGCGCGGTGCAAACGGCGGGCGTGGTCATCTATGCCGCTCAAGAATTTGGCACCGTCACCTTTGATCGCACCGCTTGCGAGGGGAAAGCGACGCTGGTGCTGCGCGGTTTGGGCGCAGAAGTGCGCGGGATTACCTTTTCCAACATCAGCGTGCCCGATGGCAATGGCGCAGGCATCCGGCTGGAAAAGGGCGTACTTAACGTCACCAACACGCGTTTCCTCGACAGCCAACAGGGTATCTTGAGCGGCAATGATCCGGCGGGCCGTATCTATATCACACGCTCCACCTTCAGCGGGCTTGGCACCTGCGAAAATTCCGCTGGCTGTGCACATTCGCTTTATATCGGCAATTACGGCGAGCTGACTGTGCGTGACAGCCGGTTTGAGCGCGGGCGCGGCGGACATTATGTGAAGGCACGCAGCGCCAATGTCGTGATCGAGAACAACAGTTTTGACGACGCCGCTGGCAGCGCAACCAACTATATGATCGACCTGCCCGCAGGCAGCCGCGGCACCATCGCGAACAATTGGTTTATCCAAGGCCGCGACAAAGAAAACTACTCTGCCTTTATCGCCTTGGGCGCAGAGACGGTGCTGCACCCATCTGACGGGCTGGTGGTGACGGGCAATGAAGCGCGGTTTGTACCGGGCTTGCAGCGGGCCAGCGTATTTCTGGCCGATTGGACCGGATCGCGGCTTGCGATGTCTGGCAATCGGTTGGCGAGCGGCCTGACCGATTACGAGCGGCGCTGAGCCTTATCGAGAGGCCTCTATCGCAAGGGCCCTATCTAAAGGCCCCTATCTAAAGGCTGGGGCATAGGTGACGATGCCAGAGGGCAGCTCGCCGTCCAGCAACAGGCATTGGAAATATTGGGCAGGTGGCCCGGGATAGGTAAGCTGCGGTTCGTGCTTGAATCCAAAGCGGCCATAATAATCGGGGCTGCCGAGCAGCACGATTCCCTTCGCGCCCAACGTTTTCATGTCAGCAAGACCGCGCCTGATCAGAGCGCCGCCAATCCCTCGGTGATGCAATTGCCGGCCAGACTGACACTGGACCAAGATCAAACCACCCGGGTGTTCCATCCTCAATCTCGACGGGCGAAAAAGCGATATGGCCGACAATCCGCGTCGCGTCCTCCGCCACCAGCGATAGGGTGAGATCGCCATCCTTGCGCAATCCATTAATAAGGTGCTGCTCATCGCCTTCGCTAAACGGCATGTCGGCGAAAGCTGCTTTGGTCAGCTTATATATGGTTTTTTCATCGCCGGGCGTCTCGGGGCGAAGAGTGATCGGGATTGCGGGGCCTCTCATGTGAGCAAATGTCCTGATCGGTCGCGTTTCGTGGCGAGATAACGCGCGTTGTAAGGATTGTCGGGGAGCTGGTGCCGAACCCGCTGCGTAACGGTGATTCCTGCCTTGGTCAGCGCATCGACCTTCGCCGGATTGTTGGTCATCAGCCGGATTTGCCGTGCACCCAGCAAATCGAGCATGCGCGCTGCCACAGGGAAATCGCGCGCTTCATCGGGCAGGCCCAGCCGCTGGTTAGCATCCACGGTGTCGAAACCCTGATCCTGCAATCTGTAAGCGCGCAGTTTGTTGATCAGGCCAATCCCGCGCCCTTCCTGACGCAGATACAGCAGCGCACCCCAGCCGCCGGTCTGACGGGAATGGTCGGCCATCGCCTGCAAGGCCCCGTCCAATTGCGGGCCGCAATCGCATTTGAGACTACCCAATATATCGCCTGTGAGGCACTCTGAATGAACGCGCACCAGTGGCGGGGTATCGCCGCATTGGTCGCCAATAATCAGCGCGACATGTTCGCGCGTGTCGGCGCTGGATCGGAACGCGACGATCTCAGCGTCCTCGCTCGCGCTTACCGGCAACCGGGCACGGGTCACGATCTGCAAGGCGCCAGCTGCGGTATAATGCGCAAGGTCCGAGGCCGCGACCGCATGCGGTTCGCCGGCGTGAAGCGGATTGACCATGTAGGCGGGCAGAATGCCAGCGATCCGCGCAAACTGCATCGCGGCGAGCGCTATCTCTTCCCACGCAATCGCTTCGGAGCGGAATGGCCCCTTTAGCGGATTGTTCAGGTCCAGCGCGGGGTCGGCAATGGGCACAGCCGCGCTCATATCGAATGGCTCACCGCCGCGGATCAAAACCGGGGAGTGCGGCACGGCGGCATCGCGTTGATTCGTCAGTTTGAGCGTCGCCGCGCGTGCCGCAGAAATCAGCATCTTTGGCGCTGTCGCACCGCTCGCAATCGCTGTCTCGACCGGCAGCAGCGTGATTGTGCCAGCGGTGCCGCCATCAAATGCCAGCGGCCAGCCGTGCCGCAATGCATCCACCGCCTGCGCCGCGCGCCTGGACGCAGATACCGAGGGGGATGCCGAGGGGAATGCTGGGCTCAAATATCGAACTCAGTGATGAGCGGGATGTGATCCGAAGGTTTCTCCCAGCTGCGCGCATCTTCCAGAATGCGGTGCGCGGTAGACGTCTTCGCCAAGTCCGCACTCGCCCACATGTGATCGAGCCGACGCCCGCGATCATTTTTCTGCCAGTCGGGGGAACGATACGACCACCAGCTGAAGTAACGTTCGGGGTCGGCAATATGTTTGCGGCCCAAATCCACCCACCCATGCGCATCTTTAAATCGTTGCAATGTCTCAACTTCGACCGGGGTGTGGCTGACGACCTTTAGCAGTTGTTTGTGGCTCCACACATCGCTTTCCAACGGAGCGATGTTGAAATCGCCGACGATTAACGTCGGCTTGTCCAGCGCATCTGCCCAGCCGATCATGCGTTCAAGAAAGTCGAGCTTCTGGCCGAATTTCGGGTTCACTTCACGGTCAGGCGCATCGCCCCCCGCTGGCACATAAACATTCTCGACGAACATATCCTTGCCCACGATTTCCACACCGACATGGCGCGCTTCGGCATTGGCTTGCCAATCGTGGCGGGTGGCTTCGCGGATCGGCACGCGGCTGACCGTGGCGACGCCGTGATACCCTTTTTGCCCGTGCACCGCCTGATGCTCATATCCCAGCGCGGCGAAGGCTTCGGCGGGAAATTTGCTTTCCTCGCACTTGATTTCTTGCAGGCACAGAATGTCCGGTGCGTGCTCCGTCAGGTATTTTTCGACAATCGGCATTCGCAGGCGGACCGAGTTGATGTTCCAGGTGGCTACAGAGATCATGCGCGCTGATTTAGAGCGGCGCGGGCAAAGTTTCCACCTTTCACTTTACTGTCACGATGGAACGCCATGCCGGAAGACGATAGCAAGTGCATCAGATCCATCCGGAGAGACGTTATGACTGCCCCCCTTATCGGCAAACGCATTGCCGCCGCCCTGCTTGCTACTGTTGCTCTGCCTCTTGGTGGATGCGTTATTCAGGGGGGTGACACTTACACGAGCACCAGCGCCCCACCACAAGATCAGCAGCCGCGCGCGAAAAACGTTATCCTGTTTATCGGCGATGGCATGGGTATTTCCACCATCACCGCAGCGCGTATTTATGCCGGCCAAAAGCTGGGCAATACGGGCGAGGAATATGTCCTGCCGTTTGAGAATTTCGAAAACGTCGCGCTGGTAAAAACCTACAACGTAAACGCACAGGTGCCCGATAGCGCCGGGACCGCGACCGCGATGCATTCCGGGTCAAAGACCAACATTGGTGTTCTGGGTGTGGGACCAGGAGTGGCGCGCGGTTCATGCGCAAGCGCTCTGGCCAATCCGCTCCCGCTTTTGGGTGAAGAGGTTAAGGAACGGGGCCTCGCGCTCGGTATCGTTTCCACCGCGCGCATCACTCATGCGACACCCGCCAGCGTCTATTCGCGCAGCGCCGACCGCGATTGGGAGGATGACGCCGCCATTCCAGACGAAGAACGCGGTCAAGGCTGCGCCGATATCGCTGCGCAATTGGTAGAAGCGGACTGGGACTTGGCGCTTGGCGGCGGTGTGGCTCCGTTCTTTGGGACCGAACTGGGGGGCCGCCGGACGCAGGGCAATGCGAACCTCGCGGCTGATTGGGCAACACGGACCGGCGGTACCTATGTGACGAACAATTCCGAACTGGAAGCGGCTCCCATGGATATGCCAGTCCTTGGGCTCTTTTCGCCCAGCCACATGACTTATATGGCAGAGCGTAAGGACACCTCTGCCGAACCGACACTGACCGATATGACAAGGCAGGCGATTGGACGGCTATCGGGCGATCCTGACGGTTTCTATTTGATGGTCGAATCGGGCCGGATTGATCACGGCCACCATGCCGGTCAAGCGGGATTGGCGCTTGAAGAAACCGCCGAATTTGCCCGCGCGATCCAGTATGCGATCGACAACACTGACCCGGCAGAAACGCTGATTCTGGTCACCGCCGATCACAGCCATGTCTTCACGATCTCTGGCTACCCGCGCCGCGGGAACGACATTCTTGGTCTGGTGGTCCCGCCTGCCGAGGGCGGCGAAGTTTCTGCCGAACCTACGCTTGCATCGGATGGCACACCTTACACCACACTTGGTTACGGCAACGGTCCGGGCGCTATCGCCAATCAGGCCGAACGCCCGATGCCTGAAACAGGCATCACAGCGCGTCAGCAATCCGCGATCCCGCTCTATTCAGAAACGCATGGGGGCGAAGACGTTGCTCTTTATGCCAGGGGCCCCGGCGCAGCTGAAGCGCGCGGCGTGATTGAGCAAAATGTGATTTACGACATCATTCGAAAAGCGTTCGGCTGGGAGTGAAGAGACTTCGCCCCGGAGCCCGGGAGCTTTTGCGATAGCACGGGCGACTGCGCGCCCGAGGCAGCCGAGGGAGCGAGGAAAACGCGTCGCAGATGCGATGCGCAATCAGTCAAAACAAAAAACCCCTGTACCGGGGGCGGTGGTACAGGGGTTCCATATTAGCGTTCGTCACGCTTTCTGTACAAGTTGGACTTTGCGAAGCTGGGGCAACAGGGGGGAAACCCGCAACTTCATCCGTCTCGTTGATATGTAATAGTCGCTTTCTTCTTTCACGTATATGAACGCCGCCCTAGTTTTGTCGCATTCATACAACTGCTGAAGGCCAAAGCGTTCAGCGTGGCCGACGAGATGATCTGCGCGGATCGCGAAACTCAAAAGTGCTTTCAGGAACCGCGATTCCATAGCGGTGATTCGTCAAGCGCACCGTGGTCCGATGATTCTGTGCATCAAGCGCGACCCAATGCGTTAGCTTCAACCCACCCGGAGAATTGGCATCGCGAACGAAGATAAGGTTCATGCGCCCAAATTCCGGCTTATTCGGATCGCGAACGTCGATGCTCAACACGTCCGAACTGCCCGTGGGAATCAGAGTGCCATACTGCTTCACATCACGGTCGGGATCGAGCAGCGCGCCCAGTGGTGAGTTGCGGATCGGCCAGCGTTCGACCTGATTGACCTCATAATCGACCATATAAAGTGATCGGCCATTCGATACGACCAGCAGATCGGCATCCTTGCCATAATCGAACCGGATTTTGCCCGGCCGTTTCAACGTCATTGTGCCGCGCGCGGCATTGCCGGCGCGATCCGTCTGAGTGAAGCTGGCGCGCATGGTCGAAATAGCGCGCAACGCCGAAACCGCGCGATCAAGATCGGCGGAGCTGGTCTGCGCGGAGGCGACCGGAGCCAGGATTGCGGGGGAAGGACCTGCGGACAGGCCAAAGCCAAGCGCAACTGTTCCAGCAGCGGCAAGCGCCATGCCAGAACGGCGGATAAGGTTGATTGTGTTCATGGACGTGCAAATAGGTACGCCGCGTTGAACTGTCGATGAATTAAGCGAAGCGGCGAAAAGAAATATCGCCGCCCAAAAGCTTACTTGATCTTGGCTTCTTTAAACTCGACGTGCTTACGAACGACCGGGTCGTACTTCTTGAACACCATTTTTTCGGTAGTGTTGCGCGGGTTCTTTTTGGTCGTGTAGTAAAAGCCCGTACCCTCGGTCGAGACGAGCTTGATCTTGACGGTTGCGGGCTTCGCCATGGCGGTTTCCTAAGATCGGCTGGTGGCCGCGCGAATCGGTCGCGGACCTGAAAATGAAAAGGCGGCGCGTAGTACGCCGCCGTGGAGAGCGCGCCCATTTCCCGATTCACGGGGAAAAGTCAAGCATTCGTGGCCTTATTAGATCACCAATCAGAACGACTAACCTTGCCGCGTTTGGACTTCACATCGCCGCGCGCCTTCTTGGCTTTGAGCCGCTGGGTTTTTCCGACGCGGTTTATGCGCGTCTTGGCGCGTCTTTTAGGCTGGCGATGCGCGGCCTCCAGCATGTCTTCAAGTTTTGTGCGTGCATCGCTCCGATTCGCCTCTTGCGTGCGGTGTTGGCGCGCTGTGATCAGCAGGTCACCCGCGGTCGTCAGCTTTGACCCGGCAAGATCGCGCAGGCGCGCAAACACCGGCGGGGACAATCGCAGCGCGTAAATATTGACCCGCAACAGCACTTCGGTTGCTACCTTATTGGCGTTTTGACCGCCGGGGCCCGACCCTGCCAGGAAACTTTCTTCGGCGAGCGAATGCGCCCTGCCAATGATCTCTTCTAGCTGGCTATTGTCCATCGCCAGTCTCAGGCGCCTCAATTTCAGCGGAGGCGGGCGCCTCCGTCTGTTTCTCTGCCGGTAGTGTGGGCGGTGCGGGTGGTGTGGGCGGCGGAGGCGGGGCAGGCGGTTCTGGTGCTGTCAGCCCGGCGCGCACGAAATCTTCGGGGAAGGGAGCGAAGGCCGTAATCGTTTCTTTGCCATCGCGCGCCACAGTGATGGATTCGGCATGCAGCATCGTGCGCGGCGCGCCCTTGTTTTGCCCGCGCACCGGGCCGTAAATCGGATCGCCCAACAGCGCCGTGCCCAGCCCCTGCAAAGCGTGAACGCGCAATTGGTGCGTGCGTCCGGTGGTGGGGCGGAAACGGATCAGAGAGCGTTTCTTGTCGCCCTCTCCAATCGTCTCCAGCAGTTCCCAATGCGAAACCGCAGGCTTGCCCTTCTTCGCCGCGATCATCCGCCAGCCTTTTTCCGCTGAGCTGATTTTGGACAGCGACATTTCAATCGTACCCGATTTTTCCGCCGGTTCGAAATCAATGATCGCCAGATAGGTCTTTCCCACCAGACGATCTTCAAAAGCCTTGTTGAACCGTTTCAAAGCCTTGGGATTGCGCGCCATCAGCAGGCATCCGCTGGTGTCGGTGTCCAGACGGTGCACCGCGACCGGCGGGCGCTGAAAACCCATTTTCAGCTGTTCGATATGGTCGAACAGAGCCGGGCCGCCGCGTTTGGGGCGGTCCACGGGCAGGCCAGCAGGTTTATTGATGACGAGCGCTTCGCCGTCTTCGAAGAGGATAGGGATTTGGATTGTCGTTACTCCGGGCCGCTCAATGAAGAGCGAGGTTTGATTGGCCCATCACTTAGACGAGTATGCGCGCCGCGAACAGTCCGCGCACAGCATTGCCAAGTTGGAAACCCTCCGCGAGGTCGTCTAGCGTCAATTCCGCCTCGCGCGCTCGGCCTTTCTCGATCAGATATTCGCGCAAAACACCCGGTAACAGGCCTAATGATACAGGCGGTGTCAGCAGGATACCGTCGCGCTCTACAAAAATATTCGTAAAGCTGCCCTCGGTCACGAGCCCGTCATGACGCACAAGAATTGCTTCGGAGGCCCCCATGCCATTTGCCGCGCTTAGAGCGTCTTCGTAAAAGCCCCGGTCCGAAGTCTTATGCGCAAGCCGCCAGTCGGATGGATCAAGCGGATTGGGGAGCGCCACGACATCCACAGGGATTTCCAGCGCAGCAGGCATCGGTCCCGTCTCTAGCGCCGTCGCACCACTGCGCGCGGCGAGCAGACGCAATTTCGCAGGCTCCTCCAGCTCAAAACACAGCGCCTGAATGCGGTTGCGCGCGGCGTGACGATCAAATTCGAAACCAAGCGCGGTGGCGCTGTTTTTCATGCGCGTCAGATGCAGTTCCAACATGCCAATGCCAACCTCAGGGTCGAAAGCCATCGTTTCGATGAGGTCAAACTGCGCCGCCGAATGATCTGCCGAAGACGCCCGCGCAAATCCCGCTTTGACCTCGCATTCGCGCCGTTCCTCCATCGGATCGCTATCTGCAACAATCGCAGAGCCGACACCCAGAACCGCGCTGCCTTGTCCGTTTTCAATCGGAGTCAATCGCAGCGTGCGAATTGCAACGTTGAAAGCGGCGTTTCCGTCCGAGCCAATTCGCCCGATGGCTCCGCAATAGGCACCGCGCGCATCGCGCTCTACATCTTGGATCAGCTCCATTGCGCGAATTTTGGGCGCGCCTGTTATGGATCCGCAGGGGAAGATCGCGCGCACCAGATCCATCGCGCCTTTTTCCGGTGCAAGCTGTGCTCGCACACTGGAAACCATCTGGTGCACCGTCGGATAGCTCTCAACCGAAAACGGCGCATCGACCTGGACGCTGCCCGGCACCGCAACCCGCGACAGATCGTTGCGCATCAGATCGACGATCATCAAATTTTCGGCCTTGTCTTTGACCGATGTCGCCAATTCCTCCGCCAGAGCAGCATCGGTTGCGGGATCGTCGCTTCGCGGGCGCGTACCCTTCATCGGTTTGACTTTAGCCTGACTGTCTTGGAGCGCGAAGAACAATTCAGGAGAGAAGCTGAGCAGCCAATGCGTTCCGTCGAAAACCATCCCGCCATAACCTGCGCCCGCCGCGCTGCGCAGCGCGGAATAAAGCGCGATTTCTTCGCCGCGATAAGAGCCTGAGAGCGGATAGGTCAGGTTTGCTTGATAAATGTCACCCGCGCTGATCGCCTCGCGCAAAGTTTCAAACGCGGCCGCATATCCGCCGGGTGAAAGCTGCGGTTCCAGCGGGCCTATACTGGCGTTTCCTTTAGCGCGCGCCGCCAGCCAAGCTGGCACTTCCGCCGCCGCAATCCGCTCCGGCGTGTCGAACAGGCCAAGCCAGACAAGCGGGCCAATCGCTCCGCTGCGCGCATTGGCGAGCGGTGCCAGTTTTTGCTCCAGAGCGAGCCCGGCTTCATATGCAATATATCCAGCCAGTTCGCCGCCCGATGCCCGCGCATGGTCAGCAGCCTCCAACATGCCTGCAACGTCTTCAGCCCGGTTTGCCACAAACACTTCACGCGGTTTTTCATAGAACAACGCATCCGCCGCGCCCCCTTCCGCAGAGCGCGCGTCATCCAGCAATACAAATATCGGTGTCGGTGCCGTTTGACCCATCATTTCGCTTTACGGAATAAACGGGCCAAGTCGAGAGGGAGCCGAGAACTTGACCCATGCGCCTTGGCTCTGCACACGTTTGGACGATTTCGGATTATGGGACAATGCAGGCGATGAGCGAGATTTTTTTAGGGCTAGGCGGCAATGGCGAAAACCAGAGCCTCGCGCTGAGCCGTGCCAACCGTCACGGGCTGATAGCGGGCGCGACCGGCACGGGTAAGACGGTGACGTTGCAAGGCCTCGCAGAAAGCTTTTCCGCACGGGGCGTCCCTGTGTTTGTCGCCGATGTGAAGGGCGATCTGTCGGGCATCGCCATGCCCGGTTCGCCGACGTTCAAACACGCCGATAAGCTGGAGGGACGGGCCAAGGAATTGGGCATGGAGGATTACGCCTATTCTGATAATCCGGTGATTTTCTGGGATTTGTTTGGCGAACAAGGCCATCCGATCCGCACCACGATTTCGGAAATGGGCCCACTGCTGCTGGCGCGCTTGCTGGATCTCAATGATACGCAGGAAGGCGTGTTGCAGATCGTTTTCAAACACGCTGACGAAAACGGCTTGCTGCTGCTCGATTTCGGCGATCTTCAGGCGATGCTGCAATGGGCGCATGAAAACTCGCAGGAGCTTTCGGGTGTTTACGGCAACGTGTCCAAGCAATCGGTAGGCGCGATCCAGCGGCAATTGCTTAGCTTTGAAGCCCAGGGCGCGGACCACTTCTTTGGCGAGCCCGCGCTGGAAATCGACGATTTCCTAAAGGTGGACGAAAACGGGCGCGGATATGTCAATGTGCTGGCCGCCGACAAGCTGATGCGCAGCCCAAAGCTTTACGCGACATTCTTGCTGTGGTTGCTTGCGGAATTGTTTGAAAGCCTGCCAGAAGTTGGCGACCCCGAAAAACCAAACCTGGTGTTCTTTTTTGACGAAGCGCATTTGCTTTTCGACGATGCGCCCAAGGCTTTGCAGGACAAGATCGAACAAGTAGTCCGCTTGATCCGATCGAAAGGGGTGGGCGTCTTTTTTGTCACGCAGAACCCGATCGACATTCCCGAAGAAGTTGCAGGCCAGCTTGGCAACCGGGTGCAGCACGCATTGCGCGCCTTTACCCCGCGCGATCAGCGCGCGATCAAGGCGGCGGCGGAGACATTCCGCATCAACACCGATCTGGACACCGCGCAGGTCATCACCGAATTGAAAGTAGGAGAGGCGCTGGTTTCAACGCTCGACGAAGAAGGTGCCCCCACCGTCGTGCAGCGCACTTTGATCGCGCCCCCGCGTTCGCGCCTTGGCCCTGTGACAGCGAAAGAGCGCGCAATCATCCAATCGGTCAGCCCCTTTGACGGCAAATATGACGAGGCCGTTGACCGGGAAAGTGCTGAAGAAATCCTGCTCGCGAAGGCTCAAGACGCGGTCGACACCGCCGAAGAGGTCGCTGAGAGGGGCGAAGCAGAAGTCGGCAAGCGCCCGCGCAAGACCAAGAGCATGTGGGAAAAAGCCATCAGCCGCGGCACTCAGGTTGCCGCAGGCGGGATGGCGGGCGCGGCGGCTTCTGCCATGCTGGGCAAGAAGTCGCGCGCGAATCCGATGGCGTCGGGGATCACCTCTGCCGCCGGATCAATTGCGACCGATCTGGCCGGGCCGGTGGCTGGCCGGTTTGTGCGGAACCTGATTGGCGGCTTGATGCGATGAACAGCACGTGGCGAATTGCGGGCGCATTGGGCGCGTTCTTCGCGATGGCCGGCTGCATCGGCGCTGAGGGCGTCGCTCGGCCCGGTCCGCTAAACCCGCCTGCAACCGTGGTTGTGGCGTTTGATGGCCAGCAGGTGACGCCGCTGATCGCGGAAGGTATGGCGGATCGTTCTTCCGGCAGGGCGGTGGCGGCCAACGATCCGGTCCGGATCGCGAGCATTTCGAAGCTCATCATGGCTCTAGCTGCGCTTCGTCTGGCCGACGATGGCGTGGTTGATCTCGACGCCGATGTCTCGCGGTATCTTGGATGGACGCTGAGAGCGCCGCAATATCCTGACGATGCGATCACTTTGCGCCAATTGTTGTCGCATCGTTCTGGCTTGCGCGATGATGCCGGCTACGTTGTCGCGCTGGGAGAGAGTTTGCGAGAAAAGCTCGGCCAATCGGAAGCCTGGTATGAGCAAGCGCCTCCGGGTGAAGCGCCCTTTGCCTATGCCAATATCGGTTCTGCACTCGTGGCGACAGTTCTCGAGGCGGCGAGCGGCGAGCGTTATGACGCTCTGCTCGAACGCATGGTCTTTAGGCCGCTCAGCATTGAGGCCTGTACCAACTGGATCGGTTGCGGCGACGCGCAGCGCGCACAAGCGGTGGTTCTGTACCGGGACACGGGCGAACTGGCAGCGGACCCACCCGCAGATATCGCCGACGCCTGTACCGTTCCCGTGGCCGATGGGGTCGCCTGCGATCTCAATGATTATGCACCCGGCACCAATGCCTCTATCTTCAGCCCGCAAGGAGGTGTGCGGATTGGAATGGTCGATCTGGCGCGGCTTGGCCAAGCCTTGGCGAATGGCGGCGCTGGCCTGATCGGGCCTGAGGCGCTCGCGGCAATGCTTTCATCAGCGCAGCCGGATATCCCGGGAGAGGAATTCTTCTGCGGCTATGGCCTTGGCGTGCAGATGATCGAAGCTAGCGCGCGCGGATGCGTGGACGACCTGTTCATGGATGACCGCGCGAGGTGGGGGCATCCGGGTGAAGCCTATGGGCTGAGATCGGGCCTGTGGTTCGATCCCGAAACGGGCCGGGGAATGGCGTATTTCATCACAGCAGTCCCGCCGCGCTCCGGGGCCGAGGATGAAGGCGGGTTTGATCAGCGAGAGATTGACTTGATCGCGCGGGCTCAGGAAATGCTGGAGACTGCGCCTTAGCCTTGGGTGCGTTACGCCACTCGCAGCTTGTGATTTTCGAACACCAATCGCACCGGCATTTTGAAGTTCAGCAGCGCCTCGCCGCCGCAACCGCGCAGCATCGCTTCGCAAGCGGCGCGGTCATCGCCTTTGAGCGAGGCGAGGTAGTCAAGTGACCGTTGGAGCATCCAGAGGCTGAAAGGTAGCGCCAGCCGCTCGCCTTTTGCGCCTTCGATTTCAAACGCGGCCATGCCTAGCGCGCGCGGCATTTCGGCGTCTTTGTTTGCGGCTGCCCATTCACCTAACATCGGCGCCACATTGGCGAGGTAGGGGACATGCTCCGCCATCATCCGCGCGAGCACAGGGATCACGGTTTCGGGCACCGTGTCATCGCAAAGAAACTCGCCAGAAAGCGGCTCCAACGCGATCATCCGCTCAACCCATTGGGCCACATGCGGGGCCAGCCGCCGCATGATCTCTCCGCTCGCCGGATCGCGGTAATTGTGCGCGTAAAGCGGGCCGATAAGGCCGAAATCACCAACGCTTGGCCGGGTGCCGAACAGGAACGGGTGAACCGCGAAATGCGCGTCTAGGTCCGCGAGCAAGGCTTCATAGCTCGCCTCTACACCCGGTATGGTCGCAGCGTTGATGCCAAGCATCGGGACAAAGCCTTTAAACGCCGCGCCGCGCTGTTTTCCGGCCTCGTGCTGTTCCGCCTCAGTTCCGCCGGGCAGAGCGACTTTGCCAAATTCGCCGTAGACCCATTGTTCATTGTAATTCCAACGGTAATGCATCGCTGGGATCACCAGCCACTCATCGCCAAAAGTCTCCAGCAGCAACGCGGCGAGGCGCTGTCGCGGGGTGTCGGGATAGGCAGAAGGGCCGGGCTGGGCGGCCTCGAAATGGTCGATGATGACAGTCGTATCTTGCAAGATCGTTCCATCGGCCAGCTTCACCACTGGGATCACGGGGCGGCCGACAGCGGGGATAATCTCGCTTTGATGGATGTCGGGGGTGGCCAGCACTTCGGTGTAATCAACGCCCTTCCAATCGAGGAAAGAGCGTGCCTTGCCCGAATACAGCGAAAGCGGCGCTCCATACATAATTGCGCTTGTTTGAGTGGCTGGCATTGATTGATCTCCCATCATCGCCGACTCATTTACACGATGCGTGTCAGAGCGGCAGTCTGAGTTCGGCGCGAAGGCCCGTTTCGTTACGGTTCACCAGCACCAATTCGCCGCCATGCTGTTCTGCAATGGCGCGGGCGAGGGTCAGGCCAAGGCCCGCCCCGCCGGTTGCGCGGTTACGTGACGCGTCGCCTCTGGTGAATGGTTCCATCATCTGCGCAATTTGATCAGGCGGAATGCCGGGGCCTTGATCATCGACGCGCAGGACCGCGTAGCCACCTGCTTCAAAAACAGAGACCTGCGCCGCTTCACCATACCGAACCGCGTTGGAAACGAGATTGCGCAAGGCCCGTTTAACCCACGTCTCTTGCACCCGCGCCACGATGCGCTGCTGTCCGCTGGGCGGATCAATAATGGTCACAGGTTCACCCAGATCCTCAAATTCCTCTGCCACACCGATGGCCAGCGCCCCCAGATCGACCGGCTCGCGTTCGTGCGCCGCCACATGCCCAATGCGTGCCAGCGATAGAATGTCGTCAAGCGTTGCGGTGATATCCTCGATACTGTCCGCCATCTTTTGGCGCTGCGCATCATCGGGCACGCTCTCAATTCGCACCCGCAGTGCCGCTAGCGGGGTTTTGAGATCATGCCCAATCGCACCCAGCATCACGTTTTTTTCATCCAGCAGCGCCGCGATTCGCAATTCCATCGCATTATGCGCCGCAATCAGCCGG
This sequence comes from uncultured Alphaproteobacteria bacterium, assembly GCA_963789155.1. Taxonomy (GTDB): domain Bacteria; phylum Pseudomonadota; class Alphaproteobacteria; order Sphingomonadales; family Sphingomonadaceae; genus Erythrobacter. The sequence continues at coordinate 65,367 of CAWBJN010000019.1, read as the reverse complement.
CGCGTGTCAGACGGTCCGCTTTCTTCTAGCAGCACCGCCCTGTCTGGTTGCCCGGAGAAGTCGCTCACTCTTTCGGTCAGCAGCGCAAGCGGACGGGTGATCCGCCGCAGCACAAGGAACAGAATGACGATCAAGAATGCGAACGTCACAAGGGTTTGAAATAGCAACACACCCATGGCCGCACGCGGCCGCTGTGGATCAAGAATGCGAGCCGTTTCCCAGGCGCCTCCGGCTTCGCGCTGGATTGCGACCACGAACAGGTTTCGCTCGCGCCATTGCGGGCGCAGACGAAACCGCGGACGGGTCTCTGCGAAAGCCAAGAGCACCGGATCATCGCCAGCCTTGCGGACGGTGACGGCCACGGCGTGGGGATCGATACCCTCGACCGCCAGGATAGCGCGCAAGCGTTGCTCTTGCGTTTCTTCACCCGAAGTTTCCGAAGCGGCAACTGGCGCGGTGTCGGTGACGGTGTATCTCAGCCTGCGTGGGAGGCCGCCGGGGGCTGCCGGGTCACCCCGATCCTCACCGCGCCTGTTTCGGCCGTCACGCCCGCGGCCACGGCGATCTTCGCGCACACCATCGCCGCGCTCTGCAATTTCAGCTCCATTCACAAGCTGAAACGCCGCTGCCGTCATAATCGCGGCTTGCCGGCGATCTTCCCCGGCGCGGTACAGCAGCGAAACCGACACCAGCTGCGCGACCAGCAACGCCAGCGCGACGCTGAGCATGACTTGTCCTAGCAAGCTGGAAGGGAGCAGGCGCTTCACGCGTTGCCGGAGGCTTGGTCAGGGTGGGGCGCGATCCGTCTGACAGTCGCGGAGAAGCGGTACCCCCCGCCTCGCACGGTTTGGATGAATTGCGGATCGCTGGTGTCGGCCTCAATCTTGCGGCGCAGGCGGCTGACCTGATTATCGACCGCGCGGTCAAACAGATGCGCGGTCCGGCCTTGCACCATGTCTAGCAAGCGGTCGCGGTCGAGCACTTTTCGCGCATTGTCGAGGAACGCGATGAGCAAGCGAAATTCTGCGGTGGAAATAGGGACCGTGACGCCTTCTGGATCGGTTAGCTTGTGTTTTAGCGGATCAAGCAGCCATCCCTCAAAACTATATTGCCAGTCCTCGGCCTCTGCCTGCGGAGATGTCCCCCGACCAACGCGGCGCAGCACAGTGCGGATGCGCGCGACCAGTTCGCGCGGTTCGAACGGTTTAACAATGTAATCATCCGCGCCCAGCTCCAGTCCCACGATCCGGTCGGTTGGCTCTCCGCGCGCCGTTAAGAATATCACCGGCAATTGGCGTGTTTCTACCAGATGGCGGCACAGCGACAGTCCATCTTCGCCCGGCATCATGATGTCGAGCAAGACGATATCAGGCGTCATCTCGGTAAGCGTGGCGCGCGCGGCGGCGGCGCTTGACGCTTCCGTCACGGCGAAGCCTTGTCCTGTCAGATATTCAGCGAGCGGTTCGCGCAGGGTCGCTTCGTCATCGACCAGCAGGATGGATGTGGGGGCGGTGTCGTCCATTGATATTGTTCCATGGCCAGATACTTGGTTCAATGAATGGTGCTGGCCCGGCGCGCAACCTTTTGTGGTGCACACCGGGCCAGCGAGTTTGCGAGCGGGAGATAAACAGGGCTGCGTTCATTGCCGCCCGCAGGAGAGCTTATTGCGCGCCCCTTTCACCGCCCCTTTCACCGCCCCTTTCACCGCGGCGCTGGCCCCGGCGTTCCTGACGCTCAGCGCGCATGGCTTCACGGGCCGCTTCGCGTTCTTGGGTGGTGATCGTGCCAGATCCATCAGTGTCGACCTTTGCAAAACGATCCTCGATTGCGGCCGTGTATTCAGCCTGCGTCACGGTGCCGTCTTGATTGGCGTCGGCCTGGCGAAGCATTCTCATGCCCCGATCACCGCCACCTCTGCGTCCACCGCGGCGCGCGCCATCGCGATTGCCTCTGCGGCCCTCGCGGGCTTCGCCGCGTGCTTCGCGTGCGGCTAACATTTCGGTTTCGGACAATCCGCCGCTGCCATCTGTGTCAGCGCGTTCGAACATAGTGGCCTGCCGCTCTGCGCGGCGGTCAGCGCGCTGGGCATGCCGGGCTTCACGAGCGGCGTTCATTTCGGCGAGGCTAACCTCGCCATTGCCGTCCGCATCGGTTTCGGCAAAGCGCTGTGTGCGCCGTGCTTCGCGGTCATCGCTGTTCAATTGGCCGTCGGAATTGGCGTCCATCTTGGTGAAGCGCTCAGCGGCCTGGGTGGTGTTTTCTGCGAGTGAGATAACGCCGTCGCCATTGGTGTCCGCAGCGGCAAAGCCGCGTTCTCCTTGATGATTGGCGCCGTGCTGGCTTGCAACGGCAATTCCCGCGCCGCCAATGCCAAGGGCAAGTGCCGCAGCCGAAAGTGTGAGGGTCAATTTACGCATAATATGTCCTTCCAGAACAGTGTTCATACAGAAGAATTGCGGCGAAGCGCCTCAAACGGTGGTGCCAACCGGGGATGGGCAAGGGGGGAACCCATCCCGCACTAGGGGTCGCATCATCAGGAGGAGGTGTTTGAAGACATCCTCGCCGCAACTCATGAGACCTGTTCTAGCGTGCAAGTGTCGCAGGATTATCCCGAAACAGCATAACATTGTCGCAGCTTGTATCAGATGCAGCGCTGCGTTCATCAGAGCGACATTTTGGGGGGCATCCGGTTCATCGAGGCGCAAGAAATTGCGAAATAACCGTGACTTAACGCGGCCGGTGCTGCGTCCCCTCGCCTGCGGTGATAAAGATCGCGGTCGCCGATTCTTTAACATCTGCAATATGCCATACGCCCGGATCATTGATCGCATATTCACCCGCCGCCAGCGGCACCTCTTGGCGCGATCCGTCGGGGAATTCTTGTGTGAGCACCATTGAGCCGTGAGTGCAGATTACAACCTCTGAACCGTTGGGATGCATTTCCCAACTGTCCCACGCTTGCGTAAACGTGTGCTGGGAGACAAGCCGTCCTTCCGACCCGTCTGCCCCATGCCGCCCGCCATAGCCTTCATACCACTCCATTCCGGAGAAAGGCGGCTGAGGTATCGCTGTGGCTCCTAAACCAAGATGCAGGAACGCTTCGCTGAGTTTCTGCGCGCTCATTCTTCCGCACTGACAAAGCAGAACACGTTCAGTTTATTGCCATCGGGATCACGGAAATAGCCAGCGTGGAATCCATCATCGCCGCGCGGTCCCGGCGCTCCTTCATCGCTGCCGCCTTGTGCGATCGCAGTGTCATAAACCGCTTGCACTTTTTCCGGACTGTCGACTTGAAGCGCAACCATCGTGCCGTTGCCGACACTCGCGGGTTGTTCGTCGAAAGGCTTGGTCGCAGCGATACCTGCCGCGCCGCCCATTTCGCCCCACGCGATGAAAGTATCAAAATCCATCATCCGCCCGACGCCAAAATGTTTGGCGATGGCGTCATAGAATGCTGCTGCGCGGGGCAGATCGTTAGTGCCCAGAGTGACGTATCCAATCATGATGTTCCTCCCATTACCGATCGCTCTGATGCGACTCGGAGAATGAGAACATTACTAGAACATCGTGCGATGCGCAAATGTGCGGGCCGTTAAAGCGGCGCGGTTTCGCGCTCCACCCATGCAAGGTCTTCGCCGGTCAGCTGCGGGGCGAGGATCGCGCGAACCTTTTCGTGATACGCATCCAGCCACGCGATCTCGCTGTCGGTCAGCAAGTCTTTCTCAATCAAGCGGCGACTGATTGGCACGAAGGTAAGCGGTTCGAACCCGAGATAGCGGCCTTCTGCCCCTTCGATATCCAGCTCGACCGTCAGAACGAGGTTCTCGATCCGAATGCCGAATGCGCCTGCTTTGTAATAGCCCGGCTCGTTGGAGCAGATCATCCCGGCCAGCAATTCTTGGCCCGTGCCCGCCTGCCCGCCAGCGGGTTTCGCGATGCGCTGCGGCCCCTCGTGCACGCCCAAAAAGCTGCCGACGCCGTGACCGGTTCCGTGGGCGTAATCGACGCCCGCCTCCCACAGATATTGCCGTGCAAGCACATCGATCTGACCACCGCTGGTCCCGGCTGGGAACACGGCGCGGTCGATCTGGATATGGCCTTTCAGGACGCGGGTGAAGCGGTCCTTCATTTCGGCGGTCGGTTCGGACGGCTCCGGCGTGTCGATCCACACGGTGCGGGTGATGTCGGTGGTGCCAGCGGGATATTGGCCGCCCGAATCAACCAGATAAATGGAGCCTGGCGGGATTATGATATTGCTCTCTTCATCGACACTGTAATGCGGCAGAGCGGCGTGGCCAGCGGCGGCGGAGATCGTGTCGAAACTGGTGTCGCGCAAATCGCCATTCTCGCGGCGGAAACCCTCAAGCTTTGCGGCGGCTGTCAGCTCGTCAATTTCGCCAGCGGGGGCGGTCACTTCTAGCCAGCGCAGGAAACGGCTGACCGCCGCCCCATCGCGCGCCTGCGCATCGCGGTGGCCCTGCACTTCGGCGGCGTTCTTGACCGCTTTGGCAAGGATCGTTGGGTCTTGCTTGAAGGTGAAGTTCGCCCCGCCTGCGCGCAAGGCCTGCGCAATGCCGACCACGCCAAAGTCGGGATCGACGCTGACTTGTTTGCCCGAAAGTTCGCCCAAGGCTGCCTGAAATTCATCGCGCGGGCGGATGGTGATTGCATTGCCAAGATGCTGCGTCACTTCGGGGGTGATTTTCTCAGGCGCGATAAACAGATCCGCGCGGCCATCCTTGTGCGCGATCACATAAGACAGCGCGACCGGCGTGTGCGCCACGTCCGTTCCGCGAATGTTGAGCAGCCACGCAATCGAATCCAGCGCCGGAACAACAACCGCGTCCAGTCCCTCATCACACAACCAATCTGCGACTTCGGCGCGCTTTTCCGCTGAGGAGCGCCCAGCGAGGTCCTCCGAATGCACAATCGCCTGAGCAACAGAGGGCAGCGGCTGGTCTGACCACACTGCATCAATCGGATTATTGTCAGCCGGGACCATGGTGATGCCTGCTGGCTCGACGGCATTTTCCACCGCCGCAACCCAATTCCACGTATGCAACCACGGATCATAGGCGATCCGTGCGCCTTCTTCGCTGACGTCTTTTAGCCAATCGCCAAGGCTATCGCCGGGAATGCTGCGATATTCGAAGAGCTTGTCATCAACCTGATCCCTCACCTGTACGGTGTAACGGCCATCCACAAAAATTGCCGCGTGATCCAATGTCACCGCCGCAAAGCCTGCCGACCCGCCAAAGCCGGTCAGCCAGTTCAGCCGTTGGGCGTATTCGCCGACATATTCGCTCATATGCTCGTCAGAGATCGGGATCACGAAACCGTGCAGGCCTTGGCGCTTTAATTCTTCGCGCAGCGCTTTCAGGCGAGCTTCGTGAGTTTGCATCAGCATTTGATTGTATCCCGGGTGGTCAGGCGCAGAGCTTGCCGCGCGCAGATGAATGTTTAGAACGCCGAATATAGGCCGGATGGCCCCCACTTTCCAGTTGTGCTTGCCCTAAGAAAGAACCGCGCGGACTGTCGAAATCCCGCGCGACTCTTCTTACAATTGCAGCTTACACCGATTTTTACGAGGACAATGCCAGCGTGACAATTTCGCCCCCCATCGCCGAAAAGCGTGAGCACACCTACACTCATCACGGGATCACGATCGCCGATCCGTATGACTGGATCTATGACAAGTCATACCCCGAGGTCGAAGATGAAGACGTGCTCGCATATATCCGCGCTGAGAACACCTATTTCGAAGCGCAGATGGAGCCGCAGGGCGCGCTGATCGAGAACTTGTTCACCGAAATGCGCGGGCGGATCAAAGAAGACGACAGCAGCGTGCCGCAGCGGATGGGCGAGTATCTGTATTGGTCCGAATTTGAAGAAGGCGCGCAATATCGCAAACATTACCGCAAGCCTGTCGGTGCGCACGATAGCGCTGAAGCCGCGCTGATCCTCGACGAGAATGTTATGGCTGAGGGCCACGAATATTTCCGGTTGGGCGCTTTGTCGATCAGTCAGAACGGGCGTTTCATGGCCTATTCGACCGATACGAGCGGGGCGGAACGCTACACTGCGCGCATTATGAATTTGGAAACCGGCGAATTGCTCGCTGATGAAATCCCCAATTTGCGCAGCAGCCTCACGTGGGTCGCGGGCGACACCGCGCTTGTCTACGGTCCATCAAGCGAAAACTGGCGCACGCTGGAAGCAAAGCTGCATGTGATCGGCACACCGGTTTCGCACGATGTGACCCTCTATAAGGAAGAGGATGAGAGCTTCGGCGTGGGCGCGGGGCTTTCGGCTCAGGAAGATTACCTCATCATCTCCACCGGCGACAATGAAACGAGCGAAGTTCGCTTTGTCTCAGCCGCCGACCCAACCGCGCCGCTGACGCTAATTAAGCCCCGCAAAAAGGGGGTCGAATATGGCGTCGACATTAGGGAGAGTGAAATTTTCGTCTGGACCAATGACGACCATATCAATTTCCGCTTGGCCAAAGCATCGCTGAATACGCCGGGGACATGGGAAACAGTGATCGCGGGATCGGATGAGTTCTACCTCACCGATTTCGACCTTTATGAAACATTCTTCGTCACCGAAGGGCGCTTGAACGGTCTCGATCAGGTGCAAATCCGCCAGTATGACGCGCCGGCACAGGCGCAGCCGATTGCTTTTCCAGAGGCAAGCTATGACGCGGGCCTGTCGAACAATCCTGAATATGATCAGACGGTGCTGCGGCTTGCTTATGAGAGCATGGTCACACCGGATTCGGTGTATGATTACGATGTGGCGGCTGCTTCATTGAAACTGCTGAAACAGCAGGAAATCCCCAGCGGCTATGATGCTTCGCTCTACGTCACTCAGCGGACCGAGATTCAGGCGCGCGACGGGACGATGGTTCCGGTCAGCATCGTGATGCGCAAAGATCGCGCGGAAATTCTCGCCGCGCAAGGTATTGAGGGGCCGGGGCCGCTGCACCTCTATTCCTATGGCGCGTATGGCTATGCGGTTCCGCCGGGTTTCTCGACCACGCGGTTGAGCCTGGTGGATCGCGGCTTTGCTTATGCTATCGCGCATATTCGCGGCGGCGATGATCTGGGGCGGCGCTGGTATCTTCAAGGCAAAGGGTTGGAGCGCACCAACACGTTTAACGATTTCGTCGATGCAGGACGCGGCCTGATCGCGCAGGGCTTCACGGCTGAGGGCATGGTGACTGCCAGCGGCGGCTCCGCGGGCGGGGAGCTGATGGGCGCGATCATCAACCAAGACCCAGCGCAATATGGCGCGATTGTCGCGCATGTGCCGTTTGTCGATGTGCTTGGGACGATGCTGAACGGTGAGCTCCCGCTGACGCCTGGTGAGTGGCAGGAATGGGGCAACCCTATCGAGAGCAAGGAAGCGTTTGCCTATATCCTTTCCTATTCGCCCTATGATCAGGTGAGCGCGCAGGATTACCCGCCTATCATGGTCACCGCGGGCCTAAACGATCCGCGCGTTACTTATTGGGAGCCTGCCAAGTGGGTCGCACGGCTCCGCGACACCAAGACTGACGACAATTTGCTGGTGATGAAGACGAATATGGGCGCCGGGCATGGCGGACAGTCGGGGCGCTGGAATTCCTTGCGCGAAACGGCGGAGGAGTTTGCCTTCATCCTGTGGCAAATGGGGATGACGGAAAACGCTGAATGAGCGGATTCAAGGCTTTCTCATACCGCCTGTCGCTTTGCATCATGGTGCTGAGTGCCATTCTGATTGTGGTTTGGACAGCATTGCTCATGGATTATTCCTATGCAGTAATAGCCGCACCGGTCTCGTTCGTGGGTCTAGTAAGTTGGTGCGCCGCGGGGCTGATCCGCTGGCGTCACTGGTTCATTGTCCCGCTCCCCGCATACTCCTTGCCGTTTCTACCGTGGCTGGAGTGGTTGCATGGCTGATCGCTTCACCAAGAGTTTCACCGCTGAACCTCGCCATATTGACGAGCTTGGCCATGTGAACAATTCGGTGTGGGTGCAATGGATCCAAGACCTCGCCACTGCGCATTGGGACGCGGCGGCGCGGCCAGAGGATCATGCGCAATTTTTCTGGGTCGTGATCCGGCACGAAATTGATTATCGCGGCAATATTGCCGAGGGTGAAAGCGCGGTGGGGACCACATACATCCCCGATCCCGCCAAGGGTGCCAAGTCGGTCAGGATCGCCGAATTCACCGGCGCGGCCGGCAAAGTGATTGTGTCCGCAAAGACCACATGGGCGATGCTTGATCGAGCAAACCGGGCGGCTGGCGCGGGTGCGGCCAGAGGTGCTCGCACCTTTCCGACTGGCTGATTAAGCTGCGATTTCTCTAGCTGAAGATGACCGGGCGGCAGGTGCTTTGTGAAAGACCTTCAGCCGCTCGTAATTCATGCGGTTCCTGCCAGATGCTTTGGCTTCGTAAAGCAGCTGATCGGCACGCGCATAGAGGTCATCAAAACTCATCATTCTATTATCGCCATGCGGCAACTCGACCACCCCCATGCTGGCAGTGACCGGCCGATCAAGTCCTGCAACTTCATTCGCGACGCGGAGCGGGATAGATTGCCTCAATGCCTCAACGCGCTCGATTGACCTGTGCCCGCGTAGCAAGAGTACAAATTCCTCACCGCCCAATCGAACGGCAATCGTATCCCTGTCTCCGGTTGTGTTCTCCAGCCCTTTGATTGCGCTTGCACAAGCGATCAAAGCGCGATCACCAATCTGATGGCCGAACCGGTCGTTGATATCCTTAAACCGATCAAGGTCAATCAGCGCGAATGTATCAAACCCTTCGGCGCGCAGTGCGCTGAAACGATTTTCAATGGCCCTGCGGTTAAACAATCCGGTCAACGCGTCACGCTCCGAAAGGCGCGTCAAAGTTTCCGCATTGGTTTTGGCGACATCGCGCTCTCGTTTGATTGCAATCAAGCGATCGACGATCCCCATAGTGGTAACGGTTACTTCGGTCAGAGCTCCTGCGCGAAACAGCCAGGCTGCCTCAATGTAAGACGCATCGGTGCCTAGCATCGTGCCGAGCCTTAGAATGCCAAGGCAAAAGAACGGCAGCCATGCCACGATCTGAAACCAAACCGCGCGGCTGCCTTTCACCGCTGCCGATATCACAAAAGCCAGCATGAGGACGAGTATCGGAACGTAGACTGCGTAGTAAGCTTTTGCCGAATAGGGCATGAAGGCGTCGATTTGCGCCATCCTCAGTGCGGTTGTTAGGATGAGAGCAGCAGCGCACCAGTTCAGCGCTTTGCGAACGATTGGCGAATGTTTATCCTTTTCAACAAACCGTGTCGCAAAAACGATTCCGCAAACGGAGATCGTGGTGAAACTGAGGATTGCCATATTGTTTAGCGCGGTGACCGAAATTGGATAGATGATAGCCAACAGTCCGCTGGTCGTGAGGTGCCAGGCCATCGCCATTGCAAGACCCGCATGCCAAAGCAGAAATCTCGCTTTCAGCACCCTGAAAAAGGCAAGATCGATGATGGCAGGTAGCAACAGAAAACCGATCATGATCGCGATCACGATCGCCTTTATTAAAGTGTCACTTTGCTGATTGACCGGCGTGCCGACCAACCTGGCCTCGCTGATTGTGCTGGGAAATTCGGCCCTTTCAAAGACAGCGATGTAATTGGCACCGGATCCTCTGCATCGCTGTAGGGAGGGCGACCGCGAAGCTGATATCGGTGTAGCTGGCCGGTATAGTGTCTGGATCGAAGCTTTGGGAGGCCGAGATCTTCTCGCCATTCACTGCAGCCAACGTCAAGACATCGAAATAGCCATTGCGTGTTTCGAAGTACGCCCGCTCTGCCGGCGCTCCGCCCAGCATCACAGCGATCCGGCCAGGGCCAAGATCGGGCAAGCTGCCGTCGCAGGTCCAGTTTAGCGCAGCCTGTGTACCTTGCTCCAAAGTCATGTCCGCCGGTACAGAGGCGACGCAACCGGGCGCTACGCGCTCTTTGGCGTTGGCGTTGGCGTTGGCGGGTATAGCTGCGGCAAATGCGGTGATGCACAGCATCAGCGCAAATGCCCGGACAACGTTCCCCAAGGATCGGAACAATTCCATCTCCGGGCTATAGTGCAGAACTCATTACTACGATCTTAAATTCAGTGCCCCAATTACCTTTTAAAACCATCAAAACAGGGGTTTGAACTGTTTCAACAAGTGCATAAATCGCAACCATTGCGGCTTGTCTGACCCGAACAGCTTTATTCGCATTGTCTTGCGTCATGCCGCTGTCACAGACGGCCCCTAGCGTTGGCGCGAAGCGAGCGCGCGAGGATTGCATGTCGAACAGTAAAATTGTCTTTGGTATTCTAGGCCTCGCCGCAATGGCATTGACCGGTTGTGAAGGCGGTTCAGGTGCATCGCGCGATTCGATCCGTGCGGTCGGATCGTCGACTGTGTACCCGTTTGCCAAACAGGTTGCGGAAAGCTTCGCGCGTTCAAACCCGACTTACAAATCGCCGCTTATCGAATCCACGGGCAGCGGCGGCGGAATTCAGCTGTTCTGCCAGGGAATCGGGGCCGATACGCCTGATATTGTCAATGCTTCGCGCCGCATGAAGGCCAGCGAATTTGACAAATGTCAGGCCAGCGGCGTTGCCGACATTATTGAACTGCAAGTTGGGCTGGATGGTATCGCTTTTGCTTCGGCAAGCGGCGGTATCATGCTCAACCTGTCGCCGCGGATCGTTTACGAAGCTTTGGCTGCCAACCCTTATGGCGAGGAACAAACGGCCGAGACTTGGGCAGATGTTGATCCTTCGCTGCCTGATATTCCAATTCTGGTTTACGGCCCGCCCAGCACCTCTGGAACACGCGATGCTTTGAAAGAATTGGTGCTGGAAGTCGGTTGCGACTCCAACCCGGCGATGAAGGTGTTGAAAGAACAAGACGATGACCGTCACCAGCAGGTCTGCACTGAAGTGCGGTCTGATGGCGCCTATATCGACCAAGGCGAACAGGACAATTTGATCGTTCAGAAGATTGAGAACAACCCGCGTTCAATCGGCGTGTTTGGTTATTCCTACCTCGAAGAAAATGCCGACAAGGTTCAGGGTCTGCCGATGAACGGCGTTGACCCAACCTATGAGAATATCTCCAACTTCTCTTATCCCGGCGCGCGTCCGCTGTTTGTCTATGTGAAGAAAGCGCATATGCGCGCGATCCCCGGCTTGGATCTCTATTTGCAGCAATGGGTGAGCGATTGGGGCAAAGATGGCCCGCTGGCGTCGATTGGCATGGTCGCATCGCCCGATGATGCGATGGCAATGAACGAGCGGCGTGTGAATGAGCAGCTCACGCTGACGCGTGCAGACCTGACCTGAGAAGCGGCACCAGCAAAGGCCTAACCGCAAATTTCCAACCCGGAATGCGAGCGTGAGGTTAGCCCGGCCAGTTTAAAGCGGGTTGCCATCTTGATCGCGGAAGATTTCGCGGCGTCCGACATGGTTTGCAGGGCCGACCAGCCCTTCGCTCTCCATCCGCTCGATCCACTTGGCTGCGGTGTTGTAACCGACGCCCATTTGGCGCTGGAGCCATGACCCGGACGCCTTCTGGTTTTCGACCACGATCTGGCACGCTTGGCGATATTTGCGCTCTTCAGGGCTGTCAGATGCGGTCAGGTCGTCTTCGAAATTCAAGCCACCGCCGTCTTCTGGTTCTTCGGTGACGGCATCGACATATTCGGGTGAACCTTGCGCGCGCCAGAAATCTGCCACCGCTTCAACCTCGTCATCGGATACGAATGGCCCGTGGACGCGCAAAGTCGCTCCGGTGTTGGGCTTGTAAAGCATATCGCCTTTGCCCAGCAGCTGCTCTGCGCCTTGTTCGCCCAGAATGGTGCGGCTGTCGATGCGGCTCGTGACCTTAAAGCTGATACGCGTTGGCAAGTTGGCTTTGATCACGCCGGTGATGACATCAACCGAGGGGCGCTGCGTTGCCATGATCAGATGGATGCCTGCTGCGCGCGATTTTTGCGACAGGCGCTGGATTAGAACTTCGATTTCTTTGCCCACAGTGACCATCAAATCGGCAAGCTCATCAACGATGATCACGATCTGCGGCAGCGGCGCGTAATCGAGCTGTTCTTCCTCATACAGCTGTTCGCCGCTATCGGGGTCAAAGCCTGTCTGCACCCGCCGCCCCAATGGCGCACCCTTGGCGATGGCGACCTTCACTTTCTCATTGAAGCTGCCAATATTGCGCGAATTGATGCTGCTCATCATCCGGTAACGGCGCTCCATTTCCTCAACCGCCCATTTCAGCGCGCGCACGCTCTTATGCGGCTCCGTAACAACGGGGGAAAGCAGGTGCGGAATATCGTCGTAACTTGCAAGTTCCAGAACCTTCGGATCGATCAGGATCATCCGGCATTCGGCGGGTGTAAAATGGTAAAGCAGCGATAGGATGATGCAGTTCAGCCCGACCGACTTACCTGACCCGGTGGTCCCTGCGACCAACAGGTGAGGCATGGCGGCAAGATCAGCGATGATCGGTTCGCCCGCGATATCCTTACCCAGAATGATCGGCAGATTGCCTTTGGATTCGGCAAATGCGGCGCAGGCGGCCAATTCGCGCAGCACCACCATTTGGCGGTCAACGTTAGGAAGCTCGATACCCATCACCGTCTTGCCCGGAATGGGAGAGACGCGCGCGCTGATCGCGGACATGTTGCGGGCAATGTCTTCGGCAAGGCCGACTACGCGGCTCGCTTTGATGCCGGGTGCGGGCTCCAATTCATACATCGTCACGACCGGCCCAGTGCGCACGGCGGTGATTTCGCCCTTCACGTTGAAATCATCGAGCACGTTTTCGAGCAAACGCGCATTGCGTTCCAGCGCCAGCTTATCGAGCTTTGGTCCCTTATCCTCTGGCGGATCGGCAAGCAGCTCGAGGCTTGGCAGCTCATAATCTGCAAACATATCACGCTGGTTTTTCTTCGCCGGTTCGGCGCGTTTGGGCGGAGCCGACGGATCGCTGATTTCTGGCGCACGGCGCTGCTTGGGCTCTGGCAGCGGTTCTTGCGCGCCCTTTGATTTGCGTCGCGATTTGCTTGCCGGTGCTTCGATGCTTTCGTCTTCTGAGAAGGTCAGCTGCTTATCGCGCTCCCCGCCAAACGGCAGTCTCGACAGGACCGCTCCGCCAAGTGTGCTGCCGCCAATGAAGTTCGGCAAGGTCAGCAATATCCGCCAATCAATCGCAAAAACGCGGGTGAGTAAAGCCGTCCCGCCGGCCAGACAGGCTAGCGCCGCTGCCAGAATGATCCACCCGGAAGCATCGCCGCCCAAGCGTGTCGCAACCGCCTCAATACCGCCTGCTCCAAGCAAGCCCGAAACGCCGCCAAGCTGTGCTGGTAAAGTCCCGCCACCTTCGTCAAAGGCGAGCGCCAGCACGGTGCCCAGCAGGACAATAGCGATCAGCAGCAGCCCTGTAGGCAGCCACCAGCTTGTTCGTTCGCCGTCCTCGCCGTCCAACTCAACCGCGCGCCACAATTTGCGCGCCGAAATATACAAGAGCGGCAACAACAATACGCCCGGCAGACCAAAGGCAAACAACACCCGGTCAGACGCCCAAGCACCCCAGCTGCCCATCCAGTTGTTCACCAGTCCAGGAGCCGCCGCCGTCGAGGGGCTGGGGTCGGTCTGAGTGTAGCTTGCCAAAGCCAGCGCCAGAAAGATCGCTGCGCCCAGCAACACGCCAGCGCCGGTCATCTGCGCTGCGCGGCGCATGCTGCGGCGCAGGCCGATGCGCCAGTCTGCGGTGGTGTTGCGATTTGTCATAGCGCGGGTCGCCATACACGAAGGCTCCTAAATAGGAACACACCATGAATCCTCAGGCGCAAGGGGTCAAGGAATCTGAGACGAAAGCCCATCAATAGCCGCCCAGCGTTTCCATCCCAGTGTCGCCGCATTGGGGCCGTTCATCCCTCCAAGCGCAATGACTGGGGCGCGAGAGAGCCGCGCGAGTAGGCGAAACAGCGCTGGACCCAGCACCTCGCCGGCCGGGTGCGAGCGGGTGGCAAATACCGGCGATAACAGCACGGCATCGGCGCCAAGCCGGTTCGCCAGCCCGATTTCGTGCAAATCATGGGCTGTGGCGAGGTGCAGCAATCCCTTGCGCCGCGGATACAAGGAGCGCGCGCTACCGTAAACGCCGTCTGCACCCCATTCGGCGGCGGTGAGAGCGCTATCGGCGATGATAACCGTGTGCCCGCATCCGCGCGCGACCCTGCGCAAGGCACGAAACCGTTCCCATCGTTCCGGGTCACTTAGGTGGTAATGCCGAAAGATAAACCCGCTGCCGCGCGGCAATTGGCGCAGCGCCTGTTCAAGCACTGCGTCATTGCGCGCGTCAGAGATCAACCAACGATCAGGAAGGGGCGTTGAATATCGCACGCGCTCACTATAGCGGAGCATTATGGAAAGTGCATCAGAACGCCTCGAACACGTCAAAGCCAACATCGCGCGCATGTGCAAACCTGCGCGGCGAGAGCCAGCGGATGTGACTTTGATCGCGGTGAGCAAAACGCATGTTGCAGACCGGATCGTGCCTTTGCTGGAGATCGGCCACCGCGCCTTTGGCGAAAACCGCGTGCAAGAAGCAGAAGGCAAATGGCCCGCTTTGCGCGAACGTTTCCCAGACACCGAGCTGCATCTGATCGGCCAGCTGCAATCCAACAAGGCCGAAGAAGCGGTGGCACTGTTCGACGTGATCCACTCGCTCGACCGTGTCAGCCTGCTGAAATCTCTGGCGAAAGCGATGGACAAAGCAGACCGGCGCGTTCCGTGTTTTGTGCAGGTCAATATTGGCGACGAGGATCAAAAGGGCGGGTGCCCGATTGCCGAATTGCCTGCGTTTTTGGCCAAGGTGCGTGACGCTGACATTCCGATCGCAGGCCTGATGTGTTTGCCGCCAGCTGACACCGAACCCGCACCGTTCTTCGCATTTCTTGCCAAGCTGGCGGATGACAATGGCGTGGGCGGTCTGAGCATGGGCATGAGCGGTGACTATGAAACGGCAGTGCAATTGGGCGCAACGCATGTGCGCGTTGGCACAGCCCTGTTTGGCGCGCGGGGCTGAATCTTGGACGCGTTTCTTAGCCGATGGGGCGCCGCGCTGGAAGAACGAGCGCGTGTGGTGTTCGAAGTCATTCCGTTTCCAGACGGTGCAAGCAACCATTGGATTGTCGCTGACGCAGTGGCGCAGCAGCTTGGCCTCAAGACGATTGGCTACAATTGGGAATTGCTGGATGCACAAGGCGCGATTGATGACGCGCGGTCCGCTCTGGCTGTGATTGCGGGCGCGCTGGCAAACGACATGGAGTTCCCGAAACAGCCGTGGTTAGGCGCGGACGGCGCAGCGGCATGCGCGCAGGATTTTCTTTCGCTGTTTGAAGCCCCGATTACCGTCGTTTCAAACCGGCTGGAGGGGCTGTGGAACCCGCTCACGCAAGCGCGGATCGAATGGGCATTTGTGGGAATGGACGGATCGCGTGCGGCGCTGTTGCTGGTCGCACGGGATTAAGGTGCCTCCCTCGTTATCGCCCAAAGAAAAAGGGCGCTCCGTCGCCGGAACGCCCTTCCCCAATTTTCAAACGTGATGCGTTCTTAGAATTCGAACAGAGCCTCAACACCAAGGTTGCGGCCACGCGACAGCGGCGAGAATGTGCCCGCTGCTGGAGCTGAACCAAACGGCTGGTTCACGCCGTTCGAAAGCGGACCGCCAAATGGGATCTGCGTGTCACCGCCAGCTTGAACTTCGTCAAACAGGTTCCGACCGTAGATGGAGAATGACAGACCATCCATTGGCGTCTTCCAGGTAACGTTCGCCTCAAGGTTGGAGATATCCTGAATGAAACCGCGGTTATCATCGGTGAAGGCAAATTCATCACGGTACTGATAGTTCACGCGGGTCAGGATTTCGCTGTCACCGATGAACAATTCGTGGATGAAGCCCATACCCCAAGTCACATTGGGAACGCGCGGAATACTCAGGTCCAGGTCAGCCTGATCGATCACGCCGTCGCCGGAGATATCGAACAGGATCGTGTCATAATCGGCATCAATAACGCCGAAATTGGCGGTGACGATGAAGCTGCTGGAAAGCCGCATGCGGGCTTCTGCTTCAAAGCCGAGGATTGTCGCATCAGCAGTGTTGAAGATCGACTGTGCTACACCCGAAACCGGGTCCGACTGGTTCACTTCGCGCTGCATGTCTTCAATCTTGGTGACGTAACCAGCCACGTTGAGAGTGAAAGCACTATCAATCGTTTCGAACTTGCCGCCAATTTCAAAATTGTCGACTTGCTCTTCGCCAAAGGAAAGCGAACCGCCCGGTGCCGACGCAATCGCTTCAAAAGCGTTCGCGTTGGTGATGCGGAAGTTATAGCCGCCAGAACGGAAACCGCGTGTCCAGTGCCCGTAAATCTGGCTGTCGTTGAACTCGTATTGAAGCCCAACTTTTGGCGAGATATTGCGGAACCGAATGCTGTCGGTGAAGCCGTTATTCTCTGTCAGAGTCGGATTTGAGGCCGGAGCAAGAAGCGGGCTGAAGGGATTGATTCCGCTTGTGGGACACGTGCCGTCCACAACCGAACATTCGGGACGTGGGCGCACATAGGTTACAGCCGCGTCTTTGGTTTCCTGGCTCCAGCGGATGCCGCCGATTACCGAAAGGCCATCTGTCAGGTAGAATTGACCATTGGCAAACAGGCCGAGCACTTCGTGATCCTGCTGACCACCGCCAAAGAAGGGCACTGGAAGTGAAACCGGGATTTCGCGGACTTCGGTGTAGGCAATCGACTGGTCGAAATAGAAACCGCCGACGGTCAGGTCGAAACTGTCGGTTGAAACCGCGTAACGAATCTCGTTCGAGATTTGGTCTTGCTCGGTTTCTGTGGACGAATGAAACAGGAACCGCGGGGTCGAGTCGATGTCAGCGTCGGTTGTGGCGCTGTAATCGCGATAACCAAAGATGTTGGTCAGCGTGCCCGGGCCAATATCCCATTCTGCGGTAAGCGAGGCGTTGATCGTTTCATTGGTGTAACCGCCGCGATTGTCGATGGCGATATCGAACGTGTCGCGTTCAAAAATGCCCCGGTTTTGCGCCGCTGGACCGTCGCCATCGCTGTCGAAATAATCGACTTTACCAGTCAGCGTCAGATCGCCGACACGCGCTTCGAGTGCGCCGCGAATGATATATGTTTCGGCTGCGCCCTGGTTCGATCCGTCGAAGGAGTTTGTGAAGTATCCTTCGTCATTGTTGTAATAGCCGCCAACTTTGAACAGCAAAACGTCTTCAATAATCGGGCCCGACACCACGCCGCTGGCGGTGTAGTTTGCGCCGCCGCGTCCGCTATCAACCGGACCATCGACCGCAGCGCGGAACTTGCCGCGGAAATCTTCTGTGGGGTTGCCGGTGTTGATCAGAACAGCGCCGCCGGTCACGTTGCGGCCAAACAGCACGCCTTGCGGACCGCGCAGAATTTCAACGCTATCAAGGTCGAACACGTCGAAAACAACGCCGCCATTGGTGCCAAGATATACGCCATCGACGAACACGCCGACGGTTGGGTCAATCGACGGGATCGAAGAGTTGATGCCAAGCCCGCGGATCGAGAAGTTGGCTTGACCCCGGCTGGTGCCGATCTGGTCGAGGCTGACGTTGGGTGCCTGGAAAGTCAGACCCTGAATGTCGCGAACCTTGTAAGCTTCGAGCGTATCGGCGTTAAACGCGGTGATCGCGAGCGGCACGTCCTGCACGTCTTCGGGGTTTTGAGTCTTGGTGCCGGTGACGACAATATTGCCAATGGTCTCGAGCGTGCCTGTGCGTTCTTGCGCGGCTTCTTCGGTAGCGGTGTCATCAGCGTTTGTGGTTTGTGCTTGAGCGGCGAAAGGGAACGCCGCTGACGAGCAAAGAAGTACGGCGGCAAAGCGCCGCGAAGGGGTACGGATATTCATTAAAATGTCTCTCCTGACGTGGTCCCCTAAAGCGGGGCCGATGCCACTGACATTTGAGTCACGCAAATGCAACCTATCTTACCGACCAACGGGAATCGCAGCCCGACCAGTGTTGTATTTACGCTTCTTCGTGTTCGCGCTGACGTTGGTCGCTTGCCGCACCAAGCAGAGCCTTTTCAATCTCGGTAAGCCGTTCGGGGGAGGTCACTTTGCTGCCTGTGAGGTCGGTGACGTAGAACGTATCTGCAACACTCTCGCCATAGGCGGTGATGTGCGCGGATTGGACGATCACGTTCGCTTTATAAAGCGCATAGGCAAGCCGGTTGAGAAGCGCCGGACGATCGCGCGCGGTCACTTCGACCACGGTAAAGTGGTTGGATGCCGAATTGTCGAAATTCACATTGGGAGCGACTGCAAATGCCTTCGCGCGCGAATGCGACAGAGGGCGAGCGGCAAGTTTTGGCACCAATTCAATATTCGCTAGCAACGCATCGCGAATACCCTGTTTCAATCGGTCAATCTGACTGGCTTCGCGTAAGGGTCGTTCGTGCAAGTCCTGAACAAGGAAATTGTCGAATGCATAGCCATTCATTGCGGTGTGAATGCGGGCATCAATGATGTTGGCACCTGCAAGATGGATGCCGCCAGACGATTCGATAAAACAGGCCGGGGTGGTCGGCGGCGATGACGCTGACAAGCGTAGCGCCGCGTTCTTCATCAACCTCGCAATGGATTGAGAGGTCGTCGTCAATCTCGCGGGCGCGTTCATATTGCACGAGGTTTTTGGCGATGATATCTTCGGGTTCAGCAATCCAATAGGCATCACCAAGCAGATCGCCCACATCCTTCACCAGCCGTGCGTCGCTGCCCAGTGCCGCTGTGACATCATCCTTCCTTGCCTGAACCTGTGCACTGCGCCCCTTGCGCTTGTGACCCAGCCGCATGCGTTCTTGCGCAGCGTCGTAAAGTTCGCCGAGCAACTGCCCTTTCCAGCTGTTCCACGTTCCCGGCCCGACCGCGCGGATATCCACCGCCGTCAAGATGGCCAGATTGCGCAGCCGGTCGACGGACTTCACTTCGCCGACGAAATCCTCGATTGTCTTGGGGTCGGTCAGATCGCGTTTCTGCGCGGTGGAACTCATCAGCAGATGTTGCAGCACAAGCCATTGAACGAGCTCGGTCTCCTTCTCATCCAGCCCAAATCGCGGGCACAGCCGCTTTGCCACATCCGCTCCCAGCACGGAGTGATCGCCGCCGCGTCCCTTAGCGATATCGTGCAGCAAAACCGCGACATAAAGAGCCCGGCGCGAGGCCACGCGGTGGATTTGTTTGGTGGCGCGCGGGTGGTCGTCTTCTAACAAGCCGCGTTCGATCTGGCTCATCAGGCCAATTGCGCGGATCGTGTGCTCATCGACCGTATAGTGGTGATACATGTCGAACTGCATCTGCGCATTGACCCGGCCAAAATCGGGCACAAAGCGCCCAAAAACACCCGCCTCGTTCATCCATCGCAGCGCGTTTTCCGGATCCTTGCGCCCGCCCAGCAATTCCAGAAACAGCGCATTGGCACGGGCATCTTTGCGCACGGCCTTGTCTATCAGCTTGGAATCGCGATCCGCCTGACGCATTGTTTCAGGGTGGACCTCCAACCCTTCGGCTTCGGCCAGCTGGAAAATCTCAATCAACCGCACCGGATCATCGACGAACCAGCGGTCGCGTGGCGCTTTGATACGGCCACCTTCCACCACATAGCCTTTGACGGTGCGCGGTTTTGCCGTCCATCCGGCGAAGAACCCGCTGCGTGCGCGTTTCTTGGCGTATTCGTCATCAAGGTGAGACAGGAACACTCCGGTCAGGCTGCCCACGCGCTTTACCTGCATGAAGTAGTATTGCATGAAGCGTTCGACCGCGCTTTTGCCCGGCCGATCAGCGAAATTCATGCGTTCAGCCACTTGGCGTTGCAGGTCAAAGGTCAGCCGGTCTTCAGCTCGGCCTGTCAGGACATGCATGTGCGACCGGACCGCGAGCAGAAACCCTTCGGCGCGGCGAAAACTGCGATATTCGCTGCTGGTCAGCAGATCGACATCAACCAGTTGCGCAGCGCTGTCGACGCGGTGCATATATTTGCCGATCCAGTACAATGTCTGCAGATCGCGCAGCCCGCCTTTGCCCTCTTTCACATTGGGTTCGACAACATAACGGCTGTCACCCATCCGCTTGTGCCGCTGATTACGCTCTTCGAGCTTCTGCGTGAGGAATTTGCGCTCGTTCCCGCGAACAACCTCAGCCCAGAAACGCTGGCGCACTTCGGCATACACGTCTTGATCACCCCAAACGAGCCGCCCTTCCAGCAGCGCAGTGCGGATGGTCAGGTCCTCTTTGGCCATACGCATGGTATCGGCAACGCTGCGGCTGGAATGGCCGACTTTCAGACCCAGATCCCACAGCAGATACAGCATCGCTTCGATCACCTGTTCACACCAGGGCGAGCTTTTGATCGGTGTGATAAATGCGATATCGACATCGGACTGCGGCGCCATTTCCGCGCGGCCATATCCGCCGACTGCCATCACCGCGAGGCGTTCTGCAGTTGTGCGATTGCGGGGTGGGAAGACATGGGTGGTGACGTAATCGTGGATCACGCGGATCAGCTGATCGGTCAGAAACGCATAGCCAAGCGTGATTTCATGCCCGGCAGACGGCTTCTGCGCCAAGCGCGTCTCCAGCTCGCCGCGCCCATTTTCCAACGCGTCTTGCAATGCTTTCAGGATCGGCGGACGCGCCTTGTCACCGTGTTCAACGGCCAAGGAACCAATAATATCTGTCAATTCGCGCCGGTTGATGATCGCGCGTTGGCGCGGCACACGCCGACTGGGCAGGCTCCAGTCAGTCATTTCATTCCTCTCAAATTAAGTGCCTGCAAGAATCACAGTTTTACGCTGTAGCGAGATGCTTCGTATACGCCTCGCGCAGGCTCTTCTTGTCAATTTTTTGAGTGCCTAGCCGCGGAAGCGATTCGGTGGTCACCCAGATATGCTGTTCAAGCGGAACCTTGAACGGAGCGATGCGCGACAGCAGAAATTCGCGCAGGTCCGCCGCAGTAATTGCATCGCGGCCTTCTTTCACGCGGAACACAGCCGCAGGCACCTCGCCCATCCGATCATCGGGCAAGCCGAAGACAGAGCATTCGCTTATGTCATCATGCGCATAAACGGCGTCTTCCACCTCAATGCAGGAGATGTTTTCGCCGCCGCGGATGATAATGTCCTTCTTGCGGTCGACGATGTAGAGATATCCGTCTTCGTCGAGATACCCAAGATCGCCAGTGCGGAAGAATTGTTCATCGGTGAAGGCGTCGCGTGTCGCTTCTTCGTTTTTCCAGTATCCGCGGAAATTGGCGACCGAACGAATGCACACTTCGCCCACTGCGCCTTGTTCCAAATGGTTGCCATCATCATCAAGGATCGCGAGTTCGACCATTGGTTTAGACGCCTTGCCGGTCGATCCGGGCTTAGCGATGTAGTTCTCGTTGAAATTGCCGCAGCCAACCGCGTTGGTCTCAGTGAGACCATATCCGAGGATCGGGAAGCCGCCGGGAAAGGCGTCTTTGATCTTGGTGACATGTTCCAGCGGACGCGGTGCGCCACCAGCAGCAAAGCTTCTGCAGGCCGACAGGTCGAATTGATCGCGGTCTGGATGGGTTGCCATTTCATAGCTCATCAGCGGAACGCCGACGAAATAGGTCACCTTTTCAGCATCCATCAGACGCAGCGCCTCGCGTGCGTCCCATTTGGGCATCAGCACCAGTTTGCGGGCGATGGCATAGGATTGGAGGAACAATGGCACTTCGCCGGTAACATGGAACAGCGGCACCGCGACCAAAGCGGAAGGCTGCGCGCTCATGTCTTCGCCTTTGCTTTCCATAAGCAATTTGGCCATCGCGCTTTGGGCGACGTAGTTCATCACGCCCGTAATCACGCCGCGATGGTCTGAATAGGCGCCCTTCGACTGGCCGGTCGAACCTGAGGTGTAGAGGATGGTGGCAAGATCGTCTGGACCCAGATGACCCAGCATAGTCATTGCAACCGAACTCGCCTGATCGGAAGGGGCGGCCCAGATGTTCGCAAGACCTTCTGGCGGGGAGCCATGCTCAATCATCACGAGCTGTGCAGAATGGTCAGTGCCTTCCAAACGTTTGGCCCGGCCAGCATCCGCAAGCACGATTTTGCACTCGGCAAGGCGGATACCGTAAGCCAGTTCATCACCCGACCAAAAGCCGTTGAGCAGTGTCACGCAGCCGCCTGCCATGGCGATGCCCATATAGGCGATCATCCAATTGGCTGAATTGCGCGCCGCGATACCCACCCGGTCACCTTTTTCGACGCCATGTTTGGTCACAAGACCTTCTGCAACGCAGACAGCGGCAGCATAGGTTTGACCAAAGGTCATGCGCAGATCGCCATCCACGATGAATTCCACGTCTTTATGCTCGTTGCAGAAATGCGCGAAATAATGCGCAAGCGTTGGCGGTGCGGCTGTGAAGGCGGGCATTTCCACCCCGCCAATAGTGGTGGGCGTGGTGTGAAATGGCTGACCTTCTTTGGTCAATTCCGCCATGATCGCATCAAGCGCAGTGTCCAGCTGGGTGGGCATGCGTTTATCTCTCCTTAAATCGCCCCGGTTTGCGGGGTCAGAATGCTTGTCGCCGCAGCACGGATTGCGGCATCGTGAAATGCTATGACAATTTGCGAGGCTTCCCCAGAAGTCTCCGCTGTGCCAATAGCCATGACAGACGACGCGCCGCCAAGGCTTGTCATGTTTACTAAGAGGTTCCTTTCGTGCTGTCACTACTTGCTGCAAGCGGCGGCGTTGCAGATCCCATATATTGGTCCGACCTTGGGCAAAGGCCCTATCTGTTTGAAATCGGCAGCTTCCAGCTGCGATTTTACTCGTTGGCCTATCTGATTGGGGTGATCTTCGCCTATTGGCACACATCAAAGGCGCTTAAGACACCCGGCGCGCCCATGGCTCAACGCCACGCAGACGATCTCTTCTTCTATTGCACGCTTGGCGTGATTCTGGGCGGAAGGCTGGGTTACGCCGCGTTCTACACAGGCGGCGACACCGGCATCCCAAGCGCTTTTACGGACTTTTCGGGTGATGGGTTCATCAGCTGGAAATTGCTGCGCATGTGGGATGGCGGGATGAGCTTCCACGGCGGACTGGTTGGCGTGATAGTCGCGATCGTATTTGTGACGATGCGCGACAAGCTCAATTTCCTGCGCGTTTGTGATTATATCGCGGTCAGCGTGCCGATGGGCATGTTTCTGGGGCGGCTTGCCAATTTCAACAATGGCGAATTGTGGGGCCGAGCTACTGATGTTTCGTGGGGTATGATCTTTCCTGACGCGAGAGCGGGCGAAATTGTGCGCCACCCAAGCCAGCTTTACCAAGCGGGCCTCGAAGGGTTGGTACCGCTCATTGTGCTCTTATTGTTGTTTTGGAAGACAAATGCCCGTTACAAGCCGGGGCTTTTGGTGGGAATTTTCACGCTTGGAATGGGAATTGCCCGCTTTGTTAACGAATTTTTCCGGGAGCCTGATGCACAACTGGCTGACTTTGCTGCGCAAACCGGACTATCGATGGGGCAATGGCTAACAATACCGCTGATATTGATTGGATTGATTGTCACGATCTACGCCGTGACGAGGAAACCCGTGGGCACGGGCGAGGCGAATCCAGCCGCGGCGTAGAGCCGCCCGCATCAAGCCAAAGTTGGAGCCGCACTTTGCGGCTGATCGAGCCGGACGGGACCACGACAGTGGTTCCCTTCGACGCATGGCCTGTCACCATGGGTCCTGCGGTTGCTGGGTCTTTGATCATTGGAAGTTCACCGGGGGACAGCGCTGCTGCCAAAGCGAAAGCCAAGGCGGAGGATGAAGCGCGTGCAGCGGCATATGCGCAGGCGGCCGCGAGGAAAGTGGCCGAAGAACATGCCAGGGCACAAGCAGAAGCAAAAGAGCAGGCGCGATTAAAAGCTGAGGCAGAGGCAAAAGCTGCTGCTGAAGAGAAGGCGCGCATAGAAGCCGAAGCCAAAGCCAAAGCCAAAGCTGAGGCGCAGGCAAAGGAACAAGCGCGATTAGAGGCAGCGGCGAAGGCCAAAGCGGAGGCCGAAAAGCAAGCCAAGCTAGAGGCTGAAGCCAAGGCCAAAGCAGAAGCTGAAGCGAAAGCTGCCGCCGAAGAGAAGGCACGCCAAGAGGCAGCGGCGAAAGCCCAGGCTGAGGCAGAAGCCAAAGAGCAAGCGCGGCTGAAGGCTGAAACAGAAGCCAAAGCGAAAGCAGAGGCTGAAAGACAGGCAAAGCTAAAGGCAGAGGCCAAGGCCAAAGCGCTCGCAAAAGCGAAGGCAGAAGCCGAAGCGCGCGCCAAAGCCGAGGAGGAAGAAAAAGCGCGCCTTGCAGCGGAGGCCAAGGCAGAAGCGGACGCCAAAGCGAAGCGCGATGCGGAAGCAAAAGCCAAGGCCGAAAAGCAAGCCAAAGCCGAAGCCGAGATGCGCGCCGAAGCGGAGGCTGAGGAAAAAGCGCGACTGGCTGCGGCTGCAGCAGCCAAGACGAAGCGGGAAGCCGACAAGAAAGCCGCCGCTGACGCCAAAGCGAAGGCCGAGGCCGATAAGAAAGCTCGCATCGAAGCGGAGGCCAAGGCCAAGGCTGAGGCTGAAGCAGAACTCAAGGCTAAGAAGGAAGCCGAGGCGCGGTCAAAAGCAGACGCCGAAGAGAAAGCTCGAGCCGCCGCTGAGGCCAAAGCGAAGCGTGAGGCGGAAGCCAAAGCCAAGAAGGATGCTGAACTCAAAGCCAAGCGAGAGGCTGAAGAAAAGGCCGAGGCCAAAGCCAAAGCGCAAGCAGATGCAGCTGCAGTAAAAGCAGCCGAGGAAGAGGCAACTCAGGCCGCCAAAGCCCAGGCTAAGAAAGCCGCCGGTGTTGCTGCCAAGCGCGCTGCGGCAACGGCCAAAATCCCTGATCCCAAGCCCGAACCGTCAGCAGATCCCGCGCCGACCAGCGCTCCACAGCAGCCAGAGCAGGCAGAGCAGCCAGAACCATCGCCACCTGCCGATTTGGGGGAGACGTTCCGGCGCCTCATCCGCCAGACCGGCCCGATCAGCCTCACGCACTTCATGGCAGAGAGCAATGCGCGCTATTACACCAGCCGCGATCCTCTGGGTGAAGAGGGCGATTTTATCACTGCGCCCGAAGTCAGTCAGATGTTTGGCGAGCTTATCGGTCTGTGGTTTGCCGATCTTTGGGTGCGGATGGGTGCGCGCAAACGCATTCATTTCGTCGAATTGGGGCCAGGACGCGGCACGCTTACCAGCGATGCGTTGCGCACGGCTGCGCGGTATGAACTGGACCCACAAATCCACTTTGTCGAAACCTCCACCGCTCTTCGCAAAATTCAGCGCGAGGCGTTTCCTGATGCGATCCATCACGACGACCTTTCAACGCTGCCGACCGACGCGCCGCTGCTGATTGTTGGCAACGAATTCTTTGACGCGCTGCCGATCCATCAGCTCGTGCGATCTGCGAACGGTTGGCATGAGCGCATGGTCGGGCTGGAGGGGGGCGAGCTTGGCCTTTGTCGCCGGCGATACACCGATGGACACGATCGTGCCCAAAAGCTGGAAAAGCGCCTCTCAAGGCACGATGATCGAAACCAGCCCAGCGGCTGTAGCGGTAATGACCGAGATTGCGCAGCGTTTGAAACAGCAAGGCGGCGCCGCTTTAATCATTGATTACGGCTCGTTCGAATTGCGAGCAGGATCGACTCTGCAGGCGCTCAAGGATCATCAAAAGGTCGATGTGCTGACCCATCCGGGAGAAGCCGATCTGACCGCGCATGTCGATTTCGAGCTGCTCAAAGACGTCGCTGAAAAGAATGGCGCGGATGTCATGGGTCTGCAAATGCAGGGCGAGTGGCTGCGCCAAATGGGGATCGATGTCCGCCATGAGGCGCTAGCGCGCAAGAACCCGGCAGAAACCGATAAGCTCAAGCGTCAATATGATCGGCTGGTGCTGGATTCGCAGATGGGTATGCTGTTCAAGGTGCTGGGCGTGTGCGGGCCGCGTTGGCCCATCGGAGTCGGGTTTGACTGACGTTGGCGTAACCGTTTGGGCGAATATCGCGTATTGCATTAGTGTCTCGGGAGATTTTGAATGATTGCACGCGTAATTCTGGGCCTTGTGACGATGATTGCAGGGGTGATGCTCTCCATCACACCGGCTGCTGCTGCGGAGACGATTGCGGGCCGCTGGATCACTGAAGACCGCGATGCGATTGTTGAGATTAAACCCTGCGGCAACACCACTTGCGGCACGATTGCGCGGTTTCTGGTCACACCGCCTGATGGCCAAGATCAGCGCGATATCTACAATCCGGATGACAGACTGAAAAACCGCCGCTTGCTCGGCCTGCCAATATTGACGCAGTTCCGAGAGGAAGATGATCTGTGGCGCGGGCGCATTTATGACCCGAACACGGGCAAGACCTATCGTTCAGTTATCCGCCGCACGGGTGCGAACACGATTGAAGTGCGCGGCTGTATTGGTCCATTTTGCCAAGCACAGACGTGGCGCAGAGCAAGGTAACGCTCAAAGGACTGGCCGCATCGCGCTTCGGATCGGTTCCGGACCTTACTCAAGCCCAATAGCGCGGGCCAGTTGTGCCGCTGCATCCTTGGGACTGAGCTTGCCTTCGCCTTCGCGGTCGACGGCGTAATTGGCTTCTCGCATGGCTTCGACAGAGATCGCCCCGATCAGTGGCTCAAGCGCGCGGGCGACCGCTTCATTCTCAGCAATGCGCGGCGACATCATGAGCATCGCGTCATAGCTGGGCAGTGCGCCGCGTGGGTCGTCGAGCACCACCAGCCGGTCCGCCGCAATCCGCCCGTCAGATGTGTAGGCGCTGATCACATCAGCCTCGCCCGAACGCAGAGCGTTATACATGAAGGTTGGCGAGAAATTGCGTGTTTCGCCAAAGCGCATCCCGTAAGCATCGCGCACCGCGATCCATTCGGGGCGTTCGAAAAACTCCGGATCGCCGCCGACTGTGAGACTTGGTGCAAATGTCACCAATTCGCCAAGAGACGTCACACCAAGCTCAGCCGCACGATCTTCTCGCATGGCAAAGGCATAGGCGTTTTCGAAACCCAGGCGGCCCAGCACGCGCACCCCGGTGTTTTCACGCTCCCATTCCACGATCGTATCATACATGACCTCGCGGCCCGGATTGTCGGTCCGGTCCAGCTCGTTGGTCCAGATTGTGCCGGTGTAATCGACCGATATGTCGATGCTGGAGGAAGCCACCGCGCTGTGCACCACCGCTGATCCTAAACCGTCGCGATATTCGACTGAATATCCTGCCGCTTCCAGCTGCGATCCGATCAATTGCGCGAGGATATATTGCTCAGAAAATTGCTTGGATGCGATGATGATCGTGTCCTCATCATGGCCCCGCGATTGTGCGGCGAGCGCGGCCAGAATCCCCAGCGCCACGGCGGCCAATGCGCTGCCATAGAGCCACCTATTGCGCGTTATCAACCCGCGCTCGATCCACCACAACAGCCAGTCCGCTACCAGTGCGAGCCCGGCGCTGGCGAGACATCCTGCGACCACCAGCGCCCAGTTTTGCGTCTGCAATCCAGCAAAGATCGGATCGCCCAGACTGGGCTGGCCGATAGTGGTGGCAAGCGTCGCGGCCCCGATGGTCCAGACGCTCGCTGTGCGGATTCCCGCCATCACGAAAGGCGCGGACAAGGGTGCTTCAACCAGTGCAAGTTTCTGCCATTTGGTCATACCGACACCGTCAGCCGCCTCTAACACGCCGGGGTCGAGATTGGCCTGCGCCGTCACCGCATTGCGCAGGATCGGCAGCAAAGCGTAAAGCGCCAATGCCAGCAAAGCGGGGAGGAAGCCAAGCGTAGGCAAGTCCTCACCAAACACCGTACGCAAAGACAGCAAGATCGGAAAAAACAGCGCGAGCAGAGCCAGCGCCGGGATGGTCTGGACAAGGCTCGCAAAACCCAACGCAAAGCGGGAAGCCGTCGGCGAACGGCTGGCCCACACTGCCAACGGCAAAGCCACCAGAATACCCAGACCAATCGCGCTTGCGCAAAGTACGATATGAGCGGCGAATTTGTCCCCTAAACCAAGCAGAATGGTCCAAATCTCGATCACGGCGCGCCCCCCGACTTTTCCATCGCGGCGAGCCGTTCGGCCTGCTGACGCGGCACCGCGACAAGACCCTGCGCAATGTCCCCGCCGTACCCGGCTAGCAATTCATGCGGGGTGTGATCCGCCACCAATTCGCCATGCGACATCACCAGCACGCGGTCAGCAAGCAGCAGCGCCTCTGCCATATCATGCGTAACCATGATCGTGGTGAGGCCTAGTTTCTCATGCAATTCGCGCACTTTCGTGCCCAAAGCATCGCGCGTGATTGGATCAAGCGCGCCAAACGGTTCGTCCATAATCAGCAATTCCGGATCGCCTGCCAAAGCGCGCGCCACGCCGACCCGCTGCCGCTGTCCGCCGGACAAGGCATCGGGCATTCGGCTCGCAACATCTGATTCTAACTCTACAAGTGTCAGCAGCTCTGCAATGCGCTGCGCCGAGAGCTTTTCGCCTGTGAGGCGCGGACCGATAGCGATGTTTTCGCTCACGGTGATATGCGGAAACAGGCCTATTCCCTGAAACACATATCCGACCCGGCGGCGCAAGGTTGAAGGCTTAAAGCTGGTGACATCTTCCCCACCAAACAACACGCGCCCGCCGCTGGGCGTTACCAGAGTGTTGACCATTTTCAGCAGTGTCGATTTGCCCGAGCCCGACGATCCGACAAGCGCGACAAAACTGCCCGCCTCGATATCGCAGGACACGCCGCTCACTGCGATAACGTCGCCATAGCGTCGTTCTGCGCCCTCGAAAGTCAGGATTGCGCTCGCAGCGCCTTCGTTCATTGATGGTGGTGTGATCAGATTTGTCCCTCAAATCTGAACCTAGTGACCAAACGCGCCTGCGCCAAGCCCTTCGGCAGCTCGCCCAGCCTACTGCTCCAGACGAGCGGTTGGAATAGTGATATCAGCCGCAAGCCCGGTTTCAAGCCAGTCTTGAACGATTTTGCCGCCCAGTTGGTTCTGAATCGCCATCGTTACCAATCGTGATCCAAAGCCCGCTTCTGTGGGGGGTGCCGCTGCCGGACCGCCGCGTTCGCGCCACGCGATGTGCACCATCTCATTTTCCAGCGACACATCAATCGAAAGCGTCCCTTCGGCGACGCTCAATGCGCCATACTTTGCCGAATTTGTGGCCAGTTCATGGAACACCAGTGCAAGCGGCGTTGCGGACCGAACGCCGGTCTGAACATTCTCGCCACTAATCGTCACTGCGCTGTGACCGGGCACGCCGTACGGGGCCATCAACACCGCTAGCAATTCCTGCAAATTCTCTTCCGGACGCGCATCAATCTTCAGCGCAAATTCCTGCGCCCGCGACAAAGCGCGAATGTGATCGGCTAGAGTATCGGCAAACGGCTTAAGGTCCGGCTTCCCGCGGGCATGCAAGGCGACCAAGCCGGTTATGACGGAGAAAATGTTCTTGATTCTATGCGCCAGCTCCCCCGCCAGCAATTCGCGTTCTTGCGATAGCAACTGCCGATCGTGAATGTCGGTGAGCGTGCCAAACCACCGCGCGGTTTCAGGATTGTCACTCGACGGTACGGCGCGTGAAAGAACCCAGCGATAACTGCCATCCGCCTGCCGCAGGCGCCATTCATCATCAAACAGGCTCGCCGTGCTCATCGCGGCATCCAGTTTGACCAGGGAAGCTTCAAAATCTTCCGGATGGATTACCGCGCGCCAGTCATCGACACTCTTACAAGGCGGCGCGCCCGTCACTTCTGTGAAGCGCGCATTGAAATAGTCGAATTCAGGTCCGGGCGCTGCCGACCAGGCAATATCGGGGACGCTGTCGAGCATAAAACGCAGCCGCTCTGCACTTGCCTGCAACTTGGTACCTGCCGTGGCAGCCTCGCGGTGCGACTGAAGCCTGCGCATCACCGCTTCGGCCAGCACGGTCAGGCCCTCACGTTGCAGATCGGTGAGCGGTTCGGTGCGCGGCGTGTCATCAATCACACACAGCGATCCAAGCGGCGCGCCTTCCGGCGAAACCAAAGGCACGCCGGCGTAATACCGCAGCCCGCCGGGCGCTTTGACCAATGAGAAATCGGCAAATCTGGGGTCGCTCGTCGCATCAAGAACTTCGAGCAAGGTCGCTGCCCAGCATCGTGTGTGCACAAATACTTGTGGTGCGCGGTGTCGCGTCTGTGCCTAGACCAACGCTTGAAATAAAACGCTGTCTTTCAGCTTCCACCAAACTGACAGCGGCGCTGCTGGCACCGCACAATTGCGCGGCAAACCGAGTGATCCGCGCGAGTTCCAAATCCCCTGCGAGCGCTTCTGCATCAAAGCTGGCGAGCACTATCAGGCGACTGTCATCGCTGCAGAAAATATCCGCAGGGGCAGTGCCTGATGGCCAAAGAGGTTGCTGGCTTAAACTCAACTTATAGCTCCTTGCATCGCGCTCCAGAGACTTTCGCAGGTTTCCATACAGTAAAGTTGGGGTAGGTCAATCGGACCTATGAGCGACTTCAATAGCTTACGCCAAATTTTCACTGGCGTTGGCGTTCTTCGGGTAGCTTGCTAAAGCATGCATAGACCATATCACCGGGTGCGGGTATCGACCCGTTAAAGCCTGAAATAAAACATGAAAGACCCCCATGCGAGCGACCCCTCAATTTGATTTCCAGCTTGGCGAAAGCGCCGAAATGATCCGCGATAGTGTCGGCCGATTTGCTGATGATAAAATTATGCCCTTGGCTAACAAGATCGACCGCGATGACTGGTTTCCGCGTGAACTGTGGGCACCAATGGGCGAATTGGGGCTGCACGGCATCACTGTGAGTGAAGAAGACGGCGGGCTGGGCCTCGGTTATCTCGAACATGTGATCGCGGTTGAGGAGGTCAGCCGCGCAAGCGCGTCGCTCGGCCTATCCTATGGCGCGCATTCCAATCTGTGCATCAACCAAATCAGCCGCTGGGGCAATAAGGAGCAAAAAGCGAAATATCTGCCGGGACTGATCTGCGGCGAGCATGTTGGATCGCTGGCAATGTCAGAAGCCTCCGCCGGATCGGATGTGGTTTCGATGAAGCTTAAGGCGGACGCGGTAGAGGGCGGCTATGTCCTCAACGGCACCAAGTTCTGGATCACCAATGCGCCCGAAGCCGATACTCTGGTTGTCTATGCCAAGACCGATGGCAGCGCCGGATCGCGCGGGATCACCGCCTTCCTCGTCGAAAAGGGCGACGAAGGATTTTCGATCGGCCAAAAGATCGAGAAAGTCGGGATGAAGGGCTCGCCAACCGCTGAGCTGGTGTTCGACGATTGCCACATTTCAGAGGACCGCGTGATGGGGCCGGTCAATGGCGGCGTAGGCGTGTTGATGAGCGGGCTGGATTATGAACGCGTCGTGCTCTCCGGCATCCAGCTGGGCATTATGCAAGCCTGCCTCGACACCGTGATCCCGTATCTGCGAGAACGCACACAGTTCGGCAAACCCATCGGCAGTTTCCAGCTGATGCAGGCCAAAGTCGCCGACATGTATGTCGCGCTGCAATCCGCGCGCGCTTACACCTACGCGGTGGCGAAGGCGTGCGATGCTGGGCAAACCACGCGGTTCGATGCGGCGGGCGTGATCCTGCTGTCGAGCGAGAACGCCTTCCGCGTGGCAGCAGAAAGCATTCAGGCACTGGGCGGCGCGGGCTATACGCTCGACTGGCCAGTCGAGCGGTACATGCGCGACGCGAAGCTGCTGGATATTGGCGCGGGCACGAATGAGATTCGCCGGATGCTGATCGGGCGCGAATTGATTGGGGCGGCGGGGTGAACGCGCTTCCTCGAAAGAAACTCTTGAGTTGGTGGAGAGAGCTTCGCAAATGATGATGGTAGTCGCGTCAGGCTATTTCCTCCGTTAATCTAAACCAGGTGAAGAGCTTCTCCTGGAACGCCAACCAAAAAACAAATTTGATAAGAACGCGATCCTTGTCACTAATCTAAGCTCTGAAGGTTTAGGACATTTGGATCGCGAAAATGCTCAGCTTGTTGCGCCGCTTTTGGACGCTGGTTTGCAGCCCAGAGCGTATCTGCATGAACTCAAAGGGGGCTTACCGGATTATCAAAACTTCGGGTGCCTGATTAGTATTGTTTGGGAGGGCAAAAAGGTCCCAGAACCAAAACCTCTCGAACCAGAACAAAGACTTTACACCCACGCACCGACGAAGCGGCCAGCCAAGAGAATTCGTAGAAACGCGAAACGAAGAGAGAATTCGAATGGTTTGCTCGCATCATTGAAGAAGTTGATTGGCCAATGACCGCACCAACCCTCACAACAAATCTCGACCGCGAAGCTCCGGGCGCAAAGTCCAACTTTGCGCATAACAAAGCGCTCGCCGAAGGCCTTCGCAATGTCGTCGCCCAAGCCGCTCTCGGCGGGTCGGAGCGCTCGCGCGAGCGCCACGAAAGCCGCGGCAAGCTGCTACCCCGTGAGCGGGTGGAGCGGCTGCTCGATCCCGGCGCGCCCTTCCTCGAAATCGGCCAGCTGGCGGCGAATGACATGTACGAAGGCGACATCAACGGCGCCTCGCTGATTTGCGGAATTGGCCGCGTGTCGGGTCGTCAGGTGATGATCGTGTGCAACGATGCCACCGTTAAGGGCGGCACTTACTACCCGATGACGGTCAAGAAGCACCTGCGCGCGCAGGAAATTGCGCAGGAAAACCGCTTGCCGTGCATCTATCTGGTGGACTCAGGCGGCGCGAACCTGCCGCATCAGGCGGAGGTCTTTCCCGACCGCGATCACTTTGGCCGCATCTTCTTCAATCAGGCGAATATGTCCGCGCTGGGGATTCCGCAGATCGCCTGCGTCATGGGCAGTTGCACCGCTGGCGGCGCATACGTTCCGGCGATGAGCGACGAGACAGTGATCGTCCGCAATCAGGGCACGATCTTCCTCGCCGGACCGCCGCTGGTGAAAGCCGCGACGGGCGAAGAAATCACTGCCGAAGACCTTGGCGGGGGCGATCTTCATGCCAAAAAATCGGGTGTGGTCGATCATTTGGCCGAGAATGACGAGCATGCGCTCACCATCGTACGCGATATCGTCAGCCATCTGGGTGCGAACACAGGAGCGGCGACAAACATCGCACTCAAAGACCCGCGCCCGCCAAAGTTCGATGCAGACGATCTCTACTCGATCATCCCGGATGATGTTCGCGCGCCCTATGACGTAAAAGAAGTGATCGCGCGGCTGGTCGATGGCAGCGAATTTCACGAGTTCAAAGCGCAATACGGCTCCACACTGGTGTGCGGTTTTGCGCATATCTGGGGGATGCCAGTCGCGATCCTTGCTAATAACGGCGTGCTGTTCTCCGAAAGCGCGCAAAAGGGCGCGCATTTCATTGAGCTCGCATGTCAGCGCCGCATTCCGCTGCTGTTTCTGCAAAATATCAGCGGCTTTATGGTCGGCGGTAAATATGAAGCGGAAGGCATCGCCAAACACGGCGCAAAGCTCGTCACCGCCGTAGCCACCGCGACGGTGCCTAAGATCACCGTCGTGATCGGCGGTAGTTTCGGCGCGGGCAATTACGGCATGGCAGGCCGCGCCTATTCCCCGCGCTTCCTGTTCACATGGCCGAATGCCCGGATCAGCGTGATGGGCGGCGAACAGGCGGCCAGCGTGCTCGCAACAGTCCACCGCGACGCAGACAAGTGGACCGACCAAGAAGCAGAAGCCTTCAAAGCCCCGATCCGCCAGAAATACGAAGATGAAGGCAACCCCTATTACGCCACTGCGCGGCTATGGGATGACGGCGTGATCGACCCGGTGCAGACGCGCGATGTGCTGGGGCTGGCATTTGCAGCGACGCTGGAGGCTCCGATTGCAGAGCGGCCCGCATTTGGCGTGTTCAGGATGTAATGCGTTTCATTCAAACTGCTCGGCTATGACGTCTTGCTGACGATTAATCGTGCGGCGTCGGCTTTGGCCTCTTGTTCCGGCCAATTGCACGCGGATCTGATCACCGTCGGTGGCCCGGTTATTCAATCGCCATCGGCGTGACAGCATTCGTCTCTCGCAAACTTCTGGGCATTTCGGTCGGATATAGCATTATTGTCTTTGGAGAAGCGGCTTTGCCAAGCTTTGCGATATGAAACTCCTACACTTTCGCTTGCGTATCTTCCCCGGATGCGGGCAAGATCGCATAAGAGAGGGATCAAAACTTGAAGCACAACGAAACCCGCAATGTCGGCCTGCTGTCGCGTATCGTGAACCGGATTATCCTGTTCCTGTACCGCTGGAAGGGGTGGCGCATCGAAGGACCGCTGCCCAAGAATCTCAAGAAATATGTGATCGCAGGCGCGCCGCATACGTCGAACTGGGATTTCGTGTTTTTTGCAGGCGCCACTCACGAGGAGAATGTGCAGCCCAACTTCATGGGCAAGCACACGCTGTTTGAGGGGATGATGCGCAATTTCATGCTCGATATGGGGGGAATCTCCATAGATCGTACCAAAAAAGCCAACGCGGTCGAGCAGGTCGCGGCGGAATATGCGGTGCGCGAAGAACTTGCGCTGGTGATCGCTTGCGAAGGCACCCGAAAATCAGACGGCAAATGGAAATCAGGCTTTTATAATATTGCGCAGGCAGCAGGCGTGCCGATCGTCCCGGCCTTTGCTGACAACAAAAGAATGGTCATCGGTTTTGGCCCGCCGATGATCCCCAGCGGCAATTACGGCGAAGACCTGCTGAAACTCGCCGAATGGTTTCGTTCTAAAATTCCGGATCTGGAACGCTACAAAGTGCTAGAAGCGCAAGCGCATGCGATTATCGAAGGTCGTAATGACGTTTAGACAGCGAAGCGCTGATTTGCGAAGTTGGCGCACAGAATAAAAACCAGCATATGTCTTTAAGCGGACCCGGCAGGGCCCTATTTATGGGGCCAGCGAAGAGGACGCGCAGACCATGGTCTTAAACGAAAAAGCCCGGCAATCGGAGCGCAAGCGGATCGCGCGCCTAGTGCTCGACCTTGTGCAGGAACGCGGTACCGAAATCTCCTACACTGTAGCGCAAGCCGAAAGCGGATTGTCGCGCAGCCGGTTTGACCAGATTTTCGACGATTACGATGACTTGTTTGATGCAATCGCGCAGTCATGGCTCGCCCCGCATATGGAGGTGATGGAGGAAGCGATTGACGCCAACCTCCCCGCCAACCGCAAAATGTACGAATTTTTCCGCCGCAGGTTTGTGATTTCGCGCGACCGATATCGCGATGATCCTGAATATTTCACCACCATTTGCGAAATGGGCGCGGCGAATTTTGAACGGGTGCGATCATATGTTGACCTCGCCGATCACTATCTGTGTGAAGTGATCGTGCAGGCGCAGGCAGATGGTTATTTTGCTGGGTTAGAGATTGATGAAACGCTGTCGCTGATCAATCAGATGGTGTCGAACTACACTTTGCCCGATGCGCTCATTCAGCTTGGTGATAAGCTGACCGAGAAAAAATTGGCGCAAATTGTCGACACGATCTTTATCGGGCTTTCGGGGGAAACCGGTACATCGGCGCGCGGCGTCAACACGCTCCGCATTACGTCCTAACGCCGCTGGCCTTTGGCCCACCACGCATAGGACGGATCATCTGGATGGCGCGCGCCGCGCCGGGCAAGCGTGTCGTATAACGCGCCCGCCGTTTCCATACTGGCTGGTCCCTGACGGTTCCAATCCATAACATAGTGACGCTCTGCGATCCGCCATTCGCCCGACTGTTTGACCAGCGTATCGAGATAGCGGCCTCCGACGACCATTTCAGTTTCTGGCATCTCAGCTTCTAGCGCTCCACCAATGCCCGGCAAGATATGGAGCGCCACGCAGTAAGTCTCGCAGCGCGCATTCCCCCCGCTGACTTCGCAGATTACATTGCCAATGTTATGATGGGTAAGCTTCATACCGCCAAGCCCGGCCATCAGCCCGGCGATTGTTTCGCTCGGGGGCTTGGGTCCGTCACCGTAGTCAATCTGCGCGTCCTGCGTGAACACCTGCGCCAGTTCATCCGCGTCACACCGATCAATCCCGCGGCAATAGCGGGCAAGCACTTGCTCAATCGCCAGCCTGTCGCTGAGCAGCTGTATCTGCAGTTGGAGATCGCTATTCGCCATGATGCCTAGCCTAAAGGCGGGCGCAGCCCTGCGCGATTGGCAATTTCGCTGATGGCTTAGCGACGTTTCTTCTCATCAGACGAGCGTTTGAATTGCAGCACATTGGCCGGAAGCGGCCGCGCCGGGGGCAAGCCGCGCTTGTCTGAAAACGCATATTTCAGGCTGGCCCCGACCATCACCGCCGATATTGTAAGAATGATTGCCGCCCAGAACCAATGCGGCAGAAACAGCGACGCCTCGATCTGGCCTGTGTCCGAGAGCATTTCCTGACCGCCGATCACCGCCCGCTGCGTAAAGAGGTAATTGAAGTCGCGCAGCATGCTCATCGCGCCCAGCACGCCGAGGAATTGCAGCGTGAAACGCGCCACGCCCGATGGGGCCCTCCACGCCACAACACACAGGAACACCGCAACCAGCGGCAGCACCGCATAGCCAGTGGCTGACCGGACATAGATAATAACCGAGGCAAAGATCGCCGCCGCGGTAAACCAAAGCGCAGGCCGCCAGAGCTTCTTATGCGCGCTGGCCAGAATGAGCAAAGCACCCATAAAGCTGGGTGCGAGCGGACCGCCAGCGGCTATTGCCGCGCGGCCTGGGGCTGATAGGTCATTCGCTACCAAGCTTTCTGCGACGCCAGAGCCGTCCGGGAAAATTTGCAGTTGCACGAAATCCTGACCCATCAGCATGGCTGTTAGACCGTGGCCCATTTCGTGAAACCAAGTGGCTAGGATCGCAAATGGATAGATCAGATATGTGCCCAGCGGCAGCGAAGGCAGTGCAATCACCAAAAACGCAGCAAGCAGCAAGCGGCCAACCTGCTCCGCCTGACTGCCCGGTGCGACGATAGAGCGCATGGCTCAGGCCTCCCGAACTTCAGGCGCCGCGTCGTCCGCTAGCGAGCCTTCTGCTGGATTGCGCGCTCTGCCATCGGGACCGACGCGGGTGCGATAATGCTCCTTGGCCTCTTCATCCTCAGCGCGTTGTTCTTGCAAGATCGACCAGCTGGCAAGGAACAATCCTGCAACCAGTGGCCCAATGACGATACCGGAAAAGCCCGCAAGCGAGAGCCCACCAAGCGTGGTGACCAGAATGATCCAATCGGGAATACCTGTGTCGCGGCCGACAAGAATGGGGCGCAGGACATTGTCCGCAGAACTGATGATGATGGCGCCTGAACCGAGCACAAAAATCCCCTGCCAAACCGAACCTGTCACCAGCAACCAGATGCCAACCGGCGCCCAGACAAGCGCCGTTCCAACCGCCGGGATAAGCGCAAGGATCGCCATCAACACGCCGAGCAAGAGCGGCGAGGGCACACCGGCGATCATCATGGTGATCCCGCCCAATGTCCCCTGAACCAATCCGACAACGCCCGATCCCTTTATCACCGCGCGCACAATTCCCAGAAACCGCTTCGCCAGCCGATCGGCAATATCACGTTCGATGGGCGCGGAATGAAGGATCGTTTCACCAATGCGTGATCCATCGCGCAGCAGGAAGAACAGGACGTAAAGAGCTAGAGCAAAGCTTAGGACGAAGCCAAAAGCGCCGCTGCCAATTGATACCGCTTGCTGCGCAATCAATCCGGCGCTTTCGCCCAAGATGTTTTGTAGCCGCGCTTGCAAGAATGAAAAGTCACCCCAGCCATTGTCGGCCATGAAATGCTGCAAAGTGGCAGGCAGCATCGAAAATAAGGTGTCGAACCACAGCGCAAGGTCGATCGGATTGTCGCTCAACTCGTTGACCATGTTCAAAGTCTCGCCCACCACAATGGAGCCGATCCAGATCGCTGGGAGAAGAATCGCGACGAAGATTATCAGCAGCGTCAGCAAAGCTGCGCTGTTGCGCCGTCCCCGTGTCTTTTTAACAGCCCATTTGTACAGTGGCTGGAACATGATCGCGGCGAGCACTGACCATAGCAGCGGGCCGGCGAAAGGCCATGCAACCCAAACGAATAGAAACGAGACGACTGCAAGAAAGAGCAGGAAGCTCCAATGTTCCAGCGCGCTTGTGTCGTTTGGTTCTTTCTCAGACATAGTTTTCGATGTCGGGCTTCACGCGTCAAACATCAAGAGAGTATCGCCCGCTCAAGCGTCGAGGTTAGCGACATTCAGGGCGTTTTGCTGAATGAACTCACGCCTAGGCTCCACCACATCGCCCATCAGGCGCGTGAAAATCTCGTCAGTGACATCGGCGTCTTCGACTTTCACCTGAAGCAAGATGCGATTTTCCGGATCGAGCGTGGTTTCCCACAATTGCTCCGGATTCATCTCGCCCAGCCCCTTATACCGAGCGATAGAGAGGCCTTTGCCGCCAGCGGCCAGCACGGCCTCAAGCAATTGGCTGGGGCGCGAGATCGCTTCATCGGAATTAATTGTTGGAGCGGCTTCTGCGTCTTCCATTTCGTCGATGTCAGACGCGGCTTCTTCTTCCGGCGCATCGCCCATCTTCACAAGCCGGACGTGGCTTTCATACGCCTCCGCCTGCGGACCGGCGAGGCTGTGCAATTTGTGCGCTTCGGTGCTGCTGAGGAATCGGGCCTCGATTTCGTGAACATCGGTCACGCCGCGCCATTTGCGCGAAAATTGCACGGTGCCGCTTTCCAGAACGGCCACAGACCAAATAGCATCGGGATCGTTGGCTTGCAGCCGCTCAGCGGTTTTCGTCAGCGGAGCGAGCCGTGCGTCGCCAGTCAGTGCCGGATCAAAGGCACCGGTCAGCGCCATCTGTTCGATCAGCGCGGCATCATACCTGCGCGGTACAAATGCCATCAGGTTCTTCAAACGCAGCGCCTGTTCGACCAGCGCGCGCAAATCATCACCTGACCGTGCGCCGGTTGCGCTCTCAATCATCCGACCTTGCAGTCCGGCATCAACCAGATAGCGATCAAGCGCGCCTTGATCTTTGAGATAGACCTCGCTGCGCCCCTTTGCGACTTTGAACAAAGGTGGCTGCGCGATAAACAAATGCCCGGCTCTCACGATTTCCGGCATCTGACGGTGGAAAAATGTCAGCAACAAAGTGCGAATATGCGCGCCGTCAACATCGGCGTCAGTCATGATGACGATCTTGTGATAGCGCAGTTTTTCAAGGTCAAATTCATCGCGGATGCCGGTGCCCATCGCCTGTATCAGCGTGCCGACTTCTTTTGAAGAAATGATCCGGTCGAAACGCGCTCGCTCCACATTGAGGATCTTACCTTTGAGCGGCAGGATTGCCTGATATTGGCTGTCACGCCCGCCCTTGGCAGAACCACCAGCGGAATCACCCTCGACCAGGAACAGTTCGGCTTTGGTTGCATCGCGTTCGCGGCAATCGGAGAGCTTGCCGGGCAGTGATGCAATGCTCATCGCACCCTTGCGGCTCATTTCGCGAGCGCGCTTTGCGGCCTCCCGCGCGGCGGCTGCGTCGATGATTTTCTGGATGATGGATTTCGCTTCGGCCGGGTTTTCCTCCAGCCATTCGTTCATTTTCTCGCCCATCAGCGCTTCCAATGGCTGGCGCACCTCAGAGGAAACCAGCTTGTCCTTGGTCTGCGAGCCGAACTTCGGATCAGGCAGCTTTACGCTGACAATCGCGGTCAGCCCTTCGCGCATGTCTTCGCCTGAAAGCGAGACCTTTTCCTTCTTCATCAAGCCGGACCGGTCAGCGTAATTGTTCAGCGTCCGGGTCAGCGCCGCGCGGAAGGCTGCCAAATGTGTGCCGCCGTCACGTTGCGGGATGTTGTTGGTGAAGGTCAGGACGTTTTCGTAATAGGAATCGTTCCATTCCAAAGCGACATCGATCCCGATCCCGTCCTTTTGCGCGGACACCGATATAGGCTCTGGGATGAGCGCCTCTTTGTTGCGGTCGAGATACTTTACGAAGGCCGCAATGCCGCCCTCGTAATACAAATCATGCTCAAGCATTTCTTCATGACGTTTGTCGCGCAGCAGAATGCGCACACCAGAATTGAGGAAAGCGAGCTCGCGGTAGCGGTGCTCCAGCTTGTCGAAATCGAAATCAAGCACGTTTTTGAACGTATTGGGCGAGGCATGGAATGTGACTCGCGTGCCTTTTTTGAATCCATTGTCGTCTGGGTTCTGTTCAACCTTGGGCGCGTCGCCGCGAATCTCCAGACTGTTCACCGCATCGCCGTGCTCAAAGCGCATCCAGTGTTCTTTGCCATCACGCCAGATCACCAGTTCAAGCCATTCAGACAGTGCGTTCACCACCGAAACGCCCACGCCGTGCAGACCGCCTGAGACTTTGTAGGCGTTGTCGTCTGACGTGTTTTCGAACTTACCGCCGGCATGCAACTGAGTCATGATGACCTCTGCCGCAGAGACGCCTTCGCCCTTATGCATGCCCACAGGAATACCGCGGCCATTGTCTTCGACAGAGACGCTGCCATCGGGGTTGAGTTCGATCAGGACGAGGTCGCAATGCCCGGCTAGCGCCTCATCAATCGCATTATCCGAAACTTCGAACACCATGTGGTGAAGACCCGATCCATCATCGGTGTCGCCGATATACATGCCGGGACGTTTGCGAACCGCGTCTAGCCCTTTGAGAACCTTGATGGAATCGGCGCCATATTCGCCTTCCATTTTCACGTTCTTGGTCGGGCTGTCGTCTTGGTTGGCGGGGGTGTTCGAATTGTTATTTTCCATCCGCATTATATAGGCGCTGCGGGGCCAAACCCCAAGCTTTTCAGGCGATAGTCAGCGGCTTTTCCACCGCTTGAATGGGCACCCGAATTGTGCAGCTGTCAGCGCCCTTACCGTTGTTTAGGATGGGGCAGCGAAAGCGAGCCGGAAATAGACCATTCCTTGCCATAGATTTTGGTGCAGAAGGTCCGGCAAATACGCCCGCGCGGTTTCATCAAACTGGCTTTGATAACAATCGATTGCGAACCGGGTCGCTTCAAGGTCGGCCAGCTGATAACGCAGGCGATCTGTGATAAGCGCCGGGTCAGTCACCGCCCAGTTTTCAAATCCCGGTAGATCAGCGCGGTCGCCAGCAGGCACGGCTGTGTAGAGCAAGTCGGGTCGATCTGTACCCATTGCTTGGACGATCTGCGTCACAGCATTGCTGACCATACGGTGATCCGCATGACCATACCCGCCATCCGGCCCCCACGTCATAATGATGCGCGGTTTTTGCAGGTCGATGATGGAGGCGATGCGGGCGCTCATGTCACGCGCCGGGCTGTCTGGGTCGCGGGCCATATCCGAAAGCGTCCCATCGCCAAGCTGCCAGAAAATCGGTTCGGGCAGACCCAGAGCAAACGCGGCGCAGCGCGCTTCATCTTCGCGCAAGGACCCGAGTTCTTTGCCCGGTTCAAGCCCGCTCACACCCGGCCCTGCATCGCCGCTGGTTGCGAAAATGACCGTCACATCGCCGCCATCGCGCGCAATCCGTGCCAGCACTGGGGCAATGGTGATCTCATCATCGGGATGCGCAAGAATGGCGAGCACCGATGGCGCGGAATTTCCCGCGTCCACCCGGTTACTGGTGGGCGGACCCGAATCGGGATTAGCAGACCGCCGATCTTGTCTGCGATTGAGAAGCCGGGAAACACTGCCGGGGGCCATGTCTGGCGTGATTTCGATCACGTCGTCGCCACTGGTGTCGTCCTCCGCCGGGCTGCGGTCATCTTGGGCGAGAACCGGCTGCGCGGCCAAGAGCGTTCCAATCAGTAGCGCCTTGCGTGTAATCGTGATTATACTGTGCATTGCAGCCTCTCCGTTGCGCCCTTTTCAATTCCGGCATTTCATTTCAGGCGCCATGATTCATCTGCGCGCATCTTCGGGCACAAATCTAAACAAATTGGCAGTTTTGTTAGCACCCTATCCACTTTCTGACCGCTTGCTGCACGCTGAGTTGTCGCTAAGGTTTGGCGGATGACCATACCCAATATCAATCAGATCATGAGCGAAAAGCTCTCCGAACCCTTCGGTTCTTACACCGGAATTCTGCGCGATTGGGCGCAGGCGCACCCTGATAAAATCGCGCTGATCGATGACGATGGCGACTGTGCGTGGGCCGAACTGATCGGTTTGGTTGAGCGTTTGGCGGCGCGTCTGGTCGAAACCGGGCTGGAGCGCGGGCAATCGGTGGCGATCCTTGGCACCAGTTCGATCAACTACGCGCTGGTGTTTCTGGCAGCGGTTCGCGCTGGCGGGGTCGCCGCGCCGCTCACCACCAGCGCTTCGCCAGAGCAGCTGGCAGGCATGGCGAGGGATTCAGGCGCTCGGCATCTGTTTATCGATGCCCACAAGGCCGCAGAGCTCGGCCAGGATTTTATGGCGGACCTGATCCGCGTG
This sequence comes from uncultured Alphaproteobacteria bacterium, assembly GCA_963789155.1. Lineage (GTDB taxonomy): Bacteria > Pseudomonadota > Alphaproteobacteria > Sphingomonadales > Sphingomonadaceae > Erythrobacter. The sequence continues at coordinate 22,745 of CAWBJN010000019.1, read as the reverse complement.
CCATTGGAAGAGGCCGAAAACTGGATGGCGCCTCCCGGAACGCTAGCGCCAGATTTTACGCCGAAGCCCGGCGATCCGTTCAATATAATCTATTCCAGCGGCACGACGGGCATTCCCAAGGGGATCGTCCATTCGCATCAAATGCGCTGGCGCCAATTTGGCGCGACGGCGCAATCTTATCTGGCGGCTGGGCTTGATGTCCGCTCGCTCGCCTCCACGCCGCTTTATTCGAACACCACTATGGTTGCTTTTCTTGCGCCACTGCTAGCTGGCGGCACGATCAGGGTCATGGGAAAGTTCGATTGCGCACGCTGGCTGGACCACGCCGCGGAAGACCGAACAACGGTGACGATGCTGGTCCCGGTGCAATATCAGCGGTTGATGGATCATCCCGGTTTTGACGATCACGATCTGTCTTCGCTCGCGATGAAATATTGCACGTCTGCGCCGTTTTCGGCGGAGCTTAAAAGCGAAGTCTTGAAGCGGATGCCGGGCGGGTTGGTGGAGATCTACTCCATGACCGAGGGCGGCGTGGTTTGCCTGCTCGCCGCGCATGAATTTCCTGACAAACTGCACACAGTCGGGCGGCCCGCGCCGGGCAGTGAGATGAAAGTGTTGGATGACGAAGACCGCGAAGTGCCGCCTGGCACTCCGGGCAATCTTGTGGGCCGTTCGCACACGATGATGTCGGGCTATAAAAACCGTCCGGACAAAACGGCAGAGGCGCAGTGGATTGATCCCAACGCTGGCCCAAATGACGATGGCGTCTGGATGCGGATGGGCGATATTGGCCGGGTTGATGAGCAGGGCTTTGTCGAACTGGTTGGCCGGGCCAAGGACATGATCATCTCCGGGGGCTTTAATATTTATCCCAGCGATCTGGAAACCGAATTGGAACGCGAAGATGATGTGGCCGAAGCCGCCGTTGTGGGCATCGCATCACAGCGCTGGGGCGAAACGCCGATTGGCTTTGTTGTGCTGAAAGAGCGCGCGCGCGATGCGGATTCTGTCATGGCGGCGGTGAATGCGCGGCTGGGTAAGACGCAGCGTCTGTCTGCGCTTTTTACAATCGGCGAAATGCCGCGCAGCCATATTGGCAAACTGCTCAAAACTGAACTGCGCGAAAAGGCCGAACTTCTCTACAAAGACTGACAATGCAAAAAGCGTGTGGGAGACGCGGCCACCGTTCGGGGGAGGGTGGGTGACCGCGTCTCGCTCGCTGCCTTGCCGTAGATAGACTGTGTCTTCGTACGAATGTCCCGATCTGCAGCGCCGCGAGGGGGCTTGGCGCTTCGAGGCTTCGCACCGACAGCAGAATAAGCAGCCGCAGCAGGAAATGCTGCACAAGCGGGCTTCGGGATGTTGGACAAGGTGCTGGAAGCCACCGCAGTCCAAGAAAAGCGCGCTCATTTTTGGCTGCTCGCTAGCGGCAAGCAGACTGGCAGGAGGGCTATTTCAGCTTGTTTCCCGCCGATGCGCCGCGTTTAGGACGAGGAGAGGTGCCTAATTGCGCGGTACGGCGTCTATCTATGTTCGATTGCATGGAACTCAAATGCGAAAACCCGCAATTTAATTGCAAGTTTTGCAACATATACTCCATGGTTTATCCTAAATTCAATTCGCCAAACGCAAAACGGCCGCTGGATCACTCCAACGGCCGCTTGCATTTTGAAGTTCGAAGCTATGCTCAGTTGGCGGCAACTTCGCGGCCGCTGCGCAATTCTGCGGCGGCGACGCGCTCAGCTTGAGCGAGCACGGCAATGCGAGCATCAGCAACGCATTTTTGATCAATGACGTCGCGGCCATAGTGATAACGCGAATTCTGCTGAATTGTGCAGGCTTCACGCAGTTTGACTTCGGTGCGAGCATCCAAGGCGGCGCGGCCCTCTGCGCTGGTGAGGTCGATATCGGTGATGTCGACGCTTACAGTGACGGTTCCATTGTCAGCAGGTGCAGCGGCGACGGGGGCTGCTACTGCAGCGGTCAGAGCGATGGCAGAGAAGATGAAACGCATGATAGAACTCCAAGTCAAGAAGAGGATGTTGGTTTTGAGTGGGCCGCCCGGCGGCTTTAAGAATGTTGTCCGATGCCTTTGTGCGGCGCACAAGATCATTGTGCAAATGCGAAGGCCGCATGATCGGTTCCCAAAAATTCACCAAAATCCGCCATTTTTTCCGCGCGCGGGCCATGCTGCGTCGCAACATCTGTAGATACATTGCGCTATGACGTTACGGCATGCTGGACAGCGCGGCGCGCGCTGACGTAACGCTCCGCCTATGCAAGCAGACCATACCCCTGACTCGATTCTCATCGTCGATTTTGGCAGCCAAGTAACGCAGCTTATCGCGCGCCGCGTGCGCGAAGCCGGCGTCTATTCCGAAATCGCACCCTTCACCATGGCAGAAGAAGCGTTTCGGCGGATGAAGCCCAAAGGCATTATCCTTTCAGGCTCCCCCGCCAGCGTGCCTGATGACGGATCGCCTCGCGCCCCGCAAAGCCTGTTTGAAGCGGGCGTACCGATCTTGGGCATTTGTTATGGCCAGCAAGTGATGAGCCATCAGCTGGGCGGCGAAGTGCGTCCCGGCCATGAAACCGGAGAAGGGGGCGAATTCGGCCGCGCGTATCTGACCGTCACCAAAAAATGCGCCTTGTTCAATGGCCTGTGGCAAGAGGGCGAGCGCCATCAGGTATGGATGAGCCATGGTGACAAAGTCACTCAGTTCGCAGAAGGCTTTGAAATCGTCGCCACCAGCGACGGTGCGCCATTCGCAGTGATCGCGGATGAGAAACGCAAATTTTACGGCACGCAGTTCCACCCCGAAGTCGTCCACACGCCCGATGGTGGCAAGCTGCTTGCCAATTTTGTGCGGCATGTCTGCGGGCTCACCGGCGATTGGACCATGGCCGAATTCCGCAAGACCAAGATCGACGAAATCCGCGCGCAAGTCGGGAAAGGCCGCGTCATTTGCGGACTTTCCGGCGGCGTCGATAGCGCGGTTGCAGCGGTGTTGATCCATGAAGCGATCGGCGATCAGTTGACCTGCGTTTATGTCGATCACGGTTTGATGCGGCTCAACGAGACAGAGCAAGTCGTCTCGCTGTTCCGCGATCATTACAACATTCCACTGGTCGCGGTGAACGCTGAAGAGCAGTTTCTTGACGGCCTCGCTGGCGTCACCGACCCGGAGAAGAAGCGCAAATTCATCGGCGGCGCGTTTATCGACCTGTTCGAAGCCGAAGCAAAGGCAGTCGGCGGCGCCGATTTTCTGGCGCAAGGAACGCTCTATCCTGACGTCATCGAAAGCGTCAGCTTCACCGGCGGGCCAAGCGTAACGATTAAAAGCCACCACAATGTTGGCGGTCTGCCAGAACGCATGAATATGAAACTGGTCGAGCCTTTGCGCGAATTGTTCAAAGACGAAGTGCGAGAATTGGGCCGCGAACTTGGCCTGCCCGAAGCCTTTGTTGGCCGCCACCCATTCCCTGGCCCGGGTCTAGCGATCCGCATTCCCGGCGAAGTCACCAAGGAACGCTGCGACATCCTGCGCAAAGCGGACGCGATCTATCTCGAAGAAATCCGCAACGCCGGGCTGTACGACGCAATCTGGCAGGCTTTCGCCGTACTGCTCCCGGTCAAGACAGTCGGCGTAATGGGCGACAGCCGCACCTATGACAGCGTGTGCGGATTGCGCGCGGTGACCAGCACCGATGGCATGACGGCGGATGTCTATCCTTTCGATGCGGCATTTTTAACCGGTGTTGCCACGCGAATCGTCAACGAAGTGCAAGGCATCAACCGCGTGGTCTACGATTACACCTCGAAACCGCCGGGGACGATTGAGTGGGAATGAGATCAGAGGAACTGAACAACCTTTGCCCTCACCCCGCGTTCTGATAATCAACCGCTCGACGCATTCAGCACTGGGGACTCTACCGTGACCACTACTTTTCGCATTTTTGCCGCCGCATCGCTTCTTGGTGTTGCTGCCTGTTCTGGCGCGCCAGCCGAACCTGTATCGCTCACGACAGGCACATGGACCGTCGATAGCGACGCTTCCGCACTGTCCTATGTCTCGATTAAATCGGGCGAAATTGCAGAGGCCAATTCGTTTGAAAGCGTCAGCGGTTCGGTTACGGCCGATGGCGCAGCGTCGATTGAGATAGATCTTGCCTCGGTCGACACCGGGGTAGATATTCGCAATGAGCGGATGCGCGACATCTTCTTCGTCGTCACAGACAATCCGACTGCGACTGTGACCGCGCAAATCGACCCCGCCGCATTCGAAGCGTTGGCTGTGGGCGAAAGCACCACGCAGACACTCGACGGAACGCTGTCGCTGAAAGGCGTTGAGGCACCGTTCCAAACCGAAATCACCGTGACACGCGCTGGCCCTGACCGGGTGCTTGCCGTGTCGAATGCGCCAGTCATTATCGAAGCCAGCCGGTTTGAGCTGACCGACGGTTTGGCTCAGCTTCAGGAAATCGCTGGCCTGACTTCGATCACTCCCGTCGTGCCGGTAAGCTTCTCACTCGCGTTCCAACGTTAAGGATCGCGTTCGCTCTGAATGCCTATGATATTCACTCATGCGGTTGTGCCACTCGCGATTGCGGTTGCCGCTGGCAGAGGGCGGGTTCTGTCCAGGCTCGCGATGGCGTGTTCAGCAAAGCCTAAGGGCTGATGCGCATACGAACCACGTATGCTATTGCGCGGCCGAGAGTATCGCGTCGCTGGCAAGTCGCTGGAACGCCTGCCAGAACGAAACGTATCAAGATCAAGGTATCAACCAAGAGGAAGGTGACATCATGCAAGCTAGGACCATCGTTTTGGGGGCTGCCGCACTCAGCTTGGGCGCGTGCGCAACCATTGAGGAAGCTTATACCGAACGGACATCTTCGACCTATACAGCGGAACTACGCGGTTCGAACGAGGTGCATGCTGGCGACCCGGATGGATCGGGAATTGCAGAGGTTAGCTTTGCGGACGAGTTGACGCGGGTTTGCTGGGATCTCAACGATCTATCAGGCCTGGGCCCGATCACCGGCGTGCATATTCATCGCGGCGCCGCGGGGACAGATGGACCGGTCGTCATGGCATTTATGAGCGCGACCGAGGGCGGATGGCGCGGATGCAGCACCAATACGGCTTGGGTACAGCAGGCCTTCAACGAAGGTCTCTCCAATTATTACGTGAACGTCCACACCGCAGAATTTCCACAAGGCGCCATTCGCGGCCAACTCAGCCAGTAAATTTGCGCTGTCGAGGTTCGAGTAGCGTGGAATTGCCACTCGGCCCTGATCCTCGCACGGACACATTACGGCGGTTGCAAACGTGTTTGATCGAGCGATTTGGCCGCATCATCCGTCCGCCTGAAAAGCGCCGTGATCCTGTGTGGGTCCTGGTGCATGGGGTGATAGGGGCGCAGACTAAGACCGCAGCTTCCAACGCCTCCACCGATGCTTTGATTGCAGAATATGGGTCGTGGGAAACGGTGGCAGCAGTCCCCGTGGCTGATCTAGAAGGTCGGCTTCAGCGGCAGACCTTTCCCAGTGTTGCGGCAAAGCGTCTGAGCCAGTGCTTGGGTGCGATAATTGCAGAGCGCGGCGCGGTGGATTTGCGGCATCTCTCCAACCTGCCAACGCAAGAAGCGATGGCGTGGCTGGAGACGCTGCCCGGTGTGGCGCGTAAAAACTCCGCCGGGGTGATGAACGCCAGCACATTTGCCAGGCGCGTGATGGTAATTGATGGCCACCACCGGCGGATAATGCAGCGGATGGGCATTGTCCCTGCAAAGGCGGACACAGCGCGCACTTTCAGTGCATTGATGCCAGTCGTGCCGCCAGAATGGAGCGCAGCCGATTTGGATGAGCACCATTTGCTGCTCAAAAAGCTCGGCCAGACGCATTGCCGGCCGCGCAAGGCGCTTTGCGAAGGATGCCCCGCGCGCGAGATTTGTGAAACCGGTCGGATCGCTGCATGAGGCTGCCAATCTGACCGCCAAAGTTTTGCTTCAGGAGAACAACTGTGCGCGGCCCCGCCATAACACTCGCTCTGGCTAGTATCGCGATCCTTGCTTTTGCGGGCAATTCGCTGCTTGCGCGCGCCGCATTGGCGGATGGAGCGATCGAGGCAGGCGCGTTCTCAGCCATTCGGCTGGCGGCCGGGGCCATCGTGCTGTTGCCGCTGATCGGCAGGCGGCCTAGCGTCAAAGACATTCCCGGCGCGCTGTCACTGGCGGTTTATGTTGCCGGGTTTTCGCTGGCTTACCTCAGCATTGGCGCAGCGATCGGGGCGCTAATCCTGTTTACCAGCGTGCAGGCTACGATCATCGCGATTGGCTATTGGCGCGGCGAGAAATTGCGGCTGCTTGGCTGGATGGGAATGGCACTGGCGATAGGCGGGCTGATTGTGCTGCTTGCGCCCAGTGATAGCGCAGACGGTAGCTCGGTTGGTGTTGGTGCGGCTGTGATGATGACCATCGCGGGGATCGCATGGGGCATCTACACGATTATCGGACGCGGCAGCGGGGATGCCACCGGCAGCACGGCGCGCAATTTCCTGATCGCCACGGTCTTGGTTCTGCCGATGCTCTGGTTCGATACTGGATTGCCTAGCCTGCATGGCGTGATGCTGGCGGCGATTGCAGGCGCTCTAACGTCAGGTTTGGGATACGTCATCTGGTACAAGGTGACGCCGCGGCTGGGCCTCGCCACGGTCGCCAGTGTGCAGTTGGCGACGCCGGTTGTAGCGGCGATAGGTGGTATCTTGCTGCTGTCCGAACCGCTCAATACGCGGTTGATGATTGGCGGTGCACTGATCCTGGCAGGCATATTACTGACCTTTGCAAAGGCGAAGTAGCGGAACGATCTTCTGCTTATATTCGGCATGACGCTACGGCGTGCAGTGCTTACGCAAAGCCCCCTCAAAAGCGCGCTTGCACCACGGCCCATATTACGCTTGTCTCGCGCGCAAATAGACAAAGCGACGAGAGGAAATCCGCATGAAGACCGCAATCACCGAAATGTTTGGCATCAAGCACCCCATCATTCAGGGCGGCATGCATTATGTCGGCTTTGCCGAGATGGCGGCGGCGGTTTCCAATGCTGGCGGGCTTGGGATTATTACCGGCCTGACTTTGGGCACGCCCGAAAAGCTCGCTAACGAAATCGCGCGCTGTCACGATATGACTGACAAGCCATTTGGCGTGAACCTGACCATCCTACCGACGCTGACCCCGCCTGATTATCCGGGACTGGTGAAAGCTGTGATCGATGGCGGTGTTAAGGTGGTTGAGACGGCGGGCCGTAATCCGGTCGATCTGCTCCCGCCGCTCAAAGATGCAGGCATCAAAGTGATCCACAAATGCACCAGCGTGCGGCATTCTTTGAAAGCGCAGGACATTGGCTGCGATGCTGTTTCGGTCGATGGATTTGAATGCGGCGGGCATCCGGGCGAAGACGATATTCCAAACTTCATCCTGCTGCCGCGCGCTGCCGATGAACTTGAAATCCCATTCGTTTCCAGCGGCGGCATGGCCGATGGGCGCTCGCTTGTTGCCAGCCTGGCGATGGGGGCGCAGGGTATGAATATGGGCACGCGCTTTATCGCGACCCAAGAAGCGCCCGTGCATGAAAATGTGAAGCGCGCCATCGTGGCAGCTTCGGAACTGGATACCCGCCTCGTGATGCGCCCGCTGCGCAACACCGAACGGGTGCTGGCGAATGAAGCCACCGAACGCTTGCTTGAAAAAGAAAAAGAGCTGGGCGACGCGATCACCATTCAGGACATTCTGCCAGAAGTCGCAGGCGTTTACCCCAAGATCATGACCGAAGGGGCAATGGATGCAGGCGTGTGGAGTTGCGGGATGGTTGCAGGCCTGATCAACGACATCCCGACGTGTCAGGAACTGATCGACAGAATTATGAGCGAAGCGGATGAAATTCTCGCCCGGATGAATGCGATGTCAGCGGGCACTCGGTAACACCTCAGCGCATCACCTGATGATGCAATGGCGACGCAAAGGTTGACGCGCGTCGACGCAGCGGCGTGCATTTTGGCGCGCGCATCGCTCCGGTATCCACGTATAATTCGGGGCGATTGACCCTGCTGCACGGATCGCCGTTGCGAACCGCAACCGCCTCGATTGACGCCGGGTTGCGTCCCTCGAAACAAGGATAGCAGCGGTTACTGGTCAGCCATCGTCTGGCTCATCCACCCGGGTGTAGGGGATGAAATCCGCGAAGAAGACCGCACCGGAGAAAAAGCCCTGAAACCTGTCGACCGTCGTCACAACATCCTGACGGCAAATCTGACCGGCATCGAACCGCCGGGACACAAGCACGTCGTGGCTGTCTATGTCTTCGGGGTCGGAGGTGCGCTGAACATAAATCGTGTTGCCTCTGCCATAAACATAGGCGGTCTCGTCAATTACAGTCAGCTGGTCGTTAAAGCGGCTGCGGATGCAATTCTGCGGCTCGCCAGCAACGCGCCCCTCGAGAAGCTTGGCAAGACGCTCTTCGCCTTTGGTCATTTCGGTGTTTGCTTCATCGTCCTGCTCATCAGCCAAAGCAGGTTGAGCCGCTACCAATGCAAGCGCAGCTATACCAGCTGACCCACCAACACCCGCACTGGCAGACGCTAGCTTCAACAGTCGCTGCACCGCCTTTGAGGCAATATTCTGTGTGCTGAGGGTATTGGTCATGACGCTCTCCTCTAATCTGTTTCGCAAAGCTACTCTCCTTCGCTGAACGCGCGATGACTGCTTTGTGTACAGGCTCAGGTTAGACTGCGACCATCATTCGTATTCAAGCTGAATCGTAAACTCGCCCGTGTAGACACCTGGCGCTTGGTTCGCGGCCACTTGCAGGCGGCCTGCGATGGTGAACGAGAAATAGCCATCGGGATTGATGATTCGAAACCGGCGCGGATTGGTGCTGATGATTATCGGTGGCCGACTGCCGATAAGCACCTGATCCATAATCATTGTTTCGCTGCCACCATCGCGGGTCAGGACATAGGTGTTGGAGTCTGAATTGATCAGGACCGTTTGGCGAAATGTCCCATATCCCCAAAACAACGCGGGCTGCTGCGTTCCATTGATCTGGGTGACGCCGCCTGTGGTGACCACCGCTCCGGTGGAATCCATCACGACAGTTCCGGCGGTGTCGCCCGGAATGATGCTCCCGTAATTGAGATCAAATTGCTTAACAAAGCTGAGCGGCGTGACGACGAATGTCTGTGCCTCAGCGTCATCGACCGAATCCTGCGCGACGAGTGCACTAGGCAAAAGGCTCAGCAACAGTCCTGTGACAAGCAGCATCAGGTGCTTGCACGCCGCGCGCGTGGATGATGTCAAATTAATCATAGCTTTTTGGGTTACAGCCAGAGCGTTAAGTTTGTTTTGAAATCGCGCAAAGAATCGCGCAAAAACCAGCTTTTTACTACGATGGCGCACGAAGCGGCCTAGCGATGGCCCGGATCGCTGCCTTCTGCGATGTCATGCAGATCCGATTGATCGGCGCCGTCGGCGGGGCCACCCTTCAAAACGAAACGCCGATCGCAATACCCGCAATCAACATAGCCATGTTCATCAATCTCAAGATAGATGCGCGGATGCCCCAGTGCAGCGGAGCGATATCCTGCACCGCCGCGAATGGCGCTGGCGCCGTCGCAACTGACGCGGCGAGTGCCGACCAGCAAAGTTTCAGGAGGGTGCGTGTTCATGTGTTGAGCGGATAATGACCGCCCGCACCAAATTCAATCTCTGATTATAAGCTGGTGCGCAGGATTCATTGATAATCGAGGCGAATATCAAACGTTCCGGTGTAAACGCCCGGCGTTTGATTGGCGTTCACATTCAACGTCCCGCCGACGCGGAAGAAAAATGTCCCATCTGCAGAGGCAATAGTGAACCGCTCCCAATTGGGGTTCGATTGCGTGGGGGTGAGCGTGGGATTACCATTGATTGTGATATTCGTGACCGTCATGTCTGCGCCGGGCCCGGTCAGGGTGATCGTGCGCCCTATCGGACGTCGCACGCGAACACGTTGACCGGTTGGCCCTGAGCCGCCGAAAGTCGCGGGCGTGCATTCGGCGCTGTGAATGACGCCGCCGGTCGTGGTGCAAGTTGCTGTTGCGGTTGGTGTTAAGACGACGGTTCCGGCAGTCGTCACTACAAGATCGCCGAAATCGAGGTCCGACAGTTTCGTAATCGTCAGCGGGTCGATCAAGCCGACCCGGCTCTCAAAAGTGCCGCCATTGGACTGCGCCTGCGCGGTCGCAGGGGCCGCAAATGCAGCCCCAAACAGCGCAGCAGTTCCCGCTACGCGCAACCATGAATTGGCTCGCTTGATCCAGATGGAATCGTTTATCACGCCATGTGAGATACCCGCAAACCGTGTTTGGGTGATCAATAGGTAAGGTTAACGCGTCACTCACGACTTGCGCCGCCGCGTGCCATCATTATTGCCCTTTGTCATGAACCCTCCTGCTATCCAGATCGAGAACCTCGTCAAACGCTATGCCGCACCCAAAGGGGCGAAGGGCGAAGATGCCGAGGGGAAGCTTGCGCTTAACGGAGTGAGTTTTGATGTGCCGGAAGGGTCGATCTTTGGATTGCTCGGCCCCAATGGTGCAGGCAAGTCGACTCTGATCAACATCCTTGCGGGTCTCGTTAACAAAACGAGTGGTTCGGCCAATATCTGGGGCTTTGATATCGATCAACAACGCCGCAACGCCAGCCGCGCCATTGGCATTGTCCCGCAAGAAATCGTGTTTGATCCGTTTTTCACTCCTTACGAAGTGCTGGAAAATCAGGGCGGGTTTTACGGTATCCCGGCCGCGCTCAGACGCAGCGAAGAATTGCTCGCCGCTGTCAGGCTCGCCGATAAACGCGATGCCTATGCGCGCACGCTATCGGGCGGGATGAAGCGGCGGCTGCTCGTTGCAAAAGCGATGGTCCATTCGCCGCCGATCCTTGTGCTGGATGAACCGACCGCGGGTGTCGATGTGGAGCTGCGCCGGCAATTGTGGGAATTGGTCACCGAAATGAACCGCGAAGGGGTGACGGTCGTTCTGACCACGCATTACCTCGAAGAGGCTGAGGAATTGTGCGACCGCATCGCAATCATCAATCACGGCGAGCTTATCACAAACAAGCCGACGCAGGAATTGATCGGCATGGCGCGCGAAAAGATCGTGGTGGTGACTGTATCCGATGACCTGACCGCAGCGCCAGCGCATGATGCTTTCAGCAAGGTTGAACAAACCGGCCCTCGCGGGGTCGAAGTGACGTATAACAAGGATCAGCTCAACGCGGGCCAGGTTCTCGCGATCCTGCAAGAACAAGGCCTGACGGTAGAAGATGTGACCACGCGAGAGGCGGATCTGGAAGATGTGTTCGTGCAACTGACAAGCGCAGGCGTCTAATCATCGAAACAAGCGGAACAGGCGACCGCGCGGGCACGTCATACCTTTTGTGAGCTAACGGCAACCCGCGCCTGCCAATCGGCGAAGGGTCAGGCAGCTTTCTGCGCAATATTGAGGCGTTCGGCAAACTGCCCGCGCCGGATGCGATCCTGCCGACCCATTTGCACGCCGATCACGCAGGCGACCTTATCGATATTGCGAATTCAGGCGGGTTTGATGGGCGTACGGAACCCTTAAAGCTGGCCGGTCCAATTGCCGCACCGCATCCCGTCTCAGATCGGTGAATTGGCAGGAGCGCTCACGCCGGAGCGGGTGGTGTTAACCCGCAATCTAGGGCGCAGACTGAGCCGCACAAAGATAGCCGCGCTCAGGATGCTTCTGACATTCGCTCTCGCCAATTTCGGTGAGAAACGCGTTCAATTTCCTTGCCGCAGTGCCGGCAATTGCCAACATAATTGCGGCCATCCCATTCGACGTTGCGTCTTTGAGGGTTATGACGCCCAAAAAGACAAGTAATTGGAGATATCAGCGACATAAAAAGGTGCGACCCTTGCCTAAAATTTAACTTACATCACTAACTAAGCGGCCTCTAATTAAAAGATTGCAGCTTGTTTAGATCGAACCGATCAGGCGTTTCGATCTCACCTCTATATATCATTTTCCAGCGGTGACACCTAAGGGAAATGGCTAGGGGTAGATCAACTATACGGGGGTTCACGGCGTTCTGAACACGCTTTGCCTCCGCTTGCGGTTACGCGCCAGTTTTACCAGCACATTCTGGTGCCTGATTTGCACGTGGGCCTGTCGCACACTTGCTAAGCGGCGATGCCCGCGCCATTGCGTCAGCCATGGGTAATCCTTCTGAAAATCGCGCTTACATCGGCGAACAGTTTGACGTTATTGTCATCGGTTCAGGCGCGGCGGGTCTGACTGCAGCGCTGGAATTGGCGACTACCAAGCGCGTGCTGGTATTGGCGAAAGGTTCGCTGACTGGCGGATCGACTGCTTGGGCGCAGGGCGGTATCGCCGCTGTTCTGGATGCGGGCGACACGTTTGAAGATCATGTGCGCGATACAATGATCGCGGGCGCTGGGCTGAACGACCTTGCTTCAGTCGAATTCGTGATTGAGCGCGCGCCTGCAAGTATCGACAGGCTGTGCGAGCTGGGCGTACCGTTTAACCGCGATGCAGATTCGCTCCATCTCACGCGCGAAGGCGGCCATTCGCACCGCCGCATCGTCCATGTTGACGACGCCACCGGATGGGCAGTGCAGTCCGCTTTGCTAAAAGCAGCCGAGGATAGCCCCAATATTACCATGCTGGCGGGGCGCACCTGCATCGACCTTATTACCGACCGCCACCGCGAAAAATTCTCCGCCGCAGGCCGCGTCTGGGGCGTCTATGCGCTGAACGAGGAAACCGGGCGGGTCGAACGCCACACCGCTCGCGCGACCATTCTGGCCGCAGGCGGCGCTGGCCGCGTCTATCAATTTTCCACCGCACCGCGCGGCGCGACCGGCGATGGGATTGCAATGGCTTGGCGGGCGGGTGCGCGCGCTTCCAATATGGAGATGATGCAGTTCCACCCGACCTGCCTTTATAATCTGGAGGTCAAAAACTTCCTGATCACAGAGGCGGTGCGCGGCGAAGGCGGGCGGCTCTATCATCCCGAAACCGGCCACCGATTTATGGCGGATTACGATCCAGAGCGGATGGAGCTGGCGCCGCGCGATGTCGTGGCGCGCGCGATTGATGATCAGATCAAACGCTTTGGCCTCGATTATGTGCATCTCGATATCAGCCATCAGCCGCCTGAATTCGTGCGCGAACACTTCCCGACCATTCATGAAAAACTGATGGGGCTGGGTATTGATATGACCACCGGCCCGATCCCGGTTGTGCCGGCTCAGCACTATACGTGCGGCGGCGTGGTAGTGGACTTGCAGGCGCGCACCGATCTGCCCGGACTGTGGGCGGCGGGTGAATGCACCGAAAGCGGGCTGCATGGCGCAAACCGGCTGGCGTCAAACAGCTTGCTCGAATGCTTTGTCTTTGGCGAAGCGGCAGCGGAAGACATTCTGGCCCGCTGGGACGAATTGAAAGAACCGCCCGCCGTTTTGCCATGGGATGAAAGCCGCGTGTCGGATTCGGACGAGCAAGTCGTAATCAAACAGAACTGGACCGAAATCCGCCGTTTTATGTGGAACTATGTCGGCATCGTGCGAACGACAAAGCGGCTGGAACGCGCCAAACACCGGATCGAACTGCTCAAACGCGAGGTTGAGGATTATTACGGCAGCTTCGTCGTGACCACCGACCTCATCGAATTGCGCAACCTGCTGCAATCGGCAGAGCTGATCGTGATGTCAGCGCTTGCGCGCAAAGAAAGCCGCGGGCTGCATTACACGCTGGATTACCCTGCAATGCTGGAAGAGGCGCGCGATACGGTGCTGGTGCCTTGAGCGATGATATTGTCCATACTCCGTATGATCTCGGGCTCGGTGTTGATGTAGGCGACAAACGTGAAGTAGCTGTTTCTGAAAACTGCCATGTTCGGTTTTACCGCTCACGCCTTACCCTTATTTGGGAAGTCAAAGGTGCTCCAAAGCCGTTCCTCGTCGTGAATTTCGAGGATGTAGAGGTCGTCCGCGTTCTCGAGGAGACGTGGCTAAGCACCGAAACGAAATCAGATCGCCGGCGCGGAATCGATGGTAGTTTTGCGCGAATTGTTGAGGGTAGTGAATATCCCACACCTTTAGGTTTGATGAAGGAAATTGCGGGACCAGTCGTACATTATCTGTTTGTTACGGGCTTCGATTGTGTGGACGTAATTGCTCGCGATACGCCGAGAGCAGAGTTTGCTGATCACACAGACCTTTCTAAACATTATCTCGAATTGCCTTTATGCCGATAGATACACCTTGTTCACCACCGGTCTATTCACCTGCAGGTAAATCCACAGGCATGATCTTAAAGCCAACTTTTGCAGGGGCACTTGCCGTGGCCTCGCTCTGGGCGACGCCAAGTCTAGCCCAAGAATCCCCCACCCAAAACCAGATCGTCGTTACCGCGCAGCGATCCGGTGCGCCGATGTGGACTATCGAAACGCCGACCGGCACCATCCTGCTTGTCGGAGAAATCGCCGCTGTGCCCGAAAGCACGCCGTGGCAGCCCGACCGGCTGGAGGAGGCCACCGCTGAGGCCACGCGGGTTATTATCCGTTCGCGTCCCAAATTTTCGCCCGGCGATGTCTTTCGTCTGATTTTTCGCGGCGGACGCTTTACCAAGCTGCCCGATGGCACGGTTGCGGCGGATTATCTGACGGTTGCACAGCGCACGCGTCTGGCTGCGCTCGAGACAGAATATGACGTCGATTATGATCGCCGCAGCTTTCTGATGACAAGCTTTGATCTGCTCGCACGGCGGCTCGATTTCGATGACGACACGACCAAGGACGCGACCGATATCGTGCAAAAGGCCGCTGATCGCGCTGATGTGCCGATTGACCGGCCGACACGGTTTCGCGGCGAAGACCTGCTCGACAATCTCGCTGAAGCCGATCCCGCCTCTCACATAGCCTGTCTTGAAGCGGCGATGAGCGCCACGGAGCAAGGTCAGGGTATTATCGAGGCACGCGGGAGCGCGTGGCGAAGTTTCGATGTGCCCGCCGTCATGGCAAATCCGCTTGAAATTGCGCTGGGCACGTGCTGGCCGTGGGCCGATCCAGAAGTGGGCGAGGAAATTCGCACGATATGGACCGACATGATCGTGGGCTCGGTCCAGACAGACGGCGTGACATTGGCCGTGGTGCCGCTGCGTGTGCTGGCCGAAGACGGGGGCGTGCTCGATCAGTTGGAGGCGCGCGGATTGGATATTGGCGGCCCGGATTGGCGTGGCGGCTGAATTTGGGCGGCGCTGCCCAGCGTTTGCCGCAATCATAAAATGAATTTGGTTCTAAATTTCGGCACCTGTCGCGTTCTGCCTATGCTTGATCCCGAATGGATGTAACAAGTTGTTCGCGGAAATTCATGATAAAGCCCGCCATCTGCTTGATCTGTTGTTTCAAACAGGCTTTGTCGTGAATTGAGTAATCAAAGCCCCGTTAGAGGGCGATCAAGGAGCATATTATGCCGAATATCGGCGCTAACGGGATTTCGCTTTTTTACGAAGAACACGGCAACCCAGAGCATGAAGCATTGTTGCTGGTCATGGGACTGGGCGCGCAGATGATTTTGTGGCCCGACGAATTTGTAGAAGCGCTGGTATCCAAAGGGTACCGCGTGATCCGCTTTGACAATCGCGATATTGGCCTGTCTGAAAAGATGGAAGGCGCACGCGCCCCGAAATTGCCGTGGCAGGTTATCCGCAAGAAGATCGGCTGGCCTGCGAGTGTGCCCTACACTTTGAGCGATATGGCCGATGACGCGGCCGGGTTGCTGGATGCTCTGGATATTAGGCAGGCGCATGTTGTGGGCGCTTCGATGGGCGGAATGATTGCCCAGCTGATGGCGGTGAACCATTCGGACAAGCTGCTGTCGATGACATCAATCATGTCGACCACCGGCAATCCAAAGCTGCCTCAGGCGGACAAACAGGCGATGGAAGTGCTGGTCGCGCCGCTCCCCTCCATGGAGGAAGAGGCGTTGGTTGCACATGGGATCAACGTGTCGAACAGCATTGGCAGTCCCGGTTATCGCCCTCCTCAAGAACGTCAGCGCGAACGGGTGCTCAGGTCGGTTCGGCGTAGCGTCTATCCGCCCGGCCTGCCGCGTCAACTTGCGGCGATCATCGACGATGGTGACCGGCGAGAGCGCCTGTCGCAAATCACAACGCCGACGTTGGTGTTGCATGGTGAGGATGATCCACTGGTAAAATTGGCCGCTGGTCAGGACACCGCCGAACATATTCCTGGCGCAAAGCTGGTGACGATACCGGGATGGGGGCATGATCTGCCGCTGGAACTTATTGATCGGCTGGCCGATGAAATCGCGTTGCATTCAAGAGCAGCGCGCGCCACGGCTCCTGCCACGCGGTAAGCGCTAGGCGTTGTTGTCCTAAGACTTCGTGAGAAATACGCCGGCGCTATAGGTGCATATGCGGCGACGAAGAAGCGCGCGGCAATATGGCACAACTTGGGTCAAAGGTATCATTCGGATACTGGCCATTCCGATTGGCCCGTTGATCGGTCCAGGTGCTGCTCGTGCGGACAAAGACGCAACAAAAGCACCGTAACGCGCACCTAAAGATTCAAGGTTTGATTCAGAAGATTCAATCACCAAATTTTTCTTCACAGATTCACTTTGGGGCTTGCGCGGCTCGCGACTCAAGCTTTGTCCACGCGTCGCGGCGTGGTGCCTGCGTAACACACCGGGATTTTGAGTCGATTTAGGGTTAATGCCCCGTTGACGGGATTCGTCTCCTGATTCATTATCTAGTGGTTCGGTTCGCATGGGACCCCCAAATCGTGGTGATTTTCCTTCGGCTGCAGCGCAATCTGCGCAGGCGCCATGGGAGAAGGAGTCACTGTAAAAACGGGGTCAGGGGACAGAATGTGAAAGGTTTGGCGGACAAATCTGTGGGCCCTCTAGGGGCAAACGGGTGATAATCTGTTGATATTGGGATGAAGAACAGAATCGGAACAAAGGCACTTTTCCGCTAAAGGGAGATGCCGCAGCCGATTCGAATCAGGTGAGACGGGGCGATGATGGAATTTAAAGCAGGCGATGAAGTGCTCAGCGATTCAGACACAGGCGAAACTGCTGGGGCTGCAGAACACGCCGTACACAACAGTGAAAAGGCCGTAACCATGGAAAAATCCGATGCTGGCAGCGAAGAGCTGATCGCAGCAAAAAGCGCAGAAGCGCTGGCGGGTGCTATGACGGCGGCTGCCAAAGAGGCGGCGCAAGAAGCTGGCGACCCTGACAGCAAGAAAGTGAACGCCCGCCGCTTCACAATCGAAATAGACGAATCGCGCGACGCAAACCTCACCGAATTCGGCAAGGAAACGCTGCAAGATCGCTATCTGCTGCCCGGTGAGAAATATCAGGATCTTTTCGCCCGCGTCGCTGATGCCTATTGCGATGATCAGGCGCATGCTCAGCGTGTTTATGATTACATCTCAAACCTGTGGTTCATGCCCGCAACGCCGGTTTTGTCGAATGGCGGCACCGCGCGCGGTCTGCCGATCAGCTGTTATCTGAACTCCGTGTCAGACAGCCTCGGCGGGATTGTCGATACGTGGAATGAGAATGTCTGGCTGGCATCCAAAGGCGGCGGGATTGGCACCTATTGGGGCAATGTTCGCGGGATTGGCGAGCCGGTTGGCCTGAACGGCAAGACCAGCGGCATTATTCCGTTTGTGCGGGTGATGGATTCGCTCACTCTGGCAATTTCGCAAGGCTCTCTGCGGCGCGGCTCGGCAGCATGTTATCTGGATGTGTCGCACCCCGAAATCGAGGAGTTTCTCGAAATCCGCAAGCCATCGGGCGATTTCAATCGCAAGGCCTTAAACCTGCATCACGGCGTACTGCTGACCGACAAATTCATGGAGGCCGTGCGCAGCGGTGATGAGTTTGAATTGCTATCACCCAAGACCGGCGAAGTGCGCGGCACTGTTGATGCGCGTTCGCTGTTCCAGAAGCTGGTTGAAACGCGGCTTGCCACGGGTGAGCCTTACATCGTGTTCAACGACACCGTGAACCGCATGATGCCAAAGCATCACCGCGATCTGGGGCTGAAAGTGTCTACTTCAAACCTGTGCAGCGAAATCACTCTGCCAACCGGGATTGATCACCTTGGCAACGATCGCACGGCGGTGTGCTGCCTGTCCTCGCTCAACCTTGAAAAATGGGACGAGTGGAACGGTGACAAGCAGTTCATTGAAGATGTGATGCGCTTCCTCGACAACGTCCTGCAGGATTATATCGACCGTGCACCCGAAGAAATGGCACGCGCGAAATATTCTGCGATGCGTGAACGCTCGGTTGGCCTTGGCGTGATGGGCTTCCATTCCTTCCTCCAATCAAAGGGGCTGGGTTTTGAAAGCGCGATGGCGAAGGCGCTGAACCTGAAAATGTTCAAACATATTCAGGCGAAGGCATCCGAAGCCTCCATGCTGCTGGCACAAGAACGCGGGCCATGCCCCGACGCCGCCGATATGGGCGCGATGGAGCGGTTCAGCTGCAAAATGGCAATCGCGCCAACCGCGTCGATTTCAATCATTTGCGGCGGCACGTCGGCTTGCATTGAGCCGATTCCAGCGAACATCTACACGCACAAAACGCTGTCAGGCAGCTTTGTGGTCAAGAACCCTTACTTGGAAAAAATCCTCGACAAGAAATCGAAGAATTCCAACAATGTCTGGAACTCGATCCTTGAGAAGGGTGGCAGCGTCCAGCATCTCGACTTCCTCACCGAAGAAGAAAAGACGAGCTTCAAAACCAGCTTTGAAATCGATCAGCGCTGGCTGCTCGATTTCGCCGCTGACCGTTCGCCCTATATCGATCAGGCGCAATCGCTGAACCTGT
This sequence comes from uncultured Alphaproteobacteria bacterium, assembly GCA_963789155.1. Taxonomy (GTDB): domain Bacteria; phylum Pseudomonadota; class Alphaproteobacteria; order Sphingomonadales; family Sphingomonadaceae; genus Erythrobacter. The sequence goes on along the minus strand of CAWBJN010000019.1, from coordinate 3,794 downwards.
TCATTCCGGCGGATGTCGACAAATGGGATCTGATGATGCTGCATTTCCAAGCTTGGGAAAAAGGCATCAAATCGCTCTATTACCTTCGCTCGAAGTCAATTCAGCGCGCTGGATTTGCTGGCGGCGTAGAAGCGGATAACACATCCGATGCGTTGAAGATTGAGCTGAGCGCAAGCGCTGAACAGACCGATTATGAGGAATGTCTGAGCTGCCAGTAACCGCATCTGCGGAAAACGCGGTTTGGGATCAATAACCCCCGCAAAGCGCTCCGCTTTGTGGGGGTTTTTTAACCATTTGCCTCCATACCGTGCACACTATGCAAGCTCGTCGATCAGATCGTGTGCGCACCAGCGCAACAGGTTCGTGCAAAACCTCGCGCGGAATGCAGTGGGATATTCAATTGAATGACCTATCGCCTGGCGGGTGCCGGGTCGATGATCCGCAATGCGAATTTAAACTTGGTACATTGGTCAAAGTCATAATCGCGGGCACCGGGCCGCATCATGCCGAAATTGCATGGCGTCAGGGTGACCGGGTTGGGATGGAGTTCCTCAAACCTTTGCCTGAACGCGTGTTTAAACTGCTTTCCACCGAACAATGGGACGAGGCACGCAGCGAATTTGCACGCACAGGCTCCAGCTTGCCAATGCGGCGCGCCGTTTAATCAACCCTAGCCCCCGGGCGCTCTCTTCAAAACCCACCGCAATATTAGCTTCACGCGTATTACCCTCTCGCACTGCGACGTAAGATGTGCCAATCTGCCTCCCGAACGTGACACTGAAAAGCGTCAAGCAGGAGAGACAGTTATGACAGCGCCGCTTTGGATTGGGATCGCAGGAACAGTGTTCGGGCTGGCCTTCCTTGGAAATGGTTTCCGGCTTATCGCTGGGCCAGCGGGCCATGCGGCGAATGCGGGGCGGCTGCATATTGTGATGGCGGCAATGTTTTTGCCGATCCTGTGGCTCGTTGTTCTGCGGACAATTCTTTGAAAACAGACGTGAGCTGGCACCGTCTGGTTACCGCATGCGGTCTGGCATTGCTGCTGTCTGCCTGTGCCAATCAAATCGATGCCGGTGTCAGCCAAGGCGCGAACACACCCGGTTTCCTATGGGGAGTGTGGCACGGTTTTATCTTTCCGTGGAGTTTTATCGGATCGATTTTCTCGCCAAACATCGCGGTTTATGCGGTCCCTAACACCGGTGCCTGGTACGATTTCGGATTTTTCCTGGGCATCACCGTTTTGGGCGGCGGAAGCTTTTTTGGATCGAGAAAAAGCCAGCGGGATTAGGGGCGAATTCCGAAAGCCGCTTCGGCTTCAACGCATACGACCCGGTTTCGCCCGTGATTTTTGCCGCTGTACAGCGCGGCATCGGCCATTTCGATCAATTCCTCACGCGGTAACATCGCCGCCGCAGGAGCGATTGCCACACCGATAGATGCAGTGACGAGCGAACGGTTGCTTTCATCCGCCGGGGTCAGGGCGGTGGCAATGGTCAGCCGCACTTCCTCTGCAACAGCGAGGATGGCGGTCTGTTCGCGCATCCGCAGCGCGGCGATAAATTCCTCTCCGCCATAACGTGCGACGAAGCCATCTACGCTTTCAAAAATATCGACCAGCGAATGCGCCACCAGTCGCAGGCACGAATCGCCAGCCTGATGACCATGGGTATCATTAAACTCTTTGAAGTGGTCGAGATCAATCATCATCAAAGCGACCAGGTCGGACCTGCGGCCATCCTCCCCCGGTGCAGCAATTGCGGTGTCAAACCGATTCGCAAAACCGCGGCGGTTGGCGATCCCGGTCAGTGGGTCGGTCTCAGCCAGGGTTTGCAATGTGCGATTGGCCTCCACCAATTCCTGGCTGGCAACCCGCGCGCGCAAAGTAAGCAGAAAATTGTGCTGTCTGAGCGATTCGAAGCGCGCGGCCAGAGGTAAGGTGGCAAGCGCCGCCATCGCCAGAACGAGCAACGAATCTGAATATAATGCGAAAGTCTGCAGGCCATTCAGCGCCAAAATGCCGCCTACGATCAGCACCGCTGCGATATCGAACATAATCAGCCCGCGCCGGGAATAGGGCAGAATAAGATTGGTCAGACCCACCTGAAACCCTGTCGCCAGCAAATATCGCGGTGCGAGTTCCGGCGGCAATTGCAGCGCAAGCAGAACAAGCACTGCGGTGAAACCAAGCGGCGCTGCCCCCACGCAAAAGGCAAGCACCTGCGTCCACCCGCGTGCACCGGCAAACAGGCCAAGCATCGTCACTGGCGCAACCACCAGAACTCGCAAAATGGCGCCTTCCTTCGCCATTTGCGGATGGGTGACGATATCGACAGCGATGGTCGCCAGAACCAGCATCAATCCGAACAGAAAAAGGAAATGCTGTTCGCGGTAGAGTCTGCTCACGATTTCTTTTTTGTACAATTGCGCGATGGAGGCGGGCCAATGGCGCAAGGGTGTGCGCTCGCGGTCGATCATATCGACCTGCTGAGCATCTATTCCCGCCGGAGCGCCGATTGCCCCCTCGTTTTCAAGGGGTGTCTGCACATCGCCGATCGGGGCAAATTTTTCCATCACACCCATGCCGCCCGGATAGGTGCCAACGCTTAATTTGGGGTTATTGATACAGCGGTGGATCGGTTCGACTCAGAATTTACACGGTTTATCCCCGCCGAATCATCCCTGCTTGTCTAGGGTTCGTCACTCTGGTTCCCTATATAGGCAATTCATCACGAACCTGAGGAAACACAACATGTCGTTGCTAGAAGCCCGCAAGACCTACAAGCCGTTCGAATATCCGTGGGCATACGATTTCTGGAAACGCCAGCAACAGATCCACTGGATGCCGGAAGAAGTGCCCTTGGGTGAAGATTGCCGCGATTGGGCGCAAAAAATCACGGAGACGGAGCGTAACCTGCTCACGCAGATCTTCCGGTTCTTCACGCAGGCCGATGTTGAGGTGCAGGATTGCTACCACGACAAATATGGCCGCGTGTTCAAACCGACCGAAATCAAGATGATGCTCACCGCCTTTTCCAACATGGAAACGGTGCACATTGCCGCCTATTCGCACCTGCTCGACACGATCGGCATGGAAGAAAGCGAATACAGCGCGTTCCTCGAATATGAGGAAATGAAGGACAAGCACGATTACATGCAGCAATTCACCGTCGACACGGACGAGGATATTGCCCGCACGCTCGCGATGTTTGGTGGCTTTACCGAAGGGCTGCAGCTGTTCGCCAGCTTTGCGATGCTGATGAACTTCCCGCGCTTCAACAAGATGAAGGGTATGGGGCAGATCGTATCGTGGTCGGTGCGCGATGAAAGCCTGCATTGCGAAGGCATCATCAAGATGTTCCACACCTTCGTTGCGGAACGCGATTGCCTGACCAAAGCGGTGAAGGAAGACATTATCGATGTCTGCCAGAAAACCGTGCGTCTGGAAGATGCCTTTATCGACCTCGCGTTTGAAATGGGCCCGGTGAACGGGATGACCGCGAACGAGATCAAGAAATACATCCGCTACATCGCCGATTGGCGGCTGAAGCAGTTGGGTCTGCAACCGGTCTATATGATCGAAGAACACCCGCTGCCGTGGCTGACCCCGCTGCTGAACGGTGTGGAGCACGCCAACTTCTTCGAAACCCGCGCCACCGAATATTCAAAGGGCGCGACCACCGGCGACTGGAACAGCGTCTGGTCCAGCTTCGACAAACGCCAAAAGGCCAAAACGCCGGGCGAAACTGTGGCGGTGAATGACGGTCCGGATATGTTTGGGGTCGAAGCGGCGGAGT
>CAWBJN010000018.1:0-36218 GCA_963789155.1 uncultured Alphaproteobacteria bacterium | reverse complement strand
TGGAATCGGCACTGGCCCTGCCCCGGCGTTCACAATCCAGACCAGCACTGCCATCGGCACGGTCGCGATCGCGACGCTGGCGCACCACATGAACCATTCAGGCAAGTCCAGCCGCTGCGACAAGGGCACGATCTGCGCGCCAAGGGGCCTATAAAAAAGATAACCTGCCAGCGCGAGCGAGACCCAATAGATAAGCCGCTGCGCAAAACTCATATATCCGCTGCCCAGCGGGGCCAGCACAGCCAGCACCACGCCAATCGCAGTCAGCACCGTGAGATCGATGATAATCTGACGCACGACGTGGCTGCGGCGGTCTGGGTTTTCGCTGTCCATTCGCGGCATCCTACTGCCCGTTCGCGCTTCGTAAAGTGACTAACCCGCAGTTTGGCGGGCGTTTGGCGAAGGTTGCGACCAATTTACGCACATCACGTTGCCCGCGAACGGCACCGTGGCATCTCTGGCTCAGCAAACAACACGGCAGGAGATTACCATGACCAGCATCGCACTACCCTTCATGTCCAAAGCACCATCGAAGGCAGACGCTTCCATCAAACCAGCAACGCAGTTTGAGATTGGCCCTATCGCCCGTTCGCTGGTTGGGTTTGCCTGCATCACCATGTCGTTCTTCTGCATCGTGGCGCTCGGTCGCGCCGGTCTGGGGATGGTCGATAACCTTCACTATTTCGCAAAGCTTCCCATCATCATCCACGTCGCGACTGTCCTGCCCGCTATCCCGCTGGGCGGTTATGTATTGCTGACACGCAAAGGGACGCCGCGCCACCGGATGCTGGGAAAAATCTGGCTGGTGCTGATGCTGGTGACTGCGACATCGGCTATCTTCATCCAATCGAGCGGCGGTTTCAGCTTCATCCATATCTTTGTGCCGGTGACATTTCACGCTGCTTGGAAAACCATTGCTACGGCGCGTAAAGGCAACATCGCCGCGCATAAGCGGCACCTTGTTTTCACCTATCTGACGGCGCTGATGATCCCCGGCATCTTTGCCTTCATCCTGCCGGGCCGCTTGATGAATGTCATGCTGCTGGGCTGAGCCTCATCCTCTCATATGGCATCTGCGTGGAAGGTGTCGGGGGAAACTCCGGCGCCTTCTTCTTATAAGCCGTCAGTTTCGGCGCAGAACCAGATAGAGTGCGCCGTCCCCGCCATGCCTGATATGCGCGCGGCGGACGGCGGCGATGGCATCTGCATGGTGGCTGGCGGCGAGCCAGTCGAGCAGCTTTGCCCGGATTGCGCCGCGTTTGTCGCCGCGGTCGGCGGGGTCAACGGGTCGCTCTCGGCCCGCAATCACCAGCACCAACCGCGCGTTCATGATGCGCGCCTGATCCAACCCGCTTGTGATGCGCGTGTACGCGCTGTCGAGCGTGTGGCCATGCAGGTCGAGTGTGTAATCGGGCGCGATCTGTCCGGCTTTCAGCTTGCGGTTCCAATGTGAATCGAGCTGTGAATTGAAGACGCGTCTTGCAGGCGGAGGCGCTACGGGGCGGCGGCTAGGAGGAAGATTCGCTGGCACTTTGATCGGCGCCTTGGGCGCTGCTCCGGGCGCTGCTTTGCGCAAAACCATCGGCGCGGCGACCTGTTTGGGTTCAGTTTTGACAGCGGCAATCGGCACGGCTCGCCCAGCCAACGGGGTCACGCTTTCGGCTAGGCGCGACCATGCGGCCTGCTCCTCAGCACTTAGACCTCGCGGAAAGCTCATCGACTTGCGTTAAGGCGCTCGACCGTACCCTTGGGCAGAAACAACAGAGCTGTTCCACGTGCGCTCATTCCGCCTGCAATCCTGCGCGCATCTTCGCCTGCGCCCCAGAACGTATCGAACCGGTTCGCGCCTTTGATCGCGCCGCCTGTATCTTGAGCAATCCAAAGCCCGTCCGCCTCGCCCCGGTCCATATCGAGCCAAACTGGCGCGCCCAGCGGCACAAAAGCGGGATCAGCGGCAACCGATGCCTCTCGCCGCACCGGCACACCCAACGCGCCCAGCGGTCCATCGCCGGTCAGTTCGGTGAAGAAAATCCAGCTCTTGTTAAGCCGCATCAGGTCTGCACCGTCGCGCGGATTTTCGCGGATATAGGCCATGATACCCTGCATTGATCCGGAATATTGCCCCGGCCCATCGCCCAGCAATCCTCGTTCGCGCATCACTCCGCCTATACCGGTATATCCGCGTCCATTTTGCCCGGCATAACCGATGCGGATCACGTCACCTTCCGGTGTGCGCAAACGGCCTGAGCCCTGAATTTGCAGGAAGAAGAACTCAACGGGGTCAGCCGCCCATGCGATGACCGGAACGCGACCTTCTAAAGCGCCGGCTTCGATAGCTGCGCGGTCTGGGTATAGTTCAAAATTGCCACTGCGGTCATACCGTCCCAGCGGCGCACGGCCTGTCCGTTCGGATGCTGGCACGTCGGCGGGCCATGCGCGCACCAAATCATCAGGCAAGGCATAGACTGGCACTTCAAACCCGGCGCGGCGGGTGCGTGAACCGGCGATCTCGGGTTCGAAATATCCGGTCGCAAAGGCGCTGCCATCACCGATGCGCGCGGTTTCGAAATAGGTTTGGAAGAAACGCGGTGCATCGCTGACCGGCCACCGGGCCGCAGCGTCGCAAGAGGTCCGCCAATCTGCGCCATAAGCAAGCCCGCTGGCGTCGTCAAGGCGCAGCAATTGCGGGCAGGATTCAATGAAGCTCGACAAAGCCGTGCCAGCATCATCGCGCGTAAGCCCCAGCGAACCTACGCTTGGTCCTCGCGCGACCCCGGCAAAGGCCGCACTACCAACGGGCAATACCGGCGGCGGCACCGTGTTGATGCGGGTGTCAGGAATGCTGTCCGGAATTATCGCACAACCGGTTAGCGAAAGCAGAGCGGCCAAACCAATCGCGGTGCCACCAAATATCGAATGTCCGCTGCGCAATTTGTTGTCAGGCCCGTCGAGCCGAATGGTACCCCCGGCCTTTGGCCCGGCTTTTAGGCGCAGGGGAGCGCGCAAAAACACTCCCCGGCCCAAGATCAGCCCTCGTCAGTTTCGTCGAGCACCCAGTTCGGATCTTTCGAACTGACATTGCGCGAGAAGGTCCAGACATCGCGGCTTTCAATCGCATCGTCGAGCGATCCGCCGACTACTGCGCCGTCTTTGTCACGGGTGACCGTTGCGATATCCGCGACAAACAGGACCGCGATCCGCGCAATGCGGTTATCAAGCGACGCGGAATGGATGCGTGTTTCTTCGATGCGGATCAGTTTGTTGTCCATCACATGTTCGGCGTCTTCGCGCGCGTCGATCGCGGTGGAGAACCCTTCGAACACATCATCATCGCACAGATCGCGCAGAGTATCGCGGTCGCCTGTCCAATAAGCTTCCAGTACCATTTCATACGCGCCTTTCGCGCCTTCCATAAATTGTGGAAGGTCGAAATTGCGGTCAGCACTAGCGATTTCTGCAACACCGCGTTCGACCGCTGGCATCACGCCTTCGAGTTCAATCGCACGTTGCGGAGCGGCTTGCTGTGCGGCCAGCGGCTTAATCTGCGGGGTGTTATCGCCAACGTCGAGACGCTGCGGCACAACATCCTCTTCGTGCTCTGCCCGGCGGCCCAACACCGAATAGAGGCGCAGCCCAAGAAAGGCCGCGATCATGGCGAGGATGACGATTTCTAAAATCACTGTAGTACCCGATTTCCTTTCGGCGAACCCCGAGAGGGGAAGCCTTATCATTCCTGCGTGCCCCTTGTTTGTAAACAAACGCAGCGCGTAAACAACCAAAGTTACCCTAAAGCTACGGAACACGGCGCGCCAAGATGCGTCTGGGTTACATAAATAGGCATCAAATTCAATTCGCCAACGCCCATTTGGTTTCAGAAAAGCCCATATTCACGCCGTCTCACGGAATTATGCGACATTAACCGCTTAACATTGGCAGCATTGCCTGCACCCGCAGCCCCTGCTAATCGCGCGGCCTTCACATGTTATTCTTTGTCAGCTGCGTGGTAACCATGCACGATCAAGGTAACGAAAACCGCAGCCAGCATCAATGCAAGCAGCCAAAGCGAAAGACAGATAATCATGGCCGACGAAGGCGACATCCTTACCAACCTCGACAATCCTGCAGCCGGCAACAATGGCGCGGATACACAGCCCGCTGCCGGGATCATCACGCAATATGTGAAAGATCTGTCGGTCGAGAATCCGAATTCGCCAGACGTGTTCCAATGGACCGATTCGCCAAAAGTTGACGTGCAGTTCAATATCGGGGCGCAGCCTAAGGGCGATCAGGTCACTGAGGTTGAGTTGAAGATCAACATTTCTGCGACAGCTGACAAAGGCACCGCCTATCTGGTCGAACTATCTTATTGCGGCCTGATCGGCATTCGCAACATTCCAGAGGAACAAGCGCATGCCTTCTTGTTTGCTGAAGCTCCGCGCATTCTGTTCCCATTTGCTCGCCGCGTCATTGCCGATGCCGTCCGCGATGCCGGGTTCCCGCCGCTGATGGTTGATCCGATTGATTTTAACGGTCTGTATGTTCAGCAATTGCAGGCAAAGCGCGCTCGCGAAGAAGCTGAAGGCGGTGCTGCACCGGCGGCTCCTGACGGCCTCGTTTAAGCGCAGATTGATGCGGGCATGATCCTATGAGCCTGCTTAAAAATGTTGGCACGATTGGCGGGCTGACCATGCTCAGCCGCATCGCCGGAATGGCGCGCGAGATGATTTTCTCGCGCGTCCTTGGCGCCAATGCGGTGACTGATGCTTGGTTTCAGGCATTCATCATCCCCAATGTGTTCCGCCGGCTGTTCGCAGAGGGCGCGTTTTCGGCTGCGTTTGTGCCGATGTTTTCCAAACGGCTGCACGGACATGATGATCCAGAGGCTGGATTGGAAGAAGCGCGCAGTTTCAGCGCCGATGTGCTCAGCGTATTCCTACCGGTGCTGATCGCGTTGGTGGCGGTTTTTGAAATTGCGATGCCGGGCGTCATCTGGCTGCTTTCGGAAAAGCCGGTTGATCCGCAAACCTATCCGCTGGCGGTGGATTTTGCGCGGATCATGTTCCCCTACATTATTCTTGTCAGCTTGGTGACGCTGTTCACCGGAATGCTCAATTCCGTGTCTCGATTTGCACCGGGGGCCAGTTTTCCGATTATTCTCAACATCGTGCTGATCGCAGCGCTTTTGGCGGGCGATTGGTTCATAGAGACCTCGGGCGCAAGCATTGAGAGGGTCGCTTATGGTATCGCCTGGGCGGTCACCGGGGCGGGCGTGTTGCAGCTCGCATGGCTGTATTACTGGACGCGCGTTGAGGGATTTCGTCCCAAACTGTTGTGGCCGCGGATCACGCCAGAGGTGAAGCGGCTGTCGATCATCGCACTGCCTGCGGCGATTGGTGGCGGCGCGTATCAGATCAACACATTGGTACAGCTCTATTTCCTCAACCAGCTTGAGGACGGATCGATCAGCTATATGAATTACGCCGACCGGCTGAACCAGCTGCCGCTCGGCATTATTGGTATCGCGCTGTCGACCGCGATCCTGCCGACGCTGTCGAAATTCGTTGGCGGCGATAATAAGGAAGGCGCGGACCGGATTCAGTCGGACGCAATTGAGCTTTCGATGCTTCTCACCATTCCGGCGGCGGTTGCACTGGCGATTTGCGCTGTGCCGTTTGTCACGATGATTTTTCAAGGCGGGCGCTTTGATCTGTCGGACGCAGCAATTACCGGACAGGTGTTGGCTACGTTGGTTCTGGGCCTGCCTGCATATGTGCTGGTGAAGGTGCTTGTGCCCAATTTCTATGCGCGCGCTGACACCAAAACGCCGGTTATCGCCGCTTTCATTTCGCTGGCAGTCTTTATCACATTTAACATTCTCTTCCTGTCGCGCTACGGCGTGATCGGGGTCGCCTATGCCAGCGTCATTGGCGCGTGGATTAATGTCGCGTTCCTGCTGGTGGTGCTCGCCGCCCGCGGTTTCTACCGCATTCCCGCCGCGTTGGTGTTGCGTATTGCACGGCAAGTGATCGCCGCTGCTGCGATGGGTGCCGCCTTGTTCTACACCCGCGACCTGCTAACCGACTGGTTCTCTGCAGGGCTGTTCGCCCGATTAGGCGCGCTTATGGCGCTCGTCGGGGCGGCGGCGGTCGTCTATTTCGGCATTGCCTTTGCTGTCGGCGCTATTGACCGTCAGCGCATTGCCACTCTTACGAAGAAGAAAGCACCTTAAATCATGCGTGTCGTCTCTGGCATTCAGCCAACTGGAAACCTCCATCTCGGCAATTATCTCGGCGCGATCCGGAATTGGGTGCGGATGCAAGACGATATGGATGCAGGTAACCGCACTCAAGCAGCGCAAAGCGGTAGCGCAGACAAAAACGAATGCCTGTTCTTTCTCGCTGATCTGCACGCGATTTCTCAACCGCATAAGCCCGCTGAGCTGTATGCGGGTACGCTGGAGATGACGGCGGCGCTTGTTGCCTGCGGGATTGATCCAGAGCGGTCAATCCTGTTCAATCAGGCGCAAATCCCCGCTCATGCTGAACTGCAATGGTTGCTCAGCGGCTCAGCGCGGATGGGCTGGCTGAACCGCATGACTCAGTGGAAGGACAAAGCGGGCAAGAACCGCGAAGGCCAATCGGTCGCTCTCTTCACCTATCCCGTGCTGCAAGCTGCCGACGTGCTGCTGTATCAGGCGACGCATGTGCCGGTGGGTGAGGATCAGAAACAGCATTTGGAGCTGGCCCGCGACATTGCGCAAAAGTTCAACAATGACTTTGCCACAGAAGACGCGCCTGTCTTCACCCTGCCCGAACCCATCATTCCGCCTGAGGCAGCGCGCATCATGAGCCTGCGCGACGGCAGCGCTAAGATGAGCAAATCCGACCCGTCTGAAATGAGCCGGATTAACCTGATCGACGATGCCGACACAGTGATGAAAAAGGTCAAGAAAGCCAAGACCGACGCCGAGCCGCTGCCATCAGAGGTCGAAGGTCTGGAAAAGCGCCCAGAAGCGCTAAACCTTGTCACGATCTTTGGCGCGCTCACCGGTAAAAGCGCGGATGCCGTGCTCAGCGAATATGGCGGGCAAGGCTTTGGCACATTCAAGCCCGCGCTGGGAGAAGTGCTGGTGGAGACATTGGCTCCGATCAATACGCGCTTTATCGAACTGAAAGACGACCGCGAGTCTTTGGACGCCATTCTCGCTCGCGGTGCCGCCAAAGCGCGAGAACGCGGACTGCCGACGCTGGATGCTGCTTATAAGGCATTGGGCCTAGTGCGTGGCTAGGCGCTGAATTTTCAGAACAATGCACCCACGTTAAAGCACGGTTCAGCCCGCAAGAGGTATGAATCAGTATTGCAGTAGCTGGTCGCCCATTTACGGGGCGCCGTTCGGAAATGGTTTACGCGCATTGGCGCCCAGACAGCGTTTTCAGTTCGGCGAGGGGGTGTTAAGCGATAAGTGACTGGTAAGAACCGATCCAACACCGCGTATACCGAACACGGCGCTCTGGTGATTTTGCTTAGGATATGCCATGAACTCCCCTGATATGACTCAGCCCTCGACAATCACCACTCGCATTGCTCGTATGGGCCCTCGATTTGCACTCGCCGGGGCAGTTGCCCTTGGCTTGTCCGCCTGCGCCCCTTCTTTCAAAGCGGATGTGTCGCGGTTTCAGACGCAGCTACCTGCTCCGCAAGGGCAGAGCTTCGCTGTTGTCGCCGAAGACCCTGAACTGGCTGGCGGCATCGAATTTGCGCTGTATGCCGATCTGGTCGCCGATGAAATGGAGAGGCTCGGTTACGCCGAGTCGGCTTCGCCAGAAGCAGCCAACTTGCTCGTGCGCTTTGACTACAATGTCGATAATGGCCGCGAGCGCGTTCGCACCGATGGTTTCGGCGGCGGGTATTTTGGCGGTTTCGACACTTTCGGCGGCGGTTTCGGCCGGGGCGGCTTTGGGCGGCGCGGTTTCCGCAACGGCTATGCTTTCGGATTTTACGATCCATGGCTCGCCGGGCCACAAGTCCGCAGCTACACTATCTACACCAGCGATATCGAGATGAAGATCGACAACACTGCAACCGGGGAACGTCTGTTCGAAGGGCAAGCGCAAGCCGTGTCGCGCTCCAACCGGTTGCAATCGCTTGTACCGAACCTCGTTGATGCAATCTTTACCGATTTCCCCGGCAATTCGGGCGAAACTTTGCGCATCACAATCCGCGAAGACGGCAAGAGCGTGCGCCCTACCGAATAAGGTCCGGCAGAACACACAGTTACCTTACCCTTGGACGGGGAACGAAAGGGCGGCGCAAGAGATCAGCGCCGCCTTTTTTGTTACTGAAAATCTATCAATTAAAGCGCCGCATGCCCGCCCGTAGAGCCGAACCCGCCAGTGCCGCGCTCGGTAGCGTCCAGCTCTTCGACTTCATCCCACGCCGCTTGCACCACAGGTGCCAGAACCAACTGCGCGACCCGGTCCCCGCGCACGATAGAGAAGTCTTGGGTGCCGTGATTGATCAGGATCACTTTCAATTCGCCGCGATAATCGCTGTCGATTGTGCCGGGCGTGTTGGGAACGGTGATCCCGTGTTTGAGCGCGAGGCCGGAACGAGGTCGCACCTGAATTTCGAACCCTTGCGGAATTGCCAGCGCCAAACCTGTCGCCACCGGATAGCGCGCACCGGGGGCGATCACCGTGTCTTCTGCGCTGACGACATCCATCCCGGCAGCGCCTGACGTTGCATAGACAGGCAGGCTAAGGCCCTCGCCATGCGGCAGGCGTTTTACTTCAACTTTAACCGCACCGCTCATTGCGATGCGTTATCCGCCAGCTTCGCCACAATCCGTTCCACCAGAGCCATCGCGACATCGCTTTTCGGCATATTGTCGAGACTTTCGACGCCATCGCCGCTGACAATGTGCACGTGGTTATCATCGCCGCCCATCACATCACCCGACACATCATTGGCCACGATCCAGTCGCACGCTTTGCGCTTGCGCTTTTTCTTGGCGTAATCGAGCACATTGTCTGTCTCTGCCGCGAAGCCGATCACCAGTTCAGGCCGATTTGCTCCGGTAGCCAGATTGGTGAGGATATCAGGGTTCTCGGTTAGCATTAGCGCAGGCGGCGCAGAGCCGCGTTTCTTGATCTTGTCGTCGCGGTATTCCTTGGGCCGCCAATCCGCGACGGCAGCGACCATCACCGCGACGTCACAAGGCAACGCGCGCTTGACCGCGGTTGACATTTCTTCCGCGCTTTCGACATCGATACGGCTCACCCCGGCTGGGGTCTTTAAAGCAACGGGCCCTGCGACCAGTGTCACGTTTGCGCCCATAGCGGCAGCAGCGGCGGCAATCGCAAATCCTTGTTTGCCGCTCGACCGATTGGCGATGTAGCGCACAGGATCGATCGATTCCCAAGTCGGACCGGCTGTGACAAGCACATGCTTACCTTCTAACGGCTGGTATGAAGCATCGGCGACAATCGCTTCGATCTCCGCCTCGTCCGCTTCGATTTTATCCACCTTGCCGGGCGCAGCTTTCTTCGCGGCGATTTTACGCGGCGCGGATTTTTCTTCTTCAGGCTCGTCTTCAGGGATAATTTCAGGCGCGGATTTGCGGTCATCCACTTCGTGATTGATTGCATCCGGGTCCATCGGCGGCGCGGCTCTTCCGCTGCCTTTGCTCGCTAGCGGCGATCCGGCGAAATCGGGATTGAACTCAATGTCCTCTTCCTCAATCAGACCCTCTGGCAGTTCGGCTTCGAGCTCAGCCTCCAGTTCTGCATCGACATCTTCGGCGGTGCGTTTTGCTGTAGACCGCGGAATAATTCTGGAAAGCAAACCGCCAAGTCCGCCGCTCGATCCTGTGTAAGAGCCGCCGTCTTCTGCTCCTTCATTATCGGGTTCGAGAGCTTCCACTGCGTCATTTGCAGATACGTCGTTCGCCGCAGCGGGTGCAGCAGCCGTTTCCTCGACTTCAATTCCAAAGTGCCCGGCTATCTCCGTCCAGATCGCGTGGGGTTCAGGCAAGCGACCATAGCCAAACTCACCGCAAGCCATTGCCCCTTCATCAGGGTGCATCACGGTGACGCCGGCGCCGTTCAATGCTTCAACATTACGCTGCGTCGATGCGTGTTCCCACATCTTCACATTCATCGCAGGGATCGCCATTACAGGCTTGTTGGTCGCAAGGATCAGAGTGGTTGCCAGATCATCAGCAATGCCCGCTGCCATCTTCGCCATCAAATCGGCAGTGGCTGGGCAAACGACGACAAGGTCAGCCTCACGCGACAATTCGATATGCCCCATCTCGACCTCATTCTTGAGATCAAACAGGCTGGTGTAAACTTGATTTTCGCTGAGCGCAGCAAGCGACATAGGCGTGACAAATTGCTGTCCGCCTTTTGTCAGAACGCAGGTAACTTCGCCGCCTCCTTTACGAATAAGCCGCACAAGCTCGCATGACTTATAGGCAGCGATCCCGCCGCCCACGACCAAGAGAACCTTGGGTACAATCACCTTTGGCTCTGCTTTGCTCATTCCCGTCTTACTCCTCATCCGCGCTATCATTGCGGCGCGATTCAACCGCTTTCTAGCGCCCTGCCTCATCCACGCCAAGTCATGGATTTGTCGCACTCTATGCCCATCAAACCCTGTGGAGGCTTATGGTTAAGATTGTGCTTAGAGGGCGGGCGACGCATAACAGCGGATAAGAGGGGGAGATTGATGATAACTGCACTGCGTGTCGGATTGGCCTTGGGCGGCTTACTGCTCGTTTACGTGGGGTGTGGGTTTCTGACCTCACCTGTCTCTTCCGCGGCAAATTTCGGGATAGCTACCGAAGGGGCGCATGGTCTCACCTCAATCCGGTCTGATTTCACTGCGTTCTTCTGTGTGGGCGGCGGGTGCTTTATCTGGGGTGCCTGGGCACGGCGTAGCGACCCGCTGACTATCGGAGCGGCACTGATGCTGGTGACGTTGGCAACGCGGCTGGTGTCGCTATCCGCCTATGGCAGTTTCGAAGGGTACGTTGCGCCGATGGTGGTGGTGGCTGTGCTGGGCATATTTGGATTGGTTGGAGCGCGCGTGCTGCCGAAAAAGTCCGAAGGCTTAGCGCGCGCTTAAAACCCGCGTTTATAGCAAGCCTGCCACGCCAGCGCCCCACACCGCGCCTGCACCCGCAAGACCGGCGATGAAGTATCCGATCCAGCCGCCGCCCGTGCCAGTCCGCTGCCGCTTGTCTGTGATCAGGCGAACTTCGGGAAGCGGCGCGGATTCAGGCGCACCGCCTTTAGGCGGGAATTGGTCTTCGATACGGCGAATAAGAGCGGGCAGGCGGAACAAAGTTTCAGTGTCTTCCTTGATCCTGTCGGCCACTGCCGCTTCTGGCCCAAGCTCATCACGGATCCAGCTGCGCACAAACGGCGCGGCGGTGTCCCACATGTTGATCTCTGGGTTTAGCTGCGTCGCGATGCCTTCGACCATCACCATCGTTTTTTGTAGCAACAGCAAATGCGGTTGCGTTTGCATGTCGAAATCGCGCGTGATGGCAAACAGCCCGTCGAGCATCTGCCCAACGCTAAGCTCCTTAACCGGCTTTCCGCGCATCGGCTCACCCACTGCGCGCAACGCTGTCGCGAACTCGCCCACTGAATGGTAGCTGGGGACATATTGCGCTTCGAAATGAATTTCGGCGACGCGCATATAATTGCCCGTGGTCAGGCCATAGAGGATTTCCGCGAGCCATTGCCGGGCGCGCCGGTCGATCCGTCCCATGATGCCGAAGTCGATGGCAACAATCGTGCCGTCATCTTCGACAAACAAATTCCCCTGGTGCATATCGGCGTGAAAGAAACCGGCGCTGATTGCTTGGGTCAGGAAACTGATGACGAGCCGATCCGCTATCGCGTTCAGATCGTGTCCGCGCGCGAGCAGTTCATCACGGCGAGAGATTTTAACGCCGTCCACCCATTCGATGGTGAGAACCCGGCCATTGGTCCGGTCCCAATCGACCGCTGGGATTCGGTAGCCGCTCACTCCCGACATATCTTCGGCCAATTCGCTGGCTGAAGCGGCTTCGCGCCGCAGGTCCAGTTCTGAATGAGACCAACGTTTGAAATTGGCAATTGTCAGACGGGGACGCAGGCGTGCGGCCTCCCCGCCCATCGCCTCTACATGAGCGGCAGCCCATTCGTAGGTTTCAATGTCGCGCGCAAATTTCTCGCGAATACCCGGACGCAGCACTTTTATCGCGACTATGCGGCCATCGGTGGTGATGCCCTTATGAACCTGCGCGATAGAAGCTGCGCCAACCGGGTCCGGATTAATTTCACTAAACAGCGTATCGAGTGGCTGATCGAAGGTTGCCGCGATCTGCTCTTCGATCATGGCGAAAGGCACCGGCGGCAAGTTATCCTGCAGGCTGAGAAGATTATGCGCCGCCTCTTCGCCGACGAGATCGGGCCGTGTCGCAAGCGATTGGCCAAGCTTGATTGCAGCCGGGCCGATTGCGCGAAATGCGCCCGCATAATCCCGCTCGCCCTTTTTGCTGGTGAAAGTGGCCAGCCGTGCAAGACGCGCGAGCCGCTTGATCTGAGCAGGCGCATTGGGGTCGTCTTCAATCCCAACGAGCGCGCGGCGCCGCGCAAGCGTGATGCCCCAGCGCGCGAGGCGATAAAGATGCGTTGCAGGCCGGGTCACGTGCTTAGATTTTCCATCCCGAGTGAATGGCAACCGCGCCGCCGAGGATGCTTTCAACCTTGGTGTTCACAAAGCCCGCATCGCGGATCATGCGTTCAAATTCAGGCATCTTTGGAAATTCGCGGATTGATTCGACCAGATAGCGATAGGAATCCGCATCCCCCGCAATCGCTTGCCCCATGCGCGGCAGCAGCTTGTCGGAATAGATGTCGTAAATTTCCTTGAAGCCCGCCCATTCTGTGGTCGAAAACTCCATACAATAGAAACGACCACCAGGGCGCAGAACACGGTGCGCCTCTGCAAGCGCCTTGTCCTTGAATGTCACGTTTCTGATCCCGAACACGATCGTGTAGGCATCAAAGGAATTGCTCGCAAAATCGACCGCCTCAGCATTCTGGCAGGTAAACACCAGGCTGCCTGTGTCGGCGCTCTCTTCGCGTTCCATCGCGCGTTCTGCGCCAACATCCAGCATATCCTGATTGATGTCAGCGACAGTGATATCCGCGCCGCGATCCGCCATGCGAAAAGCAATATCGCCTGTTCCGCCAGCCATATCGAGAATGCGTTCGCCCGGCTGCGGCTTTACGCGTTTGACGAAGCGGTCTTTCCACCCGCGGTGCATGCCAATCGACATTGCATCGTTCATGATGTCGTATTTTTTGGCCACGCTGGTGAAGACTTCGCCGACGCGGCGGGTCTTCTCTTCGGGGGCCACTCGTTCGTGGCCGAACGAAACGCTGTCGTCTGTGTCTGAAGTGCTTTGAGTCATGCCGCGTGCCCTAGAGGGAATTGCCCCGCGCGCCTAGAGTGTTAGAGCGCAATTTGATTGTGGGCCCAGCCAACCGCGCCCGGCCAAAGGTGTCAGAGAAACATGCCCGAACTACCTGAAGTTGAAACAACGGTGCGCGGCCTTGCTCGGTTCCTGGATGGGGAGCGGATTGAGCGGATTGTGCTCAACCGGCCTAATTTGCGCCGCCCCTTCCCGCCAGAGCTGGTGCAGGTGATGACGGGCGCGCGCGTCACCGGGCTTTCACGGCGGGCGAAATATGGCCTGATCCATATCGACCGGGGCTCCACGCTCATCTTCCATCTCGGCATGAGTGGCCGCTGGCGGATCGATCCCGAAGAGCCAGACAAGCACGACCATATGGTGGTCGAGACCGCAGATCATCAATTTGCGCTTTGCGATCCGCGGCGATTCGGTTCGGTTGACCTTGTCCGCAGCGATGCACTCGACAGATGGCCACAATTTGCTAGCCTTGGGCCAGAGCCGCTGGGGCCAGGCCTTACACCCCTGCACCTTAAGACCGCGCTGAAAGGCAAGACGCAGTCAATCAAGTTGTGCCTGCTCGATCAACGGATCGTAGCAGGGCTTGGCAATATATATGTGTGCGAGGCGCTGTGGAGGGCGGGTATTCATCCGTTAAAGGCAGGCGGCAAAGTGACGGGGCCGCAATTGAAACGGCTCATCCCAGTGATCCGCGAGGTGCTTGAGGCGTCAATCAATGACGGCGGATCGACTTTACGCGACTACGCCGCACCCGATGGCGAACTGGGTTACTTTGCGACCCGCTTTAATGTCTACGGGCGCACAGGCGAGCCGTGCCAGCGTGATGATGGCGGAATTATACGCCGCATAGCGCAAGGTGGTCGCAGCACTTGGTATTGCGCGAAGTGCCAGAAGTAGTCAGAGGGATTGTGCGCGTAACCGAATTGCCAAGAATTCTTGACGATTCGGCAAGTCCAGCTTATGTGGCGCGCTTTCCGGTGCACGTAACTTGATTCCGTGCGCTTCTTTTCGAAGACGTTTTTCGAAATAATCAAAATTCATCCGGCCCGCGAATTGCGGCCAGCACACAACGCGAGACAAACACAGATATGGCCAATTCGCCGCAAGCCCGTAAACGCATCCGTCGCAACAACGCACGAGCCGAAATCAACGGCGCGCGTGTCAGCCGCATTCGCGGCTTCGTCAAAAAGGTCGAAGCGGCCTGCGAAGCTGGCGATAAGTCTGCTGCTGCTGACGCACTGAAAGCTGCTCAGCCTGAAATGGCTCGCGGTGTTGCACGCGGTGTGATGCACAAGAATACGGTCGCGCGCAAAATGTCGCGCCTGTCAAAGCGCGTCGCCGCGCTCTGATTCGTTCCGAATCGGCGATAAAATGTCGCTGCGGATACATCGAGTTACATCTTTCGAGATGAGCCATTGTGGATAAGGGCTGTGCCAATTGGCATGGCCCTTTTCTTTTGTGACAATTGTGACGGAACCATCCGCTGTAATTGTGAGGAAACTCAACGATTCGCACCTCTCAAACAATGATTATCGCGTTTAATCAAGCACATGGACGCACGCCTGCGGGGTTGGGGCGAGTCAACAATAATATTTCGGATTTATTGCAATTCCTCGCTTGCGCTTGAGGCCGTCTGGCTCTTAATTCGTTTCTCACCCGGGTCCGGACAGCTCGGGGGTCAAACAGGTTCGTTTGGTAGAGAATCCCTCGAAATATCGTTTCGTGGGCTTGGGTAAGTTTTGCGTATTTGCCAAGATTTAGGGCGCACCTCGGGACATCAGATTCTGAGGGGTAGAGAGTGATGGGGAACCAATAGTGCACAAGATCAACAAGACGCGGACAACGCGCGGCAATTCGGACGATGACCTTATGGAAGACGCCGAAGCAGTAAACCTAGCCGCCGATTGGGCTGACATCAGTCAGGGGTTGCGCAAAGATTTGGGCCATCAATTGCACAGCCAGTGGATCAAGCCGATTCAGGTGGGCGGCATCAATAAAGAAAACGGTATGCTGGACCTGTTCCTGCCGACCGAGTTTTCCGCCAATTGGGTGAAAGATCGCTTTCATGAGCGGCTACAGCTCGCTTGGAAGATCGTCCGCGGCGATGTGCGCAATGTGAACATTCAGGTCCATCCTGGCCGCCGTCAGCTTCCTGAACTGCGCCTCGACGATGGCCGCCGCCCTGCCAATGACGGCGGCAGCGCCATTGCGATTGCTGCCGGTACGATTGGCGATTCGGGTTTCACCAGTTCTGTGGGCCTCGACCCCTCTTTGACCTTTGCTGCTTTTATCACTGGCGAGGCCAATGTGTTGGCCTGCAACGCCGCGCAGCGTATGGCCGCGACTGAACAGCCGCAATTTTCGCCGCTCTACCTCAAGGGCGCGACCGGTCAGGGCAAAACCCACTTGCTCCACGCAATTGGTCATGCGTTTCTGCAATCGCACCCTCGCGCGCGAATTTTCTACTGTTCCGCCGAACGGTTCATGGTTGAATTCGTCCAAGCGCTCAAAGCCAATCAGATGATGGAATTTAAGACACGCCTGCGCAGCTTTGATCTGCTGCTGGTCGATGATATCCAATTCATCATCGGCAAGGCATCCGCTCAGGAAGAGCTGCTGTATACGATCGACGCGCTGCTTGCCGAAGGCAAACGACTGGTCTTCGCCGCCGACCGCGCTCCGCAAGCTTTGGACGGGGTTGAGCCTCGCCTCCTCAGCCGCCTTTCAATGGGCCTTGTTGCCGATATTCAGGCCGCTGATATTGAACTGCGCAAGAAGATTCTGGTGTCGAAGCTTCAGCGTTTTGCGCCGCTTTCAGTGCCAGCGGATGTGATCGACTTTCTCGCTCGGACCATCACTCGCAATGTCCGCGAATTGGTCGGCGGATTGAACAAGCTGATCGCTTACGCTCAGCTAACGGGTCAGGAAGTGTCGCTGAATCTCGCCGAGGAACAGCTCACTGATATCCTGTCGGCCAACCGCCGCCGTATCACGATTGACGAGATTCAGCGCACGGTTTGCCAGTTTTACCGAATCGACCGCAGCGAAATGTCTTCAAAGCGCCGCGCACGTGCCGTGGTTCGTCCACGTCAGGTGGCGATGTATCTCTCCAAGGTGCTTACCCCGCGCAGCTATCCCGAAATTGGGCGCAAATTTGGTGGGCGTGATCATTCGACGGTGATCCACGCTGTTCGTCTGATCGAAGATCTGCGGACACGTGATGCCGATATGGATGGCGATGTGCGCAGCTTGCTAAGGCAACTCGAAAGCTAAGGCTTTCGGCAAGCAGTGGGCCGCTTCATCCACATAATCTGAACACGCTATCTACAGCCCTGTCGACAGCCTTACGCACAAGGTTGTCGACAGGGTGCAGGTGGGGTGCCAACAGGTTTTACATGGCTTCTCCACCGACTTATCCCGCTCAGATTGACCTGCCCGCCAGCGCAAGCGAGGCGATCTTGCGGGGCCTGCGCGCAAAGTGCCCGCGCTGCGGCGAGGCCGCTTTGTTCCGCGCCTGGATTAAGCCGGTCGAGATTTGCAGCCATTGCCACCACGATTGGTCCGTGCAGCGAGCGGATGATTTTCCAGCCTATATCGGGATTTTCGTGACGGGGCATGTGCTGGCGCCTGTTGTGATCGCGCTGATCGGGACGGTTGGGCTGTCCGCCGGGGTAACGCTGGCCATAATCTTGCCAATTGCGGTCGTGATGACTTTGGGGATGCTCCATCCGGTGAAAGGCGGCGTTATCGCGCTGCTTTGGTGGTTGGGTGTGGGCGCGCTTTAAGAAAGAACGCCCGCCGAACCAAGCATTGGATAATGCGCCGGAACGCGAGGAGGAAACAGAATGAGCCGCTCTCCGCCGCTTATGCCCGACGCCCCCTTACCGGCCCCTCTTTCACCAGCAAGGCTTGAGCGATTTGCGCGTCATATAGTGTTGCCCGAAATCGGCGGCGCGGGTCAGGTCGCGCTTTTGGGAAAACATATCGCGGTGATCGGGCTTGGCGGGATCGGATCGCCCGCACTGCAGTATTTGGCTGGGGCGGGAATTGGCAGATTCACTCTGATCGATGACGATATTGTCGATGCGTCCAACCTTCAACGCCAGACGATCTTCACCTCGCGCGATATCGGCCACGGCAAAGCCACCAGCGCACGCCGCTGGCTTGCCAATTTTGACGACGCTTTAGATGTGACCTTGAGCGATTCGCGGATAACCACAGATAACGCCGCCGAAATGATGGCAAGCGTCGATCTCGTGCTTGATGGCACCGACAATTTTGCCACTCGGCTGGCTGTGTCGGATGCCTGCGTTCGCGAAGGCGTGCCGCTACTTTCCGCCGCCGTTGGGCGTTTTCAAGGGCAGGTCGGTGCCTTTGCAGGGCATTTGCCGCATCAGGCCTGCTACCGCTGCTTCGTTGGCGATGCATTCGATGCCGAAGACTGCGACACCTGCGCCGAAGACGGGATGCTAGGCGCAATGGCTGGCTGGACCGGCAGCTTTGCTGCAATGCAAGCGGTGCGGATATTGCTGACCGGCGTTAGCCGGTTTGGTCAGCCAATGTGGGGCAAGCTGCATATCCTTGACGGCATGAAACCGGGGATGCGGACACTTACGATTGGCAAAGATACGGCATGCAAAGGGTGTGGGTTTTCGAATGAGTGATAATTCCAGTTCAAATGAACTCGCAGAAGATCGCACCGATTTGGCCGAGGATCGGACGGATTGGGCCGAAGACCGCACCATCATGGCCAATGAACGAACTTTTGCGGGATGGATGCGAACAGGTCTCGCGGCTGCCGGGATCGGTTTGGGTTTTAATGCGCTGTTTGGGAAACTGGAACCTGCATGGGTTCCCAAAGCGATTGCGACGCTTTTCATCATGATCGGCATTTTCATTTTCTGGGCAGCCCAACGCAATGGTTGCGCAGTGCAAGAACGCATGAATGCTCACAGGTCTTCACCGCTGGCAACATCGAAACTGAGGCTGATCGCAGCCGCAATGGCCTTTGCCAGCGCATGCCTTGCCATTGGAATCTGGACGATTGATCTGCCTGAATGATGGAGCAGTTGGCACGGTTTTCAATTATGAGCGCGCTCGTTTAGTGATGCTTCTGCATGTCGGTGTGTACCGATTAGCAGCAGCCATAGAGCCAGTCGCGGACATTACGCAACAAGCGGATAGCTCCCAAACCACCCCCTTCATTCAGTCATTGTTCAGTACCGCTATTGCCTTTTAATCATCTGATTTTTCAGGAGTCCTGCTTAATCATGTTTCGTGTTTCGATCGCAGTTGCTGCGCTCATCTTCAGCGCCAATTATGCACTGGCGAAATCCACCGACGGGGACGAGGCGGATCTCAGCATCCGAATCGGCGAAACGGTTCAGATGACTATCAACGATCAGCCAGTACGCTTTCGTATAGCGCCGGACGCGGTCTCTGTGCCGACTGTCAATTCAGATGCGGCAACACGGATCGGGCTAAAGCCGAGCATGATCCGGTATGGTTACGTTATCGGGCCGGTCACGATCTTGTTCAGTACCGATAACGTTCGGTATCGCGAGCAGGATCAAAGCTTCCGTCGCCGCACGGCCTTCAGCGACAGAAATTTGGTGGATGGTGCCGACGGCGTCGCCGGACCGGCGACTTTTCCTAACCAGCGTACCATCATGCACTTGCGTGATGCGCAAGATGGTGACCGCGCGATCACGTTTCGCATAGATAATGAGATGGGCCGTAGTCAGACCGGGGTGGCGATCGATGTTGGTGGCTATCCGGTCTACGCCGCCTTCAGCTTTGATCGCGCAGAAAGTTTGGTGACCGCCACAGGGGGGCGCTGGATCGCTGAAGCAAATGGCGGGCGTTTCGACGGAGAAGCACGCGAAGTGCCTATCCTTTATGGTGTTTCGCGTCCGGTCCGTCCCCTTTCTCTGGAGCGACCACTGATGCTTGGCGAACTAGAAATTCGCAATCTTTCGGTACGTGTGTCTGACATGGGCAATACGCGAGGGATCGCGGATGGCACTACGTCCGAACAAGATCCCAACGAGATCGTGGTAACGGCAGACAGCAAACGAAAGATACCGAACCAGCGAATGTATATAGGGATGGATACAATTGGGCATTGCGCTTCGATCACCTACGATTTCGAAGCAGGTACAATAACTTTGATGTGCCCTGAGCAGCCGCCAGCTGTATCGATGAACGCAAGCGCTTCCATGCCCTGATAAAGTGAAGGTCCTTGGGCGCGGCTGTTCGTCCAATCAGTTCCGCAACACCTCCTCCACCCAAGCGGGCACCAGTTGCCCAGCGCGCCCGTGCCGCGATTCTGCGAAGAAATGGCTGCCCTCGCTTGGCTCCAGATTAAGCTCGAGCGTCGCCGCCCCAGCCTCTCGCGCTTCTGTCACGAAGCTAGCTGCGGGATAGACCGCGCCGCTGGTGCCGATGCTGACAAACAGATCGCACGCCGAAAGCGCCGCATAAATGCGCTCCATTTGGTAGGGCATCTCGCCAAACCAGACCACATCGGGGCGCAGGCTTTGCGCTTGGCAAATGGGGCACTTTGGCCGGTCTAGCATTGGCGCGTCCCAAGCGGAGCGCATCTCGCAAGACAGGCACAAGGCGCTCTTTAGCTCGCCGTGCATGTGCAGCACCCCGCGCGATCCGCTGCGTTCATGCAGATCATCGACATTCTGCGTGACGAGCAACAATTCGCCACAAAACTCTGCTTCTAACCGTGACAGCGCCCGGTGCGCATCGTTCGGCTCCGCATCAGCCAGCGACGCCCTACGCGCATCGTAAAAGCCCAGAACCAGATTGGGATCGCGGGCAAACCCTTCGGGCGTTGCCACATCTTCGATCCGGTGTTGTTCCCACAACCCTCCGGCGGCACGAAAAGTGTCGATCCCGCTCTCTGCTGAAATGCCAGCGCCGGTAAGGATCACGATCTTGCGGGGTTGGTTCGCCATATGCCCGGATTGTTTACCATATTGGGGTAGCTGACAAGCCAATATGAACAGTCCTGCGCCCTATCCCTCTGGCAATTCCTATCGCGCCGATATTGACGGGCTGCGCGCGCTCGCAGTGCTGCCGGTGCTGCTTTACCATGCCAAAGTGCCGGGATTTTCGGGTGGGTTCATCGGGGTGGACATTTTCTTTGTCATCTCTGGGTTCCTGATCACCGGGATTATCGCGCGCGAAGTGGATGCGGGCGAGTTTTCGATACTTTCATTCTACGAACGGCGTGCCCGGCGAATTCTGCCTGCGCTATTGGCAATGATCGCGTTCGTGCTGATTGCGGCGAGCCTGCTGTTTCTACCGCATGATTTCGCCACTGTTGCCCCTTCTGCGTTGGCGGCAATTGGCTTCCTGGCGAATGTCTATCTGTTCACACAAACCGGCTATTTTCAGGGGTCGGCTGAAACCACACCCCTGCTCCACACATGGTCTTTGGGGGTGGAGGAGCAGTTCTATATCGCGGTGCCGATCCTGCTTATTCTGATTGCGCGCTATGCGCCCGCGTGGCGGATCAAAGCGGTGTTGGCGCTTGCAATGATCAGTTTCGTCTGGGCGGTTTTGAAGCAGACAGATAGCGACGGATTTGCGTTCTACATGCTGCCGACACGCGCGTGGGAAATGTTTGCAGGGTCATTGCTGGCAATCGGCGTTGTTCCCGCCGTCACCCGTCGCTGGATTGCCGAGATCGTGTGCGCTGGGGCGATCACCGCGATCATCCTTGCGACTTTTATCTATGATCGTAGCACCGTCTTTCCCGGCTGTGCTGCGCTTGTACCGGTGCTCGCAGCAGCGGCGCTGATCCATTGCGCGCCGGGCACAATGGCCGGGCGGCTGTTGTCTCTGAAGGGACCGGTGTGGATCGGGCTGATCAGCTATTCGCTGTATCTGTGGCATTGGCCGCTGATTGTATTCTGGCGATACACGTTGAATGCGCCGCTATCTGGATTGCATTCCGCCATGCTAATCGCGGTGTCTATCCTTGTTGCCTGGCTCAGCTGGCGATTTATCGAACAACCCTTTCGCAGCAAGGCGCGTTTCCCCGCGATCCGGGTCTGGCGCTGGAGCGCGAGCGGTATGGGCATCGCCGCCGCAGCATCGCTGATGCTGATGGCGCTGGGCGGTTGGCCAAGCCGGTTTGACGAAGACACGCTGCGCTATGCCAGAGCGGTTGACGATTACAGCCCGATGCGCAGCGTCTGCGTCACCGACATGAGTGCTGATCACCCTGCGCAGTGCACATTGGGAGTTGATGCCAAACCCGCTGCCATCATCTGGGGCGACAGCCATGCGGTTGAAATCGCTTGGGTGCTGGGCGAACAATACGGCGCGCGCCAACAGGCGATCTTGCAACGCACACGCAGCAGCTGCCCGCCAGCGATGGGTTTTGATCCCACAAACGACCCGCGCTGCGCACTATTTAACGCCAACGTTATGGATGAGATTGCCGCCTCTGATAGCGTGGTTACGGTCTATTTGGCGGCTTATTGGGCGCAAACGCCGTATCGCCTCGGGCACGTTGACGACTTGCTCAATCAAACGATCATGCAGTTACAGGCGCTGGGTAAGCGCGTGGTACTCATCGGGCCTACCCCTTCCCAGATGGCCTCTGTTCCCCAATTGCTGGCCCAACGCGGCCCAGATGCCCGGGGCGTGCCCATAGCAGAATTTTTGGCGAAGACGCAGTGGTTCAGCCGCCACTTCCCGGAATGGCGCGCGCGCGGTGTGACTATTATCGAGCCTATCGACCGATTGGCGCGCGATGGTCACACCATCATAGTTGCAGGGGATAGCCCTCTCTACTACGACGACAATCATCTAAGTTTGGCCGGTGCACGGTACATTCTGGGCACCTTGCCCCGGAACTAATAAGCCCAATGCATATGGTCTGACCTGCAAAGGGATACAAATGGCAGATTTCGCGGTGATCGGTCACAAAGGGCGCATGGGTCAGGCCTTGGCGCAAGCAATTCAAAACGCAGGACACACACTTTGCGTTGGCGTCGATATTGGCGGCGATCCGGGGCCCTTGGTCAAAACATGTGATGTGATCGTGGATTTTTCCGCACCCGATGCGCTGGCGGTCAACTTGGCCGCCGCGAAAGCGGCTGGCATCCCGATCCTGATCGGAACGACCGGCCTCAATGACACAAACTTTGCCGCCATCGAGGACGCCGCTGCATCAATCCCCGTCCTGCAAACCGGCAACACGTCGCTTGGCGTAACGCTGCTGGCGCATTTGGTGCAGCAAGCGGCAGCGAAGCTGGGGCCGGATTGGGATATCGAAGTGCTGGAAATGCACCACCGGCATAAAGTCGATGCACCTTCAGGCACTGCGAAGCTTCTGGGCGAAGCGGCAGCGCGAGGCCGCGAGGTTGATTTGGCGGACAACATGGAAAGCGGCAGGCACGGCCAAACCGGTGCACGCGAAGAGGGCTCGATTGGATTTGCAGCCTTGCGCGGCGGCACGGTCGCGGGCGATCATAGCGTGATCCTTGCCGGCCCGCAGGAACGGCTAATCCTGTCGCACTCGGCAGAAGACCGCATGATCTTTGCCCGCGGCGCGGTGCGCGGCGGACTTTGGCTGATAGGCAAGCCACCAGGGCGGTATTCGATGAATGATGTGCTGGGTCTGGGCAGATGACTGACGAAAGTGACGGGTTTGCCTATTACCGTGACCAGCTTCGCGGCCGCGTCTGGTCGGGCTTCTTCAACGCCGCCGATTGGCAGCGGGAAGCGAGAGACATCGCCTATGATCCGGAAGCAAAGCGCGCACCAGGTATGGAGATCGCGGGAAAACGGACGGATTGGGGTGCAGAGACCGGGACGCCCGCGCCCCGTTTTCCTCCGCCGCTTGCAGCCCCATCTAAGCCCGGTTTTTTTCGCCGCCTGTTTGGGTAAGGCCTTGGCCCGATGACCAAAGAACAGATCTTCGAATTTTTCCGCCGTCTGGCCGAGGACAATCCCGAGCCTGAGACGGAGCTGGAATATGGCAATGCCTATCAGCTGGTCGTCGCCGTAGCACTGTCTGCGCAGGCGACCGATGTGGGCGTGAACAAGGCGACCCGCGCGCTGTTTGTAAAGGTTCAGACGCCGCAGCAAATGCTCGATCTAGGGCTGGAAGGGCTAATTGGACACATCAAGACTATTGGGCTTTTCAACTCCAAAGCGAAGAACGTGATCGCGCTCTCACAGCTGTTGATCGACGAATATGGCGGCGAAGTGCCAGACACGCGCGAAGACCTCGTGCGGCTACCGGGAGTGGGCCGCAAGACGGCAAATGTGGTGCTGAATTGCTGGTTCGGACAGGAGACGTTCGCTGTCGACACCCACATCCTGCGCGTTGGTAACCGTACCGGACTTGCCAAAGGCAAAACGCCCGAAGCGGTCGAGGCAAAACTGGAAAAGCGCGTCCCGCAGCCGTTTCGCTTGCATGCGCATCACTGGCTGATCTTGCACGGGCGGTACGTGTGCAAAGCGCGCACGCCCGAATGCTGGCGCTGCGGTCAGGTGGATTTGTGCAGTTTTAGGAAGAAGGTGACCGAGCTGCCTAAGGGGCGGTAACAGGCTCACGGAGCAATTGTTGCTTTGGCGTAGCCTACTGCACGACGCGGCGCGTTGTCAGGAACACATATGCGAAGAACACCATAAACATGAAATCATTCGCGCCATAAATCGTGTAGAATACCCCAGCGAGAACGTCCTGCTCGTAGACTGCGCTCAAAGACTGTGACGTGAGGAAAGAACCCCACGCGATCACGTAAGCGAGTTTCTCGATTACAAATACGGCGACCAACCACCGCACATGTGCGTAGCTTTGGTACACCGCGATATAGCCGAGGCCCCAAAGCATTATCGCAATCAATCCGAAAAGACCCATGACGCCGGGCTGAGTGCCCATCATCACGTCATTGGTGAGGCCTTTTGAACATATCAACACGCCCAAGATATTGCTGAGGCCGGCGAGGACAAATCCGCCACGAATCATGCTGCTATTCATTGCGATACCCCATCAAACATCGTCCGCGCTGATCAATTCTGCGGTATCAATCTCCCCGGTCATCGCGGCCACAGTCGTCGCCACAGCCGCATCGCCGCTGACATTGGTCGTGGTGCGCATCATATCCATGATCCGATCAACGCCTGCGACAAAGGCAATCGTTTCAAGCGGAACGCCAACCGCGCCAAACACCAGCGCCATCATGATCAGACCCGCGCCCGGAATACCCGCCGCGCCTACGGCTCCCAAAGTGCCGAGCACTGAAATCAGCAGGTAATCGCCCCAGCTCAAATCCACGCCGAAAATCTGCGCGCCAAACAATGTGGCAAGGCCCAGATACATCGCGGTGCCGTTCATATTGATCGTCGCGCCAAGCGATACGACGAAGCTGGCCACCGAGTTCGACACCCCCAGATTGCGGCGCACACAGCGCAAGGTCACTGGCAATGTCGCGTTTGAACTGGCCGTCGAATAGCTGACTGCGATCGCGTCAATAATTCCGCGGAAAAAATCGATCACCGGCAGCTTCGCGATGAATTTTATCATCGATGAATACATCACGAAGATGATCAGCAAGCAGCCAAGGTAATTGAGCGCCACCAGCTTACCCAGCGCCGCCAGCGCATCCAGCCCCAGCGTGCCTGCGACCCATGCCATCAACGCGAAAACACCGAACGGGGTTAGCTCCATCACTACCATGGTGACTTTCTGCATGACCACACTGCCGCTTTCGAAGATTTTGAGAACCGGCTCGCCCTCTTCTTTCGCCATCAGAATACCGATGCCGATGAGCAGGGAGAAGACGATCAGCGGCAATACGTTGACGTCCGCCATCACCTGCACCGGGCTTTGCGGGATCATGCCCAAGATCATGTCATTGAACGTCGTCTCATTCGGCTCTGGCACAGCACCCATCTGGATAGCGGACGTGTCCACCCCGGCACCCGGTTGCAGCCATGTGCCAAGGCCCAGCCCCAGCCAAACCGCGATCTGTCCGCTTACAACAAACAACAACAAAGCCCGCCCGCCGACAGCACCGAGTTTGCGAATATCGCCAATCGCAGCGACGCCTGCGACGAGGCTGAAGAAGATAAGCGGCACGACGAGCATTTTAATGAAGCCGATGAACACATCGCCAATTATTTTGATGCTGGCGGCCTCAGGCCCCCAAAGACGCCCGACGATAACACCCAAAATGAGAGCAGCGATAACGCGCTGCCACAGCGGAATTGCAAACCAGGTTTTCATTCAGCTTGCGCCTCTTCTTGTGTTGTATCCAGAGCGAGCGCCCCAAGCGCCGCACGGGTGTAAATTCGGGCTAGCGTATCAAGGTCAGGGATGGCCACCGCCTCATCGCGTTTGTGCATAGTGGCGTTGCACAGGCCAAATTCGATCACCGGGCAGAGGCTCCGCAAGAAACGCGCATCAGACGTGCCGCCGCTTGTCGACGCTTCAGGCTTGATGCCCGTTTCTGCCTCAACAGCTGCGGCGAGCATTTTTGAGAATGCGCCGGGCGCGGTAAGGAATGGCTCGCCCGAAATGATTGGCATTGCGCGTCCGCCATGCTTCTCCGCAATCGCACTAACGCGCTCGGACAGGGTCAAACCGCTGTGCAGATCGTTGAAACGGATAGAGATGCGCGCCTTTGCATGTGCCGGGATGACATTATGCGCCACATTACCCACCTCAAGATCGGTAATCTCCAGGTTTGACGGCTGAAACCAGTCAGTGCCGGTGTCGAGCATGAGTGCATTAAGCTCTGCAAGCATCGCCACCAGTTTTGGGATTGGATTGTCGGCGAGGTGAGGGTACGCGACGTGGCCCTGAGTGCCGTCCACGGTCAGCCAGATATTGACTGATCCGCGCCGTCCGATCTTCATCATATCGCCGAGCCGCTTGACGCTGGTAGGCTCACCAACAAGGCACAGGTCCGGCCGAACCCCTTCGGCATCCATGTAGTCGATAAGAGCGCGGGTCCCGTGGAGCGCCGGGCCTTCTTCGTCGCCTGTGATGATAAAGCTGATCGTGCCGGCTTCCTGCGGCACATCGGAAACTGCGGCGACCATAGATGCGATAGCGCCCTTCATATCGACCGCGCCGCGTCCGTAGAGAAGGTCGCCTCGCTCGGTGGGTTCGAACGGATCGCTTTCCCATCCATCCCCCGGCGGCACCACGTCCAGATGTCCTGCAAAGGCGAAGTGTTTTGAGCCGGGCGGCCCTTGCCGAATGGCAAACAGGTTTTCTACCGGAGCTTCATCACTACCTTCTTCGCCGTCGCCGCGCTGGAAACGGTGAATGTCAAAGCCCAGCGGTGCAAGCATAGCCTCCATCGCATCGAAGACAGAACCGGTCGCGGGGGTGATGCTGGGCTCGGCAATGAGCCTCTTGGCGTAATCGAGTGCAATGCTCATACCTGCACCGCTAGCAGGAGAATGCACCGATGCCCAAGCTTGATCTTACATCAATTCCGCAAACCAACGCTACGGGCTATCCTCCGCCTTTCGATGCTGATGTGGAAGGTCGGCGATATCGCCGGTTGGCGCCGCATTGCGGGCTTACCAAAATGGGTGCGAGCCATGTCGTGTTGGTACCCGGCGCATATTCGTCTCAGCGCCATTGGCACAGGCAGCAAGATGAGCTGCTAATCATGCTGTCTGGCGAGGCGGTGTTGATCGAAGATGACGGCGAAGTGTGCGTCACAGCGGGCGACATTCTTGCATGGCCAGCGGGAGCGGAAAACGGTCACAGACTGCACAATCGCTCGTCCGAGCCATGTGCCTATATTGCCGTCAGCGCGGGAGACAGGGAAGCGGATTCGGGTGTCTATCCCGACATAGATATGGTGTTCGATGCCAGCGGATATGCTCGCAAAGATGGCTCACGTTATCCCACCCAACGCATCCCTTAGCGCCTGTCTTCCACCTCAAGCGGACCGGGGGCAAATGCGCTTTCCAACAAATCCGCAATCCTGATGCCCGCCTGTTGCACGCGCCGCTTGGCTATTGGCACTCCCCGCGCAATGTCCTCTTGGGTTAGCGCCGTTTTGTCAGGCAGGTCAGTCTCGCACACATCCTGCGTATCAAAGGCGGTGGGATAGATAAAATCGCGGCTAATTTGCCAGCTTTCGCGCCCCCAATCGGCGGCGGCACCGCCGCCAAGATCAGCGCGCTCTGCTGAAGAATAGCGGCGCGTTACCGGATCTGCCGGATCGCTGATCGCGCGTTCGGCCAAAGGTCCGTCCCATATCCAATGCAAATTCAGTCCCGGCACGATCCCGTAATCGGTTTCACGGTCGTTGCCCCCACGATCATCCTTGTCGCCGGAATGCAGAGGCATGTGAATGTCGCCCGCAAAATGCACCATGAAAGCGAGCGCCTGCAATCGCACGTGATCGGGCAGGCTTTCATCGGCAAGGATGCGATGATTGCGCTCAATCTGCGCGGTGACACAGTTCCCACCTGAGCAATTCTCGCGCGGATTGTACGCCTCACAAATCGGAGTCGTGCGATAATGCCAAGAGGCGGTGTAGCCCCAACGCCAGAATTCGCGGCGCACACAATCGGGCCAGACGCTCGCATCCTCAATCGTGGACAAATCGCATTGCGGCGTACCTATGAGGGCTTCGGATCGCATCAGCTGACGGATCTTGGCACGGGTCGATGGCGAAACGTTCGCCTCTGCGACCTCAGCGGTTTTCTGATGCGCGTAAAAACCCCAAGCGCTTGCGGGCGTGGGCATCAAAACAGCAAGCGCGCAAAACAGCGCAATCAACGCTTTCATGAACCGACAGACTCATATTGCTCAATGACCCACTCTTCGTTCTCAGATGCAGCGTTCCACTCTTCCATCCACGGATGTTCGCATATCGCCTGCATATAGCTTTGCGCGAAGCCCGGCACGCCAATCCCATAAGTCATAAAACGCGTCACGATCGGGGCATAGAAAATGTCCGCTGCGCCGAATGTACCGAACAGAAACGGCCCCGCGCTGCCGTGGCGCGCACGCGCCTCCGCCCACAAGCCAAGGATCCGCACAACTTCTGATTTGGCTTGTTCTGAGATGTCTTGCAGTTGAATCCGGCGGCGGACATTCATCGGCATTTCAGAACGGAGCGCCACATAGCAGGAATGCATTTCCGCCACCATCGACCGCGCCATGCCGCGTGCCGCCTCGTCCTTGGGCCAGAACCGGTCACGTCCAACCTTATCGGCGAGATATTCCATTATCGCCAGACTGTCCCAGATCACATTGTCACCATCCCAAAGGATCGGGACCTTACCGCTGGAAGGTTGGAATTCATCGGTAGACTTCCGGTTTTCCCACTGCTCACCCAGCATCGGAACGGTGATCTCTTCAAAATGCAGACCCGACTGCTTTACCGCGAGCCATCCGCGCAGCGACCAGCTCGAATAATTCTTGTTACCGATGATCAATTTCATGCGATTCTGCGCTCCACCTTGCGATTCAATGCAGGTGTAAGCGTTCATCCGGGGGCTGTCGACGCTGAACCACGACGTATTTGGATTGTGAGGCCAAATTTCGATGAGCAAAGGAAAATGTGGTGTTCATCGCCGGGCAGCTACTATGATCCTACAATGACCCAAACCAAACCTCTCGCACCATTCCACCTCGCCTTCCCGGTCAACGACCTTGCTGCGGCCCGGCAGTTTTATGGCGAAATGCTCGGTTGCCAAGAAGGCCGCAGTGCAGCGGGATGGATTGACTTCGATTTTTATGGGCATCAGATCGTTGCACATCTAACTGCCGATAAATCAGGCGACACATCTAGCACTCATGTCGATGGTCACGGCGTCCCAGTCCCACATTTCGGCCTGGTTCTGGGTATGGAGGATTGGCGCAAATTGGCAGAGAAACTGGAGTGTGCAGGCACCGAATTTGTGATTGAGCCGACCGTTCGTTTTAGGGGAAAGCCCGGCGAACAGGCGACAATGTTCCTGCGCGATCCGGCGGGTAACGCTTTGGAGTTTAAGGCGTTTGCTGACCCGGATCAGTTATTTGTGAGTTGAGATTTTCTCCGCAACAGCGCGCTCCCCCACCGTTTGAAAAAGATTTTAAGCAAGTGCTCGCCAAAATGACTTTTTCGGGCAATATGATAAAAATTCCTACTGATCTAAAAGAGGTGCGTGTGCCGCATTCTGACGTTATTACCCCATCCAACACTGCAAACGCCGATAATGCTGATCCCAATAGCGCCGATAACCGTCCCAATCCGCGAGTTCTTGCGCGCGAATTGAACCGCTTTAGCTCGCCCCAGCCCGCCCGCAGCCTGTGGGAATTGGCGATCACTTTCGTCCCATTTGCGGCCCTGTTTGCCGCGATGTTGTTCGCGGTGGATGCAGGATATTATGCCGCGCTTGCGCTGACCCCGTTCGCCGGAATGCTGTTACTGCGATTGTTTATAATTCAGCACGATTGCAGCCACGGCTCTTATATGACGCGAAAATCGTCGAATATCTGGCTGGGCCGCGCAATCGGCGTCCTGACGCTTACACCGTATGATTGCTGGCAACGGGCACATACGCTGCATCATGCTAACACCGGCAATCTCGATGCGCGCGGATTCGGCGATGTCGACACGCTGACGGTCCGTGAGTTCGCTGAATTGAGCTGGACGAAGAAGTTTCTCTACCGGCTTTACCGGCACCCGGCGGTATTGCTGGGCCTGGGCCCTGCCTATCTGTTTCTTGTGCGGCACAGGCTGCCTATCGGACTGATGAAAGAGGGCAAGATTTATTGGATGAGCGCGATGTTCACCAACGCCGTGACGGCGGTCATTCTGATCGGCCTAGGCTTTGCCTTCGGCGCCGCGACAACCGCTCTGGTGTTTCTGCCGGTACTGCTAATCGCCGCATCCGTGGGCGTCTGGCTGTTTTATGTGCAGCATCAATTTGAACACGCCTTTTGGGAACGCAAGCCCAAGTGGAAATTCCATGAGGCGGCTTTCAACGGCAGTTCTTATCTGGTTTTGCCCGCGCCTCTGCGCTGGTTCACCGGGAATATCGGCATTCACCATGTCCACCATCTGGCCAGTCGGATCCCGTTTTACCGCCTGCCCTCTGTGCTGAAAGCGCATCCTGAACTGAGCGACTTTAACAGGCTCACCGCGTTCAACGCTCTGCGCACGATGGTGCTGACATTGTGGGATGAGGAACGCGGCAAGCTGGTCTCGTTCCGTGAGGCTGCCCGGTCGGAAGTCCGCGCATCAGCGTGATTTGCGCTTTAAGTCTCTAGCGCTGGTTCCAAGGGGCATTTTCGCCCAGCGCATCCGCGACAATCGCCGCCCTTAATGCATCTATGCCCATACCTTTTTCGGCACTGGTCAGATGCATTTCGGGAAAGGCGGCGGGGTGTTTGCGCGCTTCTTCAGCCACCGCATTGGCAACGCTGTCCAGCGCGCTAGCCTTGATCTTGTCTGTCTTGGTCAAAACGATGCGGTAGCCAACCGCCGCCTCATCCAGCATCGTCATCATATCCAGATCGACCTGTTTCAGGCCATGACGGCTATCTACCAGCACCAGATTGCGCACCAGCACCTGACGCCCGCGCAGATAGCTTTTGACGAGCTTTTTCCAGCGGTCGACGATCTTCACCGGCGCTTTGGCAAAACCATAGCCCGGCATATCCACCAAACGCATTTGCAGCGGGTCGCCAACTTCAAAAAAGTTCAGCTCCTGCGTCCGGCCCGGCGTAACCGAAGCGCGCGCAATAGACTTGCGCCCCGTCAGCGCGTTGAGCAGCGAACTTTTGCCGACGTTGCTGCGTCCGCAAAAAGCGATCTCTGGCACCGATGGTTCGGGCAGGAATTTTAGCTGCGGCGCGGATAGCAAGAAATCAACTCGTCCCGAAAACAGCTTTGAAGCTGCACGTTCGCGGCGAGATTGTTCGCGCTCTTCCAGTTCGCGCTCTTCTTCTGGGGTCACGCGTTGTCCTTAGCTGTATCGCCGGTTTCCTGCGCTTCACGAGCCTTCTTCGCAGCGGCTTCAGCCTTCTCTTTCTGCGCAGCAGCCCGCAATTGCGGATGGCGGGAATAAAGGAACGTTTGCTGAGCCAGCGTGAGCAGGTTGGATGTTACCCAGTAAACCAGCAGTCCGGCCGCAAATGGCGCCATCACGAACATCAAAATCCACGGCATGATGTTGAATATTTGCTGCTGCA
Source organism: uncultured Alphaproteobacteria bacterium (assembly GCA_963789155.1). Classification (GTDB taxonomy): domain Bacteria; phylum Pseudomonadota; class Alphaproteobacteria; order Sphingomonadales; family Sphingomonadaceae; genus Erythrobacter. The sequence goes on along the minus strand of CAWBJN010000018.1, from coordinate 4,536 downwards.
TCGGGTCCATAGCAGACGGGTTCAGCTTGAACGTAAGCCACATCGTTATGCCAAGTAGTACCGCGAGAATACCGATGCCGAGGAAACCTGGAACATCGTATGGAAGCAGACCAAAGGCGTTCAAAATCTTGGCCGGATCAGGCGAAGACAGATCCGAAATCCAGAGAAACGGCTCGTGACGCATTTCGATCGCGAGGATCAGGACCTTATAGAGCGCAAAGAAGATCGGTATCTGTATGATCAGCGGGAGACAGCCAGCCAGCGGATTGACCTTCTCCTCCTTATACAGCTTCATAATCTCTTGCTGCTGCTGTTGCTTATCGTCCTTATAGCGTTCTTGAATCGCTTTCATTTTGGGCTGGACGGCCTTCATCGCCGCCATTGACGAGAACTGCTTTTGCGCAATCGGGAACAGCAGACCGCGAATGATGCAAGTCAGCAGAATGATCGCGATGCCGAAATTGCCGACGAGACCGTTAAGTGTGCGCAGCAACCACAGAAGCGGTTTTTCAAACCATTCGAACCAGCCCCAGCTGATTGCCTTGCCAAAATAGGTGATGCCTGTGGCTTCATATTGGTCAAGGATCGCGCTTTCCTTGGCGCCGGCATACAGCTGCGTAGTTTCGCTGATTGTGGCGCCTACGGGAACCGTTTGCGATTCATAGCGCAGGACAAGCCGGAACAGATCATCGCCAAGCGATTCGAAGCCTGCAACGTCAGCGGCTCCATCACCCTTAGCCAGCGCCGACAGCCAGTAATTGTCAGCAAAAGCCAGCCAAGACACGTTGCCCTCTGGCGTCCAGCGTCCAATTTCGGCGAGTTCGTGATAGGCGTTTTCGTCTTGCAGAGTACCGCCGAATACCCCGACCGGGCCCGTGTGAGCGATAAATTGGTCAGGCGTCGCGGTGGTGCTGGTGCGCTTGATCAAAGCAAATGGCTGAACAATCGCCGCGCCAGACGATGTGTTTTGAACCGACTGGTCGGCTGTAATCATAAACTCGTCGTCGATCGACAGGCGGATATTGTAAATAATGCCGTTTGCATCGGTACGCGTCAGCGTGACTGGTTTGTCAGGGGTTAATAGCTCGCCATCGGCCTGCCAGATTTCGCGGCCGGTGGGGCGTTCGCCTCCGACCACAAAGCCAAACTCGGCAAAATGCTGGATGTCAGTGCGTTCAGGGGCAAACAGGCGGACTGGGCCGCTGTCTTTGTCAACGTCTGCCCGATAATTCTTAAGAACAATATCATCGATTCGCGCGCCGACCAGATTGATTGAGCCCGCGACGCGCGGTGCATCAATCGCGACACGGGTCGGGTCAGCAAGCGCGGCGTCAAGATCGATAGGACCTTCTGGCAAAGCTGCCGCTTCCCCGAGTTCGCCGCCGGCACCGATCGTGCCCGGCGCATTGGAGGCGGTGGCGATGCCATCGACGGCACCTCCGCCCGATCCGGCCGAGATTTCTGCTGTAGGGGTGGTGACTTCGGGTTGCGGATAGAAATACCGGATTCCGAAATCCCAGCCGAGGATTAGCAAACCGGAAAGCGCCACGGCGAGCAGAAGATTGCGCTGGTTGTCCAAGATTATACCTTCGAAGTACCCTAGAGAGAATGCGATGTAAGTGTATTATGTAGATATGACAGCAAGGAAATCCAGCCCCCTGAAATCGGCCTAAGTTATAGGTCTAAGGAACAGGATCGTGGCCATGACCTCCCCACGGATGGCAGCGCCCTATACGCTTTAATGCTAGCCATCCACCCTTGAGAGCACCATATTTTCCGAGCGCCTCAATCGCATACTGACTGCATGACGGCGAATAACGGCACGTGGGTGGCAAAATGCGCGATGGACCAAGCTGCCAACCACGCGCAATCAGGATCATGATCTGCTTCATGAACTGACCTTATCGGATTTGGCTTTTTGCGGTCTGTCTGCAGCGCGATTCCCACGCCGAGGCCGATGCCCCCGGGCAGAATCCCCCTTTCCTTCACGCGCACGGACAAGAGCTTTGCCCAATTCCTCAGCCATGATGTGAAAATCGCGCTCCACCCCGCCTGCGCGGCCAATCACCACATGATCGTGGTCCGGCAGTCCTTGGCCATCCAACGCATCACGGAGCAATTCACGAAACCTGCGTTTCATCCGATTGCGTATAACCGCGTTGCCGATTTTCTTGGTTACGGTGATACCGTAGCGCATCCCCAGCCCGCCATTGGGACGGGTGAGAAGCACAAACCCAGGGCGCGCATTGCGCAACCCTTTATTTGCCGCAAGGAAATCGGCGCGTTTGGTGAGCACTTTGGCCATTAGCTGATAGATACGCGAAACGGGCCCCCAAAGGGAGCCCGCATAGGCGCCAATTCGAGGCAGACATCTCCACCCAAAGCGCCGCGACCATCAAGCCGCATGAGCGATACATTCGCAGCCCAAATGGACTGCGAACACCATCACGCGCAGAGTTTTTTGCGGCCGCGGCTGCGACGAGCGCGGAGAACCTTGCGGCCACCCGGTGTCTTTTTACGCGCAAAGAAACCATGCCGACGGGCACGCACGAGATTGCTTGGCTGGAAAGTCCGCTTCATATCGTCCTCAATTATCTGGTTTGGTGCAGCACCCGGAACCGTAAGAGCCCCGGCGGCAGCAACCGTGTTTTGAACGCTTGGAAAAACATTCAGATCAGGCGCGCGCCACTATGTGACTGCGGCAAGCGAGTCAAGAAGTGCGTGCATACAGCGCTTAGTTTCATCCGATACTGCCAAGATCAAGTTGCGCAAGATTGGTTGTGCTCAGATCAAGATAATCCAGCACCGGACCTTCAAACTCAGGGACCACCGCCAACTGAGCGCCCACTTGCGGGTCAAAGACCGCAACCGTCATCGGCGCAGTTGCCACCGGAATAGCATCGATGAGAAATTCAAGTTGAGCGGCGGCGATGCGCAATGCAGGCGCGCGCAATGCTGGTGCTCGATCAGACTGTATCCAAAGGCGCATGTCCGCCGCGTCTAGCCAAAGTGCGCTGAAGTGCGGGACCGAATTGGTCATGGCGTAGAAATCGCGCGCATGATCCTCGCTCATGCCCATCTCTACATAATAATCGATATACAGCCGATGCGCGGAGTGATCGGAGGCGAAATCATCTGCCTCTCGCCCATGATTGTCGAGCCAAGAATGGACCGCGAACTGCGCGCCCTGCTCCATTGTACGGGTCGATCCTGCAAGAAACAGCTCCACCGCGCCAGAACGCACCGATCCGCCATTTGGAACATGAGTGCTTATCCCGGCCTCGCGAATGCGGCGACCCACTGCAAGGTTGGCGATATCGTGGCTGGTGCCAGGGGCTTCAATCATTTCAAGCATCGTAAGCTGCGGGAAATCGCGAAGCATCGCGTCAAAATGCGCCGGGCTTGCGATATCGGTTGATCCTACCATCGCCGCGCTGGTCGCGCTGGTCACCACAAAAGGCCCGTATTGCGCCAGCATCGCGCCGGTCCCACGCGGCACCGAAGGCTGCGCATAGCGCGCTGCGGTGTGGATCTCAGCAACAGGCGTGAGGGTCGCATCCTCATCAGCTACCCTTACCCAAAGCCCCGTGGCCGGGTCCCATTCCTCAATCCAGCTTTCGGTCACGACCGTGCGGCCATTGCCGTAAACCTTATCGGCCGCCGATCCCGCGTCCTGAGCCCAAACAGGACCAGCGTACAACACCAGTTGCATAAGAGCGAAAAGGGCGGCGATCTGCTTCATGCCACCAGAGATACGTGAACGGATGTTCAGGAATTGCGAAGTTCTATACTTACGAAGTCCTTTCCAAACATTCCCTAATTGCTCGACAAACCCTGATTAACCCTGCACAAACGGTGACTTACCGAATGGGTGATACTTAATAGAGGGAGCTGCGGCTTGGTAGCGCTGGTACGCACGGTTGCCTATTTGGGTCTTGAAGCGCGGCAGGTCGAAGTTCAATGCCAGGTCGCGCCCGGATTGCCCCGTTTTGCGATAGTGGGCTTGCCCGACAAAGCGGTCAGTGAAAGCCGAGAGCGGGTTCAGGCTGCGCTCGCTGCAATGGGCCTGGCGCTCCCGCCCAAACGAATCACGATCAACCTCTCTCCCGCTGACCTTCCCAAAGATGGGTCACATTATGATCTGCCGATCGCGCTGGCTTTGCTCGCCGCGATGGGTGTCACCGATGCGGAACAATTGGGTGACTGGATCGCGGTAGGAGAGCTTTCGCTGGATGGCCGGATCGTGGCAACACCCGGCGTTTTGATCGCGGCACTTCATGCGAGCACGGCGGAGGCAGGGTTGATCTGCCCGGCCGATCAAGGGTCAGAGGCGCGCTGGGCGAGCGGTATTCCCGTGCTTGCCCCGCGCGATCTGACCAGCCTTTTGGGGCACCTAAAAGGATCTCAGGTTCTGCCTGAACCGGTGCGCGGCGATGTGCAAGAAGCGCCGCCTGTCACTGACCTGAAACAGGTAAAAGGTCAGGAAACAGCGAAGCGCGCGCTGGAGATTGCCGCTGCTGGCGGTCACAATCTGCT
>CAWBJN010000017.1:0-13077 GCA_963789155.1 uncultured Alphaproteobacteria bacterium | reverse complement strand
CGGCATATCCGCTAAACCGATGACGACACGCGAACAGCCCTTCGCCGCTTTGACGCCTGCTGCGATCGACGTTCCCATACCCGTTGTCCGCTAAGGGGTTCACAACCTGAAGCCAACCATCTCTTTTGGCTCGATTGATGAATCGCTCCCACATACGATAAATCTCTTGGAAAAACCTGCCTCTTCGGCGGCTTCTGCGGCCCAGGTCCACAAAGGCTGCTGGCGAAAGATTGCTTGCAGTTTGTCGCGACCAAATCTTCTGCCTCGACCTGCAGCAAGCAGTACGAACCCTATATCTGGCTTAATGCTTGGCACGCTGAAGCTCAAATTCGCCAACGATTTCGGCAAGCGCGGAGAGCGCCAAAGCGGAGGGTGTTTTGCAGCCGGGAATCAACCCCACGGGGCTGCGGATGCGCGCGATATCAGTTTCACATATGCCCTGCGACGAGAGATCCAGAATACGAGCATTCCGTGCATTCTCGCCCCCTTGCGCGCCGATATAGAACACGTTGCTGGCAAGCGCCTGTTCGAGAAGAACTCTTTCCCATTCGTGATCGTGGAAGAGAAGCAAAACAGCCGTCCATTGGTCAAGCGCTTCCATCTGTAGAGGTTTACCCAAGGACATTGCTTCTACCGAACAAATCTCAACGCATGCGCCTGCCGCTTCACCGAGCTTCCTAAAAGCTTCCAGCTCCGGTCCTTCGCCCAGCACAACGATTTTTAACTGCGGGGAATACTGCCGGGTGGGCAACAGCGACGGCGCAGGTAGCGTAAGGGAACCGGGACGACGATCTCCAAGCAAACGCATAATATGGCGGCAAGCTTCACGATCCGGCTCGTGGATCGAGAAGGATATCCAACCCGCCGCCGCAGGGAAGCCGAAAGTCGATTTTGGTGGAGCCCTGTCCATAACGGACGACTTCCGGCGCATTGACCGCTCGGATGTCGGCGGCCAGCTGCGCTTCAAGACAACCATCCGATAGGCTTCCGACTGTTTTACCATCTGGTAATACGGCGAGCTGCGCACCAAGGCGCCGTGAAAAGCTGCCGTCAATACCCACTATCGTGCAGAGCCCCACACCAGGTTCGCGTGCCGCATCAAGGGCTGCATGATCCTCGTCCCCGCAGGTTTGCGGCAGGTTCCCGACGACTGTCATTCAGGCATGGCCGCTATTACGCGGTCTGGCGTCATCGGATAATCGTACAATCGCGCGCCACAAGCATTGTACACCGCGTTGGCAATCGCGGCTGCACCGCCGCACATACCCAGTTCGCCAATGCCCTTAGCTTGGATCGGACTTGCAGCGGGATCGCGTTCTTCGACCATGATCACGTCCAGATCGGGCACGTCGCGGTGTACGGGGACATGATATTCGGCGAGATCGCAGTTTACCAGATGCCCGTCGCGAGGATCGAATTCCAGCGCTTCGGTCAAAGCAACGCCGATGCTCCAGGTAATTCCACCCAAGCATTGTGATCGTGCAGTTTTGTGGTTCAAAACGCGGCCAAAGCCAAAGGCGCCGAGCATACGATCTACTCGCGTTTCGCCGGTGAAGTGGTTCACACGGACCTGCGCAAAGAATGCTCCAAAGCCTGAAGCAGTGTAGTCATCCTTAATATCGCCGGGTTCGTAATGGCCTTCCTCCGATAGTTCATCGCCGCCAAGCAACTCGGTCAGTGTTTGCCCTCCGGAAATTCTGCCGTCGGCCAGTTCAAGTTCGCTTTCTGCCTTGCCCGCACGCCTAGCCAGTTCATCGCGAATCGCATTGCACGCCACATAGACAGCGGAGCCAACTGAAGCTGCACCCCAGCTTCCTCCAGATCCAGGCCCTCGCGGATGGCGGGTGTCGCCGAGATCGACCAGCACTTGATCTGTTGTCAGGCCAAGCATTTCGCCCGCAATTTGCGCCAAGATCGTATAAGTTCCGGTGCCGATATCGGTCATGTCGGTTTGGACAAGAGCCGTTCCATCGGGTTTCAACGTGACGCGCGCTTTAGCTTCGGAGACATTGTGCACGCGCGCGGCGCTCGCCATACCGGTGCCGACCCACCATTCACCTTCGCGTTTCAGCCGGGGCTTCCGCGCCCCTGTGTCCCAGCCGAATGCCTCTGCCCCTTGCTTAAGGCATTCAGCGAGCTTGTGAGACGAAAAAGGCAGCCCTTTTTCTGGATCTTCGTCCGGGATGTTTCGCAAACGCAATTTAACGGGATCGATGCCGACTTTCTCGGCCAGCACGTCCATTGCACCTTCCAGAGCAGGCATTCCTACAGCCTCGCCCGGTGCGCGGACCGAGCCTGCCGTCATCTGATGGATGCGAGCAAGATTAAGCATAAGCTCGCGATTTTGTGCCGCGTAGAGAAAATGGGATGACTGGAGGACCGGCTCGGCGAAACCTTCTCCGGGAAGATTGGATACCAGTGCTTCGTGGCCAAATCCCAGCAGCTTGCCGTCGGCATTTGCAGCCAGTTGTAAACGCTGCGTCGTTTCAGAACGTCGCATAATGCACTGAAACACTTGCTGGCGCGACATAACGACGCGAACTGGCTGGCCAAGCTGCATAGCAGCAAGCGATGCGGCAACGGTCTCCTCGCTGATGCCAAGCTTCGACCCGAACCCGCCGCCAACATAGCGTGAGATCAGCCGTACGTCCTCCTCATCGATGCCCACTGCGTCGGACAATTCGGTGATGTTGTAGTTCAGCATTTGCAGCGACGCGTGGACAGTCAGCTTCTCGCCATCCCATTCGGCAATCGCGGCATGAGGCTCCATCGCAGCGGAGGCATGACCCTTTGTCGTGTAGGTAACATCGACGCTGTGTGCGGCATTGGACATCGCACCGGCCAGATCGCCTTGGCTTACCGTTTCGTTCTCTTGCTCTTCAGGCTTTACGTCATTGAGGCGTAGCGGTGCATCGCCATCTTCGCGATATTCGATAGTCAGATGTTTTGCTGCATCACGCGCCTGTTCAAAGGTTTCCGCCACGACTAGCGCAATGGGCTGGCCCCAATAGCAGACCTTTCGGGGAGATTGCTTCGGCGCTTTGTTTGCGGTGCCTTGGGCTGCTCGCGTCGTCAGCCGCTCGTCATCGATCACTGCGATGACACCGGGCATGGATAGCACGCTGTTCTTATCGATCCGTGTGACCTCTCCGCGTGTAATCGTTGCGGTCACGAGCACGCCTTCGGCGCAGCCTTCTATCGGATATTCAGCGGAGTAGGGGGCCGTTCCAGTAACTTTGGCCAACCCTTCGACACGCGAAACGGGCTTACCAAGGATGCCTTGCGTCATATCATCGAGCCGGTTGTCCGTTGCGGGTTTGTCCTGCTTGAGATGCGCGCTCATGCCGCTTCCTCCGTGGCTTGTGAAAGGACCGCATGAAGCGTGCGGCGCACCAAAGGAATCTTGAAGTCATTTTCGCCAAAGCCGCGTGCGCTTTCCAGCAGTATATCTGCTGCCTTGTCGAACAGCTGTTCGGATGGCTTGTTGCCGATTAAAGCGTCGGCAATGTGTGGATCGTGCCAAGGTTTATGCGCTAGGCCGCCAAAAGCGAGGTCAGCTCGCGAAAACACACCGTCCTGCAGCTCAACAATCGCTGCAATAGACACGAGAGCGAAAGCATAGGACGACCGCTCGCGCACTTTACGATAGATCTGAGTGCCTTGCACCGGAGCGGGCAGCGATACGGCCGTTATAAGTTCACCTGCCTCAAGCACATTCTCGCGCCATGGTGTATCGCCGGGGAGACAGTGAAAATCGCGCACCGGAATCGTCCGATCTTCGCCATCTGGCATCGCAATGTGCACAACCGCATCAAGCGCGCTTAGTGCCACGGCCATATCTCCCGGATAGGTTGCGATGCATTTTTCGCTCGTGCCAAGGATTGCATGAAGTTTGGCAACGCCTTCCATCGCGCCGCATCCGCTTCCCGGTTCGCGCTTGTTGCACGGCTGATCGATGTTCGTAAAATAATAGCACCGGGTGCGCTGGCACAAATTGCCGCCGGTCGTAGCCTTGTTGCGCAGTTGCTGCGTTGCACCAGCAAGAATCGCCCGAGCCAGCACTGGGTAGTCGGCGCGGACGCGCGGGTGGACGGCAGTGGCAGTATTTGTGGCAAGCGCGCCGATCTGCAGGCCGCCATCGTCGTTGTCAGCGATCTCCGTCATCTCAATGCGATTGATGTCGGCGAGTTGCTCCGGTGTTTCTACCTGCAGCTTCATCAGGTCGAGGAGGTTTGTCCCTCCCGCAATCGCCAGAGTCTTTTCTGCGCCGATCAGGTCCGATGCGTCGGCCAAGGACTGCGCGCGGCTATATTGAAAAGGCTTCATGACTTGGTCTCCGCCGTCACTTCACGGATCGCCGCGACGATATTTGCATAGGCGCCGCAGCGGCAGAGATTGCCGCTCATGCGCTCTCGTATCTCTTCGCCGCTTATCTCGATTTTACCATCTAGTTTTGCGCTCGCATCGCTTGGCCAGTTGTTTGCCAACTCGTCCATCATCGCAGTCGCGGAGCAAATTTGGCCTGGTGTGCAAAAGCCGCACTGGAAGCCGTCATGCTCTAGAAATGCCTGCTGCAAGGCAGATGGATTGGATGGCGTCCCAATCCCCTCGATGGTAGTGACGGCGTCCCCGTCATGCATCGCTGCCAGCGTCAGGCAGCTGTTGATCCGGTCCCCGTTTACAATAACAGTACAAGCGCCGCACTGTCCGTGGTCACACCCTTTTTTCGTCCCCGTTAGGCCAAGATCATGCCGGAGAAAATCCAGCAGAGTGATGCGCGGGTCGCTGGGCACGGGATGTTGTGCACCGTTAACAATAATCTTTTCGGTCAAGAGTGGCTCCTTTGCTTGTTCAACCAACGGCCCGCGAAAGGTGTCCAGAGATTATGCATTGGCCTGCCTGATGGTGTTTGCTGAGAGGCCGTGGGCGCATCAGTCATTGCTGCCAACCATCACAAATTGGCGTATCCGGTTAACACAGCGCGCCGTCCACCCGTCCGAAAATCAACCCAGTTTTCGCCATAGATCTTGGATCATAGTAGCGAAGAATGCGGGCGCCAAAATCACAAATGCGAGTTTGCAGAATTCAGAGTAAGCCCTTAGCGATGCTCCGTGAGGAAGTATTTCGAGGAGCGTCGATATCTTGAAAAAACGAATGATTTTCTTGTTGGCCCTGATGTTCGGCATATCACATTCAAACGCATCTGCGCAAACCTTCGATCAAATTTCGGCGCATAATTTTGTGGATGGTGTAGCCGTTATCGAGGCTGAAGATGCGATAATAAGAGGTGATTGGGAGTTGCGCGCCGATCCGCTTGCCTCAGGTGGAGCCGCAATCTTTTATACCGGGCCTAACCGCTATGCCCTTGATGGCAGCGAAGTTGAGGCGTCTCTGCGTTATTGCGTTATGGTCGACGAGGCTGGCGATTATAATTTTCGCATCCGAATGAAGCGTTCTCGCGTGCAGGAATCCACGGTGCGCGAAGATGAGCGTAACGACTTATGGTTGCGGCTTTCAGGCGGCCAATGGATGAAGCTTTTTGCGAACACTCCATGGGAGGAATATGGGCGGGATGGTGGATTGGATTTTCATCATCTGACAGGCCGACGACCGGCTGCAACGCTAACATTTGATCGGGTTGGTCTCAATTGCTTTGAACTAGCCGGGAGATCGGAAAAGGTGTCGCTGGATCGCCTGCAATTGTCACAAGATAAGATGGGCGGGGACGACGCCCTTTCTATTACGAAAGCTAAGAACGCGGCTCGGATAGCGCCCGTCTTCCACCCCGTGGCGGTTGATCTAACCGGGCCAGCAGCGCAGGAAACGGCGCGCATTAATCCCTTCACCGACCGCCGACTGACGCTCAACGTAATTGCGCCTGACGGCACAAAGCGGCGCATTCGCGGGTTTTTCGCAGGTGATGGCAATGCAGGAGAAAGCGGAGCGACCGGCGGGCGGACATGGCGCGCAATCTTCACACCTGATCAGGTTGGTATTTGGCGCTGGACTGCGCGGCTGACGGGTGGACCTGGTATCGCTATCGATCTTGACGCCGGTACAGGTGAGACAATTGCGCTCGATCGAACGGCTGGATCGGTCAACATTATCCCTTCACTCGCGCAAGCACCAGACTGGCGGGCCCCTGTTAAGGGACAATTGACCGTTCACGATGGCGAATACGTGATGGCCGGGAGCAACGAAATTTGGCTAAAGTCCGGGACCAACAGCCCCGAAAACTTGTTAGGTTATGCAGGGTTTGATGGGACGTTCCGTATTGGCGGAAATGCGCGAGAGGGCGAAGCTGAAAACAGCGGCGAGCTGCACTCGTTCGCCGGTCACGAAAAGGATTGGCGCACAGGCGATCCGACTTGGGGTGGCGGACGGGGCAAAAGCTTGGTCGGCGCGGTCAACTATCTCGCGGATCGAGGCGTGAACTCGGCCTATTTCCTGCTCTGGAACGTGGGCGGAGATGGCAAAGATGTCTGGCCCTTTTTATCGCCAACCGACCCGAGCCGCTTTGACATCAGCAAGCTGGCGCAGTGGGAAACCCTATTTCAGCATATGCAGCAACGCGGCATTGCCCTGCATCTGGTGTTGCAGGAAACGGAAAACGAGCTGGATATGGACGCAGGCGATACAGGGGCAGTCCGCAAGCTTTATCTCGCCGAGATGGTGGCGCGGTTCGGTCATCACAACGCAGTCATCTGGAACCTTGGCGAGGAAAATGGGCCGGTTCACTGGAGCCCCGAAGGGCAAAGCGATGCGCAACGCAAAGCGATGATAGACTGGATCGAACTTGTTGATCCCTACAATCATCCAATCGTGTTGCACACTTTGCCTAATCCCGAAGACAAGGACGAAATTTTGCCGCAAATTTTAGGCTTCGAAGGGCTGGATGGGCTTTCACTTCAAGTGTCCGATCCGCTGGCCGTCCGCGCCGAAACCTTGCGTTGGTCCAAGGCATCGCGTGACGCTGGCCATCGCTGGGCGCTGACGATGGACGAGATCGGGCCATGGAACGATGGCGCGGTGCCCGATGCCGTTACGACGGATGGACATCTTGCTTTGGCTCGAGAAGCCTTATGGGGTCATTTGCTGGCCGGCGGCGCCGGGGTCGAGTGGTATTTTGGCGCGCAGCACAACCACAACGACCTCACCGCTGAAGACTTCCGCTCGCGCGATAAACTGTGGCAAATCAGTTTCGCGGCCCGCCGGCTGATTGAGGATACGTTCGACCTCGCCACGCGGGGAGCGTGCAAAAACTTGCCGGTTGAGCGTCATTGTCTCGAAGGATTTGGCCCGGATCAGCGCCGGGTTGCCGTTATTTACATGAAAGCTGGTGAAGAGGTGCCAGCGGCGCTGTCATGGGCAAGCGAGCTGGTATTTCGCGATCCGCTGGACGCTGACTCTCCAACATCGAGTAGCGCGCAGAGCGATCGCATCGTTATCGCACGCCAGTAGCTGAATTGTCTGATACTGGTTGCCAAGGTCGAGAAGCCAACAGTGACGCCACAAATTATTTTAATGGATGCTTATTTGGTCGATGGAACAAGCCAGTACCGCCACGATGAGGAGGTCTGCAGGCTCACACAAAGCCAGGCGAATAATGGGTATTGTGGGAAAAGCCTGCAATCCTCCATAGCGTTATGCCCCAGAGTTGCTCGGCAATGATGGCAATAACGGCAAGGCCCAACAACTACTATCAGCCTCCAGCGGATCAGCTCGTTTAGAATGGATCGATTGGTCGAAAGAGCATTACGGCCTGCACGGTACGCATAATTACTTGCCGCACTTGCCAGCATGGCCGCGATTTCACCTCCTGCCTCACCGAATGTGCCCAACGGATTGCCTGTCATGATGCTAGTAAAGTCGGCCAACAAGACCAGTTACTGACCGAGATCGCCGCCTAGCACAGCTTACAGTGTGCGTTGGCCTCAGGCACTCACTGGCGCAAGCTGCGGCGCATCTATTATTGGGTTGGCAAATTAGTCGATTGGACCAAATGCAACAGCCAGTAAGGCCAGCGTGACCGGGTCTTTTGGGCGCAATTTTAAAGTAGCCTCAGCCTCAATTCTGCCACCCTCGATGTCACCTTGCGCGAACAAGGCGGCAGCCAGATCGCGGCGGACTGGATACCAGAATGCGGGCGGATCGGAAAATACCGAGAAGTCTTCGGTTTCCTCGATTTCGGCAGCATTGCGAAATGCTGTAGCAGCATCGACATAGCGACCCTCGATCATGGCCAGCCGCCCCGTCAGGACTTCGCGGATGATGCCGATCATCTGGTCCGGAGCTGGTGAATTGTCGTCATCGGCAGCATCGATCACAACGCCGGAAATTGCTGCGATCTCGTTCGCCAGCCCGGCCCTGTTTTGCTGAAACGCATGAGCTTCGCCGCGCGCATAGTGCCAAGCGACTTTCAGATAGGGCAATTTCGGTTCGCTTAGCGCAAGCGTGGATGCTGGATCATCAAAGCGGGCCAGCGCGAAATAACCTGCGGCCGACAGCAATTGCATAATGGGCGAACCGTCCTCGCGATTCTGCGTCGAAGCCACCAGTGGCTGCGCCAAAGTGAGGGCCGTGCGCGAGTCCTCTGCCATCATCGCTCCACCCAATCCGAAAATCACGTTATGAGCGTGATATGGCAGCTTGAACACGCCATGTTCGCCGTCGTGGCCCATGAGTGCGGCATTATCCTGATCGATCCGCACAGCGCGCAAATTGGTGTCGGCGGCTTCCTGATAACGTCCAACCCAGTACCACGTGTGCGAAGGCATATGGACCAGATGGCTGGCGCGCGGTGCAAGATCGGCCAGCCGGTCGGCATGGGGCTCTGCCTTGGCCGACTGCCCGGCAATTTCGCTGGAATGAATGTAGAAATGGATCGCAGGCGTACTATGGGGCGAGCGCGCCAGAACCGGTTCGAGCAATTCCATCGCCCGCACGGCAGCCGGTTTCCACTCATCGTCTTCATTCGCTGCGACCAGCGAGGCGTCTGCCGTCAAAACCTGAATTATGTCGTCTTGAGGATAGCGTGCGGCGAGCGCCTCCATTGCCCTGTGAAAGGCCTTATCGCGCTTGGCGACATCACCGCCCTGGTAGCGGTGAATCAATGCATCGGTAAGATCGCGTTCGAGTCGAGTCCCTAGCACCCGCGCCAATTTTGCAGCTTTGCGCGCCAGAACCAATAACGGCTTGCGCTCGTCTTCATCGCTACCGTAATTTAAGGTCGGGCCGGACCAAAAGGCCTCGCCCCACAGGCACATGGCGCAGTCCGGGTCGAGCCGGACGGCTTCCTGCATGGCGTCGATCGCCGCTTGATGCTCGAAGGCTGCGCCCAGTTCCATACCGTTGGAGAAGAATGCCTGCGCCTCGGGCACATTGGCAGAGATGGTGAAGCCGCCGTTACCATAGCCCGAAAGCAGCTTGGTCGGGCGCGACTCCACAATTTCTGACTCAGCGTGATGGTCATCGATATGGACCGCTTCAGGCGCAGCAGAGGGCTGGGCGACCTCTTCCATCTGCACGTCCGACAATGGCGGATTGTCCTGCGCATGGGCGACAGTGGAAACCCAAGCGAAAGCCGTAAATGAAATCGACTTTAAGATATTGCGATATTTCACAGGACTGACCTTTTCAAAAATTCTCGGACATTGCGCTTCAGAATGTGAGATCGGCTTGGTTGGCGCGGCAGTCACGTCGCCGTCTTCTCGCTGCCCGCCGGTGATCGCAGGGCTTGGCGCCGCATTCGCGGACGAGTGCCATAGGTCAGCACCCGCCACACCCATTCGAGCGGCCCATAAGCAAAGACGCGTAGCCATAAATGGCTAACCACGATCTGTGCGGCAAAGAAGGCGATGACGAACGGCAGGAACGTCGAAGCCCCGGCCTTTCCGGCGAGGCCAAGCCCCGGTCCCCAACCGGTAAGGATCATAATGATGGCCAAGCTCTGCAAGAGATAATTGGTGAGCGCCATCTGACCGACGGGCGCGAAGGGCTTTGCCAGCCACGACAGTGAGCGCGACTGAAACAGCACCACAAGGCCGCACACATATCCCGCCGCGATCATTGGCGTGGCTATGGCGTGCAGGACGCCAAGCAGTGGTTCCAGCGAAGTCCCTGCTACCAGATTGCCGCCAAGCAGATGCGCGCTTTCCAGCAGCAAACCGCCGATCAACAGCGGCCAGAGCCAGCGACGAAACAAGTGCTGATTTGCCTGCGCGTTCTGAATCCAGCCCTTGCTGCCAATCCAAGCGCCCATGAAAAACCGGCCAAGCGCATAGGCGATCCAAGCAATTAGAGAGCCATTCAACAGCCACTCGAAATAGAGCATTCCGCGCATGGCCGAAGTGAAGGCGAGCAAACTGTCCGATTGCGCCGCCGCTTGCCGCGCGAGTATTGCAGATTCTGCTGTCCAGATGGTGTCGTAAGGCCCGGAAATGCCACTGGCCTCAAACGCCCATCCGATCAGCGGTTTGCCGAACAGCAGCAGACTCGCGCCAAGCCAAAACAGGGCACGATCAGGCAGCTTGCGGCAGAAGAACAGAATGAAAGCCGCGATGCCGTAAACGTGCAAGATGTCCCACGCAAAGAAGAACATTACGTGCACTAGGCCGATCATCAGCAGGATCGTGATGCGGCGCAGATAGATTGTCTGGAACGCCGCTCCGCGCGCTTCCAGCCGTTGCATCTGCACCCAGAATCCCAATCCGAACAGGAAAGCGAACAGCGTGTTGGCCTTGTCATAAGCCAGCAAGTTCACCCAGAACATCAGCGCATCATTCAGTCCGGCAGCAGGCAATGCCGCCAATTGCGCAGTGGTAATGAGAATGGTCTCGCCGCCCATCTCGGTAAGGTTGATCAGCATTACGCCAAACAACGCGAAACCGCGCAGCACATCCATGATGAGGTAACGCTCGGTCTTGGAGGTAGGCACGGACGGGGCGGGCGCGGCCCCAAAGGCTGTAGCTGCGGCGGCAGTCATCCGGCTGCATCCATCAGCACGATATCCCAGCGATAGCTGGCGGGTGCGGCCATCTGTGCAACCAGAGTTGGCGCGGCAGGCCCCAGATCTTTGTAGAGGAAGTCCTTGGCATTGGACTCTGTCTCTTCAGGGAAATACATTTGCGTCACCAATCGTTGCGCGCTGCCGGTCACGTCAAAATGGATATGCGGCGTGCGCAGGCCCAGCGGAGTGTCATAAAATTTCGGCTTGATCGTCCTGATCCGCCATTCACCAGACGTGCCGGTAACAAGCCGCGCCATACCCTGAAAGTTGGGATCAAGAGGCGCAGAGCTTTGGTCGTTCACATGGTCATAACGCCCAACCGAATTGGCCTGCCATATTTCAAGTGCGGCGTTTCTCATGGGATTGCCGTAACGATCGAGCACTCGCCCGGTCACTTCGATCACCTCACCCAGGGCGCGCGTGCTGTGCCCCTTGAGCATGGTCATGTCGAAATCATCCTCGCCGGAATATCCCAGCGGATAAAACGGCCCCATCTGAGAATCCATGGTCGGGATCAGAGCCTCTTGATGGGCCATCCCGCGCGTCGCCGCAAAAGCTCCGGCAGCAAGGGCCGTTCCAGCAAAAGCGCGGCGTGATAGTGGTTTACCCAACTGTTGCATATACATTCTCCTGTTTGATTTTTTGTGTTCTTCGGCGGTGCAGAAAAATTCCGACGGGAATGCAGAGGGCGATGAGAGCAGCCATATAGAGCGCGCTGACAGGATCGGCGGCGATGAAGGCAAGCAGCAGCGCGGTGTCGATCAGCAACACCAGCGCGGGCAGGACGGGATAACCGATGGCGCGAAACGGCCGCGGTAAATCGGGCTGCGTCCAGCGCAGCCGGAACAGCGAGGCGTCGTAGATAACATAGCCGAAAATAATCAGCGCGCCCATCAGTCGGAATACAAATTCAAAACCGCCGGAAAAGATCAATAGCATTGTCAGCACTGCAGTCATTGCAAAGGCGACATGGGGCGTTCCGCCGCTATTGACGCGCGTTGCCACTGGAAGAAACAGCCCGTCTCTTGCAAGTCCGAACAATACGCGCGGCCCGATCATGACGTTGGCATTGAGCGCGGTCGACGCCAGTAATATTGCCAACGCAGCCACGGCGGTGGCACCCGCCGGACCGAAGACATTACCCAATACGAGGGAAATAGGCAGATCGGATCCGCCGATCGTCTGTAAATCTAGCGCCCGCAAAAGACCGACGTTGAACAATACGTAGATCAGCGTGACTGTGCCAATCGTAAGCGCCATAGCGCGGGGAATATTGATCAGCGCATTGTCGTCCTCTTCGACAAAAACGATTGCGCTGTCCCATCCGGCATAAGCACCGTAGATCATCTGGTAAGCAATGATGACGGCAAATATGCCTAACGCTGGTGCGCTGTCATTTGCTGCCGCTGCGAAAGCGCCGGGACGCGGCGGTTCGGCAAACAGAGCGATACCGATGATCACACACATCAATATCAGTTTAACGCTGCTGCCGATGGTCTGGGCCATGCCGCCTTCGCGCACGCCCAACCCGTTAATGCCATAGATAGCCAGAAGGAACACGCAGGCTACAAAGGCAGTATAATCAGCCAGCGATGGCAAGAGGATCGCGAGGAAATTGGCACAGACGATTGCCAGGGAAGCACCAGCCGCGCCGACGGACAGATACATCACCCATCCAGCGAGCAGCCCCATGGAATCGCCAAAGGCGGCACGCACCGGAACAAAAATGCCGCCCGTCTTGGGCATACTGGTAACAAGCTCCGATGCGACATTCGATGACAGCAGCGCGTGCACGCCGCCAAATGCCCACAGGGCAATCACCAGCCACGGATATGGCACCTCGTCGATCACTGATCCGCTGGTGCGCATCAATCCCACTCCGATCATCGAGCCAAGGCCCACAGCTGCAGCAAAGGCAAAGCCCAGCCGCTTGAGCAATTTTCCGCTGGTTGCAGTCTCACGCGCGGGCGCATCAGCCATAGAAGAACCTTTCTTCGGTAATCTTTCCGTCGCTCACGGTGTAAGTGGCGATTTCGCTGAATGGTTCGCAGTTGCCCATGGCTCGGCCA
>CAWBJN010000016.1:0-428191 GCA_963789155.1 uncultured Alphaproteobacteria bacterium | reverse complement strand
TCATATTGACAGGGATGAATGCATCGCATTTTGATATCAGCGTTTCGTCCTCAGCATTCCAGACCTGCAACTCGCCATTGCAATAGAGTGCGTGCACGAACTCAGTTAACTGTTTTCCAGTACGAGCCGCTTTGACTGATCCATCATCTTCAAATTGGATGCCAGTCTCATGATATATGTTAAGGCGTTCCTGCTCGAAATCGAGCAGCAGGTTGACGCGTGCATATCCGTTCCTGCTGCGGAACTGGACTTCAGCCTTGCGGTCTATGACGCCCCAACCAAATGGCTCTAAGCCTTCCATGCAATCGAAAGCTTCCGATAAGCGGAAACGAATATTGACCGATGGTATATCTACCTTGGTGTCTGGATCCGGCTCGTCGCCATTGGCAATGATTTGGATCAGGTCCTTGCCGAATATCGGTTTCCATCCCTCAAGTTCGTATAGATGTCTCGCGAAAGACCGTGCTGCGTGTCTCAATGCCCAAGATCGTCTCAATTGCATCGACAGCTAATGCCTCCCATAATCGCGGAATTCTCGAGATAAGCGTAGGTAGTCCGCTGGCTCGTCAGGGTTAGCCACCACTTCACCGGCAGCGTGTGCCACGGCACTTCGACCTGAATTGCGGAGATGCACGCCAATATCCCCTTCGTATCGTTCCGCGAAGTTCGTTTATGGCGTTGATCGCACGATGGTCTGACATTCGATCTATAGCATCGTTCATCCAAGGCCCTCGGTCCTTGCCTTTTGGAAGCGCCACCTCAATCACTCGATAGAATGAAAGAAAAGAGTACGCTGGGTGATTTAGGCCCCGTCCTTCTCGCATTAAAGCCAAGGCGAGTTTTGCCCTAGGGTCCTCAATTCTTGGGGACTCCGGTTAGGTCGAGCGGATGCTGGCTGAAAAATCGAGGCGGATTGTCTGTTCCATACTGCGGAAATAGCGGCGAACCGCCCCCTCTTCCCACGACGATCGCACCAGCATCAGTCATCCAAGACAGCACGCTCAGGGCCCTGTACAGCATCGCATAGGAATCATTTTGTGAAAGCTTGGCATTCCTTACTGCAATGCCTGGCTGCGCATTGCTCGTTATTGGAACTAGCCAAAGCTCATGGTCTCCAAACTGGAAGGACTGAGCCCGTATTGGCCAAGCCATGCGAGGCTCGACATTGATTACCTTCCAATCTCCGGTCTCGCGGAGACCCGGATATCTCCCTTATTTCAGTGAGAGTCTCTGAAGTTCGTTTCCATTGCCGGGGAGATATGGCTACACGCTCGACCGGCCAATCCCCAACTCTCTGGTTATCACCGCCGGTCGCATTTCCTCAGCCTGCAATCGCCTGACCTTATCGCCATAAATGGTCCGCTTTCGGACACTGGTGCAGCGGCCTTGAATGACCGAGATTGGGGCGCAAAGCTGACAGGCTGGAATTGGGCCGGTTGCGGACAGTCTGCTTTTGGGTTCGCGGATGCGTTAAGCAGTCTTTCCGCTAACGACCAACATAGGATCAAGCATTGGACTAGCCCCTGCATAGATCCTCGATTTGCTGACCGCCCAGTTGCAGTATCATTTCGACTCCGAGATGCTCGTTGCATCCACTATCACACGGACGGTCTCCTGTGGCTGATCCCACATTGGGAAGTGTCCGCTACGCTCGAACCAGTGCAGCGTCGCTTCAGGGAATGCCTTCATCGCGCGATCCGCCTGCTGTGGTAAACACAGCCGATCCTTGCGTCCCCAGCCGATGACAACGGGCGCAGCCGTTTTCGTGGGGCCTTCCTGCATTGCGCCGTTGGCGAGATCCTCGACGAGCGAATTGACGGTGGGCGTATTAGCCAATGACTTCAGTTCACGCGCGACGAATGCTGGATCGAGCGCCCAAGGCCTTGCAGAGAGCTGGGCCATGAGCGCGGTCCGGCCAGCGACATTCCCGATGATGGCCGAAAGCGCCGGCCGAAGCGCGCGGACCAGGGCAACCGAAGGCGTTATGGTGGCTTTGAAGAATGTCCGCTCCCACCCCTGCCAGAAGCCGCCCGGATCCAGTGCGACAACCGCGCCCGCCTGGCCGCGCCGCGCCATTTCGAGCACCAGGCGAGCACCCAGCGAGCTGCCTACCATATCCACGCCCACGAGATTTTCGGCGCGGAGCCAGCTGTCCAGACTGCGCGCAAGTCCGTCGAACGTACCGCTGTCCGCCTCTTCTGGTGTCTGCCCGTGGCCGGGCAGGTCCACAGCGATTACCTCCCTGACTTGAGAAAGCGCAGGCGAGATCGTGTCCCACGAGCCGCAAGTGCCCCCAAGTCCGTGGACAAGGAGGAGGGGATTTCCGCGCCCCGTGCGCGTATAGTGCATGGTCATGTGATGGTAACGGCTCGGACCGACTTATGGGCCCGTGAATGTCCATATTGCTGAAGGTGAGGCCAGGAGCGGAAGGTCCCCTAACGACCTAATTGCGGACATTGGAAGTTGATGCAAGAGCCGCGTTATTGGGTTGCCCCAGAGAGAGTGTGAGCAGTATACGGGCCTGCTGGCGGTTTTCGGACTTAAGCCTTTGCGGCAAGGCTAATCATAGTTGGTGGAGAAAACTCCTCTAGCGCTCCGCGGCGCGCCACACCACGTTGTTATGGCCAGTATGCAGAATGCGACTGCTCGTGTTCGAAGGTTCACCATCATGGGCGAACGAAAACACGCCTTCGAAGCCGCCGGCGGGTGTTTCTATCGCGAGATGCAGAGTTTTCCCATCAGCTTTGCAGTCTTTGACGTCGCCAAGGCTCCATTGATATTTACGCCTCAACTCTATCAGGTTGCGATACTGCCGCGCCGTTTCTGCCCGCTTTTCTCCGGCTTTTTCCCAGCGCATGGGCAGCCATGGTGCGGCTTCCGAAAACCCAAAGTTAGGCGCATCATCATTCCACGGTATCGGAACACGCGCTCCTTCACGTCCCGGACCGTCTGGCCAGAAATTCAGATCGAGCGGATCAGTAACTTCATCTTTTTGCAGATCGGGTTGCACCAAGCCAAGTTCTTCCCCCTGGTAAACTAACCATGGACCAGGCAAAAAAGCCATCATCGCGGCATAAATCTCGGCCTGCTCGGATGCGTGTCTGTTATCCGCAAGATGACGCGGTTGGTCATGGCTGCTCAACCAGCCAAGCAGCCGCTGCAAATCTGTGTGCTCTATCATGTCCAGGACAGCTTGCGGTGAACCTCTCTGTTCAGGCAGGTCTGTCGTATAACAGGCATTCAACCGACCCGGCCCAGCAAAGCTCATCGCCAGTTCAAGCGACTTGTTGCCCGACGTGTTTTCACCAATGATATATGCGTCATCGCCAACCCATTCGCGCAGCTTTTCCATGTAAGCCGCGCCATCTCCGGGCAGCATATCGAACTGATGATCTTGATAGGTGTAAGGTGAGGCAGCGTTGCCTGACACCTTTTCCCTCACTTCGGGTGAAGCGGGTGGATTGTCGGACAGGCTCTCATCCCACAGGTAGGATGTGACCGCATCAAATCGGAAACCGTCAACACCGCGCCCGCTCCACATCGCGATTTGCTCGGCATGGCTTTGCTGCACAGCGGGATTGCGAAGGTTGAGACTGGGCTGGCAAGCCAGGAACTGATGAAAATAATATTCCTCGCGCTGATGAGCCCACTCCCAGCCGGGCAGACCAAATTGCGAGAGCCAGTTATTTGGAGGCGTACCATCAGGCTTTGCAGGCCGGAAGAGGTAGCGCTCGGCGCATGCACTATCACCATCCAGTGCAGCCTGAAACCATGGGTGATCGCAACTGGTGTGGTTGAGCACCTGGTCGATCATAACCTTTAGTCCAAGCTCGTGTGCCCGCACGACCAACGCGTCGAAATCTTCCATCGTGCCAAGCATTGGATCGACGGCAGAGTGATCTATCACGTCGTAACCGCCATCCTTCCAAGCTGAGACATAGAACGGCGAAAGCCAGACCGCATCCACGCCAAGTTGCGCGATGTGGTCCAGCTTTTGCGTTATGCCACACAGGTCACCCACGCCATCGCCATCGCTATCAAAAAACGATCGCGGATAAACCTGGTAAATGACCGGCGCGGCAGGCCAGCCTGGCCTATCCACCAACGATTGTGCCGCCATTGGGGTGTAATGTCTGCCCGGTGTAATAACTGCCGTCAGATGAGCATAGGAAGAGATATGCAGTTGCCACTTCCCATGGCTGGCCGGGGCGGCCCATCAAAGTCTCGCTGCCAAAACCTTCAACTTCATTAGCGGGCATGGTGCCGGGAATAAACGGTGTCCAGATTGGGCCGGGCGCTACAGAGTTCACGCGAATTTTCTTCTCAGCCAATTGTTTGGCGAGTGAGCGAGAGAACGCCAGTGATGCGCCGCGTGTGGTCGAATAGGAGACCAGCGATCCCATACCAGCAAAAGCATTTACCGAAGTGGTGTTCACGATGCTGGAGCCCTCACCCAGATGTGGCACTGCCGCTTGCGTGCAGAAGAAGTAGCTCATTACATTGCTGTCAAACGTCTTGCGCAGCGTTTCTTCGTCCAGCTTCGTGATATCATCATCCAGCCATTGCATGGCGGCGTTGTTAATGAGAATATCGAGTTTACCGTATTCTTCGACTACGTCGTTCACCGCTTTAGTCGCATGCTCTTTCTTACCCAGATCGCCCGGGATCAGCAGCGCTTCGCCGCCTTCTTCTTCGACCAGCTGCTTAGTTTTCTCAGCATCTTGGCTCTCTTCCAGATAAGCGATGGCGAGCTTTGCGCCCTCGCGCGCGAATAGCACGGCAATCGCGCGGCCAATGCCGCTATCGCCTCCAGTGATAAGCGCAACTTTGTCTTTCAGCCGGTTCGAACCGGGATTGCGTGGTTCGTAATCTGGTGCCGGATCCATTTCGTGTTCATCGGCTGGCATCGAGTCCTGCGATTGGGCCGGAATATTGGCGTGGTCGGTCATCGAAAATTCCTTAAAAGCGTTCGTGTTCAAGCAAGTAACGCGGCGCTCGAAGATGAAGTTCCCGTATTGGGGCAATAAGCATCTGGCATGGTCATAAAGCGTGCGAGGCTGGCAAAAAGAGGATCGAACTGCGGCAGAACATACGGCCACATCATCCAAAGATGGCACAATCCCCCCAATATGTGAGCCTCGACATTGATACCATATTGCCCCATGCGACGCAGCAGCATTAGGCTATCATCAAGCAGCACCTCGTTCGTCGCAGCAGTCAACCAAACAGGCGGTAAGGTCGAAAGATTAGCGAAGATGGGTGACGCATCTGGATGCGTTGACAACTGATCGCCAAAGCTCTTCTTGGCCAAGTCGCGGTCGCTGGCATCTTCGTTCATCAGATCAGTTGGCGAATTATCGACGCGGGTTTGACTAAGGCCAGTGCGATCGGTGTTGGGAGATAGCAACGCCAACCGAGACACTTTGCCGGGCCGCCGCAAAGTCGCTAACAATGCGACCATTCCCCCAGCACTGTCACCGACGAGCTGAGTAGGGCCATCGCTGGCATCAATCACATCGAGCACATCGTTCAACGGCGCGGGCCAAGGATGTTCTGGGGCTAATCGATAGCGGGGAAGAAGCACTCGCGTTCCGGTCCGCCAGGCAAGGTCGGCGGCCATAGCTGAATGTGTCTGGGGCGAGCCAAACACTAAACCGCCACCATGCACCCAAATGATCGGCTGCTCGTCACTTGCAGGGCCAACAGCTAAGCACGGCAAACCGTCGATAGACACATTTTCGCCAGCGACCGGAGCTGGCGCCAGTGCTGCAAACGCCTGACGCTGCGCGCTGATAGACCCGCTGACATCATGCGCTTTGATATGGGCTGCCAGCTCGTCCCATCCTTGCATTGTCATACGTTAATCGAGCCAACCGCGCCTCCATCGACGCGCCAGTTTGCACCGGTCACAAAAGAGGCATGTTCGCTGCACAACATGGCGATGACAGCAGCGACCTCTTCCGGTTTGCCGCGCCGTTCCAGTACTAGGTAAGGGCGCTCTTCTTCTAGAAAGCTGTCGATTGCTTCGCTGAATGAGCAGTCTTTTTCCTCGGCGCGCTTTTCCATCATGCCGTCAGTCATCGGGGTTTCAATAAATGCCGGAGCCACGCAATTGACCATCAGCCCCGATTTGGAATGCGCCATGGCCACGCTCTTGGCGAAACTCAGCAGTGCCGATTTCGCTGAATTGTAAACGGTCTCTTCAGGATAAGGCTGCGCGACATTTTCCGATGTAACAAACACGACGCGGCCCCATTCGCGCTGGGCCATGGGCGGACACAAATACCGCGCCAGCCGTACCGCAGAAAGAAAATCGATATTGAGCGCGTCGTCCCATTCCTCTTCAGTCATTTGCAACGGATCGCCTTTGCCTCCGGTAACGCCGGTGCCATGCACCCAGATATCGAAGTTGGTGCCCGCGACATCAATTAGCCGTTTGCACCCTTCAAGATTAGAGACATCTGCCGCGGCGTATTGCGCATTAGATTCTTTAGCGATCGGGGCTAGTTCATCTTCGTTCAGATCTGATAGAAAGAGGCTCACTCCCTCGGCGTGAAGAAAGCGGGCTGTTTCACTCCCAAGCCCGCCGGTTGCGCCGGTTATCAAGGCTGTCTTGCCTGAAATCTGGAGATCCATTGTCACGTTCCTTGTGAGCTAGAAATTGTGCAGGGTCACTGCTGTTAGGAGAGCCGCACAAAAAATTGTAATGCGACAGGCACATAGGAACAATTCGGACCTTGGTATAACGTTCCGCGTGTCCCTGTAAGATGACAATTGTTTTGCAGTAGCGAACGTGATTGGGCACCAGTCGCTTCAACGATTTGGCCGCGTAAGATGCTTGGAGCATTAAACACAAATAATGGCAGTGCTCGAACTCGAGACTTTGGGAGAGCTTTTTCTACAAGTTCGAGAGGTGAAAAGAACGGCGTGAATGAGAAATCGCAACAAAAATACGAAAGGATCAGCGATACGCTCGATCAGCTGCGTGCTTCCCACGGACCTCTTGCCGCCAGCACAGGCGCCAAAATTTATTTTTTAAGCGGTTATCTTGGTGCGAAGATCGCTCGGCAGAATTCTTGCACTGGATGATTTTAGTGAAGCGCAGACAGAACACGGCGCTTCGCATTTCTGCTCGCACTGATGAGTACGCTGATATCGGAATGGATTGGCGTGGTTAGAGCAAAATTAATGCTGAGATGAATAGTCAAAAGTAGCAATCATTCGGTTATGAAAGCCTAATTTCGTATCCCGACTATGTCCGTTTCCAATCCTAATTTCAGACATAAGCCGCTTCCAAAATCCCATCCGCTTTCGGGAAATATCGAACAGTCTTGAACGACCGACATTGGGGCGCATTTCGGACTGTCGGGAAATGGGCCGTCAACAGACTGTCTGCAATTGGCAGCGCATCGCTGAAAGAGGACGTTCCGTTAACGACCCAATTGCGGACCTAGCCTGCCAACTTGATGACGTACCCGCAAAAGACGTTGATATATAACCAAGTTTCTGCGCAGTAGAAATGAATGAGGTCGCACAGTTGCGTGCCTCAAGTTAAGGGGACTTCATGAAAACACTTCTTTCTGTGGCTGCTGCCGCAATGTTCGCCATGCCTGCAATCGCTCAAGATGCTGGCCCAATGCCGTTGCCAGTGCAGCGTGCAAGCCAAGGTAATGCTATTCTTACGGCTGGAACTGAGGTGACACTGCAGATGGCACAAGAAGTGACGACTAAGGGTAGAACGTGGGATGAAGGCGACACATTCGTGCTGACAGTCGTCCATGACGTCATGCTTGGGGATTACGTGGTAATTCCGAGTAATTCTCGTGCCATCGGCCGCATCACGTTCCTCACTGATAAGGGAATGTTCGGTAAATCAGGCAAGATGGACGTGGAGATGGAGTATCTCGAAGTATCAGGTCGCAGAATTGATCTGGACGGCACTTACAGACAAGAAGGTGAAGGTAACACAGTGGCAACAGTTGGCGGGGTCATACTGGCTGGTCCATTTGCTGCTTTCATCACCGGTCGTTCGGGCAGGATTCCTCAGGGCCGCGAACTTACTGCGACTTTGGAACGCGATCTTGAGCTGGCAATCGCAGCCAGTGAGATTGGTAGTGGAGGCTTGTCAGTCCAAGCCGCGAACGCAGGAACAGCACCGATGCCAGTTACGTCTGCTGCCGCACCAGAGGCTGCGGCGGAAACGATTAACCAGCCAACGACCGGTGGACCTTCGGATGCTCTAGAATTTAAGTCTGAGCCAGTCGAACAAGCTTTGCAAGAATAGGTAGTAAGGGCCGAAAAATGATGCTCGCTCTAGCCCTGCTCGCAGTTATTCCGGCCGGACAGACATTCACCTGCACTCCGGTCGCTGTCTGGGATGGTGATGGCCCGATTTGGTGCGAGGAGGGGCCAAGGGTTCGCCTCTCAGGCATTGCAGCTCGCGAAATGGATGGTTCGTGCAGTGCAGGCCATCCTTGCCCCTCTGCAAGCGCAGTAGAAGCAAGAGATGCGCTCGTACGGCTGGTGGGCGAACCTAAGGGTCTAAGTCCGCATGGACACATCATTGTGCGTGGCCCAGCAATGCAGTGTGTTTCGGACGGCTCGGCAGGCGGCAACCGCACCGCCGCATGGTGTGTTTCGCCGCGCGGTGGAGACTTATCTTGCGCGATGGTGGCTAGCGGCATGGCTGCGCGTTGGGACCGGTATTGGAGAGGACACCTTTGCAGATGAAAGAGTGGGGAGCTGAAAGGGGCAGAGTGTCTACGGCATTGCTGTGGGGTGAGTTCGCACTTTTGATTTCACCCGTCGCGCTCATTGTCGCGGCACTGGTGGCGGCGTCTTGGCCGAGCGCTGCGAATGCTCACCCTGGTGGGCTTGCAGCTGACGGTTGTCACAATGACAGAAAAAATGGCGGGCGGCACTGCCATCAGGGCAATAACGCTGGCCGAACCCTAGAGCAGCCGCGTACTGGTGCGGTTTACTATGCCAATTGCGATGCTGCTCGCCGAGCAGGCGCAACGCCTATTCTGCGTGGCCAGCCCGGATACGGGACGCACCTAGATCGCGACGGCGATGGCAAAGCTTGCGAATAGAGCGAAGGGTGGCGAGGTCGCTCAGCGATTTGCCAAAAACTTTGGTGATGAGGATTATTTGAGAGCGTTCGGCAGATCCGTAGTGAAGCAAGCTCCATTCGGAAAAGCCGTAGCGCCCTCAAATGCAAGTTGAACCAGAACTTCTAAGTTTTGGTTAATGGCTGGTAATCAACGCCATCAGGCAATGTGCTTACATCAGCGAACTTAGTTGGTGTTTAGAACCTCTGAAATTCGCCTGCCTCCCGCAGCTTGTAAGGTCGAGTGCCCGCGTTTCGAGCATATGCTCAACAGTCCGTACCAGACCCGGCTGCTCCGGATGCTCTCATCGCGAACTTTCACAGTTCGTCTGTAACCGTTGGACTGATCGATGCGAACATAACTACGTTAGGTTTGGGAGCTTCCAATGCACAAGGAAAAGAATCGGTATCTGGCAGAGGCGCAACAGGTCACCAATTCGATCGTTGAATCCCTTGAGCAAACTTTGCTGCAGCTTGACGAATTGGGATTGACGATGGCAGCAGTCAAGGTCGCTGAGGCCATAGACTTGCTGAAAGACGGCCCTGAAGACTCGATGAAAGTTTCAGAAAATTGCTACAAAAAAACAGAGGGATAACTACTCTTCTGTCTGCATCTGCACCGATTAAAACTACGGGAAGACCCCTACAGATCATGTGAAGTCCTACGTGTCTGCCAACATCAGTTACATGCTCAAAACATAATTATCACGGGGCGCAAATGACTGTGGAGCACGTAGAGACCGCACAACAAAAGTTGTGGCGGAAAAAGGCGAAATTACTGGATGAAGTTGGAGAAGCTTTTCCGCCATCCGAACTTCGCGAATTAGCCGGTTCAATGCTCAGGCTTGCCGATGCAGTTGATCAGGACTGGAATCCAAATAATGTTCAGTCTGTCTTTCATTGGCCCTCGTCGGCTGCACGAATTGAACGCAATGCTCACAACCTCGGTGCGCGAGCTGCGAAGATACTAAAGGCGCGGCGCGAACGTTCCGGTTTTCTGCCTGATGAATTGATGGGTGAGCCAGCGTTTGAAATGTTGCTTGAGTTATTCTGTCAATTCGCTGGAGGGGCTGCGGTCTCGACAACTAGTTTGGCAATCGGCTCTGGCGCACCTCAATCTACCGCTATGCGCTATATCGCTCTTCTTGAAGAACACGGTTTGATCGAAAGATTTGGCAGCAAAAGCGATGCTCGCGTTATGCTGGTTGCGCTATCCAAGGCCGGGGTGCTGGCGGTCGGTCGGATGCTTGAGCGGCAGTCTGATTGACTAGAAATATTGTCGCGCGCGTGAGGCAGTGTTGCGGGCATCACTCGTTCCTGTAATGTTCTCATCATGGTAACACACTCGATTCGGCAGGCCAAACGTGATGATTTGGCGTTTCCAGTGAGGGTGAAAGTCCGAGTGCCCGACCATGGCTTGGGCCGAATGCTAAACGAAATGCACCAATGGCTGAACGAAAATGTAGGTGCATTTAATCATGCTAGCCACGGCCAGCCGGGCTTTGCTTGCAGTACGGCGGCGTTCTATTTTCGGGATGCTGAGACAGCCTTAGCCTTCACAAAAGCGTTCCCGGATGCGGAGCTTGCAGACGGTCTCACTTCCCCCGCATATCGTTCGGAGCGGCACAAATGAAGGGTTCAGTGAGTCGAGCTAGGCTCAGACAGCTTGTCGAACCGCTGCGAGACTTCTTTCCACATCTCGGCGCCTACAAAGTCGTTTTGCTCTAAGAGACGGTCTTGTTGTTGGGCGATGTGCAGCCAGCCATCCTTCCCGTGATGCTTCTCAACCCATAGGGCCATCGCCCATAATTCTTGTTCACGACTTATAGTCATTAGGCTTCAATTAGAACGAATGGTTGCCGGATGCACAGCGGGACCAATCCGGGCGCGCCTAGAGAGAATCACAATACTTGGAAGCATGGTGGGCGGTCCGCTGAGGCTGGTAACGTGGCGCAATTGCTGAGAGCTATTTCCCGCACCCAAGCCGGGGACTTTAGCGCCTAGTTAGCATCGCCGCATGGTTCATTGCAGCAGTGAAACCCGTAAGATCAATATTATAAACGGCGTTATTGTTACCAAGCCGAATTTTCGCACTTCTGCCGCGCTTCATTGAGGCTATCGCGGTCCCGTTAGAATCGATGCGATTGCAGTTTCCCCCGCTCTGAACAGTCGCAAAATACTGCACTCGTTCATCGTCGCTGGCGATGCGATCAAGGTCTCCTACACAGTGAGGCCAGCCTTCATGTTGGCGAGGCAGATTGAAAAGAATATTCCCGGGATCGCCAGTGTTTGCGCTGTGTGTGACGAGCCTGCCGCCGTTCCAGACGTCTATGCTTAACCAGCCCACAACTCTGCCATCTTCAGCGTAAAGATCGGTCAGAATGCTTGCGCGCTTTTCTACGTCCATTTCATCGCTAAGCAACGTGACCTTCCAGCTTCCCTCTACCCATGATTGCGGTCCGCCTAAGCCAAGCTCCGCGCACCAACTTGGCCTGTTGCCTTCATCCTCGCACAAAGCTTCCTTAGCACGCTGACTGGACGGCATTTGTGGCCCGTCCGCGGTTTGACTAAAAACTGACCCTGAGGTGAAAGCTAGACCAACAAGTGCTGCGAAAATTTTTGGCCCTAAGTGCATCGCTAAATCGTATCACTTGATTCTTTTTTGGCCATAGAGAATTGTTATGCAAATGAGCATCTGCTCGTGCATACCGTTTCGATATGCCGGGAGAATTAATTGTTAACCTCCCCCGCTTGCTTACCGGAAGGCGGCAACGTCGCTCTCACATTTTGGCCGAAATGACTTTGCATAAGTTCTAGAAACGATGGCGCAGCCGAGAGGATTCGAGCCTTGGCCTCGGCCTGCCATACGCGGAGAGAAGGTTCAGGACACGATATACGGGGACTAAGCGTTTTTTAGGATTTTTATGGGAATTGGCTGAGAGGTGGCGCTAACCCATTGAAATAATGGTGCACCCGACTGGATTCGAACCAGTGACCTCTGCCTTCGGAGGGCAGCGCTCTATCCAGCTGAGCTACGGGTGCGCATTGCGACGTGTATTGTCGTGCCGGGCGCGCCGCTTAGCAAGCATGTTGTCGGTGCGCCAGTCGAATCATACCTGTTCAAGATCGGTGTTTAACCAATCAGCAACGCTCTGATGGATATACACGTGTCATGTCAGCGCTTCCCCCAAAAGAAATGCGCGCTATGCGCAACACCGCAGCCCATGCCAGCCAGCCACTTGGCTCACTGGCTCAGCGATGGCAGGACTTGCACGCGACTTCGGCGCAGCTCGCCAAGATTGCCGCTCTCACGCCTGAGGCGTTTGACGATAAGCTTGCCGCTTTTCCCAGTCTGCTGGGTCACGCGAATGATTGGCAGCGAGACATGGCGTGGCAGCATATCGAAGATATTGACGCAATGATGCGGCCGGGCATAGCTGCGCTGGGTACGATCACGGCGCGTGGTCAGGATGCGAGCGCTCCTGCGCTGGCGCTGTGGCGGGAATTTCACCATGCGCGCGAAGCCGTTCTGACTTTGGTTCAGCCAGCGCCGGAACAACACGCGCAAGCCTGATCGCCAAGCTTGACTGTGTTCGCGGTCTGTTCCAATCACGGGGCGTGATTAACGCTCAAAACCCCATACTCGATTCGCCCGCCCACAGCGCGAGCTCCGAATCCACCGCAATCGACGTTGCGCGCGGGATCATGCGGCTGTTTGCTCGTAACAATATCTGGTGCCTGAGTGAGGTTGCGCTCAAAAATGGGCGCCGCGCCGATCTGATGGGTGTGGATGCCAAAGGTTTGGTGGTGATTGTCGAGATAAAGGTCGCTCGCGGTGATTTGCTGGGCGATGGGAAATGGCCTGATTATCTGGATTATTGCGATCGGTTCTTCTGGGGCGTCTCCCCCACGCTTGATCGCGGTCCGTTGGAAACAGAAGCGTATCAGCCAGGCCGCTGCGGTGTAATTGTTGCGGATGCATATGATGGCGAAATCCTGCGCCACGCCCCGCTCGAACCGCTCGCGGCAGCCCGGCGCAAAGTGCAGGTTGAACGGCTCGCGCGGATCGCGATGCGCAGATACACCGCAATGCATGATCCGCATGTGAGCGATTTCGGCGCGGAATAAGCGATCTGGTCAAATAGGGATCAGGGCGCCTAAAATAGCGCTTTGGGTAAATAGGCCCAAAACAGACTATTTTGCAGAATCGTTTTGCGCCATGGTTCGCAAATGATCCCCGCTGACACGCCGATCTGGCTCGCCTTTCTATTAGCGGGCACCGCGATGACGGTGATGGTTGCGCTGCGCTATATCCTCGCGAGTGGGTTGTTTGCCTGGGCCACCGCCCGGATGCGGCCAGGTCTGTATGCGGGAATGCACAGGCAGATTGGCAAAGAAATCCGCTGGTCGATGATTGCAGCGTTTATCTATGGGGTGCCCGCGGGCATCGTCTTTTGGCTTTGGCGACATCACGGATATTCGGTGCTTTACACTGATTGGACCGCCTATCCGCTGTGGTATTTGCCGCTTTCGGTCCTGCTTTATATGTTCGCGCAAGATAGCTGGTTCTATTGGAGCCACCGCGCCATGCATCATTTCCCGCGCCTGTTCCGCCTCTCGCATGCGGTCCATCACGAAAGTCGTCCGCCCACCGTGTGGACCGCGATGAGCTTTCACCCGCTTGAGGCGTTAAGCGGAGCGATTGTGATCCCGATTTTGGTGTTCATCGTCCCAATTCATCTGGCGATGCTGGGTGTTGTTTTGACAGCGGCAACAGTCATGGGCGTGATCAATCATATGGGTTGGGAGGTCTTTCCCCGCCGCCTCGTTCATTCAACGTTGGGAGAATGGGTGATAACAGCCAGTCATCACGAGCGGCATCATGAGGAATATCGATGCAATTTCGGACTGTATTTTCGCTTTTGGGATCGGCTGTGCGGGACAGATCGCGGGCTTTCGCGGCGTCTGGACCAGCAGATAAGCCAGTCGATGGTCAAACCACCCGATCCAAGCGAAGGGGCGCAAGTGTGATCCGCGCTGCCGCGCTGGCCGCAGGATTGACCCTTGGCGGCATGGCCGCTCCGGCTGCTGCGGGTACGGTTACGATCACAGTTACTGATGTGCGGTCGAATGAAGGCGTCATTCGCGCCTGCATGACCACGCGAGAAAATATCTTTCCGCGCTGTCGGCAAGATCCCAATTCTTACAGCACAGTCGTGCGCGCCGGAAACACGGTCACCATCCGTTTTACCAATGTCAGGCCGGGGGATTACGCCATCGCGCTGCTGCATGATGAAAATGAAGACGGCAAAGCCAACCGCGTGATGGGCATGGCCCCGCGCGAAGGGTATGGATTTTCCCGCGATGCGCCGGTTCGCGTGGCCCCGCCGAAATGGGATGACGCGGTCTTTACCATCGGTCAGGCATCGCAAAACCTGACAATCAAGATGCGCTATTTCCTCTAAGTCTTAGCGGGTCACCTGCCCCTGAAGTTTCGGCGGTGCCGCGCTATAAGAGTGCGCCAGGGCCGCCAACCGTGATTTTCCTCAAAGAACTCTTTCAACTTTCCCGCCGAGTTTAACGCAATGTTTACCACGTCACTGCAGAACTGCGGTGAACACATGCGTTAATCAAGGGGCACTAAGCCAAGTCATGGACACTCTGCGGGGCACATTCGACACCGGCGTTCCAGCTGATGATACAGATGTTTGGGACGCTGAAACGCGCATCTCTGACGATACAGCTGACAGGAGCCCTGACGAAGGGACCTCTCGCGAGCTTCCGCCAGAGGCCATCGGCCAAGACGAACGCCGCATGCAAGTGCGCGCCTACAACCACTGGGCCAGCCTGCTAGGCGATGCGACTTTCCCATCAATTGAGGATCTGGAGCCGCGCGATCTCACCGATTTCGGCCCGAACAGCGTGTTGCTCGATTTCTCCGCCGGAATTGACGATCCGGGCGTGCAATATTTGGGAGACAAGCTTGCCGACGAATGCGGCGCGGCTTCTTCCAATTCGGTAACGCCAATCAACAAGCTGTCCGACGTGCCGCCGCGCTCTTTGCTCAGCCGCATCACCGATCATTACATGCAAATTCTCGCCAATCAGGCGCCGATTGGTTTTGAAGCGGAATTTGTAAACCAGCGCGGAGCCTCGATCCTGTATCGCGGCATTCTGCTGCCCTATTCAAGCGACAATGAAACGATCGATTTCATCTTCGGTGTGATCAACTGGAAAGAAATGGCGGATGCCGCGACTGCGGATGAGCTGCTTCTGGAAATTGATCAAGCGCTCGAAACCACGGATGAAGACGCGATTGAAGACGAAGATCAGCCACAAAAACATCACGCCGATCCGGTGACCGAATGGGCGGATTCGCCTGCGCATGAATCCGAAGATGTGGACATGCCGCAGATCGATCAGATGTCGGAGCCAGTTTTGGATAATGTTTCACCGCTGGTATCAAAATTCAGCGAAGACAGCGACGATTTACCAGTGCCCGACTTTGGTCAATACACGCTCGACGATCCCGAAACCGATGAATTCGGCGAGGAATTTGAAGATGATGATGACACCGGGGCATCGTACAGCTTTGCATCGCTCGCTGATTATATCGAAGCGCCAGCGAAAAAGGCCATCGATCTTGATGCGGATCATTTTGACCCCGATGATTATCAGGTCGAAGAGGGATTGGCCCCGCATGACAACAGTCAGCATGATATTGGCCACGATAACCCTGTAGAAATTGAACCAAGCGAGATCGAACAGGCGCCAAGCGACTTCACACCGGCCAGCGAGATCGTTTCGCCAGTTGCCAAAAATGCCGCCAAAGATGTCGCCACCAATGAGGTCGGCGGATCGGCCGGCGACCTTTCTGAAGCCGCGTTCTCACAAGAAGCAGGCCTGCATGATTGCCTCGCCTCCGCTCGCGAACTGGCGCAGAATGCCAGCGTGTCTGAAGATCGCAGCCGCCATGCGCTCTATGCAGCGGTTAGCCGCGCCTATGATTTCTCGCTCGCATCCAAGGAAGAGCCAGAAGAATATAACGAACTGATCGAAGACAGCGGCCTGACTGTTCAGGATCGCGCACCGATGACGCCCATCGTTAAGCTGGTCTTCGGCCATGATTACGACAAAACGCGCCTCACCGAATATGCCGCCGTGTTGTCGCATGCGCACCGGTTGCAAATTGGCCGAGGAAGCCTTTCGCAATATCTCAGCTCCGCTGATGGCGGGCTGAAAGGTGTTGTGAACGCAGAACGCCGTTTGCGCCGCGAAGAAAGCGGCAAAGAGGTCGAGCCCGAAGGTGATGTTCGCGCACAGCTTGCAAAGAAATTGCGCGAGCTTGAGGAACTCACATTCGAGGCATTGTCCGGCGAAGGCCCGGAATTCTCAATCGTTATGGTCCGCCGTGACGGTACCGGCAATGTTGCTCTGATTGGTGAGATCGATGATGATCTGGCTTTGATTGAACGCGCGGGCAAAAAACTCGTAGGGTAACAGCCCGGTCTTTTTGACAATCGTGCCGTTACAAAGCTTGGCCTTGCGGACCAAGGCCGCTAATTGCGGGCGCAATGCCCTTCGGTCCTTTCTCCCCCCGCGGTCCGATTCGCGTTCAGCCGTTTTTCGGTTTTCGCAATGCCAATCGGTTGTTCCTGAACGCGCGTGCGCTGCGTGCGCATGAACCGATTTTCGAAAAGAGCACTTTCTGGCGCGATGTCGCCACGATGATGGGGCAGTTTGCCTCTCACGAAATCGCTGATCTGCCCGTCACGCTTGAATACAAAAGCGCCAGCGGCACGCTTGTGTCTCAGCAGATTATGAGCGGGCCAGAAGGTTTCATTCGCTTTGATATCGCGTTTGACGCAGCGCATGCCCAGACCGATACGCCTAAGCGCACAAAATGGGAAAAAGCGTTGCTGCGCTGGGAACAGCCCGGCGGTGAAGTGGAGGAAGCGACAGCCTATATCCTCACCCCGGGCAGCGAAACGAAGATCGGAGTCATTTCCGACATTGACGATACGATTCTGGAAACCGGGATCACTGGCAACATCCGCGCAATCGCTCGCAATTGGCGGCGGCTTGTCGAAATGCCCAGCGACCGTGTTCTGGTGCCCGGCGCAAACGCTTTTTACTCGGCAATCGGTGGCAAAGCCGCAAGAGCGATTGATCCCGCCTCTGCGATTGATGCGCTTTTGCCAGAAGCGCGCGTGCGGCCAGTATTCTATGTCTCTTCCAGCCCGTGGAATCTGTTTTCCTATCTCGTGACCTTTCAAACGCGACCGCGGATTGCCGCTTGGTCCGGTGATGCTGCGCGATTGGGGTTTTAACCGAAAAACCCTGGGAAAAGAGGGGCATGGTTCGCATAAGCGCGAGGCGATTGCACGGATTTTCAAAACCTTCCCGCATCTGCGCTTTGCTCTGATCGGTGATGATTCGCAAAAAGACATCGCCGCGTTCGCCAGCATCGCTGCTGCCTACCCTGGAAGGGTTGCCGCAGTGTTCATCCGATCAGTTTCGGGCGGGCCGCTAACCGACGAACAATTGAACGCCAAAGCCGGGATCGAAGAAGCCGGAGTGCCATATTGGTCCGGCAACGACTACAGCGCCGCTGAACAATTTTTGCAAAGTGCAGGGCTGGATTTCGAAGGCGGGGTCGAACGACTGGTCCGCACCGCGACCAAGGGCAGATAAAAGGAATGCGCAAGATGGCTTGGATAGTGGGCGGCCTCGTGCTCTTTGCGATTGTCGCCGGAGTAGCGTTGCAATTTGCGATTTCGCGCAATGGGCCAGCTGTGCTCAGCACTGTTGACCGGCTGGCTGGCGGGAATCGCGGCGCTGAATTGAAAGCAACCATCGCAACCGGCACGCATCCGCAACAAAAGGTGCTGATCTGGGGACCGGAACGCCGCGACCCGGCAGGCGCTCCGCTCCCCGTGCTTGTCTTCGCACATGGCGGATCTTGGAGAAGCGGTGACCCAGTCGATTATGGATTTATCGGACGCGCTTTCGTGCCGAATGGGTTCATTGTGGTGCTAGTTGGCTACCGTCTGGGCGAAGAGGGCAAATATCCCGCCATGCTAGAGGATACCGCAAGCGCGATTGCGTGGACGCATGAAGAGATCGCAGCATATGGCGGCGACCCCGACCGCATCGTGGTCGCGGGCCATTCCGCTGGTGCTTACAATGTCGTAACGACCACGCTGGATCAGCAATGGCTGGCGCGTAAAGGCATGTCAGCAAATGACCTTGCTGGCGTGATCGGTATGTCGGGGCCGTATGACTTTTTCCCGTTTGACAGCGATTCCACAATCGCCGCATTTGGCGATGCCGATGATCCGGTGGCAACCCAGCCGGTGACCCATATTCGCGGGGATGCGCCGCCAATGCTGTTGATCCACGGAGAGAAAGACACACTCGTTTATCCGCGCAACACCCGTGCTCTGGCCGCTGCTCTGACTGACGCAGGCGGCGATGTCGCTACCCATTTCTATCCAGACATGGAGCACAATGACCCGCTTGTCTCGATCGCCGCTCCGTGGCGCTCGCGGCGCGGTGTGGTGGAGTTGATGGCTGATTTTGCTCACGTCGTGACGAAACGGTCTGACCGCACAGAGCAAACTTCAGTTCCCGTTCATGCCGAAACACGTTAGCGTCCGCATGATGCGCGCTCTTCACAACCTTTTCGTCTATGCAATGGCGCTGTTTGCGGCCTCTGCCCTCGCTGTTCAGCCGGTCGCGGCTCAGTCGGTTTTGCGCGATGCGGAGACCGAAGAACTGCTGAATGATATGGCCCGCCCTATTATCGAGGCATCAGAACTTGAACCGGGTAATGTTGAAATTGTTCTCATCAACGACCCGTCGATCAACGCATTCGTTGCGGGCGGTCAGATCATCTATGTCCATGCCGGACTGATCAATGCGGCGGAAACCGCAAACGAAGTGCAAGGCGTGATTGCACACGAATTGGGCCACATCACTGCTGGCCATGTGGTGCGGTTTAACGAGCGAACGCGCGGCGCGCAGGGGATCACAATCCTTTCGCTGCTGCTGGGAGTGGGCGCTGCGCTTGCAGGAGCGGGCGACGCGGCACTGGGCGCACTGGCCGCGGGACAGCAGGCTGCGACCGGCAATTTCCTTGCCTTCAACCGCAACCAGGAAGCTGCAACCGACCTTGCTGGCGCGCGTTATCTTTCCGGCGCCGGAATTTCAGGACGCGGATCGCTCGCTTTCTTCGAACGGCTGCGCAATCTCGAAATTCGCCGGGGCTTTAGCCAAGCAGACGATGCCGCTTATGGCCGCACCCACCCACTGGCAGGCGACCGGCTTCAGACCTTGCGCGGTCTTTATTCAGAAGACCCTGCATGGGAAGCGCCTGATGATGCCGACTTGCAAGCGCGTTTTCTGGGCGTTCGCGCCAAGCTGTACGGCTATTTGGCTGACCCTCAGCGCACTTTGCAACAATATCCTGAGAGCGATGCGGGCATTCCGGCGCGCTATGCCCGCGCCTACGCCTATCACAAGGACGCGCAGATCGACAAAGCGCTGGCAGAGGCCGATGCGCTGCTCGCGATGGACCCGGACAATCCCTATTACCTAGAAGTGAAGGGGCAGATCCTGCTCGAATCGGGAAGACCGCTGGACGCGCTCCCCCCGCTTCGCCGCGCGACGGATCTCACCCGCAACCAGCCGCTGATCGCAGGTATTTTTGGCCACGCGCTGATCGCGACTGAGGATGAGGCGAATTATCCCGAAGCGGAGCGTGTGCTGCGTGCGGCAGTGGCGCGGGACCGGTTCAATCCGTTCGCCTGGTATCAGCTGGGCGTGGTCTATGCCGCGCGCGGTGATATTCCGCGCGCACGGCTTGCCAGCGCCGAACAGCAAGTGATGAGCCGCAATTATCCCGATGCCATCCGCAGCGCGCAGGCCGCAGAAGCAGGGTTGCCACGCGGGACACCTGATTGGATTCGCGCACAGGATATTGGGCTGGAAGCGCGCGCCGCGCTGGAACGTGTCCGCGACAACCGCTAAAGTCGCCCGATGGAACCCAATTTGCGTAACACTTTACTCACTGCGCTGCTTGCGCTTGTCTTTGGCTTTCTCGGCGCGGCAACGTGGTCCTATTCCGGCCTCGCGGATAATCGCACGCGCAGCTATCTGGTTGAAAACCCCAGCATCCTGCAAGAAGTCGCTGAAGCGCTCTCCGCAGAACAAGCGCGCGATAGGCTCGCCTCCTTGGGTGATGAACTCTACACGCCGTTCCCCGGTGCGGTGATCGGCAATCCCGACGGGTCGAAAGTTCTGATCGAATTTACCGACTACAATTGCCCTTATTGCGAGGCCAGCCTTGAGGATGTCACGCGGCTTGTCGCAGAAGATCCGGATTTGAAGGTCATCATGCGCGAATGGCCGATCTTCGAAGGCAGCGAAGGCGCAGCGCGTATGGCATTGGCCGCGGGGATGCAGGGCAAATATCTCGAATTTCACGAGAAAATGTTTGAGCTTGGCCCCGCTAATCCCGCCACAGTGGAGGCCTCCGCGCGCGCGATCGGCCTCGATATGGATCAGGCCCGCGCAGACGCTGCATCCGAAGCGGTGTCAGTTGAGCTGGTGCGCAATCTGACGTTCGCACAATCACTCGGCTTTAGCGGCACGCCCGCCTTTATCGCGGTCGAGACACCTTTGGCTGGCGCGGTTGGCTATGAGCGTCTGAAAGAAGCTCTCGATAATTCGGACGGGTAATGCGCAGTCCGGCAATCTTGAGTCTGGCGCTTGCCGCGATCTGCGCGCTTTTTGCTCCGGTCAGTCCGGCTCTGGCGCGGGAGGTTGATTGGGACCGCATCAACCTTCCTCAGGAACGCGCCGCAATTGAGCGGTTTCAAAGCTTCGACCAGCGATTGCAGGATGTTGGTTGGAAACTGGTGCGCGGCAATGCTGCGTTTTGCGACAATGTGATCCCGTCTGTGGGTCTGCAATTGCAGGATTTGGCGAGCTACGGTTCACCCGAAGTGGCACGCGCAGCCTTGGGTATGGCTGGAGATTTCGCGGTTCAAACCGCCGCGCGCGGATCGCCCGCCGCGCAAACCAATATGTTTGCGGCCAATCGCGAAGTAACTGAATTGAGCGGCCTTGATCCCAATGAATGGGAAGCAGGAGACCGGCTTGATTGGCAGCGCCTGACCCGCGCGCATGATTATGTCGATGCACAATTGGCGCAAGATACCACAGTGCAGATCGGATTTGCTGGCGGAGAGACCGCGCAGCTCAACCCAGTTGATGTTTGCGCCACCCGGTTTGAGCTGATGGGCGATGGTAGCCGTGCGGTCGCCGATGGCGCGCGCGTTGTTATCGGCATGGAATTCCCCGCTTTCTCCTACGAAGAGGACGTTTTTGCAGGCGTTGTCGCGCATGAATTGGCGCATAATTTGCTAGGCCATCGCGCATGGCTCGATCGCAATGGCCGCGGTCGGCGCAATGTCCGCAAGACTGAACGCGAGGCTGATCGCCTGATGCCATGGCTGCTTGCCAATGGTGGCTATGATCCGGTCTCAGCGCAGCGCTTTATGGAAGAATGGGGGCCGCGCCATGATGGCGGGCTGCTGCGGGGCCGATCGCATGATGGATGGGACGAACGCGCCGAATTTATCGCCGCAGAAATCCCCGCAATCCGCGAGTTGATGGAAAGCGAAGGTGCTGCTGATTGGCGGGTGCATTTCCGGCGCGAAGTGGACCCGCGACGGGGGCTGTAAGGCATGGCCGTGATGTCTCCACGTACCGGCGATATTGCGCAAATCCTGCGTTCAATGGTTCATCGCTTACGCCCGCTCCATCCACTCAGATACGTTTGGGCATCACACAGCTGTAAAATTGCGCTACATAGATAAATCATGTCGATGATCCGCATCCACCCTGCGCCGTTTTTTTCGAGCAAGAACCGCGCCTTTTGGAACCTCCAACTGGCGGGCTGGGGCAGTGCGTTTCTGCTGCGTGCCTTGAATTTGCTTTCGAATGGGCTGGCCTATAACCAACTGATCCTGATTTTGGTGACGACCATCACCGGCTTTTCAATCAGCCTGGTTCTGTCGGTCATTTACCGCCAATTGATCAATCGGCGCCCGATAATCACGTGGGGCGGAACCGCGCTCGCGCTGTTTATTGGGGTGATCGCTTTCGCCTCGATCGATGTCTGGGTGCAGGATCTGTATTACGGCGCCAGCCGGGAGACGACCTTTGTTCAGCGATTTGTCGGGATCATCTTCATTCCGCTCACACTGCTGGGCGGGTGGAGTGCGCTGTATTACGCGATCAACTTCTTCCTGACTGTCGAAGAACAGGCGGACCGGCTGGAGCGATTGGAGGCGCAGGCTACCGCTGCTCAACTCGCTATGCTGCGGTATCAGCTCAACCCGCATTTCCTGTTCAACACATTGAATTCCATCAGCACTTTGGTCCTGCTCAAACAAACAGCGCCCGCCAATGCGATGCTGACGCGCCTATCCGGTTTCCTGCGGCACACGCTGATCACAGAACCGGGTAGTCAGGTGACGCTGGCGCAAGAGATTGAGACGCTGCAACTGTATCTCGATATCGAACGCATGCGATTTGAAGAGCGTTTGCGGACCCATTTTGATATCGAAGACGCGGCCATGGATGCGTGTCTGCCATCAATGCTGCTGCAACCTCTGATTGAAAACGCGGTCAAATATGCGGTTAGCCCGCAAGAAGAAGGCGCAAGCATCACGCTGACCGCGCGTCTTGTGGGGCAGCGGCTGCGGTTGACCGTTGATGATACCGGCCCCGGCGTCGACAGCCCGATGCAGCTGGGTATGCTTGAATACACACCCGAAGGCGCGGCCAAACCCGCGACCAGTGCAACATCGACCGGCGTCGGCCTCGGCAATATCCGCAACCGTTTGATGCAGGGATATGGCGAGGATCACCTGTTTGAAACCAGCTCTCAGCCCGGCGGCGGCTTTACCGTCGTGATCGAAATCCCTTACGAACCCGCACCTGAAAAAGCCGGTGCGAGCGCAGTTGCACAACCTGCTTCCCCTAACCCCCCGCACACAGCGCCTGACGCACCCCGGCCCTCGTCCTCCCCCTCGGATGAGCCCCAAGGCAATGTGATCAATCTCAACCCCCAACGCGCCATTGGAAATACGTAA
The DNA here is from genome assembly GCA_963789155.1 of uncultured Alphaproteobacteria bacterium. Taxonomy (GTDB): domain Bacteria; phylum Pseudomonadota; class Alphaproteobacteria; order Sphingomonadales; family Sphingomonadaceae; genus Erythrobacter. The sequence goes on along the minus strand of CAWBJN010000016.1, from coordinate 404,917 downwards.
TGACCATTCGCACAATCCTCGTTGATGATGAAAAACTCGCCATTCAAGGCATGCAATTGCGCCTCGAACCGTTTGACGATGTCGAAGTGATCGACACCTGCTCAAACGGGCGCGAGGCAATCCGCAAGATCAAGACAGAGAAACCCGATCTGGTGTTTCTCGACATCCAGATGCCCGGCTTTGACGGGTTTTCCGTGGTCAAAGGCGTGATGGAAATCGAACCCCCGCTGTTCGTCTTCGTCACTGCATATGAAGAACACGCAATCCGCGCTTTTGAAGCCAACGCAGTCAATTACCTGATGAAGCCGGTGGATGAGGACAAGCTCGCCGATACTATCGAACGCGTGCGTCACCGTCTGGCGGAAAAGAAGTCAACCGAAGACGCAGAACAGCTGTTGGGCGTACTTGCCGAAGTCGCACCAGACCGCGTGGCCGATTTTGGCGACGAAACCAGCGAAAGCGCGGACCGGTTCGAAAAGCTGATCAATGTCAAAGATCGCGGCCAGATATTCCGTGTTGAGGTCGATTCGATCGAACATATCGACGCCGCTGGCGATTACATGTGCATCTTCACCGGCGATAATTCGCTGATCCTGCGCGAAACGATGAAGGATCTTGAGCGCCGCCTGGACCCACGCAAATTCCAACGTGTCCACCGCTCCACCATCGTCAATCTGGACCAGGTGCGTCAGGTGAAACCACATACGAATGGCGAATGCTTCCTCGTGCTGGATTCGGGCGCTGAGGTGAAAGTGTCGCGGTCTTATCGCGATGTGGTCGCGCGCTTCGTGCACTGATGTTTGGGAGCACCCATCCGGGTGCTCCTCCTCGCTAGACGCGCAGCAGAGCTGCGCACGCTGCGGGCACCCGGTCGGGCTTGCGGTCGCTGTGCGACCGTTTAAGTGTTCCGCATGACCTTTACTCTTCCCGGCTTTGACCTTGATCGCTTTATTCGTGAGACGCTTGAAGAAGACCTTGGCGTGGGTTTTGAGGGCGGCGGCATGGATGTTACCTCTGAGAGCGTAATCCCCGCCGATGCGCGCTTTGCAGGCGTCATGGACAGCCGTGATCCGATCGTTGTGGCGGGACTTCCGCTGGCGGAAGCTTTTTTCCGCCAACTTGATCCCGATTGTGTGATCGAAGCTCTGGTGAGCGATGGCGACAGCGTCGCGGCAGGCACTGATATTATGCGGTTGCAAGGCAGTGCACGCGCGTTGCTGACCGCAGAACGCAGCGCGCTTAACATTGTTCAGCACCTGTCCGGCATCGCCACAATGGCCCGCGAATATGTGGACGCCATGCGAGCCGGCAGCGCGACCTGCACATTGCTCGACACGCGCAAAACTCTTCCGGGCCTGCGGGTGCTGGAGAAATACGCCGTTCGCCAAGGGGGCGCGCAGAACCACCGTATGGGCCTGTGGGATGCGGCCATGATCAAGGACAACCATGTCGCGGTTGCCGGGAGCGTCGGCGAAGCGGTGCGGCGAGCACGCGATGCAGGCGTTAAGCCGATCATTTGCGAGGTTGACCGGCTCGACCAGATTGAACCCGCATTGGAGGCTGGCGCGCATCATCTGCTGCTTGATAATATGGCGCCCGATGTCCTGCGCGAGGCGGTGGCCATGGTCGCGGGACGCGCCGCCACCGAAGCCAGCGGCGGGATCAACCTTGAAACCATCGCTGCCAAAGCCGCAAGCGGCGTCGACTATTGCTCCGTCGGCAGGCTCACTCAAAGCGCCCCTGCGGCAGATGTGGGGCTGGATTTCACCCCGGTATGAAGTGGGCAAGAGGGCAGAGGCCTTGGACGATATGGCTGTTTGTGGCGATGTTCCTCGGCGCGGCGCTGTACGCTTATGTGTCGGGTCTCATGAACTTGGCTCTCAGCAGGTGGTTTACGAGACACTGATCCCTCGTTCGAGTGGAACCGTGACTGGACAATTGTTGCACTCTCGGCGCTGTTTACTATCGCTTTTATCCCGGTGGCTTTGATTTTCCTCTTTGCCGCCCGTATTGCGCGCTTGCTGGTTGCGATTTTCTCGGTGGTCAAACTGATTGAACTTCCGCAGTGTTCGCCGTGTATGCGGACAATGCCGCCTATATTGATCTGACTTACTTCCTTCATCATGCGCTGATCTTGGGCGCTCTGATATGCCTGTTTCTACCGGCAAGCAGCCGCTGGTTTGCGAAGAAACAGGGGATTGATTCTGCTACATTTGCATAGAGCCTTTCTGGCGCTTGCCGCTTTTGCGTTACCCGCCACGCCAGCGCCCAAGCCTATCAATGCCGCGCGCCGCAAGTCTCCGCCGTGCCACAGGTCACGCCTGAGCGCCCGCGCATGGTGCCGACCACCGGCTACACTCTGGCGCTCAGCTGGTCTCCCGCCTTTTGCCGCACACGCGAAAGCAGCCCTGCGCACCGGGCGCAGTGCTCTGGCGACAATGGCCGGTTCGGATTGGTGGTCCACGGACTGTGGCCGCAAGGCAGCCAGACTTGGCCGCAATGGTGCCCCACGCGCGGCGCGCTCACTCCGGCACAAATCCGTCAGAATATGTGCATGATGCCATCGGCGCGCCTGATCGCACGCCAATGGGCAAAACACGGCAGCTGCATGACCCGCCGCCCCGAGACCTATTTGAATGTGACGCGCATTTTGTGGGAAAGCCTGCGTATCCCCGATTTCGACCGGATCAGCCGAGAGGACGGCCTGACCGCTGGCCGCATCCGCCAAGCATTAGCCGATGCAAATGGCGGATGGAGCCCTTCGCAAATCGGCGTGAAGCTGAATGGCGATGGCTGGCTGCAGGAAATCCGCCTGTGTTACGGCCCCAGGTTCCGCCCCACGCGCTGTGATGCGCGGCGGTACGGAGCGCGGGACGGGATACGAGCGCAGATTTGGCGGGGGCTTTGAGCTTCAGTTTGAGGCAAATCAAAGGCTACTTCGCTCTGCCTGTGTTATAGCAGCGGCATGATCAACATCGAAAACATCGCACCCCACGCCCATCAGATCACCGTAATGGCTGAGTTCCGACAGGCCGACGTCGAGCCGATCGTTGCATTCGCCAAGGAGCGCAACGCGGGTGAAGGTGGCGGCAATCTGCTCATTGACCTGACGTCGATGGCAGGCTTTTCCTGGTCTGCCGTAGGTGAGGAACTGGGCCACATGCCCATGCTTATGAAATGTATCTATGGCTTTGATCGAATCGCGATCATTTCTGACGAGCAATGGATCAGGACTGTGGCAAGGATCGAAAGCGCGCTGCTCCCCGGTGTTGTCTATCAAGTCTATGCCGAGGATGAGGCCGAAGCGGCGAAGGCATGGATTGTCGAGGAAGCTGATGACCCGCGCACAGGTGCATTTGAGGAACTAAACATCAACAACCCAGCAATAGCCGCCTTTGCGCTTTCTGGCCGCCTGAGTGCAAAGGAAGCAGAACACGGCGTCGATCTGGTGCGCTACAGGCTCGATAATGGCGAATGTTCGCGGATGATGATGGTGATCAAGAATTGGCACGGTTTCGATGCCGATGCGATGTTCAACGAACACGTGATGTCGGCAAAGCTTGCCCTTATCAACAAACTCGATCGCTACGCCATAGTTGGCGGACCAGCGTGGATTCGCGGAATGGCTGGCGCGATGGGAGCGTTGATCAAACCTGAAATCCGAACATATGAACTGGATGAACAGGAAGCAGCGATTGCCTGGCTTAGTGAGTGACCCTTACCGCCGCGCTTTAAAAAACCCGCGCAGCAATTCCGCCGCCTCGGCCTCACCCATGCCCGAATAGACCTCTGGCCGGTGCAGGCATTGGTCTTGTTCAAACACCCTCGCGCCGTGTTCGACCGCGCCGCCTTTGGCATCACTCGCCGCATAATACAGCCGCGCGATCCTAGCGTGAGAAATTGCGCCGGCGCACATCGCGCAAGGCTCCAATGTGACATAGAGATCGCAACCGGTCAGCCGGTCCTGACCCAGCGCCTCTGCCGCCATGCGCAATGCGCGGATCTCAGCATGGCCTGTGGGGTCTGGCGGGCAGCGGGTCGCGTTGGCGGCGACAGCGATGACATTGTCGCCTGAAACGACAACGGCGCCAACGGGCACTTCGCCCGTTGCCGCCGCTTCGCGCGCAGCCTCTAGGGCGCGCATCATCATGGGCGGGACCGGCCAGATTGTGCCCGGTCCGCTCACAATGGTGTTTCCGATTTACTCGTCGCCGGTAACTGGCTCGCCCTCTGCATCGTCTGGCATATCCACATCGACGGTCGGTACTTCAACAGTCGTTTCTTCTGTGCCAACATCGACGTCCGCAGTTTCAACGTCAAATTCCGGCATGTTGCCGCCTTCAACGTCTACATCAGGCAGCGCGCCTTCTTCTGTTTGGTCGACGTCGCATGCGGCCAAACCAAAGGTTGCAGCGGCAATGACGAGTGCGGTTGTGAACTTTTTCATGAACTTTATCTCCTAGTGGCCGAACGGTGCAAATTTTGCACCCGGCTTCGGGTGAAGGTTCAATACATGAGGACCAAGTTTGGTTCCAAGGTTTTTTTCGAAACGCCGGTTTTACGGAGTTTACTTGACGAGCGCCACGCCCACCGCTATCCGCGCCGCTTTCCGGGACGACCGAACAATTGAACCGTTTATACAGACGATTCGCGTTTGGCATTAACCCGCCCATTTGAACAAACGAGATATATCATGTCGCGTATTTGCGAACTGACCGGCAAGGGTCGCTTGACTGGCAACAATGTAAGCCACGCTAACAACAAGACCAAGCGTGTGTTTCTGCCAAACCTTCAGAAAGTCACCTTGCTGAGCGAAAAGCTGGAGCGTAGCTTCAAATTCCGCGTGTCGACCAACGGTCTGCGCTCGGTTGAGCACAATGGCGGGCTGGATAATTGGTTGCTTAAGACCAAGGATGAAAAGCTTTCCGACCGCGCTCGTAAAGTGAAGCGCGAGCTTAAGAAAGCTGCCGCTGCTGCCTAAATATTACGGTGTGGTCCCAACCCAGGCGTTGGGCCGAACCGGTGACAAAAGGGCGTGCGATATTGTTTCGCGCGCCCTTTTTGCGTGTCCGCGATGATTATACTCGCCTCATGGCGCGGTTGCTGATGGCCATTCCAGACGGACCAGCAGGCTGCGCTGGAACATCGACAGATTATCATCAGAGATAAGGTAGATCGCGCCTGTATCTTGGCTATCTTCAGCGCCGGGCATACCAGGTACATAGGCGATGCCTTCAAAGTTTTCGCCAAACAGCGGCCCTTCCAGATTGGCGATGATCTCGCCGCTCCAAACGCCCCCTTCCTCTATCTCGCTCGGATCAGCGCGCATGATGGCCGCGTCGAAGGTTGCCGGAATGGTGATTTGCAACCGCCGCAGCAGGATCAAAACCGACCCATCGGGCAAAGCGGTCGCGTCCACGGGTGAGTATTTGGGCGGCGTTGAAAACCGGAATGCGATGGGCGCCGGTGCCTCTATCGGGTCGCTCTCAAACAACAGGCCGGGCCGGGTCGCACGCCCCGCACTCTGGTGGCCCTCGCCTTCCGGCGCTTCTGCCAAAATGATAAACCGGCCATCCCCCAACCGCACCATGGTTTCGGGGCCAGAATTGGCGCTCCACCTACGCATTTGATTTGGCGCGCTTCTGGCGCTTTCACCATCGATGCGATCGCGCTGCACCGCATTAAAACCCTCATAAGCGGTCCACAATGTGCCCGTGTCAGGATCGCGCGCCATAGCCTCCAGATCGGTCATTTCCTTGAAGGAATTGCGCAGCGTGGCGTAATAGACAAACTCCATACCGTCTTGCGAAGGTGCCCCTGAACGCAGGGGTATGTCGAGCGTCCACCCCTTGTCGCTGCCCGCAAGCAGCGCGCCGCTGTCCGTATTCTCACCAAGGTTCACCAGCGCGGAAAAGCCGCCGAAAAAGGGACTTGATGCGGTGAGCTGCCACGCTCCCGTGACGGTGAACTGTCCGCGCACGCCGTCACGCTCCGCCAGCGGAATGACAGTGATCGCGATGTCTTCAGGTGGCCCATCATAGTGCGTGCGCAACCAAGTGCCCGGCGCAAGGCCCAGCGCGATTGCGCAGATCAGGAAAAGGCGACCGGGGTGAGAAGCCATTTTCGCCCCTAAACGCCCAAGTACTTGCCCAGGCAAGCGCTCAAGCATCCGGCCGATCAGTTCATCGGGCCGGTGAAAAGAAGTGGATCAAGCCGCGCCGCTTTCCATTTCAGGCCCCAGTGAAGATGCGGTCCGGTTGCGCGGCCCGTCGATCCGACATTGCCGATATGCTGGCCCTGCGTGACCGTTTGACCCTCTTCCACAACGATCCGGCTCGCATGCAGGAAAGCGCTATTCAGCCCTTGCCCGTGGTCGATGATGATCAGCCCGCCCTCTAAGCTAAAACCTGTCCGTGCGAGCACCACTACGCCGTCAGCAGGCGACACAAACGGAACACCGCTCCCGGTGCGATGTCGATGCCGCCGTGATAGCTGCCCGGTTCGCCGCGATAGATACGCTGACGGCCAAAGCGGCCCGAAATGCGCCCCGTTACAGGCCAGATGAAATCCTGGCTCCACCCTGTTGCGCCCGTGTTCTGAGCGCGCGAGGCGTTGATTGCGTCCAATTCAGGGCGGCGGCGGGCCATGAAAGCGGCGCTTGCCCCGCCCGGACGGCGGGCAATGTTCACGCGTTCAATCTGCCAATCGCGCGGGGTAATGGTGAGTTGCTCGGTCACGATACGCCCATTGGCGAGCGTGGCGGAAAGCGCGAGTGTGCCCGCGCTGTCGCGGTCAAAAGCGGCGAAAAAAGTGCCGTCCTCAGCGATATCGAGTGCCTGTTCACCCAGCGATGCTGACGAGGTGGTATCGGGCGCGGTGCCGCGAATATAGCCACCTTGCGTCAGTTCGCCCGAATAAGAGAAGGTGGCGTTTATCGGCGCAACTGGCTTCGGCGCGGGTCGCGCTTGAGGTGCCGCTTGTGGGGCGGCCGCTTCCGCAACCGCGCTGGCGCTTTCAGGAACAGTCGCATCGCCGCTGGTGCAGCCGGCCAGTGCGGCCAGTGCGGCCAATCCAAGTGCAGCAGGGGCAAAGAGCGTCCAGCTCATCTTACGAAGCATCATGCGCCTTCAAGCAAGCGCCGCGTGGCGATCTCACACGTCGCATAGGCCTCTTGATGTTCGGCGCTCCAGTATCGCAGTTCCTCAAGCGGGATCACTTCGCCAGACACCGCGCACAACACGTGCTTACCCGGGCGCAAAACGCGAAAATTGGAGGGGCCATAATAGAGTTTGGCGGCTTTATCGCTGGTAGACATCAACATGGGTGCGTCCTTAGCATGGAGTTTTATCCGAACAAATCATCTTGCTGCGAAGGGGGCTTGGTAGCTGGCTGTTTTTTGGCGGGCTTGGGCGGGGCAGGCGGTGCAGGCGGTGCAGGCGGCGGCGCATCTCCAACCCCCACGCCAAGCGAACCATCCTTGAATTGCAAGGTCAGCGTGGTTTCCGCTTCGGCCTGCGCTTTGCCCGTGAGCGCTTTGCCCGCATGATCGCGCACAATCGCATAGCCGCGCTCCAGCGGTTTTTCGGGATGCAACTGGCTGGCGATTCGCGCCAAGGCATCGAGCTTGTCCTGAGCCGCGACCAGCGGACGTTCGACCAGTGCAGGGACCAGCCGTGCGCGGGCCAGCCGGGCTTTGCGGTCATCCAGCGCGCGATGGAGCAGTCGCGGCGACAGCCGCGTTGCGACCCCGGCCAGCGCCTCGCGACCCCTGCCCGCACGGTCCATCAAACCCCGGCGTAAACGTTCGGACAAATCATCCAGCCGCTGCGATTGCGGTTGCAGCAGCGCCTCTGCACGTGGCATCCGCCGGATACGCGCTTCCAGCCGCTCTCGCCCCAGTTCCACCGGACGATGCACTGCGCGGCGTTGGCGTGCACCAAAATCGGCCAGTGTCGCAGCGAGGTCCGCGCGCACCGGCACCGCCATCTCCGCCGCAGCCGTAGGCGTCGGCGCGCGCCGGTCGGCAGCGTAATCAGCCAGCGTCGTATCGGTCTCATGCCCAACAGCAGAAATAACCGGAATGGTACATTCGGCAATCGCGCGAACGACCACCTCTTCGTTAAAGCTCCACAGATCCTCTATCGACCCGCCACCGCGCGCAACGATCACCACATCGGGACGAGCCACCGATCCCGACCCATCAAGTGAAGAAAACCCTCGGATCGCGCTCGCCACCTGATCCGCCGCGCCCTGTCCCTGCACCAGAACGGGCCAGACGATCACATGGCTGGGAAAGCGATCTGCGAGCCGGTGGAGAATATCCCGGATAACCGATCCGGTTGGTGAGGTAACGACGCCAATGGTGCGCGGCAGATAGGGCAAACGCCGTTTCCGCTCGCTTGAAAACAGCCCCTCTGCCTCCAACCGCGCGCGCGTTTTTTCGAGCAGCGCCAACAGCGCGCCCTCACCCGCAATCTCCAGCGAATCAATCACCACCTGATATTTCGAACGGCCCGGATAGGTGGTCAGCTTGCCGGTTGCGATCACTTCCAGCCCGTCTTCGGGTACAAATGCCAGCCGCCCGGTGCTGCCGCGCCACATCACGCCGTCCAGCACCGCTTTGTCGTCTTTCAGCGCGCAATACATATGCCCAGACGCCGCGCGCTTCACCCCCGACAATTCGCCGCGCAGCCGCACATAGCCAAACTGATCCTCAACCGTGCGTTTCAGCCGTGTAGAAATCTCGGTGATCGACATCGGCTCAGCGTTGTCGCCCTCACGCTCTCGCGCTACGAGCCCTTCAGACCGAGGCCCGTCGTGGTCTGCAGATGAAGAGGGAAGGCGCGCCATGAATATCCTGTTGCTGGGTTCGGGAGGGCGCGAACATGCGTTAGCGTGGAAGCTGGCGCAATCCCCTACCCTCACGAAGCTGTACGCCGCCCCCGGAAATCCGGGGATCGCGGAAGAAGCGGAATGCGTGACGCTGGATGTCACCGCGCATGGCGATGTGACGCAATTCTGCAAATCGCATGACATTGCGCTGGTGGTGATTGGGCCGGAGGCACCGCTTGTCGATGGGTTAGCCGACAGTTTGCGCGCCGCTGGCATTCCCGCATTCGGCCCATCACAGGCCGCCGCTCAGCTGGAGGGCAGCAAGGGGTTCACCAAAGACCTGTGCGCGCGCGCCAATATCCCCACCGGCGCCTATGTCCGCACCGCTACGCTGCATGATGCGAACCGGGCGCTTCAACGTTTCACCCCGCCTTATGTGCTTAAGGCCGACGGGCTGGCAGCGGGCAAAGGCGTGGTCATCGCCGAAACGCTGGAGGATGCCGAAGCCGCGCTGGCCGACATGTTTGGCGGCGGGTTTGGAGCAGCTGGCGCAGAAGTCGTGATCGAGGAATTTTTGAGCGGAGAAGAGGCAAGCTTCTTCGCGCTCACCGATGGTGAAACCGTCATCCCGTTTGGCACGGCGCAGGATCACAAGCAGGTAGGCGAAGGCGACACAGGCCCCAACACGGGCGGTATGGGCGCCTATTCCCCCGCCCCCGTGCTGACGGCGGCGCTGCAGAATCAAGCGATGGAGTCGATCATCAAACCAACCGTCGCTGCGATGGCAGCACAAGGCATGCCCTATTCCGGTGTGCTTTATGCCGGGCTGATGCTGACCGCGGATGGCCCGCAATTGATCGAATACAATTGCCGTTTTGGTGACCCCGAATGCCAGGTGCTGATGATGCGGTTGCAGGGGGGATTAGGGGGCGATCTGGCTGCGATCATGCTCGCCTGTGCAAAGGGTGCGCTGGCCGGTGTTGAGGCTAAATTTGCCGATGAGACTGCGCTGACGGTGGTGATGGCGGCAAAAGGCTATCCCAGCACGCCTGAAAAAGGCGGCGCGATTGATTTGGGTGATGCGGTGGAGGGCACCAAGACCTTCCACGCGGGGACCAAACGCGGCGAGAGTGGCGGATTGATCGCCAATGGCGGACGGGTTTTGAACGTCACGGCAATGGGCGCGAATGTGACCGAGGCGCAGCAGCGTGCCTATCAAGCGGTTGAGGCGGTGAGCTTCCCAAGCGGATTTTACCGGAGCGACATTGGCTGGAAAGAGGTCGCGCGGGAACAGAGCTGAACTGTTTGCGCAAATTGATCTGGGTCAATGCAGAGCGGATTTTTGTCTGCGACAAGACGCCTATGGAAACACTCAAACTCTCTCGGATCACAGTTCTGATCGCACTGGTTGCGACGGCGGGTTGTCAGACGACGCCCGACGCGCCTGCCTATCTGGCGGCCCAATCCGATCGCCAATCCGATCTTCGGCCCGATCCTCCTGCTTTTGTTGAGGCCGCTTGCGGGGGCTGCCACGGGGTGGAGCCGCCTTACGAGTCCCCCAATCCCCATGCGCCCACTTTTGAATCCATCGCCAATCGCCCTGGTGTCACCACAGCAACGATCCGCGCATGGCTCGTCAATGCACACAATTACCCCGAAGTGATGGATTTCGATCTTGAACGCGATCACGTTGAAGAGGTCGCAGACTATATGATCACATTGCGGCGCAGGGATTATGTGCCCGCGCCATGATGTTCCTACAGGAATTTCCTACATGAATTTCCTACAGGGGGCAGGCCTGATAGACCGCAAGCGGCTCTTTCAAATCGTCAGCACCCACCCATAAGGCGCAAAAAAGTAGGACAAGTGTCACCCGTGTCCTACACAGGCAAAATCCTGATATTCTTCATATAAGCCCTGAAAGTACCGCATGACACATCGGTAATGTGTCACCCGTATCCTACAGCTTTTCTGCCATCAGCGCCTGCATATCGGTCGCAGGGCGCGGGCCGTAATGAGAGATGACTTCAGCAGCAGCGATTGCTCCGCGTTTTAGGCAGCGTTCCAGCGGCTCGCCCTTGGCATAGCCTGCGAGGAAACCTGCCGCGAACTGGTCGCCTGCGCCGGTTGTGTCGACGACCTTGGCAACTGGCTCAGCAGCAACCTGAGAGCGCGTTCCATTGGCACTCGCCACCGCGCCTGCGGCGCTGCGGGTGGCGACCAGAACCGGCACCTTCGCTGAAACCGCGTTAAATCCGGTTTCGAAATCGTCCTCGCCGGTCAGCGTCGCCAGCTCGCTTTCATTGACGAACAGAATGTCGATCAGGCCGCCATCGATCATCGCACGGAAATCGTCGCCATGACGGTCAATCACGAAGCTCTCACTCGCAGTGAAAGCAACCTTGCGGCCCGCAGCGCGCGCGACTTCGATTGCGCGGCGCATGGCGCGGCGCGGTTCTTCGGGGTCCCACAGATACCCTTCGAGATAGAGGATCGCGGCGCTGGCGATCAGGTCTTCGTCCAAGGCGGCAGCGGGCAGATATTGGCCCGCACCAAGGAAGGTGTTCATCGTCCGCTCGCCATCGGGCGTTACGAAAATGAGGCAGCGCCCAGTAGGCGGCTCCTCTTCACGCATCGGCGTGTCGAAATCGATCCCGACAGAACGGATGTCATGCGCGAACACATCGCCAAACTGATCTTTCGCCACTTGTCCGATAAAAGCGCATTTGGTCCCGAGCTTCGCCAGGCCTGCCAGCGTGTTTGCCGCCGATCCGCCAGATGTCTCCGTCGCTTGCCCCATGCTCGCATACAGCCGGTCCGCACCTTCTGCGTCGAGCAAAGTCATGCCGCCGCGATTGAGGCCAAGATCGGTGATGTCCTTGTCGTCGCAAGAGGCAATGATATCGACGATAGCGTTGCCAATGGCGATAACGTCATAGCGAGCTTCGTTTGCAGTATCTGGCAAGGGGTCGTGTCCTGTCTTTAAGGGGGCAATTTGGTTGACCGCCGCCTAGCCCGATGCGCGCATCAGGCCAAGGCCAAAGATGGTAAGCCTGCCATGATCGCGCAAAAGCCCGCCCAAGTGGTTTGACTTGGAAGAAGTCCCGCCGCATCGCGGCATAATGACAGCCGTATTCGATGCCCTTGCCAAAGCATTTGGCCAGCTCGCCGACCGGGCAGTGCTGGCCGTGCTCGTAAAATCAGTGCTGGTGACATTGCTGGTATTCGCGGGTCTGGGCGTGGGCTTGTTCTTCGCTCTTACATGGCTGGGCGGCAGGTTTTCGCCGGGCAGCAGCGGGTTTGTAGAAGCCGCAGCCGCGGTGATCCTTGCAGCAATAGCCTTTTGGTTGCTGTTCCGGGTGGTCGCGCTGGCGGTGTTGCAATTCTTCGCAGATGAGATCGTTGCTGCGGTTGAAGCAAAGCATTATCCGGTGATGGCAGAGCAGGCCCGCCCGCTGCCCTTTCGCCGCGATCTGGCCAATTCTGTGCGCGGAATTGGCCGGGCTGTGGGCGTCAATCTGCTGGCGCTGCCGGTGGCCGCTGTGCTGCTGGTGACAGGGATTGGCCCGGCACTGGTGTTTCTGGCGGTCAATGCGTGGCTGCTGGGGCGCGAGCTGACCGATATGGCGTGGCTGCGTCATTGTGGTCAGGATATAGCGGGCAATCCCGTGCCTCGGGCGCAGCGGGTCATGCTGGGCGGAATGGTCGCAGGATTTATGTTGGTGCCTTTTGCAAATCTGCTTGCGCCGATATTGGGTGCGGCGGCAGGGACGCATCTGGCACATAATGGTATGGCGCGCGCTGAAACGATGCGTGATCGGAAATCGGAGCATTTGGATGTTTAGGGTTTGGGCCGCCGTCAGCATTGCGCTTTTGGCGTCTGGTTGCGCAGCGGGCAGTTCTGGAGCGAGGCCCGGCGCCGCGACGACCACCCCCACCGCCAGCACAGCGTTTCGCACGCCGCAGATGATGCGCGGGGCCGGCCTCGACAGTGTGATCGGCGAACGCGCAAATTCGCTGGTGCGGCGTTTTGGAGCGGCCCGGATTGACCTTACCGAAGGAGATGCACGCAAGCTGCAATATGTATCGGATGTATGCGTGCTCGATATCTACCTTTACCCGCTTCAGGCCAATACCGACCCCGTCGCCACCCATGTCGAAGCGCGCGCACGCCAGGGCGGAGCGGAAGCCGATCGGGCCTGGTGCATAGCTGACGTAGAACGGGCGGCTAAATCTTGAAAACCCGGGCATGGTAACGCGGTCTTAAGCACATTTGTGGCAAGCCCCCGGTGATATCAAAGGGGTTTACCGCGACATGACAACGCATTTCACAGAGCTGGCACAACGCGCCGCCGCCGATGGACACGTTTCTTCAGAAGAAGTTCTGGCGCTGCGGCGTCAAGGTTGGGGCGATGGGATCATCACTCGCGAAGAAGCAGAAGCTTTGTTCGCGGTGAACAATTCGCTCGATGAACGCGACAGCGAATGGTGCGATTTTTTCGTCGAAGCGATTGGCGAATTTGTGCTGAACGGCACCCCGCCGCGTCTGCAATGCGATACAAAAGAGGCCGAATGGCTGATCGCTCAGGTCGATCATGACGGTGCCGTCGAAAGCTTCGTTGAGCTCGAAGCTATCGTGCGCATCATCGAACGTGCGGAGAATGTCCCGGTTTTGCTGAAAAACTATGTGGTCGCTCAGATCGAGAAGGAAGTGCAAAGCGGCACCGGCCCAACCCGTCATGGCGGCGACCTTTCCGCCACGCATATCAGCAGCGCGGAGACGCGCATCCTGCGCCGCGTGGTGTTTGCCAGCGGCGGCCACGGACCTGCTGCGGTGAGCCGGTTCGAAGCGGAAATGCTGTTTCGGTTGAAGGACGCAACGCTGGCCGATGAGAACGCGCCCGAATGGGATGATCTGTTTCTCGACGGGGTCAGCAATTATCTGAAGGGCTTCGCGCTTCAGAATGCGCAATTAGAGCATGGCCGAGCGAAAGAATTACAGGCCTTTGTGGAAGATAACGAAGCCAATGTTGGCCGATTTATCCGCCAAATGGTCCGCGAAGCTCCGCAAGTGCGCAATCATTTTGGCAAGGTGTTTGGCAAACGCGATGCCGCACCAAGCTTCACTGAACAGGCGGTCGCTGGCGAAGCGATCACCGATCACGAGCAGGAATGGCTCGATAAGATGATTGAAGCCGACGGTGAGGTCGATGATCTGGAGCGGCGCTTGCTCGCGCGGATTATCGAAGAGCGCTGATCAAAGTCCAGCAAGTGCAGGCTAGACCATAAAGCTTTCGCCGCAGCCGCAGGCACCCTTGGCATTCGGGTTTTCGAAGGTGAAGCCAGCGGTAAAGTCGTCCTCCACCCAGTCCATGATTGACCCGACCAGATAGAGCACGCTGGCACCGTCGATGTAAAACACGCCGCCGGGAGTTTCGATTTTCTCGTCGAATTTCGCTTCTTCGGTGACGTAATCGACAGAGTAGGCGAGGCCCGAACAACCACGGCGCGGTGTCGAAAGCTTGACCCCGATTGCGTCGTCAGGCGCTTTGCTCATCAAATCGGCGACACGCGCTTCGGCGCCGCTGGTGAGCGTCACGGCAGCAGGCAGTTTGCGGATTTTCGTTTCGGTGTTCATCACAGCATCCCCAGTTCAAGCCGCGCTTCGTCGGTCATCTTCTCTGGGCTCCAAGGGGGATCCCAAACCAGTTGGACCTCTGCATCGCGGATGCCGGGGACTGAAGAAGCGCGCAGCTCAACCTCGCCAGGCATAGTTTCGGCCACCGGGCAATGCGGTGTCGTAAGCGTCATAGTGATGGTCGCATCGCACTCATCATCGACTTCGACACCATAGATCAGGCCAAGATCATAGATATTGACCGGAATTTCCGGATCGAAAATCTCCTTGAGCGCATCGACCACTGCGGTTTGCAAATCGCTGCCTGCGCCGCCAACCGGCCCTTCGGCTGGCTTTTGATGCAGAAAACCATCGAGATAATCACGCTCGCGTTTGGCGGGTGCGCCCGGCTGACCAGCATCGTCATCAGGATCAATCACGTCAGACACCCTTGCGCGAGGCGGCTTTGTCGCCAGCACATCATCATTCGGAGCCGGAGCGGCCACGAATTCGCGTTCTTCATTGGGCTTGTTCATAGCCTCATGCCTTTCCAAAAATTCGGCGCGTGCGGGTAATTCCGTCAAGCAGCGCGTCGACATCGTCTTGCGTCGAATAAAGTCCAAAGCTTGCGCGGGCGGTCGCTGGGACTCCGAGATAGTCCATCAATGGCTGCGCACAATGATGACCGGCCCGGATCGCGACATTTGATTCGTCGAGGATCGTGCCAAGGTCGTGCGGGTGAATGCCATCAATCGCGAAGCTGACGATACCGGCGCTGTCGTCTGGGCCGAACACCGTGACATCGTTCATGCTGGTAAGCTCACGGCGCAGCCGAGTGACCAATTCCAGTTCGGCTTTGTTCATCGCGGCCAGTCCCACGTCGGCGACGTAATTCGCGGCAGCAGCAAAGGCGATCGCTTCTGTAATCGACGGTGTGCCCGCTTCGAACCGTTGCGGAGCGGAGGTATACGTCGTTTTGGCAAAGGTCACGCGGTCGATCATAGCGCCGCCGCCTTCCCAAGGGGGCATGGATTCAAGCAGCGCATGCGGTGCCCACAAGGCCCCGATCCCGGTCGGACCGTAAAGCTTATGCGCGCTGAAAACGTAAAAATCGCAGCCGAGCGCAGCCACGTCAACCGGCATATGCGGCACGGCCTGACAGCCATCTAGCAGCAGCTTTGCTCCAACCTTATGCGCCATCGCCGCAGCGCGCGGCGCATCGAGCACGCTGCCAAGGACGTTTGAAACATGCCCAAAAGCCACAAGCTTGTGCCGCTCAGTCAGCATCGCTTCGGCAGCATCCAAATCAATCTGGTGGTCGCTGGTCAGCGGCACAACATCGATCACCGCTCCGGTCACTTCTGCAACCATTTGCCACGGCACGATGTTCGAATGATGCTCCAATTGCGAAAGCAGAATGCGGTCGCCAGCTTTCAGGTTCGCGCGGCCCCAGCTGTTCGCGACGAGGTTGATCGCTTCGGTCGCTCCACGTGTGAAGACGATTTCATTTTCTTGCCCGCCGATAAATTCCGCGATTCGCCGGCGCGCTGCCTCGTACGCCAGTGTCATATCGGCGGAGCGCGAATACACCCCGCGGTGGACAGTGGCGTAATCCTCGCCCAGCGCGCGCGCCATCGCGTCAATCACAGCGCGCGGTTTTTGCGAGGTCGCCGCTGTGTCGAGATAATGCCACGCTGCTCCATCGCGGGTGACAAGACCGGGAAAATCAGCGCGCAAATCGCGTGTCATGGTGGCGGGAGCGTTCACAGCTGAGCTCCTTCCAATGCAGCGAGGGCCGCGCCGAGCAGCTCTTCGCGCTTTTCTTCGTCTTCAAGCTCAACAAACGCATCGCCAAGAAATGCCTGCACCAACAATCGCTGCGCCACCTGCGGCGAAAGCCCGCGTGCCGCCATGTAAAAACGAGCCGACTCATCCAGCTGGCCGACTGTCGCGCCATGTGCGCATTTCACATCATCGGCGAAGATTTCGAGCTGCGGTACCGCATTGGCGCTCGCGCCGGCTTCTAGCAATAAGCCTTTGAAATCCTGCGCCGCGTCGGTTTTCTGTGCGTCGCGTGCGACCTTGATTTCGCCGAGGAAATTGCCGGTGCCAGTCCCCCAATGCACGCTGCGAACGGTCTGGTTGCTGGTCGCGTTGGGCTTTGCATGAATCGTAGTGGTCACAAATTCGCGCACCGCATCGCCGCCGCCAATTGTAACGCCGCCAAATTCGAAATGCGCGCCCTTGCCCAAGGTCACTTCGGCCTCGACGCGGGTATAATCGCCGCCCGCATTGGTGACGAAAAGTTCGGCCCGCGCACCCTCACCCAAAGTCAGGCGAAACCGGTGCAATTCGGGTTGATCGCTGCCAACAACCACCGTGTGCCGCCACGTTTCACCGGCGGCAACGGTGATATCGTTCCACTGATCCAAAGCGCCCGCGCCGATCCGCGCAAGCGCATCTATGTCGGCATAGCGCCAGGCCTCATCACGGCGTGTGGGTAGCGTCGCTGCCTCAGGCATTAGCAGTCTCTGGGGCCATGACCGCGTCATAGCCTTCTGCTTCAAGCCGCAGAGCAAGCTCTGGCCCGCCGGTCTGAACGATCCGGCCATCTGCCAGCACGCTCACCCGGTCCGGCTTCACCACGTCGAGCAGGCGTTGATAGTGGGTAATAAGCAACACGCCTTTATCCGGCGAGCGCATGATCGTGTTGATTCCGTCGCCCACAACGCGCAGCGCATCGATATCGAGCCCGCTGTCGGTTTCATCCAGCACCGCGAAAGAGGGGTCGAGAATGCCCATCTGGACCATTTCCGCGCGTTTTTTCTCACCGCCGGAAAAGCCAACATTCACCTGCCGTTTAAGCATTTCCATATCGAGCTTCAGCAGCGCGGCCTTTTCCTTGGCGAGCTTCAGAAACTCACCACCCGAAAGCGGTTCTTCGCCGCGATATTTGCGCTGCGAATTGGCCGCCTCGCGCAGGAATTGCACGTTGGAAACACCGGGGATTTCAACTGGATATTGGAAACCAAGAAACAGGCCGGTGGCGGCGCGCTCATGCGGGTCAAGGGCGAACAGGTCTTGGCCCTTGAAACTCACCGAACCTTCGGTGACTTCATAACCTGGCTTCCCGCCCAGCACATTGGCGAGCGTCGATTTGCCCGCGCCGTTAGGGCCCATGATGGCATGGATTTCGCCCGCTGCGATTTCGAGGCTTAGCCCCTTCAGAATCGATTTTCCGTCGATCTCGGCGGACAGGTTTTCAATTTTCAACATTCACAAAATCTCTCGAAAAAGTTCGTCTGGCGCCAGCTCAATCGCGGCGGCGGGGATAGTCTTGTCTGGGGTTTTCCGCGCGGTGGGCACGGAAAGCTTCTTTCTTGTCGTCGATGCGCATGCGCATGCCGAGCGTGATGCGTTCGAGCACACCGTCCATATTCTCTAAGATATGCGCCGCCTTGATCCGCATCACCCGAATGCCGACCGCCTCAAGACTTTTGTCGCGGCGTTTGGAAAGGGTTTCGTCCTCGCCTTCTTCTTCGATCATGATCGCCATGCCAAGATTGTGGCAATTGAAGTCGACGATGGCGCTGCCCACAACAGCAAAGCGTTTGAACGTATAGCGCCCCAGATTTGCACTCGCGAATTTCTCAGCCAGCGCGGTGTGCGCAGGCGAAGCAAACCGCTTCATTTCACGCGCACGGTCATGCAATTCGTCGAGGCGCTTATCCGAAATCTTCCACCCGCGGCCCTTTTTGTTGAGGGTCTCAGGGTCGATCTTTTCCTCGGACGGCGGGCGTAGGTTTAGGGTTTTGCGGTTTGAATCTTTGGGGTCACTCACCACAAATTCCTTAGACGTGTCGTCGGTTGGCGCACCATTAATTACGTCCCGCGATTCAGGAGCAACGAGCTGCCCCGGATCAAGGTTGGGCAATTCTGGGTCGGTCGGGTCTCGGAAAACATTGCTTCCTCGATTCACGAAGCTCGGCATCACCCCACGCTCCCCTCGAGCGAAATCGCCAACAATTTCTGCGCTTCAACCGCAAATTCCATCGGCAGCTCTTTCAGCACATCCTTGGCAAAGCCATTGACGATCAGCGCCACGGCCTCTTCAGCGTCCAGTCCGCGTTGCTGCGCATAGAACATCTGGTCGTCGCTGATCTTGGAGGTGGTTGCCTCATGCTCGATCTGAGCGGTGGGGTTCTTCACTTCGATATAGGGCACCGTGTGCGCGCCGCTTTTATCGCCGAGCAGCAGACTGTCGCATTGCGTGAAATTGCGCACACCCGAAGCGGTTGGGCCCACGCGCACCATCCCGCGATAGGTGTTGTTCGAATGCCCGGCGCTGATCCCTTTGGAAATGATCGTGGAGCGCGATCCCTTGCCATTGTGGATCATCTTTGTGCCCGGTATCGGCCTGTTGGTGATTGTTGGTCACCGCGACGGAGTAGAACTCGCCAACGCTGTCTTCGCCATTCAACACGCAGCTTGGATATTTCCACGTCACAGCGGAGCCGGTTTCAACCTGCGTCCAGCTGATTTTGGAGCGGTCACCCTGACACAGACCGCGCTTGGTCACGAAATTGTAGATCCCGCCGACCCCTTCGGAATTGCCGGGATACCAGTTCTGAACGGTCGAGTATTTGATATTCGCATCTTCCATCGCGACCAATTCAACGACGGCGGCGTGAAGCTGGTTCTCATCGCGCATCGGCGCGGTGCACCCCTCCAGATAGGATACGTGAGAGCCCTTCTCCGCGATGATTAGCGTGCGTTCGAATTGGCCGGTGTTTTCAGCGTTGATGCGGAAATAGGTCGATAGCTCCATCGGGCAATGTACGCCCTCTGGGATGTAAACAAAGGTGCCATCTGAAAAGACCGCGCAATTGAGAGCCGCGAAATAATTGTCCCGCACCGGCACGACCTTGCCCAGCCATTTCTTCACCAGTTCAGGATATTCCTTGATCGCTTCTGAGATCGACAGGAAGATCACGCCCGCGCGCAGCAGTTCCTCGCGGAAACTGGTGGCGACACTGACCGAATCGAACACCGCATCAACCGCAACCTTCTTCGCGCCCTTCACCCCGGCGAGCACTTCCTGCTCGCCCAAAGGAATGCCAAGCTTGTCGTAAACACGCTTGATCTCGGGATCGAGGTCATCGAGCGAATCCAGCTCAATCTTCTTCTTAGGCGCAGCGTAATAATACGCGTCTTGGTAATCGATCTTTGGGTAGCCGACCTTGGCCCAATCGGGCTCTTCCATCGTCTGCCACAGGCGAAACGCTTTCAGCCGCCAGTCGAGCATCCATTGCGGCTCGCCCTTTTTGCCGGAGATAAAGCGGACCGTATCTTCGGTCAGGCCCTTCTCCGCAAATTCGGTTTCAATGTCTGAGGACCAGCCATGCTCATAATCTGCCGCCGCTGCGGCAGCATCCTTAGCATCTTGGTCTATCTCTGGTGTTTGAAGGTCGAGATTATCGGTCATGCCGCGTGCTCTTTTGCTGGAATAAAATTGGGTGCCGGGGTCGATGGCGGGCCGGACAGCGGGGCCGTATGGCGCAGGTGATCGAGGGTGATTTCGGCAAGTGCGCCGCGAAGTTTCTGATTTATAATCGGCCAATGGGGTTTCATCGAACACTTGGCCTCGTGATCGCAGGCCCCGTCATCAAGGCAGGCAGTGAGCGCAATCGGCCCCTCCACCGCTTCGACAATATCGGCCACCGTGATCGCCGCCGCTGGCCGGCCAAGCTGCAAACCGCCGCCCGCTCCGCGCACTGACCTGAGCAGAGCCGCCGCAGTGAGTTTCGAAACGAGCCGCTGCACCGTCGGAACAGGCAGACCGGTTTCCCGCGCCAGCTCCGCCGCGCTCACCCGCCCATCGCCGCAATGCGCGGCGGCCTGAACCATCGTAATGACGGCATAATCGGCAAGGTTTGAAAGGCGCATAAAGGGTGGGTAAGCCTGCGTTATTGCGAATGGTTCTTAAATCAGACCAAATCAGTCCTATTCAAATACGCGCTAATCACTCTGATTTCAAGAAGAGTCTGGCAGACACGCCTGATGGCCGCTCAATCAGGAGCACCAATCATCCGATATTGTTTGAGCCGGTCGAGGTTTTTCATCCGCAGCATCGTCTGGAACAGCGGCTCCTCTGGTCCGCCAAGCCGGGCGGGCGTGTAACCGCAATAGCGGCGAATTTCGCGGATCATATGCGGCTGATCATAGAAAGCAGCGGCTATTTCTGCTTCGCCCTCATCTGTAAGATATGGCTGTGCAAGCAGATTGGCTGCCCGGACGGCGCGCATTTTGCGGACCAGCGCCGCAGGTGAAAAACCGAAATAGCGCGCCACCAACCGCTCCATTTGACGCCGAGAATATGCGCCGCCTGTGAACAGTTTTTCGACATCCGGATTGAGCGAACTGCCCAGCCACGCAAGCGTCCGTTCAATCAGCGCCTCATGCCCAGGCGGAACCAGCTTTAGCCGCAGCGCAATCCAATTGCCCAGCGCATGACACACCTCTTCACCCGACACTTCACCTTGCCGGTATCTTTGATTGAAAGCGGCGGCAAATTGATCAATGTCCGCACCAAGGATTTCCTGCGCGGGAAACAGCCGGTTGAGAGAAATGTTTGCAGGCACCCCGGTCAAAGCGGCCCATCCAAGCGGCGAAAGCGAAGCGCCAATAGAATGCCAAGGCCCTTGAAGTTCAAACGGTGCAGCTACCTCGAAAGCGCTGAACATACTCGCGCACCCGCCTATCGGATGGATCTGCTCCCCGAGTTTTATAGAGCCTGTTCCGCGCGGCGTCAGAAACAATTGGCCAAGCGCACCGGGGTGCCGATCAACAATCTTCGCCTCGTCCCATTCAAAGTGAAACAGGGTCAGAACATATTTCTCAAGTCCCGCAGGCGGGTCGAAATAGGTGAGACGAAAGCGGTCGGTGCTGGCGTCCGAACTCCGGCCGGGAATCATGCGATATGCGCCACAGGGATACGCACAGTAAGGTTGTGGGACGGCAAGGCTGGCCAAGTGCGACCCGCCTGCCAAACCGCCCCCAGTACCCCTGCGACAGGCCCTGTGGAACCGATTGTGGTCGGTTCTTGTCTGAGGGAATATCCACCTTCGTCCATTACACCTTGTACCACAGCGACATGCTACAACGCCTCATCCTTTTGAACAGACCAGTTCAGTCCGCGCGTTCAGCCTCCACCCATTTCTGGACATTTTCTTCCATGATTGACAACGGCACAGGCCCGCTGGTCAAAATCGCGTCATGGAAACCGCGAATGTCGAAATCTTCGCCCAATTCCTCGCGGGCCATCGCGCGTAGCTCCATAATCTTGAGCTTTCCGATCATATAAGCGGTCGCTTGGCCGGGGGTGGTGATATAGCGCTCAATCGCTTTTACGATGTCACCTTGTGGGTTTGGCGTGTTTACGGCGAGGTATTCGATGGCCTCTTCTCTGGTCCAGCGCTTGGAATGAATACCTGTATCGACCACCAATCGGCAGGCACGCCACAACTCCATACCCAGCCGTCCGAAATCGGAATACGGGTCGGTGTAGAAACCCATATCCTTGCCCAATTCCTCAGAATAGAGCCCCCACCCTTCTGAATAGGCTGTCACCCCGCCAAACCTGCGAAATGCCGGCAAATCGCCAAGCTGTGTCTGGATCGAGCGTTGGAGGTGATGACCGGGAAGCCCTTCGTGATAGGCCAGAGCTTCGAGTTCGTTTTTCGACATATCGCGCAAATTATACAGGTTCACATAATAGGTGCCCGGGCGCGAACCATCGGGCGCGGGGCTTTGATAAAACGCTTTTCCCGCGCTGCGTTCGCGAAACGCCTCAACCGGTTTGATAATCATGGGATCGGTGGGCAACACACCAAAAAATTCAGGCATCCGCGTCGCCAACTGATCAATCGCAGCGCGGGCATCGGCGACATATTCATCGCGGCTGGTGTAAAAGAACTGATCATCGGTGCGAGTGAATTCAAAGAATTCCTGCAAGGTCCCCTCAAAGCCAACCTGCGCCATGATCGCGCGCATTTCGCTGTGAATCCGGTCCACCTCGCGCAGGCCGATATTGTGAATTTCATCAGCGGATAGATCGGTGGTCGTATAGCTCGCTAGAAGCGCGGCATAATATTCTTCCCCTTCAGGCAAGCGCCAGATACCATCATCGGTGGGTGCGATAGCCTGCTGACGCTGCATCTCAGCGAGCAGGCGCCGATAGCCGGGCAAAGCGGAATTGTTCCAAGCCGTTTTCGCCATCTGCGCCAGAGCGGTGGTCTCGCTCGACCCTGCATATGTGCCATCAGGCAGATCGGGGGTGATCGGTGCAAGCTTTGCATCCAGATCATTCAGAACCGCATTGTCGTCCCCCGCTGCGATAAGCGCTTCGAGATCGGCGATGACATAGGGATAAACCCAGTCTGGCGGCATCACGCCATTGTCCGCGCGCTCCCGGGCTTGGGCAACAAGAGCGTCAAGCTGCGGGCCAATTCCTTCAATCCGCGAAACATAAGCTTCGGCGTCGGCGATCGTGCTGACCCGGTGAATGTTGATGAGAAAGGCCGGCATGCTGGTGTGGGCACCGCTGCGGTGGTCGAACAAAAAGCCATATTCGCGAAATGGATAAAGCGACGCACGGCGCTCTGCCTGCATTTCAAAAAGGCGATAGGACAGTGCATCATTGTCTGACAATGCCCCTAGATCAAAGTCTGCCTGCATAGTGGTGGCCGCATCTTGCAACAGGCGAAATTGCGCCTCGTCAGCGGCGTCAGAAACATCGTTCCAGCGTCCGTAATCCGCATCGCGAATTCCGCGATAGGATTTGCTGGTTGGTTCCATATCCAGATTTGCGCGGTCATAATCGTCAAACAATTGCGCAAGCGACGTCGCTGCTGGTGCCGAGGCGGAATCCTGCGGCATCGCACTGGCCATGGGTTTTTGCGTCGTCGCGGTGCAGCCGGAAAGGGCCAAGGCGGCAAGCGCAATGGAAATCATGCTGGTGTGGGTTGCGGTAATACGTCGCATAACGATCCTCGTAATGTTTGCTCCCTCGCCCTTTCAACGATGCATTCGAATTCGAGTCGAAAAAGCGGGGTCAGGGGTCCAGTTCACGCAAATTCTTGGGCGCGATCATCTCAGAAAGATAGGGGGTGTCCAGATCGCGCAAACGCGCAGGTGTGCGTCCGACGAAGCGGTTGATCTCTCGAATCATATGCGATTGATCAAAAAATGCCTCACCCAGTTCCGCTTCAAATTCCGGAGTCAGCTTCGGGAAGGACAGCAAAGCAGCTGCCCGAAGCGCGCGATATTTGCGCGCCAATGCCTGTGGGCCTAATCCGAAATACCGCTCTGTCAGGCGCTGAACCTGGCGTTCGGAATATGCCGCTCGATGCAGCAGATCAGACAGATCAGGGCTGAGTGAAGAGCCCAGCCATGTGTTCACGACTTTGATCAAATCGGCATGGCGCGAATTAACCGGCTTCACATTGGCTCCAATATATTCGCCCAGATCAAGCGCGCATTCCCGCCCAGACTTAGTCCCGGCGCGGTAATGTGCATTCAGATCATCGCCCATCACCGCAACATCGTCGCCCAAAATTTCACGCGCATCGCGCAACCGATCGCGGTGTTTGCCAGCGTGAAGACCCGTCAAAGAAGCCCAACCCAGCGGCGTCATAGCCGCCCCGATGACGTGGAAAGGCCCATCCACCACAATCGGGGTTGCGGTTGAAAGCGGCGTCATGAGGGAGATTTCGTAATTCGGATCGCAATATCCGCCGCGAAAATGCATTTCACCATTTCCATGAGGGAACAGCGCAAGATGTCCCACGGAAGAAGGTTGGACGTCGCGAATCTTCTGCTCATCACAGCGGAAATGATAAAGCGTCGTTACATAATCGCTGATCGCAGCAGGCGGTGCGATATAATCCACGGTGATGAGTGAGCTTTCAGTAAGCTCAAAGCCCAAATCATCCGTCTCAACACCATTTTCGGCCCTGATCGAGTCTTGAAAATCAACCATAATTGCGCCCCAATGGGGAGCGTGTAACGACTTTCAATTTGCTTTGACACAAAAAACTTTGACACAAAAAAAGGGCGGCCCTTCAAAAGAGCCGCCCATTTGAGTTGAGGAACTCTTCGCATTGCTGCTCCGAGCCCTTCGGGTCGCATGAAGAGTTCTAGACGCAGGTATGCACAATGAATTGTATGCAAACGACAAGCTGCATTGCCCGGTTTCACAGGCAAGCACATGGATGCCTATTCCACGCTTTTCCCCGCCTACTGACCGAAAACCACCTCTCGACAGCAGCACAAAACTTTGGCTTAGGCGGGCTACGATGACATTTCTCTCCAAGCTCCTCAGCCCGAAATTTTTCGGAATCGCCCGCCCCGCGATCTTTGCGCTCGATTCGGAAACCGGTCACCGGCTGGCGATCTCTTCGCTCAAGGCTCTGCCAGCGAAGGTCGTGCAATCTTCGGCGGACAGGCCGGGCAGATTGGCGGTGGAGGTCGCGGGGCTAAAATTTGCTAATCCGGTCGGTGTTGCCGCAGGGTTCGACAAAGATGCAGAGATCCCTGACGCGCTCCTAGGCCTGGGTTTTGGCTTTACCGAGGTCGGATCGATCACCCCGCTCCCGCAAGCAGGCAATCCCAAACCGCGACTGTTCCGATTGGTGGAGGATCAGGCGGTCATCAACCGGATGGGCTTTAACAATTCTGGGGCGCAGGTGGCCTTTGCGCGGCTTAACGCTCGGCGTGACCGGCCCGGTATTGTCGGGATAAATATCGGCGCCAATAAGGATTCGCACGACCGAATCGCAGATTACGCGCAGATGGCGCGGATTATGACGCCTCTGGCGAGCTATCTTGCGGTCAATATTTCCAGCCCAAACACTCCGGGCCTGCGCGCGCTGCAGGATGAGGGCGCGCTTACCACCTTGATCGACGCCGTGATCGAAGCGCGCGGTGAAGCCGCGCAAGGCAGCCTGCCGCCGATCTTTCTAAAGGTCGCGCCCGATCTGGAACCCGCCGATATTGATGCGATTGCGCGCATCGCTCTGGATAAGGGGTTGGGCGCGTTAATCGTGTCGAACACCACCATTTCCCGCCCCACACTTCGGTCGCATCATGCCGGGGAAACAGGCGGGCTTTCTGGCGCGCCTTTGCGAAAGCTTGCGTTGCAACGCGTCCGCGATTTCCGCAAGGCAACTGGCGGAGCGATCCCTCTGATCGGCGTGGGCGGGATCGCCAGCGCAGACCACGCGTGGGAACGCATTCGTGCTGGCGCCAGCCTTATCCAGCTCTATTCCGCCATGGTTTATCACGGCCCCGGTCTTGGCGCGCACATCGCCACCGGGATTGAGCAATTAATGAAGCGCGACGGCTTCGATAGCATTGCAGAGGCGGTAGGAAGCGAATAGCGATATCCGCGATGTTTAAACCCTTCGCACTTTTGTCGCCCTTTTCGCTGCTGCTGGCCAGCTGCACTGTTTACACCCCGCCTGTCGCCACAGCGACGCAAACTACGCTGGCTGCGTCTGAAGGAGCGGTCAGCGCCGCCGATCCGCGCGCGACTGCCGCTGGCGAGGCGATCCTTGCGCAAGGCGGCTCCGCCACAGATGCCGCTATCGCAGTGATGCTGGCGCTGACCGTGGTGGAACCGCAAAGCTCTGGCATTGGCGGCGGCGGGTTCATGATTCACGCCAGCGATGCCGGGGGCAGCGATGCAGTGGTCACATTTGACGGGCGCGAAACCGCTCCGGCGGCGGCGACAGGCACCCGGTTTCTTGATGCCGATGGCGAGCGTTTGGATTATCAGACCCGCGTGATTTCCGGGCTGAGCGTTGGTGTACCGGGCAATATCGCGCTCGCGGCGCAGGCGCATGGCCAATATGGAAAGCTGCCGTGGGCGGATTTGTTCGCGCCTGCGATTGCGCTTGCCCGTGATGGATTTTTGATGAATCGCCGATTGAACGGTTCTCTTTCGGAATCGGCAGACCGGGCAGGACATACCGAAGCGGCACGCGCGATCTTTTTTGGCGACGATGGCGAACCCAAACCCGTCGGCACGCGCATCACGATCCCAGAACTTGCAAACACGTTTGAACGGATCGCAAATGACGGTTCAGCAGCGTTCTATAACGCGAATGCTGAAGCGCTGTCGGCCTATGTCGCAGCGGCCACGCCGCAAGACGGCCGCATGAGTGCAAGCGACATTCGCTCCTATGAAGCAAAAACCCGCGATGCCGTTTGCGCACCCTATCGCACCTACACCGTTTGCGGGATGGGGCCGCCCAGTTCAGGCGGCGTGGCCGTGGCGCAAATGCTGGGCCAGCTTGAACGTTTTGATGTTGCCGCACTTGGCCCCGAAAGCGCGGAGTTCTGGCACCTTTTTCTTGAATCGCAGCGTGTCGCCTATGCTGACCGAGAGCTTTACATTGGCGATGCAGACTTCGTCGAAGTTCCCGTCGCGGGCCTGATCAATCCAGCCTATGTCGCGTCTCGCAGCGCATTGATTGATCCGGCATCCACTATCGCAAATGTGGAAGCCGGAACGCCTCCCGGCGCGCCTCTTGCGCGCGCTGATGGCGATGAACCGCCAGAAAATGGGACGACGCATTTCTCTGTCGTCGATTCAGATGGCAACGCGGTCAGCTACACTTCCACTGTCGAAGGGGCATTTGGTTCGGGGCTGCATTTTGGCGGGTTCTACCTCAACAATGAACTTACCGATTTCAGTTCTTCTCCCGATGTCGGCGGCGTGCCTGTTGCCAACCGTGTGGAAGGCGGCAAGCGCCCGCGTTCGTCCATGGCGCCAACCATCGTGTTCGACGAGGCTGGCGAGGTCATTTTGGTCATTGGTGCCGCTGGCGGCCCGACGATCCCTGTCCAAGTCGCACGGTCCATCATTGGCGTTATCGATTTCGGTATGAGCGCCGAGGAAGCGCTGGGCCTGCCATTGATCATGGCGTTTGGGTCGGCAGTCATCACCGAAGAAGGCAGCGTGGTCGCAGATATGGCCGATGAATTAGAAGCACTGGGCCACGGGCAAATCCGGCTCCTTTCGCCTCGCGGAAAAGCGAATGCCTTGCTGAGGACTGACAATGGTTGGGAATCGGCGGGCGATCCGCGTGTCGCCGAATTGCTGGGTTATGAGTAAGTCCTTGTAATTACGAAAGATACTATCCACTCCACATCCTTGATAGCCATGGAGGCGCTTGCCGCTAGAGCTTACAGCGCTTATTTTGTTCGCAGTCGTAATCAATTCGATACCCGCCAGAGGCTGAAACCAGTCCTAAATGTGAGCGGGAAGAGGAGCCTTTGTTCGTGCACGCCCCCAATCTATCCCCCGTGGTTAACCCGGCTGATCATCAATTCCTTCAGGACATCGACAGCGCAAGCAACCTTGTCGAACTGTTCCTGAAACGCGCGGTAGAGAAAGGCGACGCGCCATTCCTGGGCCGAAAAGAAGGCGGGGAGTGGCGCACTCAAAGCTGGCAAGAGGTAGCAAATCAGGTTTGCCTGCTCGCCGAAAACCTGCGTAAAATTGGGCTTTGCGATGGTGACCGAGTGGCGATTGTTTCCGAAAATCGCCCCGAATGGTGCATTGCTGATCTGGCGATCATGGCAGCGGGCTGCGTTTCAGTGCCGACCTACATCACCAACACAGAACGCGATCATGCGCACATCCTCGACAATTCTGCCGCACGCGCGGTGTTTGTGTCTAGCGAGAAACTGCTTGGCCCCGTGGTCGGAGCCATCGGACGATCTGGCATCACCGACCATGTGATCGGGATAGAAGATCTTCATCGCAAACAGGCGGGCAGCTTCGATTATCACGATTGGACAGACCTGGTTGCTGGCGATGCCGCCGCCGCCCGCATCGCCGTGAAATCGCGCATGGCCGAAATTGGCCGCAATGATACCGCCTGCCTGATTTACACCAGCGGCACCGGCGGAGCGCCGCGCGGCGTGAAACAACATCACGGCGCTATCCTGTGCAATATTGCTGGTGCAGCAGAAATCGTGATCAACGATTTTGGCACGGGCAATGAACGCTTTTTATCGTTCCTCCCGCTCAGCCACGCGTATGAACACACCGCTGGGCAATATCTGCCGATCGCGTTGTCGGGTGAAATCTATTATTCAGAAGGGCTCGAAAAGCTCGCCTCAAATATCGAAGAGGTCCAGCCCACAATCATGGTGGTGGTCCCGCGCCTGTTTGAAGTTTTGCGCACCCGCATCATCAAACAGATTGAGAAACAGGGCAGCGTTGCCAATTTCATGATGGATAACGCGCTGAAAATCAGCGAAAAGTCGGTAGAGGGCAAGAAACGCAAACGCGACCTTCCGCTTGATTTCCTCGTCGAAAAAACGCTCCGCCCGAAAATTCGCGCCAAGTTTGGCGGCCGGATTAAAGCGATGGTATCAGGCGGCGCGCCGCTGAACCCTGAGATCGGCAATTTCTTCCACGCAATGGGCCTCACCATGTTGCAAGGTTATGGGCAAACCGAAAGCGGCCCCATCATAAGCTGCAATCGGCCCGCCGCGGGGCTGAGAATGGATACAGTCGGCCCGCCGATGCGCGGTGTAGAAGTCAAAATCGCTGAGGATGGTG
Source organism: uncultured Alphaproteobacteria bacterium (assembly GCA_963789155.1). GTDB lineage: Bacteria > Pseudomonadota > Alphaproteobacteria > Sphingomonadales > Sphingomonadaceae > Erythrobacter. Next base: position 375,833 of record CAWBJN010000016.1, on the reverse strand, counting down.
AAATCCTGTGCCGGGGTGAGCTGGTGATGCACGGCTATTGGCAAAACGACGCCGAAACCGCGCGCACGATCGTCGATGGCTGGTTGCACACGGGCGATATCGGGCATCTCGATGCGAAGGGCCGGATCGTAATCACCGATCGCAAAAAGGATATGATCGTCAACGATAAGGGCGACAATGTTGCTCCGCAGAAAATTGAAGGAATGCTGACGCTGCAACCCGAAATCGCGCAAGCGATGGTGAGCGGTGACAAGCGGCCTTATGTGGTTGGCTTGATCGTGCCAGACGCCGAATGGGCGTTGGAATGGGCGCGCGCCAATGACGAAAAATTCGATATGGAGGCGCTGCAGGATCTGCCCGCGTTCAAAAATGCAGTGCGCGCCGCACTCGATCGGACCAACGAAGAGCTGTCAGTCGTCGAAAAGGTGCGCCAGTTCACCTTCGCTGACGAAGCATTCTCAATCGAGAATGAAGAAATGACGCCGAGCATGAAAATCCGGCGGCACAAGATTCGGGACCGGTATCAGGACAAGATCAACGGGCTGTATCGGGGGTAGGCTCTTGGCCTTTGCGACTTTGTCAGCCTTCGAATTCGTTGATGACGGTCGCGATGCAACCGGTATAGGTCTCGCTCAAGGAAGCATCGCCCTGTTCCCAAACCGGAGCAAGGGCCTCCATCCGGAGCTCCGTATCTGCGACTACTTCGGGCTGCGCCTTGCCGCTTAGCGCAATCGCTCTCGAAATATGGTGGGCGGCGAATTGTTGCTCCATGCTCGGGTCTTCGGCTTCCTGAGAGCTCAGGAACAGCAGCGCGCCGCAAGTGATGCGTTGATCATAGGTCAAAGGCGCATTGTCTTGCGCGGCGAGCGGAACGGGAAACGACGCTGCAGCCAGCGGCAAAAGCGAAACAGCGGCGAGATACTTCATGCAAATTCCCCCTATCAGTGGGGATGACATATCTGCAATTGGCCGCGCGTGCATTGCAAAGACACGACAGAATGACCCATTTTACCTGACCGGGCGGTTTGTAGGATTGAAGCGTGCACGCCGCATAACCGGCAGATTGGAGCCCTCCGTCCTATGCTGCTTCAACATCCTCAACAAATTCGGGATAGAAAGTTGGCGAACGGTTCGACCAACCCGGTGCCGTGGCAGCCGCTTCACTGAGGCTTTGAAGCAAGGTCTTGCGGTGTTCCGGGCGGATCATGGGCAGTGCCGCGGCGGCGCAGAAGGCTGCTGGCAAATAGGGCCGCGCTTCAGCACCCAGGAGACGCTCGTATAGGAAGCGGAATGCTGAAAAGCTCGACAGGCTTTCTTGTTTGAGGTCATGCGCTGCCATGCGCACCAGCTTGCCGATGAAACGTTCGATTTCGCCGATTGTCCCGTCCTGCGGGACCAAGCCTCGCAGTGATTTCAAATCTTGATAGGCGACATATTGCCGGCGGATGGCGGTGTTTTCCGCTTCGCTGCGGCCCCACAGCTTGAATGCATCACAGCGCGCCATACCGATATCGAGGCTGCGCTTGATATAGCGCTGTTCACTTGGGGAAAACCCAGCGAATTCTCGCATTTCGCCAATTGTCGTGGTGGCAGTGCTGGCAAGTGTCATGGGTCGTCTCCCTGTGTGGAAGACACTTGTCGGACACTTTCGTTAACACCCGGTAACCATAAGGCGCATTTTTGCGCGCGGGTTCACTTAACCCCGCGAGCGGGCTGCGCCTTTTGTTAGATCAGCCCGGCGAGCGGGCTGCGCCTTTGTTAGATCAGCCCGGCGAGCGGGCTGCTGGGATCAGCATATTTGCGGCGTCCCATTCGGCCTGCCAGATACGCTTCGCGCCCCGCTTCGACCGCCAATTTCATAGCGCGCGCCATTCGGATCGGCTCTTTCGCCTCTGCAATAGCGGTGTTCATCAGAATGCCATCACAGCCCAATTCCATGCCGACCGCCGCGTCCGAAGCTGTACCCACGCCTGCATCCACCAAGACCGGCACGTTTGCTCCTTCTACGATCAAGCGGATCGTGACCTGATTCTGGATACCCAAACCCGACCCAATCGGGGCGCCCAGCGGCATGATTGCCACTGCGCCTGCATCCTCCAATTGCTTCGCAGCGATCGGATCATCGACGCAGTAAACCATCGGGTGAAAGCCTTCTTTCGCAAGCGTTTCGGTCGCGATCAGAGTTTCACGCATATTGGGATAGAGCGTGCGCGCCTCACCCAGCACTTCGAGTTTGACCAAATCCCAGCCGCCCGCCTCACGCGCAAGGCGCAGTGTGCGCACCGCGTCATCGCCAGTGAAACACCCGGCCGTATTGGGCAGGTAGGTGATTTTCTTTGGATCAATGAAGTCCGTCAGCATTGGTGCTTTAGGATCGGTGACATTGACCCTGCGCACAGCAACCGTGACGATTTCAGCGCCGCTGGCTTCGACTGCGGCGGCATTTTCCTCAAAATCTTTGTATTTCCCAGTGCCAACAATCAGCCGGGACGAGAATGTTCGCCCGGCGACCGTCCACGTGTCCGGTGTCGCCGCATGATGGTCTCCGCCGCCTACAAAATGGACAATCTCAAGCGTATCGTCGGCGCCAAGCGCTGCGCCCTCAAGCGTGGAACGCGGCACGATTTCGCCATTGCGTTCAACCGCGACCTTTTCAGGCTTCAGTTCCAGCTCTCTGACAAGATCCGCTATTGTTGCAGCTGAGGTGCGGCGCGTTTCGCCATTTAGTGTGATTGTTTTGATGTCGCTCATGGTCACATGAAATAGACCCGATGCGCGCCGACGCAACCTTGGTTTTGCCAGCCGGTCTACTTCGCGAGAGACGCGCGCAAATTGAGCAAGTGGCCAAGCGACACGAGCGAAACACCGATCAGCGTCAGAATAAACTCTTCACTGCCATGCGGAACCGCCAATGCGCCGCCCATAAAGGTCAGCCCCATCATCGCGACGACGAATGGTGCAGTTCTGCGATGCTTGACCGCGCCCCAACCAATAGCGACCGCCGCGACAATCAATGCCAGCGCAAGACCAAAGCGATGAATTTCAGGCGCCAGCAGAAAATGGCTTCCCAAGCCAAGACCCGACACCACGATCAAAGTTATGATACAATGGATCGCGCACAGACCCGCAATCCCGATCCCAAATTGATCGAGGCGGCGGCGGCTTTGCCCAATAGGGGAGTCTGAGTCGTGCATGGCGCTGGGTGCCACATATGTAACAATATCACATTTCGCAAGGGGGTTTCGAGCAATAGACATTTGCAACCGATGCATCGCAGTGTGCGACAAACAGACTTGCAAGCTTTGATCGCGCCGCACATTGACGCAACTATCATGGCAAGCACCACTCCGATTGCTGACCCGCTTCACGCCGCGCCTGTTTCGCGGACCAATACCAACGCCCGTCCGCTTGCGATTGCGCGCTGGTTGGAGGTCGTTGCCGCGATTGTTGTCGTGATTGTTCTGGTCGGCGGCATCACCCGGCTCACCGAAAGCGGTCTTTCAATTACAGAATGGCAAGTCGCAACCGGCATCCTGCCACCGCTCAATGACGTCGCATGGCAGGCGGAGTTTGCCAAATATCAAGCCACGCCAGAATATCGGTTGGAGGCCAGCCTGTCCGGCATGACGCTGGCGGATTTTAAGTTCATCTATTTTTGGGAATGGTTCCACCGGCTGCTCGCGCGGGTGGTGGGCCTTGTTTACGCGCTGCCATTGGTGTGGTTCTGGATGAAGGGCGCGATTCCGGCGGGGTTCAAGGGGCGCTTGATAGGTTTGCTGGCTCTGGGCGGACTGCAAGGTCTGTTTGGTTGGTTGATGGTCCAGTCAGGACTGGTTGGTGACATGACCGATGTCAGCCATTTCCGTCTGTCGCTACACCTTTTGACCGCGCTGCTTTTGCTGGGTGCGCTGGTCTGGACCGCGCGCGATATGCGCAGGGTTGCGCGCGAACCGGGTGCTGGTCCCGCCCCGCTCACGGCGGTTGCGGCGCTGACTGCGGCTATATTGTTTGTGCAATTGCTGCTCGGCGCTTGGGTGGCGGGTCTGAACGCTGGTCATGCGGCGTATGATTGGCCGCTTATGAATGGGCGAGCCGTGCCTGAGGTCGATTTTGGTGCGGGGTTTTTCTGGACCGTGACGCATGATCCGTTTCTGCTCCATTTCCTCCATCGTTGGTGGGCATGGGTTGCGGTGGGCGCTTTGGTGTATCTTGCGCGCCGAGTGCGCAAAACAGATCGCCGCGCATCCATCGCTCTTCATTCTGCGTTCGGTGTGATGGTACTGCTTGGGATTGCCACTGTATTGACCGAGGTCGAATTGTGGGTCGCAGCGGCGCACCAATTGACAGGGGCTCTGCTTGTGGGCGCGACGGCGTGGGCGATGCACAGTGATGGCGTGGCTCGTCGTGATGGCGTCGCGCGGCAAACTACACCGGCACAACCCGCTCCCGCATAATGGCTGCAAGAAAACCAGATCGCTGTCACCGATGTCATGGCGCGATTTATGGGGTGGCTTAATCACACGGTTGGGAGAGGTGTATCCTTGTGATACACGGCCTTTTTCCGGATCGCTCTTCGATGCGCTTGGCAAGGCGTAAGGGTTGAGAATGCCGTGTTCAGGAAGGCATAGGTGCCGTGCAATTGAAAGAAGTGAGATGAAGTCACCCACACGCCGTGGCGCCATCGGGGGGATTATCGGACTTGGATGTTCAGCGGTTCTGGGCCTCGGCTCCGGAGCGGTCTTGGCACGGACGCAAATCTCGCCAATCTCATTGCCTGAGCGCCCTATGCGCCTTTCACGGCGGCTTGAGCGCAGTCTTAGAGACGGCGCAAAATTGGTTGTCAGCCGCAGCTGGCAAGTCGAATTTGCGAATCAGGGGCAAGGGATTGGGATCACCGGGGTGCAATTGGATGCCGAGGTGGACGCGCCCAGCTCGCTAGCGCCGATTGCTGCAATCGAACAATCCCGCTCCACCGCAGATATGTGGCCAATGCTGCTTTCGGGTGACGGGCGGATTCTTTCCGCGGGCGGTGGCGCACGGAACGAGGATTTCGCCGCCGTCGTTCGCGAAGCCGAACAGATGATTGCACGCAGCCCCGTGCCGGTGTCAGAGCAGAACGCGCATCGGGAATATCTGGGGCAATTGGGACGAGCCGGTTCATCCCTGCTCGAAACAATGCCGGGCGATCTGTTCTTCCCAATTGGCAAACCCGTCCGATCCAGCCGCGCTGTCGAACTGCCCGGCGGCATCATTGGCCAGTTCGAGGTCATGTATGATGCAAAATGTGCGGCGACGGGGGCCTGGCTTGATCGCGCAGAGCGGGAAGTTGTGACGCGGATCGGATTAGATGAACGACGAGCCAAAGAGCTGTGGATGCTAGCTGAACTTTAGCGTCAGCAAGCACGACAGCAGGCCTGCGGTATTATTTTACCTCCTCCGAAACACCCGGTTTTGGTTGACTTACACACCTTCCTTGGACAAATGCGCGCTCTCTCGTGATCGGGTTCGCTTTGAACCGGTGCGCGATTCGCAGTCCAGTCTGATCGGCAATCACCGAACGCATTGCAGAACAGGGTCGGACCGCACCACAGTTTCTAATTTCACCCTTTGGTTAAAGGACGTTCAGCCATGAAGGCTATCAGCAAACAGACCCGGTCCATCAAACCGGCCGAGGTCGAGAAGAAATGGCACCTGATCGATGCCGACGGCCTCGTAGTAGGTCGCTTGGCTTCCATCATCGCCAACCACCTGCGCGGCAAGCACAAGCCTAGCTACACGCCGCATGTCGATTGCGGCGATCATGTGATCGTAATCAATGCCGACAAGGTGAAATTCACCAGCAACAAGGCTCAGACAAAGGTCTATTACAAGCACACCGGTCACCCCGGCGGTATCAAGGAAACAACTCCAGCTAAAATTCTGGAAGGCCGTTTCCCTGAGCGTGTTCTGTCCAAAGCTGTTGAGCGGATGATCCCGCGCGGGCCACTTGGTCGCGATCAAATGCGCGCTTTGCACCTGTATAACGGCACTGAGCATCCACATGATGGGCAAGCCCCGACTGTGCTCGATGTTGCTTCCATGAATCGCAAGAACAAGGTCTCCTCGTAATGGCTAGCGAAAATTCTGGCGAAACGACGCCAACCCCAGAAACGACACCAGCTCCGGTAACAACTGTGAGTGATCTTTCTGATCTTAAGGACATCGCTGGCGACGCACCGGCGGGTGATGCTGCTGAAATCGCTGAAACGATTGCAGCTCAGCCTACCATGCCGCTTCGCGAACAAGAGCTTGATGCGCAAGGCCGTGCCTATGCAACCGGCCGGCGTAAGGATGCGAAAGCTCGCGTCTGGATCAAGCCTGGCACAGGCAAGGTCACCATCAACGGCCGCGAGCAGGAAGTGTATTTTGCACGTCCAACTCTGCGCCTGGTCATCGATCAACCTTTTACGATCACCGATCGTCAGGGCCAATATGATGTGATTGCCACAGTCAAAGGCGGCGGCCTTTCTGGTCAAGCTGGCGCTGTAAAACACGGCATCAGCCAGGCTCTCACCAAGTATGAGCCTGAACTGCGCGCGACAGTGAAAGCTGCTGGGTTCCTTACCCGCGACAGCCGCGTTGTTGAGCGTAAGAAGTATGGCCGTGCCAAAGCGCGTCGTAGCTTCCAGTTCTCGAAGCGTTAATCCGCTTACAACTTCGCTTACAAAAAGGGCGGCCTTCCATTGGGAAGGTCGCCCTTTTGCTTTGATGGTCGAGGCAGCTGTCCAGCGGCGTTCTTCGCGATGTTTGAAGGCTTAATGCCTAGATTTAGCGTTAGAGTCTTAGCGCTGGAGAAGCAGCAGCCCCCAAAACAATCCTGTGCTCGCGAGAAAAACGGGCATTGAGAAATAGAGTCTAAAATCGGCCAATTCGAACGATTGGATCGCCAATTGGCCCCCGCTCGTTCCCTGCGTCCCGATCACCATGGCAACACAAGCAGAGATCAGCGCACCAAATCCTATTGCTTTCAATAAATCCATCTCTGGGCCCCTTCCTCATCGCTGCGCACCCCAGAATGAACTGACAGCGCCGTTCACCCGCTGCAAACCATATGCGCGAGTCTGAATAGTAACTATAATCAGCAACTCCTAAGGAGCATCCGCCAAGTATGGTTAACGCTGCGGCCCCGCAAGTTACTGCGGCGAAGCGGCCAATTCGCGCAGTTCGGTCGTGATTTCTTCGCCGCGAGTGCAGCAAACGACCCGGTAAGAAGGCGGCGCACCATGGCGCAGACGCGTCGACAATGTCCCCGCTCCGATCATTCGCGCCTTATACCCGCCGCGCTCTCTCATCTCGTCGAAAGGCCGGTGGACATGCCCCGTCAATATTGCATCCGCCCCAGCAGCGGCGATAGCGGCAAATGCGTCATCGCCGCCAATGGTTGGATTATGCGGTTTATTTTGTGGCCCCGACACTGGCCCCGACCGTGGCCCTAACAATGGGTGATGGCCGGTCACGATGATATGGCGCGGATCACCCTGCAGCAGACCAAGCTGTTCAAGCGTCTGCGCCAGAGCATCCCGGGTTACAACACCATCGGACCAAGGAAAGCGCCGCTGCGCTCTGACGGTCGTTTTAAGCGACACCAGCACGACGTCATCGGTTGAAAATGCGCTCCCGACCCGCCGTTCCAACTGACGATACCGGCGGTAGGGGTCTGTGAAGCGCTCTATCGGACTGTAATAGGGCATATCGTGATTGCCCGGTTCAAGGATAATCGGCAGCTTCAAGCTTTCAAACCATTCAGCGGCGGCCGCATATTCGCTGTGTTTGGCACGCTGAGTTATGTCACCGGTGCAAATCAGCGCATCCGGGCGTTCCTGCACAATCGCACGCTCTACACTGCGAAGCGCGGCGCGGTCCTCCACGCCGAAATGAACATCGCTGATATGAAAAAAGCGCGTAGTCATAGCTGCATTCTCAAAGCAGCATTGGGCGCGGTAAGCAAAGACGTATTCATAGGTTCAAATTCGCCCGCTCAGTATCAGCCACGCCGAAACCGCATTCAGCGCGGTGTAGCCACCATAGATCCAGACCAGTCCTGACCAGCCATTGCCAGCGAGAAGCATCGCCGCCAACAGCACCATGAATTCCGCCACCAAAGTCAGTCGCCCGCCCAGCAGCTGAACGAAATTTGGCATTTGCCCGACGAGCGGATGGCCGCTGTCCAAAACAGCACTGTGCAAGGCAAAATTGCCAATACCCAGCAGAAACATGAAGATGAGCGATAGAATCACGATTGCTATTATGGCCTAATCGCACGTCGGATCAAATGCGCGCTTCGTCGGGGTTTATCGCGCATCGATCTTTTTTCGTGCCCCCAATCGGCATTCTAACACGGGTTGGTCGAGGATCGAATGACCGCAGGCGCACTGCGAGCTATTTCTTATTTCCAGCAGGACGGTGGCATCCCCAGTTCGAACCCCGATCGAACACCGCCGCTCCCGCTACTTGGAGAGAAATTATGAAAACCCTTGCACTTGCAACGGCCGCAATCGGCCTCGCTTTCACCGCCTCGCCTGCTTTTGCTGGTCCTGAAGATGTGCCGACAATGTCGTTTAGCACCGACGGGATCGACCTCAACACCGCCGAAGGCCAGCGCATTCTAAGCCAACGCATCGACCACGCAGCGCGCGAAGTTTGCCAGGTTGATGCAATCCGCACCGGCACACGCATCCGCTCTGCCCGAGCACGCGATTGTGTCAAGAAAGCACGCGCCAGCGCCATGCGCCAAGTGGCTATCATTACAGAAAACCAACGTCGCGGCGGCTAAACCACATTACTTTCTGCGCCCTCATCACCCCGAGAATGGCGCAGACATAACGGCTCGAACCCTCTTCAGTCCCGGGGTTCGGGCCGTTATTTTATGCAAATGACACAATGAAAGGTCACAGCAGTGGGGGAGCCCGCCTAATGCCCAACGCCTAACGCCCGGCCATCGCTTTCACCTTGGAAAGATAGGTCCGCCCGATCCGCAGCGCATCACCATTCTGCAATTCAGCGGACCAAACACCCAGACCATCGTGACGAAGCCCGCGAATATTATCGCGGCGCAGGATTGTGGAGCGGTGAATGCGAATGAACTCTTCCGGATCCAGCCGCGCTTCGAGCCCGGCAATGGTTTGAAGCAAAAGATAAGACCGTGAATCCTCGCCCGGTTCCGCAGGATTGCCAACATGCAGCCGCACGTAATCGCGCTCAGCGTCGATCTGATGCACTTCGCTTACGGCGATCCGCAACAATTCCGAACGATGCGGGACCCAAAGTTCATCAAGCCATTTTCCCGGCGCTTCCTTGCGCTCTCCGCGCCGAGCGACTGCCCGTTCAATCGCGCGTTCGAGCCGGTCTGCTGAAACAGGCTTCAACACATAATCTATCGCTTCGAGATCAAACGCCTCGACAGCAAAATGATCATGCGCGGTCACAAAGATGACGGCGGGGGGTTCGTCTTCGCTTTCAGAAAATTTGCGCGCAACACCCAATCCATCGAGTTCAGGCATGGTCATATCGAGCAGCACGAGATCTGGTTGAAGCTTTTCCGCAAGCCGCAAAGCGGCCGCGCCATCGCTGGCGGTGCCGACGACACGAATAGCATCGATCTCAGCGCAAATGACTTGAATGCGCTCCACCGCTAGCGGCTCGTCGTCGACGATCAGAGTGCGGAGTGCTGTGGTTTCAAGGTTTGTATCAGACATCGGATGTCATCCACTTTTGTGAGATCAATGTTTCAGGGGACGCGATAGGGGGATGCGCATTTCGGTCTTAAAGCCGCCGGGAATCGGGGTCGCAGTAAAAGCGACATCGGATCCAAAACGCGCCTGAAGACGGTCTCGCACATTGGCAAGTCCAATGCCAAATCCGTGCGGTGCACCCTCTGGCACACCTGGTCCATCGTCACTTACGGTTATAACCAGCCGGTCAAATTCTTCACGCGCGGCAACCGTAATTGTCACCGTGCGCGCGACAGCCGACACCGCATATTTGACGGAATTTTCTACCAGCGGCTGAAGAATCATACCCGGAACGCGCGCTTTTGCCAGATCTTCGGGAAGATCGAAATTGCACCTCAATCGCTCAGGGAAACGCACCGCCTCTATGTCCAGATAAAGCTGCTGAAGATCAAATTCGTCTTTCAGATACACATCACTGGTTGGTTCATCGGCGAGGCTGTGGCGATAAAAGCGGCTGATCGTCTGGATCATCATTTCCGCCCGGTCCGCCTTGCCCGTCATCACCAATGCGGACAGCGAATTGAGCGTGTTGAACAGAAAATGCGGGTTCACCTGATACCGCAACGACCGCAGTTCGGCGGCTTTCGCTGCGGAGCGGAATTGCTGCTCTCGGCGTTCCGCCACGCGCGCCTGTACGCCGGCGAGCAAAGCGAAATAGGTGGAGGCCCAAGCGAGCAGAAGGAAATAGCGGCCAAGCGCCATTTCAAAAACCGCCTTCCAACCGTCTTCGCGCAAATCCGCAGGAGCGACGATTAGCGACTCTGAAAGCTGCCGCGTACCCGATCCATCCGGGTTGGGTGCCTTCACTGTTACCCCTTCTGGAAGGTCAAAGAGCAGGTTCCCATCATCATCAAACCGGAACCCTCGTTCCTGAACAAATCTTTCTTCCATCTGCGCCTGAATATCTTTGAAGGCGAGATAATTGATCTGGCCGATTGTGACCGCCACCGGAATGGCAAACAAAGTCGCCGCGCCGATCTTAACCCATAATGCCTGCCGATCGACCAGCCGTAGCAGCGCCCAAAGGACAATTGTCAGGGCGATCCCGGCGATCGTGACCATGGCGCGCCGAGCCGCCATTTCCGCTTGCATATCAAGGTCGAGGATATAGCTGCGCGCTGTGATCAGCACGAAATACGTTGCCCAGATCACCACCATGGACACCAAGACAGTGCGGAATGGCACGCTGATCGGAGCCGATTCTTCGGGCGTTTGTGGTTTTCTGCTTAAATCCATAATCACCAGACGAGATAGCGCGTCATCGGCGAAAGCGCCAACCGGTCGTCGGTCCAAAAGCTCGCTTGGTCGAATGGCCCCGCATCGCGCGGTGAGGCGATTTTCGCCTCTTCGGCCCTAGTCGCGCGGTTTGATCATGTCGGCGGGCACCACCCATTCGTCAAATTGCTCTTCGGTGAGCAAACCAAGTTCGACCGCCGATTCTTTCAGCGTCGTCCCCTCGGCATGCGCTTTCTTCGCGATTTTGGCTGCATTGTCATATCCGATATGCGGATTGAGCGCGGTGACGAGCATAAGGCTTTCATTCATCAGCTGATCGATTCGCGCGGTGTTCGCGGTGATGCCGACCACGCAATTATCAGTGAAGCTGCGAGCTGCATCACTCAGAAGGCGGATCGATTGCAGCACAGCGTTGATCATCACCGGCTTAAAGACGTTGAGTTCCAGATGCCCATGCGACCCGGCAACGCTGACGGTGGTGTTGTTACCCATCACCTGCGCACAGACCATAGTCAGCGCCTCGCATTGCGTCGGGTTCACTTTGCCCGGCATGATGGAAGAACCCGGCTCATTCGCTGGTAGTGCAATCTCACCCAGACCGGAACGCGGTCCCGATCCCAGCAGGCGGATGTCATTTGCGATCTTCATCGAGGAAACTGCAACAGAATTGAGCGCGCCAGACAATTCAACCAGCGCATCATGCGCGGCGAGCGATTCAAACTTGTTGGGAGCGGTCACAAAATCATGCCCGGTGATGGACGCGACATGCTCTGCGAACTTTTCGGCAAATCCCGCTTTGGAATTGATCCCGGTGCCAACCGCCGTTCCGCCTTGCGCCAGCTCCAGCACCCGCGGAAGCGCGTTTTGCAAGCGGGCAATTCCGTATTCGACCTGTTTGGCATAGCCCGAAAATTCCTGACCCAGCGTCAGCGGCGTTGCATCCTGAAGGTGTGTGCGGCCGATTTTGACGATCCCCGCCCATGCCTTCGCCTTATCATCAAGCGCGCCGTGCAAGTGCGAAAGCGCAGGGATCAACTTGTCGATCGTCTCGCTTGCTGCGGCGATATGCATCGCGGTGGGGAATGTGTCGTTTGAACTTTGCCCCATATTGCAATGGTCGTTGGGATGCACGGGGTCTTTGCCGCCAAGCTGGCCAGTCAGGATCTGATTGGCGCGACTCGCGATCACCTCATTGGCGTTCATGTTCGACTGAGTGCCGGATCCGGTCTGCCACACGCTGAGCGGGAATTGGTCAGCGAGCGTCCCGTCAACGACTTCGGCGGCAGCGGCGACAATTGCATTGCCGATCTTCTCATCAAGAACGCCCAGATTCCATATTGGCTTTGGCGGATGATTGTTTTTGGATGCCCAGAGCCTTCACCAGCGGCTCAGGCATGGTTTCGGTGCCGATAGCAAAGTTGGCAAGACTGCGCTGGCTTTGCGCGCCCCAGTGCGCGTCAGCCGGGACGGCGACCTCGCCTAGGGAATCGGTTTCGATGCGCACTTTGCCAGTCGCGCCAAAAATCTTGCCGTCATTGTGAACAATGTTTGGAATGTCACTCATCGAAGCTCTCCTGGTATCGGTCGAAACCGGGTCCCGGTCCCCCCCGCCGATGCATATACGATCCTCTTAAGACGCTGGCTGGCGACAGGTCAAAGGGAAGCTGTTCAATTAGGACACCTAATCTATTGGAACTGAACCGTGTGGTGGCTAAGAAGGGTTGACGGCCTGTATTGCAATACTAATACAGTTCCACGGAGTACGCATGAGCAATATTACGATGACGCGCGACACCAAAAGTGCGCGAAAAGCCATGATCGACAGCCAATTGCGCACCAGCGGCGTGAATGAGGAATTCGTTCTGGCCCGCATGATGGCGGTCCCGCGCGAAAATTTCCTGCCTGAAGACAAGGCTGGCCTGGCCTATATCGACCGTTCGGTTGCTCTGGGTGACGGTGCGCATTTGGCATCACCGCTGTTTTACGGAAAGCTGTTGCTTGAGGCATCGCCTCTTCCCAGCGACAGTGTTTTGCTTGTCGAAGGGGGAACGGGCTACCTCGCTGAACTGCTGCGACCTCTTGTAGCGGATGTGACAATCGTATCGGCAGCGGATGCGGCGTCAGGCGCGCTGCCAGAAGGCACTTTCTCGCTCATTCTGGTCGATGGGGCAATCGAACAACTGCCTGACGCTCTGGCAGAGCGGCTGGACGAGAACGCAAAAATCGTCTCGGGTGTGCTGCTTCGCAAAGTCACTCGGCTTGCATCGGGGCGTAAGATTACGGGTCAGGTTTCGCTCCAGCCAGTGGAAGACCTTGGCATCCCTGTGCTCCACGCCTTTGATGTCCCGCAAGGGTGGACTTTTTCTTGAAGCATCGCTCGCGTCTCGCATTCTCCGCAAAAGCTGCCTCCTGCTTGGGGGTGCTGGCTTTGGCTGGATTGAGCAGTTCAGCTCAGGCTGACACACTGCGCGAGGCTCTCGTGGCGGTTTACAACACCAACCCCACGATCGAAGGGGCGCGTGCATCACAAAGAGCAACCGATGAGGACGTGCCGATTCAGCGTTCTCAGGGGCTGCCCAGCCTAAACGCCACAGCAACCCATATCGAATTTCTGCGGCAGTCTGCCAATTCCTTCACCGCACCAGACCGCAACCTGGGCATCAATGCGCAATTGGCGGTGCCGATTTATTCCGGCGGCGCGGTGCGCAATGGGATCAACGCAGCACAAGAACGCGTGTCAGCGGGTCAGGCGGATTTACGCGGAACCGAAAGCTCGGTTTTCAGCCAAACGGTCGCCGCATATATGGATGTGCTTCGCACCGAGGCCCTCGTCAGATTGGCCGCCAATCAGGTCGATGTGCTCCGCGTGACATTCGAATCAACCAGTGACAGGTTTGAAATAGGCGATCTGACACGCACTGATGTGGCTCAGGCGCAATCGCGACTTGCCTTGGCGGAAGGTGATTTACGCACTGCCTACGCCAATGTGATCAACGCACAGCAAAATTATATCGAACTGGTTGGGCTCGCTCCGGTAGAGCTTGAGGCTCCGCCGCCGCTCCCCGGTCTTCCTGAAACGGTAGGGATGGCAGTGGTGACTGCGCTTGATCACAACCCCGACTTAATCGCCGCAAAAGAGCGGGCGGCCGCCGCCGGTTATGAAACCTCCGTGGCCGGATCCGGACGCCTGCCCACAGTCGGCCTGTTCGCCAATTACGATTACAGCGACTTTTTCGGAACGCTGGGCGGGCCGGTCGCGTCAAATTTCCTTCAGCGAGAAACCACGGCCAATGCCGGTGTGCGGGTTACCATCCCGCTGTTCCAAGGCGGGCGTCCAGCTGCCCTGCAACGTCAGGCCGGCGCGAGAGAGAGCGCTGCCCTGGAACAGGTCATCGCCACAGAACGCAACATCATCGCGCAAACGCGTTCAGCCTATGCAAGCTGGCAGGCGGCGAATGCCGTGATCGAAAGCTCGCAAGTGGCAGTAGAAGCCGCTGAACTCAGCCTCGAAGGGGTCCGCGCCGAAAATTCAATCGGAAATCGTCAGATTCTCGACGTGCTCGACGCTGAGCAGGAATTGCTCTTTGCGCGCTCTGAATTGGTGACCGCGCGGCGCAATGCCTATGTCGCCGGATTCACTCTGCTTGCCGCAATGGGTAAAGCGGAGGCACGCGACCTCAATCTGGATACAGGCGGGCCGCTTTATGACCCGCAAGTCAATGCAGACCGTGTCAGCGGAAGGTTCTGGGATTGGGATCGCGATCCTGAACCATCGGCGAATTCAACCAGAACCGTTGACATAGACGCTTCGCAAGACTTGATTGGTCCCGTAGTGGAACCGGGCGAGCAACGTTAACCACGTGATTCGCATAAGGTTAACGCAGCTAAACGCGCAAACGGGGCAGCAAGATGGCGAATAACAGCGAAGCATCAGTCGAAGAAATCTTGGAATCGATCAAAAAAGTGATCGCACGCGACAGCCGCGATTCCGCGATTGACGCGCGCCAACGCAAGATTGACGCCGCTAAGCTTGCTGATCGCCAGCTTGAGGAAACTCCTGAACCCGCGGACGCTGAAGAAGCCGAAGAAGTGCTTGATCTGGCTGAAATGGAGCTTTCAGAAGTCGTCGACATGAGCGATGCGGAAAATCCAGCGGAAGCATCGCTGATCACCGATGAAGTGCGCAGCGCAATGCAAGACAATCTCGCAGCGCTGGCGATGCTCGCTGAACCGGGCGCAAAACCGCAGATTGTGCGTTCGGGTGAAACCTCGCTCGAAGGGCTGACCCGCGAGTTGCTTCGCCCGATGCTGGCTGAATGGCTTGATGCAAACTTGCCCGGCATGGTCCAGTCGATGGTGCAGGCCGAAATCGCCCGAATCGCCGGCAAGCGCGGCTAACGCACAGACTGATTGCGAGTTTCGCTGGAAACCGCACCTTACAGGCGTTATCCAGCCTTCATGGGATTGAAAATATTTAAGAGCGCCGCCTTAGCCGCGACGTCATTGCTCGTTTCGGCGCCTCTGGCGGCCGACAGCCACACAGACAATAACGAAGGCCCTGCTGCAAGCAGTTCCGTGCCCGGCGTTACCAAAACGCCGATGACCGCACGCGACCTTGTCACGATGCCGCGTCTTGGCGCTCCGACGGTGACGCCGCTTGGGCGCTATGCCGTCTATTCGGTGACCAACACTGATGCAGAAACGCTTTCAAGAACGCCAACGCATTACCTGCTCGATCTGGTCACAGCTGGCGCAAATCCGGTCGAGATTGACCTTGGCATACGTGCGCACTCACTCGCCTTTGGACCTGACAACTTCCTCTATTTTATCAGCTCTGAACACACTGACGAACGCGAAGAACCACGCGCACGTGTTTGGCGGGCCGCGCTGGAGGGTGATGGCAATGTTACAGGGCCGATGCTTGTCGCAGATGTCCCCGGCACCGATATTGCCGGTTTCAGCATGGCGCCAAGCGGCGATAAAATCGCACTGTGGGCGGCGATCAAGCGTGAATGCGAAAGCTTTGCCTGTCCGCCCGAATCCCAAAAGCTTGGAACAGGCCGCCTCTATGAAGGCGACGCCGGATTTTATCGCCACTGGGATCAATGGATCACACCGGGCGAATTCAACCGCGTTTTCGTGTTTGGTTTTGAAGATGGTGAAATCACTGGCAACGGTGTGCCCGTGGATGGCGGCAGCGCGCCCGGAGCGATCACCGCCAACACCCCAACAATGCCATTTGGCGGCGGGGAGGACATCGCGTGGGCCCCAGATGGGTCAGGCGTGTATTTCGTCGCCCGTGTGACAGGAGCAAACGAGCCAACTTCGACCGATCTCGATATTTACTGGTCAGACCTGTCTGGCACCGCTCCGTCGGAATTGACCGCGGCCAATGAAGCGCATGATTCAGGCCCTGCCCCATCGCCTGATGGCAAAACCCTGGCCTATCTGGCGATGGCGCGGCCGGGTTATGAGGCGGACCGGATGGTGGTGCATTTGCGTGACCTCGCCACCGGCGAAACGCGCGCGCTGACACAGGACACCGATCTTTCGTTTAGCGGCCTGATGTGGAGCGAAGATGGTAGCCATCTGCTCGCTTCTGCGAATGATGTGCTGGACACGCCTGCCTTCCGAATTGATCCACAATCAGGCGAAGTGACGAAGCTCAATCTGATCGCTGGTAACGAGGCACACATTGCAAACCTCACCCCCATCGCGGGTGGCCGTTTGCTTTTCACACGCGATTCCATCGGTGCACCGAGTGAACTTTACATGGCTGCATCCGACGGAAGCGCGCGCCCGCTCACCAATATCGTCACCAGCCGCATGGGCGAAATGGCTTCCACTCGAACCGAACGTTTCAGTTTCGAAGGCGCAAATGGCGATACGGTTTGGGGTCAGATCACCCGGCTCGAGAACCAAGAGGGTTCGATCCCTGCGATCCTCTATATCCACGGCGGACCGCAGGGCAGCTTTAACGATGGTTGGTCATCACGCTGGAACCCGCGCGTTCTCGCCAGCCAGGGGTATGCGGTCATCTCCGTCGATTTCCACGGTAGCGCGGGATACGGTCAGGATTTCATGGACTCAATCAATCGCGATTGGGGCGGAAAACCTTTGGAGGACTTACAAAAAGGTCTTGCCGCGGCGCTTGAGCGCGACCCTCAGATCGACGGTTCGCGTGCTTGCGCAATGGGCGCCAGTTATGGCGGCTATATGGTCAACTGGATCGCTGGCCGTTGGCCTGACCGATTTGACTGCCTTGTCCAGCATGACGGGCTTTTTGATATGCGCAGCTTTTATTATTCGACCGAAGAATCATGGTTCCCGCGCTGGGACTTTGGCGGATCCTATGCTGAGCAGGCAGAAACGTACGAACGCTGGAACCCGGTTAACTATGTCGGCAACTGGCGCACACCGATGCTTGTGATCACAGGCGAGCAGGATTTTCGCGTTCCTTATACGCAAGGGCTGCAAAGCTTCACCGTTCTGCAAGAACGCGGAATTCCCTCGCAATTGCTGGTGTTCCCTGATGAAAATCACTGGGTGCTTGGTGCAGAAAATTCGCTGCAATGGCACGGCACTGTGTTTGCATGGCTTGACCGTTGGCTGAAAACTGAAAAGCAGGATGACGCGGCGGAATGAGCAAGCAAGATGTGCTGGCCGCACAGGCCGCGCTTTCCAAAAAATACGGCAGCGGTGAAATCGGGATAGAGCGCCAGATATTCCTTTGCGCTTTGTCAGAGAAACAGAAATGCTGCTCGCCTGCCGAGGGTGCGATCGCTTGGCAGTTTCTCAAAGACCGGCTGAAACAAAGGGGCTTAATCGGCCCCAAAAGGACAAGCGAGCATCCACGCGGCGCAGGTGGCGGTATTCAACGATCCAAAGCGGATTGTTTGCAGGTCTGTGCAGCAGGGCCGATTGCGGTCGTTTGGCCTGACAATGTCTGGTACCATTCGTGCAGCCCAAAAGTGCTGGACCGGATTATCGAAGAGCATCTGGTCGGCGGAAAGCCCGTAGAAGAATTTCGCCTGACCCCGCTTACGAACGTCTAATCTTCGTCTTTTGGTGACCAAAATTCGTCGGCGTCCGGCAGGCGGTTATCGACCGCTTCGTCATGGCCAGTCCCGTTAGACAGAAACGCCAGCCCCATCAAACCGCCGCCCAGCAACATCGTGAAGCTAATTCCAAGCGCCACTGCGATGTAAAAGTGAACCGAAATCGCTCCATTATATAAATAGAGCAACCCGACCGCGATCAACACCGTCGCCACGGTAAATGTCATCAGGACCTTCATGATCTGGCGATAGCGCGCCCACGCATGGGCCGCGTTTTCAGGATCATCGAGGGGGGATTTATTGACCATGCCGTTTCCATGCGGACCGATCAGCCGCTTTGCAATGAAGAAGATATGCAAGAGATACGCAATTCGCTGCCTGTAGGAGGCAAATTGCGCAGCGGATCTGGGCGCACCGCTTGCGAGACTCGCCTTTTTGCAAAATTGGTGGCATTTTGCGTTTGAGAGAGAGGAACGCCATCATGACCATAGCCAAGATTATTGGCGACCGGAAAGCATCGGACGTCGTTAGCTGCGATGTCGCAACCCGTGTCGCTGAAGCCGTCGGTGTGCTCGCGGGCAAGCGTATCGGTGCTGTACCCGTCATGCGCGATGGAAAAGTCGCCGGAATCGTGTCGGAACGCGACATTATTTACTGTCTCGCCGAAAAAGGCAGCAGCTGTCTCGATCTGCCGGTGGAAGCGATCATGACATCGCCTGCCATGACGGTCGAATCCAGCACTAAAATTGACGATGCTCTCGCATTGATGACTCGCCGCCGTTTTCGCCATTTTCCGGTGGTGGAAAACGGGGAACTGGTCGCCTTCATCTCCATCGGCGATCTGGTGAAAAGTAAGATTGACGAGGTGGAGCACGAAGCCGCCGCGATGCGCGATTACATCCAAACGGTCTGATACCCTTGAGGATTGCACTCTAGCCGCCTAAATTGGACGTATGTCGGAAACCATGACCCTCACACCAGCAGCGGCCAAGCGTATCGCTTGGATCGCTGAGAAGCAGACCAAGCCTGCAATCCTGCGGCTTTCTGTCGAAGGTGGCGGCTGTTCTGGCTTTCAATATAAGTTTGATTTGGCAGACGAGCCCGAGAGTGATGACATCATCAGCGAAACCGACGGTGTCAAATTGGTGGTTGACCCGATGAGCCTTGATCTTGTCGGTGGCAGCATCGTCGATTTCGTCGAATCGCTGGGCGGCGCCGCTTTCCGTGTCGAAAACCCCAAAGCAGCAGCAGGCTGTGGTTGCGGATCAAGCTTCGGTATCTGAGGGACCCTGCGCGTTGAAACCGGGCCAGTAAAAACCGGGCCAATAAACGAGGGCGCGTAAAATTGCGCTCTTCAACCTTCCAATAGACGCGCCGCGCCTGTTCCTGCATGGATGGGCACATGAAAATCGCCACTTACAATATTAACGGGATCAAGGCGCGGCTACCGCGGCTCAAGGAATGGCTCGCCGAAACGCGCCCCGCAGTCGCCTGCCTCCAAGAGGTAAAGAGCCAAGACAAGGACTTCCCAGCTTCTGAATTTGAAGAGCTGGGGTATCAGCCGATCTGGCATGGTCAGAAAAGCTTTAACGGCGTTGCGATCCTTGCTGATACGAAAGCCGGATACGCAGTTGAAGAAGTGCAGCGCGGTTTGGGTGTTGATGGCCCCAAAGAAGGCGAGGGCGAACAGTCTCGCTATCTTGAAGCCGACATTGTCAAAGACGGCGTGCGAACACGGATCGTCTGCATCTATTTGCCTAACGGCAATCCGCTGCCCGGCCCAAAATTCGACTATAAAATCGCATGGATGGAGAAGCTTCGCGCGCGAATGGCGCAGATTTGGGCTGAGGAGGTTCCTGCGGCGGTTCTTGGTGACTACAACGTCATACCTGAAGATGACGATGTCTATGCGGTGAAGGCAATGGAATCTGACGCTTTGATGCAGCCCGAATCGCGCGCCGCCTATGCCCGATTATTAGCCGATGGTTGGACCGATGCGCTGCGCACCCTCAACCCACGCGGCGGTGTCTGGACCTATTGGGACTATCAGGCAGGCGCCTGGCAACGCGATCACGGGTTTCGAATCGACCACATCCTGCTTTCACCAGAACTTGCCGGTCGCCTCATATCGGTTGGTGTCGATAAAGATCATCGCGGCCGCGAAAAAGCGAGCGATCACGCCCCCACCTGGGCGGTTTTGCGAGATTAACGCCCAAACAAAAACCCCCGCCGATCAGGGCGGGGGTTTCAAATTCGCGGCGTTTCTAACTCAACGGTAGAAAACGTGCGTATCAATCTGCGCGAGACGGGTTTTGGCCCGGCTCCAGCGTGGATTGACATATTTCGCATGGAAATAGACCGCGTCGGCGGCTTCTGATTCCCACATCCCGCCATGCGCGATGCGCGCCACAGCCTTTGCACGTTCCCATGCAGAAGAAGATGTGTTGATGCTGGGCATCCGGCCACCGCGTACAAAAGAGAACTGCGAGCGCTGATAGACAACGCCGCAATAACTTGCAGGCCAACGACGATCCTCGGCGCGGTTGATAACGACCTGCGCCACGGCGAGCTGTCCAGCCAGAGCTTCGCCGCGCGATTCAAAATAGACCGCGCCAGCAAGGCAGTGCATCTGTTCGGTCAGCTGCGAACCACCATCGACCATGCCGACAAGCTCTCGCAAAGATGACGCGTTAATTTCTGGAACCGTTTCATCGTTCGCGTCTTGAATTGGCAAAGGCTGCACAACTTCTTCGGACACGAAGGCGGGCTGGTTAGGCACAATTTCAACCGTTTCAGCGGTCGGCTGTGTGATTTCGGTTTGCGCTGTTGCACCTGCAACAGCGTCTTGTGCGAAAGCTTCAGCGCCATCAGCGCTGGAAAAACTTAGACCTACCATCGCAACAATTGCGGCGGCGCTCAAGGAATACGTCTTACGACCCATTTGTTCTACTGTTTCTGCGGTGAGCGAGCTCAGACGCAGGCCTGGACCTGTTGAGAATTTTCATCTCGAATTGTGAAGAGGTGATCCGTTGAGCCTACCGGCTGCCCCCCGTCTGCGTGCCAATCAACCGACCGTATTGCCGATTTATTGGCCCCCGCCTCTGGAAGCACCGCGGGAAATAGTCACAATTGAAACTAGGTCAAGTTAACGCGGCAGAAGTGCGATGAACCGTTCTGCTTCTTCGATATCCAGTTCTAAAATCCAAATATCGGGGTCTTGGGCGCGGCGGCGGTCGAGGTACTCTGAAAATTCTTGCGGTTTTTCAACGTCTTGAAATTTTGTTGCAACGAATGGCCGTGTTCCGTCCATCTGAGGCATTCTTTCGAACAGTTTGACATCCCTGCCGCGACACATGGTTACAATTAACACTGTTCCTGCGTCGCGCTCTCCCTTTGCGAGCACCATCGCATTGCCACCATGTGTGTCGGTGAGGCGAATCAGGCTCGAGATTTCCAGGTGAGCGGGGAGCCTTGTCGTCATTATGACCCCTTCAGGCGGAATATCCGGGCAGACTGGACAGCGCGATCCTTGACCGCATGAATGTACCCGTGCCGCGTCCGATCTCATCCCCTTCTGCATCGACCAACCGCGATTCTGCGACGAGCACTCGGCGTTTTCCGCTAACCCAGCGCCCTTCGGCAATCACTTCGCCTTCGCGCACAGGTTTCGTGAAATGGAGGTTGAAACTGGTGGTTAGCAAAAACCGGTCCGTCGCCATCGAATTTGCCGCGTAAAACGCTGCGTCGTCGAGCATTTTGAAATAGATCGTGCCGTGCGCCGCGCCAGCCGCATGATAAACATCGCGCGTGACGACGAATTTGAGGCGCGACAAACCTTCGCCAGTTATAGCGAGCGTGGATTCGAACACGGAGTTGACCGGAGCGGAGCCATAAAGTCGCTCCAAAGCCCGATAATGCAGTTCTGCACCCGCTGGCGCCCCGACAGGCTCACCCGAAGGTGGTCCATCCAGATCAGCAGACATGATTATGCAGCAGCACGCAGAAATTGGTTGGTGAGGACGGAATAAACTGCCTCGGCGTCAGGCGCGTCGAGCAACGCATTGAGCATGGCTTCATCACGCACCAGACGCGAAATCGCAGCCAGGGCGTGCAAGTGTGTCGCTCCGGCATTTTCTGGCGAAACGAGACCAAAAACCAGCGATACGGGAATTGCATCGGCGGATTTAAAATCAACCGGCTGCTCCAGCTTAAGCAGAACCATCGTTGGGCGTTTTACCGCGTTGCTGCGGCAATGCGGGATCGCAACCCCGCGGCCAAAACCCGTACTGCCCAATGCTTCGCGTTGCTCAAGCCCTTCGAGCACAGCATCGGCATCAAGATCATAAACCTGTGAATATAGCTTCGAAAGCTGTGTGAGAATTTGACGAGCCGAACCTAGATGCGTGAAGACAACCGCTTCGGGCACAATAGAAATATTTACGTCCATGGCGAACTCGAAATCCCAATCAAGTTTGTCCTGCGAACAGGGCGAGGGCCCAATAAAGAGGGTTCTACGCCGCGACAGGGGTGCGGCGCCGATCCGCTCTTTCATGGGTGGATCTGTCTTTTTACGCTACGGCTCCCGGCCGCAGATAGGTAATTGGATCCTAGTGGGGCTCGACCCAACCGATCGATCCGTCTGAGCGGCGATAAACCATATTATGCCTGCCAGTGCCAGCATTTTTGAAAAGTAGTGCTGGGGTATCCCGCAAATCGAGCATCATCACTGCATCGGCCACGCTTCCTTCCGGAACGTCGACCCGGGTCTCCGCAACCACAGGCGGAGCGTCCACGGTTAGCTCTTCTTCGGGCTCTTCGGATGCAAAGATGGTGTATGCGGCGTTTTCTTCCGCCCTGACTTGCAGCGCCCGTTCGTGGCGGTCGGTAAGGCGGCGCTTGTGCCGGCGCAGTTGCGTTTCGATTTTTGTGGCACAATTATCAAGCGCAACGTGAGCGTCGTGCGCGATGCCCTGCGCTTTCAGGATCATACCATGGGAAACATGAGTTACGATATCGCAGGTGAAGGATCCTCCCGATTTGCCGAACGTGATGTGCGAGGAAATTGCGCGATCAAAATATTTGTCCACGATACCCCCCAATCGGTCAGAAGCGTGTTCCTGAAGCGCCGCGCCAGTTTCAACCTGGTGTCCCGAAATCCGGATATCCATCGTGACCTGTTCTCCTTTAAGTTGTTACTTCGCCCACATTGCATTTTTAATCCCAGCGACGAATTCTGAATGCCGCGCCAATTCTGCCGGTGAAGCCACATGCGGGCGCGCTTCGCGGCGCGGACGTTCCGGTGTGGATCGCGTTTGACCTGTATTTTTGACGGACACTATTTGTGCGGCATTCTGAGCTGCAAGTTCGAGCCCGATCTGGCGTCCACCGGTTAGCTCAACATAAACCTGCGCCAACAATTCAGCATCGAGCAGCGCGCCGTGTTTGACGCGGTGGCTACGGTCAACACCGTAACGGGAACACAGCGCATCGAGCGATAGTTTGGCACCGGGATGTTTTTTGCGCGCGATGGCAACCGTATCGATCATGCGGTCCATCGAAACCGGTTCGCGGCCAATCCGGACCAGTTCTGAATTGAGAAAGCCAAAGTCAAAACTGGCATTGTGCGCAACAAGCGGCGCATCACCTAGAAATTCGAGCAACTCGCCAAACGTGTCAGCAAATAACGGTTTGCCTGAAAGAAATGATGCAGAAAGGCCGTGCACCGCTTCAGCGGCGGCGGGCATGTCACGTTCCGGGTTGTAATAAGCGTGGTAGGAGCGGCCTGTTTCGACCCGTCCGATCATCTCAACACAGCCAATTTCGACCATCCGGTCACCCGTTTTGGGATCTAAGCCTGTCGTTTCTGTGTCGAATATCACTTCGCGCATTTGCAACGTTATTCACCCAAGTAAGCTGGTGCGCAAGGGGTTGATTTCTAGACGGCGGCTAAGTCAGCTCGGAATCGGACGCACTGAGGAGCAATTCAATCAATTCAGCGACCTGAGCCTCTGTTTCTGTAAGAGTTTTACCCGTGTCGATCACATAGTCTGCCCGCTCGCGTTTTTCCGCATCGGGGGTTTGTAGGCCAAGAATATGCTCAAATTTTTCTTCGGTCATACCCGGACGGGCAAGAACTCTTGAACGCTGGATCTCCGCCGGAGCTGAAACGACAACCACGCTGTCCACTCCCGCGTGACCGCCGCCTTCGAACAACAAAGGTATGTCGAAAACAATCAGCGATGCGCTCGCATTATCCGCGAGGAAACGCGCGCGTTTTGCACCCACAGCGGGGTGAACAATCGCAGTAAGCGCGGCGAGCTTTTGCTTGTCTGCAAAGACGATTTTGCCAAGCGCGTCGCGATCAACACCTTGCGGCCCAGTTGATCCGGGAAAAGCCGCCTCTATGGCGTCGTTTAGCTCGCCGTTCGGTCCTTGCATCGCGCGAACCTCTGCATCGGCATCGAAAACCGGTACGCCTGCGCGTTCAAACATTGCGGCAACGGTCGATTTACCCATTCCGATTGAGCCGGTAAGCCCAATGATCAAAGGTCTTTTTTCTGAGCTGTTCATTGCGACAGCAACTCTAGCAATTCAGCATCATATTCGCGGGGAGGGGCGGCGCCAAAGAGTTTCTGAAACGCAATCGCTGCCTGGCCTACCAACATTGCAAGCCCGCCTATCGAAGAGTGACCGGCATCCCGAGCGGCCAACAGAAACGGTGTGTCTTTCGGATTGGTCACAATATCATAAGCAATGCTGCCCGGAGGTGCGTGGCTCCAGTCAAACAGCAGAGGCGGGCTGCCATGCATTCCCAAGGGGGACGCATTGATCACCAGATCAAGGCATCTGTCGCGGTCGTCGAAGGCAAAGTCTGTCGGCTCCGCAAAATGCGCCAACTCCACTGCATAATGTTCACCGCGAGGGGCAAGTTCATCCAGCAACGCTTGCGCCTTTGCCGGATCGCGTCCTGCGACCACCAGTGTGAACCCTTTATCGGCGAGCGCGGAGATAATTGCTCTCGCTGCGCCACCCGTGCCGAGAATTCTCGCCATCCGAAACAGATGTTCGCCGGCGAGAACATCAGACAGCGGTTCAAGAAACCCGCCAGCGTCAGTGTTGTACCCTGTGAGCGATCCGTCCCCTTGCCGCACCACGGTGTTCACCGCGCCCAGCTTCGCCGCAAGCGGATCAAGTGTGTCGAGCATCGGGATGATCGTCTGTTTGTGCGGCATGGTGACGTTGCACCCAATCCAGCTGGCATCGCCGCGCGATCGGTCGATGTAATCCGCCAACCCTTCGGGCAAGACGCGCTGAATGGTGTAATCGGCCGCAATTCCAAGCTTTCTAAGCCAAAATCCGTGGATCAGGGGTGATTTGGAATGCGCAATTGGATCCCCGATCACATGAGCAAGCGCAGTCATGTGATCAAAACTCCATGTTCGCGTAACGCTGCGAGTACGGGGATCAGAGGCATGCCCAAAACAGTGAATTGATCGCCTTCAATCTGCTCAAACAGTTGGACCCCCATCGCTTCGATCCGGAAACACCCAACGGTGTAGCCGATTTCGGGCCATTCAAGCGTCAGGTAATGTTCGATGAAGGCGTCAGACAAATGCCGCACCGTCAGACGAGCGCAATCTGTGTGCGCCCACTGGCATGTCTCGCCTCGCACCAGTGCCGCTGCGCTGTGCAGTTCGATGGTCTTTTGCGAAAAATGGCGCAAATGGTTTGCCGCGTCATCGCGAGAGATTGGCTTGTCAAAGCGGTTGCCATCCACCACCAAAAGAGAATCGCTGCCAAGCACAAGCGCATCGGGGTGAAGCCGTGCAACCGCCGCAGCTTTGGCAACGCTCAACGCTTGCGCAATTTCTGCCGGCGTCGCGCCTTCCAGACTGTCTTCTATCGCGCGTTCATCAAGGTCGGCGGGTATCGCCTTGTGCCGCACACCGGCAGCGTCAAGCATGGCTCGGCGCGAGGATGATTTCGATGCGAGAACAAGTGCGGGCGGTATCATATCGGTTTGGACACGCCATCAACCGAACGATCGCGCCGATGGCGTTCCTGCACCAGCCGGATAATCGCCGCCGCGCTTTCCTCGATTGATCGCCGGGTTACGTCGATCACTGGCCAGCCATTGTCAGCAAACATGCGCCGGGCGAACTGAGTTTCGGCTTTGACGCGTTCATTGTCGACATAAGAGGTCTCAGTCCCCTCATTGAGCGACAAAAGCCGGTTACGGCGGATTTGCACCAGCCGCTCGGGCGCAGTGGTCAAGCCAATGACAAGCGGATGGCGCAATCCAAACAGCGCTTTTGGCGGAGGGCTCTCCACCACCAGCGGAATATTGGCGACCTTATAACCGCGATTGGCAAGATAGATGCTGGTGGGAGTTTTTGAGCTGCGCGAAACACCGGCGAGGACGATATCCGCGTCCTCCCAATCCTCATGCGCAATCCCATCATCATGCGCGATCGTGTAGTGGATCGCCTCAACGCGCTTGAAATAGTCGGCATCCATGATGTGTTGGCGGCCCGGGCGGCCATGGGCTTCTTGACCCAGTTGCGCTTCCAAAGCGGCGGTGACTTGATCCAGAACCGGCACGGCGGGCAATCCCAGATGCCTGCAATGTTCCTCCAGCCTCGCACGCGTTTCGGGATTGACCAAAGTGAACAGGACCAGCCCGGGATTGTCGGCAAGTTCGGGGACAATCCGGTCAAGGTGTTGACGCGAACGCACCATCGGCCAGAAATGGCGGCTGACCACGGGGTCGTCGAACTGAGCAAGCGCGGCCTTCGCGATCATCTCCAACGTCTCGCCAGTTGAATCGGAGACAAGATGAAGATTCAGACGGTTCATAAGACGATTCGCTGTCACTTTTTGCGCTTGTGGATAGACAGGGGCATAAACCACGGGAGAGAACCGCCGACAAGCAGGGGACAGAAATTCATGCTCGCTACCGGCCCATTCATCTCAATACTTCTCGACAGGTTCGCAGATATATCGACAGGCTGGGGACAGCGTGGATAGAACGCGCTTGACCACACGTTCATGCGGATTCGCCTTCGCACAAACAATGTGAAAACACAGGACAAAAGTTATATTAAATGTGAATTCCCACTGTCCACAGGACCAACAAACTCCAACAACCCTTTTAATATTCTAATTTATTTGATTAGAGGAACGCATGCCTGGTCCATTGCTCGACACCCTTAAGGGTTCCGCCCAAGAAATTCCTCCCATCTGGCTTATGCGTCAGGCCGGGCGGTATCTTCCTGAATATCGCGAATTACGCGCTGAAAAGGGCGGGTTTTTAGAACTCGTCTATGACAGCGATGCAGCGGCTGAGATTACGGTTCAGCCGCTGCGCCGCTTTGGTTTCGACGGGGCGATCTTATTTTCTGATATTTTGATCGTGCCGCATGCAATGGGGCAAGGTCTGGAATTTCTTGCAGGCGAGGGGCCAAAATTAAGCCCAACGCTGCTTGAGGCGAAACTGGAAGATTTCTCCAGTTCCTATGAACGGTTTGATCCTGTTTATGAAACTGTGCGCAAAACGCGGTCGATGATCAGCGATCAAGTGACAATGCTGGGCTTTGCAGGATCGCCTTGGACCGTTGCGACCTATATGATTGCGGGTCAGGGGTCGAAGGATCAGGGGCCAGCGCGTTTGCTTGCCTATCGTGATCCGGCGCGTCTTCAGGCGATCTGCGATGCGATTGTCGATGTGTCGATCACCTATCTGCGCGGCCAGATCGACGCAGGCGCCGAAGCGGTGCAGTTGTTTGATAGCTGGGCAGGTTCGCTCGCACCAGATGAGTTTGAGCGCTGGGTGGTGGCTCCCAATGCCAAAATCACCGCCGCGATCAAAGAATCGCATCCCGACACGCCGATTATCGGCTTTCCGAAGGGTGCAGGCGCGAAACTCCCCGCTTATGCTCGCGAAACTGGCGTAGATGCGGTGGGTCTTGATGAGACGCTTGATCCGATTTGGGCAAATTCAGTGCTACCCGAAGGGATGCCGGTGCAAGGCAACCTCGATCCTCTGCTCGTAGAGGCTGGCGGTCCAGCTTTGCCTGAGCGGGTGAAGTTCTTGATAGACGCTTTCAAAGGCCGCCCGCATGTCTTCAATCTTGGACATGGGATTGGTCAATTTACGCCGATCGACCATGTCGAACAGCTGCTGCGCGCGGTGAGAGGCTAAGACATCATTCCATGCAAAACGCCCTACTGACGATCTATCCCTGGCTAAAGGTCGGCCACGTCATCTTCATGGTTTTTTGGCTGGCGGGGCTCTTTATGCTGCCGCGGCAGTGCATTTACATGCTCGATCATGCGCCGGGATCGGAAGGCGAAGCAAAATGGGCAGTGCGGATGGGCAAATTGCGCAAAATTATCTTGTCGCCCAGTATGATCATCGTTTGGGTTCTGGGGCTCACGCTCGCTTACACAACGGATGCGTTTAGATCAGGTGGCTGGATACATGCGAAAATTGCGCTTGTTGTGGTGCTGACCATTTATCACGGCTGGCTTGTTGGCCAGACTAAGAAGATGGCGCGCGGGGAACGGCCTCTTACGGAAAAAACATTGCGGATGGTTGGAGAAGTGCCTGGCTTGCTGCTCGTTTTGATCGTCTTGCTTGTCTATGTGAGGCCATTCTGACGACATTTGACCTGCAAATTTCAATCGTTGATTGACGCAAGCGCGTTACAGGCATAATTTATGTATATCACAAACGGCATCGGCTGTGCGTTCTTGCGCGGCCAGGTCTGCTTTCTCCAAGCCCTAACCTTGTCTCTTGTGCCTTTCACTTTGGCCCGGAATCGCTGAGATTTCGCGCGATTTATACAAACAGGGCACTGCGCCCACACAGGTACTGACCTGCCATCCACTCCGATAATCTGGAATGAATAATCAATGCATCTCAAAGACTTAAAACTTCGTACCCCGGCAGAATTGGTCAAAATGGCCGAAGAACTGGGCGTGGAAGGCGCGTCGACAATGCGGCGTCAGGATCTGTTGTTCAGTATCCTGCGCGAGCTTGCCGAAGACGAAGAATATGAAGAGAAAATCATGGGTATCGGCACCATTGAGGTGCAGCAGGATGGCTTTGGTTTTCTGCGGTCTCCTGATGCGAACTATCTCGCCGGGCCTGGCGATATCTATGTTTCGCCTAATCAGATTCGCAAATGGGGTTTGCGTACCGGTGACACCGTAGAAGGTGAAATTCGCGCGCCAAAGGGTGAAGAGCGGTATTTCGCGCTTACCGAGCTCACAACGGTCAATTTTGAACATCCGGATGCGGTGCGAATGCGCACCAATTTCGACAACCTCACGCCGCTCTATCCGGATGAGAAGCTGTCGCTCGATACCCTTGATCCGACGGTCAAGGACAAGTCCGCTCGGGTGATCGATATCATTTCACCTCAGGGTAAAGGGCAGCGCGCTCTGATCGTGGCGCCGCCGCGCACGGGTAAAACAGTGCTGCTGCAAAACATCGCAAAAGCGATCACTGATAACCATCCAGAGGTGTTTCTCATCGTATTGCTTGTTGATGAGCGGCCTGAGGAAGTTACCGACATGCAACGCAGCGTGAAGGGTGAGGTGATCTCCTCAACCTTTGATGAACCTGCTAATCGCCACGTTCAAGTCGCTGAAATGGTTATTGAAAAAGCGAAACGGTTGGTCGAGCACAAGAATGACGTTGTCATCTTGCTCGATTCGATCACGCGTCTGGGCCGGGCCTACAACACCGTTGTTCCAAGCTCTGGCAAGGTTCTTACAGGCGGTGTTGATGCCAACGCATTGCAACGTCCGAAGCGCTTCTTTGGTGCGGCTCGTAACATTGAAGAGGGCGGCTCTCTTTCGATTATCGCGACAGCACTGATCGACACTGGCAGCCGGATGGACGAGGTTATCTTCGAAGAGTTCAAGGGCACCGGTAACTCGGAAATCGTTCTTGACCGCAAGGTTTCCGACAAACGTATCTTCCCTGCGCTGGACGTGGGTAAATCGGGTACGCGTAAGGAAGAGCTGCTGGTGGAGAAGGACAAGCTGTCCAAAATGTGGGTCCTGCGCCGGATACTCATGCAAATGGGCACCGTCGACGCGATGGAGTTTCTGCTCGACAAGATGAAGGATTCCAAGACCAACGAAGACTTCTTCGACACTATGAACCAGTAAAACCGAAGACGTCAGATAGGGTATCACGAGAAGGATCTGCGCGATTGACGGGTTCTGGTGGCGATATTCTTGTCGCGTGTGGAGGCGGTTGTTATCGCCTCCATGCTTCGCGGCTACGGCATCCATGTTGATATCGACAGTGAGGCGCACGCTTCGACCGAGTATATCTCGCTAGCTTTGGGCCGCATATTCTCTCGATTTCAAGAATAGCGTTCGCCTTGCAGGCTGGGTCGCGTGCTGCGTATTCTAGCGTACCCATTGCCAAGAGCGTGCTGGAAACCCAAATATAGATTTAGACCCAGATGGGGACATGCCAGCACATGGCGCGACGGGAGAGGGACCTATGAAGATCAATGTTGAAATCGAATGCACGCCCGAAGAGGCGCGCAGCTTCATGGGGCTCCCTGATGTGAGCAAAGCCAACACCGTCTATGTCGATACCATTTCCAAGGCGATGAAGGGGGTGAGTAACCCCGACCAGCTTCAGGAATACGCGCAGGCTTTGGCTCCTATGGGGCAGGTCGGTATGAAACTGTTTCAGAACTTCGTCGAAGGCGGCCTACGCAGCGCCACAGGAGGGGGCTCAAGTAGTCGGTCGTCCGGAAAGCCCAAGGACGATTCTTCAGATTGATCTGACAGCACAGCGCACAGGGCCCACTGCGTGACGCACGCTGACACTCCGACAATTTTTGCTGTCTCCAGCGGGTCTGCGCCTGCTGCTATCGGGGTCATCCGGATAAGCGGCCCTCGAGCGTTAGATGCACTGCGCGTTTTATCGGGTAAAACCTTCACCCCGCGGCGCGCGAGCATGGCAAAACTGCATGCTCCATCGGGCGAACTGCTGGATGCGGCGCTTGTTCTATCTTTTCCGGGACCCGCTTCAGCGACGGGGGAAGATTGCGCGGAACTTCATTGTCACGGTGGCAGAGCAGTGCTTAGCGCCGTTTGTCGTGCGTTAGCGGAGATAGACGGTCTGCGTCCTGCTGAAGAGGGGGAATTCACCCGGCGCGCCTTTGCCAATGGCCGAATTGATCTTGCAGAAGCTGAAGGGTTGGCTGACTTGTTGGAGGCGGAAACCGAGCTTCAACGTGCTGCGGCTGTAGCGAACGCCAATGGCCTTTTGTCGGGCAAGGTCGAAGTGTGGCGCGACAGAGTCCTCGGGTTGTCGGCCCAAATTGAAGCTGCGCTTGATTTTTCTGACGAAGACGATGTTGGAGATCTGCCAGAAGGTTTCACGTGGAACATTTCTGATTTTGCAGCTGAATTGGGTTAATTTCTTAACGCGCCGAGGTCTGAAAAGCTCAAAGAAGGCTTTCGCGTTGTACTCGCCGGTCCGCCGAACTCTGGCAAATCGACGCTTTTCAACGCTCTGACGCAGAGCGAGGCGGCTATTACATCGGCAATCGCCGGGACAACGCGAGACGTGATTGAGCGTTCTGTCGGGATTATGGGGGTGCCATTTACTCTGATCGACACCGCGGGCTTGCGCGATGAGGGCGCCGAAGAGATCGAGGCTATTGGGATCGAACGGGCCAAGCGCGAATTCGCTAAGGCTGACGTTGTGCTTTGGCTTGGCGCGTTAGGAGAGGGGCCCGCCGATTGCTGGGAAGTGGCCGCACGGTCTGACGCGAGCGATTTCGAAGCCAAGGGTGCTGCGCGTCACACTGTGTCGGCTGTATCGGGAGAAGGGCTGCTCGGCTTAAAGGAAGAGCTCGTTTCTGTGGCCCGACAGTCGATGCCCAAGCCGGGGGAGGCCGTGCTCAACGCGAGACAGTTTAGCCGATTGGGTGAGGCACATGAGGCTCTCACTGGTGCTCGGCAACAATCGGATCTGTTGTTGGTGGGTGAGGAATTGCGCAGGGCCAGGTTGGCTTTTGACCGCCTGATAGGCAGGGCAACCACCGAAGAAATGCTTGATGCGCTGTTCGGTAGGTTCTGCATCGGGAAATAGGCAGGCGCGCCACGATGCTCCGCCTATGTGTCACGTGAAACATCTTTGACGAATTGCCGCCGAGCGCCTACTTGGCGCTCCATGCAATCATTTGATGTCCTTGTAATCGGCGGCGGACATGCCGGTGTCGAAGCGGCCTGTGCAGCGGCGCGAATGGGCGCGAGCACCGCACTCGTCAGTTTTGACCTCAGCGCAGTGGGCGCGATGAGTTGCAACCCAGCGATTGGTGGATTGGGGAAGGGTCATCTGGTCCGCGAAGTCGATGCACTGGACGGGGTCCTTGGCCGCGCGGCGGATGCAGGAGCGATCCATTATCGCATGCTCAACCGGTCCAAAGGCAGCGCAGTGTGGGGGCCACGTGTGCAGGCTGACCGGGTGTTGTTCAAAGCTGCGGTGCAATCTGTGGTGCACGCGCAGGATAATCTGACGCTGATCGAGGGCGAAGCGGCTGCGCTAACACTTTCAGGCGGTGGTGTTAGTGGGCTAGAGTTGGCTGACGGAACTGTTATCGAGGCGTCCCGTGTTATCCTGTGTACGGGGACATTCTTAGGCGGAGTTCTGTTTCGCGGCGAAGAGCGATTTGAGGGCGGCCGTATTGGAGAAGATGCTGCCAAACGTTTGGCGGCGCAATTGCGCGATGCAGATTTGCCGATGGCGCGTCTCAAGACGGGAACACCGCCGCGCTTGGATGGGCGCACAATCGACTGGGCCATGCTGGAAGAACAGCCATCAGATGATGATGTCTGGACGATGTCGCCGCTCACTCCGGCACGGCCGAACCCGCAAGTTTTTTGCGCGATTACACGCACGACCCACGCGGCGCATGACATTATTCGCGCTAACCTTCATCGTTCTCCACTGTTTTCAGGTGCGATCGACGCCGCTGGGCCGCGTTATTGTCCCTCGATTGAGGATAAGATCCACCGGTTTGGTGATCGTGACGGTCATCAGGTCTTCCTCGAACCCGAAGGCCTGACAACGCATTACGTGTATCCCAACGGGATCAGCACATCTTTGCCGGTTGATGTGCAGCTTGAAATGTTGAGGGCCATGCCCGGTCTTGGTTCGGTCGAGATGGCCGTACCGGGTTATGCAGTAGAGTATGACCACATCGACCCCCGTGCATTGACGCCCGATCTGCAAGTGCGCGCGATACCCGGATTGTATTGTGCGGGGCAGATTAATGGAACGACTGGGTATGAGGAAGCCGCCGCTCAGGGCATGATCGCTGGTTTTGAAGCAGCCGCTGCCGTTTTGGATAAGGCGGCACCGCTGCTCGACCGCGCGAATTCTTATATTGCCGTGATGATTGATGACCTGACATTACAAGGGGTGAATGAACCCTACCGAATGCTCACGTCGCGTGCAGAATACCGCCTGCGGCTGCGTGCAAACAATGCTTCTACCCGGCTGACACCTCTCGGGCTGGAGGCCGGCTGCATCGGTTCAGAACGTGCGGATTGGTTCAATCAGCGTGAACAGTCCCGCGAAGCCATAGGCGACATGTTCGCAGTGAAAGTGAATGCTAAAGAGATGGTCGACAAAGGCCTTCCGGTCCGCCGTGACGGAGGGGAAAAACCCGTATCGGAATGGCTACGGCATGACGGTGTAACCTTGAAATCTCTGGAACCCTGGATCGGTTTAGCTGCTGGAAATGAAGCCGATTCGGATGCACAGTTGATCGAGGAGATGGCGGAAGACGCAGCCTATGCGCCATACCTTGCACGGCAAGAAGCGGAGCTTCGGGATTTGCGTGCGAGTGAAGAGCTGCCCTTGGCGTCTAATTTTCCTTATTCCCAAGTGCCCGGTCTTTCTAATGAGATGATTGAACGGTTGTCAGCAGCGGCCCCCACAACACTTGCCGCGGCAGGCCGCGTTGCTGGTGTGACGCCTGCGGCGTTGTCCGCGCTGCTTGTCCATGCTCGGCGTTGGCAGGGAGAGGGGCGGCGAACGGGGCGCCGCGCTGGTCAGCAAGCGGCATGACCACCGAACGATTGATAGACAATGAATCGAGCGCGCGTGAATATGTCCAGGGTTGGGCTGGCAAGACGGCACATGAACGGCTTGATCGATTTGCTGGATTGTTGCTGGAAGAGAACCAACGCCAGAATTTGATTAGCAAAGCATCGGAAGAACAACTTTGGGTGCGCCACTTTGCTGACAGTGCGCAATTACTCGAACATGTTCCACGTGAAACATACGAGCGGAAGATCCCTGGTCCGTGGCTTGATCTCGGTACGGGTCCTGGCCTCCCGGGATTGGTTATCGCGATATTACGCCCGCAATTCAGCACCGTACTTGTTGAATCGCGCGGGCGCCGTGTTGAATTTCTAGAACGGTGTGTGACAGAACTGGCTCTTACCAATTGCAGGGTTGAGGGTCAGCGTCTTGAGCGAGTTGCACCCTTTGAATCCTGGGTCATTTCGGCACGTGCGTTTGCTCCTTTGGAAAAGCTCATGCGTTTATCCGCACCCTTCTCCACAAAGAGAACACGCTTCCTCTTGCCGAAAGGGCGTTCGGCAGCGCAAGAATTGAAAGAGACAAAGCGTTCGATCCGAAATATGTTCCACGTGGAACAATCATTGACCGATCCGGATGCCGGCATCATCGTGAGCAAATGAGCTTAAGGCGATGTTCTGATCGCAAAAGCCTCCCTGTAAAAAGGGACTAAATGGGACGCAAACTATGCTGACAATAGCGATTGCCAATCAAAAGGGCGGGGTGGGAAAGACCACAACCGCTATCAATATGGCGACCGCTATGGCGGCGACCGGATGGCGCACTCTCCTTATTGACCTCGATCCGCAAGGTAACGCTTCCACCGGGTTGGGGGTTCAGGCCAGTCAGCGCGAAGTGTCGACCTATGATCTGCTGGTAGATGAAGTGCCGCTGGCAAGCGCGGTCGTCGAGACCAGCATTCCAGGTCTGGATATCGTGCCTGCCACCGTCGACTTAAGTGGGGCTGAGGTGGAATTGGTCTCGGTAGACGAGCGGACCGCTCGTTTGCGGACTGCATTGCAAGGTCACAGCGGTCACGAAGTGTGCTTTATTGATTGCCCGCCTTCTCTGGGGCTCCTGACTTTGAATGCATTGTGCGCTGCCGACACGCTTTTGGTGCCGTTACAGTGCGAATTCTTTGCATTGGAGGGTTTGAGCCAGCTGCTTCAGACTGTTGAGCGGGTTCAGCAGCGCTTTAACCCATCGCTCGACATCATCGGTGTTGCGCTCACCATGTATGATCGCCGCAACCGTCTGACCGATCAGGTTTCAGACGATGTGCGTGATTGTCTGGGTAATCTCGTGTTCGAAACCGTAATTCCGCGCAATGTCCGCCTTTCCGAAGCGCCAAGCCATGGTTTGCCAGCGCTCGTTTATGATCATTCCTGTGTCGGCAGCCGCGCCTATATCGCTTTGGCGCGCGAGCTGATCGGCCGTTTTCCGCCTGAAAGGCAAGCCGCGTGAACAAACCTTCCTCCGATCCGATCCGTTTTTCCGTTCCCCAGCGCAGCCCTGCTGATCGCAAAAAGAAACTGGGTAAAGGGCTAGGCGCGCTCATGGGTGAAACGCAGAGAGAAGAACCGCTTGTTCGCGGCAATGCGCCGTCAGCAGGCGAGGGCACATCGGACGCCGGAGAAACGCGCAATTCTTTGCTTCAGTCTCTGTCAGTCGCATCAATCGAGCCATTGCCAGGAAACCCGCGAAAGCATTTCGACGAAGCGGCATTGGAAGAGCTAGCCGCGTCCATCGCCAAGCGCGGAGTGATCCAGCCGATTATCGTGCGGCCACGTGGAACAGGCAAATACCAGATTGTCGCAGGCGAACGCCGCTGGCGCGCCGCGCAAAAAGCGCGTCTGCATGAAATTCCGGCGCTTGTTCGGGATTTGGATGACCGCGAAGTTACGGCGCTCGCGCTGATCGAGAATCTTCAGCGCGAAGATCTAAATCCCGTCGAAGAGGCGCGCGCGTATCAGCGGCTTTCAGATGATGAAGGCATGACCCAGGCCGAAATTGCCAAGATGGTTGAAAAGTCACGCAGTCACGTCGCCAACCTTCAACGTTTGCTTGGATTGCCTGCTGCGGTTCTTGATCTGGTGGAGCGTGGACGCCTTTCTATGGGTCATGCCCGCGCTTTAATTGGGCAAGACGATGCGGCAACTCTCGCCAATAGAGCGGTGAACGACAACTTGTCTGTGCGCGAGATTGAGAAATTGGTCCGCCAGGTGGCCAAGACGATCAAAGCTGGAAATAATACAAATGCGCAGATGCCCGCCGCCGGATCGTCACATGAGAACGCCGATATTGCGGCGGTTCAGCGGCATCTTGAGGATTTTCTCGGTCTGAAAGTGCGAATCAAGGCCGATTCGGATCCGCGCTCTGGTGAGATAAGTATTAAATACGGTTCACTTGATCAGTTGGATCTTGTTTGTCAGCGCCTGACCGGCGGCGATATTTAACACCGAAAACCCCGGTAAAACAGCGTGCAACCCGCAGAAACCCTGCGGATATGCTTACTATCGCCCTAATTTCTAACACGTTGTTAAGGATACCTGAAAACGAAGTCTGAACTCCGCAATTGTACTTAGGTCTGGCGAACGGGCCACCAAGCCTGATCGGCAGGCATGACGAGACGGGGCAATTCGAACCATCTGTCCGTTCATGCGTGCAACGGGATCAAGACTACGCATTTAAGGACCAGATTTATGAAAAAGACCATTCGTTTCGGCGCCGCCGGGATCGCCATGATTGCCGCAATGGGCATGAGCTCAGTTGCTCACGCCGACAACGCAACCGCTGATGCAACCGCAGAAATTCTCGACGCGCTTCAACTTACAAACGAAAATGCGCTTGATTTCGGTACCATGGTTATCGCTGGCGGTGGTAGTGTTACCCTCGCGTCTGACGGTACTCTTGACTGCACGGCAGCAGACATTGTTTGCTCTGGCACGACCGGCGTCGCAGACTTCGCTGTTGATGGCACGCTGAACAAAGCTGTGACAATCAATCTGCCAACCGATGACGTCGAACTGCGTCATCCCGATTATACCGCTTTGACTGCGGACGCACACGACATCATTCTTTCGGCATTCACGTCGAGCGCTGGCGGAGAAGTAACGCTTGACGGAGACGGCCTTGGGTCATTCGACGTTGGTGGAACGATCACCATGGATGGCACAGAAGTGGCTGGCGTCTACACAGGTTCATTCACCGTAACGGTTGAATATTCCTAACGGATGAGCGCCGCACCTGCGGGTGCCGCCCTTCTTGACGCAATTTGAGCCGCGCTCTCTTCGGAGAGCGCGGCTCTCTGCTGTCTGGGCCACATCCGCGCGGTCAGTGTTTAATCCATCTTAACCTTAATCACTTACCACGATCAGTGAAAATACGCAGTTGTGCGGAAATCTCACCGTAACCTGCTGAGGGAGCTAAAAACGCGATGTCATTCAAATCGTTTCGAAAATTGGCCAATCGGGCCGTAACCCTTGCCGCAATCTCGACCATAGCGATGGCAGTGCCATCGCAAGTCCATGCGCAGGGCGACCTGCTTGTCGCACCGACACGCGTCATCCTCGAGGGATCGCGCGGGACCGAAGTGATTTTGAGCAATATTGGCTCGGAGGAGGCGACCTATCGGATCGGCCTCGAACTGCGCCGAATGATGGAAAATGGGCGTCTTGAACCTGTTGAACGCACCGATGCAAACGATGACGAAGAGGCAGCGCTGGGCATGATCCGGTATGCGCCGCGCCGCATTACACTTCCCCCCGGTCAACCACAGGCCGTGCGACTTGCTGCGCGTCCAGGTGCGGATCTGCCCGACGGCGAATACCGGGTCCACATGTCGTTCAAGGCGATTCCGCAAACGCCTGAAGTCAGCGGTAGCGATCAATCCGAACAAGGCGTCTCCATCCAACTCATTCCCATTTACGGGATCACAATCCCGATCATCGTTCGCCAAGGCAGGGTCGAGGCGCAGGTTGCTATCAATCAACCGAGTATCGAACAGGGCGAAGATGGTCCAGAATTGGCGCTATCCATTACCCGCGCCGGCGACAGTTCAACCTATGGTGTGCTGACCGTGACTAAGGCTGGCCTGGCTGAGCCGATTGTCGAGTTGCAAGGTCTTGCCGTCTATCCTGAGGTAAATCAGCGCGAGGTTCGCGTCCGCCTTTCTCCCGAACAAGCTGCCAATTTCAACGGACAGGTACGCATAGAATATCGTGAAATGCCCAATGCGGGCGGCGGTCTTATCGCGGCTGTCGACAGCTTCATCGGTTGAGTCACTGGCCGAACCGGTAGCGAGACTGCCGGGGGCCCTTATCCATGATGACGCTCCGCCATAAAACCCTAAGCGCCGCTGCGAGTTTCGCAGTGGCGCTTGGTGTGTTTGGAGCGTTTTCCAACGCCGCTCCGGCTTTTGCTCAGGGCCAAGATACGGACGGAGCGCGTTCTGCTCCACCCAGCACCCCCGCGCGGGCTGCTGTGCCGTCATGGCAGGCAAGTGATGACGATTTCCTGTTTCTGCAGCTGGTCATTGAAAACTACAAACTCACCTATGACGTCCGCGGTTATCAGACTGATAACGGTATATGTCTGGATCTGGCGGATGTAATTCAATCGCTCGACCTGCCGATCCGAATCGACAAAGAGTCGCGCCGCGCAACTGGCTGGTTATTTGCGGAAGACCAACAATTCACCCTAGACCGTGCCTCTGATACGGTACAAACCGTGAACACCGGACGGGCGCCGGTTGCTGACGAGATTTATGACACACCCGAAGGGTGGTGCGTAGACACCGATGCTTTGTCCCGGTGGTTTGGCGTCACTTTCCGGCCCGACCTGTACAACGCCATTGTCAGGCTCGAATCTGACGAGGAATTGCCATTTATGCAGGCGATTGAGCGCAGAAGTCGTGCCGCGCGACTTCGCAACAGGCCTGCACAATTTGATCTGTCGCAATATCCCCAGGCCGATATGGAATATCGCGCCTGGCGCAGCCCTTCGCTTGACGTGGTCGCTCAGGCCGGCGTTCGAACCGGTGAGGGCGGAAATAACGGCACAGATAGGCGAGTGGAGCTTTTTGCCGCGGGTGAGGCGCTGGGCGCGAGCTATTTTGCCCGCCTCGCCACCGATGACCGGCTCAATCCGCGAACAGTGCGCGTGCGCGCTTATCGCAACTCACCCAATGGAGGACTGCTGGGGCCGTTGGATGCCACTCAGGTGGCTGCCGGCGATGTGGAGACCATCCCGGGCCGTTTGACAGGTCAAACCACCATTGGGCGCGGCGCGTTTGTCAGCAATCGCCCTCTGGGACAGGCTTCTCGCTTTTCCACCACGACCTTGCGCGGAACTTTGCCGGGCGGGTGGGATGCTGAACTGTATCGCAACGGCCAGCTGATCGCATTTCAGGATTCTCGCGGCGATGGCCGGTACGAATTCATCGATGTT
Source organism: uncultured Alphaproteobacteria bacterium (assembly GCA_963789155.1). Lineage (GTDB taxonomy): Bacteria > Pseudomonadota > Alphaproteobacteria > Sphingomonadales > Sphingomonadaceae > Erythrobacter. The sequence goes on along the minus strand of CAWBJN010000016.1, from coordinate 336,192 downwards.
GAACTGTTCTTTGGGCGAAATGAGCTCGAAGTCGTGCTGTATGGTCCGCAGGGACAAATCAGGCGAGACACCACTTCTGTTCCGATCGGTTTCAACCAGATTGAACCGGGCCAAACCTATTACTGGGGTGGCATAGTACAGGACAACCGGGATCTCATTGATCTTGGCAATGGCATTCAGTTAGGCGAGAACAAATGGCGATGGGGGGTAGGGGTAGAGCGCGGCCTTGATCAAAGGACCAGCGCCGCGCTTGGCGTGCAGAGCCTATTTTTCGACGGTGTCCGGCGCAGATATGTGGAGGGCAGCGTCATCCGATCTTTTGGTGCGCTACAGCTGGAAACGGCTGTTGCGCATGAATTCGGTGCCGGTGCGGTAGCCGAAGCGAACGCGCTTGGGCGCATAGGCCGCTTTAATTTCGGTGCCAACGCGCTTGTATCTTTTGGAGACTTCACGAGCGAGTTCGCAGAGGGTTCGATCGATTACCGCGCGGGCTTCAATTTCGACACCTCGCTTAGCGTTGGTAAATTTTCCCTGCCAATACAAGCAGATATTTCACATACAAAGCTGAAAGATGGATCAGAAGTTAACGAATTGCTAACGACCACTTCGGTCACAGCGGGCCGTTTGGCCTTTTCCGCGCAGCTTTCCCATCAGCAACGCACCGCAGGGTTCGATACGCCTGCGCAGACGGATACGCGTGTGCGGTTGCTCGCCAATGCCCGGTTCAAGGACTTCCGTGTTCGCGGCAACGCCACGTTCCTCGCCGCAGGCCGTGAAAAAGGGTTGGAAGGGGCGACCGTCCGGGTCGACACCGATCTTGGTGAAGACGCTGAGCTACAGGGACAGCTCGATTATACGGCGCGCGTGGACGAATATCGCCTGACGGCTGGCTATACGCGCCGATTTGATGAATTTTCGCTCCGCGGAGATGCCTTCGTGACATCAACCGGCGGTGTGGGGGCGTCTGTGCAATTGGCCTTCAGCATCGGGCCTGACCCCGTCGGAGGCGGAGTGCGTGTGACCAACACGAAGCTTGCCCGCAGCGGTCAAGCGGCGGTTACCGTCTATCGCGACGACAATGGCAACGCGCAGCGTGATCCCGGCGAAGAGGTTTTGCCTGATGTTCTGGTAGAGGCAGGTTTGCGCAGCACGGATGCGGTCACAGGCGAAAATGGCCGGGCGATTGTTGATGACTTGCGGCCGTTCCGCCCTGTGCTCGTTGGCATTGACGAATCGTCTCTGGACGATCCGTTTCTTGCACCGTCCACCAAAGGCGTTGTGATAACCCCGCGACCTGGGGTTGTGGCTCAGATCGAACTCGCCATTTCTCCGACAGGCGAGATTGAGGGTTCGATACTTAGCCCCGCTGGCGTTGAACAGCCCGGCGTTCGGTTGCAATTGGTGAACAATCTTGGCGCTGTATCATCCGAAACGATCAGCGAATTTGACGGATTTTTCCTGTTCCAACGTGTGCCTTACGGCCAGTATCGTCTGCGCGTGGCTGAAGATGCTGCGACCACATTGAAAGTCGCGCGGCCACTTTTGTTGAGCGATGGCCGCCAGATATTCACTCTAGGCCGCGAAGAGGAAGTCGTTCGATTTGGCACGATAAGGTTGGTGCCCGATGACAGCCCCGACGCGCCATTGGAAGATGGGCCGAATATTGCTTCGGTAAAGCCAGAGTAACCAAGCCAGCCCAATCGGCGATCGGTATCAGTTGCCTTTGATGTAACGCGGCGGTGCCGGGCGCGCAGCGGGAGCCGGGATTATACGAGCGGCGCCGGGGATCACCTCCTCACGCACCGTTTCACGCACAATCACGCGCTGTTGCTGTTGCACTTCGATCGGAACATAGACGATCTGCTGCGGCGGAGCGTAGCTGTAAGCATACGATTGGTGCGGGCCATAATACCCTTGCTGAGCGTAACCGTGATACGCAGGAGCGGCATATGCAGGCGCAGGAATAGCGCGCGCGGCAACGCGGTGGCCGATATATTGCCCGCCATGCCCATATTGCGAAAGATAACTGTCGAGCGCCGCCTCGCAGTCATATTCGCCGCGATCATCACGGCCGCCACCAATTAGACTGCCGATGAGCAGTCCGCCCAATCCGCCGACGCCCGCACCGATCAAAGTGCCGCCAAGCCGTTCGCCATCCGATACGCGGTTTCCAATGATACCGCCCGCGATCGCGCCTAGCAGGCCGCCGATGATACCACCTTTTTCACTGTCGCCGCGTCCATTGGTACGGGCCTCGCATTCGTCAATCCATTGGTCGCGCTCAAAAACGGTCGCATTTGCTGCGTATCCAGCAGGGGCATAAGTCGTAGGCGCATAGCCATAGGACTGCGCGGCGTATGTCGGTGCGGCACCGGGATAATCAGCCTGATAATCATTCTGGTAGTTGCTGGGATAGGCAGCCGTGCTTTCAATCCGGCGGGTGCGCGTGGTCGTCTCTAAACCGTTCGCATCGATAACCGTTTCGGAATAATCTTCGAACACAGGACCGGTTTGATATTCGGGGGGAAGTGTTTGCACTTCCGTTTGGCTCATCGGCACGGTGACCTGCGCGTTTGCGGCCATGGGCAATGCAAAAACTGCGGCTGTCATTCCGATGCCGGTTCCGACACTCTTTATCGTGCGGTGTGAAATTGCATTGATCGTCATGGATTGTCCCCGGATCTGCGGCGCGAATCGCGCACAGGTGATTGATCGATTAGTTAACCGATATTTACCACTTCCACGCGCACACAGCCAAGCGAGGCTGCACGGCTGTCTCGTTTCGGGGCGAATCCCTGTGATATTGTGAGCGCAGCTGCGGCCCACGCAAATCTAAATTCGGTCTGAGATCAGCGCCGCCAGCTGCTCCATTCCTGCCGCGTCCTCTTGTGTGAAGCGCGAGAGGGTGGGGCTGTCGAGATCGATAACCGCGATGACTTTTCCGCCGCGAATGACCGGCACGACCACTTCGGACTTGGTCACCGCATCGCAGGCGATGTGCCCCGGAAAAGCGTGGACATCTTCGACCAATTGCGTTTGCGCATCACTCACCGTGACGCCGCAGACGCCTTGGCCGATGGGAATGCGAATACAGGCCGGGCGGCCCACAAACGGCCCGAGAACCAATTCGGCGGCTCCATCAGCGTTTGTGCCCATGCGGTAAAAACCTGCCCAATTAAGGTCTGGCACAAATTCCCAGATCAGCGCGGCAACATTGGCCATATTCGCGACTGCATCACTCTCACCCTCAGTCAGCGCGTCAGCCGCGCCGCATAGCTGGCGATAGCGTTCCGGTGTATCAAGCGCGGGGTCGGGCTTGTAATCGTACATTGGCATCATCCTGTAGGTGCAAGCGAATGGCCTATTGTCGGCGGCGAAAGGCTGAACTATCCAACAAACATGGGAATTCTTCGCAAACTCGCAATCGCTGTCGTTGTCTTTGTTGTCGTTATCGGCGCCGGACTGTTTTATCTCACGCGCGGCAACACCGCCGATTTATCGGTGGAAGCTGTCGCCGGGACCGATCCAACATTGGGTGAGCCGGAGGCGGAGAGCTTCCCCACGGTCCAGATTGCGAAGCCGGTAGGTTGGGAAGACGGGCAAGCACCCGAAGCCGCAGACGGCCTTACGGTGACCCGCTTTGCCGAAGGTTTGGATCATCCCCGCGTCATCTACACTTTGCCTAACGGTGATGTGCTGGTGACGCTGACCCGTGCGCCCGCAGCAGAGGGTGAAGGCGATGGCGGCATCATGGCGAGCATACGCAATTGGGTCGCAGGATTTCTGTTTTCCCAGGCAGGCGCCGCGGGTGCATCCGCGAATGAAATCGTGCTGCTGCGCGATGCAGACGGCGATGGCCGCGCGGAAATCCGGCAGGTCATCCTTTCCGAAGGCCTTGATTCGCCATCTGGCATGAGCTGGTATGACGGCACGCTATTTGTCGCCAATCACAATGCAGTGCTCGCGTTTGATTATGAGCTGGGCAGTGATGCTGTGACGAGCGAGCCGCGCAAGCTAATGGATCTGCCAGCAGGTGGCGGTCATTGGATGCGCAATATGGAAGTGCATCCCGATGGCGACCGGCTGTTTATTGCGGTCGGATCGGTCAGCAATATCGGCGAATCCGGCATGGACGTCGAAGAAGGCCGAGCGATGATTTGGGAATACGATCTGACCACAAATCGCCAGCGCCAGTTTGCCGCCGGACTGCGCAATCCCAATGGTTTGGATTTCAGTCCATGGTCAGGTGAGCTTTGGACGACAGTGAATGAACGTGACATGTTGGGATCGGACCTCGTGCCAGATTACCTCACCAATGTTCCGGTTGGCGCGCAATATGGCTGGCCGTGGGTTTATTATAAGAACAATATTGATCGCCGGGTTGAGGCGCCAATGCCATCCTATTTGCTCGAATATTCGCGTAATCCCGAATATGCGCTGGGGCCACATGTCGCCGCATTGGGCCTGGTGTTCACCGCTGCAGGTCACAGGATGGGTGATGCGATGGCCAGCGGCGCGTTTATCGCGCGCCACGGGTCATGGAACCGCAAGCCGCCTTCGGGATATGATGTCGTCTATGTTGCCTTTGACGAGCGTGGCAATCCGCAAGGCACCCCGGTTCCCGTTCTAACGGGCTTTCTGAATGACGATGGCACGACAAAGGGCCGGCCAACTTGGGTTGAGTGGGCAGGCGATGGATCGCTGCTGGTGTCGGACGATACGGCTGGGATTATCTGGCGGACCTTTGCGCCCGCGAGCGAACCAGGCGCGGCGATAGCTCAAGTCACCGGCGAGCCTTTACGCGCGCCGGGTGAACTGGTTGATCCGCGCGCCGTGTTTGAGGAAGATTATTTGCGGCGCGGCGCACCGCAATAAGCGTTACACTTAAAGCCGCAGGCCAGCCCTGCCAGCGATCTCGCAAGCAAATTGATGGGCGGTGCGCCCGGACCGGCTGCCGCGCGTAATGGCCCATGCGAGCGCCTCTTCCTCGTTGAAGTCCAATCCGAGCGGGTCGATATAGGCGCGGACAATCTCAAGAAAGGTCTCTCGGTCGCAGGGGTGAAAGCCCAGCGTCAGCCCAAACCGGTCGGCGAGCGCAAGAGCGTTGTCGCGCTCATCACGTTCATGCAGCGCGTCCGATTCGTCCGCATCTCGGCTGATGATCGCGCGGCGGTTTGAAGTCACGGCAAGGCGGATATTCGCAGGCCGGGTGACCACTCCGCCATCGAGCAGGCTGCGCAGCGCCAGATTACCCTGCGTGTCGCGCGCATCAAACCCCAGATCATCGATGAACAGCACGAAGGCGCGGGTTTCATCAGCCAAAGCCTCGATCAACGCAGGGATAGTGTGCAATGCACCCGGCGTAATCTGGACAAGCGCCAACTTGTCTGCATGTTCTGCCTGCGACCCAGCCACGGCCGCGCGGATAAGCGCCGATTTGCCCATCCCGCGCGCGCCCCACAACAACATGTCATGCGCCGCCGCGCCCGATGCCAGCCGACCCAAATTCGCGCAGACAGCTGCTTTCTGATCAGCAATTCCGCGCAATTGATCCAGCGCAGGCGTATCGAACGCTGCTACCGAGCGAGCGGATCGGCCGTCCCAAACAAAGCCGGCACCGCGTGACCAGTCGGTCGGCGGCGGGAGTGGCGGCGCCATCCGCTCCAAGCGCGGCGGCGATCCGTTCCAGAGTATCTCGCCGCGCGCTCATGTGACCTTACCCCGCCAGTTTTTCTGCCGACAGCGTGTAGAGCAGCTCTGCCCCCGCAACCGCGCCCGCTTTCAGACCAGCGGCTTCTGGTACGATCCGATCGAGAAAGAAGCGCACCGTGACCGGTTTGGTCTCCGCCAAGGATGGCGCAGCCCCGTCCGCTACAGCAGCGGCCTGTTTCATAAGCTGCCAGCCAGCAACCGCGACCGCTGCCATCGTGCAAAATGGCACGCTTCCGGCCAGACGATCATCAAGGCTGGCATCATCACGCATCCAGCGCGCGACATTGGCGCAATCCGTCGCCAGCGCCGCCAGTCCAGCTTCTTGGCCTGCATCGCGGACAATCTCTTCGAACAAGGCAATCATCGGATCACCCCCTTCGAGGCCCAATTTGCGGGTGACCAAATCAGCGGCCTGAATCCCATTGGTGCCCTCATAAATCGGGGCAATCCGCGAATCGCGCCAGTGCTGCGCTGCACCGGTTTCTTCGACAAAGCCCATGCCGCCGTGGATTTGAATGCCGATCCCTGACACTTCGACGCCAACATCTGTGCCCCATGCCTTGAGCAAGGGAACGAGGATTTCTGCGCGGTTCTTCGCATCGGCATTACCGATTGTCCCGCGATCGACTTGGCCTGCGCAATAATACAGCAACGCGCGCACGCCTTCGGTCAGCGCCTTCATCCGCAGCAACATACGCCGCACATCGGGGTGCTCAATAATCGCAATGGGGGTTTTGTCCGGCGACCCGGCCCGCGCCGATTGCACACGGTCCGCCGCATAGGCCATCGCTTGCTGCGTGGCGCGCTCTGCAATCTGATTGCCCTGGTTGCCAACATTGATGCGCGCATTGTTCATCATCGTGAACATCGCCATCAACCCGCGGTTTTCCGCGCCGACCAGTTCGCCGATGCATTCGTCATTGTCGCCGTAACTCATCACACATGTGGGCGAGGCATTGATGCCCAGCTTGTGTTCGAGGCTAACCGGGCGAAGATCATTGCGCGGCCCCAGAGATCCATCGGCGTTCACATGATATTTCGGAACCACAAACAGCGAAATGCCGCGAGTCCCTTCGGGCGCATCGGGCAAGCGCGCGAGCACCAGATGGATGATATTTTCCGCCAGCTCATGATCGCCCCAGGTGATGTAGATTTTCTGGCCGGTGATTTTGTACTTACCCGCATGCTCGCCATCGGTGATCGGCTCAGCGGTGGAGCGCAATGCGCCCACGTCGCTGCCCGCAGCCGGTTCGGTCAGGTTCATTGTGCCTGACCATTTGCCGCTCACAAGATCAGGCAGATATTTCGCCTGTTGATCCGCGCTGCCGTGATGCTCAAGCGCCTCAATCGCGCCCACTGACAGCATCGGCAGCAGATTGAACGCCATATTCGCCGCGCCGAGATTTTCGAGCACATTGCATCCCAACGTGAAGGGCAGACCTTGACCGCCAAATTTCGCTGGGCTGGCGATGGAATTCCACCCTTGCTCGACATAGCCATCATAGGCTTCTTTGAATCCGTCGGGCAGGCGGACGACACCGTTTTCAAGCTTCGCGCCTTCCAAATCTCCCACGCGATTAAGCGGAGCGAACTCTCCAGCGGCAAATTGGCCGACGCCTTCGACGATGGCTTCGACCAGATCGGCCTCTGCATGTGCGAATTTTTCGCTGCCTGCGATCTCTTCGATCCCAGCGTTTACGCGGATGGCAAGCAGTTGGTCTTGGGTCGGCGGGGTATAAGGGGTCACGGGCGATTCTCGTCCTGATTACGGGTGTTTCGAGGAATTGAATTGGGCCTGCATCTTGGCAGGCGCTGTGCAAGAATATAGCGCACATAGCATGAGCGGCAAGAACGTTACGGAAGTGGTGCTGGCAGACGCCTCTGGGATCGCCCAAGCGGCGCGCATTCTCGAATCCGGGGGAATCGTCGCTGTGCCGACGGAGACGGTCTATGGCCTCGCCGCACGTGCGGATAGTGAAGCAGCGGTCGCAAAAATTTACGCCGCCAAAGGCCGTCCCGATTTTAACCCGCTGATCGTGCATGTCCGAGATGAGGAGCAGGCGGCGCTTTACGCCGAATGGTCAGGTGCAGCTCGGTCCGCGGTAAAGGACATTTGGCCCGGTCCTTTGACGGTGGTGGTCCCTGCAAGGCAGGAGAGGGCGCTTGCGCAGGCAGTGACCGCTGGATTGGACACAATTGCGCTACGCTGCCCGGCTCACCCCGTCATGCGCGCCTTGCTTGACCTCATCGATTTCCCACTCGCTGCACCGTCCGCCAACCGCAGCGGTTTTATCAGCCCTACGACAGCCCAGCATGTGATGACCTCGCTTGATGGCCGGATTGATATGGTGCTCGATGGCGGTCCGACAGAGGCGGGCCTTGAATCCACGATCCTGGCCATCAGAGCAGGTGGGGCATGGGAGGAATTGCGCCCCGGTCCGGTTGATCTTGATGCGCTTCACTGCGAAATCTATGGTCGCGGCTTGCCAATTGTCGGCGGCGGAGATGCAATTGAGGCCCCAGGCCAACTCGCCAGCCACTATGCGCCGGGAAAGCCGCTCCGGCTTGCCGCGCAAACGGCTCAGCCAGATGAATTCCTGATCGGGTTTGATGCCGTGACCGGGCATTGCACCATGTCGGCGACAGGTGATTTGGAAGAGGCGGCAGCGCGTCTCTATGATTGCCTGCACCAAGGCGCCGCGTCTGAACTGCCGCGCATTGCGATCGCGTCGATTCCCGATGACGGGATTGGCCGTGCGATCAATGACCGGTTGCGCCGCGCGGCAACGCCAGCGGATTAATCGTCGCGTTCCACCGGAATTGTGGGTAGCAATTCCTGAATTTCATCATAGGTTTCGCGCGCATCCCGGCACGCCCCTCGATCGCCATCTTCGCAATCTTCGCTTTGCTCGCGATATTCTCGCTCAAGCTTGCTCAGACGTTCTTCACGGCGCCGTATTTCACGGCCGCGATTTTCGTCTGCTTCCGATTGGCTGGTCGTCGCAAGGTCAACAGCCTTTGCACCAACCCGGATAGGTGCCGTCACGACATCCGCTGCCGTTCTGACCAGACAACCCGACAGAGTAAGCGACATGGTAAGCGAAAGGGCGATCAGCCCTAAAGATAAAGGAGCGCGCATGGCCATATCATGCGCGCTCCTTTATCAATTGCAAGTGTCGGAGTGCTGCAAACCATTCTGCTGGCGGCGTTATTCTGCGGTGGCGTCTTCTGGCGATGCGGCGTCAGCTGCCGGTCCCGAATTGCAGGTCAATGTTCCGGACCCGGCAGTTTCTACCGAACAACTGGCGGAGCCGGTCACAGAAATGTCGCCCGATCCAGCGATATTGGCTTTAACGCTGCCATTTGAAGAAACCTCGACATCGCCCGATCCGGCGATGCTGACCGTAACAGTGTCAGCCATCAATTCGCGCAGCCTCACATTACCACTTCCGGCGATATCGATGGCAAGTGCATTTGCTGTGCCAGCAGCAGTGACATCGCCTGATCCGGCAATATCCACATCAAGCTCATCTGCATCGAGAGAGGTGACCGTGATGCTGCCTGATCCCGCAATTTCGATTTCTGCGCTTTTCGCCATGGTTGCGGCTTCGATAGCGCCGCTGCCCGCGATACCGAGGCTTTTTGGCGCGGGTATGGTCAAGCGGATCTCGGCATTTCCGGATCCGTCATAGACGTTCTGATCGCGCGCGATGGTAAGTTCATCTCCGTCGAGATCGAACCGCAGAGCTTCGCCTGCATCCGCACTGCCTTCAACGGTGATCGCCATGACATCACCTTCGGTGATGACGAGCCTATCAGGTCCGACGAGGGTGATGGCCCCCGGCGCATCGCCCGATACATCAAGTTCCGCCAGAGGGACGCCATCAACCTCGTTCCAATATCCTGGAACGACACCGCAACCAGACACCGCCATACCAAGCGCCAGCACCGCTATCGGGGCAGCGCGTTTTGCAAACCATTGGATCATTATGCTCTCCACCATTTCTATCAAACCGTATTGCTGATGTAATACAGCAAGTTTGATGGTGCAAGTGAAGATATAACTTAAGCGCGTTGATCGGGGCCGTTGATTTGCCGCTGATACAGAAAGGGGCCGCCCACTGGGCAGCCCCTTTGTCGGCCATATCGAAAACCGGTTTTAGTCTTCGTCGGGATTGTCGTAATATTGCGGAGCGTGTTCGCGCAGCACTTCGAGAATTTTCTCAAGCGCAGTCGCCTCGTTTGTCTCTTCCATCGCGCCCAGTTCGCGAGCGAGCCGGCTAGAGGCCGCTTCGAAAATCTGACGCTCTGAATAACTTTGTTCAGGCTGATCTTCGGGACGGAACAGATCGCGGGTAACTTCGGCAATAAGCACGATTTCGCCCGAATTGATCTTCGCCTCATATTCCTGAGCCCGGCGCGACCACATGGTGCGCTTAACCTTGGGCTTGCCCTTCAGCGTTTCCATTGCTTCATTCAGGGTCTTGTCTGACGACAGCTTACGCATGCCGATCGATTCAACCTTGTTGGTGGGGACGCGCAAAGTCATGCGCTCTTTTTCAAAACGCAGCACATACAGTTCAAGCTGCATGCCGGCGATTTCTTCGTTTTGCAGTTCCATCACGCGGCCTACGCCGTGCTTTGGGTAAACAACATAATCGCCAACAGCGAAGGCGGGCGCATTGCTAGCCATGCGGATTCCTTTCAATAGGCCGTATCAGCTGATGCAAAACGGGCGAATTCCTTTACGGTCCCACTCCTCCAAAAAGAGGCAGCGAGGGCCGGGCAGAAACCGTTTGAAGCTATCGTTGCTGGATATTGGCCTTTCTGGTTATCGTCGCCTGCGCCGGGACCAACCAGCGCGGTTGCAGCATTATATAACACATTCGTAACAATATTGCGAGTCGCAGATTTTACGCTCGATTCGTTGCACAATGTGGTCACCTGAAAGTAACGAAAAACCCGCGTCTCAAAGAAAGACTTAATCGCCTTCGCCAGGTTCAGCGCTGAAGTATTTTTCGAATTTACCCTTTTCGCCTTTGTGATCGTCGGCGTCGGCGGGTGGATCTTTCTGGCCGGTGATGTTCGGCCATTCAGCGGAAAATTTGGTGTTCAGCTCCAGCCATTTTTCCAAACCGTCTTCTGTATCGGGCAGGATTGCTTCGGCCGGGCATTCGGGTTCGCATACGCCGCAATCGATGCATTCGCTGGGGTTGATTACCAGCATATTCTCGCCCTCATAAAAACAGTCGACCGGGCACACTTCGACACAGTCGGTGTATTTGCATTTGATGCAGTCATCGGTGACGACGTAAGTCATTGGGCGTCTTTCATCTTGATACGTTCGGCCAGCGGGGCCTTTGTCGATAGGTTTGCCGCGCTGCTAAAAGCAATTAGGCTTTTGGGTCAAGCTCCCGATAATGAGACTTGGCTTCGGCGGGAGCGGCACGGCGCGCTGGTAGCGACAAAACCTCCACCACGTGAACCTCTTTCCCGATCGCGAGCGTGAGGACATCGCCGATAGCGACATTCTCGCTTACTCGCTGCACATGTTTTCTATTCCGGCGCAAAGCACGCCCCTCGATCATGGCGCGCGCGGCCGACCGGGTGCGGGCAAAGCGGAGGTAGACGAGCAGCCGATCAATCCGCATCGCGGCGTTTGCGCCAAGATCGTCTGGCGCGGCGTGACTCGGTGTATCGGCGTTTGCGCTCATCGCTTGCGTCTCACCCCTTTAACAAGTCCGCCAGACTGTCAAACGCGCCGCGTGCACGGGCGGGACCGGTATCGGGCTTGGCCGGCGGCTTTGGCCGAGGGCCGCGGTCATCGCGATTGCCCTTGGGTGGCGTTTTTGCCCCTTTGCGGGGTGGCTTGCCCTTCGCATGTTCGGGTTTGCGGCTCTTGTTTCGATCGCGGCGTTGCCCGTCACCTCGCCTGCCGGTTTGTTCGCCGGACCGGCGCGGGCGCCACGTCCAGCTATCCGGCGCGGCTGGTCCCTGAGCGCCTTCGGCCAAAGCTCTCGCTTTGTGTACACGAAACCCTGCGCTGCCGAGCAATCGCAGCGCATTTTCTTCTTCTAGCCCTATGGAAATCGGCAATGCGAGAGCCAGCCGGAACCGCGGATTGCGTTCTTTCGAAGTTTTATCGGTAGCCTTCGCCCGCGCATCAAAGGCTGCGCGCAGGATTTTCTCCGCCAAATCGACGCGGATCAGCTGCTCACCTGCTGGGCGATACCCCGCGGGGACACCTTTGGCCTCCTTCAGCACAGGCAGCATCATGTCCTGCAATGGCCGCTTGTCGAGGCCCAGCGCATGCAGCAATCGGCGCGGCGCTGGCTTGAGCAGCGGTGCGGCAAAGATATCGAGCGCGCCGAAAGTCACACCCAGCTTCCGCAAAAACGGGCGCATTTCCTTGGGCAAATGCTCAAGGCCTGCATTCTCGCGGCTGACGACACCGCGGGCATCGATCAGCGTGATCAGCAGCGCGCGCGCTTGGCTACCGGCCTCCGGATCGCGCGCAGCCTCTGCCAGCTTGCGAAGCGGCATAAGCGGCTCAAGCTGTTTGCCAAGCCATTCGATCAGGCCCGCCTCCAGCTTCGCCTTGGTTGCTTCCGGCAACACGCCGATTTCGCGGGTGAATTCCAAGCGCGGTGCAGAAAAATCATCCGGCAGAACGATATCCGCCAGCTTTTGACTGTGCCAGCGGATCGCGCCGCGCTCTATGGAAAGCTCTGTGATTCCGTCTGTCAGCAACCATTCCGCGCGCTTTGCCAGAATACCGGGCAGAGCTTTCTCGCCAGCGGCGAGCAGCATCTTGCGATCTTCGTGACCCGCATTGGGGTCCACCACAAAACGAAACCCATCCAGCTTTCCAATCGCTTCGCCTTCTACGGTTAAAGCGCCGGTGGTTTCGAGCGTTACGGGTAGGGCAGTCCCATCTTGTCCCAGTGATTTCATCAAAATTGTCGTCCTTCGGTTGACGAACCGTTCGGTTAGACGCGCATGCAGCGCATCGGAAAGTTTTGCTTCGACCTCGCGCGCCCGCGCCGCCATTTCATCGCGCGCAAGCACCCAATCGGGCCTTTGGCAGATATAGGCCCAAGATCGGATCGCGGCTATCCGTCCCTGCAACGTGTCGATATCGCCGCGTGTGCGGTCCAGTTCTGCGATGCGCGCCGCGACAAAATCCGCGCCGAGATAGCCGCCTTGAAGGTCTTGCCACAAGCGCGCAACGAAACGCGCGTGGGGATCAATGCCCACCTGCCGGAAATCAGGGAGCGAACAGGCTTCCCAGAATCGCCGAACGCTGCCTGAGCCGCGGATGCTATCAGCCAGCGGTTCGCTTGCCAGTCGCTTGAGCACCGCAAGGTCGATGGCTTGGGGGGCGGCGCGCAGAACTTCGCTATGTGGCCGCGTTTCGAGGTCGCCGATCAGAACCTCAATCGTGTCAAAGCGCGGTTCTGCCTCGCGCCAATGCAATTTGGTGAGCGGGGCAAATTTATGCTCCTCAATCGCGAAAATCTCTTCCTCGCTAAATTCGAGCGGTGCACCAGATCGGCTGCCACCGCCGGACAAAGTCCCGAAACTGCCATCGCGCTGGTGCCGTCCGGCGCGACCGGCAATCTGAGCCATTTCTGCTGGGGTCAGCCGTCGTTTGCGTTGTCCGTCAAATTTGGAGAGCGACGCAAAGGCAACGTGATGCAAATCGAGATTGAGGCCCATTCCGATCGCATCGGTGGCTACAATGTAGTCCACCTCACCATTTTGGAACAATTCGACCTGCTTATTGCGTGTTTCTGGTGAAAGCGCACCCATCACCACCGCCGCTCCGCCGCGAAACCGTCGCAGCGCCTCTGCCATCGCGTAAACCTGCTCGACCGAAAACGCGACGACCGCGCTGCGCGGCATCAGGCGCGATAATTTTGCGGTGCCCGAATGGGTGAGGGTGGAGAAACGCGGGCGTTCGACCATTTCGGCTTCGGGGATCAGCTTGCGGACAATCGGCTGCAACGTGGCAGAGCCAAGGATCATCGTTTCCTCACGTCCGCGCGCATGCAGCAGACGGTCGGTGAAAATATGCCCACGTTCAGGGTCCGCGCCGATTTGCGCCTCATCGATCGCGACAAAGGCGTGAGGTCCATTCGGTCCCGCGCCGCGCCGGTCCATGGCTTCCATTGTACACAGAAAATAGCGCGCATTGGGCGGCTCGATCCGCTGCTCTCCGGTGATCAGCGCAACAGCGTCATCCCCCTTGATCGCGCGCACCCGGTCATACACTTCGCGCGCCAGCAAGCGCAGCGGAAAGCCCATCATGCCAGAGGAATGCGCGCACATCCGCTCAATCGCGAGATGCGTTTTGCCCGTGTTGGTCGGACCGAGAACCGCTTTCACAATCCCCTGATCAGAATGTCGGGCGCCAGAAAGGGTGGAAAGGGTTTTGAGGGTCACGAGTGCTGCTTTGTCAGGCTTGCCGCGCGGGGGCAATATCAGGCGTGCAAATTGGCAATCTGCGCTCTTGCCGTATAGGCAAAACACCTTACCGCATCAAAGACTCCTCTGATCGCTCGTTAAGTGCACATTTACCTTAATTGGCCATGGAGGGGGCACTGGTTAAAAAGCACCGCTGCTGTAGTAGCAACGGCAATTGTGGATTCGAGATTTTAAACGTTGGATCACCCACGCGACCTTCCTGAACATGAAGGCCCGGACCATGCGTCTGGACCGGGTGCAGACGCGTCCAACCAAGCCACACCCTATGGCCGCGTGGATGCGGAAACTGCCCGCGAGCTGGCACCCTATTTCAAAAGCTCCCGGCAGCTCGCGATTCCCACAAAAAGTCAGAAGGTCAAACGCCAAGTCCTGACCCGGGTCAGCGGTTGGGGTGCGCGATATGACGAATGGAAGCTGAGCGCGGACACGTGGTTTCAGGGCGTCGATCTTGCTCCCAACCTTGCTGAGAATATTGGCAGCCGCCGGTGGTTTCGCGGGCTAGGAACGATGGTGGGTCTGGGCGCGGTTGCGTTGGCATTCTGGCCAAACTTTGCTCCGCTGGAAGCGCGTGCCGCGATGCCGGAAGGCGAAGAGATTCGCGATGAGTTTCGCAGCCAGATGATCATGCCACTGGCGCTGGGCGCGGATAGCGGGCGGCGGATGGGCCCGACATCTGATGTCATTCCGCTCAAAAACGCGCCTGAACGCCCAAGCATCGAACTCACTGCAACATTGGCCGCCGGTGACAGTTTTTCCAGCATGCTGCGCCGCGCCGGCGTATCCGCCACTGACATTGGCCGGGTTAGCGCGCTGGTTGGCAGCGCGATGCCTCTGTCAGAAATTGAGCCCGGTACGAAAATCGACATCACCCTTGGCCGCCGCGCAAAGCCCGGCGCTCCGCGACCGCTTGATGAGCTTAAATTCCGCGCAAGATTTGACCTTGAGCTGGCAATTGGCCGCCAAAGCATTCTTACAGAAGCCGGACCCGTGCCGCGCGGCGAGCTATCGCTCGCGCGCAATATCATTCGGGTCGATGACACTCCGCTGCGCATTCGCGGCAAGGTCGGCGCAAGCCTGTATCGGTCGATGCGTGCAGCAGGTGTCCCGGCCAGCGCTGTTCAGGATTACCTTCGCACAATTGACGATCAGATCGATATGGACCGCGAAGTCCGTTCAACCGATGAATTCGACATCATCATCGCCTATCGCCGCGCCGCGACAGGTGAACGGCAGGCGGGCCAACTGCTTTATGCAGGCGTAGAACGGTCAGGCGAAGCCAAGACGCAATTGCTGCGTTGGGGATCAGAGGGACGCTTCTTCGAAGCATCGGGCGTCGGCGAACAGAGACGCGGCTTGGTCGCTCCTGTACCGGGGCCAGTTTCCTCGAACTATGGCATGCGGCGTCACCCGATCCTTGGCTATCGCCGGATGCATGGGGGCATGGATTTCCGTGCGCGGCATGGCACGCCAATCGTCGCGGTTACCGATGGCCGGGTTGTCTCCGCCGGTCGGGCGGGCGGCTGCGGCAATGCGGTTCGCATCGATCATGGTGGCGGAATGGCGACGCGGTATTGCCACATGAGCCGCATGGCGGTGAACCGTGGTCAAGATGTACGGCGCGGGCAAGTGATAGGTTATGTTGGTTCCACCGGCCTTTCGACTGGTCCGCATCTTCATTATGAAATGTACCGCGGCGGGCGGGCAATCAATCCGGCTAGCGTAGACTTCGTCACGCGATCGGTGCTTTCGGGCACGGAACTGATTGATTTTCGTCGCCGCTTGATCGATCTGCGCTCAGTCGAACCGGGCGCGGCGCTCGCAGACCTGGTCCCTCTGCCCGCCGAAGTGGACGAACCGCTGCGCGAAATTGAGAAGATTGACCAGTCGCAAGCTCTTAACTGACCGAGGCAATTGATCAGCGGCTTAATTTGCGGCAAGCCTGCATCCATGACTGCACGCTATCCCAACACCCGCCTGCGCCGGACCCGAGCGACCGCCTGGAGCCGTTCGCTTCATCGCGAAAACATCCTTACGCCTGCCGACCTGATCTGGCCGCTATTCGTGACCGAAGGCAACGGGGTCGAAGACCCGATTGCTTCGCTTCCCGGCGTTTCGCGCTGGTCGGTTGATGGCATTGTCGCCCGCGCCAAAGAGGCGGTCCAACTCGGTATTCCGGTTATCGCGTTGTTTCCGCATACTCAAGCAGAGCGCCGATCCGATAACGGAGCAGAAGCGCACAATCCTGACAATTTGATGTGCCGCGCGATCCGCGCCATCAAAGACGCCTGCGGTGATGATATCGGCGTGCTGACCGATGTCGCGCTCGATCCATACACCTCCCACGGGCAAGACGGCCTGCTTGATGGCAAAGGCTATGTTACCAATGATGACACCGTTGCGGTCTTGGTCGATCAAGCCATCAATCAGGCAGAGGCAGGCGCTGACATCATTGCGCCATCCGATATGATGGATGGCCGCATCCACGCAATCCGCATGGCACTGGAAATGGGCGCGCATCACAATGTCCAGATCATGAGCTACGCCGCCAAATATGCGAGCGCGTTTTACGGACCATTCCGTGACGCCGTGGGGTCGGGCGGACTGCTAAAAGGCGACAAAAAAAGCTATCAGATGGACCCGGCGAATGGCGACGAGGCCCTGCGCGAAGTCGAAATGGATATTGCCGAGGGCGCCGATAGCGTGATGGTCAAACCGGGTCTTGCCTATCTCGACATCATTTACCGGGTGAAAGAAGCGTTCGGCGTACCTGTGTTCGCATACCAAGTCAGCGGCGAATACGCGATGATCGAGGCGGCGCAATCGGTCGGCGCAGGCGACCGCGACGCGCTGCTGATGGAAAAGCTGCTCGCATTCAAACGCGCAGGGTGCAGCGGGATCCTGACATATCATGCGCCCATCGCCGCGCGGCTTTTGAATGGCTGAATTTCGGCATGAGACAGCCCGGTTGATCCTTCGCGATTGGCGCGATGAGGATTGGCCGAACTTCTGGCGCGGCACCAATACGCCCGATGTGATGCGCTGGCTTGGCGGAGTTTGCGACGATGCCAAGCAGCGCGCGGTGCAGGACCGGCTGCTGTCATACAAAGCCGATCACGGGCATACGTTCTGGGCGGTAGAGCGCAAGACTGACCGCGAAATACTCGGTTTCTGCGGCCTTAAACGTTCCAATCAGTCAGGCGGCCCAATGGGCATGATGGAGGCCGGCTGGCGATTGCGCGAGGATGCCTGGGGCAAGGGTTACGCGAAAGAGGCAGCGATTGCGGCCATCGACCTCGCCTTCACCGCATTCGCCGCTGACGAAGTGATCGCGCTCACCGTCCAAGCGAACGCGCCAAGCTGGGGGCTGATGGTGCGGCTTGGGATGAGCAGACGCGAAGACCTCGATTTTGCGAATGACGAATTTGACGCAGAGTCAGGCACGATCATCGTTTATTCCATCGCCCGTGATGAGTGGGAACGGCCCAGTACGCTTATCTGGTGCCCGATCTCGTGCCTGATCTGGTGCTGGAGACCCAGCGGCTGGTCCTGCGCACGATCACGGAAGACGACGTCGCAGACCATAACCGCCACCTCAATACGCCAGCGGTGATGGCGCGGCTGGGCGGAGTGATGGAACGCCACCAAATCGAGGCGCGCCATGCCAGAGGCATGGCAATGTATGCGAAAGACGGCTTCAGCTTTCTGTTTATGATCGAGAAGGAAACTGGCGAGATGGTCGGTTATGGCGGGATCAAATGGGTCGACAACCCGGCTGCGCCCAATATCGGCGATCATGAGATAGGGTGGATTGTTCGAGAAGACCGTTGGCGGCGCGGATATGCGTATGAGGCCGTGCAGGCGATCCTTGGCTGGGCCTTTGGCCGCATTGGCGCGCCGCACGTCGTCGCTTTGACAGGAGAGGCCAATGTGGGAAGCTGGAAGCTGATGGAAAAGCTTGGCATGGAACGGCGCGACGACCTCGAATTCACCGATCCAGATTATCCTGAAGAGGACAATCCAACGATCCAATATTCGCTCACGAAAGAGCAATGGGAAACGCACACATGAGCAAACATCCAGGCGCGAACATCATCACGATCCACGGCAAGACGCCAAAGATTCACGAGACTGCTTTCATCGCACCTGGCGCGACGATTATCGGCGATGTTGAGATCGGGGCGGGCAGCTCAATTTGGTACAATTGCGTCGTGCGCGCAGATGTTTTTACCATTCGCATTGGCGAGCGGACCAATGTTCAGGATGGCAGCGTCCTCCACTGCGACCCGCCGCGCCCCGGTGATGACGATGGGTGCCCGCTGATCATTGGCGACGATGTGCTGATCGGCCATATGGCGATGGTGCATGGTTGCCGGATTGAGGATCGCGGCTTTGTGGGGCTTGGCGCGATTGCGATGAACAAATCGGTGATTGGCAGCGACGCCATGCTGGCAGCGGGCGCGATGCTGACCGAACGCAAGGTGATGGGCGCGCGCGAATTGTGGGCGGGCCGTCCGGCGAAAAAGCTCAAGGATCTATCTGACGCCGCGATTGCCGGCATGACAATGGGCACCGCGCATTACGCGGAAAATGCGCGGCACCATAAGGCGGCGATTGGCGATACTTTGGCCTAAAACCGGCCCTCACTGTTTAGGCCTTATTGGTCGGGCCCCTTGGTCATGTAGGGCATCATATGCGGCATGAAATCGATCTTGCCGAGCTCGACGCCTTCCATGCGTAAGATCGCGTAAGCGGTGGTGAGGTGGAAATAGAAATTGGTGAGCGACCAGTCGCGCACATATTCCTCCGCCGTCATCGTGAACTGCATCCCGTTGGGAAGATCAAGCACCACTTGGCTATCCGCCGCGATCAACTCGTCAGCAGTGACTGTGCCGAGCAGTTCCGCTGTTTCGGTCAGCGCCGCTTTGGCCGCCGCAATCGTCGTTTCATTGTCATCACGCGATGTGAATGTGCGAGCCGTCAGACGAGGCAGCGCTTCGCCGGGGAGGTTGGCGACAAACCGCACTTGTGTTGCGAGCGGATGCATATCCTCCGCCAAGCGCGCTTCCAAAATAGCGTCACCCTTGGCATGAGCCTCGGCCTTTGTGAGCATCCCGATCATCGTGTTGATGCGTGAGCGGTAAACAGCGATGGATTGGTCGAAGAGCGTCATGTGTTCCTCCAGTTTCATATCGAAACCTAAGCGCGGAACGATCGCAAAGCAAGCAGGCGAATTGCTCGCTCTTAGTCACGGATAAGCGTGCGCAGGCTCTCAATTCGGTCCGCTTCATGCACCGGCTTGTCCCAGCGGATCCGGTGGATGCGAGGGAACCGCATGGCGAGGCCGGATTTGTGGCGCTTGGATGCGTGGACGCTGTCAAAAGCGACCTCGAAAACCAAAGTCCGTTCCACCTCGCGCACGGGGCCAAATCGGTTGAGCGTGGTCTGGCGCACCAGCTTGTCGAGTTTTTTCAGTTCCGCATCGGTAAACCCCGAATAGGCTTTACCGACGGGCAAGAGTTCTGCACCGCTTTCAGGATCGCCATCCCAGCAACCAAATGTGTAGTCCGAATAGAAACTCGATCTTTTACCGCTACCGCGCTGCGCATACATCAACACGCAGTCGATCAGCAGCGGATCGCGTTTCCATTTATACCACAATCCGACCTTGCGCCCCGCGATGTAAGGGCTGTCGCGGTGTTTGAGCATCAAACCTTCTATGGCGTCATCGCGCGCGCCCTCTCGGATCTCCGCGAGGTGCGCAAAGTCGCGCGCCGCAACTAGTTCTGAAATATCGAAATGGGCGGCGGGCATGCGAGCCATCAGTGCCTCCAGTGCGGCCCGGCGCTGCGCCCACGATTGTTCGCGCAGATCGTTGCCCTCGATCAGCAGTGCATCATAGAGCCGGACAAAGGCGGGCGCCTCGGCGAGCATTTTCTTGGACACGGTCTTTCTGCCAAGACGCTGTTGCAGCGCATTGAAACTGGCCGCTCCGCCTGCTTCGCCGCCTTGTGTGACGCCGCGAACCAGCAATTCGCCGTCAAGAACACCGTCCATCGGAAGCACACCTAGCAGTTCGGGAAAGGTCGCTGAAATATCATCGCCGCTGCGCGAATAAAGCCGGGTTTCGGTGATCCCATCCTTGCCGGTCACCCGAACGATCTGAATGCGAATCCCATCCCATTTCCACTCTGCAGCGTAATCGCCGAGATCGACCTCGGTTTCTTCCAGCGGATGCGCGAGCATAAAGGGACGAAAATGTGGGCGGTTCTGAGTGTCAGGCGGTGCGCCGCCATCCGCGGCCCATGCGAACAGCTCCGCATAAGGAGCCTCCAGCGCGTGCCAATATTCCTCCACCTCATCAACTGATACTTCGAAAGCCTGCGCAAAGGCGGTCTTCGCCAGTCGCGCCGACACACCGATCCGCATACCGCCGGTCGCCAGCTTGATCAGTGCGAATCGCCCATTGGCATCCAACCGGTCGAGCAGCTTGGGCAATTCTTTGGGTGCAGTGCTGCGATTGAAGCTGGCGAGCGCGCCCACTGTTTCGGACAGGCTGGCCGGATCATCTTGCAACGCATCGCTTTCGGGCCACAACATGCTCGCCGTTTCCGCAGTATCGCCGACAAAATCGCGGCTGAGCGTCCACAACACTGGGTCAACCCGGTCCTTCATCAGATTGCGGATAGTGGAGCTTTTGACGCCGGGAAAATCGAGCTCACCCGTCAACGCCGCCAAAGCCCACCCGCGATCCGGGTCCGGCGTTTCGCGCAGATAGGCCGCAATCAGCGCCAGCTTTCGATTGCGGCTGGCGGTATAAACCAAAGTGTCGATCAGTGCGGAAAAGGCTTTCATCCCGCTGCGCTTCCTGCTTCATCATGCAGACAGATCGCGGCATCTATAGGCTGCGGACAGTTTTTCAAAAGGACACGACCATTATGAAATTCGCTCCTCTCGCCGCTTTGTTGCTTGTTGCCGGTGCTGCCACTCCTGCACTGGCCGATGCTCATGCCGAAACGGCTGCTGCCTTCACGATCAACACACCGATTGAATCGCTGATGGCGAACCCGGCGGCAAAAGCGGTTGTGACGTCGCATCTCCCCGGTATCGACCAGCACCCCGCTTACGGCCAGTTCAAGGCCATGAGCCTGGTTGACCTTCAACCGTGGTCGCAAGGTATGATCACAGAGGAAGTTCTTGAGAAGATTACAGCTGACCTCGCAAAGCTCAGCTGATCGTCTGGATGGGAAGAGGGTGTCAGTCATCCTCTTCCTCCCGGCCCACTAGCGCCAGCGCACGCGCGCGGCGTTGATTGAGTTCGCACCAGCGCAACAGAGCCTCTTCGCGGCCATGGGTGATCCATGTTTCGGACGGGTTCACCTCGGCAATTGTCTGCGTTAACTCGTTCCAATCGGCATGGTCGCTGATGATCAGCGGCAGTTCAACGCCGCGCTGGCGCGCACGACCGCGTACTCGCATCCATCCACTTGCCATAGCGGTGATGGGGGTGGGTAGCCTGCGTGACCACGCACCACTGAGCGCAGAAGGCGGGGCTATGACGATATGCCCGCGCATATCATCTTTGGTATGATCGCTCACCAATCTTAATTCGCCAAGTGCGACACCATGCTCTTCATAGAGGTGGCACATCTTCTCCATCGCTCCATGCAGATAGATAGGCTGTGTGTGCCCAGCCGCGCGCAACTCTGCGATAACGCGCTGCGCCTTTCCAAGAGCATAGGCGCCGACCAGCACGCATTGGTCAGGATGATGGTCCAAGGCGGTGAGCAGTTTCGCCATCTCTTCAGCAATTGGCGGGTGATTGAACACCGGTAGGCCAAAGGTGGCTTCTGTGATGAAGATGTCGCACGGCGTCACTTCGAACGGAGGGCAGGTTGGGTCAGCTCTGCGTTTATAGTCGCCGGTTATGACCACCCGCTCGCCCGCGTGTTCGAGCAGGATTTGCGCTGAACCCAGCACATGCCCTGCGGGAATATAGGTCGCATCGACGCCGCCATTCAGCCGGATTGTTTCGCCGTATGCGACTGGCGTTGCCTTGGACGGCATCTCCCCGGCGTCATCGGCGACGCCTGTGCGATAGCGAAGTGCCATGATCGCCAGCGTCTCAGGCGTGGCCACCGTTTCGCCGTGTCCGCCGCGCGCATGATCGGCGTGACCATGTGTGACAAGCGCGCGATCCACCGCGCGGCCCGGGTCGATCCAGCAATCGGCGGGGACGATATGCACGCCCCAAGGTTCGGGACGGATCCAGGAAAAAGGT
The DNA here is from genome assembly GCA_963789155.1 of uncultured Alphaproteobacteria bacterium. Classification (GTDB taxonomy): domain Bacteria; phylum Pseudomonadota; class Alphaproteobacteria; order Sphingomonadales; family Sphingomonadaceae; genus Erythrobacter. The sequence goes on along the minus strand of CAWBJN010000016.1, from coordinate 313,715 downwards.
TCGCTCATAGTGCTACAACGAAAAGGGCGCGGACAAGTTTCCCTGTCCGCGCCCTCAATTTGTCTAGGTGGTTGGCCTTCGCCTTCCTTAATCGCCACCCGATTCTTCCGGCTTTGCGTCGCCGGTAGGCTCATCGGACGCTTTTGGAGGCGCTTTCTTTGCCACAGGCTTTTTCTTCGCCGCCGGTTTGCGCTTTGGCTTTGCCTTGGGCGGGGCAGGCGTAAGTTCGAAGCTCGGCTTGTCGTCTTTCACCGTCACGTGCACTTCGCCGCCATCGGTGAGTTTGCCGAACAGCAGTTCTTCAGCGAGCGGTTGTTTGATCTTGTCTTGGATCAAACGGCTCATCGGACGTGCACCATAGAGCTTGTCATAGCCCTTATCCCCCAGCCAAGCGCGAGCATCGCTGTCGAACTGAATATGCACATTTTGTTCGGCGAGTTGCAATTCGAGTTCAAGGATGAATTTGTCGACCACACGCGCGACCGTTGATTTGCCAAGATAGGCAAACGGCACAATCGCGTCCAACCGGTTGCGGAATTCGGGGGTGAACATTTTCTTCACCGCCTCGGAGCCTGCATCTTCTTTCGACACATCGCCAAAGCCGATACCTTGGCTCGCCATGTCAGACGCGCCGGCATTGGTTGTCATGATCAGCACAACATTGCGGAAATCGACCGTCTTGCCGTGATGATCGGTCAGGCGGCCATTATCCATGACTTGCAGCAGAATGTTGAAAAGATCGGGGTGGGCCTTCTCAATTTCATCAAGCAGCAGGACGCAATGCGGGTTCTGATCAATCGCATCGGTCAAAAGACCCCCTTGATCATAACCAACATAGCCCGGAGGCGCGCCAATCAGGCGGGACACCGAGTGCCGCTCCATATATTCGGACATGTCGAACCGCTTCAGCTCAATACCCATGATGGAGGCAAGTTGACGCGCGACTTCGGTTTTACCAACGCCGGTCGGGCCAGAGAACAGGAATGAGCCAATCGGCTTGTCCGGATCACGCAGACCTGCACGCGACAGTTTCATCGCGGTGGAAAGGCGAGTGATCGCTTCGTCCTGACCAAACACGACATGCTTTAGATCGCGGCCGAGGTTCTCGAGCGCTTTCTTGTCGTCCTTAGACACCGATTTTGGCGGGATGCGCGCCATGGTCGCGATGACCTGCTCGATCTCACGCGAAGTGATTTTCTTCTTGCGGCGGCTGGGCGGGACCAGCATCTGCATCGCGCCAACTTCATCAATCACGTCGATGGCTTTGTCGGGCAATTTGCGGTCATTGATATAACGCGCCGATAGCTCAACCGCGGTTTTGAGCGCATCGGGCGTGTATTTGACATTGTGATGCTCTTCGAAAGCGGTGCGCAGCCCTTTGAGGATTTTGATCGTGTCCTCAATCGTCGGCTCATTCACATCAATCTTTTGGAAACGCCGCAGCAGCGCGCGATCCTTTTCAAAGTGATTGCGGAACTCCTTATAGGTCGTCGACCCGACGCAGCGGATCGTCCCGCCTGACAGAGCAGGTTTCAGCAGATTGGATGCATCCATCGCGCCGCCGCTGGTCGCGCCTGCGCCGATAACGGTGTGAATTTCATCGATGAACAAGATCGCATCGGGCATCGCTTCCAATTCGGTGACGACTTGTTTCAGCCGTTCCTCAAAATCGCCGCGATAACGCGTCCCTGCGAGCAAGGCGCCCATATCGAGCGAGTAGATCACCGCGTCGTTTAAAACCTCAGGCACATCGCCTTCAACGATTTTGCGTGCGAGACCTTCTGCAATCGCGGTCTTACCAACGCCGGGATCGCCCACATAAAGCGGGTTGTTCTTTGACCGGCGGCACAGGATCTGGATTGTACGGTCGACTTCTGGCCCGCGTCCGATCAGCGGATCAATCCGGCCTGCCTCTGCTTTGGCGTTGAGATTGACGGTGAACTGGTCGAGCGCGGTTTCTTTCTTATTGCCACCCTCTTTGGTCGTTTCCGCTTCTGCGGGACCGGCGCCGTCTGCCGCACCTTTGGGCGTGTTCGATTCAAGCTGGCGTCCGCCTTTGCCGATGCCGTGGCTGATATAGCTTACCGCATCCAGACGGCTCATATCCTGTTGTTGCAGGAAATAGACCGCATAGGAATCGCGCTCAGAAAACAACGCGACCAGCACATTCGCGCCCGTCACCGTATCCTTGCCCGAGGATTGAACGTGCAGAATTGCGCGCTGAATTACCCGCTGAAAACCGGCTGTAGGTTGCGGATCAGCGTCTTCTTCTGTCTTAAGTGACTGATATTCTTGATCTAAATACTGTTTTACCACCTCGCCCAATTCGGCAAGGTCCACTCCGCATGCAGCCATGACCGCCGCACCATCTTCATCATCGATCAGAGCGAGCAGCAAATGCTCTAATGTCGCGTATTCGTGGCGACGCTCCGACGCGTGAGATAGCGCGTTATGAAGGGTTTTTTCCAGATTTTGGGCGAAGCTGGGCATCGTTATGTCTCTATTGAGGGGGCGGAGAAAGGGTGTGAAACTTTATATGGGGCAACAGTGCCAAATTGCGAATCCCAAATGAAGGTGTGTTGCCGCTTCAAGATCCTGAGCCGCCAAACAAAGCGTCGGCTGCGCTGCGATGCGCGGCGGCTTTTTCGCGGTGCTGAGTGACCCGCGCAATCTCGGCCTCTAACTGCGCGATCCGCGCAGTGAGTTCATCCTGAGAATAAGGTGCAAGGTCCTCCGCCGCGAGGCTGCTGGCGGCGTCTCCTTTGCGTAAATGGCGATCATCTTCATCCATTAATGGCAAACATCGCAATTAACGCCGCTTGCTGTCAATGTGCATGGTGGGTAACTGGTCGCATTGCGTTGAGAATTGCGCTGTTTGCGCATCATTCGACCAGGGGTTCGCGCACATGACGCGGAACAGGGACGTACTTTAGGGGCGGTAAATATGGTTGAAGCGAGTGTGGCTGTTCTTCCAAAAACAATGACGGCCATTGGTATGACGGCGCCGGGCGGGCCTGACGTATTGATTCCGCAAGAGGTCGCGATACCTGCGGTTGGGGCGGGCGATGTACTGATCAAGGTCGCTTTTGCCGGAGTAAATCGCCCCGACTGTATTCAGCGCGCGGGTCATTATCCTGCGCCACCCGGTGCCTCTCCGATACTTGGTTTGGAAGTGGCCGGCGAAGTCGTCGCTGTGGGCGAAAATGTACCATCCGAAATGCTCGGCGCGCGGGTCGCTGCGCTGACACCGGGCGGAGGATACGCTGAATATTGCGCCGCGCCGTGGCAGCATTGTTTGCCCGTGCCGGATCATATGGATTTGAAGAGCGCGGCGGCATTGCCAGAGACGCTGTTCACCGTGTGGCACAATGTTTTTGAGCGCGGCATGGCGCGCGATGGCGAGACATTGCTGGTGCATGGCGGCACCTCAGGCATTGGCACAATGGCCATCATGCTCGCCAAAGCGTTTGATATGAAAGTGATCGTGACCTGCGGTGATGAGGCCAAATGCGAGGCCGCACGCAAAGTGGGCGCCGATCTTGCCATCAATTACCGCGAAGAAGATTTTGTTGAGGCCGTTTCAAAATATACAGACGGCGCGGGCGTCAACATTGTCCTCGATATGGTGTCGGGCGATTATGTCCCGCGCAATCTCAAATGCCTTGCCGAAGACGGACGTCATGTGACGATCGCCGTGCTGGGCGGGGTGAAGGCAGAATTGTTCATGCCGATGGTGATGATGCGGCGGCTGACGCTGACCGGATCGACGCTGCGCCCGCGATCCGATGCGTTCAAGGCGGCACTGGCGGATGAGATTTCCGCCAATGCCTGGCCCCTATTCACCGAAGGGGAGTGTGCCCCAATCATGGACCAAACTTTCCCGCTGGCAGAGGCTGCTGCCGCGCATGCCCGCATGGAAGCGGGAGAGCACATCGGAAAAATTGTGCTTGAAGTGACGCTTGAAATGACAGGCGACTGACAATTTATGGCGGTCTGACCCCGATCCGTAATACCACTGTGAATCGCCTGTAACAAATAGCTGTCATAGCCCTTGGACAACACAGGCTAAGTCCGGGGGTTTTATGACCGACTTTATGTTGTCCGCGAATTCAAAAGATATACATCACCTACCGCTCGCTTCCCAGCCTGAGGGGCCCGATCCAGCCGACGTAAAGCGCACCAAATATCGTACGATCTGGATTAGTGACGTCCATCTAGGCACGAAAGGCTGCAATGCGGCCATGCTGATCGACTTTCTCGATCACACCGACAGCGAGACTATGTATCTTGTCGGAGACATTATCGACGGCTGGCAGCTCAAGAAGAAATTCTACTGGCCAACCGAACATAATGACATTGCGTGGCGATTGCTCAAACGGGCGAAGCGCGGCACTCGGATTATCTATATTCCGGGCAACCATGATGAGATGTTTCGCCAGTTCACCGGTTTGAATTTCGGCGGGATCGAAATCGTCCGCACCGCTTTTCACGATACGGCAGATGGGCGGCGCTTGATGGTGTTGCATGGGGATGAATTTGATGCGGTGATGCTGTCGCATCGTTGGCTCGCGTTCATTGGGGATTGGGCATATCAAGGTGCGATGCGGCTTAACCTGGTGGTGAACGCCGCACGAAAGGCTCTGGGCAAACCCTATTGGTCGCTGTCTAAGGCGGCCAAACACAAGGTCAAAAACGCGGTAGAGTTTATCTCCCGATATGAAGAAATCGTTGCAAGAGCGGCGGGTGAACGCGGTGTGGACGGGGTTGTCTGCGGGCACATTCACACCGCTGAGGCGCGTGTTTTTCAGCATAAAGGCCGCAGGGTCGAATACTGGAACGATGGCGACTGGGTTGAGGGGTGCAATGCCTTGGTCGAGCACCATGATGGCCGGATGGAGATCGTTCACTGGGCCGATGTGATGAGGACACGCGACGAGCTGGCAGAAGCCAGCGAAGAACGCCAAATCGCGGAAAGCAAACAAGCGTTGGAGGCGGCATGAACAAGCCCGCCATATTCGATCGCCAGTATTTCGGCACACGCAGCAGCCATGCGCCCCAGTCCATCGCTATTGTAACCGATGCCTGGCATCCGCAAGTCAACGGCGTTGTCCGCACCCTCACCAATACCTGCGATATTCTGCGCAATTGGGGTCATGATGTAACCGTGATTTCACCGCAAGACTATGTATCCATGGCCGCGCCGACCTATCCTGAAATACGGCTCGCTATGACGACGCCCGGTGTAGTTGGGCGCGCGCTGGCGCGGGTAGGGCCAGAGGCTGTGCATATCGCTACCGAAGGCCCCTTGGGTTTTGCCGCCCGGTGGTACTGCGTCAGCAGGCGCATACCATTCACCACCGCTTATCACACACAATTCCCCGAATATTTTGCGCGCCGTACGGGATTATCGGCGGATGTATTTTGGCCTTACATCCGATGGTTCCACCGGCCGGCCCAGCGCATCATGGTGGCCACCGAGTCCATCCGTAAAGAACTGCGTGCAAAAGGGCTCTCGCATCTGAGCCATTGGGGCCGCGGGGTTGATCTTGGTTGCTTTTCGCCCAGCGCACCGCCGCCGCCCGAATACGCTACGATGACTGGGCCGATTCTGCTTTATGTTGGGCGGATTGCAGTTGAGAAAAACATCGAAGCGTTTTTGCAGAGCACCACCCCGGGCACCAAGGTCGTGGTCGGCGATGGTCCAGCGCGTGCGGCCTTGCAGGCCAAATATCCCGAGGCACATTTTATGGGTGTTCGGTCGGGCGCTGATCTGGCGGGATTTTACGCTGGAGCCGACGTCTTTGTTTTTCCCAGCAAAACCGACACATTTGGCTTGGTTATGATCGAAGCACTTGCATGCGGCACTCCGGTCGCCGCGTTCGCGGTTGCGGGTCCAGCCGATATCGTGACCGATAAAACGGGAGCGCTTTCGGCCGATCTGGGGCACGCAATTACGGCTGCTGGCACTCGCAACCGTGCTGACTGCGCCGCATATGGAGCGCTCTATTCGTGGGAATCGGCGACCCGCCAATTTCTTTCCGGTTTGGTTGCTTTAGAGGGAGAGCGAAGCCTTTCCTTGCGCGCTGCACCGGCTGTTTAGGTGCCACCCAAAGCAAATCCTTGCTGATTGCGCACCTTTCGCCTATCTAGCACCCACGAATGGCCGCTCCGCAAGGGGCGGCCCTTATTATTTCTGACGGAGTTTTCGTTCCATGGCCAAAGCGCCAACCCAGCCGAAACCGCTGATGCCACATGCGACCGCCACTTGGCTGGTCGATCAAACGGGCCTTTCATTTGAGCAGATAGCTGAATTTTGCGGCCTGCACATTCTTGAAGTGCAAGCGATGGCCGATGATCTTGCCGGCAGCAAATATACCGGCCGCGATCCTGTCCATGCAGGCGAATTGACGCTGGGCGAGATTGAGCTGGGTCAGGCGGACGAAAACTATTCGCTGAAAATGCACAAGGCTCCGGTCGAAGTGACCCGCACAAAGGGCCCGCGTTATACGCCAGTGTCGAAGCGTCAGGATAAGCCCGACGGCATCGCATGGTTGCTGCGCAATCACCCGGAGCTTTCGGATGCGCAAATCTCCAAGCTGATTGGCACCACACGCAACACAATCGGCGCGATTAAAGAGCGTTCGCATTGGAACATTCAAAACATCCAGCCCAAGGATCCTGTGACCGTGGGCCTGTGTTCGCAGCGTGAACTCGACCGCGAAGTTGCCAAGGCCGCCAAGCGCGCCGGCGTGACCGAAGAAGAAGTCGAAGTGGCCGTAGGCGGTGACAAGCGGACGGATCGCGAAAAACTGATCGAGGAACTGCATGCAGAGCGTGCGTCCAATGTCAAAGCCGCCGCCCAAGCCGCGCAAGAAGCTGAAGCAGAAGAATGGCTGGCGAAAAAGCGCGAAGCGGAAGAGGCGGGCGACGTGGCCCCTTCGACATCAGGCTTTGCTCAGCCGCCAGCTGAGGACGATGACGCCCCTAGCGACTAACTCGCGACCCTTTCAAAGGCGTTAGCCAGAGAAAACCGGATTTTTTGGCGCACTATCGCTTGTGCACGCAAAGTTGTTCGGCCATATTTATTGACATGTATGTTAATAACGCTGCCTATCACCATCCCACCCCGTGGGACACGCAATTTGAACCGCTGACTCTGCCCGAAATGCTGGAGCGCACCGTTCGGCGTGATCCGGCAGCGCCTTTCCTGCACTTTCTGGGCAGGACATTTTCTTATGGCGAAATCTTTGCTGAGGCGCAGCGCTTTGCCGCTGGACTGATCGCCAGCGGTATCAAAAAAGGCGACCGGGTCGGCCTGTTTCTGCCCAATGTGCCGATCTATGCTTCTGCCTATTATGGGGCGATGATGGCGGGCGCGATCGTCGTCAATTTCTCTCCGCTCTATTCAGTCGAAGAATTGGCGTGGCAGGTCGGTGATAGCGGCACTCGTGTCCTGGTGACGGTCGATGTGCCAGAATTGTATGGCAACGCCGCCGAAGTGCTCGAAAGCAGTGATCTTGAAACTTTGATCGTCGGCTCGCTGTCTGAAATGCTGCCGTGGATAAAGGGCACCGCGCTTAAAATCCTCAAGCGCAGTCAGATTGCTAAAGTCGAATGGAGCCAGTCGACGCGGCGATGGTCCGATATGCTGGGTGATGCAGGCGGGGCACTTCCTGAGCTTGATCCCAAGAAGATCTGGCGCTGCTGCAATATACAGGTGGCACAACCGGGCGACCCAAAGGCGCGATGCTGGGTCACGATCAATTGTCGCAAAACGCACAGCAGATTGCCGCGATCAATCCGTTTGATGACCCCACCAAAGAAGTCTTCATGGGGGCGCTGCCCTTTTTCCATGTGTTTGCGAACACTGCGCTGCTGAATCATTCGGTCGCGACGGGCGCCGCTATCGCGATGGTCCCGCGTTTTGATGCTGGCCAGGTTTTGCAGACGATCCAGAAATACAAGACCACCGGTTTTCCCGGCGTGCCGACGATGTTTCAGGCGCTTCTTGATCACCCGGACCTGAGCAAGACCGATTTGTCATCGCTCAAGGTCTGCATTTCTGGCGGCGCACCGATGCCTGCTCCGGTTCATGAGAAGTTTGAGGCGGTCACCGGCGTGCGGTTGGTCGAAGGATACGGCCTGACCGAAAGTTCAGGCGTGGTGTCGGCGAACCCATACGAAGGCACTCGCAAACGCGGCACAATCGGGCAATTGGTCGCGGGCACGCAAATTGTGCTGCTCGACAAGGAAGACCCCACCAAACTGGCGCCAGAAAACGAACCGGGTGAGCTTGCAATATCCGGTCCGCAAATCATGCGCGGATATTGGAACCGGCCAGAAACCGCCGAAGAGGTGTTTGTAACACGCGAAGATAAGCAATATTTGCGCACCGGCGATGTGGCGCAAGTGGACGAAGATGGCTTTCTTGAGATTGTCGACCGGATCAAGGACATGATCTCCGTCGGCGGTTTCAAGGTCTTCCCCAGCGTTGTCGAAGATGTGATCTTGAAACACGAAGCGGTGAAGGAAGCGCTGGTGATTGGCGTACCCGAGGATTATCGCGGCGAAGTTCCGCGTGCTTATGTCACATTGGAAAATGGTTCAGATGTGAGCGGAGACGCTCTGAAAGACTGGCTCAACACCCGCATCGGCAAGCATGAGCGGGTGGATGAAGTGGTGATCCGCGAAGAGCTGCCCAAAACCATTATCGGTAAACTGGATCGCAAGGCCCTGCGCGCCGAAGTTCTCTGAGGCCGCCCACGAACGCGCGCGCCGAAGTCCTCCAAGAATCACCACAAAAAAACGCCGCGAACCCCAGTGGGTCGCGGCGTTTTGAATTGGGTCTAGGAGCCAAAGCTCCCTTGCTCAGTTGGCGATTTGCAACGGTAGGTCTTGCTCAGCACTCTTTACCGCCGGACGAGTGGCATTTTCCGCCTTGCGCTGGCCATTTGGCGCGAAACGGCCATCAACCTGAGCGCCTTGCTCAATGGTCAGCGCATCATAATGCACATCGCCTTCGACTCTGGCGGTTTTCAGGATAACCAGTTCTTTCGCAGTGATCGATCCGACAACCTTGCCAGACATCCGCGCGGTTTCAGCAATCACGGCTCCGCTGATCGTGCTGCCTTCACCTTGCACGAGGCTGGCGCATTTGATGTCGCCTTCGATTGTGCCGTCGACGTGCAGATCAACCGATGCGCTGACGTCGCCCTTAATCTTCACATCCGATCCGATAACCGAAAATGTCGAACTACCTTGAGCCATATTCTTTCCTCGGGAATTAGGGGCGGGCGGGATTTGCGGAGGGGCTGGCCGCTCCGTTTCCGCGGGCTTCTTTGAGAACATCAGGTGCGGTCTCCAGGAAGGGCCGCGGATTAACCGCACGGCCGTTGATACGAACTTCAAAATGCAAATGCGGACCGGTTGAACGACCTGTAGAGCCAAGCCCGCCGACTGTCGCGCCCGCGTCGACAGGTTGCCCGGCGCTCACGTCGATCCGTGACATATGCGCGTAGCGGGTCATCAGACCGTTAGCGTGAGTGATTTCAACCGTTTTGCCATAGCCTGATTTCCAGCCGGCAAAAGACACTGAGCCGGTTGCAGCGGCAAAAATTGGTGATCCATGCGCGCCTTTGAAATCAATGCCGCTGTGCATTGCGCCGCGCCGGGTGAACGGATCGCTGCGATAGCCGAAGGCCGAAGTTATGCGGTGATTGGCGGCGGGCACGACCTGCGGCACACCGTCCAATGCGCGTTCCAGAACGGACATGCGAGCCAGGCTCAATCCGAGCCGCTCAAAACGCGGGTCAAGTGAACCATCGGCGGATGTTGAGAGAACTTCGAGCGGACCACCCATCGCTGATTCAAGCTCAGCGCGGGTTGCGGCCGCCATGGCACCGGGATCAAGGTTGAGTTTGCGCAACGCCACTTCGGCACGGCGCGCTCGCCAATCGGCAAACCGGGTGAGATTTTCAACAAAGGCCAGCTGGCGCGCTTCGATTTCGGCGAGGCCGCGCGCACTGGGGAACATTGCGCCGATCTGCTTGACCGTTTCCGCTGTCTCATCGCTGGAATCGGTGACATTGGTATCGACCGTCTGAATATCGTCAGGCAGCATATCAACCATCGCGTCGAGCGCTTCTTGACGCGCGTTCAGGTCTTCGACGACCTGATCCAGATCGCTGCCATAGGCTTCAATACGTTCTTCGCTTTGTGCGACCCTTGCTTTTTCGTCTTGAAAGGAAGCGATGCTGGCTTCAGCCGCGTAGTTGTTCCAAGCCATAACGCCCATTGAGCCAGCCCAACCGGCAACGAGGAGGGCGACAGCCGCTGCTGCGCCCATCTGCAATTTTGACGAAACTTTGATAAATCGAACTTGGCCTTGCGACCGCATGAAAAACTCTCGGTCGGGAAACCACTCGCGCAGCTTCTCCTTCCAAGGACGTTTCGATTTCAGATTTTGCAAAGCGGCCCTTACTATTTTGCGCGCCTGTTTTTTTATGCGCTGCGAGCGTGGCGAGTAACAAGCGATCGTTTAAGAATCGAATCTTGGTTCCCGGCTAACAGCCGAACCGTTGGGTTGTTGCGGTGAAGCGTTCCCTGCGCTGGTAAAACGTCGCGAACTCCAACTTTGTCGCATACTTACAAATTGACCTTTCGGTAAATTCGGGAGCGAATCGGGAAGATTTCGTTAACCCCATTGATCTGCATTTTTGCAGAAATCTTGCCGAACAACGGCACGCTGACAGCGCTGCATCACCCTGCTATTGGAACCAGTATGAATCATATCGACACCTCCCTTCCGGCCGTAGATGCCGCCTCACGTGCCGATCAGCCAGAAGCTCTGATTGCTGATCTGGCAATTACCGCGCGCGCGGCTCAACGTGTGCTGGCTGCCATGCCGAGTGAGGCTCGGGCGCAGGCTTTGATGCTGGCGGCAAAGCATTTGCGCGCCGATGCAGACGGTATCCTTGATGCCAACGCGAAAGATCTGGCTGCGGCGCGTGAAAATGGGCTCGCTCCTGCGATGATTGACCGATTGGCTCTCGATAAAGAGCGTCTGGAGAGCGTTGCTGCTGGGATCGAAGCGGTGGCCAAATTGCGCGATCCCGTAGGCGAAGTGATCGACGCATCAGAGCGGCCCAATGGCCTTAAACTCAGCCGAGTGCGCGTTCCGATTGGCATTATTGGCATCATCTACGAAAGTCGCCCCAATGTGACCGCCGATGCCGCGGCGCTGTGTGTTCGCGCGGGTAATGCGGCGCTGCTGCGCGGGGGGAGCGAGGCAGTGCATTCCAACCGCGCGATCATGTCTAGCTTTACCGCTGGTCTGATCGAAGGCGGCGTTCCTGAAGCGACGGTCCAGCTTATTCCAACACAGGACCGTGCCGCGGTGGGCGCAATGCTCTGCGCTGCAGGGCTGATCGATATGATCGTACCGCGCGGTGGCAAAAGTCTGGTGGAGCGGGTGCAGGCCGATGCCCGTGTGCCGGTGCTCGCGCATCTCGACGGGATTTGTCACACCTACATCCACGCCGCCGCTAATCCGCAGATGGCGACCGACATTGCAGTGAATGCTAAGCTACGTCGCACGGGCATTTGTGGGGCGATGGAAACGCTGTTGATTGATGCCCAATTCGAAGGTGCAAGCGCGCTGATTGCCGCGCTGATTGATGGCGGCTGCGAACTGCGCGGTGATGGCCGCGCGCAGGCGCTTGATACAAGGGTAATCAGCGCGCAGCCGGGGGATTGGGACACCGAATATCTGGACGCGATCCTGTCAGTCGCTGTGGTCGACGGGTTAGATGAAGCGCTTGCGCACATCGCGCGCCATTCCTCCGACCATACTGATGTGATCGTGACGAGCGATGACAGCGTGGCGGAGCAATTCTTCACCCGCGTCGACAGCGCGATTGTGATGCACAATGCGTCTTCGCAATTCGCCGACGGAGGCGAATTTGGGCTGGGCGCAGAGATCGGGATTGCGACCGGCCGGTTGCACGCACGCGGGCCGGTGGCTCTTGAAGGACTAACCACATACAAATGGCTGGTGCGTGGCAGCGGTCAGGCGCGTCCATAAATATGCTGACCGGGCTTTTGGGCGGCAGTTTTAATCCCGCGCATGGCGGACACCGCCGCATCACGCGCTTTTCGATAGATGCATTGGGTCTGGACGAGGCGTGGTGGCTGGTCTCCCCCGGCAATCCGCTGAAGCCGGTCAAGGGAATGGCGCCGCTTTCCGTGCGACTAAAATCGGCGATTGCACAGGCGCGGCGCGCGCCGATAGTCCCGACCGCCATTGAGCAGCAACTGGGCACGCGCTACACACTCGACACATTGCGAAAGCTCAAGCGGCGTTATCCCAAACGACAATTCGTGTGGCTGATGGGATCAGACAATCTTGCGCAATTCCACCGGTGGAAAGCATGGCGTGATATCGCGCGCACGATGCCGATTGCAGTGATCGCGCGGCCTGGTTATAACAGGGAGGCTATGACGAGCCCCGCTATGGCATGGCTCAGACGCTACCGAGTGTCTGCTGCCAGTATTCGAAGAGGGCGCAAGAGGAGCGCACCGGCACTGGTGTTTATGCGTTTCGATCCTGACCCACGATCGGCCACCGCGATCCGCCGCAATAATGCCGATTGGGCGCAACAATTCACAGGAGCGCCCGCGCGCGATCCTCTCACTTTTCGCCGGGTTTACGAGTCCAGCAATTCATGAGCCGCGTGACTGCCCTTACGACAATCCTTGCCATTCGGCGCATCGGCGCCCATTTTAAACCAACATTTTGGAGATTCTCGCGTGTCTATGACACAAACACACACTGCCGCTGCGGCACCCCTGAAGGCTGTTTTGAATATGCCCGCTGATAAAGACGAACACACCCCAAAGGAATCGGCTCTGCACGATCTGGTGATGAGCCAGCTCGATGATGATCAGGCGCAAGAAATCGTCTCAATCCCGCTTGAGGGAAAAAGCTCGGTCGCCGATTATATGGTAATCGCCAGCGGTCGTTCGACCCGCCAAGTGGCATCAATGGCGCAGAAATTGGCTGAAAAGGTCAAGCAAGCGGGCATGGGTCCCGTGCGGCTCGAAGGTCTGCCCACGGCGGACTGGGTGCTGATTGATGCAGGTGATGTGGTCGTCCACCTCTTCCGCCCAGAAGTCCGCACGTTCTACAACCTAGAGCGCATGTGGTCTTTCGAAGGCGGCGAACCGCAAATGGGAAGAGCGTAATTTGTTTTGTGCTCGCCCATCCGGGCGAGCGTCCTCAGTGCTGATCCCTCCGCTTAGCTACGGGGCATCTGCGGGCGGGCGGTCGCCCTTGCGACGCCTGCGCCGCCGAACAATTTTTGGCCCTTGGTTTGGCCCGAATCCGGATCGAAAGGCTTGGTGGCGGAGCTCGGCGCGAAGCGCCGCAAGGGCGACTGCCCGCCCGCAGCGCCGAAGGCGCGAGGATTTCGCAGCCCGGATGGGCTGTGGGAAAACAAAAACGCCGCGAGGACACCGCACCCCGGATGGGGTGCGAAACAAAAAAGGACACCCCTCCCATCCTCCTCCATGTTATCGCCCGCGGAAAGATTGCCCGTTCGCCAGAGGCTGAGCTTGTGGCGCGGTATGAGAAGCGGCTGACTTGGCCCCTTAAGCTTACCGAACTTCCTGAAACGGGCGGGCGGATTCCTGATCCGCAATCCCCTTATAAAACTGTGCTGCTGGATGAACGCGGCAAGGCGATGTCATCTGAGGATTTCGCGGCGCTGCTGGGGGAGTGGCGTGATACGGGAACGCGGGAGGCTCGCTTTATCTTGGGTGCGGCGGATGGGCATTCGGATGCGGAGCGGCGCGAAGCGGATCTGTTGTTCGCATTTGGCCCGGCGACATGGCCGCATCTGCTCGCGCGGGCGATGCTGATGGAACAGCTTTACCGCGCGGCGAGTATTCTTGCAGGTCATCCCTATCATCGTTCGTAAGCTTCAGGCAGAACAGCGCCGCGATGCGTAACACAGCCTTCATCTCAGCCTCTTTGGGCGCATTGGCCCTCGCTCTGGTGGCGATTATTCCCGATAGCCGGGCGCAGCGTGATGTCGCGGTGCTGGAACCCGAAGAAGCGCAAGCGCAGCTCGACCGCGCAACCCGCGAAAGCCAGCGCGCGCAAGTCCGCGCCGCCCGACTCGCGCGGGAGGCCGACAATGCCACGCAGGCCGCTGACAAAACCGCACGTGAGGCGGCATCTGTCGCTGCGCAAATTCAGGCAGCCGAGGCCAATATTGCTGCGGCACGCGCGCGCTATTCGCTGACGCAGGCGGACCGCGCCGCTCTTTCTGCGCGGTTGGCAGTGCGGCAACAGCCGCTGGTTCGCCTGACCGGCGCATTGCAAACCACGGCGCGGCGTCCATTGGCTTTATCGGCGCTGCAACCGGGGTCGCTCAAAGACCTCGTCTATGTTCGCGCGGTGCTCGATTCCGCAGTGCCAGAAATTCGCCGCCGCACTTCGGCCTTGCGCGGAGAGCTGGATGAAGGCCGCCGGTTGGAGCGTCAGGCTGCGACCGACCTGGAAAAACTGAGCGCGGGCGAAGAGGAATTGCAGGCCCGCCGCGCACAATTGGCCGGAATCGAAACACGTCAGCGACTCGCCTCAAGAGATGCGCGGAGCACCGCCGCGCGCGAAGGCGAACGCGCGCTGGCTTTGGCCGAAGAAGCACGCGACCTCGACGGATTGATCGACGTAATTGGCGAAGCGGCAGAGCTGCGCCGCGAGCTTGCGGCATTGCCCGGCCCTTTGATGCGGCCAAGCAATATCTCAGCAGGAGCAAGGGAGCCGAACGCCGCCAGTCCATCGCCAACCCCCACTGCCTCTAACAATGCCCGGCCCGCAGGCTTTCAGCTCCCGGTTCAAGGGCGCACAATCGCTGGTTTTGGCGAATTGCGCGAAAGCGGCCAGCGGTCCACCAGTCTGGAACTTGCGCCCGCTGCCGGTGCGCAGGTCGTCGCGCCTGCCTCTGGCCGGGTGGCGTTTGCGGGGCCTTATCGCGGGTTCGGGCGAATCGTTATCATCGAACACGCTGGCGGCTGGACCAGCCTTGTCACCGGTCTCGCACGAGTAGAGGCACGGGTTGGCGATGAAGTGATCGCGGGCGCGCCTTTGGGAGTGACGGGCAGCAATCAACCTGTCGTTACAGTCGAACTGCGCCGCGACGGCGAACCGGTTAACCCGCTCAATTTTATCGATTAATCCTAAATATGCGCGCAGCTGCGAATGTGCGGCGAAGCATAACATCAGCCACCTTACTTGCCCCGCAGCGGGACGTGCGCATCATGCCATGCATCTCTCATCTGGCGTTCAGACGCGCTAACATATACGACTGCGCATAAAGGAGCCTTGCTTACCTCATGAAAATCGCCGCCTTGCTTCGCAGCGCCGCTCTCGTCACCGCAGTCGCGCTGATTCCCGCAACAACCGTCACAATGGCGCAGGTCGATGGCCGCGCCGGGCCGGAACTTGCGAAAGTCTTTGCGGTCTATCAGCGTATTCAGGCCAATTATGTTGAAGAGGTGGATGACGAAACTCTGGTGCGCGGCATGATTGATGGGATGCTCACCGCGCTCGATCCGCATTCAAGCTATCTCGATGGTAGCGATCTTGAGCGTTTGACGAACCTGATCGATGGCAATTATTCAGGCCTCGGCCTGCAAGTCGTTATGGAGGACGGCGCGGTTAAGGTGGTTTCGCCTTTCAAAGGCAGCCCCGCTGATCAACAAGGCCTCAAATCGGGTGATTTCATCACGCATTTGGATGGCGAGCTGATTTATGGCGGCGACATTGATGATGCGGTCGCCCGGATGCGCGGCAAAGCTGGCACTTCGATTAGACTTACGATTTTCCGTCCAGGTCGCGATGCACCTTTCGAAGTCGACGTAACACGCGGCGTTATCGAGCTGGAGCCGGTTACCTTTGAGCTCCAAGCCGGCAATATCGGCTATATCTCGGTCAATGAATTTTCCGCTGACGTTGGCGCCGATGTTTACGGTGCGTGGGAATCGATGAAAAACGAAGCAACGGGCCGCATGGGCGGGCTGGTGCTCGATTTGCGCTCCAATCCGGGCGGATCGCTGGATGAAGCGGTGGCTTTGTCCGATCTGTTCCTTGATTCGGGCCGGATCGTTTCCCAGCGCGGGCGTGCCCGCGGTGAGACGATTCTTTATGACGCCGAAACCGTGTTCCGCGGCGATATGGCAGAGGGCGTTCCGATCATTGTGCTGATTGATGCAGGGTCTGCATCGGCATCCGAGATTGTCGCAGGCGCATTGCAAGATCACCGCCGCGCTCTGGTCATGGGTCAGCGCAGCTTTGGCAAGGGGTCGGTGCAATCGCTCCTGCCGCTGGGCCCTGATGCTGCTTTGAAGCTCACAACGGCGCGCTATTTCACGCCGTCGGGCGCTTCGGTACAAGAAGGCGGGATTGCCCCTGATATCCGGGTGCCGCAACTGTCCGATCCGGACTTTGCCCTGCGTGAACGTTTCCGCACGCGCGAATCTGATTTGCGCGGCCATCTCATAAATGAGCTCGGTATCAACGATTCGGAGATGGAGGATGACAATATTGACGATCCGCGATTCCAGCTCACAGCAGAGCAATTGGAAGAGCAGGGCGTTGACGATTTCCAGCTGCATTACGCGCTTGAAACCCTACGCCGCACGACCGCCAGTTCGGTTGCGCTTCGCCGGTAATTTCGGCTGGTAATTTCGGCCAATAATCTGGGCCGGTAGTAAAAGCTGCAGGCACCTTCTAAAGCCGGAGCTATGAACGGTTTACACAAAGCGCGCGCTCTGGCGCTGGCGATCCCTGCGGGATTGTTGGGCGGGGCGTATATCTCGCAATATGTCTTTGGGCTTTTCCCGTGCGAAATGTGCTGGTGGCAACGTTGGCCGCATTTTGCCGCGCTCGCTTTTGCGGCCTTGTCCTATGTTATCGTACCCGCCCGCGTCTGGGTGGCGCTTGCTGGGCTTGCGATCATCACTTCGGGGTTGATCGGCGGATTTCATGCGGGGGTCGAATATGGCTGGTGGGAAGGGATCACCGGATGTTCTTCTTTGCCCAGCGCGATCGACGTGATGGATGTGTCCGCTGCACCGCTGGTGCGCTGTGACGTTGCGCCGTGGAGCCTGTTTGGCGTGTCGCTGGCTGGCTGGAACTTCCTCATTTCTTTCATCGGGGGCGGAGCCGTTCTGGCACTTGCTGCGTATAAGAAGTAAGCACCGCTAAGTTTTCAGGAGCATATAATGGACCGCGATGAACTGCACCGAATGATCCGAGTCGATCAGGCTGGCGAATTTGGCGCGACGCGCATTTACGCAGGGCAGCTCGCTGTCATGGGTGAGCGCGGGCCGCATTCCGCCGAAATCCGGCACATGGCAGAACAAGAAGAAGAACACCGCGCGCGATTTGACGCCGTCATGGCAGAACGCGGCGTTCGCCCGACTGTGTTGCATCCTTTCTGGTCAGCGGCGGGTTACGCTCTGGGTGCGGGTACCGCTCTGCTTGGGCCAGAGGCGGCGATGGCTTGCACCGCGGCGGTCGAGGAGGAAATCGACAAGCATTATTCCGAACAGCTGGACCGGTTGGCTGAAACCGGCACCGAGCCGGAATTGGCGGAAATGATTGAACAATTTCGCGAGGAAGAGCGCGAGCATCGCGATGCGGCGCTGGCCAATGGCGCGGAAAATGCTCCTGCCTATCCGCTGCTGTCGGGCGCGATCCGTTTGGGTTGCCGGATTGCGATCAAGGTCAGCGAACGGGTCTAAGAGCGCGAGGCGCTATCACGCCGAACACCAAATGCGCGCTTCAGAAACGGTTCACCGACTGATATTTAGGACGCACCAAAGATTAAGCGCATCTCCTGCGCATTAAAGAGGAAACACAATGTCTCACCTGTCACGCATCGCGCTTATCGCTCCTTTTGCGGCGATTGCTTTTACCAGCCCGGCGGCGGCGCAGGATCAGGCGGGTGACCGGGTCAATATGGTGATCGCTTATGACGAAAGCGAATGCCCAGAAGCGACAGTGGAGGGTGAAATTGTCATCTGCGAGATCCTGGTCGAGGCCGACCGTTTCCGCATCCCATCCAACCTGCGCCAAAGCGATTCGCGCGAAAATATTTCGCGAGAGCGCCAGATCGAAAGCATTCGCTATATCGGCGCCTTTGGCACTTTGTCTTGTGATCCCGCTGGCGCTGGCGGCATCACCGGCTGCACAGAAAAGTTCATCGACCAAGCCTATGCTGAGAAAGACGCGGCAGAAGGTGTCCGCTTTGGCCGCCTGATCGAGGAGGCACGACAAGCACGACTTTCAACCATTGATGGCGATGCCGCAGCGGAACAAAGCCGTGTTGAGCAGATCGAACGCGAATATCTTGAACGGCTGGAGCGAGAGCGTGACGCACCTCTGCCAGGAGAAGAAGCGCTGCCTGTTCCGGAATCTGACGGCTAAACAATACGCCGGTCAAACCGCGTAATATTCGCGGTACCATGCCACAAATTGCCGGATACCATCGCGCACCTCAGTTTGCGGAGCGTATCCAGTCAGTTCGCGCAGCAATGTCGCATCCGCCCAGGTCGCAGGCACATCGCCTTTTTGCATAGGCATGAAGTTCTTGATCGCTTCGCGTCCGCACTCGGCCTCAATCGCGGTGACAAAGTCCATCAGGCGAACCTTTTCGCTATTCCCGATATTCACGACGCGCCATGGCGCAGCGGGGGAGAGCGAATCCCATTCCGGAATGTCATCCGCAGTCTCTGGCCGAACCGGGGGCGTATCCACCAACAAACGAATACCGCGCACAAGATCAGTCACATAGGTGAAGTCGCGGAACATATCGCCATTGTTGTAAATGTCGATCGGCGTCCCCTCCAATATGCCGCGCGTAAATTTGAACAGCGCCATATCCGGGCGGCCCCACGGGCCATAGACGGTGAAGAACCGGAACATTGTTGTCGGCAGGTTCCACAGATGCGCATAAGAATGCGACATCACTTCATTCGCTTTTTTGGTGGCTGCGTAGAGCGTCAATTGCGTGTCGCACTTCTCCCGCTCATCAAATGGCATGTCCTCATTCGCGCCGTAGACTGAGCTGGTTGATGCCATCAGCAGGTGATCAACGCCCAATTCCCGCGCGCATTCCATAACGTTAAACGCACCCACAAGGTTCGCATCGATATAGGCACGCGGGTTTTCGAGGCTGTAACGAACCCCCGCTTGCGCAGCCAAATGCACGATCACATCGGGCTTTTCGGCCATCGCCAGCGCGTGAAGCGTGTCGAAATCCTCTAGCAAACCTTCCGTGCAGCTAAAGTTCGGATTTTGCAGCAACATCTGATGCCGCCGCTGCTTCAAACGAACGTCGTAATAATCGGACATCCCGTCATATCCGACGACCCGAAACCCCTCCGCCAGCAAAAGCGAAGCAAGATGATAGCCGATAAAGCCGGCTGATCCGGTAATCAAAACGGTGCGCATGTGACCTTAGTCCAATTCTCAAATTGAGGTCTACTTAGCACCGGATCCGGTAAAGATTACGCGAAAGGTTTTCAAAACCACGAGAAGATCGAGCCAAAGTGAGATGTTTTTAACGTAATAGAAGTCATAGCGCAGCTTTGCGCGCACATCATTGACGTCGGTAACGTGTCCCTGATTGACCTGAGCCCATCCGCTGATTCCCGGGCGAACGATGTGCCTGTAGGAATAGAAGGGCAGTTCACTTTCGTACCATTTGGACAAAGCAATCGCTTCGGGGCGGGGTCCAATCCAGCTCATCTCTCCGCGCAGGATATTCAGCACCTGCGGCAATTCGTCGATCCGTGTCTTCCTTAAGAAGCGCCCGATACCAGTGATGCGGTCATCATCGGCCTTCGTCATGGCATCTGTCCGCCCGGCGCGTTCCTCGCCTGCCGAATCGCGTACCTTCATGGTGCGGAATTTGATCATTTTGAACGTTCCGCCGCGAAACCCGACGCGTTCTTGAAAAAAGAACACATTGCCACGTGAATCGATTTTGATCAGCAGGCCCACGATGAGGAATGCCGTCAGCAACGCGGGAAGCAACACCAGCGAGCCGATGATATCAATGGCGCGCTTTGTCGTCATATAAGGTACGTTCGGGATCAACGATCCAAGATTGTTTTCCGATAAATGCGCGATCTTAACCTGACCAAATTGCATCTCTGCCACCTGACGTGAGTGATAGACCGGCACGCCTGCCAAAGCGGCCTTGGCAAACAAGCGCTCCCACTCGTCTGAATGATCGTGATGGAGATCGGTTATAATCGCACCATCCAGCTGCCCGGCCTGAAGCAACGCCTCCAGCTCCGTGATATCGCCTGCGGTAACGTAATTGCCGCCCAACTTCACTTCTGAACTTCTTCCCCCGGGCACGACAAATTGCAGGCGCGCCGACTTGCGCATGAAGACGGTGATCAGGAAGCTGGAAATAACAGCGGCAATTGCGCCCGTCGCAAACTGATACACTGAATATTCGATTCGAAAGATTGCGATGAACGACAGAATGCTCGCGAAAATCACGAAATTCACCGGGAAGACGTATGACAACAATTGCGCCTTTGCGTAGGCGCGCAGGCGGTGCATCACAAACCAACCGACTACTGCGCCCAGCGTCAGCGCGATTGTCGTGTTTTGAAAATTGACCGGTTCAAACTGGTCCGCGCTCCAACTTAACGAAAGCAGGATGGAGGGCAAAACGCTCAACATCAGATGCACGAACAGCTGCACGGAGCCGTACGACATAATCTGCCGAGAGAATGATGTGGGGGTGGTTGCGACCGGTTCCACTTTCATAATATTGAGTTCAAACCATCATCCTGCATGCTGAATATTCCAACCGGTCCATTTCGGTCTCGATTCGGTTTACGAGAACGCCTGTGTAATTAGACCGCCAGCTCCGGTAGCGGCGTCGTGCCAATGCCTTGTATCAACGCAGCGCCCCTGAATTGAAGCTGAAAACCGCAGTTTGCGGGGCGCTTCAAGACCAGAAGAGCCTGTCAATTAATCACAGCCGCGTGTCAGACACTCGCATGTCAGAATGTGCCTTGCTCCTTTTTACTGCTTATCGAGGACAATGCGCCGGCACGCCGCGAAGTCGCCGGAAACCGACGCCGTCACGATCGCAGACCCTGAGTCCAATGCTTTTAGGTCAAGTTTCGGACTGCGCCAAGAAACTCTGCCTCCGAAATGGTAATATCTACTTTTTACAAGTGTTCCGTCCGAGCTTAGGTTGGCCCTTGTGTCAAAACTACAACATTGCTTACCGCGCGGTCGAACAGCGTCAGGAGTTCAGCCTGCATTCTGCGCGCGTAATTAATGTAAACAGCCGGGAGTTAACTCAAAATCGGATGCTTAATTTGCGCGGATGCAGCGCAGGTTTGCTTGACATGAACTGGTCGCTAGGGAAGGAGCGCGCCGACAAATGCGGGTCGCACTCCTCGCTTTGCCAGATCTGCGCTAAATCGTCTTTTAGCCCGGCGCGGCCTTGTCTTGCGCATTGGGGTATAGGATTGATGCGGCGTGTGCGGGCGCCATCGGGCCGCACTGATAATGGGACAGGTACTGATACATCTGAGTGTGAACGTCCAAAGGATTGCTCAAACTTTGCATCCTATGTTCGGCTGGGTTCAACCGAGTGCACAAGCGAGTGGCAGAAAGAGTGACAATGGCACAGCAAATGAAAGTTCTGTTGGTCTTCGGCACCCGCCCTGAAGCCATCAAAATGGCGCCTGTCGTAAAAGCTTTACAGGCAGATCCCGGGATTGATGCGCGGGTTTGTGTGACCGCTCAGCACCGCGAAATGCTGGATCAGGTGCTCAACCTTTTCGAAATTTCGCCGGATTACGATCTCGATCTGATGAAACCGGGTCAGGGTCTGTTTGAGGTTACGACCGGCGCGCTGTTGGGGTTAAAAGACGTTCTGACCGATGCTGCGCCCGATCTGGTGCTGGTCCATGGTGACACGACAACCACGCTGGCTGCATCGCTGGCGTCATATTATCACCGTGTTCCTGTGGGTCATGTCGAGGCAGGTCTTAGAACCGGCAATATCTACTCGCCTTGGCCAGAAGAGATAAACCGCAAGGTGGCAGGCGCGATCACCCGGCTGCATTTCGCGCCGACTAAGGGGTCGCAGCAAAATTTGCTCGATGAAAACGTTAATGGCGATCATATTATCGTGACTGGCAACACTGTCATTGATGCCTTGATCGAGGTGGTTGATCGGCTGGAATCTGACACGCAGACAAGCGAAGCGTTAGACGCAAAATTCGGTATCGACCCCGACCGCAGGATGATCCTTGTCACGGGTCACCGCCGGGAGAGTTTCGGTGATGGTTTTGAGCGGATTTGCACGGCGCTTTCCCAGCTTGCCGAGCGGGAAGATGTGCAGATCATTTATCCCGTTCATCTCAATCCCAATGTGAAAGGCCCGGTTGAGACCCATTTGGGCGCGAATGATCGGATTAAATTGATCCCGCCGCAGGATTATCTGCCCTTTGTCCATCTGATGCGGCGCGCGGATGTCATCCTGACCGATTCCGGCGGCGTTCAGGAAGAAGCGCCTTCGCTTGGCAAGCCCGTGCTTGTTATGCGGGAGACGACCGAACGGCCAGAGGCGGTTGATGCGGGCACAGTCAAACTTGTCGGGACAGACAGTGATTTGATTGTAAGCGAAGTATCGCGGTTGCTGGATGATCAAACCGCCTATGACGCAATGTCGCGCGCGCACAATCCTTATGGGGATGGCCTAGCCGCCAACCGTATTCGTGACGCGATCCTCGCATTTGGAAAAAGCCAACAATCGAAAGCGCTATGAACAGACCTTTCAACCGTGTTTCCGTTATCGGCTTGGGCTATATCGGGCTGCCGACCGCCGCAATGTTTGCATCTCGCAAGATCGAAGTGATCGGCGTCGATGTGAACCAAGCCGCAGTCGATACGATCAATCGTGGTGAGATCCATATTATCGAACCCGACCTCGACATGATTGTCGATGCCGCCGTGAGCGGCGGATATCTTCGCGCGACGACTACGCCAGAACCGGCAGAGGCGTTCCTGATTGCTGTGCCAACGCCTTTTAAGGGCGAGAACCACGAACCGGACCTGACCTATATCGAAGCGGCTTCGCGCGCGATCGCGCCTGTGCTGGAAAAAGGTAATCTGGTCATTTTGGAGTCGACTTCTCCGGTCGGGGCGACAGAGGCGATGGCGGGCTGGCTCGCGGCGGCGCGGCCTGACCTCACCTTTCCGCAATCCGCAGGGGAGGAGGCGGATATCTGCGTGGCGCATTGCCCTGAACGCGTGTTGCCCGGCAAGGTCATGCAGGAATTGATCACGAATGATCGCGTGATCGGCGGCATCACGCCGCGCTGCTCGGCGTTGGCAGCGTCGCTTTATTCTGTATTTGTGACCGGAGAATGCGTGATCGCATCGGGTCCTCGCGTCGCAGAAATGGCAAAGCTGACAGAGAACAGTTTTCGCGATGTGAACATCGCTTTCGCCAATGAACTGTCGATGATCTGCGACGAACAGGATATGGATGTGCGGGAGCTGATCTCGCTCGCCAACCGGCACCCGCGGGTCAATATCCTGCAACCGGGCTCAGGCGTTGGCGGCCATTGTATTGCGGTTGACCCGTGGTTCATCGTGTCATCGGCGCCGGACACCGCAAAAATCATTCGAACCGCACGCGAAGTGAATGACTGGAAGCCGAAATGGGTGCTGGGCAAAGTTCAGGATGCGGTTGAAACCTTCCTCAATGACAATCCTTCAAAATCGGCGGCGGATGTGAAAGTCGCCTGCTATGGCCTCGCGTTCAAACCCGATATTGATGACCTACGCGAAAGCCCTGCGTTGCAAATTGCGCGCGACTTGGCGAGCGTTCACACCGGTCCGCTCTACATCATCGAGCCGAACATATCCGAGATTCCAAATGGTCTGGAGCAGGGTGCTTTGGTCACGATGGATGAGGGCGCAGGCGCTGACATTCACGTGATTCTGGTCAATCATTCCGCGTTCAAAACATACAGCAAGCCAAACGGTATTCTCGTGGATGTGTGCGGGGCATGGACCTGAGCCACAGGCGCGGACGCTATTTGCATTTTGCTGCACGTTATCCTTTCGCGCCCTACCCTCGCGATCTTAAGCCTGATTGCAGCATGGTTTCTGGATGGTCAGATTTTCGGCGTCTTTTCTTATGTTATCTTGACACTGCGAGCGTCGCTACTCTGTCCGCGCTCGGTGTTTGAAAGCATTCGCTATATCGGCGCCTTTGGCACTTTGTCTTGTGATCCCGCTGGCGCTGGCGGCATCACCGGCTGCACAGAGAAGTTCATCGATCAAGCCTATGCTGAGAAAGACGCGGCAGAAGGTGTCCGCTTTGGCCGCCTGATCGAAGAGGCACGACAAGCACGACTTTCAACCATTGATGGCGATGCCGCAGCGGAACAAAGCCGTGTTGAACAGATCGAACGCGAATATCTTGAACGGCTGGAGCGAGAGCGTGACGCACCTCTGCCAGGAGAGGAAGCGCTGCCTGTTCCGGAATCTGACAGCTAAACAATACGCCGGTCAAACCGCGTAATATTCGCGGTACCATGCCACAAATTGCCGGATACCATCGCGCACCTCAGTTTGCGGAGCGTATCCAGTCAGTTCGCGCAGCAATGTCGCATCCGCCCAGGTCGCAGGCACATCGCCTTTTTGCATAGGCATGAAGTTCTTGATCGCTTCGCGTCCGCACTCTGCCTCAATCGCGGTGACAAAGTCCATCAGCCGCACCTTTTCGCTATTCCCGATATTCACGACGCGCCATGGCGCAGCGGGGGAGAGCGAATCCCATTCCGGAATGTCATCCGCAGTCTCTGGCCTAACCGGGGGCGTATCCACCAACAAACGAATACCGCGCACAAGATCAGTCACATAGGTGAAGTCGCGGAACATATCGCCATTGTTGTAAATGTCGATCGGCGTCCCCTCCAATATGCCGCGCGTAAATTTGAACAGCGCCATATCCGGGCGGCCCCACGGGCCATAGACGGTGAAGAACCGGAACATTGTTGTCGGCAGGTTCCACAGATGCGCATAAGAATGCGACATCACTTCATTCGCTTTCTTGGTGGCTGCGTAGAGCGTCAATTGCGTGTCGCACTTCTCCCGCTCATCAAATGGCATGTCCTCATTCGCGCCGTAGACTGAGCTGGTTGATGCCATCAGCAGGTGATCAACGCCCAATTCCCGCGCGCATTCCATAACGTTAAACGCACCCATAAGGTTCGCATCGATATAGGCACGCGGGTTTTCGAGGCTGTAACGAACCCCCGCTTGCGCAGCCAAATGCACGATCACATCGGGCTTTTCGGCCATCGCCAGCGCGTGAAGCGTGTCGAAATCCTCTAGCAAACCTTCCGTGCAGCTAAAGTTCGGATTTTGCAGCAACATCTGATGCCGCCGCTGCTTCAAACGAACGTCGTAATAATCGGACATCCCGTCATATCCGACGACCCGAAACCCCTCCGCCAGCAAGAGCGAAGCAAGATGATAGCCGATAAAGCCGGCTGATCCGGTAATCAAGACGGTGCGCATGTGACCTCCTGAACGATGACTTTAAATATTTAGCAAACTCTGCACCACAGACTGCACTCGCATCGCAGAGCGTCATTTGGCTCCAAGGCCGGTGACAATGACTCGAATCGTCTTTAGTGCGATAAGAATGTCGATCCACATCGAAATATTTTTGATGTAATAAAAATCGAAGCGTAATTTGGCATTTACGTCCTCGACTTCGGTGACATGGCCTTGGTTGACCTGCGCCCATCCCGTGATGCCTGGCGGAACGATATGCCGATATGAGTAGAACGGTAGTTCTTGCTGGTACCAATCCGCCAACGACTGCGCTTCTGGCCGGGGCCCAATCCAACTCATGTCGCCGCGCAAGACATTGAGCATTTGCGGAAGCTCATCCATTCGCGTTTTGCGCAGCAGGTTCCCGACACGAGTGATGCGGTCATCTTGGTCCCTTGTTATCGCATCGCGCCGGCGTTCGCCTTCTCCTTCAGATGCGACCTGTTCACGCATCGTCCGAAATTTGATCATTTTGAAGGTCTCACCGCGA
The DNA here is from genome assembly GCA_963789155.1 of uncultured Alphaproteobacteria bacterium. Classification (GTDB taxonomy): domain Bacteria; phylum Pseudomonadota; class Alphaproteobacteria; order Sphingomonadales; family Sphingomonadaceae; genus Erythrobacter. The sequence goes on along the minus strand of CAWBJN010000016.1, from coordinate 287,541 downwards.
AAACCAACACGCTCCTGAATAAAGAACACTCCGCCCGGCGAGTCTATCTTGATCAAAATGGCAACAAATAGAGCAACAATCAAAAACACAGGAAGCAACAACAATGAGACAGCGATATCGATCAATCTTTTTGTTGACGTGTAGGGAGCATTGGGAATGAGCGACCCTAGGTCATTCTCGCTGAGATGGGAGATTTTCACTTGCCCAGACTGCATCTCGGCGATTTGCCGGTAATGGTAGACTGCCAATCCTGCCAACGATACCTCGGCGAACAATCGTTTCCATTCAGGGGAATGGTCATGATGAAGATCCGCCACGATCGAGCCATTCAGTCGCTGGGCCTCCACTAAGGATCTTACTTCAACCAGGCTGGGCGCAGCAATATACTGGCCGCTCAATACGATTTCGTCTGTCCGACCGCCGGGTATAACATATTGAAATCGCATTGAATTGCGGGCCAAGATAGTAATCACCAAACTGGCGAAAATGCCCCCTGCGGCCCCAAGTAACAACTGGTATGCTGAATAATTAAGCCGCAACACAGCTATGATTGAAAAGAGGCTACTATAAATGAAAAAATTCACCGGAAAGACGTAGGATAGCAGCCGCGATTTCGCGTAAACTCGAAGCTTCGTCATGACAAACCAGACTGCCGCAGCGCTAATGGTCAAAAGCAGAATAGATGTGCGGAAATTCGAATCATTGATGGAACCGCCCTGAATCATGACCCAAAGGATAAAGGTCGGCGCAATCGCGAACAGGAGTTGGAGTGCGAGTGAAAATGGACCATTGGCAAGCATCCGTCTCAGCAGTGACGATTGAGCGGCAGCGCCATGAGCTTCTTCGGAAAGACCTGAGGGTGTGGCAGGCTTAAGCAATAGACTTTATTCCTCTATGGCTATGACAGCCCGATTTGGAAGCCACGAACATGGTAAGCGGCCAACTTCCAGCGAGGGATTGGACTCATCACCAAATCAGCCACATGTTGCTCCACGTTGGATCTGCAAATCGCATCGACAGAGGATGCTTTAATTTGTTGACCTTGCTGTGACACCACGCACGCGACCATTATCGTTCAATTGGACCGCGAACCCTCAGCAACACCCGATGACATCGCCTTCGCGGCACCGATCATATGTCTTTTGCGTAGTCAATCCAAGGCTATATCGAAAAATTGCAGCCACTTTGGTGCTAAGCGATGACAGCATCTATAGCCGCGCCGTTTCGGCATTCTCGACAAACCAGCGATATGTGCTCTCTATTCCTTCACGTAGACCAATTTTCGGCGACCAGCCCATCGCCGCTAAACGTCGATTATCCATCAATTTACGCATAGTGCCATCGGGTTTTGACATGTCGGTTGCGACGCCGCCGTGAAAGCCAGTGACATCTGCAACGGTTTGAGCCAACTCAAGTATAGAGATATCCTGTCCGCAACCGACATTAATGTGGCTCAACATCGGGTCAGTATTCAGCTCATACTGTTCGTGTGGCAAATTGAGGACAAATAGCGATGCTTCGGCCATGTCGTCGACATGCAGCAATTCACGGCGCGGCTTACCGCTGCCCCAGATAACAACCTCTTCCTTGCCGTTGCGCGCTGCTTCATCAAACCGCCGGATCAAAGCCGGCAATACGTGGCTATTTTCAGGGTGAAAGTTATCGCCCGGCCCATACAAATTGGTTGGCATCACAGATCGGTAATCCGTCCCATGCTGACGATTATAGCTTTCACACAGCTTAATCCCAGCGATCTTGGCGATCGCATAGGGTTCATTCGTTGATTCAAGAACTCCCGTCAAAAGTGCCTCTTCAGGCATCGGTTGAGTTGCCTCCTTGGGGTAAATGCATGACGAACCCAGAAACAGGAGACGCTGAACGCCTGCATCGAAGGCCTGATGTATGACATTCGCCTGAATCATCAGGTTCTCGTAAATAAAATCGGCTGGATATGCATTGTTCGCATGGATGCCGCCCACTTTGGCCGCTGCCAAAATCACGATATCGGGCTGTTCACTCTGCAAAAAAGCGCGAACTGCCAACTGATCGGTCAAATCCAATTCAGCGTGTGTTCGCGTCAGTATTTTTAGATCTTTACCTGCGTATTGCTTGGCCTTCAATTGGCGAAGAATGGCCGCACCAACCATACCACGATGGCCTGCAAGATAAACTGTCGTCATATCTGTTGCCTACTTCTCGACGCTCACCGGCATTTCAAAACCGCCGGCTTTCAGGAAGGCGTGACGTCGCGCTTGATCCAGATCATACAGGACCATTTCTTCGCACATCTCGCGCGCAGTTATTTCGGGCTTCCAGCCGAGCTTTTCGCGTGCTTTTGTCGGATCTCCAAGCAGCGTTTCCACCTCGGCTGGGCGAAAATAGCGCGGATCAATACGCATGATTACGTCGCCAGTTTTTAATGCAGGCGCAGAATCTCCCGATATCGCTGCCACTGTGGCGACTTCGTCAAGACCTTGGCTGGAGAACTCAAGTCTGATGCCCAGGGTGTCAGCAGACCATATAATGAATTCGCGGACGGAATATTGCTGTCCAGTGGCAATCACGAAATCATCCGGCTCATCTTGCTGCAACATCATCCATTGCATGCGGACGTAATCAGAGGCGTGGCCCCAATCGCGCAAGGCGTCGATATTGCCCATATACAGGCACGGCTCCAGGCCCTGAGCAATATTCGCGAGGCCACGTGTGATTTTCCGCGTGACAAACGTCTCGCCACGGCGCGGGCTTTCGTGATTAAACAGTATCCCATTGCAGGCGTAAAGACCGTAAGCCTCGCGGTAATTCACGGTAATCCAGTAGGAATATAACTTGGCAACAGCATAAGGTGAGCGAGGGTAGAAAGGCGTGGTTTCCTTCTGCGGGGTTTCTCGAACCAAACCGTACAGCTCTGACGTCGAGGCCTGATAGAAACGCGTTTTTTTTCCGAGATCGAGAAAGCGCATGGCTTCGAGTAAGCGAAGCGTACCAAGCCCGTCAACATCTGCGGTGTATTCGGGTGATTCAAAACTCACCGCGACATGCGACTGTGCGGCAAGGTTATATATTTCGTCCGGCTGCACCTCATGGATGATCCGCGTAAGGTTCGAGGTGTCGGTCAGGTCGCCGTAATGAAGGTTTAGCTTGGGATTGGGCTCATGTGGATCCTGATAAATGTGATCAATCCGCTGGGTGTTTAGGGACGAGGCGCGCCGCTTGATGCCGTGCACTTCGTACCCTTTCTCAAGCAAAGATTGCGCAAGGTAGGAGCCATCTTGCCCAGTAATTCCGGTGATTAGAGCACGTTTGGTCATCTGATTTTTCGATCCTTTGCGAAAAATTGGCCCAGCTTACTGACATTCTTGGCTGCGAGCGCTCCGAACCCGCCCACGCCATTCTTGCGAAGCGCGCGAAGATCTTCCTGACTCTTTCGCAAGACACGTTCAAAAGAACGGTTGCTTTCGCCGCCCAGTCGCATTTTGACAAGCACATCTGGGATATATGTGAGGCTAATCTGACCTTTGACCAGATAGCGCAACATTGCATCATAGTCTGCCGCAATGCTGAAGGAGGTGTCATAAGATCCAAACCGCTCAAACACCTCTTTCCGCAAATACACGGTCGGGTGTGGTGGCATCCAACCTCGTTTAAGCAACAAGGGATGGTACTCCTTCGATTGCCAATGCCGGATAACACGGATCGGATCACGCGCTGAGACATATTGCAAATCGCCATACACGCCGTCGACATTAGGATCGCGCATGACGCCTGCAACCGTATCTAAGACATGATCATGAGCAAATGTATCATCCGAATGCATCAAGCCGACGATATCTCCGGAGCTACGCGCGATCCCGCGATTGATGGCATCGTAAATTCCCGCGTCGCGTTCGGTAACGAGGCTGGTTTCGGCGTTCGCTAATCTAGCGATTTGTTCCAGTGTACCGTCGGTCGATCCACCATCCTGCACAACATGCTCGACATCGGCGTAAGACTGCTGCTGGACGCTCACCATCGCTTCCGCGATTGTACTTGCGCGGTTAAAGACAACGGTAATCACAGAAATTTTCATACGGTTTCAGTTGGACTGTTGGGAGTTATCGTGGCCCGTCAAAAAATCTAAGAGATTGGCGGATCATCGAATCAATCTAGAGCGTTGAAAGCTCGGTAAGGCGTTTCTCGAAATAGGCCGTTGTTTTCTTGAGGCCTTCTTCAAGCGGGATTGTCGGTTCCCAATCCAGCATCTCCCTTGCTTTCGTAATATCTGGCCTCCTTTGTTTTGGATCATCAGACGGCAAGTCCTGATACACGATTTTGGATTTGGAAGCTGTGGTTTCGATAACTTTCTCAGCAAGCTCAAGCATCGTAAATTCACTTGGGTTGCCCAGGTTAATCGGTCCGGTCACGTCAGAATCGGTATCCATCAATTTGAGAAAACCCTCCACCAGATCGTTCACATAGCAGAAAGAGCGGGTCTGCGAGCCGTCACCATAAATCGTGATGGGATCGCCTTGCAGCGCTTGGACGATAAAGTTTGAAACAACGCGCCCGTCGGCATGATGCATTCGAGGTCCATACGTGTTGAAGATACGGGCCACTTTAATCTCTAAGCCGTGCTGTCGGTGGTAATCGAAAAATAGAGTTTCGGCGCAGCGTTTCCCCTCATCATAACAAGAGCGCGTGCCGATCGGATTGACGTTACCCCAATATTCTTCGGGTTGAGGGTGGACATGCGGATCACCATAGACCTCGCTAGTCGATGCCTGAAAAACCTTTGCTTGCAGGCGCTTGGCTAAGCCAAGAACATTGATGGCGCCATGCACTGAAGTCTTGGTCGTTTGCACCGGGTCGTGCTGGTAATGAACAGGGCTTGCCGGGCATGCCAAATTGTAAATTTCGTCCACTTCGACATAAAGCGGAAAGGTCACATCATGCCGCATGAATTCAAAGCGCTCATGATTGTGGAAGTGGTCCACATTGCGCTTAGTCCCTGTAAAAAGATTGTCTGCGCATAGAACCTCATGCCCTTGCTCTAGCAAGCGACCGATAAGATGCGAGCCAATGAAGCCCGCCCCGCCTGTGACCAAAATACGTTTACGGCTGTCGTAAAGTCGCGCCAAGGGACACTCCTATATCCAGATGTCAGTGTGGTTGCTGAGGCTGGTTTTCTTTAATGAGGAGACGGATAGTCTGGAAATACCAAGCCTTATAGGCCGCATAATGGAAACCAGCAGATCCGTCGAGGATACCGAATTTGGCGAAATAGGTCACGCCAAAATAAAACCATGAAAACCACCATTTTGTAATATGCCGATATTTGAATTGTTGTCGCGAAGTCAGGTCCGTCATAGCGGCAGCATCGCGCTTGAGGAGATCGTAACGCGATGCTTCCCACTGAGCATAATCGCGATGCTTGGTGATGAAATGGGCGAGGCCTTTATAATCACGATGATCAACCGTTGCGCTAATGTCGCCGATCTCACCATAAACGATGGGGTGTTCGTGAATTTCCATATCGAGTTGGCTCCAGCCATCCTCGTCAATTTTTTCATAGAGTGCCACGCCTGTGCGAAACAAAGCCAGTTTTCGCTGCGCGATCCCGTGACGCAGGGGTTTGTCTAGGAAATAATTATCATATGAAAGCCAGTAGGCGTCCTTATCGCCTTTCTTGATGGCGTCTGCAACTTCGTCACAAAAAGCGTCGTTGAGGAACTCATCAGCATCAAGAAAGAGCACCCAATCTTGGGTAGGGGGTTCATTCATGAGGAACCAATTGCGTTTTTTTGGGTACCGACCATCCCAGCGAAAATTGACGACCCTAGCGCCGAACTCACGTGCAATTTCGCCGGTCCGATCTTGGGATTCACTATCGATTACGACGATCTCTGCGAAGCGGCCCAGACATTCTAAGCAGCGCGCAAGATTTGCTTCCTCGTTCTTTACAGGGACTGCGACTGTAACCGGGAGTTGAGATTCTTTGCGTTCAGCCATCTAAGCAGCCGTTAAAGCTATTGATTTGCTTTGCCCACCCTAAATCTCTGCGATAGTGGATCAAGTTTGAAGTGTATTTCACTCAACGCGATCAGCGATTTTCTTTGCCGGATTACCACTAACGATAGTGTGTGGTTCAATGTCTTTCATGGCCACGGCGCGGGCTCCGACAATCGCGCCACGGTTCACGGTTACGCCGGGCCCGACAAAGGCATCCGCGCAAATCCAAGCATCTTCTGCCACAATCAATGGTGTTTTGACGAGTGGCATCGAAGGAACTCGCCAATCGTGAGTCCCCGCACAGAGATGCGCCCCCTGCGAGACAGTGGCGCGCGGACCAATTCTTATCGGGCCCAGCGCATAAAGGATCGCTCGATCGCCGATCGCAGCTTCGTCGCCAATTTCCAAATTCCAAGGGATGGTGATGCGAACACTCTGGTAGATGTGTACGTTTTCACCAATTTTCGCGCCAAATGAACGCAAAAGTAACCGTCTCCAGCCCCAGAAAAAGCGCGGGCTCAATCCAAAAAGGGGCCATATGAGCGCCCAAAGCAACCGCAATATTTTCTCTCTTCGCGTCCACTTTCGCGCGGCACGATTGGAGCTGACATCAGTCATTTTATTGCCTTTTCGTCAACGTTTTTTGCTGTGATAGACGAAATTTGGCTGTGAGCCTTCGCCCAGCAGCCAGCTGTAGAGCTGCTCCATCTTCGCGGCGATGCCGGCCCACGCGAAATCGCTCTGCATCCATTTTCTTCCCCTTCTACCCATCAGACGCCGTTCAGCGCTGGAAAGCGACATCGCAACCTCCAATGCTTCCGCTATAGGCTTTTCGCCGTAATCAATCCACCAACCACAGCCATTGGAGGTCAGTCCGGCCCAAGGGGCGCCGTAGGTGGAAATGACAGGTGTCTCAGCGGCAAGGCTTTCAGCGACTGTCATTGCAAAGTTTTCGTGAAGGGTTGAAAGTGCGAAAAGTTCGGCGGATCGCATCAGCTCGACTTTTGCGGTATTGAAAACCGGTTGTTCAATAGAAACTTGCCCACTCACGCCGAGCCTTTCTGCCAGTCCCCTCAGGACCGCAGAATAGCCCTGTTCACTAGGACCCACTATTCGCAGACGCCATTGGGGGAACTTTTGCGCATTTGTCGCAAAGGCAGTGATTAAACGATCCAATGCCTTTTTGGGATGCACCCGGCCAAGCGACAGGATGTAGGGATTGGCGGCAGGGGTGTGTGTTCTGGCATTGTCGAGCGATGGCAGATCAATTCCGTTAGGTATTACAGCTACAGGTTGTGTCAAACCAAAAGCACGAATGTCCTCCAATTCACTTTCTGCGGTCGCGTGGAAGCATGTAACCGAGCGTAATGCGCGATCCTGATAGACAGCCCCAAAGGTCCGTTTGATCGGTTGCGAAAACGATAGAGCATCGCGACCCAGCATCCCCCGCGGTGCTAAAACCAGCGGCAATCCCGACTTTCTTGCCCTGTTGGCAGCGTAGATCGTTGGCATCATCCAAAGTCCATGAGCATGGATAATATCAGCACTGCCGCCAGCAATATAGGATTCCAACCCCCGCGATCTACCAAGCCTCCGCAAAATGGTGGGCCATATTTCATCGGCTTCAAAAGAGCGTACCGGAGCACCTAGAGTGGACGTAATCCCCTTAGCCGATACGGTGACCACTTCAGCATCGTTGCCGATCGCATTCACGGCAGCGACGAGGCTTGGGACGGAATAAGAGGGCCCCGACGCTTCTTCGTCAATATTCGGGACGGTGTGCAAAACCTTCATGGCAGCTAAGCCGCAGACCAATTTGGAAAATTGCTTAACAGACTGGTGACAGCACGTTCAGCGGCGGCTTCGGGCAGAAGCGCTACGCGTGCGTCAGACAGGTTCTGATTGATGCGTCGGTACATATTCGCATCTGCGGCAAGTTCACGGATCCGCCAAGCCAGATCGAATACATCGTTTGAGCGAAACGTAAGGCCCACACCATAGTCATTGACGAGTTTTTCTGCCCCCATCCCGTCGCTAATCACAATTGGCGCGCCGCATTGAAGTGCATCATTGACCCTCATGCCCCACGGCTCCGCTCGCCCGGGAGCCACAAAAATTGAGCAGTTTTGATACAGTTCGAGCAGATCTGGCATTGAGGCAAATCCTGGAAACTCGCATGCGATTTTGTGATGAGCAGCCATGCTTTGTAGATGATCGGCGTAAGGTCCTTTGGACGTGAAAGTGGCTCTAATTGGTATGCCCCATTCTTTGAGCAAGACCAACGCGTCCATCAGCACGTCTTGGCCTCGATGCCACGTCATACTGCCCGAACAAAGAATATGAAAATCACGGTGATGCGCGTCGGTTCGACTTACAAATCGAGAATTTTCCAATGGGGGCGGAAAATATCCGAACGGAATGATCTTTGTCGAATCCCACCCCAATTGGCGGAGTGGGTCTGCCCCGTCACCCGACCAATTCAAGATAAAATCAGCATGTCGGCATACAGATGAGACGCGACGTTTCGCGAGGGTACGAGTATAGATCGACTTCGCCACGCGTTTCACGCTTGGCTCAAATAAGTTGCACGGCGCTTCGGAGCCAATCGCGATGCGGCAGCCTTTTTCGATTGCTACATCTAAGGCGTTCTGAACGTGGCCGAGATCCTGATAGGTGCCGAACAATTGGTTCCAATCACGGCGCTCGTCCAGCGCCTTCGATGCGATTTGCGTATCGCCATTCAGGTCAATCAATTCGAGGTGCGAAAATTCGTCCGGATCAAAACCGATGTCTTCACGCTGGCCGAGGCCGGACCGCCCGAGACAGATGCGAAACGGGACTCGAAGGCGTTGTCCCAAAGCATCGTAAAACCCTAAAGTCGAACGACAATAGCTATGCGCCCAAATTTGCAGACCTTTCATGCAAGCCCCCTCCAACGTTTCACATCGTTTAAAACCGTGATCACTGAAGCACGGCTGGATTGCGAGGACGCGAATAAGCAGGCGGTGCTTTGCGCTGGCGCCGCCGGGTGGTTCGAAGTGACCTGCGCGGTGTGAGAGTGTTCCATGCAACTGCGAGACACCCTGTTGCCATCATTGTGTGCGCTACAATTACTCCTGCCAATATCGACTCCACAATCGACAAAGCGAACACTGCGAGGCAGGCAGCTGCATATATTCTGTAACGCAACGGGCTGCCTTGCTTCATGCCTGCCAATGTAAGGCGGTACAGAGTAAACAAAAGCATAGTCAGCAGAACGATAGCCAATCCCAGCGCGATAATGCCGCCGTTGCTCGAAATTGAAAGCCAGTAGGTTTCAGAAAAATTGAGTCGGCCGTGGCTTTCAAGTGGTACTCCAAATTGCCAATTCTGGACGAAATCGTTAAATTCTCGCACCCAAACATATGTACGCGTGTCCTCGCGACCGGTAATATATCGATCTTGCACACTGGTGAAAACGAGGCCCCAGAGCCGCCCTCCAAACAGGATCAGGGACAGCGTTCCAATCATCAGTATACCGTACAATGAAGCGACAAATTTTCGCCCGGTAAAACGGTCGACATAGCAAAAGCTCAACACTGCAAGCGCAGTCACGAATCCAGAACGTGAACCGGTCACATAGACCACAGTGCATAAGCCGATTAACACAGCCAATGCCGCCGCGCGCTGCACTGCTGGCCGTCTAGCGCCTCTGAGAACTAGCGCGCAAATTGGAATACACATCACACTGAGCATCATGGTGTGTTGAGGATTGGCGGTGGTCCCATAGAACCGGCCAAACCACGTGCTCACGGCCTGAGGCGCGACAACCAAAAGGATCAGATTGACAGCTGCAAATAAGCCAGAAAACACGAAGATACTCGCTTCGAAGTTCGTGAGAAGAGAAGAATCTAGACTTGGATTTCCACGCCTTTTCTGCTCCCCCCCGACACATATTACGAACAAGAAAATCTGAATTACCGAAACGGCTAGAGCTTGGGCATAGAAATCAAAATCATCGCCCAAGATAAAAACCTTGGTCGTCAAAAACAAATTTATGATCCATGCGACCCAAGCTGGACCCGCAAGATGGCTAAGCGAGAAAACACCGCGCAATTGGAAATATCGGACCAAGGCGATCAGAAACATCGCGATCGCCCCGGGCCTGGAAATTGGCTGCACCGCCACAAGCCACCCAGGCAATTGATAATATTCGCTTTGGCTCCCTTCGCTGGTCAGGGAGGTGAGCGTGAGGCCGATCGATATGGCCGCAACGAGGATCAAATCAATTTTTGCATTGGGATCCGATCTTTCGGGACCAGTGTGTTGCCGCCGATTATTTGCTCGTTGAGCCATAATTCACGATGCCTCATTCGGAAAGGTTTCGGAGAGGTCGGACGAGCGGAATATTGCAAGCGCATAGGGTATTCCGACGAGTAAGATAATGAGCGATGTACCAACCCATGCCACCCCAACAGAACCCCAGTCTTCGGCAACAGCGATCTTCGCAACTAATGCGATGGGGACGGCCACTATTGTGCACCGAAACAGGAAAGCAAAATCTTGCTGAGCTCTCAGCAACATCTCCATCGTATTCGTGAGCGCGAAAGCAATTATTCCCATTGAAAGTCCCGCCAATAGCGCTGTGCTCAGCTGGAAATTCTCACCCATCCAAAAGCCGATTATAGTGTTCCCAAATAACATTATAAAGCCTGCAAAAGCCAATGCGAATACGAAATTCATTCCCAACTGGCTCAAAAAGTAGAGCTTGATGCGGCGCGTGTCTCGCCTTGCGATAAAGGTCGTGAGTTCAGGCCAGAACGCGGTGTTTATAGGCGTGATGAAATAGTTGGCGAGCACGCATATTCGTTGCCCAATGCCATAGAGCGCCGCTTCGACCGGTCCTATAAGAATTCCCACGATCAGAATGTCGCCATGTTGATTGAGGGCCACCATTCCTTGATGGCCGGCCATTGGCGCAGCCTCTTTCACCATTTTCAAAAGTCGCGCGGGTTGCAGCTTCCCAAAAATGGAACCTTCGTGCAGCTTGCGAGACGCATAGATTGTTCCAAGGAGCAGTATGAGTAATTGCGGGGCGAGCATAAAGGCCGCCGCTAACGCTATGACGTTGCGGTTCATCGCAATCGCTGCAATTAAAAGAATAGCCCCGCACAAAAGCGCGACCATTTCTATGAATTGCGCTTTGTGACCCTCCAGATTGCCGATTGCCAGATAGCGACCGATTTGACCTGGAAATCCGATCGCGAGGGCAAGAATGGCGATGATCATTACGCCATACGCCATCTGGTCCGAAATACTCTCAGGAAGATTGAACGTTTGTGGAACGTCGATCAAAACCAGCGCCGCACCACCCAACGCAATTGAAAATATTGAACATATCGTCGCGATTAAAATGGCATGTCTGACAACAGTTGCCTGCGGTTCTGCATTAGCGATTGCGGTGACCACAATGGAAGAAATGCCGGTATTCAAACAGCTGAAGATCGCCAAGATTGCCAATGCTGCCAGCCAAAAACCGAGCATATCAGAGCCGACGGCCCCAGCCAGCAATGGGAGCGTGAACAGTGTTACAAATGGCCGAACGGCACCAGCAGCCATGCCGGCCAGCGAATTTCTCGCGGCGGTCGTCCCGAAAATTCGACGCACTAGACTCAACGCCATCTAAGGCCTCATTCTGCCAGCATACCTTGCCCAAAATCACCCAGCTGTCGCTAGGGATTCGCCCCTTGTAGCTTGGTGTTCGACATTGGACTTACCAATTGCATCCATCTGGCTTCACACTTGAATGGACATACCAACCATCGACTGCGGATATTTCCGTCAATACCTTTCGATAGCCAAGTGGCAACAAGATGCCATCGAGCTCGGCCTGTGTGGAGGCATCGCAATTGTGTTCTACGGCGATAATACCGATATGATACCGCTTCCAATCTAATCCCTTGAGGATCTCTGCTTCGCCACCTTCTGTGTCGAGCGAGAGAAAGTCCAGCTGAGTAGGCGTTTTGTTTTCAATAAACAGCTCTGTCAAAGACACCGTCGTAACATCATACGTAACGGTTTCTGCGTTCTTCAATTCATGGCCGACGCCAGTGCTAAAGATGCGGGAATGCTCTCCCTGGCCAACAATTTCTTGAAACTGGACAATGTCCCCTCCTTCAAAGGCCGCAGCGCGAACATCCAGATCGGCAGAGCGGCATGCTAAAATACTTTCGCGGGAAGCTTTGTTCGGTTCAACCAGCAGTCCGCTCCAGCCGAAATGCTTCTCAAGCATATAGGTGTTCGAGATTTCCCTCCCATAACCGACCCCGACTTCCACGAAATAGCCATTTCGTTTTTGGCTATAGGTCAGCGCGACAAATACATCTTGAAGATATTGAGATTCTGAAATTGATAAAAGTTTGCGCAGCTCCTCGCCCAGATGCTTTTCGATCTTTGCCGCAAATAATGAAGCAAGCCGGAAATCCCGAGTCAGCCGCCTTTTTGATTTAGACGAAAGTGAAAATTCGACCGGACGCAGATTGTAGGGGTCAAGTTGTACCGCGAGATCAATAAGTTTGCTCTTGGGTAAGGCCCGGCCAATCCAATAAAACCACGGGGCCAGAATAGAACCGCCCACTTCGCGAACATGCCTCAGTTTCATAAACGCCTTTTCTGAGTTGCGAACAGAATATTTGAGTCAAAGCCATTCCAACTCTTTGAACCTAAAAATTTAGTCAATACAATGGCTAACTATCTTTGGGCCCACCATTTCCGGTACAGCGAGCTTTACAACAGCTGACATGGTCCGCTGGTGCCGCTGGATACGGCATGATGTGATGGAAGCGCACACCTCCGGTATTTGTGCAAGCTTGTAACACAGGCGGCGGTCTTGCCGATAATACATTGCAGTCCTGTGGTGCAGATAATAGTAGTGGCGCCCCCAACCAGAATGGTCAATTGCCTACGGGAAAGCACCTGCGCATCTTCGCTTTGCAAGAGTTGTCCGACAGCTTACATGGGGTCGTCTCATGAATGAAATTCCGCCTAGAATTACGAGCCGAAGAGGTGTGGCCGGCGCGCCTGTTCGCAATGTGCCGGGGTGGGCCGTTATCGGCTTTTTTGCATTTGTAGTTGCGTTACTCGGGGGCAGTTCGCGGCCTGATGCTGTCCAGATTGCCGCACTTCGTCCGTTATCTGCACTCTTTTTGATCCCCGCGCTGTATTGCATCCATTGGCGTGAATTGAAGGCGGCAAAGGTCCTGTGTTTGCTGCTGGCCGTCACCGCCGTCTGGATGGCCGTGCAGCTTATTCCGCTACCACCTTCGCTTTGGCAGCAACTTCCAGACCGCGACTTGGTTGCCAACCTTGATCGCCTAACCGACCTCGGCGAAGCGTGGCGACCGATTTCGTTGGTACCCAGCCGATCGCTCAATTCGTTGGCGAGCCTGATCGTCCCGGCCACCGCTTTGCTATTGGCGCTTGCCTTCAAGCTGAAAACGCGTGACCTGTTGCTTCTCGTCGCTGCGATGGGTGTGTTCGATGCGCTTTTAGGGATTGCTCAGGTGGTCACCGGGGCGGGGAGCCCGCTCTATTTCTATGCATCCACAAACGTTGGCTCGCCTGTTGGTATTTTTGCAAATGAGAACCATTCTGCGGTCTTTTCAGCTGTCTGCGTACTCATCATCGTGCGTTTAGGCCTTGATCCGGCCCTGCGGATCAAAATGCCGTGGTCGCGCATTGCAGGTGCGGCGGTGGTACTGACTCTCCTTATTGCAATTATGATCAGTGGGTCCCGGGCAGGCTTAGGCATGGGCTTCTTTGCGGTCGCCGTCGCCACAATCATGATATATCTAACCGTAGAAGTGGGGCCGCGTGCCAGTTTTCGACAGAGCGGAGCCAACAAGCGGGACGGCGGTCACCCCAATTTTATGAGCCGAGCGCTAGCGTGGATCGTGAAGAGCCCGTTGCAGCGAATTTCGGGCCTGATCGTCGGAGTTGTCGTCTTAGGTGCCTTATTCGTTATGAACGGAGCTGCGCCTGGGTTGGATAGCGCCTTTAATTCTAGCGCAGCGGCCGATTTGCGGTGGCGGATTTGGCCGGTTCTCGAATCCATGATGGCATTGCATTGGCTGGTCGGCACTGGCTTTGGATCGTTCGAGGATGTTTATAACATTTACGAGCCGAACGAGCTGTTGATGCCAGCTTTTCTCAACCATGCCCATAACGACTGGGCGCAATTGGTAATTGAAGGCGGATTGCCGATGGTGTCAATCCTCGCTATCCTATTGGTTTGGTTGGTGCTAAATTCAATGCGCGTTTTCCGCTTCGGCGGTGAAAACCGTGCTCTGGCCGTTTTTTGGTCTGGAGTGTTTTTAATGATCATGGTGGCGTCGATTGTTGACTATCCGTTGCGTATGCCCGGCTTCCAAGCAATTGCGATTTGGTTGCTATTGGCAATGACGATTGAAGCTTCAGATGGTGGTGAGAATCCTAAGCTGAAATAGATCTTTGGGTTGTTACGAGGTTTAACCTTGGAATTGAAACTCCAGCTTGTATTCGCCAAGTCCCCTTTTTTGAGTTGAGAACTATGGCCGGTCGTAAAATCTTGGTAGTTTTGTTCGCGGTATTCGCGCTTTCCGCTTGCGCTACTGACCGAACGTTTGGAGCTGCGCCAGGCATCGAGGTTACGGAGCTTGAAGCTTTGCCTGAACCGCGCAATGAAATCTTCTACACTATCGGTTCGCAGGTCACGCTGGAGATCGAGGTTGTAGGGGCCGACTCTCTAAGTGGGACATTTCTTACTGATGAAGAGGGAAGGGTCGGGTTCCCGCTGATTGGGATCGTTGAACTTGGAGGCAAATCCCCGAGTGAAGCCTCGACACTTCTTGAGCAAGGATTGAGAGGACGGTTTCTACTGGATCCGCAAGTTCGCGTGATACCAACTGAATTTCCGCCTCCGTCAATTTCTGTCGGCGGTCAGGTGGTGCGACCGGGGTCTTACCCCGCTGTCGGCCGGCCAACCCTTTTGCGTCTGGTGAATCAGGCTCAGGGATTGACCGAATTCGCGAAACTCGACGATGTTCTCGTGTTGCGCACGGTCGCAGGTCAAAGGTATATCGGGCTTTATAATTTGGGGGCTATTCAGCGCGGGAACTATGCCGATCCTTTGCTATTTCCCAACGACATCGTGATGGTTGGAGATTCTCCGGGCGCCAGAAGGCTTGCCAACATTCTGCAATTCGCCCCTGTTTTGTCGTCGGCGATCATTCTTCTTGATCGGGTCGGCGAATGAACTCTTTGACCACACCCGATCATCAGTTTGACGACCAGCCTCAGCGGAGCTCTGGGTACGATTCTCAGACAGAAGAAAATGATGGTTTTGCGCTAGACATTGAGCGGTTTGTCGCTGAGGCGATAGCACTTCGGTTCTGGATCGCCAGCATTATCGCGATCTGCCTGTTGATCGGCTTGGTCGCGACACTTTTGACGACCCCACAGTTTCGCTCAAGCGCTCGCATCGAAGTAGCGCAGGTCGCGGCGAATGTTACGGCGCTCGATCCGCTAGAGACCCAGGGCCAAGTTTCAGAGCTGCAATATCTCAACACCCAGAACGAATTGCTCACGTCAAGGTTTATGGCGGGCCGGGTTATGGAGGCTGGCAATCTTGAGAGAGATGAAGAATTCCTTGAGGCCTTTGGCTATGATTATGAACAACAACCCAGCGCAGCCGAGTTGGAAAGCCTGCTTCTGGACAGGTTAGAGGTCTCTCCGATCACGCAATCCAGTCTGCTTGACATCTATTTCTCAAGCCCCTCGCCAACGGTGTCTGCGGAAATGGCAAATCTTTGGGCGTCAGAATTTATCGCAGCCAACTACGAAAAGCGCTTCGGCACCAATATTGAAGCCCGAGAGTTTCTTCGTGATCAGATTGCCGAACTGCGCGGAACGCTTTCAGAGTCCGAGCAAGAACTGGTAAATTACGCCAATGCCAATGGCATTCTGGTTTTGGAAAACACTGGGACGACGGAGGGATCTAGCACTGCTACGCAAACTTTACTTGCGGCTGATCTTACAGCCATTAACTCGGCTCTTGCAGAGGCTGTTACGGACCGGATTGAGGCGCAAGCGGCTGTAGCAGCGGGAAACGTTGCTAATAGCACCTCTGACAATCGGGTCGTCTCGCAATTGGCTTTAGCTGAGGCTGAATTGTCGGTGCTTCGCCAAACATTTGGCCCAGACTATCCCGATTTGCGGCGCAAACAAGCAGAAGTCGGGTCCCTGCGGTCGTCGCGCTTGTCTGAAGCCTCCGCCGCTCTTCAATCCGCAAGGTTGCGCGAACAAGATCTCACGAACCAGCTAGAACGGATAAAGGGTCGCTTCCTCACTCAGCAAAATCAAGGGATACAATATGGCATCCTTAAGCGAGAGGTCGAAACCAACCGGGCTCTGTATGAAGCGCTACTCCAGCGGCTGAAAGAGCTGGAGGCATCTGGCGCGGGCCAAAACAACATCAAATTGATTGATGAGGCTGAAGTTGCGCGATCGCCATTTGCGCCTTCACTGGTACAGAACATGGCCATCGCGTTGGTTGCGGGTTTCGTTCTGGCCGGAGCGCTTGTTTACCTGCGGGTGATATTGAGCCAATCAATCCGAACTTCTCAAGACGTCGATGCAAAACTTGGTCTGCCTATGTTGGGCGGTATCCCAATGGCTCAAATTACCAGCCTGACTGACACTCTCAATGAGCGGTCTTCTGAAACAAGTGAGGCATACCGTTCGCTGCGGACCAATCTGGTTTTCCTCACTCCACAAGGAGCACCAAAGGTACTGTTGCTGACGTCAACTGTGCCAGCTGAAGGTAAGAGTTTTTCATCTGTTGCTCTTGCCACCAGCTTCGCACAATTGGGCAAACGCACGTTGTTAATTGACGCCGATTTGCGGAATTCCAAACTCGAAGCGACACTGGTTCTGGATCGTCACGCCAAAGGTGGTCTGGCGGCGCTTCTGACCAATACGGAGTTGGAAGTTGCCGATGAAACCATCCATATTGAAAGATTGGGTTTTGACTATGTGCCGATCGGCCATCGCCCGCCAAACCCTGCGGATCTGCTTGCCGGACGGCGGCTTTTTGCCTTGATCGACAGCGTTCGCGATCAATACGACCAAATTATTATAGATTGCGCGCCGCTGCTCTCTCTCTCCGATGCGGTTGAGACCGCTCGTGCTGCAGATGGCGTACTCTATGTGATTGAGGCAAACAAAATAAAGGCGCGCGTCATCGAAGCGTCGATTGAACGGCTCAAGCGATCCGGCGCGCCAGTCTACGGCGTCGTCCTGACTAAAATTGAGGAACGCAATTCAGATTACGGCTATGGTTACGGCTATGGTTATGGATACGGGACAGATGTCGAAATTGACCCGTCCGCGGACGCCGAACCAGGCCGTGCTTAACCCAGCCCAACAAGACGCGTCGTTTTAATGAGGACGCAGCGCCTGCCTCGGCTGATCACTGTCGTGGTTGTATCCTCAGCTCTATCTTTTGTGCTGGGAGTTCAGGCGATTAGCAGCGTCGCAACGCGAGCTGCGCCCCAGCAGGCGGTTTCCTTGATTTCGTCTAACGGACGGGCACAGGAGCGCGTGGCGTTTGATATTTTTGTTGAGGGTGTATCGCAGCACGGAGATATTTACGAAGGAGCGAACCTGGCCGAACCCATCGCTCGCGCTGCGATGTCGAGCGATCCGCTCGTGCCAAAAGCGCATGCGATCATCGCAATAGCGCAAAGCGCCCCGGAAACCCGGAAGGCCATACTTGAATACGCGAATAGGTTGAATCGCCGCGAGCTGTCGCTTCAAGGCCTTGTCTTACAGGAAGGGCTTGAAGACGGCGATTATCATGCTGCAATTACTACGCTTGATCAGATTTTGAGGGTTAAGCCGGAACGTGATTCGGAGTTTTTCCCAGTCCTGCTGGATGCCTTTTCGCGTCCTGAGACATTGCCTGTATTTCGCGATCTTTTGGATGGCACATCGCCATGGCACGAGCGGTTCTTGCTTTTTGCGGTTTATGAACCGGGCGCGCAGGTCAATATCGCCCGCATTCGCGACTCCATTGTGATTTCTAACATTCTGTTCGACAAACAATTGGTTGGCGGACTTGTGTCGCAAGGTGAAATCGAAGTCGCACAGCAGCTCTATTACGGTCTGCAACGATCCGAGCCAATATCCAACGGCAATTCGTTGCTTAGTTGGGCTTCAGACTATCCTCCTTTCGATTGGCAGCTAACCGATGAAGCTGATTTTCGAGCACAGCCGAGCCGCGATGGACAGAAATTGGAATTGTTTGTGAGGCCTGGCCAAGGCGGTCTGTTGGCGCGGCGTATTTTGCCAAACCCACGTACTCCATCGAGAATCTCGCTGGATCTTGATTCCGCCAGCCGCGGTCGGACAGGTGCGATCCGCGTCCAGCTGCGGTGCGATCTCAACGGACCAGTGTTTCTCGATGAACCATTATCCGCAGGCATGAACACCATTTCTGTCAGGCAAGCGCCCACCAATTGCCCGCGAATAGCCGTTGCGATTGAGGCACGTTCTTTGCGAGGTGATCCAACTCTTCGTGCGTCTTTGAGCCAAATTCAGCTCGACCCATCGCGATAACTTTACGTGTCTTGACGGGCTTCTGGTCCCGACTTTTTAGCTATTACGATAGCGCCACATCGGGCGCATCTTCCTGCTTCATCCCGACTATGTGGTACCCACCATCCACATGGTGGATTTCGCCGGTTACGCCCGATGACAGGTGCGACAGCAAATAGAGCCCCGAACCACCCACATCATCGATCGTAATATTACGCCGCAGCGGTGAATTCAGTTCGTTCCATTTGAGGATATAACGGAAATCGCCGATCCCGCTGGCCGCCAGCGTCTTCACTGGGCCTGCGCTGATTGCGTTTACGCGAATGCCCGCAGGGCCCAGATCATTGGCCAGATAACGCACGCTTGCATCCAAAGCCGCCTTGGCCACGCCCATTACGTTGTAATGCGGGATGACCTTTTCCGCGCCATAATACGTCAGCGTGACGATGCTGCCCCCGCCAGTGCCATCCTCTTGCAAAGGCGGCATCATTTCGGCAGCGCGTTTTGCCACAGCGACAAGCGAATAGGCGGAAATGTTCATCGTCATCAGGAAATTGTCGAGGCTGGTGTCGACATATTTGCCGCGCAGCTCGGATTTGTCTGAAAATCCGATAGCGTGAACGACAAAATCCAGCGTGTCCCAGCGCTCTTTCAGCGTTGCGAATGCCGCATCCAGCGAATCCATATTCGATACATCGCATTCAAAGGTGAAATCGCTGCCCAATTGCTCCGCGAGCGGCTTCACTCGCTTGGCCAAAGCGTCGCCCTGATAGGAAAATGCCAGCTCTGCCCCGTGTTCAGCGAGCTGTTTGGCTATGCCCCAAGCCAGCGACTTGTCATTGGCAAGTCCCATGATCAGACCGCGCTTGCCGCTCATCAGTTTTGGCATCGCCTGTGTCATGTCGCATTCTCCCTGTGTCATTCTGGTATCTGGTCTTATTACAGATGGTCATCGACCCTAACCGTTCTGTTGTGCGCCTGTGTCTGGGAACGATTCTGAGCTGGTTTCGGCCAATTCCGGTTCCGCCAGAGCGGCGTTCAATTCTGCCCCGATAACGAGGCCGAGCCCGACGAGCCAGAAAAAGAACAGCGCGATGATAATCCCGGCTAAACTGCCATAGGTCAGATTATAGGCAAAAAAGCTGGTCAGAACTATCGGCAGCGCGGTCGTTACGCACAACCACCACAGCGAGGTGAACAATGCGCCGGGCCATTTCGGATAGGCTTTCGAACGGTATTCGGTCGGGGTAAGTGAATAGAACAGCAAATAAAGCGAGCCGGTCAGGCCAAGGGCAGGCACGATCCGCGATAGACGCAGCGCGCCGATGGCTTCCGACAATTGCGGAAAATTGGTGATGATCACCTGCTGCGCCGTTCCGATCACGACCGAGGCAAACAGGGATACGATCAGCAGTATAACCGCGGTCAAAATGATCCCGGCGGAAAACAGCCGGTATTTCCAAAAAGCATGGCTGGCACGGGTGCCATAGGCGCGGCGGAGGATATCTCGGATCGATTCGATCAAACTCGACACCGTCCATAGCGCCACCCCGGCACCAAACCAAAGAAGCCAACCATCGCGGGCATTGATAGCATTTTCCGCGACCGGTTGAATCGCGCGGCTAACCGTGGGAGGCATCGCTATCAGAACCGTAGTGACCAGTTCCACCGCTTTTTCGCGTCCGCCAATCAAATCGAAAAGAGCGGCGCCCAAGATGAAAAACGGAAAGATTGCGAGCATTGCCAAATAGGCGAGATTCCCAGCATGGATAAAACCATCTTGGTACGTTCCGGTCGCAACCCGGCGCAGTATTTCGAAAACGCGTGTACCCGGACCAAAACGATCAGCCAGATCGCTGCGGGCAATCGCCGCGCGCAGTCGGTCCCGATCTTGCCCTCGCCGGCCCCTTTCATAATAAAGCGATTGAACGCGTATGTGATCTGCACGCCGTGCCTCTGGCGACAAGTCGCGCATTTCGCGCTCTGAAGAGGGAGGTAATTTTGAGGTGATTCTCAAAGCGTGAGCGACCTCTTCGGCCTAAAGGCCGAACTTCTCACGCGGTTTGGCATTATCACTCCAATCGCCAAGCTGCTTTTTCAGGGCATCCAAATCCTCAGGCATCTGAATTTCCAGCGTTACCAGCTGATCGCCGCGTACCAGCTTGTCGTCTTTCTTGCTTGCTCCGGGGCTGACGCTTGATTTTTTGGTCCAGCCTTTGCCTGACAGGCGCATCACTGTGCCGCCACTGGCACCGGGTTTCAGGGTCAACATAACCGGACCATCTACCGTGGGGCATTTGATCTTGCCGCCATTCACCGCTTCATCCAGCGTGATCGGCAAATCCATGCGAATATTGTCGCCATCACGGCGGAAAAACGGGTGCGGAACAATTTCTATCATGACGATCCCGTCGCCATTGCCGCCGGGACCGCTGTGGCCTTTATTCTTCAACCGCATTTGCGTGCCGTCTTCCACTCCGCCGGGCAGTTTCAGGTTGATTGCCTTGCCATCGGCCAGCGTGATGCGCTGATCGCGGCCAGAGGCGGCATCTACGAAGGGAACAGCAAGCCTGTACTGAATATCAGCACCGCGTTTTGCCGGTGGAGGGGGCGGCCGCCCACCAAACCCGCCGCCTGCGCCGCGGCGTTGAGTATCGCTTTGACGCGCGCGCCCTCCAAACAACCCTTCGAACAGATCGCCGAGGTCCATGTCATTGGAATCGAACCCGCCAAATTCCTGATCGCGATAACCACTTGGTCCGCCCGGTCGCCCGCCACCGGCTCCGTATGCGCCGCGCGGAAAGCCGCGCCCACCCATTCCGCCACCCATTCCGGCGAACGGATTGAGCGGGTTTCCATCGGCGTCTATCTCACCGCGATCAAATTGCGCGCGTTTGTCTGCGTCAGACAGCAGATCATAGGCCTTCGTAGCGTCAGAGAATTTCTCTGCCGCGTCAGGCTTATCTTTGTTACGGTCAGGATGGAGCGTCTTGGCCAATGTGCGATAGGCGCTTTTGATCTCTTTTTCAGAGGCTGTGCGCGCGACGCCAAGGGTGCGATAGGGATCGGACATGGTGTGTTAGCTAGGTGAGGCGCTGAAGAGGTGCAAGTTCAGTTCTTCGCTTTACTGCGATTGAGGCACTTTCCTGCGCTGCGGCAAGAGCACAGTTCGCCCCCTCAATGCCTTCATTTATCGCCATATTGACCTGCGCGTTTCAAGGAACCGATACAGTGTCCAGAACATTCAGCCTTGGGCAGTGTGCCCGTTGTATCAAACCAGTAATCGCCGCATAGGAACGGCCGATAGGAGCTTTTCCATGAGTGATAGTGCGAATCTCAACGAAGCCCAGCTGGCTGACAGTGTGATCCCGGCGAACGCAGATCCGTATGTGCTGTTTGATCAGTGGTTTGCGATGGCAAAAGACAGCGAGCCTAATGACCCCAATGCAATGGCGCTGGCCACAGCCACGCCGGATGGGCTGCCATCGGTGCGAATGGTGCTGCTTAAAGGGCACGGACCGGCGGAAAGCGATGGCGGCGGTTTTACCTTCTTCACCAATGCGGACAGCCGCAAAGGCGGCGAGATTCGCGCCAATATGCACGCCAGCCTGCTGTTCCATTGGAAAAGCCTGCGCCGCCAGATCCGGATTGAGGGGCCGCTGGAGGAAGTGACACCGGCGCGCGCCGATGCCTACTTCCACTCGCGCGCCTACAACAGTCAAGTTGGCTCTGCTGCGAGCGACCAGTCGCGCGCCTTGCCGCAGCGTCAGGACTATCTCGACCGGGTCGAGGCGCTCTGGGCGGAGCATGAGGCGGCTGGTAAAGTGCCGCGTCCGTCACATTGGACCGGTTTTACCGTGCGCCCGCAAAAGATCGAATTCTGGATTGACCGCGACAACCGCTTGCATGATCGCCGTCTGTTCACCTTACAAGGGGCGGGCGACGCGCTCGGCTGGGCTGACACGCTGCTCTATCCCTGAGCGACCCTGTACAAAGGACTGATGATGACTCAAACGATCCCCTACTGGCATGTCGATGCTTTCAGCGCGAAACCATTCAGCGGGAATCAGGCTGCGGTGATGATCCTCGATGAATGGCTGCCTGATGATCAGCTGGTCGCGATCGGGGCAGAGAACCTGTTTGCCGAAACAGCCTTCGTCGTGCGCGATCAGACAGGTGCCGCTGATTGGGAACTGCGCTGGTGCACGCCGACCTATGAGATTGCGCTCTGCGGCCATGCGACCATGGCGAGTGGGCATGTGCTGTTGGGGCGCGATGGCGGCGATAGCGTGACGTTCCGGACGCGCAAATCGGGGATACTCGAAGTGCGCAAGGACGGGGATACTTATGAGGTCGGACTGCCCGCCATTCCGACCACTGCGGGTGCATACCCAGAAGCCGAAGCGCTTCTAGGCGCGGCGCCTGTATCGACCTACCGATCGGGCGCAGAGCATATCGGTTACGCCGTGTTCGAGTTCGAAAACGAAGCCGCGATTCGCGCGCTCAATCCAGACGTCCGGGGCTTGGAGAAGCTGGGCACCGATCAATTCATCTGCACTGCGCCCGGTGATGATACCGATATTGTCAGCCGCGTTTTCGTGCCTGGCGGCGGAGTGGATGAGGACAGCGTAACCGGATCAGCGCATTCCGTGCTCACCCCCTATTGGGCAGAGAAATTGGGACGCAACCGGATGAGCGCTTATCAGGCGAGCGAACGCGGCGGCTGTTTGGCCCTGCGATTGGACCGGCGCCCTGATGGGGACCGCGCTTGGCTGGGCGGACCGTGCGTGACGGTGGTGGAGGGCCGCTTTTACCTCTGAGGGTAAAGCGCCAGCACATCGGCGGCCTGTTGCAACATCGCAGGCCGCTCTGCGCTGGTAGAATGGCCCAGCCGCACCATCGTCAGCCGTTGGTCGGGCGAAACGAGGACATATTGTCCCATATGGCCGATGAGTGAGAACAGGTTTGCCGGAGCCCGGTCAGGGAAAAGCGGATGACCGTTTTCCAGATCAGCCACTGGCCGGTTTAGCCACGTCTGATAGCCGTAAAATTCAGCCGCGGGGCTGGGCGTGGTCATTGCCTCAATCCAGCGGCTGGGCACCAATTGCTCTCCGCCCGGTGCGCGTCCATTCTCGCGCATGAACTCGCCAAACTTGGCATAATCGCGCGCGGTTGCATGCATCAGACTGCCGCCTATCAAAGTGCCCGAAGCGTCAAATTCTGGCACGATTGATGTCATGCCGAGCGGGCCAAAAAGGCGCTCTTCCAAATAGTCCGAAACCGCACGCCTGCGCATGTCAGGATCGTCGCTATCGGTTAGCGCGCGCGCGGCGATATCGGCAAGGATCACAGTGGTGTTTGAAGAATACTCGAATGTCTCACCCGGCTCCGCCTCCAGCGGCTGTTCCTCTGCCCACTTCGCCATGTCATCGCGCCCGTCGAGGAACAGCATACGCACCTCTGCCGAATCGTAAGGCGGATCGCCGGCCTCTGTGTGACGCAAACCAGAACGCATTTGCAGCAGGTGGCGCAAAGTGATGTCAGCGCGCGGATCGCCGCTGCGTTGCCACAAAGAGACAGGCGCAGGTTCGTCAACGCTTAGCAAACCGTCTGCGACCAGCATGCCAACCAGCACCGCTGTTACCGTCTTGGCCATCGACCAGCTGATGAAGCGCGTTTCGCTATCATAGCCGGGACCGTAACGTTCCGCTGCGACCTTGCCATCTGCCAGCAGCAGCACAGCACGTGTCTCGCCAATCCCATCTATCGTGAACAATTCATCGACTTGCCGGGCCAGCTGATCTCTGGGAGCGCCCGCATCCTCAGACACCGCGGCAAGCGCTTCCACGCTCAGCGGCGGCGGCGGTTGCTGTCCGCTTTCGGCGCATGACACACTAAAGACGGCAAGGACTGGCAGGAGCGCGGCGGCGGCGATATGGGAGGGCATACGAAGCATCATACCGCTCTCAATTGGGCAAGGGTCAAAACAAAGCAATGGCAAATTCACGCGCTACAAACTCGGGCGCAAAACCTTCGATGGCGCGCCGTATCACTATGCTGGTAGTGCTGTTCTTTATTGCTGCGATGGCGGCCGCAATCTGGTTTAATCGCGCGCCCATTCAAGGGTATGCCGAGGTCGGCACCTCCTATGCCGCGCGTGTGGGATGTTCGTGCCGCTTTGTAGCGGGGCGCAGTTTGGAGGATTGCGAGAAGGACAAGCTGGGCGGGATGGAACTTATCTCGCTGAGTGATGATGCCGAAGCGCGCAGTGTAACCGCGACGTTCCCACTGGTGGCCATGACCACTGCGACCTACCGCGAAGGCTATGGCTGCGTGTTGGAGGAATGGGAGGGCTAAGCCCGCGACTATTAGCTGGCGACAGAAGCTGTCGAGTTGATCCAGCCCCCGCCGATAACGCGCTCCCCAGCATAAATGACCGCCGCCTGACCCGGTGCGACGCCGAATTCGGGCGTTTCAAAGCGCATCACTGTGGAGGCGCCATTGCCAATCGGACCATCAAGCGTGATCGGCACAGGCTTTGCGAGTGAACGAACCTTAGCTGTCAAAACTTCGCCTTGCGCCAAAGCGCCGATTCGATTGGTTTCGATCACTTCGACGCTTTCGACCGCGAGCATGCGTTTTGGCCCCACGCGCACTTCGCGGGTCTCTGCGTTGAGCGCGACGACATACAGCGGCTCTGGCTGGCCGCCGATATCCAGACCTTTGCGCTGCCCGACAGTATAATGGACGATGCCCTTATGCTCGCCCAGTGTCTCTCCGGTGGCGGCGTGTACGATGTTACCGGGAATGCCGCCTTCGGGGCGCAATTTTTTGACGATCTTGGCGTAATCGCCATCCGGGACAAAGCAGATGTCCTGACTGTCGGGCTTTGCCGCATTGCGCAGACCCGCCGCTTCCGCAAGCTCGCGCACCTTGGTTTTAGGAAGGCCGCCCAGCGGAAAGCGAATGTAATCCAGCTGTTCCTGCGTGGTTGCATAGAGGAAGTAAGACTGATCGCGCGCCGGATCGACCGCGCGGTACATATGCGGACCCGCATCCTCGGCGTCTTCTACAGCGCGCCGCACATAATGCCCTGTCGCAAGGCAATCTGCTCCCAATTCGCGCGCCATGCGGAACAGATCGGTGAATTTCGGCCCCATATTGCAGCGAATGCAGGGCACTGGTGTGCGCCCGGCGAGATATTCGTCAGCAAATTGTTCAACCACGTCTTCGCGAAAGGCGCTTTCATGGTCGAACACATAATGCGCGATGCCCAGCCGATCTGACACAGCACGCGCATCGGCAATATCGTCGCCAGCGCAGCATGCGCCTTTGCGCCCTGTCGCCGCGCCATAGTCATAAAGCTGAAGCGTGATGCCGATCACTTCTGCTCCGGTATCCGCCGCCAAGGCCGCGACCACCGACGAATCGACGCCGCCGCTCATCGCAACAACGATGCGGCATTCGCTCGCCGGACGAGGCAAATCGAACAAAGAAGCGGTATCGAGCCCAAATTTCGAGCTGGCTGTAAGAGAGGGGGCGGTGCTCATGATTGACGCGCCATATAGGGGCGTTGCCGAGGATTCGCCACCCTGTTGGCAGGGGCTGCGGAGTGCTGTGATTTTTTGCGCAGCGCAGGCCTTAATCCTAAGCAACCGTAAAGACTGGTTTTACCACATCTTGACGACCTGCCGATATAGACTGCGGCATGTTCGAAAAGGCTAAGCCAATTTCAAGGGTGCAAGACGCCCAATTCTCGAAGAACTCCCGGCGATTTTCCGAGAATTCTGGGTCGGGCGGCGCGTTCGAAAGCGATTCGCTGATCGGCAACCACGATACCATGCCGGATGATGCAGAGCGTGCAAGTGATGCTTTGCAGAAGCTGGAATGGAGCGAGTTGTCGGCAAGGTTAGCCGCTGCGCGGGATCTACGTTTGCTTCTGCGTCGTGATGCGTCGCGGGGTGATACAGGTGACCACGCCAGTTTTGTCGATGCCGCTTCACAATATTTTCGAACGCGAAACGATAGCGAACCAGACGTTAACCCTGTTGCTTTAGAGCACTGCAAAGGCTCGCAGGGCAATGTCCATAAACGCGACCAAACATTTCAAGGGCTTTCCCCAACCGAGGCCCGCAAAAACGGGCACGCGGCAACAGGCCATTCGAGAGAAGATTGATGATTGAGAACCAAGACATTCGTCCCGCTCAGGTGATCGGCCCACTTGGTGAGCCGCTAACCATTGACGACCTGCCGTCGCCCAAAACGAAACGCTGGGTTGTGCGCCGCAAGGCCGAAGTGGTTGCCGCTGTGAATGGCGGTTTGCTCACCATTGATGAGGTGCTCGAACGCTATGGGCTGACGCTCGAAGAGTTTGCCTCTTGGCAGCGCGCGGTTGACCGTTCCGGTATGCAAGGCCTGCGGGTGACCCGCATTCAGCACTATCGCGATCTCTATGAGCGGCAGCTGAAATACTGATCGCAAAATTGCTCTAGGCAAAAATCCCCCTCTAAAAAGGGAACGAAGCCTGAGTTGCTCCGTTTGCAACATAAGAAATGCAAATCAGGAGTAAATTACATGGGTTGGATTATCGCACTTATCGTTGGTGGTGTCGCGGGCTGGTTGGCTAGCATGATCATGAACCGCAACGCATCGATGGGTATCTTTTGGAACATTGTGGTCGGTATCGTCGGCTCCGTGATCGGAAACCTGATCGCAGGTCCGCTTCTCGGAATTGCAGGCAGCGTTCAGTCATTCTCAATCGTTGGCCTTGGTGTGGCCGTTCTTGGTGCAGTTGTCCTCCTGGCCATCGTAAACCTCGTCCAGCGTGGCCGCGTGCGCTAAACCGTTACGCTTCAAACACGGCAACCTTTTAAAAAGGGCGGCGCGACAATTTGGTCGCGTCGCCCTTTTTTGCGTTTGAGCGAGCGCGTCCTTCGTCTAGGCTCAAAGTCATCAGTCGAACCGTGGATTGCCCCTTTTACGCGCCATGCCTAAGAGGGATTGCGAAGGGTGACCTATATCTATAATACACCAACCGGGTTAATGCCGGTCGATATACTTGCCCCGCAAAAGGGAACTGTAATGAACTACGAGACGACGATCACAGCAGAAACGCAGGAAGATTTCTCATCGGATGTTTCCGATCGCGTTGGTTCGCAACAATCGTCTTCGCGCAAAAAACTGGTCATTGCGCTCATCGCATTGCTGGTTCTTCTGGGTGCAATTGCCGCGTATTTCGCTTTTGCAGGAGGTCAGCCAGCTCCTGTTGGCGATGATGGCTCGCAGGCTCCGGTTGTCACCGTGATCGCTCCGGGTAAAACCACAGTGAGCGGTATGATTGAGGCGCCGGGCACTCTCGCTGCACGCCGTCCGATGCCGGTCGGCGTCGTCGGCGAAGGGGGCCAGGTTATTTCGGTTCTGGTCGATGCGGGTGACTGGGTTCAGAGTGGGCAAATTCTCGCGGTTATCGACCGCTCCGTACAAACTCAGCAGGCCGCTGGACAGGCGGCACAGATCGAAGTGGCGCGCGCCGATGCGCAATTGGCGCAGGCCAATCTCGACCGGTCATTGCAACTGGTTGAGCGCGGCTTTGTATCACAGGCCGATGTCGACCGGCTGACATCAACGCGTGATGCCGCAACGGCCCGCGTGAAAGTGGCCCAGGCGCAGCTTGCCGAATTGCGCGCACGCAACGCTCGGCTCAATATTGTCGCACCTGCGGCTGGTTTTGTGCTGGAACGAACAGTCGAGCCCGGTCAGACCGTTGGTGCCGGAACGCCAGCGCTTTTCTCAATCGCGCGTGGCGGTGAAATGGAGATGCAGGCCCAACTTAGCGAAGGCCAACTTGCAGGATTGTCGCAAGGCGTTACCGCAAGTGTCGTGCCGACCGGATCACCAAAAACATTCGAAGGGCAAGTCTGGCAGATTTCGCCGGTGATCGACGCGCAAAGCCGCCAAGGCACCGCACGTATTGCACTGCCCTACGCTCCCGAATTGCGCCCCGGCGGATTTGCGACTGCGCGGATTAACAGCGGCTCGATGGAGGCGACAGTGTTGCCCGAAAGCGCTGTGCTTGCAGATGGCGAAGGCAGCTTTGTTTATGTCGTGAACAAGGAAAACAAGGCGACGCGGACCTCTGTGACCACCGGTGCGGTAACGGCACAAGGCATTACGATCACCGCTGGCCTGGATGGCACAGAATTAGTAGTGCTGCGCGCGGGTGGTTTCCTAAACCCCGGCGAAACAGTCAATCCGCGTAGGGAAGGAAACTGATTATCCTTTCCATACGCAATCTCGTATTCAAGAGCGCTGGAGGCCGCACAGCCCGGCCCGCTTTGGCGCATTTATCGTCTGAACAGGCAGAGCGCATATGAATTTTCGCAACATTTCCGCCTGGTCGATCCGCAATCCCGTGATCCCATTGGTGCTTTTCACCGCACTGCTGTTTGCGGGCATTGTCAGCTTTTTGCGGATGGACGTCACCAACAATCCTGACGTCGATTTCCCTGCCGTATCAGTCAATATTTCGCAGCCAGGCGCTGCACCGACGGAGATTGAAAATCAGATAACACAGCGCGTCGAAAGCGCAGTGCGGTCGATCAATGGTGTCAGTTCAATCCAGTCTACCGCGACTGAGGGAAATTCGAGCACTTTCGTAGAATTCGAGATCGGCACTGAATTAATCGAGGCCGTCAACGAGGTTGAAACAGCGATCGACAGTGTGCGTGGATCGCTGCCTGACGGAATTCTAGAGCCGCGCGTGCAGAAGGTGAACGTCGTCGGAGAGTCGATCGGTTTCTTCGCTGTCGAAGCGGACGATATGACCATCGAGCAGCTCAGCTGGTTTGTCGACGACACGGTCGCGAGGCGACTTCTCAAAATCGAAGGGATGGCAGAAGTCGGACGTTTTGGCGGAGTTGATCGTGAGATTGAAGTGATTCTTGATCCCGCCAAAATGCAAGGGTTTGGGATCACTGCCTCGCAGATCAACGGAGTGCTTCGCCAAGCCAATGTGGATGCTGCAGGCGGGCTGGCTGAAGTCGGCGGAACGCGCCAGTCTCTGCGGGTGCTTGGCAATAATGCGACCGCCTTTGACCTGTCGCAACGGCAGATCCAGCTTGGCGGGGGGCGCACTATCCGCCTTGCTGATGTTGCCACAGTGCGGGATGGAACCAGCGAACGGTCTTCAATAAGTGAGGTTGGAGATCAGGAAGTCGTCAACTTCTTCCTGAACCGTGGGCGCGGAGCTTCGGACTTAACGGTATACCAAGATGCTTTGGCTGAGCTTGAGGCTATCGAAGCTGAAAACGTTGGCATTACCTTCGTGCCATTATCGACCACCACAACTTACACAGAAGGACAGTACAAAAGCTCGATTGCTGCTCTGGTTGAAGGCGCCGTGCTTGCGATTGTGGTCGTGTTCCTTTTTCTGCGCGATTGGCGGGCTACGCTCATCAGCGCGGTGGCAATCCCGCTCTCGGCTATCCCGACATTCTTTTTTATGGAGCTGCTTGGCTTCAACCTGAACTTCCTGTCGTTGCTTGCGCTGGCTTTGGTGGCAGGTGTTCTGGTCGATGATGCGATCGTTGAGATCGAAAACATCGTCAGACACATGAGAATGGGCAAAACCGCCTATCAGGCCAGTATTGATGCTGCAGATGAAATCGGTTTGCCGGTCGTTGCGACCAGTTTCTGCATTGTGGCGGTGTTCTTGCCCGTTGGCCTTATGCCGGGTGTCTCCGGTCAATTTTTCCAGAACTTTGGCCTGACTGTGGTGGTCGCGGTTCTGATGTCACTGGCGGTTGCACGGATGATCACGCCATTGATGGCGGCCTATTTCCTCGCATCACAGGGCACAGCAGCCCACGGTGAAGGTCCGATGATGGACCGGTATATGAGCGTGCTTGGCTGGACGCTGGATCGTGGCAAGATGGATGCCCGCCGTGAAGGCATCACTGGTCCCCGGTTCCGCTTTGGTTATGTCATGGCGCTGCTGGGCACAGTCATTGCACTGCTTGTGGCCACGACGGTTGCTATGTTTGAGTTTCATGGCGGCTTGTTCACCGGTCTTTGGGGCGGATTGAGCGGGCTGGGTATTTCGCAAAACGCCGCGCAGGCCGTATCAAGCGACCCCAACAGCCTACCGTATTTCCTTGCCTCGAAAACTTTCGATGTGGTGCTGGTTATCTTCGTCTCGATCCTGTCGCTTTTGGTGGGTTTGCTGGTGTTCAAAGCGATTGAGCTGACGTCGAAATTGGGTGGCCGGTTTGGCGAAAGCGCACGGTATATGTCCGCGCGATTCTACGATCATCGAATCTGGATGCTTAGCATTGGCTGGTTCTCACTGATTGTTACAATCTTACTGTTCAGTCAGATCCCCGGGCAGTTTCAGCCTTCGATTGATAATGAGAACTCGCGGGTCGAAATTGAAATGGTCCCTGGCACCACGCTGGCGACCACGAAGCAGGTCTCAGACCGCGTCGATGCTTTTCTGAATGAACAGCCAGATGTTGAACGCACATTCCAACGTATCCGCGTTGGCGAATCGACTATCTTTGTGAAGTTGCGCGAGGGGCGAGAGCGAACTTCGATCGAATTCGAGCGGGACCTTGCCCCAGAGCTCGCAACCACGCCCGATGCGCGGGTTCGTTTCCGCTCGCAAAGTGGCGGTTTTGGTTCAGGGCGCGATCTGACCATATTGCTGGCTGGTTCCGATCCGGTATTGCTTGAACAAACGTCCGCCACGCTGGTGGAACAGATGCGCGGTTTGGACACGCTCGTCGCTCCGCGCATCAGTGCGGACCTTAACCGGCCGGAAATCATCATCACCCCGCGTGAAAACATCGCTGCTGAACTGGGCGTAACAACTGTCGCGCTTAGCCAGACGATCCGGATCGCGACTTTGGGAGAGATTGAGCAGAACGCAGCTCGTTTCTCGCTCTCCGATCGGCAAATACCCATAACGGTCAAGTTGAGCGAGGAATCACGCACAGATATCACGACGATCGAAAACCTTCCGGTGCAAACACTCAATGGCGGAACTGTGCCACTCAGCAGTGTGGCCACTATCGAATTTGGATCGGGACCGACCGCAATCCAAAGGTACAACCAAAGCCGCCGCGCTCTTGTTGGTGCAGACCTTGCTGCGGGTGTTCTAAAGGGTGAGGCGCAGGCCGAAATTGACGCGCTACCGATTTTACAGAATCTTCCGACCGGCGTGATCCGCGATGTGGTGGGCGAGGATGAGTGGCAGCAAGAGTTGATAGCCAACCTTATCATCGCAATCATTGCGGGCGCTCTGTTGGTGTTTGCGGTGCTTGTTTTGCTCTATAAGCGATTGATGAGCCCGCTGGTCAATATGACCTCGCTCGCGCTTGCGCCGTTGGGCGGTATTCTTTTCATCTGGTTGCTGGGTATGCCGCAAAGCATGCCGGTTTATATCGGTATTCTGCTGCTGCTGGGCATAGTGTCCAAAAACTCAATTTTGCTGATCGATTTCGCGATTGAGGAAATGGACCGAGGCACCGCTCAGCTTGAGGCGATTATGGAAGCAGGACACAAGCGCGCCCAACCCATTGTCATGACTACGGTCGCGATGACTGCGGGGATGGTGCCCGTTGCACTTTCATTGAGTGGTGACGGTGCATGGCGTCAGCCTATGGGAATTGTTGTGATTGGCGGGCTTGTCATGTCGACCTTGCTAACGCTCATCATTGTGCCTGCTGGCTTTAGCTTGGCGGATGGCTTCGAACGGAGAGCCGGGCCATGGCTGCGTCAACGATTGCTGACGTATCAGCCAGGTGATGACGGTCAGCCGATCCCGGTCGGCCCACATGCGGGCCCCGATCTGCCCTTTCCCGGTGGTGCCAGATCGCAGCAGGCAGGCTTGAAACCCGCGACGCGCCTACCCCCAGGGGCCGAACCTGCTGAATAGGCCAAATAAATCGCTAATCGGCGCAATGCCGCGCGTGACTGGCGGCGCGATTTGCGGCAGATGGACGGGGAAATGACAAATCCGCGCTCTGCTCCTCTTATGTTTGGTGGTGATCCGCTTACGGATGACCGTGCCCGGCGTATGCGTTGGACCGCGACTGGCTTGCTTGCGGCGATGGCCGTCCTCTTCTTTTCCACGCACAGCCTTTTGGCTGTTCACCCCGCGTGGGGTTATGTGAATGCCTTTGCTGAGGCGGCAATGGTCGGCGGGCTCGCCGATTGGTTCGCTGTCACTGCGCTGTTCCGCCACCCGCTGGGCATTCCGATCCCGCACACCGCTATCATTCCGATGAACAAGGATCGGATCGCGGACACGATGGCGCAATTCCTGCAGGAAAACTTCCTGACGCCTGCCGTGGTGGCGCGGCGCATGGCGGGTATGAATGTCGCGCGCGCGGTGGGCGATTTTCTGGTCGCAAGCCCAGAGAAAACCGGCGAAGACGCGCGATCCCGTATCACCGGCGGTGCGGCAGAATTGCTGGCCGAAGTTCTCGAATCGCTCGACCCAGACCGGCTGGGCAATCAAGTCCGGTCAGGGCTGGGCGCGCAATTGGGCAAAATTGATGTGTCTCCCCTGGTGGGCAGAATGCTGGAAAGCGCGATGGCGGACCGCCGGCATCTGCCGCTGATCGACGGCTTCGTCCGCTGGGCCGGGCTGACGCTGGAGGACAATGAAGACACCATCCGCAGCATCATTCATGATCGCGTGAACGGCGTGCTGCGTTGGGCTGGTCTTGATAAAACGATCTCGGGTAATGTGCTTGATGGTCTCTATAAATTGCTTGCCGAAGTGTTGGTCGATCCCGATCACCCGCTGCGCAGCAAGGTAGAAGAGGGTCTTGAGAAGTTAGCGCACGACCTTCAGCATGATCCCGAAACGCGCGGACGTGTTGAAGAGATGAAGCGTGATCTGATCGAAAACCCTGCGGTCGCTGAATGGTGGATGGGGGTATGGGAACGCATTCGCCAATCGCTTATTCGGCGTGCGCGCAAAGCGGACACCGTGCTGGGCAGTGAAATGCGCAAAGCGTTGGCTGATCTTGGCGGTGCGCTCAAGCAGGATGAGCGCCTGCAATTGCAGATCAACCGCTTTGCCCGGCGCACTTTGGTAGGCGTAGCGACACGTTATGGCGGTGAGATTGTGACACTTGTGTCGGAGACAGTGAAACGCTGGGATGCGACCACTATCACAGGCCGTATCGAAAACGCTGTGGGCCGCGATCTACAATTCATCCGCGTCAACGGCACGCTGGTGGGCGGACTGGTTGGAATGACGCTCCATTTTATTACCACGCTTATGTGATCCGGTAATTATGGGCACGCACGTAGTATTGCGGAGAAATCTCGCCCTTCTGGACCCGTTCTTAGTGTCACTATGGAGATGCAAAAACCCACGCTTTCCCCGCAAACGATCTCATTGGAGGCTGGAAGTCAGGTCATCATCAATGGCGCGATTGTTACTGCGAACTCTGATTGCACCATAGAGGTCGGTTCGGGCGCATTTGTGCTCACCGGGAGGGCTTTGTGGCGTGGTCGCGACACGGTCAGCAGTCCGCCTGAGGAACTGTATTTCTCCATCCTTGATGTCAGCGCCGATCCGGCGCGCTTCGCCGAGGAGCGCTTCCGCTTCTTCATGCTACTGTCGCAAATCGTCGCACAAGACCGCACACACAAGGCGCAAAAGGAATGCTCGCTATGCGCCGCTGCGTTGCTGGCGGACGATATAGAAGAAGCAACCCGCAGCGCCGCACGCATGGCGTCGGACCGCATGAGAGAGCGCAGCGCTTTGCCCGGTTATGCGGGGCAGACGCATCAGGGGCGCGGCAAGATGAGGGGTTCACGCGAAGCCGCGTGACGTCGACCCCGGCTCAATTCATTCGATAAAGAATGGCCGTCTCAAAGAAGGAACGCATGGGATTGCCTTCGGCGTCGAGCGCGGGAGTGAATATCGCGTCCGCCATTTCATCGCAGGCATCAGATTCGAGCCTGCGCGTTTGGGTGGAATTGCTAAGCAAGCAATCTGATACTTCGCCATCGGCCTCTACGATCACGCGGGCTCTAAAATTACCGCCTTCTCCCGCCCTGCGCGCAGGTTCAGGATATGTAGCCTGAATTCGCTGTGCAATTGCCAGCGCATTTTCCCATTTCGGTGGCGTGTAGCTCTCATGTTTTTCAGGGTCGAGGCCCCAGGACACCAGCAAATCATTGGTGCATGTATTGAGCGCTTCAAACGGTGCCTTCATATTTCCCGTCTCAAAAGACAGGATCCGCCCGCCTCTCCTCAGAACGACTCTGTCGACCGTCTCCGCTTCATCCAAATTTATGCTCGCTGATGACGTAGCCGCCTCGTCGGAGGGCAAGCTTATGCCAAAAGTTGAAAAAATGATCGCAGGACCGATCGTCTCGAATTCGCCTTTGGAAAATTCTTCCTTGCTCTGCATAGGTTCGTTGCGCGCCAAACCGAATTCGATCGCTGGGGCACTTCTAAACCGCCGGAGTTCAGGCCCCGCGAGGGTCA
This sequence comes from uncultured Alphaproteobacteria bacterium, assembly GCA_963789155.1. Lineage (GTDB taxonomy): Bacteria > Pseudomonadota > Alphaproteobacteria > Sphingomonadales > Sphingomonadaceae > Erythrobacter. Next base: position 252,431 of record CAWBJN010000016.1, on the reverse strand, counting down.
TTCCAAACTGAGCGCCTGGTGCGTACTGTTCAAAGAACAACAAATGCTGCTCCTCCTCCGTCCCAAACATCCGCGCAAGACGGCATTTGTTTTCTGCGTAATCCATGTTCCACTGACTGATCGGCTCAAGCGCAACGGCTCCTTCGCGCGCGGCAACCTCATTGGGAAATTCGTCTTCAGCCATAACGGGCGAAGCGATGACGCCTGCGATTGCCAGTAGCGAAAATCTGATCGTACGAACCCAGCTCAAACCATGCATAAAAAGGCCTCCACCGCGTAAAATAGCGCGGCGGAGGCCTTTGACAAGATTGAGTTTTTCTTAAGAGCTCAGTTCAGAGCGGCTTACCCCAATGCGGCGGTCAGTTCCGGGACTGCATTAAAAAGATCAGCGACGAGGCCGATGTCCGCAACCTGGAAGATCGGAGCGTCTTCGTCCTTGTTGATGGCGATGATGACTTTTGAGTCTTTCATACCGGCAAGGTGCTGGATCGCGCCGGAAATACCGATCGCGAAATAGGCTTCCGGTGCAACGATCTTGCCGGTTTGGCCGACTTGGTAATCATTGGGTACGTAACCCGCATCAACCGCGGCGCGTGATGCACCGATTGCCGCGCCGAGCCTATCGGCGAGCGGGTTGATGATGTCCTCAAACGTCTCGCTATCTTTCAGCGCACGTCCGCCCGATACGATGATTTTGGCGCTGGCAAGTTCAGGACGCTCGCTCTTGGCGACTTCGCGGCTGACAAAGCTGGAAAGGCCAGAATCACCGGGTCCGCTTGCATCTTCGATGGAAGCAGAGCCGCCTTCTGTCGCTGCCTTTTCAAACGCGGTGCCGCGAACGGTGATGACCAGCTTTGAATCGGACGATTCAACCGTTGCGATGGCATTGCCTGCATAGATTGGACGGGTGAAGACTTTGCCGCCTTCGACCGATAGAATGTCAGAGATTTGCATCACATCCAGATGCGCGGCAACACGCGGTGCTATGTTTTTACCCGATGTGGTGGCAGGCGCGAGGAAGGCATCATAGCCGCTCATCAGACCAGCAACCAACGGCGCGACGTTTTCCGCGAGAAAATCGCCATAAGCGGCGTCATCCGCCTTCAGAACCTTGGCAACGCCAGCGATCTTAGCAGCAGCATCCGCGACCGAGCCGCAATTGCTACCAGCCACCAGTGCGTGGACTTCGCCCAGCTTGGAAGCGGCGGTTACGACGGCAAGCGTCGCGTCGTTGACGGTGTTGTTGTCGTGTTCGACCAGAACCAGAGTGTTCATGTCTGTCTATTCCTTTCCTGCTCAGATGCTCGCTTACGCGATCCCGAGGGCTTTGATTTTTTCAACCAGCGCGGCAACGTCTTCGACCTTTTCACCGGCCTGACGCACGGGCGGTTCGGAGACATTGGTGGTTTTCAGGCGCGGCGTGATATCGACACCGAAATCGGCAGGCGTCTTGGCATCGAGCTGCTTCTTCTTAGCCTTCATGATGTTAGGCAGCGAAGCGTAACGCGGCTCGTTCAGACGCAAATCGGTGGTGACGATTGCGGGCATGGTGAGCTTCACGGTCTCTAGACCGCCATCTATTTCACGCTTGACCGAAACGCTGTCGCCATCGACTTCGATGGTGTTGGCAAAGGTACCTTGTGGGCGACCCATCAGAGCGGCGAGCATTTGGCCGGTCTGGTTGCTGTCGTCAGAAATCGACTGCTTACCGAGCAGCACAAGGCCGGGTTGTTCTTCGTCAGCGATCGCTTTGAGAATTTTGGCCACGGCGAGTGGCTCAACCTCTTCGTCGGTTTCGACAAGGATCGCGCGGTCTGCACCCATCGCAAGCGCGGTGCGCAAGGTTTCCTGCGCTTTCGCAGGACCGACGGAAACGGCGATGATCTCTTCGGCTTTACCCGCTTCTTTGATGCGGATCGCTTCTTCGACAGCGATTTCATCAAATGGGTTCATGCTCATTTTGACATTGGCAAGATCCACGCCCGAGCCATCGGCCTTCACGCGCGGTTTGACGTTGTAATCGATCACTCGTTTTACGGGCACGAGGATTTTCATGAATAGTCCTTCCTGTCGTATTTTGGCCTGTCGTATATTCTTGAGCCTCACCTAGCTTGCGTTTACGTAAACGTCAAGTTGGGCTAAGCCACTATTGTTCCAATGCCTCCTAGTTCTTTGGGCCGGCATTTCATGTTCCGCCTTGCCAATATCATTCCGCCTCGTCCATCATCTTTAATGCAAGGTGCAGGAGGGTTTGATGAAACAGGCTAAGCAATGGATCACAGGCGTCGCTGCGCTGGTTTTTTCGGCGCAATTATACGCGCAGGAAACCCGAGTGGGAGAGGGCGATTTCGAATCGCCGCCCGCTGAACTGACGCAGATGGAATGGCTAGTGGGTCAATGGAGCGGCGAAGGAATCGGCGGCGCTCCGGCGATGGAAAGTTGGCTGCCACCGGCCGGGGGCACAATGGTTGGCACCTTCGTGCAGCAAACGGCCGGTCAAGATGGTGGCGAAGACGGGGCGCCCGCGATCATGTTCACCGAACATATGTATCTGATGGAGGAGGGCGGCACACTCGTTCTGCGCCTAAAGCATTTCAACGCTGACCTCACCGGGTGGGAGGAGAAGGGGGACATGCTCACATTCCGCCTCGTCGAAATCGCGCCATGTGCGGCCTATTTCAACGCGCTCACGCTGCGCTGCGCCGATGCGAGCAAGCCCGGTGAAGGGCTTGTCGCAGCGGTGCGGATGCAATCAGGCGGGGAACTGACCTTTCAGTTCACCCGCATGGAATAATTTTGGACGAGCGGTGCGCAGCTACGCCGCTTGCTTAACCTCAGCGACGATTTTCTTCGCCGCGTCGCCCAGATCGTCAGCTGCCACAATCGGCAGACCTGAATTGGCGAGGATTTCCTTACCCGCAGCCACATTGGTGCCTTCAAGACGCACAACCAGTGGGACCTGCAAATTCACGTCTTTCGCCGCCTGGACGATGCCGTTGGCGATAATGTCGCATTTCATGATCCCGCCGAAGATATTGACGAGGATACCTTCAACAGCGGGATCTTTCAGGATGATCTTGAACGCTGCCGTCACCTTTTCAGTGGTCGCGCCGCCGCCAACATCGAGGAAGTTGGCTGGGAACGCGCCGTTCAGCTTGATAATGTCCATCGTCGCCATCGCAAGACCGGCCCCATTCACCATGCAACCGATGTTTCCGTCGAGCTTGATGTAGGCAAGGTCATGTTTTGAGGCTTCGACTTCCGCCGGATCTTCCTCAGTTTCATCGCGCATCGCTTCGATAGCGGGGTGGCGATACAGCGCGTTGCCATCAAAGCTCATCTTTGTGTCCAGCACCAACAGATCAGCATTGCCTTGTGCGTCAGGCTTGGTTTCAACCAATGGGTTGATCTCAAGCATTTCGCAATCGCTCGCGGTGAAGGCGGCATAAAGCTGTGCGGCGAGTTTCTGGCACTTCTTGTTCATCTCGCCAGACAGGCCCAGTGCAAACGCAACCGCGCGGCCATGATGCGGCATAAAGCCTTGCGCCGGATTGATCGTGATCGTGGTGATCAGCTCAGGCGTGTTGTGTGCCACGTCTTCGATGTCCATCCCGCCTTCAGTGGAGACGACCATCGCCACTTGGCCTGATGCACGGTCGACCAGCATGGCGAGGTAATATTCGCTTTCGATATCCACGCCATCGGTCACATACAGGCGATTGACCTGTTTGCCCTCTTCACCCGTCTGGATTGTGACCAGAGTGTTGCCGAGCATTTCGCGTGCATCCGATTCGACATCTTCGATGCTCTTGGCCAAACGCACGCCGCCTTTGGCATCCTCGGGAAGCTCTTTGAATTTGCCCTTGCCGCGGCCGCCTGCGTGAATTTGCGCCTTCACCACATAAAGCGGTCCAGGAAGCTTCTTCGCGGCCTCAACCGCTTCTTCAACTGTAAGAGCGGCGTGGCCTGCCGGGATTGCTAGCCCGTGTTCCTTGAGCAGTTCCTTAGCCTGATATTCATGGACGTTCATCGCGGTGTGATCCCTTTAGTCTGTTTGTGCCCTGCCGCGCTGCAGCTTGTGGGCGGTATCTTTGGGGGAGAGGTTCTTTGCAAAGCGCCTAAGCACGGATTGCAGCCCTTGAAAAGTGCGTAAAGCCGCTTCAGGAGGGCGCATCGCAGGAATGGTCAGAAATGATAGATCAGGGTCGGTTTCATGAAATAGTCCGCGAGGCGGGCAGAATAGCCCATTCTCGCTGGCCGGGGGACGGTCACGCGCTGAAAAGCTGGGACAAAACACCCGGCAATCCAGTCAGCGAATCTGATCTCGCGGTCGATGCGTTCCTGCGCCGGGAACTTGGCCGGTTGCTGCCTTCTGCAGCGTGGCTTTCCGAAGAAACTGCCGATGACAAAAATCGCACGGCAAGCGACCTGATTTGGGTGGTCGATCCAATCGATGGCACGCGTGATTTTGTTCGCGGCAGGCCCGGATGGGCGGTATCGGTTGCGCTGATCAGCAGCGGACGCCCCTTGATAGGGATGCTCGCGGCACCTGCCCGCGACGAAGAATGGATTGCAGTCGCCGGACAAGGGGCAACACTCAATGGACGTGCACTGATAGCAAGCTCCTGCACGCAATTTTCAGGTTGCCGCGTACCCGTGGATAAATTGCCGAGCGCAGATGTGGACCTCGTCGCGGTTGAGAAGCCCAATTCAATTGCGCTTAGGATCGCGATGGTGGCGGATGATCGCGCCGATTTGTTGGCGACTTTGCGGTGGGGGTTTGAGTGGGACATCGCCGCCGCCGCATTGATTGCGCGCGAAGCGGGGGCACAGACATCCGACGCGTTTGGCAAACCGCTAGGTTATAACAAGCACGATCCGCGCGATTTTGGTGTTCTGGTGTCTTCGCCGCATATCCATGCCGACGCAGTGGCGCGGCTGGCGGACAGAGCGAATCAGCTCAAATAAAAAAGGCCGGCCCTTGCGGACCGGCCTTTTCTCTAAAACCGGTTTATCGATTATTGAGCGCGCGCGGCGTTCACATCGTCTTGGCTGATTGGGGTGATCTTGATTTCAACCCGGCGATTCAATGGCTCGTTCACTCCATCTGCGGTCTTCACGCGCAGATAGTCATAGCTTTCGCCGTAGCCGCGCGTTTCCATTCTGCTGCGAGCTACGCCGCGCGCTGCCAAGTAATCAGCAACCGCCCTGGCCCGCTGTTCGGAAAGACGCTGATTCAGTGCATCACCGCCCGTCGTGTCCGTAAATCCGTACACGTCTATCAAGCTGTTTGGATATTGGATCAGGCTAGCTGCGACTGAGTTGAGAGTTTCGCCAAATCCGGGATTGATAGTGGCTGAACCGCTCGCAAAGGTTACGCCATCGGGCAAGCGAACAAGGATCGCGTCCTGATCGCCGATTTCTTCAACGTCGACGCCGCTTCCGTCAAGCTGTTCGTCAAGCTCGCGGATTTGGTCATCAAATTGCTTGCCTGCGATCGCACCGGCAGAACCGCCGATGCCCGCGCCGATAATCCGCGCTGTGTCGCCGCCGATTACGCCGCCGAGCAAGTAACCCAGTGTGCCGCCCAGACCAGCGCCAATCGCGGTGCGAGAAACTTTGCTTTCACCGGTGTTGGGATCGGTGACGCATGCGGTCGTTCCGAGCATGGCGAATGCGGCGGTGGCCGAGAGCAGGATGCGTGATGTTTTCATTATTTTTTCCTCCAATTGGAACTTATTTAAGGCAAACCGGCTATGTCGCTTTACGTTCCGAGCCGCTATTGAACGCCGGGCGATTGCGGCGTGGTGAATGGGTAATAAAATTGTGCACCGCGCTCGTGCGCCGCTTCGTTACAACACTATAATCCCGTGATGGCTGGCAAGTTCCGATAATTGTGCTAGCGAATCACGCGTGACACCGTTTCCTTGGCCAGATTTATTCATCATCGTTGGGCTGATCTTGCTCAATGGCGTCTTTGCCATGTCCGAACTGGCGATCGTTTCCGCGAAGACATCGCGATTGCGCACCAAGAGCGATGAAGGGTCAGCGGGTGCGAAAACTGCGCTGGCATTGGCCGCTGAACCGGGCAAATTTCTTTCGACTGTGCAAATCGGAATCACTTTGATCGCGATCATCACAGGCGCGTATTCGGGCGCCAGTCTTGAAGGCCCTGTGGGCGAACGGCTCGCCGCGCTGGGTGTGCCAGATGAGCATTCACGCCAGATCGGCTTTGCTGCGGTGATCGCGGTCACCACTTATCTCAGCGTCGTTGTTGGCGAACTTGTGCCCAAACAATTGGCGCTGCGTTCTGCTGTCCCGATTTCACTGGTCATGGCGCGCCCGATGGCCTTCTTGGCAGCTGTAGGAGCGCCGCTTGTGTGGCTGCTCGACACATCTTCAGCGGTCATTATCCGGATGTTTGGCATTCAGCCAAAGGGGAAGAGTGCGGTTACTGCTGAGGAACTGCACATGATTTTTGCAGACGCGACGCAATCTGGGGTGATTGAAGCGGAGCAGCATCAGATCCTGACCGGAGTGGTCCGTTTGGCAGAGCGGCCTGTGCGCGAAATGATGACGCCGCGAAAGGAGCTCGATTGGATTGATGCCGACGCAAACCTCGCGCAAATCAAACAATCAATCGAAGAAAGCCCGCATTCGCTTTTGCCGGTGGCCGCCGGTTCGCCCGATTCGATCCTTGGCATTGTCAAAGTCCGCGAGATCCTTGCCAAATTGGTCGCTGGAGAGAACGTCTCGATACGCGCGATGATGCACAAGGCCGAGGTTGTGCCGGACCAGCTTGACGCCATGGATGCGCTGCGTGTGCTGCAATCAGCTGATATTCCGATGGCGGTAGTGCATGACGAATATGGACACTTTGAGGGTGTTGTGACTCCGGTCGACCTGCTCATCGCGATCGCAGGCAATTTTGCCAGCGACAAGGATCAAGGTGATGCGCCGCAGATCATCGAACGCGACGATGGCTCTTTGCTGGTTTCCGGCGCGCTTTCCGCAGACGGGCTCGCCGACCGGTTGGGTCTCAACTACGGCGATGACCGCGAGTTCGGAACCGCCGCTGGCTATGCCCTGTCGGTCATGAAAAAGCTGCCGTTCGAAGGTGAAAGCTTTACCGACCAAGGTTGGCTATTTGAAATCGTCGATATGGACAATCGCCGGATTGACAAGATTTTGGTTCGCGAACTCGATGAAGACCCCGAAGAATGAGGCTAAAATTCAGCCCGGGATGAGTGCCTGAGCTGCTGCGCCATCGCCCTGTGGGGCGGCGATGATGTCGCGCGTTGTACTGCCTTTTGCGACGATATTGGTGCCTTCATCGCCGACTTGCGAGCGGATACCGGGATCGGCGCTGCCTGCGCGGTTAAGGGCGCTGGTTTCGATAGCGCTGCGCGGGGCTGGGCCGCCGAACAGGGCTTCGAGAGCTTGCTCAGATGCGGTCCCTTCTGACGGACGCGGCGCGCCAGGTGCAGGCGGGGTGAGCGAGAAGTCTGGCGGAACCACAAGCGGCGCCTGACGCTGAACAGCAAATTCGTCGGGACGGTCGCGGTTGAAGATGCCGCCGCCACCACAAGCGGTGAGCATGGCGGCGCCAGCGCCGAGCAGGATTGCGGTTTTAAGGTTACGCATATTCAATTCTCCGCAGGGACGGTGTTTTCCGATTTTACTGGATTTCCGTCCGGATTTTCATCCTTTTCGCGCACGAAGAGGCTTCGGGCAAGGATAATGACGACACCAATGGTGATAGCGGCATCGGCGATGTTAAAAACAAGGAACGGCCGGAACGTCCCGATATGCAGATCAGCATAATCGACGACATAGCCAAGCTCGTAGCGATCACGGATATTTCCGATGGCGCCGCCCAAAATCATCCCAAGACCCAGAATGTCGCCAAGCAGCTTTTCGCGCATCATCCACACGAGCACCACCAGAGCAATTCCAGCGGTCATTGCAACCAGCAGCCAGCGCATTTCCATATTGGTCGCCTGCAACATGCCCAGCGAAATGCCGTAATTTTCCGTGTAAGTGAGGTCGAAGAACGGCAACAGCTCAATATTACGCACGGTGCGCAGGTTGAGCGGGCCGACAACATACCATTTCACGATCTGATCGATCACCGCCAGAAACACAGCAAACCCAAGCCCGATCAGCCGGTTACGGGTGAAAAGACGAGCTCATGGCGCGGTGTCCATTTCGCTGACCACATCGTCGCATCGCCCGCAAAGTGCGTCATCTTCGGGCACGTCGGGAAGCAAGCGCCAGCAGCGGCCACATTTCGCATCGGTTGATTTTGCCACAGTCACCTCGTCGCCATTGCCGCGCGTGACTGTCCCCGTGATGAACAATTCGGCGAGTTGTGCGTCGGTAACGCCTTCTGGCACTGCGCTGGCGGGCACCGTGACGACGGCTTCGTTGCTGGACCGGATGACTTTTTCGCGGCGCAGAGGCTCGATGGCTTCGGTCACACGTTCCCGCAAGGCTCGCAGCGCATCCCATTTCGCGCGGTCTGCGGGGATTGGAAGGACATCGGGCCATTCGAGCAAGTGAACGCTGCCGCCTTGTTCGTCGTCTATCGGATAGCGGGTTTGCCAGACTTCTTCTGCGGTGAAGACCAGCACCGGCGCGGCGTAGCGGACCAGTGCGTGGAACAACAGATCGAGGACCGTTCGATAGGCATTGCGCGTGGTCGAATCCTGACCGTCGCAATAGAGCGTGTCTTTGCGAATATCGAAGAAGAACGCGCTGAGGTCTTCATTGCAAAAATCAACGAGCAGGCGGGTGTAGGTGTTGAAATCATATTCGGTCGCGGCTTTGCGCAGCTTGCCGTCCAGATCGCTCAGCAGCGAGAGGATGTAGACTTCAAGTTCCGGAATTTCGCCGCCGTCTGACGTGTCGCCGATAAACCCGTCAAGCGCGCCCAGCAGATAGCGGAACGTGTTGCGCAGGCGGCGATATTGGTCGCCCACGCCTTTGAGGATTTCATCGCCAATCCGGTGATCTTCGGTGTAATCGACGGATAGCGCCCAGAGACGGATGATGTCCGCGCCGGTCTGTTCCATCACCTTGATCGGGCTGACCGTGTTGCCGAGCGATTTTGACATTTTCTTGCCCTTGGAATCCATAGTGAAACCGTGGGTGAGGACTTGATCGTATGGCGCACGGCCCCGCGTGGCGCAGCTTTGCAACAGTGAAGACTGGAACCAGCCGCGATGCTGATCTGACCCTTCGAGATAGAGGTTTGCGGGCCATTGCAGATCAGGCCAGCGGCCAGATTCGAGCACAAAAGCGTGGGTGCAACCCGAATCGAACCAGACATCGAGGATGTCCATGACCATCTCGTAATCGTCGGGATTGTGATCGGGGCCGAGGAATTCGGCCTTGCGCGCTTCTTCCCACGCATCGACGCCTTCTGCGGTGACGGCTGCGATTATTCGCGCGTTGACGTCCGGGTCTTGCAGATAGGAACCGTCCGGATGGACGAACAGCGTGATTGGCACGCCCCATGCGCGCTGACGCGAAAGCACCCAGTCGGGACGCCCTTCGACCATGGAGCCAAGGCGGTTCTGGCCCTTTGCCGGGATGAATTCGACCCGGTCAATTTCCTCCATCGCGCGCTGACGCAGGGTGGGGGAGGCGCAGAGGCCTTCTTCTGCGGGATCAATTGCCCCGCCTTCGCTTTCCCAGCTTTTGTCTTCTTTGCTCTTGGGTTCGATCCACGGCAGGTCTTTGTCCATCGGCACAAACCATTGCGGTGTGCAGCGATAGATCACCTTGGCTTTGGAACGCCAACTGTGTGGATAAGAGTGTGCATAATCTGCGGACGCGCTGAGCAAAGCGCCCGCTTCGCGCAGGTCAGTAGCAGATCGGCCCGTCGGGCGCGTTGAAGGGTTTGTTGATGACCGCGCGGCGGCGTTCCTTGCCGTCTGCGTCCAGATCATCCGCGCCCAGCCACGCCAATCATCGCGGTAACGGCCATCGTCCATGACGGCGAAGACGGGGTTGAGGCCGTTCGCTTTGCACAGTGTCGAAATCGTCCTCGCCATGATCGGGCGACATATGGACAAGGCCGGTGCCGCTGTCGGTGGTGACAAAATCGCCTTCGAGGAAGGGGCGCGGCTTGGTGTAAAATTCGCTGTCCGGGAAGCGGTCCGCCATCGGGTGCTTGGCGATGGTTCCGGCGAGGTCGGAGCCTTTGCCTTGCCATGTGATTTCGTAGTGAGCTTCAGTAATTCCCACTCGATCTGAAAACGCTTGAACCAGATCAGCCGCAATCAAGACTTGGTCAACGCGAGCCGACTGCGCAACATCGCCGTCAGGCTGCGTGTGGATGTTGAGGTAGACGTAGTCGATATCCGCCCCGTAAGCGATCGCTTGGTTCACCGGGATCGTCCAAGGTGTCGTTGTCCAGATCACTGCATGCGAGCCAACCATGTTTGGTAGCGGCCCTTCCGTAATTTCAAACGCCACATCGATCTGAGGCGAATCCGTCAGGTCTTCATACTCAACCTCAGCCTCAGCCAGCGCGGTTTTCTCGACCGGCGACCACATGATCGGCTTTGATCCGCGATACAGATTGCCTGCCTCAGCGAACTTCAGCAATTCGGCGACAATCGTGCCCTCTGCCTGCGCATCCATCGTCAGGTAAGGCCGGTCCCAATCGCCCATGATGCCCAGCCGTTTCAGCTGCTCGCGCTGAGTATCGACCCATTTCTGCGCATAGGCGCGGCATTCGGCGCGGAATTCCTTTGCGGGAACTTCGTCCTTGTTGAGCTTTTTCTTGCGATATTGCTCCTCCACCTTCCATTCGATCGGAAGGCCGTGGCAATCCCAACCGGGCACATAGGGAGCGTCTTTGCCCATCAGGTTCTGCGTGCGGCAGACGGTGTCTTTGAGGATATGGTTCAGCGCATGGCCGATATGCATATCGCCATTCGCATAGGGCGGGCCATCATGCAGGATGAATTTCTCACGGCCGCTGCGCGCCTCACGCAATTGCTTGTAAAGATCGATCTCGCGCCAGCGCGCCTCAATACCCGGCTCCTTCTGCGGAAGGCCGGCTTTCATGGGGAACGCAGTCTTCGGCAGGAAGACGGTGTCTTTGAGGTCGCGTTTTGTCTCTTCAGTCATTGGGATGCGCGCTTAGAAGCCTTCGCGCTTCCTCGCAATCTTTCTCCATCTGGGCCATCAGGGCCTCCAGGCTGTCAAACTTCGCCTCCCCGCGCAGGAAGTGGTGAAACGCCACTTCAATTTCCTGTCCATACAGGTCGCCAGAAAAGTCGAAGAAATAGGGTTCGAGCAATTCTTTGGGAGGCTCAAATTGTGGGCGGATGCCGATATTGGCCGCGCCTTTGAGCAATTGGCCTGTCGCCAGCACTTTGCCCGTCACCGCATAGATGCCGTATTTGGGGCGCAAATAGGTGTCGATCGCCAGATTTGCGGTGGGATAGCCAATGGTGCGCCCGCGTTTATCGCCATGTTCGACGATGCCGCGAATGGCAAACGGACGGGTAAGCAGCTGCGCGGCCAATTGCGGATCGCCTTCGCGCAAAGCGGTGCGGATACGGCTGGAGGAGATCACACCCTCATTCTCAACCGCTTCCACGAGGCGTGATTGCAGGCCCAGCTCGCCGCCAAAGCCGCGCAGCAATTCGACATTGCCTTTTGCGCCTTTGCCAAAGGTGAAATCCGCGCCAGTCACTACGCCATGCGCGCCGAAGCGTTCGGTCAGGATTTTCGAAATGAAATCCTCTGCGCTCGTCCCAGCAAGATCGCCATCAAAGTGAAACACCAGCATCGCGGTCGCGCCAGCGGCGAGATAGAGTTCCTGCCGCTGTTCCAGAGTGGTCAGGCGAAATGGCGGGACGTCGGGTTTGAAGAACCGCACTGGATGCGGGTCGAATGTGGCGATGATGGAGGGGCGGCCTTCAGACTGCGCCCAAGCGATAGCCTCGCCCGCCACGGCCTGATGCCCGAGATGAAATCCATCAAAATTGCCAAGTGCAATGACTGCGCCGCGCAGGGCGTCGGTGACGGTTTCACGGTGATCGAGCCAGCGCATCAGGCCTGATCCCCGGCGATTTCAGGATGGCGATGATAGGTTACGAAGGAAAAGGCTGGGGTCTCGCCATTTGCCGGATGATCCTCGCGACCGGTCGCCTCCCATTGCGCGTTGAGTGGTTTCATGAAGGTATCACCGGGAAAATCCGCGTGAATTTCGGTAACCTCGATACGCTGGGCAAGCGGGCGGAACACATCATAAATTGCAGCGCCGCCGACGACCATGATCTCGCCAGAATAGTCAGAGCCATCGTTGGACCGCGCTGCGGCCAGAGCCTGTTCGGCGGAATGAGCAATTTGCGCCCCTTCGCTTTCCCACCGTTCCCGGCGGGTTAGCACAATATGCCTGCGCCCCGGCAGCAGGCCGGGCAGGCTTTCGAAGGTTTTGCGGCCCATAATCATGGGCTTGTCCATGGTCAGCGCCTTGAAGCGTTTCAGGTCCGCCGGAAGTCGCCATGGCAATTGCCCCTCATAGCCAATAGCACCATTGGCAGCGCGGGCGTAAATAAGGATGATTTCGTTGTTCACGCGGTCTCTACAGGTGGTTTCTCATGCGAAACACGGGTCACATGGCCCATCTTGCGTCCCTCGCGTGCCTCGCGCTTACCATAGAGGTGCAGATGTGGTTCGCCGCTTTCGGCTAGAATTGCGTGTGCGCCCAGCGCATCTTCGCCCACGATATTGCGCATATCGATGCTGGAAAAGCGTGTTTCGGTGCCGCCCAGCGGCAGGCCGCAAATTGCGCGAATATGGTTTTCGAACTGGCTGGTTGCCGCCCCTTCGATGGTCCAATGGCCAGAATTGTGCACCCGCGGTGCCATTTCGTTGAAAATAGGGCCTTGTTTGGTCGCGAAGAATTCGAGCGTGAGAACCCCGACATAGCCGAGTGCATTCGCAGTCTTTTGCGCGATCTCACGCGCCTCAACCACTTGGCTTTCGACCACGGACCCGGCCGGCAGCACCGAATGGACCAATATTCCGCCCTCATGCGTGTTTGCGGACGAATCCCAAGTGCGCATCGTACCATTGCTGGCGCGCGCAAGGATCACCGAAAACTCGGTCTCAAAATTGACCATGCCTTCGTAAATGCACGCCTGTCCGGGGAAGCGTACCCCTTCCGCTTCGTGGGCCGACCCGATTCGCCATTGCCCCTTGCCATCATACCCATCGCGTGCGGTTTTGAGGATGCCGGGGGTGCCAACCCGTTCAAGAGCGCTTGCGAAGTCTTCATCGCTTTCCACCCGCATGTAGGGCGCGCAGGTGGCGCCGAGCTCTTCTACGAAGCGTTTTTCATTCAAACGGTCTTGCGCGATTTCGAGCGCTTTGGGGTGAGGCGCCAAAAGATCGGTTGGAATGGCTTCGACTGCGGTGAGCGGGACATTCTCAAATTCCCATGTCACCACATCGCACTGACTGGCAAAGGCGGCGAGCGCTGCATTGTCGCCCCACCCGTTTTCAAAGAAATCATCACATGCACTGGCAGCGACATTGTCGCCAGCAGGCGCATAGCCGATACAGCGATAGCCAAGCTGGATCGCCGCCATTGCGAGCATCCGGCCAAGCTGACCGCCGCCAAGAATACCGATGGTGGAACCGGGGGGAAGGGGCGCTGTATCAGCCATCAATCCACCGGTGTTTCGTTAACATCGGCCGTCCGCGCTGCGCGCCAATCCTGCAAGCGTTCTGACAAGGCTTCGTCTGACAATGCGAGGATCGCTGTCGCCATCAAAGCAGCGTTCTTCGCGCCAGCATCACCAATCGCCAATGTGCCCACCGGAACGCCAGCGGGCATCTGGACGATGGAAAGAAGGCTGTCCCAACCTGACAGCGCCTTGGATTGAACCGGAACGCCAAGCACGGGAAGATGCGTCATCGCTGCGATCATGCCGGGCAGATGCGCTGCACCGCCAGCGCCCGCGATTATAACGTCAAAGCCTTCACCCTCTGCGCCTTTTGCAAAGGCGCTCATGCGGTCAGGCGTGCGATGGGCGGAAACAATACGTGCTTCATGCTCCACCTCGAGTTCCTGAAGTATCTCTGCGGCGAGTTGCATAGTCGGCCAGTCAGACTGGCTGCCCATGACGATGGCTACTTTTCCGCCCATGCGTATCCTCAGCTGTCTTTCAAATAGTACCGCTGTCCCGGCACCATATTGTCATCGAAATCATAAATGATCGGTTGGCCTGTAGGAATCTCCAGCCCGGTTATATCGTCATCCGAGATTTGCGACAGATGCTTCACCAGCGCGCGTAGCGAATTGCCGTGCGCGGAAATGATGACCGTTTCACCGCTGGCCAGAACCGGCAGAATATCGCTTTCCCAATACGGCAGCACCCGCTCAATCGTGAGCTTGAGGCTTTCTGTATAAGGAACATCAATCCCATCATACCGGGGATCGGCGCCCGGATCATACTCGCTACCCGGCTCCATAGGCGGCGGCGGCACGTCGAAACTGCGGCGCCAGATTTGCACCTGTTCATCGCCGTGCTTTTCGCGCGTTTCCTGTTTGTTGAGGCCAGTGAGCCCGCCGTAATGGCGTTCGTTCAGTCGCCAGTCCTTTGTTACCGGCAACCACAGGCGGTTCATTTCTTCCAGCGCCAGATTGAGCGTTTTGATCGCCCGAGTTTGGAGAGATGTAAAGCAGGTCGAAGGCCACACGCCTTTTTCCGCCATCAGCGCGCCAGCGGCTTTCGCTTCTGCAACGCCTTGATCTGTCAGGCCGACATCCCACCAGCCGGTAAAGCGGTTTTCAAGGTTCCACTGGCTTTGACCGTGGCGGATGAGAATGAGCTTGGGCATTGTGTCTCCGTTGTGCCGCGACTTGAGAGCGTCTGGCACCTATCATCAGAAGGGCTGCGGACTAGCTTGGCTCACCCGTTTTGGGAAGGTCTTGCGCCTCCGATTCGCCCATTTGTCGTGATTGCGCTTTGCGGCGGCGCAAGTTCTCACGCAGTTTCGCAGCGAGCCGCTCTTCACGCGATGGATTGTTGCTCTTTTCGTCGCTCATATGAATTGCCTTGCCGCCAGGCGCGCAATTGTTCAAGCGCAGCATGAAGCTTGCCTTGACAAGAAGCGCGCACCCAACGATAGGCGCGCGTCTTGAGACAGGCGCCGCGGTAGCTCAGTGGTAGAGCGCGTCATTGGTAATGACGAGGCCGAGAGTTCAATTCTCTCTCGTGGCACCATTTCTCTCTCACGGCTTGTTTGCTTGCGCAAACGCCTCCGAGGGGGCGGCCTGACCGGCCGGCGGGCGGTCGCCCTTGCGGCTGCTGCCCAGCCGTTTGGTTCTTACCGCTAATCTTTCTTCTACCCCCACTTTTGACGATACGCGCGAGGCCTTTGCTCCGCTATCCCTCTGTCAGCAAACACTGAGCGATGGAGAGTGAACGATGGATCTGGGACTTAAAGGCAAGAAAGTCATCATGAATGGCGGCGCGCATGGGCTTGGCCTCGCCTCGCTAAAATTGTTCGCAGCAGAAGGCGCAGATGTCGCCTTCTTCAGCCGCAAAGAAGACAAAATCGAAGCCGCTAAAACGGCGATTGACGCGGCTGGTCCGGGCAAAGTCTTTGCCGAAGTGTTCGACATGGCCACCGGCGGTGATTCCTACAAAGCATGGCTTGAGAAAGCCGCTGGCGAGCTGGGCGGATGCGATATCTTCATCCACACCGCCTCCACTTCTGGCACAGGCGGCACAGGCGATTGGCAGGCGACGCTCGATTTCGACATCATGGGTGCGGTCAACGGTGTCGAGGCGCTGACGCCGCATCTCGCCAAATCGGATTGTGGTTCGATACTCTTCATGAGCTCAACCGCGGCGCTGGAAACTTTCATCGCTCCGCAGGCCTTCAACGCAATGAAGGCTGCACTCATCACATATGGCTCACAACTTTCGCAGGCTCTCGCCCCGCAAGGCATCCGCGTGAACTGCGTGTCGCCCGGCGCGATATATTACCCCGGCGGCAATTGGGAAGTGATCGAAGGCGCGATGCCGGAACTGTTCCAAGGGACGCTGGCGAAAATGCCGATGGGCCGCTTTGGCAATGACACAGAAGTCGCCAACGCGATCGTGTTCACCGCCAGCCCTGCTGTGCCTTACATGACGGGATCGAATATCGTCGTTGATGGCGGCTTTACTCAGCGCGTCCAATTCTGACGCAGCGCCTCGTTTCCATTTAATCCCTTAATAGGAAGGCCGACCTTATGGCTGAAATCGCCAAAGAGATAGACCGCGACAAGCTGCTCGATATCTATACCCGCACAATGAAGGTGAACCGCACCGACGAGAAATTCCGTGAACTGCTGATGCAGGGCAAGGTTGCAGTGATGTATTATTGCGTGCGCGGACAAGAGCTGGTCTCAGCCGCCGCGATGGCGGCTTTGGAAAAGGACGATTACGTCGTTTGCACCTATCGCGGCCAGGGCGAGCAAACCGCCAAGGGTATTCCGATTGAGAAATGGTGGGGCGAATGCCTCGGCAAGGCGACCGGCACCTGCAAAGGTAAGGGCGGCACGATGCACATCACTGATCCCGACACCGGTATCATGGTGACAACTGGCGTGGTTGGGTCAGGCCTACCCATTGCCAACGGTCTTGCCATGGCGAGCCAGAACAACGGCGATGGCAAGGTCACATTGGTAAGCTTTGGTGATGGCGCGGCCAATATTGGCGGTTTTCACGAAGCGATGAATATGGCTCAGCTGTACAAGCTGCCGGTCATCTTCCTGTGCCAGAACAACCGTTACGGCGAACACACCGCCTATGCTGACCACACGGACAGCCCCGACATTTCCAGCCGCGCGGCTGGTTATGGAATGAAGGGCATCAAGGTCGACGGCAATGACGTCAATCAGGTGTATCCCGCAATGGAAGAAGCGGTCGAACACGCGCGCAGCGGCAAGGGACCCGTGCTGGTCGAGGCCATGTGCTACCGCATGATGGGGCATTTCTTTGGCTCAGATTTCTCCTACATGCCCGAAGAACACATTGCAGAAATGGCAGCGGAAGACCCGCTGCCCAAGCTGCGCAAAGTGATGCTGGAGCGTCAGTTTACTGAAGACGAGCTGGACGCAATTGTCTCCGATATCAACGCGGAGATCGATGCCGCTGTTCAGCACGCTCTGGATGCGCCGCTGCCGGATACTGATGAAATCTACAAAGACGTGCTTGAGGAGGTGAACTGAGATGGCCGAAATCACCATGACACAGGCGCTAAATCTCGCGATTGACGAGGCGATGGCCGAAGATGACGGCGTGTTCTGCCTGGGCGAAGATGTCGCTGCCAAACAGGGCGGCGGGGTGTTCAAGATCACCTCTGGCCTCACCGAAAAATACGGCGCGAACCGCATCCGTGCGACGCCAATTTCTGAAACTGCGATTATCGGTGCTGCTGTCGGCGCGGCGCTTGCTGGTCAGCGCCCGATTGCAGAGATCATGCTGATGAACTTCGTCGGCGTCTGCATGGATCAGATCGTCAATCACGCAGCAAAATTGCGCTTTATGTCGGGCGGGCAAACTCCTTGCCCAATCGTGATTCGCACCACGACCGGCGTGGGCGTTGGGTTTGGCGGACAGCATTCCGATATGCTGGAGGCATGGTTTGCCCATGTTGCAGGCATCCATGTGGTCACCCCGTCCAACGCCGCCGATGCGCGCGGTCTGATGCGTTCTGCCATCGACGCGAATGATCCGGTGATCTTCATCGAAAACATTCTTTGCTATGGCCTCAAATCAGAGGACCCCGGTGTTGGTTACCGCGTGCCGCTTGGCAAAGCTGCCATAGCGAAGGAGGGATCTGACCTATCGCTCATCACCTATGGCCGCACCGTGCTGGACGCGCTGGAAGTGGCTGGTGAGCTTGAGAAAGACGGCATCAGTGTCGAGGTGATCGACCTGCGCACGATCGCGCCATATGACGAGGAAACTGTGCTCGCATCGGTGAACAAGACCGGACGCGCGCTGACCTTGCACGAAGCGGTGCGTCCTTTCGGAGTGGGTGCGGAAATCGCTGCTAACATCCAGGAAAAATGCTGGGACAAGCTGAAAAGTCCGGTGCGCCGGATCGGGGGTACATTCTCCGCTGTGCCGTTTGCGACGCATCTGGAGCAAGCATGGATCCCGCAAAAAAGCGACATCGCAGCGCAGATCAAGGCATCAGTAGGAAAAGCGTAAATGGCTGAAGAAATCCGCATCCCTAAGCTCGGCATGAGCGCAACCGAAGTGATCCTCGCCGAATGGATGTTCGGTGAAGGGGAAGAGGTCGCAAAAGGCGACATCATCTACACCGCTGAAACGGACAAGACGACGGTTGAGATCGAAGCGCAGGCGGCTGGGGTGATCCATCCCACCGGCGAAGAAGGCCAGAAATACAAGGTCGGCGACGTCATCGGCACAATCGGTTGAGCGCATGAGCACTCCGCGTGAAATTCAGTCGGCGGTTTATGCCGCCGCCGGCGCGCAGGATTGGGACGCGGTAGAAGCGCTGCTGCATCCCGATTTCGTGCTGTATGAGGCTGAATGTTTGCCCTTCGCGGGCGAATGGCGCGGTAAGGACGCACTGCAACGCTGCGCTGCGGCGATGTATGGCACATGGGCCGATGCCAAGGTTGAGATCCAAGACATCACCGGCGGCGATAGCCATGCGGTGACTGTGCTTACCTTGACCATGACACCCAAAGGCGGCGGTGGTCTTGGGGGCAAGCCCTTCAGCCAGACCGTTTGTGAAATGGGTGAGTTTGAAAATGGGCTAATGAAATCGCTGCGCATCCATTATTTCGACGCGGCTGAAGTGGCCGAGAAAGCGGCGAGTTAATGGCAATCGAGAAAGTCTGCGTCTTGGGCGCGCCTGCCGATCAGGGGCAGCCCTTGGTGACGCGATTGCTGGACGCTGGGTTCGCAGTAACGGCTGGGGTGCGGCGTAAGAATGCGCTGGCTGATACGCCCTTTCCCGACCTTGCGACGGTGCAGGCCGATATCACCGATGCCGATGTGATGGCCCTTGCTTTTGCCGGGCAAGACGCCGCAGCTTTCCACCTGCCATTTGAGTTTGACCGAGAGCGCGCCGCCAGCTTTGGCCGCGCAATTGCGCAAGGTGCCAAGCGGGCGGGTCTGAAAAAGATCGTTTTCAACACCGCATGCTTCGTCGCCGACCACGATCTCAATCTATCGGCGCATGATGGCAGGCGCGATATAGAGCGGGCGCTGAAAGAGACCGGGATCCCTTGCGTGTTCATCGAACCGACCGTGTTCATGGACAACCAATATCGCATCTGGAACCGCCCTCTGATCATGCGAGACGGTATCTTCGCCTATCCGGCCAAGCCCGATCTCAAAATCAATTGGGTGTGCCTGGACGACGTGGCTCAAGCGATGGTCAGAGCTCTGCAAACCGATGCGGCAGACGGCCAGCATGTTCCGATTGGCGGGCCGGAAGCCTTGATAGGCGATGAAGTTGCAGCCAATTTGGCCGAGGCATTGGGGCGGCCGGTCCGCTTCCAGAGCCTCGCACCCGAAGAATTCGCCGCCCGGATGAGCGAACTGGTCACAGGGTCACGCGAAGTGCAGCCGCTCAGCATCTATGATGGGATGGCCAAATTCTACAGTTTCTACAATTCGCAAGCCACATCGCCGCTATTGGTTGATCCGCAAAAGGCGCGTGATCTTCTGGGAATGAAGCACACTTCGCACCTAGAATGGGCGCAGTCGCAGGATTGGATGGCAGGCCTCGAAGGGTTGCTCTGAAATTCGCACTGGGCACAAACTAGGTTGCGAATTCATGTTCTGCTAGCCAAGCCCGGCTGGTGCGCGCGACTTCGCGGGCGCGCTCATTGAGGTCTGGGAAAGCATCGCGGAGCACGGCTGAGCGTTCTTCCACAGCCAGCGGCAGGTTGGCGGGCAATGCCTCCAGCATCGCAGCGACCGGCAACCCTCCCTGACCCAGAGCCACACGACGGTTAATCGCATCGTCGATTACAGCATCAGGATCTGACAGGTCGGGGGCCTCGGCAGGTGCGTCGCACGGCTGGGCATAGCTGAGCCATTCGCGCGGAATAGCCTCCAGATCCTCGGGAGTTCCGCCAGAGCGCGCCCAGTGCAGCGTATCGACGAGCAGCGCCTTGGCATCGCCGGTTACATTATCAAGAATTGCGCGCGCGTCATGGATTGTCCGAACGTGCGTAAACAAACCGAATTCTAAATTGACGCGCACCCCGGTGCCTTCTGCCCGCTCGACCATCGCTTGCAATTTGGCTGTGGTTGCGGCGGGGTCTGGATCGCTTGAAACACACAGCACATTGCGCGCGCCCAATTCGGCAGCGATGTCTACGAGGTCACAAAGCCAGGGATCGGGTTCTCCGGGCATGATCCACGCAACTTCGAGGTCAAGCAAATCGACGCCCGCGTCGTTCAATTGTCGGCGCACCGCACGGGTAGTGGCCGCTGTCCAGCTTTCGCGTTCTGCCCACATCCCTCCAAATTCAAAACCGGCTGCCGCTGCCGCTTCAATCAATTGTGAGGGGGTAGCCTCAGGCATGATCCCTGCGGCCAGTGAAAGCGCACGGCGGCTCATAAGGTTTGCCCGTCATCCAGCACAAAATCAGTGCCCGTCACGAATTCCGCCGCGTCTGAGCACAGAAACAGTACCGGGCCATCCAGACCCTCTTCGCCCATAAGGCGCCGTTTTGGAAACCGGGAAATCTGCTTCTTGCCGAGATCAGTGTCGAACCACTCATCATTGATCGCGGTGCGTATATAGCCGGGTGAAATCGTGTTCACGCAGATGCCCGCTCGCGCCCATTCGCGTGCCATGCTGCGCGCGGCTTGCACCACGCCTGCCTTGCTCGCGGCGTAGGCGACGAGACCGGGCGATGGTTCAAATGCGGTGATGGATGCGACCATCACGATCCGCCCCTTCGTCACGCCATGCGCCATCATCCGCTTTGCGCCTTCGCGTGCGGTCAGGATCGCGCCTTTCAAATTGATTGAAAGCGTGTGCTCGATCTCTTCTTCGGAAATGGTTGTCATCATACCCGCGCCATCGACGCCGGCATTGGCTATGACCGTGTCGACCGGGCCAAAAGCTTCTTCGGCTGCGTCAAACCCCGCGATGATGTCAGCCTCTCTTCCAACATCCATTGCGACCGCTGCTGCGCCGTGACCGATTTCGCTGGCTAGCGCCTCCAGCCTGTCCTTGCGCCGTGCGCCCAGCGCGACCTTTGCGCCGTTCGCCGCAAGAATGCGCCCAAAGCGCGAACCAAGGCCCGAGGACGCGCCCGTGATGAGCGCGGTGCGCCCTGAAAGATCGACTGAAAGGCTCATGCAGTTAATTCGTCGCTGGCAATTCGCCGTCGATGTACTTTTTCAAAGTCGTCTGGAAATGGCGGACCCGGCTGTCTTGATAAGATCCCAGCTCCATCATGCCATCCTTCATCGACTTCATGCCGGTCTGCACATGCGGCAGGTTCGCCATGTCCTGATCGAACACGTTGGCAAGCTGTGGCCCCATCACGTCTGCTGCCCATGCGAACGGTTCGTCATCGGGAATGAAGGTCATCTGGACAGCGCGCGGGCGCTTCTCACCTTTTGGCGTGGGGAACAGCAGGCGGATTTCCATGATGCACGAATCGGGCGTTTCATCGGGCAGCCAGCGATAAACCAGCGTCGGAAGAAACCCGATCCAAGGCGCGAAATTCGGGAAGATATTATAGGTGAAATTGTCGAGAATTTCGCTGTCAGAGGCGTCGGAATAGTCATAGCCATACTGCTCTGCGAAGCCCTGCCGGCCGGCTTCCGCCAACAGCTTGCGCGCGCCCAGCGGGTCATCATTGTCAAATGCGTCGCCAGCGCTTTCTGCGTCACCGGCGTTGAACCGGCGGTTGGTTTCCCCATCCGCCATCCCGGAAAATTCATTCATTTTATCCAGAATATAGGCCTGGTCTTTACCCTTCATATGGGGGCTGAGGACACCCGACGGTGTGATCGCGCGGTTAAAGTGATCGCCGATCAAATCATAGCGCGTGTTGGCATCGCCTAGGAACGGCAGCAATTGCGGATGCGTGACGATCGAATGCCATGCCTCCATAAAGGCTTCTGCGGTGGCTTTCCAATTGGCCTTGATGCGCTTTTGAATCCACATTCCGGTGTAGCGATTTTCAAAATCGTACCGCTCATAATGCGAAGCCGGGGTGCCCAGCCATGTTTTAAAATCAGGCAGATCGTGGTTTTCTGTCAGCATGACAAAGCCTTGCCACAGCTCAACCCGAGCTTCGGGCAGGTCCATGTCTTTGCCGTCGAGATGTTTGAAATCCCACTGTGACGGTATTTCTTTGAGCGATCCGTCATTGCGCCAGGTGAAGCCGTGGAAAGGGCAGCGCAATTGCACCGATGGCCCGCATTCGGTGCGCAATTTGCGCCCACGGTGAAGGCACGCATTGTAGAACGCGCGAACACCGCCGTCTTTCTGGCGGATCAGCAGGAAGCTCTTGCCCGCAATTTCGAACACCACCGTATCGCCGTTATCTGGCATTTCATCTTCGCGCGCGGCGAAGAGCCAGACATTGGGCCATAGCTTTTCGCGCTCGGCCTTAGCGAAATCCTCGCTGATGTAAGGCGCCACGGACAGGGGCTCGTTCCCCATGTCGATATTGGATTCCTCAAACAGGTAATCCGGCGGCGTGCGCGTGTCGCCGTTTAGCATGTCGGTGTAGGAGATGCCGGGGCACCGATCTTCGCGTCCCATCCCTTTGGCGATATCTTTGATCTCGTTCATCTGCGGCCTCTATCCGTTACTCGCAATTTACGCAGTGTTCTCTGCGGAGAATATCACACAGGTTAGCCTCAAGGTCACCCTAGCGGATTGGAGAGGGCACATGGCGATCAATGACGGCATCCCTAAAGGAATCGCAGGTTTGGGAAAGGTGATGCAGCTCGCCTTCGTTCCTGATGATTTCGGCGCTGCAGTAAAACACTGGACGCAAGTGATGGGCGTCGGCCCGTTCTTCCTGATCGAAGGCATTCATCTGGATGGAATGAAATATAAGGGCAAACCGACAGACGCCATGTTTGACTTGGCGCTGGCCTATTGGGGTGATCTTCAAATTGAACTGATTCGCCCGCGCGATGATCACCCATCGATTTATCGCGGGGAATATGGAGACGTCAGCGGGTTGCATCACGTTTGCATTTTGGTCGACGATATTGAGAAGGCCTACCGCGTTTGCGGTGAACAGGGCGCTGAGATTGTGATAGAGGGATCGCTTGGCGACAGCCGCGTGATCTATGTCGATCCCGGACAAGGCCCCGGATCACTCGTCGAAATTTTACAGCAAGGAGAAGGCGGTCCCGACCTGTTTGCAATGATCAAGCAAGCTGGCGAGGGCTGGGACGGCAGCGAGCCGCTCCGAACCCTCGGTTAAATCAATCAACTGTTCGCGCCGAGATACCCCAGCTGTCCCGCTTTAAAGATCGTCTGGGCGCGATTGACGCTGTCCAGTTTCTCGCCTGCGCGGTGGATGTGATACCGAATCGTGGCGTGGCTGCGTTCAAGGATCATGCTGATTTCCTTGTCCGTTTTGCCAATCGCCGCCCAGCGCAGGCATTCGACTTCACGCTTTGAAAGCACGCAGTCAGATGGAATGCGCCGTTTGGTGCGGTGTGCCTGCACATAACCTGCGACAAAGCGCCGCACGAGCTGTGTGAACAGCAGTTCGTATTTGGCAAATTCCTCAGTCAGGTCCTCTTTATCGCGGTCCATGCTGATAAAGCTGCTCGCAGAGATTTGGCCGAAGGGCAGGTGCACGGGAATGACAATCGCTGCCTTGCACAAAGAACGCTTTTCGAAATCAGCGAGGTCCAGTTCGTCAAGATAGGAATTGGGCCATTTGAGGTTGAAGCCGTGCTGGTTCACCCAAAACGGCTCACTTTCATATCGGCAGGCGCGCGGCAAAGGTGAGTGCAGCGCAAGGCGGTGATCCTCCCACCAACGCGAACCATCATCGAGCCAGCGAAAAATATCAGCGTTGAGGATAGTGCCATCGGCATCCACCATCGGTTCTTTCGAAGAAATATCGTCGCAGACCGCGACTTGCATCCCACGCTCTTTTGCAATGCGGGCGAGATGCTCTGCCGCGTCATGAATGTCTTCTGGACAGGTGATCGTAACCTGCTCAAGCATTTGCTCAAGGTTTTCGGTCCCGTTGGGTGTGCGAAGCTCGACGACTTTGGCGGCCATGGTTGGTTTCGTTCCTCTCCTGATGTTCCCGTTTGGGAAGCATACCCTACTTCTATCGATTCGCCTCATACTTTACGTAGGGGCACGGCGGGCTGCCGCTCGGTAGGTGCTATCCACCGTAACGGAGAATGCGACCATGGTAAGGCAAGACGGTTTTTGGGCCGGAGAGAATTTCGGCGTGGCACTAAAGGCGCTGGCTCAGGGTATCGATTCGCAGCGCCCCGCCGTGATTCACGGGGACCGAATTGTCACGTGGGGCGAGCTTGATGCGCAGAGCGATGCGATCGCCGCAGGGCTGATCGCGCGTGGTTTGAAACCGGGTGATATTGCCGGGCAAATGCTGCGCAACAATCCCGATTACATTCTCGCCTTTTTTGGCTGCATCAAAGCGGGCGTCGTGCCGGTCAATGTGAATTACCACTACAAATCGCGCGAATTGGCCGACATCTTTTTGCGCTTCGGGCTGAAAGCGCTCTTTACAGAAAATGACTTTGCAGATTCCGGTGCCGAGGCGATGCCGAAGGGCGCAATTACGATTGATGTGAGCAGCGACGATTGGAGCGCATTGCGGAGCCATGATGTGCCAAGCGATTTCGCAATTTACGATGACCCTGCTGCGCTGTTTCTGACCGCGACGGGCGGCACAACAGGCATGCCAAAGGCGGTGATGTGGCCAATGGTAGAAGCGTGGCAGGCCTTTAGCATATCTGTGTGGCAACGCGGTTTTGGGGAGCCTCCCTTTGTCGCGACTTCTTTAGAAGCGCAGGTCGAAGAGGCGGTAAAAATCGGCCCCGATCATCCCGCCAGCATATCTCCATACCTCCTGCTCAGCCCTTTGATGCATGGTGCAGGACTGTTCAATTCGGCGATTCATTTGCTGAAAGGCGGCACATTGGCGCTGCTGCCCGGTGAGAAATTTGATGCGGACGCGGCGCTGGACGAGGTCAAGCGCATTAGTGCACGAGGCATTTTCATTGTCGGCGATGCTTTTGCGCTGCCGCTGGCTGACCGCCTGGATGCGCGCGACGATGCGGCAGATGCACTGGTGTCTTTGCGCACGATGACGTCATCTGGGGCGGTGTTCTCAGAGACTGTGAAAAAGCGCCTGATCGCTCACAACCCAGCCTTGGTTGTTATCGATGCGCTTGGCTCTTCGGAAAGTTCCGGCACGGCGGTCGTCATCACCACCGCGCAAGGCTCAACCGGCGGAGGCAAATTTTCCGCACTGCCCGGACGAGAAACAAAACTGTTCGGCGAGAATATGCGCGATATTCCAAAGGACAGCAATGATGTGGGTATCGTCGCACGGACCGGTCCGCTTCCGCTCGGCTATCTTGGCGAGGATGAGAAGAATGCTCAGACTTTCCCGACCGTCGATGGCAAGCGTTGGTTGATGACCGGCGACCGGGCGCGTTGGGCGCCGGATGGCAGCATGGAATTCATCGGCCGCGACAATATGTGCATCAATACGGGCGGAGAAAAAGTCTTCCCCGAAGAGGTCGAAGCGATCCTGCAAGAACACCCCCGCGTCCACGATGTGCGCGTGGTGAGCCTGGCTGATGCACGCTTTGGCCGCAAAGTGGTCGCAGTCGTCGCACCCGAAGGCGAGGCAGACGGCTTGGAAGAAGCGCTCGACACCCATGCCCGTGCAGGGCTCGCGGGATATAAAATCCCGCGACTTTACGTGGTCACCGACCATTCGCTCAGGCTGAACAATGGCAAGCCCGACTATAAGACAGCCCAACGCCTTGCGGATGAAGCAGCGGGCTAAGAGCCAAACGGCGCGTATCGCCGCAAGGCCGCTCACCCGCCCTCAGCGACGTGACCTTCAGGTCGCATAAGCGAGGATATCGCGCGCGGGATGGTGCGCGGAAAATCAGGTTGCCCGGTCTGATTTGTCCTTCGCATTGGTGCCCTTGATCATTTCGCGCATTTGATCCCATTCGGCATCGCCAAGGCTCTGCAAATGAGGATAAAATGTCCCGCCATTGGCACGCGCCCCGGCGCCATCGATCGCGATGGTTTGCCCGTTCACATATTCCGCGCCCGGTCCCATCAGGAACACGGCAAGATTGGCAAGTTCGTGCATTTCACCCGCGCGGCCCATCGGGTTAAGCTCATTCTTGGAATTGCTACCTCCGCCGCCCGGGGAAAGCCGAGCGCTCATCCCCTTGGTTGGGAAAAGGCCCGGTGCAATTGCGTTGAACCGCAGGCCATAGCGGCCCCATTCGGTCGACAGGCTCTGCGTCATGGAATTGATCGCGGTTTTCGACATGGCAGAAGGAACCACGAAAGCACTGCCGGTCCAAACCCATGTGGTAAGGATCGACAGGAAGCTCGCCTTCTTGCCCTCCGCAATCAATCGCTTGCCGATGTCGAGTGTCACGTAGAATGTGCCGCGAAACACGATGTCGGAAATCGCGTTGAAAGCGTTTACGGACAAGTCTTCTGTGCGGCTGATGAAATTGCCCGCCGCGTTGTTGACCACTCCGGTTAGCGCGCCGCCATCGGCCCAGATCGCATCGACCATAGCGTGAATCGCGTCCGCATCGCGGATGTCGCAAGCATGCGCGACCACTTTGCCGCCATGCGCCGCCATCAAATCGGCCGCGGTTTCATCGACCTTGTTCTGTCGCCGCCCGCAAATATACACGGTGGCACCCAGTTTCAGGAACCCTTCTGCCATTTCGCGGCCCAGCCCGGTGCCCCCGCCGGTGATAAGAATGCGTTCGCCATCCATCAGGCCTTCGCGGAACATCAGTTTTGAAACGTCCATGGGGTGCGTCTTTCGTAAGAGGGAATAGGGTCTGGAGATCAGAGACCAAGTACGGTCTTTGCAATGATGTTTTTCTGCACTTCGTCCGACCCACCAAAGATCGTCGCAGCGCGGTTGTTGAGGTAACGGCCCATCGCGGTTTGAGCGAGTTCGCTGCCAACCGGTTCGGGCGCCTCATTGCCGTAAAGCGGGCGCTCCAGCGGCAATTGCAACCCGTCTGTGCCAAGCAATTCGAGCCGCAATGTGTCGATCTCTTGCCCGATATTCGAACCCAGCAATTTGACGAGCGATGTTTGCGGACCAGGCGATCGGCCTTTGGCAAGTTCCGCCAGAATGCGCAGTTCGGTGAACTCCAACGCTTCGGCTTCTAACCGAGCGCGCGATAGCCGGTCGCGGAAACGCGCATCGTGAGAAATTGCGCCGTTCACGCCGGATGGCTGTTCTTTGGCTAAGGCTTCGAGCTTGTCGATGCTTTGGAGCAAACGCGGGGCGTAGCACGATCCGCCACGCTCATTTTCAAGCAGGAATTTCGCAATCGCCCAACCTTGCCCCTCTTCGCCTATGCGGTTTTCAGCCGATGTTTTGGCATCGGTGAAGAACACCGCATTGACCTCATGATCGCCCGACATCGAATGAATTGGTGTCACTTCGATTCCCGGCTGGTCCATCGGCAGCAGCAAAAAGGTAATTCCAGCTTGCTTCTTCACGGTGGCATCGGTGCGAACCAGCGCGAAAATCCAATTCGCGTGATGCGCATGCGTTGTCCAAATTTTTGATCCGTTGACGGTGTATTCGCCGTCTTCCAACCGCGCTGATGTCTTGAGCGAAGCGAGGTCAGACCCGCTGCCGGGTTCCGAATAACCCTGACACCAGTAATCTTCGCCAGATAGGATTTTGGGCAGAAACCGTGCCTTTTGTTCAGGCGTTCCAAAAGCGCAGATAACAGGACCGACCAACCTAAGACCGAGGATCGCAAGACCGGGGGCACCCGCCAGCGCGGATTCTTTTTCAAAGATGAATTTCTGCGTCGGCGTCCAGCCTGTTCCGCCGTCTTCTTCCGGCCAATGGGGTGCGACCCATCCCTGGTCATTCAAGATGCGGTGCCATTCCATGCCGATATCGGGTTCGACAAAAACACCGGGTGTGCGGCGTGCGCCATCCTTCAGCCGGTCGGGGAGTTTAGCGGAAAGGAACTCGCGCACCTCTTCGCGGAAAGCGAGATCTTCGGGGGAGAAGGTCATGTCCATGGTTTAGTTTCCTTCTTTCGTCTCGTCTCTCATATCGTCTCTTTGGGCCCAGCCGATTGAACGGCGCAGCATGTCGTAATAAACATCGTAATTCCACGCGCACATTTCCTTGTGTGGGTAGAAATCCTGCATGCCCGGTAGATCGTAATGACCCCGGCAATGGCCCAGCGTGTTGTAGACAACGCGCCCTTTCCCGATGTCGCGGGTGTAGAGGATCGGAACAGCGGCCTTCTCCCATTTTCCTCAACAAAGCCGGTGGCATCGCCTTCAAAAGTGGTCTGCATCAGTGTGTCGATATCCGCGGTGGTTTTTGACAGATAGAGCTCGTCGACGATCTCAAAATCCTCAATCCCGCGAGTGAGCTCGTGGTCTTTGTTGACCACTTCGACCTCGAACTGGCCGATCGGCGGGTGAGCCTTGAACTGTGTTCCGAGCATATCGAACACGTCGGGGCGGTTTTCGGGCGCATCGACCAGGCCTTCTTCGGTGAAGACAAGAATTGAGTTGGTGCCATGCAGCGCAAGCCACTTGCCGCCGCCCTCTAACCAGCTGCGCAGCTGCTTCGCCTGTTCCTCGGTTGGCATCAGATCGCATGTGTAGGTGATCAGAAATCGGCACTGATTTAGCCGCTCCAATCCAGAATAATCCGCCGCGACGGTCGTGCGGATATGCGGCTCTTCTGCGAGCAGTTTCAGGATCTCAAGACGAGGATAATCGATATCGTGATACTTGCCCGCAGCGATGAAATGCGCGTCGATTCGGGATGCCGGTTGGTTGCTCATATCAGCTCCTAATGCTTCCGCCGCCATCGACCGTAAAGTCGCAGCCGGTGGTAAAGCTTGCCTCATCACTCGCGAGGAAGACCACAGCCTTGGCGACTTCTTCGGGTTCGCCGATGCGGTTCATCGGGTGGGTTGCGGCAAAATTGGTTTCGATGTTTTCAGGCGTGTCAGCGCCAGAGAATTTATAACGGTCATACATCGGCGTGCGGATTGCGCCGGGATGGACCATGTTTGCGCGGATCGGAACGCCGCGTTCGGCGCAGTCTAAGGCGATGCTTCGCGTAAGCCCAAGCAGCCCGGCTTTCGATGCGCTATAGGCGGCTACAAAAGCGGCAGCGCGCATCGCTATCATTGAACCGATATTGACAATCGCGCTTGGCTCGCCGCTCGCCTCCATCGCGGGGATTGCCGCGCGGCAGCCGTAAAACGGCCCTTCTAGATTTATGTCGATGGTCCGGCGCCAGCTGTCGAGATCGACATCCACGACGTTTCCGGGTTCAGAAATACCGGCGATATTGCAAAGCACGGTCAGCTTGCCGAAATGATCCTGAGCCGCCTTCACGGCAGCGTGCCACTGGTCCAAATTGCGCACGTCCAGTTCGAACGCCGCGGCATTCTCGCCCAATTCATCCGCCAAAGCGCGGGCCTTTTCGATTTGAACATCGCACAGCAGCACCTTGCCGCCCTCAGCCATGATCATGCGGCCAACGGCGGCACCGATCCCTTCCGCGCCGCCGGTAACCAGCGCGACTTTTCCTGTCATCTTTCCTGACATTTAGCGCTCCAAGATCGCGACAGCGGAAAGACCTGGTGCGCCATAAACGTGGCTGTATCCGGTCTTAGGTCCTTTGCCATCAGCGCCCAGAACTTGCCGTTCGCCCGCGCGGAAGCGCAGTTGTTCGACATTCTCGTAAACCTGTCGCAGACCAGACGCGCCCACTGGTTCCCCGCAAGCAAGGCAACCGCCATCAGTGTTGATGGGCAATTTGCCGTTCCGCTCAGACCAGCCCTTGGCAAGCCATTCTTCCTGCTCGCCATCTTTGCAAAATCCGTTTTCGGCCATGTGCATGATTTCGGCGCCAGATTCGGTGTCCTGCAATTGCGCGACGTCAATATCGTCAGGGCCAATGCCCGCGCCTTCGAATGCGGCTTTGGATGCGAGCACGGTTGGCTTCCCGCCTTCCTTTACGCTCACTCCCGCCTGAAACACTTCGAAACTGTCAGGTGGCCGCGTGCGCACAGCAATATGCGCAATTTTTGCCGCGCCGTTGTTGTTTAGCGCGCCAAGTTCGCGCGCCTTTTTCTCGCTTGCCAAGATCAGCGCAACGCCGCCTTCTGCTGGCGCGCAGAACATATATTTGGTCAGCGGATCATTGATCATCGGCGCGTTCATGATCGTTTCCAGATCAATCTCGCTGCGCCGCCAGGCATGCGGGGTTACGGTGCCATTGCGAAACGCCTTTTCAGCCACCCGGCCCAGTGTTTCGCGGCTGATCCCATGCAATTGCATGTAGCGTTGAATCTTGAGCGCAAAGAACTGCGTTGTCAGCATCATGCCGGTCTGGCCGTACCATTCGGGCAGGCCGTAATCGGAAGGCTTTGCGTTGAAGGCCCCGCGCGGATGTTTGTCGAAGCCGACGGCCAGCGCGAGGTCATACATCCCGCTCGCAATCGCTTGCTGCGCCGCGACCAGAGCGCTGCCGCCGGTCGCGCAGCCATTGGCGACATTGGTGAAGGGGAGCGAGGTCAGCCCCAGCTCATTGACCATGATATCGGCATTGCCTGCCGCCGCCGATCCGCCATAGGCGCATTCCATATCGGCCCATTCCAGACCCGCATCGGCGAGCGCCTGACGCACGGCGAAGACCCCTTGTTCCCGGCCAGAACGACCCTCGGTGCGGCCAAAGGGGTGAATGCCTGCGCCGACAATATAAACATTCTCGGTCATGCGGCTTGCTCCTTCTCGGCGCTAATCGGGCGGAACGCGTAAGTGTCATGCGTGGCGTTGAACGGCACCACGCAAAACTCCATCGGCATGTTCAGTTTCAGGTCTTCGAGGCTGGCGCCAACAATCCGGCTTTCGACGATCACCTCGCCGGGCAGCTCAACATAGCCGAGCAGGAATTGCTGAAAATCAGGCGGGCCTTCGCCGGGGCCAGATCCCGGCCCCTCATAGGGTTCTTTCGGCAGAAACCCTTGGGTGGTCCATGACCACAGCTTGCCTTGGCGGGAAAGTTTGTAAGGCTCGACATCGCGCGCTGCATCGCCTTGAGGCATGGGGAACACCACTTCGCCAGAGGGCAGCTTTCCCCCCATCAGATGCGGCTGCGCATCATCGCTCCACAAGGTAGGGTCGATCTTTTGTGCCATCAGTTCAGTTCCCTCGTGCCATCATCAGGCCGCTTTTCCATATTCGGCGCTATATTCGGCAAGCGCGCTGTCGGTGTCGCCAAACAGTTTGTTCAGGACCATGACGCGCTTCATTGCATGGCCAATTGCCAGTTCATCCGTGATGCCCATACCGCCGTGCATCTGCACCGCTTCCCGCGCGATTGCGTCGATATTCTCGCCAATAAAAGCTTTTGCTCCAGCAGCAGCGCGGTGCCAGCTTTCCGCATCTGAACGGTCGGTCAGAGCGGCGCGGTAAAGCATGGAGCGGCATTGCTCTTGGCGGGAATACGCTTCCACCAATCGGTGCTGGAGCGCCTGAAAAGTGCCAATTGCAGTGCCAAATTGCTCGCGCTCTTTCACATAGGTCAGCGTGTCGTCGAGCAACCGCTGGCCTAGCCCGACCATCTCGGCGGCTGCATAAAGCCTTGCTGCGGAAACGATATCTGTCAGCATATTGTCGTCCAAGTCGAGCTTTGCTGCCGCGCTGGTTTGCGCGCGGGTTAGCTTCAACTCACCCGCAATGCTCCCATCAGCCAAGCGATAGGCGCGCACTTCCACGCCATCATGGTCGCGCGGGATAAGGAAGCAGGTGGTGGCCCCATCCAAATCGGCGGTTACGATAAACATATCCGCCAGAAGAGCGCCCATGACGAATGTCTTCTCGCCCGTCAGCGTAAATCCATCAGCGGAAGGTTCAGCCTTCGTCCCGGCGGCTTTCAGACTGTATCGCTGTGCCCGCTCCGCCCACGCAAAGCTGGCAATTTGCTCCCCGCCGATGACTTTTTCCAGCGCGCCTTCCGCGCCGCCAGAGGCTAACAACAAAGCTGGAATAATTCCGTGTTCAAGCCAGGGATCAGGCGAATTGGCGCGGCCAATCGCTTCTGCCACCAGCGCAAGATCAACCGCCGTTCCGCCCATGCCGCCGGCGTCTTCCGGTGCGGCCAGAGCAATCAGCCCCATTTCGGCAAGCTGTGCCCAGCGCCGGTTATCATACCCCGTTGGCGACAGCCGCATCTTGCGCCGCGCCTCTACATCGATTGGCGCAGAGAAGCGCTCAACCGAGCTGCGGAACATCTCCTGTTCCTCGGTAAGGTCGAAATTCATGCGAAGCGCCCCCCTTTAGGCCGCTTTGGAAAAAGTGATCGGCAGGCGAATGACGCCGCGCAGCAGGATATTGGGCAGGATTTTGATCCCCCCTTCATCTGACACCGCAAAATCATCGAGCCGCTCCAGCAGCTCATCAAATGCGACCAGCATTTCCTTGCGGCTAAGCATATTGCCCACGCACATATGCGGACCCTTGCCGAACGCCTGATGCGCGCGGGCATTTGTGCGTTCGATGTCGAACTTGTCGGGATTTTCGAACTTCTTGGGGTCGCGATTCGCGGCGGCATAGCGCAGCTGCACCACACTGCCCGCTGGCATCGCGATACCGCCCAGCTCGGTGTCTTCTTTAACGATCCGCCACATACCCGCCGTTGGCGTTTCGTAACGCAGCGACTCTTCGACAAGATTGCCGATGAGCTTGGGATCGCGCCCGCCAGCCGCAGCCTTGGCCTTCGCCATCTGGTCAGGGTTGCGGATCAGCTGAAGCAATCCGCCTGCCAGCGTCGATGTCGTGGTCTCATTTCCGGCGACCATGAACTGCTGCATGATCGACATGATTTCCTCATCGGTCAGCGGTGTTTCGCCTTCAACCCGTGCCTCGACCAGATCGGTGAGCAGATCATCACCGCCATTGGCGCGGCGGTCTTCGATCTTGGATTTCATGTATTTCTGATATTCGACAAAGGCATGCGCGCATTCCAGCTGCCGTTCGCGGCTGACCATTTGACTAAACCGGTCGACGGCCGCATCGGACCATGCCTTCACCTGAGCGGGGTCATTGTCGAGCCCGATCTGCTGGGCAATCATCGCCACAGGCAAGGGAATGGCAAAGTCTTCGACGAATTCGCTTTCCCCAGCGCTCGCCATCTTTTCGATTAGTTCGATGGATTTTGTGCGCATATCCGCTTCAATAGCGTTCACACGCGGGGCGGAGAAGGCGAGATTGACGAGCTTGCGATTGCGTGTGTGAACCGGCGCGTCAGCCGTCAGCAGAGTGGGAGGGTTGTCCCAGCCCTCTTTCAGAATCTCCTGAATTTCCTCGTCCTCTGCGCCCATCAGCACAGTGAAATCGTTCGAGAAAACTTCCGGCTTCCCATTCGCTTCGTTGCACAGATCATAGCTGTACACGACGAAAGTGTTCATCTCCGGCAGATGTTCGATCGCAATCCCGGCATCATGGATCGCGCGATAATAATCGAACGGGTCCAGCAGCGTTTCGGGTGCAAATACGCTGGTGTCTTTGATCGCTTCGGGCTTGTTCATGATGCGGGCTCCCATCCGGCGGAATTTCTTTCTATTCCTAGCGAAGGGGTAGGCCGGTAAGCGATGCGCGAATGTGTTAGGGCCAATGGACCTTTGGCGACTATACTTCGGCCAAATCACCAAATTCACGGACAAATTCGGCGCTATCGAAATAATCGCGCCATTTCGCAATTTTGCCACTATCGTTGAGTTCAAATGTGCCCATGACGCGGATGGTGCGGCGCCGAAGACCACTGGGGCCCTTCATCTCGAACCAATCGGTGCGCTCGGTCAGGACAACATTTCCGTTTTCCGCGATGTGATGCAGATCAAAACCGCATGCCTCCACACCGGGAAAGGCATCCATTTTCGCGCGGACCTGAGCAATGCCGTTTACGGTGGACAGAGGAATGTCCGTCCATTCAATGTCGTCTGCCATAAAAGAATAGATTTTCTCCAGATCATATTCGTCCCACGCTGCGATGAATGCGGTGATGGTTTCGGCGGGCGTCATAGGTTTTCTCCGGCGATAAATTTGAGCGCATTGGCGAGTACCTGGCGCACATGCGGGTTGGCATATGTCTGGGGCCCATCGCCAAATTGCAGATAGACTAGCGGCGCGTTTCCTACTCGCTTGTGCCACGCGACGAGGTTGCTGGCAGGCGGATGGTTCCAGCCTTCGTTCGAATAAAGCGTGCCCGAAATACCCAGCGCGGCTGAATAGAAATTGTCGCGAGTAAAGCCGTAATCGGAGCGGATGAGCGGCTCTACGTCATCCTCAAAGACCTCAGCCAGATACAGCTCGTCACAGACCGGGAATTGGGCAGGCAGTCCGGCGGTGACGGGATGATCGGCCACCACCTGAGCGGAATAATCGGCATCGTGGCGATAGCCGGAATCAAGCACCGCTTTTGCCGCGAACCTCGCCGGCGTGTATACAGAAACCGCCCACCCAACATTTCGTGCCATTCCGGCCAATCAGCCCATCCGGCGAGCGCGTGGTGCATAGCCACGGCTCCTCGGCCACTTTCAAAACGCTCAATGATGGCGCGGCGAAACCCTTCGGATGGAGGGCGCGATGTCACCCAGTTATCGGCGAAAGTGTAGCCGCCCATGTCGTAAAACAGCACCGCATCGGCATCGCGCGCGGCCCCGTTCGCAACCGCTTCCTCCGCCTCTGGGTGAATCAAATGCGTGATCTCCCAATCTCCAAGCGCCGCGAGCAATTCATCAAAAGGCTTATGCTCATATGCATGGCCGCCAGAGAGGACGAGCAGCGTTCTCACTATGCGATCTTGAGGATCATTTTGCCGTCATTGGTTCCCGCGAACAGCCGCATGAAACTGTCAAAGGCATTCTCCAATCCTTCATCGATATGCTCATCAATGGTCAGGCCATGCGTGGCAGTCCATTCGCCCATCTTGGCTGCACCTTCGCCAAAACGCTCGACATAATCGGCCACGAGCAAGCCCCGGATCGAAGCGCGATTGACGATCAATTGCCACAAATTGCGCGCACCGACCGGCTCTGTGTTGTATTCGCTGATCAATCCGCAAAGCCCAACGCGGGCATAGAGATTAAGGTTCATCAGACCCGCATCGAGGATTTTGCCGCCGACATTTTCGAAGATGACATCGACGCCATCGGGACAAGCTTCTGCAATTGACGCTGTCAGCGCCGCTTCGTCCTTACCCTTGTAATCAATCGCAGCATCAAACCCGTATTTCTCAGTCAACCGCGCACATTTCTCCGGGCCGCCTGCAATTCCGACCGCGCGGCATCCGTGTATCTTGGCCAATTGTCCGACCAAGGATCCCACAGCACCAGCAGCGCCTGTCACCAGCACAGTCTCACCCTCTTTCGGCTCGCACACTTCGAGAAACCCGAAATAGGCGGTCATGCCAACCGCGCCCATGATTGACAGGTAGTTCGTGATTTCGGGTACCAAAGTGGGATCAATCGGCTGAGTAAAGCCGCCTACCATACCGACGGAATAATCCTCCAGCGCATTGAGGCCCATTACCCATTGGCCTTTTTCGAAACCGTCCGCGCGGCTTTCCTCGACCACGCCGACTGTGCTCGCCCGCATCGAAGCGCCCAGCGGAACTGGCGGCATGTAATTCCCGCCCGCATCCATCCAACCACGCATCGCCGGATCGAGCGAGGCGTAGTGGTTGCGGATCAGAAACTCACCTTCGGCCAGCTCCGGCGTCGGCTGCGTGATCAGTTCGAAGTCTTCACGGACCGGCTCGCCATCGGGGCGACGCTGAAGCAGGAAGCGGCGGTTTTGGGGCATTGAGGTTCCTTAGGTTTCGGTGCTTACGCCGCGACGAGTTTCACTGGGATTGCACTTTGCAGGCTCATCCCGGTGATGGGGTCGAAATCGGCGACTTCGCTGGTCAGCCGGTTGGTCGAGGATCCGCGTTCTCGCACATCTTCCTTCGACGCATCGGCATCACCATAAGCGTGAGCCATCGAGACGAGGCCCCGGCGCACTTTGTCGCTGGCTTTGACCACGCCATGGATTGTCGCGTGGGGCGAAGTGATTTCGACGATGCCGCCTTCTTCCAGACCCAGCTGCGCAATGTCTTCTGGGTGGATATAGGCGGGGTTGGTCGTGGTTTTTTCCCGCAACTTCTTCAGCGGATGACCAATAGAATTGAAGCGGGTTTTGGACCGGCGGCTGATCAGTTTGAACTCAAATCCCTCGCGCGTTGCCGTGTTGTCAGCATAGCGCAGGATTTCTTCAGGCATATTCCCCACAGCAAGATTGAAACGGTGGAATTCATCCTCTTCGACCGGCTCAACATTCGGATGAAGGTGGGAATAAACCACCGCTGCGCCGCCCGCTTTCTGCGCGTCTTTGCGCACCTGGCTTGGCTTGACGAGCGACCCTTCGACCATCAGATCAAGGAACTCTTCTTTGGTCGGCTTGCGGTCCATCGGAACCGGGCCACCTGCCAATTGCATCGTGATGCCCAGATGTTTTGCGAGCGTCCAGAACATCTCATATTCGTCGATCACATCACCGGGCGGTGTCGCCACAGCCTCGACATATCGAGCGTAAGGTGTCTCATGCCACCATTCGGAAAGATTGGTGATGTCCTCGCGTTCAAGGCATTGCGACGGTGCAAGGACAACGTCAGCGCGTTTTGCGCTCGCGCTCATCCACGGATCAATCTGAACGAACATCTCCAGATCATCGAGCGCTTTGACCATCTTCGCCTGATCGGGGAAGCCAACCACAGGGTTGCCGCCGACCGAAATTAAAGCGCGCACTTGGCCTTCGCCGGGTGTGAGAATTTCGTCCGCGAGCACATTGCACGGCATTTCGACGCCGAGATGACCCAGATTGCGGAAACGCGATTTGGGCATGCCCTCCGCGCCAAACATTGGAACCGGCGGAGCAACCTGCGCGCGGCGCGGCCCTTGCGGTGTGGTGAAGACGCCGGGGATCGCGGCTTTTTCGCCTTCTTGTTTAAACCGGGCGCAGATCGTGTTGAGGCAAGTCGCGAGATATTCGGTCAGCGTGCCATTGCCTGCCATCTCCGGCCCTGTACCTGTCACGGCGGAGCCTTTTGTACCGCCCGCAAACATTCGCGCGGCGGCGATCAGCTGATTGCTTTCTACGCCCGCGCGTTTTGCAGCCACTTCGGGTGTCATTGATTTTACCGCAGCGGCGAGTTCTTCGAACCCGTCGACATGGGCGGAGACGAAATTGCGATCATACAGCCCCTCTTCGATAATAACGTTCAGCATTCCAGCGAGCAGCGCAGGGTCTTCGCCCGGTTTTACAGGAAGGTAGATATCGGCGAGGCGTGCGACATCCGATTCGCGGGGATCGGCGACGATCAGTTTCAGGCCTTCTTTTTGGCGATCACGAATGCGGCGCGAAGGACTGAACGGCGGCACTCCGCCAACCGGCGCGTAATGCGAAACAATCGGGTTGTTACCGATGAACATCGCCACGTCGCTTTCGCTAAACGTGTTAGGCCCCGCCATCCATTTGCCGTAACGCATGGTGGTAAAAACCTTGGCGGGCTGATCCAGAGTGACCGAGGTGTAGAAATTGCGTGTCCCGACCGCTTGGGCAAAGCTCATCGAAGCGGACATTGCGGCGCTGTTTTGAAAGCCGCCTGAACCCATGAACACCGCGACTGAATTCGGGCCATGTTTGTCGATAATCCGGCGCAGCTCGCTCGCGACATGAGCGAGCGTTTCATCCATCGGTGTTTCGCGAAATTCGCCGTCTTCTGCGCGCACCAGACTGTGATGCAGGCGGTGCTGGGCATTGTGAGAATCGGGCAGCTCGCGCCCCTTCATGCAGGTGTAACCGCCATATTCAGGATCATCGGGATCGCCGCGCACTTCGAGGACTTTTCCATTCTCGACATCGACTTCCATCGCGCAGTTCGCATGGCAGAAGCGGCAGAACGTCTTACGAGTCTCAACACCCATCACATTTCTCCTTATTGCCAAGATACCAGAGCACGCGAGTCCAGCGACTGACACTTTTGGCCGTAGTGGCCACGGGGGCGCTGTGCGCATTAAGGGGTATTATTAGGAGATTTCTGATGGCTACTACCTCTCGCCAATGGCTGCTTAACGGACACCCACGCGGACGCGGCATTGCGCCCGACGATTTTAAGCTGGTCGACACCCAGTTGCCCAGTGCTGGTGCGGGCGAAATGGTGCTCGCGACTCGGTATCTGGGTTTTGATCCGGCGCAAAAAGGCTGGATGGAAAATATCGCCGATTACGTCGCGCCGATGAACATTGGCGATGTGATGCGCGGCAGCGGCATTTGCGAAGTCGTCGAAAGCAATGGCGGCAAATTTGCGGTTGGTGATTTCGTGTTCGGCACAACAGGCTGGACCGAATATCTTGTCCATGATGGCGAGGGGTTGACCAAGGTCGAGACGCAATTGTCGCCAACAGCTGTGCTTTCAGTGCTCGGGACGACGGGGCTGACGGCCTATTGCGGGTTTTTTAAGATTGGCAAACCGATTGCAGGGGACACTGTGCTGGTGTCCGGCGCGGCTGGCGCGACGGGCAGCGTTGTTGGACAGCTTGCGAAGATCGCAGGTTGCCGGGCAGTTGGCATCGCTGGCGGAGCGGAGAAGTGCGAATGGCTGGTCAAAGAAGCGGGCTATGACGCCGCGATCGACTACAAAGCTGGCGACGTAAAGGCTCAGATCAAAGAGCATTGCCCGCGCGGCGTTGATGTCATCTATGATAATGTTGGCGGAACGATCCTTGACGATATGCTCGCCAATATCGCCACCGGAGCGCGCGTTGTAATTT
Source organism: uncultured Alphaproteobacteria bacterium (assembly GCA_963789155.1). Classification (GTDB taxonomy): domain Bacteria; phylum Pseudomonadota; class Alphaproteobacteria; order Sphingomonadales; family Sphingomonadaceae; genus Erythrobacter. The sequence goes on along the minus strand of CAWBJN010000016.1, from coordinate 213,285 downwards.
GCGGCGGGATTTCGCGGTACGAGTCAGGCGGCTTGCCGACAGGTCCGGGCAACTATTTCAACCTGATCTTCCGCCGCGCCAGTATGGAAGGTTTTATCGTCCTCGATTGGGCTAGCGAGTTTCCAGCGATCCGCAAGCGGCTCGAAGGGTTCGTGGCCGATGGCAGCCTGAAATATCAGGAAGATATCCAGCACGGTTTTGAAAACGCGCCGGACACTTTGCAACGTCTGTTCGCGGGGAAAAATCGCGGGAAGCAGATGCTCAAGCTTTAGGGCGCAGACTCGCCTAAATCAGTGGGTGTGTTCACATTCATCAGCGGTGGGTCGAATGCGATCCGCCGCGCTCCAACGCTGTCGGCAAAGCCATAAAGCGCGCGGCCATCCTCTGAAAGGAACGTGCCGAGCGCATCAGTCAAAGCGACGGGCCACAGGCCGATGACGGGCTGGCTTTGCACGATGGCAGCACCATCCCCGGCGAGAGTTTGCACCAGATCATGCGGAAGGTTGGGAGCATCAACCCCGGCGCTGAGCACATGCGTAAACCCTTCGCTTGCCGCGTGGCGCAGCGCGGCGTTAAGACCGCCCAGCGGCCCCATATCCGGAGCAGGAAGATCGGGTACACAGGTAAAGCGAGGTTCGTCGCGCCCGCACACGATCACGCCTTCGCACTGCGCCCGAAGCGCTGCAGCCACGCAGTTGATAAGCGGTTCGCCATCATACAGCGCATGCGCTTTATCGCTGCCAAAGCGTCGCGCTTTGCCGCCAGCGAGGATGGCTCCCAGAACTTTCAAACCGGGTTCAGTCAAACGCCTCTGTCGCTTTGCCTTCGGCGTTATAGACGGGTCCTTCGGCATCGACGCGGTATTTCTTGCTCACGGCGTTTTCGATTCCGAAACCGCCCAGATGGCCAAGCATCGCCGCATAGTGCTTATTGGCGAAGTGGCTGGCGAGTGCTTCTTCGCTTTCCCATTCTTCGAACACATTCACGCGCTTTGGGTTGTTGAGATCCGCGCCCCAATCATAATGGATGCAACCCGCTTGCGAGAGAGCGCCGTCGATAAACGGCTGCGCGGTTCTGAGCGCTTCCTCGCGCTTTTCGGCAGGCAAATCGATTTGGGCGGAAATAACAATTTTGGCCATCAGGCTTGCTCCTCGGCTGGATTATATTCTGCGATGATCTGAAATGCGCGTTTGGAATACACCCACGCGCCATCGCGCTTGACCAAGTCGTCGGTATAAAGCCCGCCGATCATCCGGGTTGAGCCATCTTTGCCTTTGAGCACTTCCTGCGTCTGCACCCGGCTGGTGGCGGTGTCTCCCGATACCTCAATAGAAGCGGGCACACAGCTGAAACTGACAGCTTCAAAATTCGACATCGCGCCAAGCCATGTCTGCACAATGGCCTCGCGCCCTTTGATATCCATCCCCATGAAGTTCCAATCGGCATCATCGGCCCAAACAGATCCCCATGTCTCGGCATCAAAGCGGACGACTCCGTCGCCGTAAACCTCATGCAATTCGCGGATGGCGAGCCGGTCTTCGATCGGTCCTGTAAACATCGCGTGTGTCTCCTCATCGACAGGCGTCCGCTATCGGAGCGCGCGGCCCCTGCGACAATGAACACTTTTGGGAAGGGTGAGGCGCGCGGCTCCATGTTACCTAGCGTTGAAACACACAGGAGATGATCATGGGCCAACTCGAAGGTAAGACAGCAGTAATCCTCGGCGCGGCGAGTCCCGGCAATATCGGGCAGACCATCGCAAGGCTGTTTACCAGCGAGGGTGCGAAAGTGATGGTCGCCGGGCGCAAAGAGGAACCGCTCGCGGCGATCGCTGACGAAATCGGCGGCACTTACAGCCTTTGCGACATCACTGATCACGGGCAGGTTCATGCTCTTGCGGACAAAGCGAAGGCTGAGTTTGGCCGCGTCGATGCCGCAATCAACTGCACCGGCTGGGGGCTGCTTGCCAGTCTGCTGGATACCACGCAGGATGAACTCGATCAGATCACAGATCTCCAGTTCAAAGGTGTGCATCACTTTCTTCAAGCGTTTGTAAAAGTGATGAGCGAGCAAGCGCCTACTGGCGGTTCGATTATCTCGCTTTCCTCCGCCACCACAAAAGCGCTGATCAACAACCACGCTGCCTATATCGGGACCAAGCGCGCAGGTGAGGCGATGATTGAATGCGTGGCCAACGATTATGGTCACCTTGGCATTCGCGCTAACAGTGTCTCGCCTGCTTTCACTGAAAGCCCAATGACCGAAGGCGCCTTTGCGACCCCGGGCCTGGTCGATGCGTTTCTGCCGCGCTATCCGCTTGGCCGGCTCAACACGTCAGAGGATGTAGCCAATGCCTGCCTGTGGTTGAGCGGCGATCATGCGTTTGTGACCGGCCAGAACATTCAGCCCAATGGCGGTGTCATCATGCGCGGGAACCCTCAGGCAAAGGATATTGAGGCGGCCGTGGGCGCAGCGATGGCCAAGATGCAAGAGGGCTAGCCTAACTCCTGCGCCTGTTTCGCTTTTTTATCTAGCCAGCGCTTTGCCTCCAGCCGACTTGTGCGGATGGGTCCGATACTCAAACATTAGAATTCAGACTTGTTTTACCCCGTCTGACAAAAAATTCGTCTACAAATTTCTGGATCCAACTTCTTCAGAACTGCGCTGTCCCTCCATCGACGCTCAGGTTCGCGCCGGTGATCCCTGCGCCTTCTTTTGAGGCGAGCAAAAGCGCCATTGCCGCGATTTCCTCCACCGTGTTGGGGCGTTTGATTGCGGCCTCGGATGCGAACATTGCGATCATATCGTCGAACTCCATCCCCATCGCTTTGGCGGTTTCGGGGCCGTTGTTCTTGATGATATCTGTAACGACCAGGCCGGGGCAGATCGTGTTTACGGTCACCCCTGCTTCGCCCACTTCCCGCGCGAGGCTTTTGGTGAGGCCGTTCACCGCGTGTTTGGCGGCGGTGTAAGCGGTGAAGACCGGTTTGCCGTGTTTCCCTTCCATCGATGACATGTTGATGATCCGCCCATCGCCTTTTTTGATCATTGTTGGCAGCGCGCGGCGGCAGGCCCAAAATGTCGAATAGACGTTCCACTTCATCGCTTCGTCAAACGCTTCGTCAGACAGATTTACCAGCGGTTGCAGGTCGCCAGCGCCGCCAGCATTGTTGACCAGAATGTCGATGGTGCCGAATGTCTCGATAACGCTGTCGATGAAGCCTTCGACATCACCTTGTTCCATCACATCACCAGCGAAGAACACCACCCGGTCCTTGCTACCACGCCCGACACGCAATTCCTCAACCACGCGCGCGCCCTTTTCGGGATTGCGGGCAAACAGTGCGACTTTTGCGCCTTCTGCCAGAAACGCTTCTGCAATCCCGCGTCCCAGCCCTGCTGTTCCGCCTGTAATCGCTGCGACTTTGCCTTCGAGTTTCATGATTGCTCTCCTTTGCGGCCACGGTAGGCGATTGGCTGCGCAGCGCATCCTGACATTTTGGGGAAACGCCTCCACCACCACCCTAGGGCCAAAAATGCGAGTTGCCGCGCAGCGATTGCCCGCGATGATGGCTGCCATGAACAAACAGACCACAACTGAAACCGATATCATCATCCTGGGCTGCGGTCCCGCTGGCATGACCGCCGCGCTCGCCGCGCATGAAGCAGGCGCAGGCGTCACTCTGGTTGAGCGGTTTAACCGCATCGGCGGGACAGGCGCAATTTCAGGCGGGGTTATCTGGGTCGCGGACAATCCGCGCCAACGCGCCGCTGGAATGTCCGACAGCCGCGAAGAAGCGCTCGCCTACTTCCGCAGCCTTGGCCACGGCGATCTGGTGGATGAGACGCTGGAAGCCTTTGTCGATACGGGGCCAGAGGCTTTGGCCTTTTTGGAAGACGCAGGCGCGCTGAAGGTCGCTTTGCTGGAGGGGTATCCCGATTATTACCTCGACCGCCCCGGCGCAAAACCCGAAGGCGGCCGCGCATTGGATCATGACCTGTTTGCGCTGGGCGAGCTTGGCGAATGGGCCGGTCGCATCACCGCCATCGAAGAACCCAAACCGATGATGCTGCGCGAGACGCCTTTGGGCGGGGGCAGCGGGATAGTGCCGCCAGAGGAACTTGGGCGGCGCATGGCCAATAACGAACGCGGTTTTGGTCAGGCGATGATCGGGCGGTTGTTGAAAGCTTGCCTTGATCGCGGAATTGAGCCGATCCTGAACGTGGAGACAAAGCGGCTGGTGAAGGACGGCGGGCGCGTGATAGGCATTGAAGGCCTGCGCGATGGCGCTCCCTTTGCCATGACCGCGCGCAATGGCGTTATCATCACCACCGGCGGATTTGAATGGGATGAAGATAAGCGCCAGACCTTCCTGCGCGGGCCGATGGACGCCCCGGCCAGCCCGCCAACCGCACGCGGTGAAGGGCTGGCATTGGCGATGGATAGCGGCGCAAAGCTGGGCAATATGACGCAAGGCTGGTGGGCACCGACTTTGGTGACACCTGACGCGCCGTGGGGCAAAGACCAATTCAGCGGCGAACAACGCGCACAGCCCGTGTTGATAGAGCGCACCGTGCCGCATTCGATCATGGTCAATCGCAAGGGCGAGCGGTTCTGCAACGAAGCGGCGAATTATTCCGCGCTGGCAGGCGCATTCCACCAATTTGATCCGCAGACCTATGATTACCCAAACCTGCCCGCATGGCTGGTGTTCGATACTGATTATGTTGAGCGCTATCCCATCGGTCCGCGTATGCCGGGGCAGCCGGTGCAGGACTGGGTGATCCGAGCCAATACTCTGGAGGAATTGGCGGTCGAAATTGGCGTGCCTGCGGACGGATTGAGCCAAACGGTTGCCCGTTTTAACGCGCATGCAGAGGCAGGCCACGACCCCGACTTTGCGCGCGGCACGTCTGCCTATGACCATTTCTACGGCGACCGCAGCCGAGAGGGCGCGGCAGTTACTTTGGGCGCGATCGCGACGGGGCCGTTCTATGCGGTCGAGATTCGCATGGGGTTGCTCGGCACCAATGGCGGCGCGCGTACCGACGGCGCAGCGCGAATCTTGGGCCATGACGGCGAACCGATTGCGGGTCTGTATGGCGCAGGCAACGCCATCGCTTGCCCAACCGGCGGCATTTATGCGGGCGCGGGCGGCACTTTGGGCCCGGCGCTGACCTTTGGTTATATCGCCGGACGGACGGCGGCACGGGCTAACGCCTAGCGTTTCTTAGGCTCGAACTCGATATGCAGTTCTTTCAGCGACCGCAGCAGAAAATGCGGGTGATATTCGAAGTTATTCTTTCCATCCGCGAACCACATATCCTCAAACCGATCTACAACGGCGGTGAAACCCCAGATCAGCTCGCGCCGGGCCAAAGGCGCTCCCAAACAGTGATGCGTGCCTGAGCCAAATCCCATGTGAGAGCCCGGTTTGGGCCGGTCCAGATCAAGTTTCTCCGGGCATTCAAACGCGCGCTCATCGCGGTTCGCGGCTGCGAAGCGGATGTTGAGCATTGATCCGGCTGGGATCGCCACACCCGCAAGTTCGGTGTCGCCCTTCACAAACCGCATCAGCGATTGCACCGGGCTTTCCAGCCGCACGACCTCCTCGACAAATGTCTTCATATATTTGCCGGGATCACTCTTCAGTTGCTGCCACACATCCTTGTTCTCGATCAGCAGCTTCATCCCTGCGGCCAGAGCGTTTGTGGTCGTCTCGCTGCCGCCCACAAATGTGTCCGCCATCATTTCGGCGTGCAATTCATTGTTGGTGAGCGTGCGTCCCCAACCGTCGATCACGGTGTTGACGAGCACACTGATCAGACTGTCATCAGGATGTTCGCGCAACCGGTCGAAGATAGGCTGAAAATATTGCTGCGCTTCGATCTCTCGGTCGACCATTTCCATGTGCTGGTCTTCGGGCAGCATCATCGAAATGCGCTGGAAGAACGCATCGGTCCAGCGTTTGATTTGCCACATATCCTCTCGATCAGCGCCCATCTGTTCGCCGATGATAAACAGCGGGAGCGGAACGCAGAACTGTTTGACCCATTCGCAGCGCCCATCGCCGATGAATGCGTCGATCAGCTCAAAGGCGAGCCCTTCGACCTTGTGGTCAATTTCCTTGATGCGTGACGGTTTGAACGCCTGATTAAACATCGCGCGCATCTGCTTATGATCCGGATCATCACGGCCATTGAGCGTGGGCGCGGGCACCCATCCTTTTTCCGCAAACCGTGCCGCGACCAGTTCCCCGCGCTCTACACTGCCTGCGCTTGCGCGGAACGGAGTATCGGCGGCGGAACTGGGAAATCGCTGAGGGTCCATCAACACTTCGCGCACATGATCATAGCGGCTGACGACATACATATCGGTGCCGGGAATCAGATAGACCGGCGCCTCATCACGCAATTGACCGTAAGCGTCATAAGGGCATTGCTGGAGCGCAGGATCAAACAGATTGATAGCCGGTGTTTCGGCTTTACTGGCCATAATGTCCTCCCGAAATTGCGTATGGTGCAGGGGGCATGATCGGGGCGATACGCTTCTTCAACAACTGGCGGATTGGGGAGGGCGTCCAGATGGACCCGAAATTGCAGGAATTGATCGACAAGCAGGAGATCAGCGATGTGATCCAGCGCTATTGCCGCACACTCGACTGGCTCGATGAGAAAGGGCAGGCGAGTTGCTATTGGCCCGATGCTGCTATTGATTACGGCTATTTCACTGGCACAGCCGAGGAATTTCTGCCGGTGGTGATGGATACCGAAAGGTCATTGGCGCGGCGTTGGCACCTGCTTTCGCCCCCGCTGGTTCGCTTCCATTCCGCATCCTCGGCAAGCAGCGAGAGCTACGGCCTTTTTGGCGGTGGGCGGTTGCAGAATGATGGCAGTATCGCAGGCGATATGATTGCGGGGCGCTATCTTGATGAGTGGGAGAAGCGGGATTATGACGGCAGCGCGCAATGGCGCATTTCTGCGCGCAATTATGTCGTCGATTGGAAATGTCCGCTGAAGGATTTACCCGGATTTGAGCCCGACCCCTCGTTTCCGCTGCCGACACTCAAAATCGATCAGCCCGGACATCCGAGATATAGGGAGCTATGATGTCGGTCCTGGACTGGCGTCATTCTTCCCCGGCGGGCGGGTCCATATAGTCGCGGTAGTAGGTAAGCTGGCCGTTCGCCACCTTGTAAATGCCTACCCCGCCTCTCGCTCCTTCGGGAGTATGCATCGTCCAGCGCGCCCAGACAGCGTGATCGTCCCCGCAAATCTCATCGACGGTGAAACTGACTTTGCGCTCCCCCATCTCCTTCACCATGGTGGTCATAAATCCCAGGATCGCATCGCGCCCTTCATATCGCCCCCAGATCGGGTCTTCGAGCACCGCGTCTTCAGCGAACAAAGGCGCTAGTTTGGTGTAGTCGCCTTCGTCCTGAATGTGCCAGAATTGTTCGATAACCCGCTGTGCTTCACCTGCCATTGGAGCCTCCCTCTATTGCCGCACCAATGTGACATGCCCGGCACATATGTCCCCCTGCGAAAATGTGGAGGAGGCGGAATGGAGCAGCCGGGCTATCGTGTATGCTGATTGGAGAACTCACATGTCCACCAGCCCCCGTGTTTCATCGGCCATCCCCTCAGAGCCAGCGCATTTTGGCTCTGTCCTCGCGCATCATCCCGAAATGGCTGAGGCCTTTACGCAGCTCTACGCCGCGTTCTGGGGCAGCGACGTGCTTTCCGCGCGGATCAAAGAGGTCGCCCGGATGCGCAATGCGCGCGTTACCGAATGCGGATTTTGCCGCAATGTCCGCTTTGACAAGGCGCTGGGACAGGGGCTTGGTGAAGCGATCGTCGATGATATCGACTGGGGCTATGAGAAGTCGGACAAACTGACCGACGCTGAAAAGGCCGTGCTCAAATTCACTGATGCGGTGATCCACGATCCCGAATTGCTGACCGGCGACGCCAAAGCGGCATTGCAACGGCATTTATCGCCTGAGCAAATCGCAGAACTTGGCCTTGGGCTAACGCTTTTTCTGGCACTGGCCAAGGCTCTGATCACAATGGGGCTGGAGCCTGAGGTGATGGGGCGAACCGTTCTGCCAACACCTGCTCCGGCTGAAGCGCTATGAGCGGGCCCGTCGCCGCTGCGCTTGGCGCGTCACCCGAATTGAGAGCGAGATTTGAAACGTTTCGCAGCGCCGCGCATGATGCCTTGGGCCCGGAGCTGACCGCGCAAATTCGCCATGCGGTTGCCGAGGTGCACGGCACTCAAGGCACTCCGCCTGCGGGCGAAGCGCCTTCTGCCAGCATTGCTTATGCTCGGCGTATCCCGTTTGAGCACACCGCGATCACCGATGAAGACGCCGCCGCTGTTATCGCCGAACTGGGCGAAGCGCGCTTTGTTGCATTTTCCGTAGTGGCAGCGCTGGCCGATGCAGAATGCCGCGCTCAAAAGGTCGATCTGCCGGGGTTGAGCCGCTGACCTAACCGAGTTCGCGCAGCACCTCTTGCCCGTCCCAATCTTTGGCAGCGTCTCTCACCATCGCGTAGAACCCGGTGAGCGTATCTGCCGGTTCATAGATCTCGATCATATGACCTGGGCCCCCCGAACCATTCTGCGATCCATCCATGAAGGCAAACCGCATCCCGCTTTCAGTTTGAGACACTTGCGCGAGCGGGAAGCCTTGCTCCTCAAAACTCGCAATCGCTGCATCCAGCGAATCCACAAAGACCGCCATATGATGCAGGCCGTATCGCCCTGATCCGGCCGGAAAGAGGTCGTGCATCGCGCTGGGTTCGCGCCCGTGTTGCTGGACAAATTCGACCATCACATCACCCCATTGGCCGTAAGCAGAGGAATGGTCGAAGCGCTGTTCCACGCCGCGATGGAGGCTGCTGGCCAGCGGCACATGGCGAAAAATGAAATAGGGGCCAGAGCCAAATTGCGCCGAATGCGCGCGCGCCGCCGCTTCGATATCGGGCACGAAATACGCCACTTGCTGGATCGCTAAACCACCAAGCATCGGCATTAATTCACCGCCCGATCCTTGCCTTCCCAATACGGTGCGCGCAATTCGCGGCGCAGAATCTTGCCAGACGGATTGCGCGGCAGAGCAGCAATGAAGTCCACGGATTTGGGGCATTTGTAACCGGCAATATGCTCGCGTGAATGGGCGATAATTTCAGCTTCGCTCAGGCTCTCGCCTTCCTTCACCACGACGCAAGCCTTCACCGCCTCGCCCCATTTCTGATCGGGCACACCGATCACCGCGACATCCGCGACCTTGGGATGGGCGTAGACCGCGTTTTCCACTTCGGCGGGATAGATATTTTCCCCGCCAGAGATGATCATGTCCTTCACCCGGTCGTGGATGTAGAGATAGCCGTCTTCATCGAGATAGCCCGCATCGCCTGTGCGCAGCCAGCCATCCTTGTCGATCGTCTCCGCAGTGGCTTCGGGATTGTTCCAATACCGGCTCATGTTTTTCGATGAGCGGGTGGCAATTTCGCCTACTGCGTTTGCAGGCAGACTGGCGCCATTTTCGTCAATAATTTTCACCTCAACCCCTGGCATTGGCGTGCCGACGCTTCGCATTTTGGGAGAGCCTTCCGGCACGTGATCTTCGGGGTCGAGCGCGACGATTGTGCCGCTTGTTTCAGTCATTCCGTACATCTGCACAAATCCGCAACCGATCACTTCCATCGCTTGCTTCATCAATTCGAGCGGAATGGGTGAAGCGCCATAGGTGATATATTGCAGGCGGCTGAAATCCACGTCGTTTGCGCGGGGATGATTGAGCAAAATCTGGATCGCCGCTGGCACCAAAAAAATCTTCGATATGTTGAAATTTTCAATCAGATCGAGCGCTTTTGTGGGATCATATTCAGGCAGCACGATCGAATTTGTGCCTGCGATCATGGTGGTTAGCCCGCCGCCCGTTCCGCTGATGTGAAAACACGGCATGGCGAGCAGGCTGACATCATCTTCCGCCGATTCCTGCCATTTGCGTTTGGGGGCTTCCTGACCGTTTGCATCGCGGCTCGACAGGATTGAACTGTGGGTCAAAACGGCGCCTTTTGGGCGTCCGGTCGTACCAGAGGTGTAGAGCTGCAAGGCGTCGTCATCGGTGCCGATTTCATGCGCGACCGGATCGGCGGGAAAACTATCGCGCCAGCTGCGGTAATCGGTACCCGCATGGTCTGCTGCGTCGAAGCCTATGATATGTTCGACCCTTGGCGTCTCGCCGCGCACTTGTGCGAGCATGCCGGCAAACCCTTCGCCGACAAACACAACCCGCGCCTCGCAATTGGCAAGGATATAGGCGACCTCTGGTGCAGCAAGACGCCAGTTCACCGGCGTCATGACAGCGCCGATCTTGGCAGCGCCCAGAAACGCTTCGAAATAGAACGGGTGGTTCTTGCCGAGGAAGGAAACCCGCTCCCCCTTTGTCACGCCCAAAGCGGTCAGCGCGTGCGCGACCCGGTTGCTGCCTGCATCAAGTTCAGCAAAAGTCATGACGTCATCGCCAAAGGTGAAGGCAGCCGTGTCGCTGTGCACCCGCGCATGTTCGCTTACGATTTCGCAGAAGGAGGCCGGCTGTTTAGATTGGTCTTTTTCCATAGAGGCGATCCTAAGCACTTTGGCAGCGTAGGGGTAATGGCATTATTCATAGCGGGCTGCGCGGGGCGCTGTGGTGTAAGGTCAGCGGATGACTGATAGCAATCCACCAGAAGGCTTCGTCCCAGCGGGATTCTCTCCCGGTTTTCTCGATCATGGCGGGCCGTATTTTCTCGGTAGTAGCGCGGCCGCGCCAAGGCTGGTTGGCCTGCGCATTTGTCCGCATCACATCAATTATCAGGACGCCGCGCATGGCGGGGTGATCTCAACCTTTGCCGATGTCGCCTTGAGCCATGCGGTTTACGATGCAGAGCGGCCCCGGCTTACCCCGTCGACGATCACCTTGCAGGTGAGCTATCTGAAAGGCGCGAAGCTGGGTGATTGGCTGGAGGCACGGGTGCGGATCGACCGGATCGGCGGGCGCACAGCCTACACGTCTGGCGAGATCATGCGCGGCGGCGAACCGATTGCGACTATGACCGGCGTGTTTGCGATCAAACGCTAGCCCAGCCACCTTTTTACGACAGGCGTCGATGGATCGCGTTCGTCGTGGAAACCGCAGGCGTCCTCGCCAAGCTCGCTCATATCGACGCCTTCCACCACACGGAATTCGCGCCAATCATACAGGCCGGTGCGCTTGGCAATCCGCCATTCGGCTCCGTTTGCCCCGGCGCGTTTTTCAAACCGATCAACATAACGGCCCGCGATCACGGCTGAGTATACTTCGTCTTTGGCGGGAAAGATGTCTGTTGCCGGATAGCCGGGCGGGATGGTGTGCATTGCGGTCATATATGTTTCGGTGTGGCAGACGGTGTCGCCTTCAAAACCGAAGATGATTTGACCCAGTTGATGCTGCGTGGCGCGGCATGGGTCTATGACGGCCCTTGCCTGGTCAACGAAGCTTTTCCAGTCCCCCACCAAAGTGCCAAAGGCGAACTCAGCATCATCGTGAAACAGGTGATCCATCATCTGCCAGCGGCGGCGGTCGATGGCATGGGCATAGGCGCCGATAATGTCGCGGATGGCCTCGCGATCTTCCAGCCTCTTATTCATGAATCCAGCTCCACAATAACCTTGCCAATATTGCCGCCGGTAAACAGCTTGGCATAGGCGGTGAGTGTGTTTTCAAGGCCGCTTGTCACGTCATACGGCATGGTGAGCTTGCCTGTCTCATGCCAGCCTTTCAGCCGCGCGGTCAGCCGTTCGCCTTGATCCATAAAGTCGGGGCTGAAGAAGCCTTCTACCCGCAAACGGCGCATCAGCACCTGATCAAATTCGCGCGGAGCGGTGCGGGTGCCGCTGCCGTAATCATTGAGCAATCCGCACACCGCGATCCGCCCGTAATGGTTCATGCGGGTGAGCACTTCGTCGAGCACCGGCCCGCCGACATTGTCGAAAAACACATCGAATCCGCCAGCTGCATCCAGCTGCAAACCGACATTTCCCGCTTTGTAATCCACTGCCCCCGCCAATCCCAACTCTTCTGTCAGGAACCGGCATTTCTCTGCGCCACCCGCAATTCCCCAAGCTTCACAGCCTAGCAGCTGCGCAATCTGTACCGCCAATACGCCTGTCGCGCCCGCTGCGGCGGAGACCAGCACGCGTTCGCCCGGTTTTGCCGCGCCCGTTTGCTCAATACCCCACAACGCCGTCCAGCCATTCATACCAAGCGGGCCAAACCACGCGCGCTTATCCGTAACGCTGGGATCAAGCTTCACCGCGCCGGACATCACCGCGTCCACTTGGCTTATCTCGCCCCACACGCCAAAGGCGCGGACCAGGTCGCCTTCGGAAAACCCATCCGCATTCGACGCGATCACTTCGCCCACAACCAGCCCTGTCATCGGCGCGCCCACGGGGAGCGGCGGCTGGTATCCATCCTCGCGGTCGGTCAGCCACAGCCGTGTGCCTGCGTCCATCGAAAGCATCGCGTTGCGGATGCGGATTTCGCCCGCGCCTAGTTCCGGCAAAGACTCCTCAACAAGCGCCAATGCGCTGGCAAAGTCGGTGCCTTTTGGGCGGCGTTCTATGCGCCAATATCGGTTTTTCATCTTGGTCTTCTCCGGCGCGGCGGGCGCTGCGGCAAGGCTCCCTTTTGTTAGGGCTTTTGTTAGGGCTTTTGCTAGTCGGCTATCACTTTGGCGCGGTGCGGATACGCGGCGTCATTCGTAGTCTCATCCGCAACCAATGGGAGAGACAGCATGACACGTTCTGGAAAACTCATCACAGTCATCGGCGCTTCCGGGCGTCAGGGTATGGCGCAGGTTAAACAGGCACTAAAAGCGGGCTATGACGTGCGCGCCATCTCGCGGCAGGCTGATCCGTTTGGCGGAGCAAAGATCGACGGTGTCGAGCGCGTCGAAGTGCGCGGTATGGATCTGTATGATCCCAGTTCGTATAAAGCCGCGCTCGAAGGGACAGATTACGTTTTCTACACGCACCCGCTGCAAGCGCGCGCGGACCGCGCTGTTCTGGTCGGCGACCTTGGCAAAGCTGCGGCTGAGGAAGGCGTTAAACGGCTCGTATGGAACACGTCGAGCTGGATTCCTGACAAGCCGGGCGATGCCTTTACCTATGCTGGCAACACAGCTGGCATCAACGCGCTGTGGCGGTCAGGCTGCCCCGGAACCGTGTTTGGCAGCGTGTTGTTCATGGACAATCTGCTGACCAATTGGGCGCGGCCATTCATCATGAATGAAGGGCGCTACGTCTATCCGCATAAACCCGATTTGGAAGCGAACTGGATCAGTCTGGACGACGTCGCCAAGTTCATGCTCGCCAGCCTTGATCGCCCGGATATGGAAGGCGCATGGCTAAATATCGGCGGCCCGCGCCGCATGGTTGGTCCTGAGGTTGCGCAGGTTTTAACAGACACTCTGGGCAAGCCGATCAAATATGATCCGTGCACGCCCGAAGAATTTGGCAAACTGTTGGTGCAAGCAGGCGGTGACGGTATCCCAGAAGAAATGCGCAGCGATATGGCAGCCGGAATCGCGGCCTTCTACGAATACAACAACAGCGCCCCGACCAAGCCGTTCGAAGTCGATATGGATCACGTCTACGACCGCTTCCCCGAATTGGAGGGCAAGCTGGAGCCTATGGAAGAATGGGTGCCAAAGCAGGATTGGAACGAGAGCAATTTCCGTCCAGCGTTTGGGTAGGCTCTGCTCGCATTGGGCGGTTTGAAGGACAAAAGCAGACTGTCCGCTTTCGACCCAATTGCGGACGCGAGAGCGCCTGCTACTTTGCCGCCATGATCCGAACTCTTCTTGTCGCAACAATCTCTCTCATACTGGGCGCTTGCAGCGATGCGTGTTCCAACGAGGTCGTAACACGTTTGATTTCGCCTGATGGAGAGCGTGAAGCTGTATTGTTCCAGCGAGACTGCGGCGCTACCACTGGCTTTTCAACTCAGGTTTCTATCCTTGAACGTGGAGACACGTTATCGGGAAGTGGCAACACATTTCGAGCCAACGACGATCATGGGGCCGCTGAAACTGGACCTTGGGGAGGTTCTTGGGCTGAGATGGAATGGCTTTCTTCCGACCGTTTGCTCATTCGCTACGCCACGAACTCTCGCTTGTTCGAGCAGGATGAGTCAGTTTCCGCTGTTGCAATCAGCTACGAAGCTGTCGGTAGTTAAAGGGCAGCTTCCCAACCCAATTAAAGACGTTGCAGTAAAAATCCAGCAATCTCAAAAGCAGTCGTTCCGCTCCTAAGGCTAACCGCCTACTCCGCCGCTTCGCGCCGCTGATCCGCGAAAATCTCTAGCAACTCATCATCGCTCGCACCCGCCAGCTTTGCCGCCCATTGGTGGAAGACCTGCCCGCCGCGCTCATTCTTGCCGAACAGCACTTCTTTCATCATCCCTGATTGCAGAGCCTCATGCTGGCGTTTGCCCGTGGCGTAGTCCTCATCGCGCACCACGATCTCCAGGAAATCGAATTGTTCATGCGCGGATTTGACGTCCGCCTCGGTTTTGGGTTGATTTTCCATCACGTAATATTGCGTAGTGAAACTTTCACCAACGCTGTCGCCGGGAAACAGCTGTGAAATCAGCGCCCCGCGCTGTCCGCCGCCGTAAAAGCTGGCGATCGAGATATGCGGGAAGATCGTCCAAACGCCCTGTGTCAACGCATCTGCGGGCCACTTATCGTCGGTCATCTGCGTGAGGTCAATCTGCTCATCGCTGCCGGTTTTCTGCACGAATTTGGATGGGCTGGAGAGGCGCTGATGCGGGCCCCAGAAAAAGTAATTCGCGCGGTTGAAGAAATCCGCGCCGAATGTGTCCTTGTGCAACACGGGCAGGTGGTAGAAATCGAGATAGCCATCATAGGCGGTCTTCCAATTCGGGCCTGACAAGGTTCGTTTCGAAAACAGCGTCCAGCCATCAAAGCCGAAAGCCTCCAGCAAAGCGTCATAGCCGCAAAGATAATCTGGAATGGACAGCTTCGATTCCAGATCAAGCGTCGCCCAGATCAGCCCCGCGCTTTCATGCGAGGGAAACCGTTTCAGACACAGCGCCGCTTTATCAACCGCACCGAAATCCTTGGCCGAGGCGACGCCAACCAGATCGCCGTCATTCTTGAATGTCCATCCGTGATAGCCGCAAGTGAAGCGCGTCGCGTTGCCAGTGGTCCCCTCCGCAACGACAGGATTGCCGCGGTGACTGCACATATTGAGAAATGCGCCCACTGTCCCATCGCGTTGCCGCGTCAGCAGCAGCGGCACGCCGCAAATATTCATCGCCTTGTAATCGCCCGGCTCCGGCAATTCGCAAGACGGCGCGACCATCAGCGGCAAGCGGCGGAAAATGTTGCGTTTTTCCAGCTCGAACATGTCCGGGTCGGTGTAGGTGCTGGCGGGAATACGCACGATGTCGTCGGCATATTCCATCGTATCCGCCGCGCCATGCGCCACGAGGCTGCGGGTCATTGAAATGAGTGTGTCGCGCGACATTGTAGTGAGTCTCCCAGAATTCCAGTGATAATGCGGCGGACAAGGCCCTTTCGGCAATGCGTGTTTTTGTGAGGGAGGGCGCTAAAACACAAACGGGCGAGCCTTTGGCCCGCCCGTTGCTCTGGTTCGAAAAGTTGCGCCTCTTAGAACCGGAAGCTGGTTTCCACGAAGATCTGACGCCCGCGGTTTTGCGTGACAACGAAGTCATCGCCGGTAGCGGGAAGGAATGGCCGGCCACCTGTGGTGTTGGCCCAAATCTCGTCCGTGATGTTGGTGCCGACGAGAGAAAGCTTCCATTTGCCATCCGCATCGCCAATCGAAGCGCGCGCATCGAAGGCAACATAGCTGTCTTGAACGAAATCGGTCAGTGTATCTTCGTTTGTGAAGTAATCGTCCGAATAAATCGCATTGCCGCCAAGGCCGATTTCCAGACTGTTACCCACAGGGATGAACCAGTCAAAGGCGAGATTACCCGACCATTTTGGAGCACGTGCCGCACCGCGACCATCTAGGTTATCGCCCGATTGCGTGATAAATGTGTCGCTGAATTCAGCATCAAGATAGGAGAGGTTGCCAGAAATGGTGAGGCCATCGACTGGCGTCCTCCAATTCATTTCCAGATCAACACCCTGCGTGGTCAATTCACCGGCATTCAGTGTGGCGAACTGGATAGCAATCGCATCAAAGTTTTGAACCTGAAGGTTGTCGAACACATAGTAATATGCGGTTGCGTTCAAAGTCAGTGTGCGATCCGCGAACTGGGTTTTGATACCAATTTCGCCGCCTTCACTTTCTTCCGATTCGAAGATCAGCGCGCCGAAATCGTTGTTGGCTGCTGCTTCAGCCAGGCTGTTTGTTGGCAGCGCGGAGTTATCAATACCGCCCGATTTAAACCCGGTCTTATAAGAAGCGTAGACATTGATATCGTCTGCGACCTGATATTTCAGGGTTACTTCTGGCGACAAATTGTCATCGCTGAATTTGATTGGCCCGGTAAAGAACCCGGAATTCAAGAATGCACCGCCCGCAAGGAAGGCGTGCACATAAGGAATGCTGATCGTGTTTGATTTCTTTTCATCAGTGTAGCGAACACCGCCCGACAGTTCGAGCCGATCGGTGATGTCAAAAATAACACTTCCGAAGACTGAGTACGCATCGGTGGTGGTTTCATGACGCCGATCATAATCGGTGGTGAAACCCGTGATCGGATCTGGTGCGATCAGCGAGATATTCGCGGCCTGTTCGGCCGTATCGAAAACGAAATCGCGTGTTTCGTAAAACGCGCCAACCATGAAATTGAACGGTCCATCAAGAGTGGAGGTCAGGCGCACTTCTTGGGTGAATTGCTGAAGCTGATTGTTCGGGTCTGAACAGCCCACACCTCCGGGAAGGAAGCCACCGGATCCATCCGGAATTTGACCGCCATAAGAATAACAGTCGAAATTTGTCGAATCGAGATCGAGGTAACCAGTTACGGAAGTGAGCATCAACGAATCGCTGATGTCCAGATTCCACCTTAGCCGTGCAAAGAAAAGATCGGTTTCACCAAACGGTACGCCGCCGCGACCGACCGCTGCTGACGGGGGTGGGATGGATTCGCCAAGTGGGAAGGCGGCATCCGGAAGGAATTGCTTGCTGTCGGTGGAATCACAATCATAGCCCGGATCAATGATGACCCCGCCACCAAGCAGGAAGATCGGATCCGCTACGCCATTGGCGCCGCAATTGATGTCGCCATGGCCGATGGCACCATCATTTTCATTGCGCACATATTGCACCTTTAGGTTTGCATCGAACCTGTCGCTAGGATCGAAAGCCAGAGTCACGCGGCCAACGAAATTGGTGTCACCTCGGAATTGGCCGTTGGCTGCGGGCGTACCGTCCTGAAGCTCAATAAATTCATCAATGTCATTATAAAGTGCAGCAACGCGGATGCCGAGTGTATCTGTTATTGGGCCAGAAACGAAGCCGCTGACAGTGTAGCCTTGCTCTTCAAATTCATATTGCGCATTTCCACCGATTTCCCAAGTTGAAGTCGGATCAGCGGACCGGATTGAAAACACACCGGCAGAGGCGCTTTTACCAAAGAACAGTGATTGCGGGCCCTTCAACACGTCGATCTGCTGGGTGTCAAAGAAACCAGACTGCACCAGACGCATGGTCGAAACCTGCACGCCGTCAAAGTCGAAGGCGACAGCAGAATCGAAGGCGGCTGAAATGTTGGAGGAGCCAACACCGCGCAAGCTGAGCTGACCGCCCGACCCCGAACCGCCAACCTGCACATTCAAAGTGGGAACGCGGCTGACGACGTCAGCGACCTGATCCACGCCGTATCGCTCAAGCGTCTGGCCATCAATCACAGTAACCGTCACCGGCACTTCTTGCAGCGATTCGTTCTGGCGGCGGGCCTGAACGACGATCACCCGGTCACCGAACTCCGAATTTTCGGCGCTGTCATCGGTGTCTGCGTCCTGGGCAAAGGCGGCTTGCGGTATGGCGGCAAAACCGGCGATGGCTGCACCGCACATCAGTGCGCGGCGAAGCGCGACTTTTTTGGTGGCAATTTGGGCGTAACGTTCGGTCATCATGCTCTCTCCCTAACGGACGCTAGCGCGATGCTCTGCGTCCTGTTCCCCAGTCCCTGTGCTGCTTTAAGTACAGCTATTCAGTTGGCGCCGAGTGTATGGGTGAGCGATTCTGCTCTCATCTAGCAAAAGCGCTAGGCCTGTCATAATAGTGCGTCAATTTGGCCACAATCTTGCGTGAAACCGCGATTCCGTAGCGTTATCTTACGTAAACGGAAAGGCGCATCGGGCGTCATTCGGCGGGCTGGCGGGCCTCTTCCATCTGCGCAACACGCGGATCGTTTGGCCAAATCCATTCATCGCCGATCACGGGATCGACGCGCAAATGATCGGGCACATTATCCGCGCCGATCATCCGGTCACAGCTTTGGTGGAAGGAATAGATGCGCGCCTCCTGATAAGACAGCGGTACGCTTTTGAACGCTGCACTTTGCATGCTTTTCTGGATCGCTTCGCCAAATTGCGTGTCTTCAAGGATGATCGGGCTCATCGCGCGGCCATTTGGCTTGGTATCATCCGGCACAGTCCACAAATCGGGTGCGGGGGCCCCCGAACCATTAGCGTCCCATTCGAGCGCCATCGTCACCAATTCCAGCCGCGTCGTGCCCAGCGAGGTGGGCCAGAACACCAGCGGCGGCACAAAGAAATTCGACAGCGGCGCCACAAAATTGGGAAACAGCGTATAGCTTTGTGTGCAGGTCCGCCCCAATTCGCCCACGCTTTCAATCTGTTGCCATTCGGGCGGGCTATCGACCGCGCGCACATGTTCGCGGCTTGTATCGGGGGGAGCAGGGGCCAGCATTCGCGCATGGCCGTTTGGATAGATCGTGTTCAGATTGCGCTTTGGGTCAACCAGCGGCGCGACAGTGTTGGGGTGGATGAAGGGCACATGATAGACCTCCATATTGGCCTCCATCGCGACCTTCCAATTGCAGTTCAGCTCAAACGAATAGCGCGAAGCGAGCCGAATGCGGTCAAATGCAAATTCGTCCCACTCATTCAAAAGCGGACCCATCCATTCGGTCAGTGGCATGGCGTCATCATCAAAATTGACAAAAATGACATTGCCCAGCATTTCACACCGCACCGGGATCAGACCCCGGCAGCTCATGTCGAAATCTTTGGGAAAGTCCTGCCGTTCAGGCACACCCACCAGGCTGCCATCGGTTTTGTAGGTCCAATTGTGATATCCGCATATCAACCGCGACGACTTGCCAAAATCCTCTGTCACAACCGGCGCGCCTCTGTGGCGGCAGGTGTTGTAAAAAGCGCGTATGGTCCCATCCATACCGTGGACGATGATGATTGGGTCGCCTGCATTGTGCCAGCGCATGTAGCAACCCGGCTCAGGCACTTCGTCGATATGGCCTGCAAACAGCCAGCTTTTGCGAAAGATGTGCTCTTGTTCGAGCGCGAAATACTCCGCGCTGGTGTAGCGTGCGGCGGGCATGTCGGGGAGCTTGGGGAAACCTTCAGGCGGGGCGGTGCGAGTGCCTTCCCATTCCATCAGCCTTTTCAGTCTGGCGACTTCGGTGTCTTCGATCATTTGCGTCCTCCCAAGGTCAGGATAGGCGCCGCGGCGGACGGCGCACCTCACACTTTTCCCATCGCTTTAAGTAGTGGCGCTCGGCGCGGCCCACCGTAGTTTGACGTTCAAAGCTTTTGGGAGAGAGCCACATGACGGGACGAGTGGAGGGCCGCGTAGCCCTCGTAACAGGGGGCGCAATGGGTCTGGGGAAGGCTGATTGCGAAAGGCTGGCTGCAGAAGGCGCCAAGGTCATCGTGACCGACCGCGAAGCCGAGCTGGCGCATACGGTCGCAGATGCGATTGGCGGCGATGCGATGGCTTTGGATGTCACCGATGAACAGCAATGGAAAGACGTGATGCTGGCAGTCGAGGAGCGCTACGGCGGGCTCGACATTCTGGTCAACAATGCGGGCAATGTTATTTTCGAGAATATCGAGGATTGCTCGCTCGATCATTTCAAACTGCACTTGGATATTCATGTCAGCGGCACGTTTCTGGGCTGCAAATATGCGCTGCCATTGATGAAACATCGCCACAAACAAAACGGCGGCGGCGGTTCGTCGATCATCAATATGGCATCGACCGCAGCGCTGATGGGATACCCGATGATCCCGGCATACACAGCGGCGAAGGGCGCGATCAGTTCCATGACCCGCAGCATCGCGATGCATTGCCAAGACGAAGGCTATGGCATTCGCTGCAACGCACTGGCACCCGGCGGGATTGAGACGCCGATGGTCCGCGATATTTCCGGGCGTGCGGGCGAGGAATTGATGGAAATAGACACAGGGCCGCTGCCGCAAGACGGGCTGGGTGACCCTCGCGATGTCGCGGCCGCGGTGTTGTTCTTGGCATCCGATGATGCGCGGTTCCTGAATGGCTTGACGATCCCGGTGGACAACGGCCTTGATGCCAGACCCCATCACTGACCCAGCTGAACCGGCCAGCGAAAGCAGAGCCTATCGTTATTACGTGCTGGGGCTGCTGACGCTCGCTGCGATGTTTTCCATTGCGGACCGGTTGGTGCTGTCGATCCTGCTGGAGGATATAAAGGCAGAATTCAGCCTGAGCGATACCGAACTAGGGCTTTTAACTGGCCTCGCTTTTGCCGCATTTTATGTGCTGGCCGGGTTCCCAATCGCGCGGCTGGCCGACCGTTCGAACCGCAAGAATATCGTGGCGTGGTCGCTCGCTTTCTACAGCGCGATGACCGCATTATGCGGTGCGGCGGTCGGGTTTTGGACGCTGTTTCTGGCGCGCATGGGTGTGGGAATTGGAGAAGGGGGAGGTGGTCCACCAGCGGCCTCTCTGCTCGCCGATTATTTCAAGAAAAGCGAATTGGCCCGGGCGATGAGCGTCCACACTTTGGGCGCAGTGTTCGGAACAGGTTTCGGCCTGATCGCAGGCGGATTGCTCGCGGCGGCTTTTGGGTGGCGCATGGCGTTTGTTCTGCTGGGGGTTCCGGGCGTATTTCTGGGTCTGCTCGTGTATTTTACGATGAAGGAACCACCGCGCGGGCGTTATACCCCGCCAGCTCTCGATAAGGCACAATCTAGCTTTTGGGCGACGATTGGTTCGTTCATGGGCAACAAGGTGCTGGTTTACACCTGCATCGCCTGGGCGCTCGTCACAACGATTGGCTATGCGATGGCGATCTGGCTTGCGCCGATCATGCTGCGCAATTTTGAAATGGACACGGCCAATGTTGGCCTGATTTTAGGGCTTACTTTTATCGCGGGCGGCATTCCGGGGCCAATCATCGGCGGCCTTTTGGTCGATTGGCTGGCCAAATACGACACGCGCTGGCGGGCGTGGATTCCGGCCATTGGGACGCTGGGCTGCCTGCCGCTTTATTACCTTTGCCTGTCGGCGGGATCGCTTACGGCATTTCTGGGCTTCTTTGTGGTCGGTTATTTCCTGTTCCTGTTCCAGAACGGGCCGAGCGTGGCGATAATCCAGACCTGCACCGCGTCTGGAGACCGGGCGATGGCTTTTGCTTTTGCCTTGCTGCTCAACAATTTGGCCGGGCAGGGATTGGGACCATTTGTGATTGGCGTAACAAGCGATGCCTTGGCACCGACTTACGGTTCTCTAAGCCTGAATATCGCGGTGTTCGGAACCTGCCTCGTTGCCGGAATATTGGCCTTTGGCTTCTATATCGCGGCTGGCTCCGCTATCCGAAAGCAGGATGCAGCGGTTGCCGCAGCCGAAGCGGCAGCACCGGCGGCAGCGTAATAGCCGTGCTTCTAGAACCCCGGATGGACCGACATCATGCCGCCATCCACCAGCAATTCTGACCCGGTCATATAGGCGCATTCATCGCTAGCCAGAAACGCGATTGCCGCCGCCGTTTCCGCTGGATCGGCCAGCCTGTTTAGCGGTGATGTCGCGGCGACGGCTGCTTTGAGGCCCGGCAACCGCTCTTCGGCTTTGTTCAAAATGCCCGTTTCCGTTGCACCCGGGATGACCGTGTTGCAACGGATGTTGTAGCCTTGCTTGGCGCAGTGGACCGCCACCGATTTTGACAGCACCCGCACCGCGCCCTTGCTCGAACAATAGGCAACATCGCCAGGCAGGGCGCCCATAGCGGAGGTCGATGCGATGTTGATGATCGAACCAGACGACCCGCCCGGATTGACCTTCATTGCGGCGATGGCGGCGCGGCATCCGGCCATCGTTCCTTTGATGTTGATATTGTAGACCCGGTCCCACGCCTCATCTGTCACATCTTCGATTGAAAGCTGCGAAACAATTCCGGCATTGTTGACGAGAATATCAAGGCGCCCCCAGCGCTTCACCGCCTGTTCGACGATTTTGGGCCAATGGTAAAAATTGGAGACATCCTGCTGAGCAAAAACGGCGTCTGTCTCTTCGCACAATTTCGCGCCTTGTTCTGCATCGATATCGGTGCCGAGCACCTCTGCGCCATCGCTGCGCAAACGGCTGAGCGCTGCCGCGCCGATACCGCTGGCGCAACCGGTGACGATCGCGACTTTGCCAGACAGGTCGGTCATTATTCCGCCTGTTGCCAGACCCCGGCGCTTTCCCGCGCGTTATGCGTCTCGATAAAGCGCGCGAGGTTGTCCGTGCCCTCGGGCAGTTTCCAACCCACCGTGAACCCAAAATTCGCAAAACAGAAAACGAGCAGATCGGCAAAAGTGAAGCGGCCCAGGGCGAAATGATCGCTGTCCCCCAGAACGGCGTCAAACATGCGCCATTTCTCATCGGCCATCGCGGAAAGTTCTGCGCCAGCTTCTGCCGTGACGACGCTCATGCGCGGCTCAAACATCGGGCGTCCAGCGCCCGCACGAAAGCCCATTGTCATCGGCACCACGACCTCTTGATCGAACAGCCGAGCCCATTTGCGCACCTCGGCGCGTTCGCGCGAAGTCTCGCCAAACAGGTTTGGAGATGGATGCGCCTCTTCAATAAATTCGCAGATCGGCCAGCTTTCGGTGAGGCAGGTGCCGTCATCCAGTTCCAGCGTGGGAATCGTGCCCAAGGGGTTTTTGGCGATGTAGTCGGCACTCTGCCGGTTCTCTCCGGTGATGATGTCGTAATGAACACGCTCAAAATCGCGTCCCTCTTCCATGCCTTTTTCAATGAGGAACATGCGTACAAGGCGCGGATTGGGGCCCAAGCTGGAATGTAGTTTGGTCATCATATCTCTCCTGACGAATATCGGCTGGGGCCAACCCTATGCGCCGCAGCGCCGTCCGTCGCCCTCACAAATGCGCTAGGCTCGAGTGGTTTTTGGCGAAAATTACGTCACTTTGGCCTTGCGCGCCTCGTTCGCGCCCAGCATCTAAGACACTATGAGCAATAACGGCCAAGACGACCCTCCAAAGGATAGCAAGCCCAGTGAGACCCCGCAGGTCTCCCCCAAGGCGGCAAAGCCGCCCAGTGCAAACCAATTGTTCGGGCACAAAGGCGGGGCAAAGCCGTGGGACAAGCCGCCTGCCAGCCCCTTAGCCGAAGCATCCGAGGCGCAACCGCCCGCATCTAAGCCCAATCAAACATCGGCCTCCAGCCCCTTGGCCGCGACGCGTGACCCGCGACCCGCATCGTCAGCGCCTTATCCGCGCGACGCGCAATATACACCGCGACCTGAGCCGGTTGCCGAGCCGGCCCCAACTCCCTTTGGCAGCAGCATTCTTGGCGAAGTGGATGATGAGAGTGAGCTTACAAAACTGCACCCGAATTACAAATTCCTGATGCGCTTTGGAGCGATCATCTGGGGTCTGATCCTGGTGGTCGCGGCGATTGTCGCAGACGAGGTGCTCAGCTCCGAATTCGGCTGGCCTTTTGGCCTGATCACTGGCCCGGTTTTGCTGCTCGCGCTGTTTCTTATCATTCGCATTCCCAATTCCCGGTACAATGCGCGCGGGTATCAGATCAGCCGAGACAGACTGCGCGTGGTGCGCGGCATTTTGTGGCATTCGGACACGGTCGTTCCGTTTGGCCGGGTCCAGCATATCGATGTGGATCAGGGGCCGATTGAACGCGCGATGGGCATCGCCACGATGACGCTGCACACCGCAGGCAGCCACAATGCCTCTGTGCAGTTGCCGGGCTTAGGCCACGAATTGGCGGTCACCATGCGCGAGGAAATTCGCGCGCATATCAAGCGGGAAACCATGTGAACGAGGCCGCTGCCGACCCGACATCAGAACCACGCAACACCGCTCCGCTAAGCGTGCTGGTGGGTGCGATTGCAGGACTGAAGAACGCAATCTTCCCCGCTGTCGCCGCGGCTTTCAGCATCGGGATCGGCGGTGCCGGTTTGCTGATCGGGCTGGGCGTGGGCGCGGCTATTGCTGTGCTTTCGGCGCTGTTTTCCTACATCCATTGGAAACGCCTCACTTACACAATCGGCGCGGCAGATATCCGCGTGGAAAGCGGTGTGTTGAGCCGGTCCGCGCGCTCTGTTCCGTTTGAACGGATACAGGACGTAAGTCTTGAGCAAAAATTACTCCCGCGGTTGCTTGGCCTCGTTGCGGTAAAGTTTGAAACCGGCGCAGGCGGCGGCGACGACCTCAGCTTGGCCTATTTGACTGATGATGATGGCGAAGAATTGCGCCAGTTGGTGCGCGAACGGCGCGATGGGCAAGAGGCTGGAGCTGGAGCTGGACTGGGCGCTGCCGATGGCGCGATACAGGCGCCGCCGCCACAGGAAGATGGCGAGCCGCTGTTCACGATGGGGCCGGGACGACTGTTTTCGTTTGGTATTTTTGAATTTTCGCTGGCGGTTTTCGCGGTGCTAGCCGGTCTGACACAATATGCGGGCAACTTTATCGATTTTGAAATTTGGGACCCTGATCTTTGGGTAAGCACTCTTGAGGATCAAGGCGTTCAGGTCAGCGGCGTTAGCGCCACTGCGCAACTGCTGGGCGCGATTGGGGCGCTGATTGCGGTGTTTGTAATCGGTTCGCTCACCGGGATGGTCCGCGTCTTCACCCGCGAATGGGGTTTTCTGCTAGAAAAAACCGCTCGCGGCTTTCGGCGGCGGCGCGGGATGTTTACGCGCACCGATGTGGTCATGCCCACGCACCGCGTTCAGGGGGTGAAGATTGGAACAGGGTTCATCCGTTATCGGTTCGGCTGGCACAGTTTGCGCTTTGTTAGCCTGGCGCAGGATTCAGGCGCGTCAAACCATGTGGTCGCGCCATTTGCAAAAATGCACGAAATCGCGCCGATTGTAGAAGCGGCTGGATTTCATCTGCCGGCTGATGATGCAGATTGGCACCGGGCGAGTGGGCGTTTTCTGACCGATCATGTGCTGCTGGATGTCCTCTTTTGGCTTGTCATCGCAGGCGCGGTGTACACCGCGACATCAAACTTTGCGCCCGATTGGCGCGATTTGGCGACGGGCATTGTGATCGTATTCGCTGGGGTCGGGGCAATCGCCAAAGTGCTGGCGTGGCAATATCAGCGGCACGCCTTGGACGCGGCGCAGATCATGGCGACGCGCGGCATCCTTTCCCCGCGCAGCCAAATTGCGACCCGGAAGAAACTGCATTCGGTGGAAATTTCGCAGGGGCCGCTATCGCGCCTGCGCGGCTATGCGACGCTGCATTTGGGGCAAGCCGGTGGCGTGTTTTCGATCCCCGGTGTTCCGATAGAGCGCGCCCGCGAAGTGCGGCGCAAAGTGCTGGAGACTGTTGCCGCGACTGATTTCTCTCAGCTTGAGGCAGCTTAAGCCAGTTTTTCATATCAAGCCCAGACCCGAACGTCAGTTCGATAAAAGATCAGCCCAGTCGGGATTGTCGTCAAACTTCTTTGCCACATACCAGCATTGCGGGACAATCTTGAAACCATGCTCGCGCGCATCGGCGATCAGGCGTTTGACCAGCAGCGCAGCAATCCCGCGCCCGCCGATTTCGGGCGGCACGATTGTATGTGTGGCGATACGCACTGAATCCGATCCGCGCGTTTCCCATTCCAGATAGCCTGTGGCTTTCTCACCGGGCACTTCGGCGACATATTTCCCGCTCGCCCCTTCTTTGAAATGCGTTATCGTTACGCCTTCGTTTCGGGCTTCATTCTTGGCCGTGTTTTTGTCGGTCATTTACAGTGTTCCTTGCGCTCGCCGTGATCGCAGTTAGAGGCGATTGCGCTATGACTCAAACAAAGCCCTTTCTTTCCGACAATGCCGCGCCTGTTCACCCAAAGGTGTGGGAGGCGATGCGCGCGGCTGACAGCGCCGATAACCCCTATGATGGCGACGCGCTTTCCGCGCAGCTTGATGCGCGCTTCACCGATCTGTTCGGGCGCGAATGCGCCGGGATCTGGACCGCGACAGGCACGGCGGCAAACTGCATGGCACTTGCGACCATGTGCCAGCCGCATGGCGCCGTGGTGTGCCATGAAGAGGCGCATATCGAAGTCGACGAAGGCGGCGCGCCGGGTTTCTACCTTCACGGAGCGAAGCTGATCCATGCTCAGGGCGACGGTGCCAAGCTGACGCAAGAGGGCATTGCCGCCGTGATCGACCCGATCCGCGATGATGTGCATCAGGTGCAACCGCATGCGATCTCGATCACGCAGGCCAGCGAATACGGACGCAGCTACACGCCGAGCGAACTCGCTGACCTCAGCGCATTCGCCAAAGCGCGCGGGCTTGGCCTGCATATGGATGGCGCACGTTTCGCCAATTCGGCGGCGTATCTGGGCGGCTCTGCTGCAGAGGCGGCTGGCAGTGTCGATACCCTTGCATTCGGCTTCATCAAAAACGGCGGGATGGGTGCCGAGGCCATAGTGCTATTTGACCCTGAGCAAGCCGACCTAGTCAAATATCGCCGCAAGCGTGCGGGCCATTTGCAATGCAAGGGACGCTATCTCGCGGCGCAGATATTGGCGATGTTGGAAGGTGATCTGTGGCTCGCCAATGCGCGGCATTCCAATGCCGCCGCTCAAGACATCGCCAGCGGATGTGGTGATCGGTTGATGCACGCGGTCGAAGCCAACGAGCTGTTCGTGCGGCTCTCGCCTGCGGAGCGCGAAGCTCTGCGGGCGCAGAATTTTGCATTCTACGATTGGGGGGATGACGCCGCGCGCTTTGTCACCGCATGGGACACGCGCGCCGAAGATGCTGCTGCGTTGGGCAAGGCAATCGCTTCTCTGTGATCAGCGCCAGCCCCAGCTCTGGTCCCAGCATGCTCAATTGGCGAGTGATCATACCTTTCGTGCTGACCGGCACGATATGGGGATCGACGTGGCTGGTCATCACGGGTCAGATCGACGGTGTTCCCGCCGCTTGGTCGGTGTTTTACCGGTTCGCGCTTGCGACACCTGCGATGTTCCTGGTGGCGCTGCTGATGAAGCGGCGGCTGAGGCTGACGAGGCCTGAGCATTTGCTCGCGATCGGTGTCGGCATTCTGCAGTTCAGCGGCAATTTTCTGTTCGTCTATCATGCAGAACTTTACGTGACATCGGGCATCGTTGCGATGATGTTCGCGCTGCTGATGGTGCCCAATTCCTTTTTTGGCTGGATCATTCTGGGTGAAAAAGTGCGCGGCGGGTTCATATTTGGCAGCGCGGTGGCGATTGCCGGGGTGTCGATGTTGCTCATCCACGAATGGCAATCCGCACCGCTGGGTGACGGTGTGGGCTTGGGCATATTTTTGGCGATGGCAGGTATTCTGGCCGCCTCTGCCGCCAATGTGGTGCAGGCGAACAAAACCGGGCGCGCGGTGCCAATGGTCAGCCTGCTGGCGTGGGCGATGCTGTATGGGACAATGTTCGATCTTGGCTTTGCGGCGCTCACTGCGGGGCCTCCGCCTTTGCCGACCAATCCGGAATATTGGGCCGGGATCGTCTATCTGGCGCTGATCGGGTCGGTGGTGACATTCCCGCTGCATTACAATCTGGTGCGAGAGATCGGCGCCGGGCGTACGGCTTATAACAGCATTCTGACCGTGTCGGTGGCGATGCTGCTTTCGACACTGTTTGAAGATTACCGCTGGACCCCGCTGACCGCCACCGGGATGGTGCTGGCGGTGGTGGGTATGCTCTTAGCTCTTCGCGCCAAGCAAGCTCGTTAATCCCTCAACATAGGTCGGATAACGCGGCTGCCACCCCAGTACACGTTTGGCCTTGCCATTCGCGACCCGGCGGTTTTCCGAATAGAATCCCCGCGCCATTTCGGACAGGTTCGCCTCCTCCAGTGTTTCCAGCGGTGGGGGTTTGATCCCCAGCAGTTCGCACGCATATTCGGTCACCGCATTCCCGCTGGCGGGCAGGTCATCACCCAGATTGTAAGCCCCCGCAGGCATATCGCCAGCCATCGCTGCGACAACGCCGCTTGCGATGTCCTCGACATGCACCCGGCTGAACACTTGGCTTGGCAAATCGATCCGCCGCGCTTTTCCTTCTCGCACCCGGTCCAGCGCGCTGCGGCCCGGTCCGTAAATGCCCGGCAGGCGAAACACGCGGGCACCCATCGCCATCCAGGCTGCATCGGCGTCAGAGCGCGCATTACGGCGGCCTGTCCCGGTGGGAGATGCCTCATCCACCCAAGCGCCCTTTTGATCGCCATAAACGCCTGTTGAGGAGAGGTAGAACAGCGCGTGACTCTTCAAAGCATCGCCATAAATATCCAGCACCGGATCAAGCCCGGTTTTGCGATCAGGCGGTACCGAAGACAACACATGCGACGCCTTTCTCAGAACAGCCGCGACAGCTTCCCGATCCGAAAAGTCGACGTTCCCCGCGCTGCCTGTCGCATCGATATTCCATCCTCGCGAGCGCATTTCAGCAGCGATATATTTGGCGGTGTAGCCCAGTCCGAAAATCAACAAATTTGCCATGTGCGCAATCATGCGGTTGGACGCGGGGCGAAATCAATCTAAATCACCTGTCATGGATATTGCTACAACCCCGACGAACCCGCAAGGTAACCCCGAACTCGCTGATGGTGCGCACGCACCAAAACAGCCAGCCATCATCCGGCGCGAGGATTACAAACCTTACCCCTGGCTGATCCCGCAAACGACGCTGCATTTCGATCTGGGGGCAGAAGAAACCAAAGTCACTTCGCGTTTGACGATTGAGCGCAATCCGGCTGCAGAGGCATCTGACGAGCTGCGGCTGAACGGTGATGGGCTGACCGCGACGTCTGTGACGGTTGATGGAGAGGCTGCGGATTGCGGTGTCGATGGCGATGATATCGTCGTGATCATTCCCGGAGCTGAGGCGGGCAAGACCTATCAGGTCCAGATTGCCACCACGATCAACCCCAGCACCAACACTGCGCTGATGGGGCTGTTCGCATCGGGAGGAATCCTGTGCACCCAATGTGAGGCGGAAGGTT
Organism: uncultured Alphaproteobacteria bacterium; assembly: GCA_963789155.1. GTDB lineage: Bacteria > Pseudomonadota > Alphaproteobacteria > Sphingomonadales > Sphingomonadaceae > Erythrobacter. The sequence goes on along the minus strand of CAWBJN010000016.1, from coordinate 183,775 downwards.
TCCGCCGCATCACTTTCTTCCCGGACCGCCCTGATGTGCTGTCGACCTATTCGGTGCGAATGGTCGCCGACAAAGCGCTTTTTCCGGTCCTCCTGTGCAACGGTAACAAGGAACGCGTTGGCGACTTGGATGGCGGGCGACATTTCGCCGAATGGCACGATCCATGGCCGAAACCGTCCTACTTGTTCGCATTGGTCGCGGGCGACTTGGTTGCGAATTCCGCGCCCTTCACAACGATGTCGGGCCGCGAAGTGGAATGCAATGTCTGGGTCCGCGCAGAAGACCTTTCGCGCACCGATCATGCGCTCGAATCGCTGCACCGTTCAATGAAATGGGACGAGGAAACATTCGGGCGCGAATATGACCTCGATCTCTACAACATCGTCGCAGTCAGCGATTTCAACATGGGGGCGATGGAGAACAAAGGCCTCAACGTCTTCAACACGAAATATGTTCTGGCCGACAATGACACCGCGACCGATAGCGATTTCGACGCGGTCGAAGGTGTGATTGCGCATGAATATTTCCACAATTGGTCGGGCAACCGAATCACCTGCCGTGACTGGTTCCAGCTGTCTTTGAAAGAGGGCTTTACCGTCCTGCGCGATCAGCTTTTCAGCCAGGATATGCGCGGAGAATCGGTCAAGCGGATCGAAGATGTGCGGATCCTGCGCGCAGCGCAGTTCCCAGAGGATGCGGGGCCGCTCGCGCACCCGATCCGCCCGGACAGTTACCGCGAAATCAGCAATTTCTACACCGCGACCATTTACAACAAAGGCGCCGAAGTTATCCGCATGATGCGCAGCATGGCGGGCGTGGACGATTTCCGCAAAGGCACCGATCTGTATTTCGACCGCCACGATGGTGAGGCTGCGACCTGCGAAGACTTCATCACCGCGATGGAAGACGGCGCGGGGCTGGATCTTGCGCAATTCCGCCGTTGGTACCGCCAAGCGGGCACACCGCGTGTCACGATGAGCCAAGAGCTTGGCGATGGCGGGCTGGTCCTGACGCTCAAACAAACTGTGCCAGATACGCCCGGTCAGACGAACAAGGGCGCGATGCCGATCCCGCTGCGCGTTGCGGTCCATTCCAGAGACGAAGGGGACAGTGGAACAGGCGCGTTGGGCGAAGAACAGCTGATCGTGCTGAAGCTTGATGAAGAGAGTTTCACGCTTCCTATTGCGGGGCCCGTTCCGACCGTGTCCATCAATCGCGGTTACACAGCGCCAGTGATCATCGAACGGCCAGACAGCCTGGATGACCTGATTTTTCTAGCAGCGCATGATGATGATCCCTTTGCACGCTATGAAGCGATGCAGGAACTGGCGGTCAAACATCTGGTTGACGCCGCCAGCGGTGATCTGGACGAAAGCGCGAGAGCGGCGGGTAAAACCGCGATTGGCGGTGCAATGCGCGCGGTGCTCGCTGACGAAACTCTCGACGATTCGATGCGCGGCGAATTGATGATGCTGCCCAGCGAAACCTATCTGTTCGAAGCGATGGCGACCAGGGTCGATGGCGTGGACCGCAAGGCCGATCCCGGTGCAATCCACCGCGAACGTGAGCAGCTTAAAGCCGCCATGGGCTTCATGTTGAAACGCGAGCTGGAAAGCCTCTACGCCCGCGTCGCTGACACCCCGCATGATGACCCCGGTGGCCGCGGTGCACGCAAGCTGAAGACAGCAATCGCCTCTCTGTTCGCCGCCAGCGACCCGGAACGGGCTGCGATTATGGCGGCTCGCCAGTTCGATAACGCTGACAATATGACCGACCGGCAGGGCGCTTTGATGGTGCTATGCGGGCTGAAAGCTCCAGAGCGCGAAGAACGGCTCGCGGCATTCTATGAGCGTTACAAAGACAATGCGCTGGTGGTGGACAAATGGTTCACTCTGCAAGCCTTGGCGCTGCATCCCGATGTCATTAATCAGGTTAAGTCTCTGGCTCAGCACCCAGATTTCACGATGACGAACCCAAACCGTGTCCGCTCGCTTTACATGGCGTTTGCAGGCAATCCGCTTGGCTTCCATGACATAAGCGGCGCAGGTTACCGCATGATCGCAGATGTGATTCTGGCGCTTGATCCAATTAACCCGCAGACCGCTGCGCGATTCGTATCCACATTGGGCCGCTGGCGTCAGGATTGAGAGTGTGCGCGCTGGTTTGATGAAGGGTGAGTTGGAGCGGATAGCCAGTGCCAATTTGTCACGCGACACATCTGAGCAAGTGACCCGCAGCCTCGATGGCTGACATCGATCCTCTGGAAACTCCGTTTGATATCGAACGCGCGGATGTTCTGGGCGAAGTGCCACATGGCTTTTTTGGCTCCGGCGGGGGCGTGCATCAGTTTGGTTATGGCGGGCCGGGAGAGGCAGAGGCGATACGATCGCTGCGCAGTGCAGCGGCCAGCAAGATCCTGTGCGGAGCCCCGCTTGCCGCGCCGCATCAGGTGCATTCACCCGAAGTTGTCACTGTGGGCAAGAATTGGCCCGATGCAGCGCGTGACCGCCCGGTTGCCGATGCGGTTGTAACCGACCGGACCGACATTGTGCTTGGCATAGTAACCGCCGATTGCGGCCCAATCCTGCTTGCCGATGTTAACGCCGGTGTTGTCGCCGCCGCGCATGCCGGTTGGCGCGGTGCGCATTGCCAAGAACGCGGCGGCGTCCTTGAAAATACCATTTCCGCAATGGAGGCGCTGGGCGCAACACGCCAAAACATCGCAGCGGCTTTGGGGCCTACAATTGCACAGGCTAGCTATGAGGTGGATGGCGCTTTTCGCGAATGTTTTACTGATGCAGATGATGGTCATTTTGCTGCCGCGCCGATACGTGATGGGATCGCGCGCTGGCATTTTGATTTACCCGGTTATATCCTTGAAAAATTGCGGCAGTCTGGTTTAACGAAGATCGCTGCTTTAAACCGTGATACTTACTCGAATGCGGGACGGTATCACTCCTACAGAAGAGCCTGTCAGCGGGGCGAACCAGATTACGGAAGACAGTTGAGCGCGATTGCCGTTCCAAAGCTTAGTTGCAAATGAGCGAAGGGAAGGTGCTTAAAACACAGTTTGATTATTGTGGCTTTGTCGTTAAGGGCGCACCCAACTGATATTTTAAGCGCGGTGCGTTCAGGGCCGCGATGGATTGAATGGGCCGCAATGGCTCGGAGCTTTGCGCTCCACTGGTCATAACCAAATACCGCGATGGGTTTTCATCGCGGTCAGACGAGCAGGGTAATACAACATGGCTTCCACTGCAGAAGGTGCCCAAGACGGCGTACGCCGCCGCGACTGGATCCATATCGCTGCGCTCAGCACCGCTGGTGTGGGCGGCGCGTCTGTTCTTTTCCCGCTGATCAGCCAGATGGCGCCAACAGCCGACACTCTGGCCGCAAGCACGACCGATGTTGATGTGTCCGCGATTGAGCCGGGGCAGTCGATCAAGGCTACCTTTCGCGATCAACCGCTGTTCGTTAAGCGCCTGACGCCTGCCGAAATCGCTGAAGCGCAAGCCGACGACACCGCCGATATGCGCGACCCGCAGACATTGGCGGAACGCCTTGGCGAAGGCAATTCCGAAATGCTAATCCAGCTTGGTGTTTGTACGCACCTTGGCTGTGTGCCGCTGGGCGCGGGCGAGGGCGAAGACAAGGGTGAGTTTGGCGGGTACTTCTGCCCTTGTCATGGCTCGCACTACGATGTCGCTGGCCGCATCCGTAAAGGTCCTGCGCCATCGAACCTTGCAGTTCCTGAATTTGAATTCGCTTCCGAAAGTGTCATCCGGGTAGGATGATCTTCCGTATTTTAAATGTTGCGTTATTCCACGCTGAGAAATCGTAAGAGAGCATTATGAGTTTCGCCTGGGCAAAACAGTACGAACCAAAGAACGATTTTACCAAATGGCTGGATGAGAAGCTTCCGCTTCCCCGCCTGGTCTATAGCGCGGTGGGCGCGGGTTATCCCGTCCCGCGTAACCTGAATTACATGTGGAATTTCGGCGTTCTCGCCGGGTTTTGCCTGGTGCTCCAGATCGTTTCGGGTGTCGTCTTGGCGATGCATTATGCGTCCAACACCGAAGTCGCCTTTGGCCAGGTTGAGCATATTATGCGCAACGTGAATTACGGTTGGATGATGCGCTATGCACACGCCAACGGGGCGAGCTTCTTCTTCATCGTCATCTACCTGCATATTTTCCGCGGACTTTATTTCTCGTCTTACAAGGCGCCGCGCGAGATGATCTGGTTGCTAGGTGTGGTGATCTTCCTGCTGATGATGGCAACCGCTTTTATGGGCTACGTTCTGCCATGGGGCCAAATGAGCTTCTGGGGCGCGAAGGTTATCACCGGTCTGTTTGGCGCCATCCCACTTGTGGGTGAACCGCTTCAGACATGGCTCGTTGGCGGCTTTGCCCCGAACGATTCGACACTTAACCGTTTCTTCTCGCTGCACTTCTTGCTGCCATTTGTGATTGCTGGCGTTGTTATCCTGCACATCTGGGCGCTGCACATTCCGGGGTCTTCAAACCCGACGGGTGTTGAAGTGAAGAAGGAAAGCGACACGGTTCCGTTCCACCCATATTACACGTCCAAAGATGGCTTCGGATTGGGTGTATTCCTGATCCTGTTCACCTTCATGGTGTTCTTCCTGCCAAACGCGCTGGGCCACCCGGACAACTATATCGAGGCAAACCCGCTTTCGACGCCCGCTCACATCGTTCCTGAATGGTACTTCCTGCCATTTTACGCGATCCTGCGGGCATTTACTGGCGATCTGACCATTCCATTCACCGGCATCGTGCTGATCGAAGCAAAGCTGCTGGGTGTGATCGGGATGTTTGGCTCGATCCTTGTGTGGTTCTTCCTGCCATGGCTCGACAAAAGCCCGGTTCGTTCGGGCAACTACCGTCCGATGTTCAAGAAGTTCTTCTGGTTTGGACTGGTCCCGACCATGATTATCCTGACCATCTGTGGCGGTGCTCCGGCAGAAGAGCCCTACGTGGTGCTGAGCCAGATCTTTACAGCCTATTATTTCCTTCACTTCCTGGTGATCCTGCCGATTGTCAGCCAGATCGAAATACCCAAACCATTGCCGTTCTCTATCACTGAGGCGGTGCTGGGTAAGGATGATTATCCTGGCGGAACTGATGGTGGAGGCGACAAGCCGCGCGCAGCGGTGAAGGGATTGCCTGCTAGCGATCCTGATGGCTCGCTTCAGCCCGCTGAATGACCCTACGCCGTTTCTTTTACACTGACCCGATAACGAGAAAGAGTTAGGTCATGACCATTCGACTTGGAGGCATCATCGTAGGCCTCGGCATAACCGCAATATTGCTGTTGTGGTCGCTCGTCCCCGGATTGCTGAACTTCGCAATGCCGGAGAAGCCTGACTATTACGCATTTCAGGAAGAGAATATTGCTCCTGAAGGCGGCTTCGCTTTTGAAGGGCCATTGGGCAAGTGGGATTACGCTCAGCTGCAACGCGGCTATCAGGTGTACAAAGAGGTCTGCTCGGCCTGTCACAGCCTGAAATTTGTCGCCTTCCGCAATTTGGAAGAGCTCGGCTATTCCGAAGCTGAAGTGCGCGCCGAAGCGGCCAGCTGGACTGTACCGGGAATCGACGATAAAGATGGTTCGGTAATTGAGCGTCCTGGAATGCCGACGGATCAATTCCCGTCCCCTTATGCCAACGTCATCGAAGCGCGTGCGTTCAACAACAACGCGGTTCCGCCTGACCTTTCGCTGATGGCGAAAGCGCGGCCCGATGGTTCGCATTACATTTATTCGTTGATGCGCGGTTATGTTGAGCCCGATCCTGCCGATCAGGCGCTCTCGCCGGAATTTGAAACCCCTCCGGGTCTCTATTTCAACGAGCATTTCTACAGCATCAACATCGCGATGCCGCCGCAGCTTTTGCCCGATATCGTGAGCTATTCGGACGGAACAGAAGCGTCGACGGAGCAAATGGCCGCTGATGTTGCCGCGTTCTTGACCTGGACCGCCGAACCTTCGCTGATCCAGCGGAAGCAGACCGGTTGGTGGGTAATAGCCTTCCTGATCTTTGCGACGGGACTGGCGTTCTTTTCCTACAAACAAATCTGGGCTGGAATGAAGCCGAAGAAGTAAACGCTTTGGCCCAGCCATGAACTACGCTGCGCCTCATCATCCTTTGCGGATGGTGGGGCGCAGGTCGTTTTGGGGCAAGGTTCGCTTGCTCTTGCCACGCTGCGACAGAAAAACTGATTCGATACTGACAAGGAAACACGGTGATGGGTGCTGATATGATGACGCCAGAGGCACTCAAGGGCTTGGTCCGCACGGTGCCGGATTTTCCAGAACAGGGCATTCAATTCCGCGATATAACCACACTGATCGGACACTCTGAAGGCATGGCAGCGAGCGTCCATCACCTTGCAGAACTGGCACGCGCGGGCGGCGCACAGAAAATCGCTGGAATGGAAGCGCGCGGCTTTATCTTTGGGGCCGCGGTAGCGGTGGCTTTGGGTATCGGGTTTGTGCCTGTGCGAAAGCCGGGCAAGCTGCCGATCGACACCATCGGTATCGACTACGCATTGGAATACGGGACCGACCGATTGGAAATGGACCCCGGCGCGGTGAATGCAGGCGAGAATGTCGTTATCGTTGATGACCTGATTGCGACCGGCGGCACTGCTCTCGCCACGACACAATTGCTCCGGATGGCGGGTGCGCAGGTAGGCCATGCGCTGTTTGTGATTGATTTGCCTGACCTCGGCGGCGCGGCCAAATTGCGCGGCGCGGATGTGGTCGTTGGTGCGTTGATGCAATTTGATGGTGATTGATCTGCCTGTTTGTGGAACATCTAACGCGCTCCGGGCGTTACAACCCCGAGGACACTGACTATTTCTATGGAATCGCAAGCCGTTGTAATCGCCACCGTCGGTGCCATTGGCATCGGCGCGCAATGGGTTGCGTGGCGCACCGGGTGGCCCGCGATTGTCCTGATGCTGGCCGCCGGCTTCATCGCAGGTCCGATTACCGGGATCATCGATCCAGAGGCCGCTTTTGGCGATCTGCTAGACCCTATGATCAGCGTCGGGGTAGCGTTGATCCTGTTTGAAGGCGGGCTAAGCCTCGACCTGCGCGAACTGCGCCACTCAGGCAAAGCGGTGATACGTTTGGCCACCGTAGGGGTTTTGGTTGGATGGGCGCTAGGCTCACTTGCTGGTTTTTACATTGCGGGCATTGTCTGGCCAGTCGCGGTGCTGTTTGGCGGGATATTGATCGTCACCGGACCCACCGTTGTGATCCCGATGCTGCGACAGGCAAGCATTCAGACGCGCCCCAATTCGATCCTCAAATGGGAAGCGATCGTTAACGATCCGACAGGCGCGCTCTGCGCGGTTATCGCCTATGAATATTTCCGCCGGGTCAACGAGTTTCCCGATGCGTCTGTAATTGATGTCGTGCCCCCGCTGATAATTTCTGCGATCCTTGCGGGCCTGGTTGGATATGCCGCCGCCCGGGTCATCGCCTACCTTTTCCCACGCGGAGCGATCCCGGAATATCTCAAAGTACCTGTGCTGTTCACCAGTGTAATCGGCGTATTTGTACTGACCAATATGATTGAGCACGAGGCCGGATTGGTCGCGGTCACAGTGATGGGTATCACCTTGGCCAACCGCGACGTGTCGAGCATTCGGTCGATCCACCCGTTCAAGGAAAATGTCGCGATTCTGCTCGTTTCAGGCATCTTCATCCTGCTGTCGGCCTCGCTCAAATGGGAGGACATGGCTTACCTCAATCCGATGAACAGCATCCGCCCGCTGCTGTTCCTGCTTGCGCTTCTTTTTCTGGTGCGCCCTGCGACGGTTTTGATCAGCCTGATCGGCACGGATGTTCCGTGGAATGAGCGGTTGTTTCTGGCTTGGATTGCCCCGCGCGGTATCGTGTTGGTGGCAATATCCGGCCTTTTCGCACTAAGGCTTGGCGAACTGGGGATCGAAGGCGGGCAATTGCTTGTTGGTCTGAGTTTCGCCGTCGTGATCATCACAGTGATCGCGCATGGCTTTACGATAAATATCGCCGCCAGATTGCTGAAGGTAAAAGGCACATCGCGGCCGGGATTGTTAATCGTTGGTTCGACACCGTGGACGATTGCGCTGGCAAAGCAGATGGAGGCGCTCAAAACTCCTGTGATGATTGTTGACCAAAGCTGGCAAAGTCTAAGCGCTGCGCGGCGGAACGGATTGCCGTTTTACCACGGCGAAATTTTGAACGAGGCGACCGAACACAACCTTGACCTTTCACCGTTTCAAGTGCTTGTCGCCGCCACCGAGAACGAGGCGTATAATGCGCTTGTTTGCAACGAATTTGCGCATGAAATTGGTCGCGATTCTGTCTATCAACTGGGCGAAAGCATCGACGGCAATGATCGCCACGCCATGCCCGCAAGCATTCGCGGGCGCGCGCTGTTCGAAGACGGACTTGGCGTTACCGATGTGAACGAGCGCCAACGGCAAGGCTGGGTGTTCAAAAAAACCCGTTTGTCAGACGAATTCGACTTTGAAGACGCACGCGAAAAACTGCCTGATAGCGCCACGATGCTCATGTTGGTGCGCGAATCGGGAACGCTTCGGTTCTTTACTCACGCCGCAAAACCAGAACCGCGCGCGGGTGATACGATTGTCACTTTCGCCCCGCCGCTCGTCAAAATGCCTGATGACAAGGCCGCGGACAAGGCGGCGGACAAAGCGGCAAAGCGCAGTGCAAGTGACGCCAACCCCAAGCCGCAACCGACGTAATACAAACCGCAATGAGGATAGGATGATAATCAAACGTTTCACGTTTCCGCTGATGGCACTTGCCGCGCTGAGCGCATGCGGGGCGCAAACGAGTGATGGCGCGGAAACGCCTGATCCCGCGCCTGGCACGGCGCCAGACGAGGACGAATGGCGAAGCGGTATCAATCCTGCGGAGTGACATTGAACAGCCTGCGTTGCCTGTAGCGCCGCTGGAACCGCTGAATATCACGGTCGGTTTTCCCGACGGTGGGTCGAAGCTCGACGCTGCTGCTTTGCTGGAGCTGCAAAAGGTCATCATTTCAGAACAGCTGGAATTGGGCGGAGAGGTTACGTTGCGCGGGCATAGCGATGCAGGCGGCAGTGATGCGGTCAACGAACGCGTCAGCCGCGCCCGGGCTGACCAAGTGAAAGACTGGCTCATCGAAAACGATGTTGCCGCAGGTCGGATAACAATTATTGCCTTTGGTGAGCAGAACCCAATTGAACCCAACGCGCTGCCTGATGGGACACCCAACGAAGAGGGGCGTGCGCTCAATCGGCGCGTCGAAGTGTTGATTCCGCCCCCTGCATCAAACGGCGAAAAGCCTGAAACCAAACCGGCGGAGGGTTCCGGGGAATAGGCCTGAGGCAAGCTCTTTGGGTTAGCTAAGAGCCGCCACTTCCTCGAGCACCCGCTGCGCATATTCTGGGCGGCAAATCAGCAAATCTGGCAGATAGGTATCGGCGCGATTGTAACGTAGCGGCGAGCCGTCAATGCGCGAACAGTGCAGCCCATGTGCCAGTGCCACCGCGACCGGAGCGCAGCTATCCCACTCATATTGCCCACCGGAATGCAGATAAATCTCTGCCTCCCCGCGCACGACCGCCATTGCTTTGGCACCGGCACTACCCATTGGAACAAGTTCTCCGCCTAGCGCCTCACAGACCGATACGGCTTCCCTTGCAGGACGGGATCGGCTGACGAGAAAACGCGGCGCGGATGCTGCTTGCGGTAATGGTTCGGTGCGATCAGTGCGCAGGACCAGCCCGCTATCAAGACCGGGCAGCGCGACTGCGCCGACGCTGGCTACCCCGTCCACTGACAGGCCCACATGCACCGCCCAATCGCTGCGCAATTCGCCGTACTCTCGCGTGCCATCGACGGGATCGACGATCCATACGCGGCTTTGCGTACACCGGTCTGTGTCATCTTTTTCCTCTTCAGACAGCAAACCGTCAGCGGGGCGCGCCGAGCGCAAGGCATTGCAGAGGAATTCATTTGCTGCCGCGTCACCTGCGTCGCCCAGAGCCTTACCCTCAAACGAACCGCTGGAACGCACATCCAAAAGGATTCGCCCTGCGGCTTCGGCTAGCTGGGCGGCCAGTTCGGCATCTGTCAGATTTGCATAGCTCACTTTAGCGGCAATATCTGAGATATGATGTATTCCGCAGCCTCTACCGGGGTCATATCCACCGTGTTGACGCGAATCTCCGGGGCCTCAGGCGCTTCGTAGGGGCTATCGATTCCGGTGAAGTTCTTCAGTTCACCCGCTCGCGCCTTTTTATACAGGCCCTTCACATCGCGCCGCTCCGCCACTTCGATCGGCGTGTCGACGAAAATTTCGATGAATTCGCCATCCGGGATCATTTCGCGGACCATTCGGCGTTCCGCGCGGAATGGGCTGATGAAGGCGGTGAGCACGATCAACCCCGCCTCCGCCATCAGTTTAGCGACCTCACCAATGCGGCGGATATTTTCAATCCGGTCGGTCTCGGTAAAGCCGAGATCCTTGTTGAGGCCATGGCGCACATTGTCCCCGTCGAGCAGGAATGTGTGGCGGTTCATCAGAGCCAATTGCTTCTCCACCTCATTCGCGATGGTCGATTTACCCGATCCCGAAAGCCCGGTGAACCACAGCACACGCGGTTTCTGGTTCTTGAGCGCAGAATGATCTTCGCGTGTGATCGTGGTCGGTTGCCAATGGACATTTTGTGCGCGGCGCAGGCTGAATTCAATCATCCCGGCGGCGACCGTCGCATTGGTGAATTTGTCGATCAGGATGAACCCGCCCAGTTCGCGCGATTTGGCGTAAGGTTCGAAGGTGATCGGGCGGTCAGTCGCAAATTCCGCGACACCGATGGAGTTCAGTTCCAGCGTTTTGGCGGCCAAGTGATCGAGGCTGTTCACGTCGATCTCATATTTGGGTGGATGGACCGTCGCGGTAACCATCTGCGTGCCCAATTTAAGCCAATATCCGCGGCCTGGCTTCATCGCGGTCTCATCCATCCAGACGAGGGTGGAGCAGAACTGATCTGAAGCCTCTGGCGGGTCGCCAGCTGCGGCGATCACGTCGCCCCGGCTGCAATCCACCTCATCCATCAGTGTGATAGTGACCGATTGACCCGCGACTGCTTCGTCTAGATCGCCGTCGAAAGTGGAAATGGATTTCACCGTGCTGGTCTTGCCTGCCGGGACGATGCGCACCGGGTCGCCGGGTTTGATCGTACCGCCGGTGATTTGCCCTGCGAAACCGCGGAAATCGAGGTCGGGACGGTTCACCCATTGCACCGGCATGCGGAAAGATCGGTCTTGCGCTTCGGTGCTGGCCATCTCCACCGTCTCGAGGTGCTCAATCAGCGAAGGGCCAGAATACCACGGCGTGCCAGCAGAAGGCGCATTGGTGATGTTATCTCCCTTAAACCCTGAAATCGGGATCGGGGTAAAGCTCTTGATCCCGGCCTCCTTGGCGAAGTCGGCATAATCGGCAACGATCTTGTCGAAAGTGGACTGATCATAATCGACCAAGTCCATCTTGTTCACCGCCAGCACCAGATGTTTGATACCAAGCAAGTGCACGAGATAGCTGTGCCGCCGTGTTTGTTGCAGCACCCCTTTGCGTGCATCGATCAGGATCACGGCGAGGTCAGCGGTCGATGCGCCGGTCACCATATTTCGCGTATATTGTTCGTGGCCGGGCGTGTCGGCGACGATGAATTTGCGCTTTTCCGTGGTGAAGAACCGGTAGGCGACATCAATCGTGATGCCCTGTTCGCGCTCTGCGGCGAGGCCGTCGACCAGCAATGCGAAGTCGATTTCAGACCCTTGCGTGCCGTGTTTCGCACTGTCGCTTTCAAGCACGGCCAGCTGATCTTCGAAGATCATCTTTGAATCGTAAAGCAGCCGCCCGATCAGCGTCGATTTGCCGTCATCCACGCTGCCGCAAGTGATGAAGCGCAGCAGGCTTTTGTGTTGATGCTGATCCAGATAGGCGTCGATATCGGCAGCGATCAGCGCGTCAGTTTGGAAGCTGGAATCTTGAGCGGTCATCAGAAATACCCCTCCTGCTTCTTGTCTTCCATGCTGGCTGATTGCCCCTTGTCTATGGCGCGCCCTTCGCGTTCGGAGCCGGTTGCCAGCAGCATTTCCTGGATGATCTTGGACATGTCGGTCGCTTCGCTTTCAGTTGCGCCCGTCAGCGGGTAGCAACCCAAAGTGCGGAACCGGACAGATCGTTCGACCGGCTCCTCGCCATCCTCCAACCGAAACCGGTCATCATCGACGACCAGCAGCATCCCGTCACGTTCCACCGTGGGGCGCTTTTCTGACAGATAGAGCGGCACGATGTCGATCTTCTCCAGCGCGATATATTGCCAGATATCCAGCTCAGTCCAATTGGAGATCGGGAAGACGCGAATGCTCTCCGCTTTGTTTTTCTTGGCGTTGTAGAGGTTCCACAGTTCAGGCCGCTGGTTCTTGGGATCCCAGCGGTGCGAGGCTGTTCGGAAGGAGAAAACGCGCTCTTTCGCTCGCGCCTTTTCTTCATCGCGCCGCCCCCCTCCAAATGCCGCGTCAAAGCCATGCTGAGTGAGCGCGCGTTTAAGCGGATCGGTGAGCTGCGCCTGGCTATACAAAGCGCTGCCGGTGTCGAAGGGGTTGATGCCTTGTTCCTCGGCATCTTCATTTTGCGCGACAATCAGCTCAAGATTATAATCGCGAACCGTCTTGTCCCGGTGCTTGAGCAGTGCCTCAAAATCCCACCCAGACGCCACATGCAGCATGGGAAAGGGTGGCGGAGCAGGGTAGAACGCCTTGCGCGCCAGATGCAGCATGACCGACGAATCCTTGCCCACCGAATAGAGCATGACCGGATTTTCCGCCTCCGCCACGACTTCGCGGAAAATATGGATGCTTTCGGCCTCTAGCCGCTCGAGATGGGTCAATATGCGCATGACGATGCAGCTAGTGCGCGCATGATCGAAACAACACAAAGTTTTGTTTGTGAGGTGGCAAGCTTTGGAGCGGGTAAGGGGAATCGAACCCCTCTAGCTAGCTTGGAAGGCTAGAGCATTACCACTATGCTATACCCGCCCGCTCAAGACATGCGCCATTGCCACCAAAGGCCGCCCCCCGTCAAGCAGCAGGATCGCCCGCGACGCTCCATTGTCCAGTTACCGGCAGTAAAGGCTCAGGGTCCTGCCGCCCCTGCTGCCCCTGGCGCTTTTCCTGCATCCACTCTGTTCGAGCGAACTGAGGACCAGAATGCGAGACCGATCAGCACCGCACCGATAAGGCCGGTTATGACTTCAGGAATATGCGCAAAGGTGTTGGTGTACATGATGATCGCCAGCGCCAAGATCGCATAGAATGCGCCGTGTTCGAGATAGCGATATTCCGACATCGTCCCCTGACGCACCAGAAAGATCGTCATCGAGCGTACGAACATCGCGCCGATGCCCAGTCCGATGGCAATGATGATGAGGTTGTTGGTCAGCGCAAACGCACCGATCACGCCGTCAAAAGAGAAGCTCGCATCGAGAACCTCAAGATAGAGGAATGCGCCAAAACCCGCTTTTGCGACATCACCCGATGATGGGGTGGGCGGTTCGAGCACGTGGTTGACGATTTCCACCGCCAGATAGGTCAGAAGGCCGCCAATCGCGGCAATTATAAATGTCAGCGCGTCCGCATCGGATAGCATGGTCGACGTTGCCCAGGTCGCAGCCAGGACCAGACCGATGGATATTGCCTCAATATCTGCAACCTTGGCGAGCGGGCGCTCGATAGCTTCGATCCAATTCAATTCCTTGTCCGCGTCGAAAAAGAATTTCAGGCCAACCATACCAAGAAATGCGCCGCCAAAACCCATCAGGCCAATATGGGCATCACTGACAATGCGTTGATATTCGGCGGGTTCGCTTAGCGCGAGCTGGACCGCGTCGATGGGGCCAAGACCCGCCGCGACCATCACGATCACGACCGGAAAGACGATTCGCATCCCAAACACCGCGATGGCGATCCCCCAGGTTAGGAAACGCTGTTGCCACACCGGGTCCATATCTTTCAGAATCGACGCATTGACTGCGGCGTTGTCAAAGGAAAGCGATACTTCCAGCACAGCCAGAACGGCGCAAATCCACAGCACCCCCAGCATCCCGTCGATGGTGCCGTGCACGGTCCATCCATACCAGCCGCCAAGTGCCAGACCCGCTGCTGTAAACAGAATTGAACCCCAGAAATGCTTCAACATCGAGAGAAAGTCCTAGCTACGCAAAGATGGTGTTACTGCCATATTGTCAATCAGCCGCGTGCCGCCAATCCGCGCAGCAACAATCAGCCGCGCCGACGCGCCCTTTAGCGCGGTGAGCGCAGCAAGCGAAGCGCTATCAGCAAGTACGGCGTAATCGACGCTCGCAAACCCGGCGGCGAGCAAGTCCTTTTCCAGCGCAGCAAGCGCAGGGGCAGCGTCTTTCTCCGCTTCGATCCGCGCAATCGCCGCTTTCATGGCTCGGGGCAGAGTGGCAGCGGCGGCGCGGTCGCTTGGCGACAAATAGCGGTTGCGGCTCGACATCGCGAGGCCGTCTTCCTCGCGCACGGTAGGCACGCCGATGATCGAATGAACGTGCGGCTGCGTCAGATCAAGATCGCGTGCCATCGCGCGGATGACCGCAAGTTGCTGAAAATCCTTCTCTCCAAAGAATGCGGTATCGGGCAGCACCTGATGGAACAGTTTGCAAACCACGGTGGCGACCCCGTCGAAATGTCCGGGCCGCGATGCTCCGCATAGCCCTTCGCTGACGCCGTTGACGCAGATATTGGTCGCAAACCCATCGGGATACATGGTGGCAACGTCAGGCGCCCATAGCAAAGCGCAGCCTTCCGCTTTCAGCATCGCCGCGTCTGCCTCTAATTGCCGCGGATAGGCATCCAAATCTTCATTGGGGCCAAACTGTGTGGGGTTTACAAAAACCGACGCGACCACATGGTCGCAAACGTCCCGCGCGCGGCGGATCAGGGTCAGATGCCCTTCATGCAAAGCGCCCATTGTCGGGACAAGACCAACACTCGCACCGTCGGAGCGCAGTTTTGCAACATGGGTTCTCAACACATCGAGTGTTTGTGCGATTTGCACGGAATTTTCCCCTCGGATATTGGCGCTTATAGGCTAATGTGCCTTGCGATAGCGGTTTGGGACGATGTGCTCAAAGCCAATCCTCAGGCCCTCACCCGATACTTCGCATTTGATTAACTATGAAAGCCCTCGTCTATGTCTTGCAAAAGTGCCCACCGGATCGTTTTTGCGAACGAAAAAGGCGGGACAGGCAAATCCACCACGGCTGTCCATATCGCGGTGGCGCTGTCCGCCATGGGTGCGCGCGTGTCTGCGCTTGACCTCGATCCGCGCCAGCGCACCACGCACCGCTATATGGAAAACCGGTACCGTACGATGCAGCGGCGCGGGGTAGAACTGCCGACGCCGGCTTGTGAAGTGTTCAAGGGGCGCAGTGAACAGGCGCTCTTGGTTGCGATTGACCGGTTGGAGAAGGATTGCGACTTCCTCATTATCGACAATCCGGGCCGCGATGATCCAATCGCACGCTGTGCGGTGGAAAATGCCGACACTTTGGTGACGCCGATGAATGATAGCTTTGTGGATTTCGATCTGATCGGTCAGGTTGATCCAGAAAGTTTCAAAGTGCAGAAATTGTCCTTCTTCGCCGAATTGATCTGGGAGGCTCGTTTGAAGCGCAGCAAAGCAACGCTGAGCGACAAGCGGCCCGAAATGGATTGGATCGTGGTGCGCAATCGCACTGGCTATACCGAGGCGCGCAATATGGCCCGGATTGAGCGGGCATTGAACGAGATGTCTCGCCGGGTTGGCTTCCGCGTGGTCCACGGCCTGTCGGAACGGGTGATCTATCGCGAACTGTTCCCATCGGGGCTGACTTTGCTTGATAAAGGCCAGCTGGGCGATCTGGGCACCAGCCATCTTGTCGCACGTCAGGAACTACGCGCTTTGCTACAGGCGCTCAAACTGCCAGAATTCACTAAGAATAAATCTCCGTTGGAGCTTACCTGACCCATGCTGAAATTCGCCATTATTCTAGTTGTTATTTGTGTGATGTTTCGCTGGGCGTTCGGCCAGTGGCCGTGGCAAATGCTGAGCGCCAAACCGACGCGAGGCCAAGCGGTTTTCAATGCGCGCAAGCTGCTGCGTGTGGAAGACGGAGCCAGCCGGGAGCAAATCCTGGCCGCGCACAAGCGGCTGATCGCGATGGTTCATCCGGACAAGGGCGGGTCCAATGCCAACGTGCATGAGGCCAATGATGCGCGCGATCTGTTGCTCGCTGAATTGCCTGATCGCGGTGTCGATATCGGCGGGGATCTGCCTCCATCGCAGGATTGAAATAAACACCACCCAAAACGCAGACACGCAAATGTAGGAAGACCGTAACGCCATGGCCCATCAATTCGACCCCACTGTGCTGCGTGAATATGATATTCGCGGGATCATCGGACAGACGCTGGGCGCGGATGACGCGCGCGCAATTGGCCGCAGTTTCGGAACGCTGCTGCGCCGTTCGATGGGCGCGGACCAGCTTGTGCCTAAGGTGCCGCCGGTGGTGGCCGTCGGCTATGACGGGCGGATCAGTTCACCGATGCTGGAGCATGCTTTGATCGAGGGGCTGAATTCTAGCGGGTGCGACGCGGTGCGCATCGGGATGAGCGCGACCCCGATGTTGTATTACACGGAGGCATCACGCGAAGATATTCAGGGCGGCATACAGATAACTGGCAGCCACAATCCCCCCAATTACAATGGCTTCAAAATGGTATTTCAGGGGCGCCCGTTCTTCGGAGCGGATATCCAGCAGCTCGGGCAGCTGGCAGCAAGCGGTGATTGGCTGGATGGTACGGGCGGTGTCGCCTCGCTCGACGTTCTTGGCGAGTATGTCGAGCGCATGCTCGAAGGTCTGATCGATATTCCGCTCGACAAGCTCAGCGGTCTGAGAGTCGGCTGGGATGCTGGCAATGGGTCGGCCGGGCCCGCTCTGGAGGCTCTGGCCGCGCGTCTGCCGGGTGAGCACCATTTGCTGTTTACTGAAGTCGACGGACATTTTCCCAATCACCACCCTGATCCAACTGTTGAAGCCAATCTGGCGGACTTGCGGGCGCTCGTCGCGGAGAAGAACCTCGATTTTGGAGTGGCTTTTGATGGAGATGGCGACCGGATCGGTGCGATTGATGGCACTGGCCGGGTGATATGGGGCGATCAGCTTTTGATGATCTATGCAGAAGATGTGCTCACAACTCCGGGCGATAAGTACCAGGGCGCCACGATTATCGCCGATGTTAAGGCCAGCCGCGCGCTGTTTGACCGGGTTGCAGAGCTGGGCGGGAAACCGCTGATGTGGAAGACCGGCCACTCGCTGATTAAGTCCAAAATGAAGGAAACGGGTTCGCCATTGGCTGGCGAAATGAGCGGACACGTGTTTTTCGCCGATACATATTACGGGTTTGATGACGCGCTCTATGCCGGAGTGCGCTTGCTTGCGGCGTCCGCGCGGCTGGGGAAATCGGTGACGGAATTGCGCAGCGCGATCCCCGAAATGCTCAACACCCCCGAAATGCGTTTTCAGGTGGACGAGGCTCGCAAATTCCCCGCAATGGCGGAGATTACAGAGCGGCTGACCACCAATCCCGGCCCAGCGGTGGAAGAAGTCAACGCCACAGATGGCGTGCGTGTAAATACGAAGGATGGCTGGTGGCTGCTGCGCGCTTCCAACACGCAAGACGTGCTGGTCGCCCGCGCCGAAAGCGATACGGCAGAAGGGTTGGATCGTCTGATCGCGCAGATCGACGAGCAGCTCGAATTGTCAGGGCTGGAGCGCGGCGAGGCCGTTGGGCACTAACTCGCGAATTTAGGAGAAAACGATGACGAGAACGTTCAAACTGCTGTGCGTCACCGCCGGTCTTGCGCTTGCGGCTCCGCTGCCGGCCTTGGCTCAGGCCGAAGCCGCGTCCACGCAGGCGCAGGAAATGGAACAGGCGATGTCTGTGTTCAGCGGGATGTTCCCCGTAGAGCCGCTCACCGCTGAACAAGAGGCGCGCCTGCCGCAGGCGACCCGCATTGTTGCCCGGATGATCCCAGAAGGGGCTTTGGCGGAAATGATGGATTCGATGTTTGATCAGATAATGAGTCCGATGATGCAGGGTGTCGGAGAGCCTGCTGCGACCACGGTCGCCGAAAGCCTCGGTCTGTCCACGTTTGACCTTGATTTGACTGAGGAACAGTCTGCTGAGCTCGCGACGATTTTTGACCCGGCTTTTGAAGATCGGCGCGAGCGTGAAATGGCTGTCTTCTCGCAATTGATGGTCGAGACGATAAATGTGATGGAGCCGGGCATGCGAAGAGCCATGTCTGAGCTGTACGCAATCAATTTCTCCCCGACCGAGCTGGACGAGATCGAGGCATTCTTCTCCACCGAAACCGGCGGAAAATATGCGCGCGAAAGCTTCCTGATGGCAAGCGATCCACGGATCATGGCCTCATCGATGGAAGCCTTGCCCGCACTGATGGGATCAATCGGCGATATGGAAAAGCGCATGGCGGAAAGCGTCGCTGACCTTCCGGCGGTGCGCAGCTTTGGTGGTCTGTCGCCAGAAGAACGCGCCAAGGTGACGCAGATGACGGGCCTGACCGAAAGGGAGATAGCGGGTAATATTTTGCGGACATTGCCAGTGATCGAACCTCCCGCCGACTACGCAGAGTAATGTGACCGTTCCTGATCCCGCCGACACTTTGCTTCCGCCAGAAATTCAGGCGTGGTTCGATGCGCGCGGATGGCGCGTGCGGCGGCATCAACTGGATATGCTCGCCAAATCGCGCAGCGGCAGGCACGCGCTGCTGGTAGCGGACACGGGTGCGGGCAAAACGCTTGCGGGGTTTCTTCCGACCTTGTGTGACTTTGCTGGTTCGGCTGGCGTTGAGCCAAAGGATGAGCTGCACACGCTTTACGTTTCCCCGCTCAAGGCGCTGGCGCATGACGTAAAGCGGAACCTGCTTACCCCAATCGAAGAGATTGGCCTGCCGATCCGGGTCGAAACACGCAGCGGGGACACATCATCTGATCGCAAGAAACGCCAGCGGACGAAACCGCCGCACGTGTTGCTGACCACGCCGGAATCGCTGTCGTTGCTGCTGTCTTATCCTGAAAGCCTCGATCTGTTTCGCGGTTTGAAGCGCGTGGTGATCGACGAAATTCACGCCTTTGCGACGGGTAAACGAGGCGATCTTCTGGCGCTATCTCTGGCGCGGCTCCAGACGCTCGCACCTGATATGCAGCGAGTGGCTTTGTCAGCGACACTCGCCAATCCGCTCAGCTTTCAGGAATGGCTCTCGCCTCAGCCAGCCGATGGCACTGGCGAGATTTTCGCCGCCGATCTGGTGCTGGGCGAAGAGGGTGCGGCGCCGGATGTCCAAATACTCCTTCCCAAAGAAGAACGCGTTCCTTGGGGCGGGCATGCGGGGCGCTGGGCTGTGGATCAGCTGTATGAGAAGATCCGCGAAAACCGCACGACGCTGATCTTTACCAACACGCGGTTTCTGGCGGAGTTCATTTTTCAGTGTCTGTGGAATGTGAATGAGGACAACCTGCCCATCGGTGTCCATCACGGCAGTCTGTCCAAAGAGGCACGGCGCAAGGTGGAGGATGCGATGGCAGCGGGTGAGTTGCGCGGGCTCGTGTGCACCTCCAGCCTCGATCTGGGGGTCGATTGGGGCGATATTGATCTGGTGGTTCAAATGGGCGCGCCCAAAGGATCTTCGCGCCTGTTGCAACGGATTGGCAGGGCGGGGCACCAGCTTGACACGGCATCACGCGCGCTTCTGGTTCCGGGTAACCGTTTCGAATTTCTTGAGGCGATGGCGGCCAAGGATGCGGTCGATGATGGCCAGCGCGATGGCGAAGACTTCCGTGAAGGCGGCCTTGATGTGCTGGCGCAGCATGTGATGGCCTGCGCCTGCGCAGCGCCGTTTCATGAAGACGACCTGCTTGCCGAACTGCGTGCCTCTTTGCCCTATGCCTGGGTGGATGCAGAGGGGCTTGGACGGGTCCTGAGCTTTGTTGAGAGCGGCGGTTATGCCCTGCGCGCCTATGATAAATTCAAACGGATTGTGCGGGACAAAACAGGTGTCTGGCGTCTCGCGCATCCGCAGCAGGCTCAGCGCCACCGGATGAATGCCGGGATTATCGTCGATTCCGAAATGCTCACCGTGCGTTTTAAAAATGGGCGCAGATTGGGCAAGGTGGAGGAGCGTTTCGCAGCGCAGCTTTCCAATGGCGACACGTTCTTTTTCGCCGGGCTCAGTCTGGAAGTTGAAAGCGTGAAGGACATGGATGTGATCGTGCGCGCGGCCAAGAAATCCGCGACGATCCCCTCCTATGGCGGGCTGCGATTGCCGATCACTGCGCATCTGGCGACGCGGGTTCAGGCGATGCTGGATGACCGCGCGGGCTGGGGCCGTTTTCCCGATGATGTGCGCGAATGGCTGGAAGTGCAGGATTACCGCAGCCGCCTGCCCAAGCCGGGGGAGCTGCTGGTCGAAAGCTTTCCGCATGGGGGCAAACACTACACCGCCTATTATACGTTTGAAGGATGGAACGCGAACCAGTCGCTGGGGATGCTGATCACGCGGCGGATGGAGGACCGCGGGCTGATGCCCGGTGGTTTCGTGGCGAATGATTATTCGCTGGCGGTCTGGGGGCTAAAGCCGGTGACGGACCCCGCGCCGCTGCTCTCGCCCGATATTCTGACGCATGAATTCACCGAATGGGTCACCGAATCGCACCTGCTGCGCCGCGCATTCAGAGAGGTCGCCGTGATCAGCGGACTGGTCGAACGCCAGCATCCGGGCAAACGCAAGACAGGCAAGCAAGTCACTTTCTCGACCGATCTGATTTACGATGTGCTCAAGAAATATGAGCCTGATCATGTTTTGCTGGAAGCGGCATGGGCCGATGCCCGCGCGCGGATGACAGATGTGGGCAGGCTTGCGGATTTGCTTGAGCGGTCTCAGCGCGAATTGGTCCATGTGGAATTAGACCGCGTTTCACCGCTGGCGGTGCCGATCATGACGATGATTGGGCGTGAGGCCGTGCCGCAAGGGGCGGTCGATGATGAACTGTTGATCGAAGCGGAGGGCCTTATTGGCGAAGCGATGCGGATCGATCCTCCCTTGGAAGGAGACTGACCCGCATCGTTTTCGTGGCTAGTCGAGCGTCTGGTACCGCTCATTCCCGACAAATGCGAAGCGCGCTGCGCCCGATTCCTTGATCAATGTGATCGCGTGCGCGGAAGCATTATAGCTTGCCTGGGCTGCTGGTTCAAAACGCAGCAGCGGTTCGCTTTCCATCGCGCTCGCGGCCGCGACCTGAACCCTTAGCTGATCGCGTGACAAGGCCGCTCCATTCCAGAACAATTGATCCGTCGCATCAATGAAAACGGTGTTCTGATCGTCATTGATCACGCAATCAGGGCACGGCGCGGTAGGCAAATCGACGGTCGTTTCATGCACCTTGATGGGGACGGCAAGGATGATCATGATGAGCAGGACGAGCAGTACGTCGATAAAGGGGGTGACGTTCATACTTCCCATCGGCGCTTCGGCGCGGCGGCGACGCGCTCTTGGATCGTAATTTTCCGAAAATCGGTTGCGACGGGCTGGTATTGCAATTGGCATAGTACCTCTCCTCACTGTTGCCGGTGGCTCGAAGTTTAAGACGCGAGACACCGTGAGGTGATTGTATAACATTATATTCAAGTTGCCTAACGCGTACCGGTACTCTGGTTGCTACTGATCTGCTGGAACGTTCAAGCCGACTGTAGCAATGAAAAAGGGCGCTGCAGTTTCCCGCAGCGCCCTTTTTTAAGCCGAAGCCAATTCAACGTCTAACGCGCCAGCGTCTTAATTGAATACCCGGTATTTTTCATTGCCGACAAAGCCGAATTTCGAAACGCCTGAAACCTTAATGATCTGCAGCACCTTCGCTGTAATATCATAGCTGGCCTGCGCTTCAGGTTCGAATTGCAATTCTGGTTCAACTGCGAACGCCGTCGTTTCGGACAAAAGCGTGACCAGTTGGCCCTGATCGATCGTTTGCCCATTCCACAAAATCTGATCGGTCGAGGTCAGAACAAGTTTGTTCTTCACCGGATCGAGCACGATGTCAGTTGGCGGCGGATTGCCTTGTGGAAGGTCGATGTCGACTGAGTGGGTCGCCACCGGAATGGTGATAATGAACATGATGAGGAGCACGAGCAGGACGTCGATCAACGGCGTCATGTTCATATCCAGCATTGGTTCACCGTCGAGTTGGCCTCCTGCCATACCCATATCAGTTACTCCTTAGATTCGCTCGAGCCCGTCTTCACAGGCCCTGAGCGAGCTGATTAAATTCCGGGTTCAACCGGATTCGAGATGAAGCCAACCGTCGGATAACCTGCGGCCTGCACATTGTATATCGTGCCTGCAACACAGCGCCACGGTGCCTCTACATCGCCGCGAATGTGAACCTGAGGAATCAGATCTGGCTCTGCCATGATTGCTTCGACACCGCCTGCACGCTGAACAATATTATCGAGCCGGGTGAAGGCTTGATCGTACAGTTCTGTCGAAGAAACCGGTGCAATGTTGTTCCAGTAGATGCGGCATTCGCCACCGCGCGATGCGCCTTCGAAGCCAGGTTCGCCTGCACTACGGCCAGCAGCATCTGTCGTGCTGACGGTAAGTTGCAGGTTTTCTACCTTGTCTTTCGATTCTACCGATTCAAACACCGGGATCTCAAGCTTTTCGATCGTCTGGATCGCGACCGGAACCGCGATGAGGAAGATGATCAGGAGCACCAACATCACGTCCACGAGCGGCGTGGTGTTGATGTCGGACATGGGGGTTTCCCCGCCTCCCATCGAAATCGCCATTGTGAATTCCCTATCTGCTCAAAAGAGCGTTTTTTGCAAAGTCAGCGAGCCAAAGCACGCTGTCTCGGATACGCAAACCAAGTGGCTATCGCGGGGAAGCGCAACACGCATCCCCGCGAAGCCAACAGGTTCTTACTTCTTTACAGCCGGGGCTGGCTTAGCAGCAGCGGGCTTAGGAGCAGCACCAGCTGCTGGGGTTGGCTTAATCGAACCATTCGAACCGATATAAGCAACGATGTTGTTCGAGAAATCGGTCATCAGAGCGTTGATCGTGCGGTTGCGCGACTGCAGCCAGTTAAAGGCAAGCACAGCAGGCACAGCAACAAGCAGACCAATCGCGGTCATGATCAAAGCTTCACCAACCGGGCCAGCAACCTTATCGATCGAAGCCGAACCAGCGATACCGATGTTAATCAGCGCGCGGTAAATACCGATCACCGTACCAAGCAGACCGATAAACGGTGCAGTAGCACCAACCGACGCGAGGAACGAAAGACCGCCCGACAAGCTCTGGTTGATCGTGTCTTGCGAGTGGGCGAGTTCTTCTTCGACGAAGTGAATCTCGTTGCCAGCACCTTCCATCTTTGTGTGGTGGTCCTGAGCAGTCACAGCATCGTCAGCGAGCTGACGCCATGCGCTGTTCTTTTCGAGCTTGGTCGCGCCTTCGCGCAGCGTAGGGGCACGCCAGTAGGATGTTTGGACAGCCTTATACTGACGCATAACCTTGGCTTGCTCAAAATACTTCGTGAACAGGATGTAGAACGAACCGACTGACATGATGACCATGACAGCGAGGATCGACCAAGCGACGGGGCCGCCTTCCCTCATGGCTTCAACGAAGCCGAACTTGTTTTCAGGAGCCTCAGTGGTTTCCGCTGCGACCGCTGCGAGATAATAAAGGTTCATTGCGAGTAGTCCTCTTAAAAAATTGCCTCAGGGTAAGTGGCTCGTTCCTATCGAAGCCGCTGACCGAGAAATCTGCGTCAATTCAAACGATATGTAATCCGTGTCGAGTACGAGGCCGAAATCGGGTCACCCGCAGCATTCAGAGCCGGGTTGAAACGTGCGTAACGCTCCATCCCGCGGCACGCAGCATCATCAAGTACACTCGATCCGCTCGAAGACGTTACCGAACATCCAGTTGCCTGACCATCTGCAGTCACTGTCACACGAACACCAACGGTGCCTTCAACTTCTTCACGCAAAGCGCGTGAAGGATAGTTGTCCTGAATCCGCTGTGCCCAGCTACGCTCATTACGAGTCGAAACACCACGTGCCTGCGAAGGCGGAGGCGGCGGCGGAGGCGACGCCGGAGGCGCAACCGGAGCAGGTGGAGGAATCCTCAGCGCCGGCGGAGCAGGCGGTGGGATCGTCGGCTGTGTTCGAATTTGCGGTGGCGTCACTGCAACCTGGATCGGAGGCGGCGGAGCGACCGGAGGCGGCGGAGCCACCTCTTCAGGCTGCTCTGGCGGCGGCTCATCCGGCTCTTCAGGTGGCGGGGGCTCCTCAATGTCAACCGTCGTCACCCGCTCAATAGCTTGCTTGACTGCCGAAACGGCCAAGCCAGTGATGAGCAAATACCCGACTGCCACATGGATCAGCGCCACTATGATGATGGAAACGGTTTTGTTTCCACCCATTTGTTTGTCAGCGTAGGACATCCAGTCGCTTTCTCTCCAATAGTCGGCCGGATTTTCATCCGACGCAATTCTCACGTCAGGCCTGCCTTCAGACGCCCCGATTCGCACAGGGTGCTGAGTTTAGACCTGGGCGTGAATCCCAAAATCTTGTGTCTCCCAGCCAGTTCTCGATTTTCACATGCGACGCCCGTCAACCCGGTGAGCGCTCGCCAGAAATCCAGTCCCGACAACCATAAGAACTATCTCTTCCCAAGATAAGTTCCATATGGCTTTGCTTGCGCCGATCTTGTCCCCAACCTCGTTGCAAGCGATTTAGGCTTTAACGGTCAACACCTAGGCAATCAAACGCTTTTACCATTCAGGATGGATTCACTGGCCCTACTCTGCAGTGACATAGGAGTGTTATAGGGGCACACGATCCGCAGATGCGAGACACAGGAATTTTGAACCATGGGACGCGTTAACACTAATTTAACATTTAGTTTCAAGGGGCTAGTTGCCTTGGGTATGGCCGCGCTGATGCTCCCGCTGACAAGTGCACCAGCTTATGCACAGGCAGTTGCATCGCAGCCTAGCAACCCTGCCGAATTGGCAACGTTTTCTGATCTAACCACTCTGGCAGAAAGCGGCAGCCTGGTGATCCGGGCTCAGATTCGCCGCCAAATCGTGGTTAAGCCCGAACGCGCTCCGGGATTGGCGCCCGGATTCGCGCGGCTGTATATCGAGGCGCGCACACAGGCGCTGCTTTCCGGGTCATCTGCGGTGGGCGAATCGCTGGTCTATCTGCTCGATGTGCCGCTTAATGCGCGCGGCAAACCGGAGAAGTTTAAAGACCGTGTGGTATTGCTGTTCGCCGATCCGGTGCCAGCGCGCCCCGGCTCGATCCAGTTGGTGGGAAAACACGCGCAGCTCGATTATTCCCCTACGCTTGAGGCCCGGCTCCGTCCGATTTTGACCGCTTTAGTAGCGCGCGATGCGCCTCCTGTGGTCACCGGTATTCGCGATGCACTGGCGGTGCCAGGCACGCTGACCGGCGAATCAGAAACGCAGATATTCCTCGAAACGCAGGATAGCTCGCCGGTGTCGATGACCGTTCTGCGCCGCCCAGGCCAGAACCCGGTTTGGGGGGTGTCATTTGGTGAGATCATCGATTCGTCAGCCCGCGCACCAACACCCGGCACATTGCGCTGGTATCGGCTCGCCTGCGCCTTACCCGCGACATTGCCGAGCAATGCCAATCTTGCGCGCGATCCCGCATCCAGAAGGCTGGCGGAAAGTGACTATGCCTTTGTGATGGAGCAGCTTGGCCCGTGTACAAGGGTGATTACCCAAGCCCCTTAAAAGGCAATCTATCGCTCTGTGAACGAATCGGCGCTTGACGATGCAGGGATGCGTTGTCAGCGCTGATGGTATTGCACTGCTGGTATGGCACTGCAAAAATTGGGCAGCATCCGGAGCGCTTTCTTGACCACCAACAATCTGCCCGCTGGGGCACCTCTTCGCATTGCTATCGCAGGTTTGGGCACTGTCGGTGTGGGTGTCATTCGCCTGCTCGCGGTCAACCGCGACCTCATCGCTGCGCGGGCCGGGCGCTCAATTGAGGTGGTCGCTGTTAGTGCGCGCGAACGGCGTAAGGATCGCGGTGTGGATATTTCGGGATATGCCTGGGAAGACGATATGACCGCGCTGGGCGCGCGCGATGATGTCGATGTGGTGCTTGAACTGGTCGGCGGATCGGACGGCCCCGCGCTCGCGCTGTCCCGCGCCGCACTGGCCGGAGGCAAAGGCCTTGTCACCGCGAATAAGGCGATGATCGCACATCACGGTCTGGCGCTGGCTGAACAGGCTGAAGCCAGCAATCTCCCGCTCAAATTCGAAGCCGCTGTCGCAGGCGGCATTCCTGTCGTCAAAGGGTTACGCGAAGGCACCAGCGCCAATGCGCTGACCAAGGTGTACGGCATCCTCAACGGCACCTGCAATTACATCCTGTCCGAAATGGAAGCGACCGGTGCGGACTTTGCCGAAACCTTGGCCGAAGCGCAAAAGCTGGGTTACGCAGAGGCTGATCCGACCTTCGATATTGAGGGTATTGATGCCGCGCATAAACTCGCGATTCTCGCCGCTATCGGATTTGGCGCAAAGGTCGATTTCGGCGCGGTGCATGTTAGCGGAATCGTGCAAGTGCGCGCCGCTGATATCGCGCAAGCGGACACGCTTGGCTTTGTCATCCGCCTGATCGCGGAAGCCGATGTGCAGGAAGAGGCCGATGGCCCGCGCCTGTTGCAACGTGTGCGCCCGTGCCTTGTTGCAAAGGGTCACCCGCTTGCCTCTGTTGATGGGCCGACCAATGCTGTCGTGGCAGAGGGCAATTTCTCCGGACGGCTGTTATTCCAAGGTGCTGGCGCAGGCGATGGCCCAACCGCCAGCGCGGTGGTGGCGGACCTGATTGATATTGCCCGATCAGAAGTTGGCGCTCCGTTTTCAGTCCCTGTGGCACAGCTGGCCCCGCTTGCTGCTGCCGATCCGGGGCAGCGGATGGAGCGGGTCTATTTGCGCTTTACCGTCAATGATCGCCCCGGTGTTCTCGCTGAAATCACCGCAGCGATGCGCGATGCAGATGTTTCGATTGAGAGCCTGATTCAGCAAGGGCGGGAAAAGCACGGCGGCGAAGTTCTGGTCGCAATCGTGACACATGAAGGGCCAGAGGCCAATGTCCGCCGCGCGCTCGAATTGCTTGATGGATCTGACAGCTTGACGGGCGATCCGTTGGTCCTTCCGATCCTGCCGAATTAGGGAGCCTACCAGTCCGGTGGCGTAATCAATGCTATGGATCGTCAGGAACTGCAGCAGTTGCTCAAGCCGGAATTGATTGAGCAATTTCGAGACTATTGTTCTGATGAGGAAAATATACTCCGCTTTGGGGTTGATTTGATTTCTGAGATATCATTTCTTGAGGAGAGCAAAGTCGACCCAAGGTTGGCGACAGGCACAATCGAAGAGCTGATTTTCGCTTGGGAATCGCCATTTCATGACTTTGAATCTCAGGTGAAATCACGCGGTGATAATGCGGTTTATGAATTAGCTTCCAATATTAACTGGGGCCTTCGTCAGTTAATTCGACCAAATTTAAATTTGCCACCTCTTACCCAAGCTGAATACGAAGTGTGGTTGAAGTTGCCGCCATACCCCTCCCCACCCGAAAAATTCGGCGTGAGAAATACGGAGCAAGTCCCTAGCGAGGACTTAGGTGATGCCCGCGTGGTAGAAGTCGCCACCTATATCATGAACGATTTCCCAGAAATTCTAAAATACTATCAATCTGTGAGACTGGCCGCCTCATGGCTGCCTGCTAACGAAGGTACTACGGTTGGACGCTTGGTTGGTCCCGCGCGCATCGTCTTTTTTGCTCGAGCTTACCTTTTTGGACATATGGGCGCCAAGAGCCCGGAAAGTAATGCCAAAATTATCTCGGCTATGGTCGAATTGTCGGAGAGCGCGCAGTGAATAAGATAATCTATGTTGATACGAATTCGCTCGCATGGCTAATCGAAACCGGAAACTTCGACGAATTCAAGTCTCGGGCTGCTTCGCAGGGTTTTACAGGTACGCCGACGCCTGTATCCAAACTGGGCGGCAGGCCCAATTCCTCTTCGCTGATCGTCTCCCTGCCAAGATCACCGTCTTCGCCAAGTGGGGGTAGGCCGCGAGCTATCCTGTCTGCGTCGGAGCCTTCTTCGGCGTCGGGCAGCGCCTCTACATCTATGATCAGCGCGGGGTCTTTGGGGCAGGGAGGAATGATGCAGAGACCGCCGACTGTCGGCGCGCCGCGGAAAATTCCGTCACCAGCGACATCGGGAGCAAGGATGTCTCCTGCAAAAGCCGTCTCTTCTGCGTAGCGCTTTTGCGCATCCTCGCGGCTGCCGCTGTAATAATTGGACTGATCGTCGCCCCGCTGACGGCAAACGATAATTTCACCCGTCACGGTCGCTGCGTCGATATCTTCTTCGCACCGGCGGATTTCAGCTTCGGTCGGGGGGAGCTCTGCCTGATGGGGGGACAAGGATATCGATAACAACTCTACCATTATTAGGTGGGCCATCATCAATTGGGCCATCATCAATTGGGGCATCCTCCCCTGAGGTATCGTTTGAGCCATCCGGGGGTATGGTTTCGGATTGCTGCGCGGAGATAGGAGCGGATAGCAATGCGATCCCCGTAAGAAGCACGGCCATGCTGCCGGTCCGAAGACCCAAACCCGTCCGCAGCCCCATTATTGCGATTCTGGGATCGGCGGGGCGCTCAGCCCTAGTGCGCGGCGCCGTGCGGCAATCTCTTCGGGTGTGAGCTCCACATCGCGGCCCAGCGGGGGCAGTCCGCGCGCGATCCTGTCAGCATCGGTTCCCTCGGGCGCTTCGGGCAGAGCCTCCACATCAATGAACAAAGCGGGCGGGGGGACCGACCCGAACCCGATAGCATTGCCATGATTGGCGATGCCGAATGTGTCAGGCGTGCTGCCGCCTTGGGTGCGTCTGGCATAGTCGCGCTCCCATTCTTCTTTATCGAACGATCCATCGGTGGCCTCGCCCAGCTGGCGGCAAACGATGATTTCGCCCGCGATGCGCGCGGCATCGGCCTCCTCCTCGCAATCTTCTTCCAGCAAGCGGTCTGATTCTTCGCGTGGGACGGTAACGGACAGGTCGATGAACTGGCGACGGGGGCGCGGCGGAGCGGGCTCTGCTTCGTCCGGTGGAGGCGTTTCATCAGCGCCATCTGCGGCGCTTGTCACAGGCGCGTCACTCTGTGCAGCCAGAGGCTGAGACGCGACCAACAAAGCAGCAGTTATCAGAGCCGGGATAAAGGCGGATACTGGAGCAGGGATTGCGATAGTATAGGCCCCCTCGGCGCTGGTTTTCGGTGAAGGAGGGGCGGCATTGCTCGACAAGCGCGTTCCTCCAAGTCTAAGCGCGGAATGCAAGCCAAAGGCTAAAAGGACTGAATTGCGCATGAACACCCCTATTGATCCGACCCTTGGCACAGATGTGCTGGCAGCAAAAGACAGCGGTAAAGAGAATGCCGTTGACCGCGTGCTGGTCCTTGAAATGGTGCGCGTTACCGAAGCCGCTGCGGTTGCCGCAGCGCAGCTGATCGGGCGCGGCGATGAAAAGGCGGCGGATGCCGCCGCGGTCGAAGCGATGCGCCGGGCCTTTGACGACCTCTATATGGACGGCACCGTGGTCATCGGAGAAGGCGAACGCGACGAAGCGCCGATGTTGTATATTGGCGAGAAAGTCGGCGGGGCACCGGGCAAGGGGCCGAAAATCGACATCGCGCTTGACCCATTGGAAGGGACGACGATTACGGCGAAGGCCGGACCCAACGCCTTGGCAGTTCTGGCGGCGGCGGAAGAGGGTTGCCTGCTCAACGCACCTGACGTTTATATGGACAAGCTGGCGGTTGGCCCTGGCTATCCCGAGGGGATCATCGATCTGGCTAAAAGCGCGACTGAAAACGTGACCGCTGTGGCCAAGGCCAAAGGCGTGAAGCCATCCGAGATCATTGTCTGCGTGCTCGATCGCCCGCGCCATGCGGAACTGATCGCCGAGTTGCGCGGCATCGGTTGCGGTGTCGTTCTGATCGGTGATGGCGACGTTGCCGGGGTGATCGCGGTGACTGACGAAGACACCACAATCGACATGTATATGGGCCAAGGCGGCGCGCCCGAAGGCGTGCTCGCAGCCGCCGCGTTGCGCTGTGTCGGCGGGCAGTTCAACGGACGACTGGTGTTCCGCAACGATGACGAAAGAGCCCGCGCAAAGAAGTGGGGCATCACCGATCTCAACCGCATCTACAAGCTGGAAGAACTGGCCAAAGGCGACTGCATCTTTGCAGCGACCGGCGTGACATCAGGATCGTTGCTGGAAGGCGTAAAGCGCAAGCGCACGCTGTCCGGGCAAACGATCATGACAACCGAAAGCGTCGTGATGCGCGCGTCGAGCGGCACCGTTCGGTGGATCAGGGGTGAACACCGGATCGGATAAGGCGGCCCAATGAGGAAGAGGGTGTGAGCGAGAGGGTGTGAGCAAGACTGCCCTTTTCTCCGAATACGCGGACCGCACCGGCGAGGCCGACGCTGCGCCGGGTATTCTAGCTGCGGTCGCGTCTGCTCCGCTCACATTCGCCTTTGCTGTCCCGAAAAAGGTCGTGCTGGTCGATCAGGGCGAATTTGCCGTCCAGTCCGAAGTTGATTTGTCTGGTGAAAGCGTTCTTTTCAAAGGCGACGGCGGTGTCATCAAGCCTGATCGCAGCGCGGGCGGCGCTCTCTTTAAGTCCAAACGCGGTGTGT
This sequence comes from uncultured Alphaproteobacteria bacterium, assembly GCA_963789155.1. GTDB lineage: Bacteria > Pseudomonadota > Alphaproteobacteria > Sphingomonadales > Sphingomonadaceae > Erythrobacter. Next base: position 152,773 of record CAWBJN010000016.1, on the reverse strand, counting down.
TGGAATTTGATGGGGTGGAATTCGATGGCGGCGGCGGTCAAAGTCGGCGCGCCACCAGCACAACCCATATCATCTTCGCCGGCAATGCTTCGGCCTATATGGACCGCGTTCGGATCGAAAATTGCAGTTTCAAAAACTGCAATGCAACCGATGGGCAACCACATGGAACCGGCCTTATCGTCACCCATTGCATTTTTCTGGAAGGCGTCACCGAGGCTGTTATCCAAGGTAATAGGTTTGACGATATTTCGGGCGCTGCCCTGTTTACCAAGGGGGTGTTAGACCTTCGCTATTCCAACAATGATCACCTCAATGTCCGTTGGTACAACGTAAATCTCGATTATGGCACCAGCGGGGTGCTGTCGGACAATCGGTTCGATCACAATCTGACAACGGGCATTTATTTTGGCGGCGCGATCAACACCGTCAATAACAAAGGCAAAGCGCGCAATCGCGATCTCATAATTGAGAGAAACACCTTCGCCGGATACTACAGTTATGGCGCTGTCATTCGCATACAGTCGGATGACGGCATTACCATTCAAGACAACAACTTGCTGCTGTGTCGCAATGGAAGTCTTGCGGCCGGAGCTGATGAATTGGGCCATGGCAGCGACCTCACCGGCATCGCTGTCACCACACGCAATCCCGATGGCTCCACGCCTTCCCGGCCGCCGCGCAACATCAAGATATTGCGCAATGCAGGCCTGCTTGGTTTCGCCACTGGCGACTATCGCGTCCTGATTTACGTGAACAATGACTTTTTTGGATCGCGCGATCCGATAGAGAATTTGGAAATTTGCGGCAATGTCTGCGACTCCCCCACCGCGAGCGAATATTTCACGGCAATCGTCCTGGTGCACGGTCTGATTGGAGGGGTCACGGATGTGACGATCACAAACAATATTGGCCGGGTCTATCTAAAAAGTTCGAGGCCTGTACCCGGCGCGATTGGGTTGATCGGATCGAACCTTAATGGGCGGATTGATCGTGTCACAATAGGGGGGAACGCGCTGTTCAACTTTGAAGCCCCAAATGGATCAGCGCAGGTTGGCATCCAGATTGGTTCTTGGACCCGCAATGTCCGCAATATTGAGCCCAATTACGTGACAGGTTGCCGGATCGGAGCGTCTTGATTTACGGAAACCAGAGGTCCGCTTATCACAAATCGTCAGGAGCCAGGGCTGACCGCTGGCCTCGAAAGAACGACTTCATTGGCCGAGCCAGAATTAGCAAATACGATGTCCAAAAGACCGTCTCCATCCATATCGCCCACTGCAACGCCATATGTGTCAGCTTGGCTCGGAATAATCTGGCGGGTAAAGTCGCCTGCGCCATTGTTGAGATACATCAAATTCGGACCATCTGCGCCTGCGATCAAATCGATGTCACCATCTTGGTCGATATCGCCGACCGCCAACGCCTGGATCGCCTCACCTTCATCACCGAAAGACGCCGACTTCAGAAATTCGCCGTCACTGGTTTGCTGATAGAGCAGGTGCGTACCAGCAGTTGAAACCAGGACGATATCAAGTGTGTCATCACCGTTGAAATCAGCAATTGCGGCCTTGCGGTGATCACCTTCACTTGTCTGCAATGTCATCGCACTGAAAGTGCTATTTCCATCGTTGACCATCACCACACTTGCCGCGCCGTCGCGGCGAGCAATGACCAAGTCAATATCACCATCTGCGTCCAGATCTCCTGTGGCGATACCTGTCGATCCAAAGCCTTGATCGGGTAGATCCACCCCACCACGAAAGCCGCCTTGCCCATCCCCGCGATAAAGGCGATCAGGCGACCGGCGCGTAACGACCACCAAATCCAGCAGCTCATCATCATCCGCATGCAAAAGTGCGGCAGACCGGGCGGGCCTCGCACTATCGGGAATCTCGCCAGCCAAAGTCATTGCGCCGCGACCGTTGTTAAAGAAATATTGAACTGGAAGCATGTCCCTGACCACAACAGCATCGAGGTCTCCATCGCTATCTAGGTCGCCTATCTGCACCGTATAACTTGCAGACTTGGTGGCCCCCAGCGGGATGGCTTCTAGCAACCGACCCGTTCCGGCATTTAGGTAGACAAAATCTTATTCGGCCCAATGCCGCCCGTTCGCGACAATCACATCCAGGTCACCGTCACTGTCCATATCGGCAAGAGACACGTCTGCTGAGCGGTTCGCTTCGATTTCAAATTCAAGAAAGGGGTGTTGGCGAAGCCCGATTGAGACTTCATCCGCAAGAGCGACATCGCCCGCAAAGATACCAGTCGAAGCTGCCACCAACATAAAAGTTCTAGAAATAGAAATAATTGCCCTCCTCGAACTCGAGCAAGACGTATCGGCAGGCAGCGATGCCTCATTTGCATTAAGGGAGCAATGTCGCAAACTTTGCTTGTCTGCATTCCATCACAATAGCAGCAATTTGGCTCTCGCAATTATCGCTGCGACCCAGGCCTTATGGTGCCGTGGCTTTTGCATTGGCAAGTGCCGCCTAAAATACGCCTAAAATGCAGACGTGTCCGCCAATACCGAATCTATTGTAAGCACAGCCCCATTGCCGCCACGATAGAGCCGCCGGTGAGGTTGGCGGTGGTCCCATTGGCGCCCTTCACGGTCAGCGTTTCACCATCCTGCGCAAACGTCACATTGCCGGTGCCGTACGTCCTCATCGTCACTTCGCCGCCATTGGATGCGATGGCGCTGCGAATGGCATCCTCGGTCAGCAGACCGGGAACCATGTGTTCGCGAATGACTGCGGCGGCGATTGCGCCGTTGCTTTCGTCGGTGAGCATTTGGGCTGCTTCTGCGCCCAGACCTTCAATTGCGATGTCGCTCGGGGCGAGCAGCGTGTAATTCGCCTCCCCCTCAAGCGCGCCCAGCACGCCCGTTGATTCAATCAGGCCTGAGACGACCGAAATTGAATCCTCATCGCCTAAGACTTCGGCCAGAGTGTCACCGGATCGGTCTTCCGCTCCCGGCGCCAGATCAATATCAGCCTCGCTGCTGCAAGCGGCCAGCGTCAAAACCAGTGCAGCCAGTGCTGCATTGATGCGGATAGATTTTTTCATCATTTGGTCCTTAGACGACCAGATCAATCGCAGCGACGACCAGCGCCGTTTCAGGATCAACCTCGTAAATATAGCCATCGCTATAGCGATAGCGCGCACCCGGACCATCGGCATATTGATTGCGATAGGCGTAAGGCACATTGTACACGTCGTAGCCCACAGGCAGCGGCTGGCCGATAGCGATATCGTCGCCGGTCAGCAGCGCCGCCACAGACGCAATCGCAGCCGTTTCCGGGTCCACGCGGTAAATGACGTTATCGGCAAAGCGGTATCCGCTCGGGTCGTTTAGACCATAATAGCTGCTGTAATAATCCGGCAGAGGTGCCGCCGCATAATTGCTGGGCCAGACATTGCCGATGCCGAGCGCACCACCCAGCAGCGGGAGGTATCCTGCAAGGCCGTCTCCGCGATAGCTCAGCAAATAGCCGTCATCATAGAAATATTGCCCGCCGCCAATTCCGATTAGCCCGAAAAAACCGGGGTCATAGCTGCGATAGGTGTTGCGCGCTTGCCCGGGCGGCAGGCAGCCATTGCGCTTTTTGCCAAACCGGGAGGGCAGCCGCCTATGACCCGCTCTTCGCGGACTAGCGTTTGACCCAGCGCTTGGCGAAGCTGCGGGAGGGCGAAGTCCACATCTAGGTCGATCCCATCGCGCGATCGGATGCGAATTAAGTCGGAGCCTGTATCGACACCATTTGCGCGATTGCCGTTGCCGTTATTGCCACGGTTGATAGCGTTTGCGTTGCCGCCATTACCGTTACCGTTCTGGCGGGTTACTGCGCGGTTTATGTTGGCTCTATCGCCACGATCATTGTCCTGCGCGCGGCGGGCTTGTCCCGAATTGCCGTTGCCGTTGCCCGAATTGCCGCGGTTTGCATTGCCGCGGTCTGCATTTGAGCGATTGCCGCCACCGCGATTGGCTTTTTCGCCGCCCCCGTTGCTGCCGCCATTTCCCTGGGCCTGCGCGCCATTCCCGCCGCCGCCATTGCCTTTACCGTTGCCATTGCCCTGTGCCAGAACGGCTGGGGCGGCCATCAGTGATATCGCGGCGATACTTGCGGCGAACGCTGCGCGTTTGCGGTTGCTCATTTGAATTCTCCAATCACTGGCGTCTAAACCAGATTCGCCGTGCATCGTTCCAAACCGGCGTCTCCGGCCAAAAATCGCTATGCGGCGTTACACGCTATCTGCTCATCTGACGACAACCGTCCCGGCATCTGTTGCCTTTCCACGCTCCATTGCTAGGCGAGTTGGATCATTCCAAAACCAAGGATTCGCATCCATGAAAATCATGTCGGGCAATTCGAACCTGCCGCTCGCGCGCGCGATCGCGGCCTATCTCGAAATCCCGCTGACCGATGCCAGTGTTCGCCGGTTTGCTGACGAGGAAATCTTCGTCGAAATCCACGAAAATGTGCGCGGCGAAGACGTGTTTGTCGTGCAGCCCACGGGTTTTCCGGCGAATGACAATCTGATGGAATTGCTGATCTGCATCGACGCGCTGCGACGCGCTTCGGCGAAGCGGATTACGGCCGTAGTCCCTTATTTCGGCTATGCGCGTCAGGATCGCAAACCGGGTCCGCGCACGCCTATCTCGGCGAAGCTGGTCGCGAACCTTATGACAGAGGCTGGCGCAGACCGGGTTCTGGCGGTGGATTTGCACGCGGGGCAGATTCAAGGCTTCTTCGATATTCCGACCGACAATCTTTACGCCGCGCCCGTGATGGCCGCCGATATTCAGGCGCGTTATGGTGATAAGGATCTGATGGTTGTCAGCCCCGATGTCGGCGGTGTGGTCCGCGCACGCGCGCTCGCCAAACGGCTCGACAACGCGCCGCTCGCCATCGTCGATAAACGCCGCGACCGTCCGGGCGAAAGCGAAGTCATGAACATCATCGGTGATGTTGAAGGCCGCCATTGTGTGATGATCGACGATATCGTCGATTCGGGCGGCACGCTGTGCAACGCGGCAGAGGCTTTGCTGGCAGGCGGCGCACAATCGGTCGCGGCCTATATCACCCACGGGGTGCTTTCGGGCGGTGCGGTGGCGCGGATCAACGGATCAAAACTGAAAGAGCTGGTCATATCGGATTCTATCCGCCCGACCGAAGCGTGTGAGGAATCTGACAAGATCCGCGTGCTTACCATGGCGCCGCTGGTCGGTGAGGCTATTCGGCGGATTGCGGATGAGAGCAGCGTGAGTTCGCTTTTCGATTGAGAAGTGAGTGAAATTCGACCCCACCGAAATTCGCGACATCCTGATCGGCGCGGCCCGCGCGCGCAATGCGCTGACCTATTCGCAGATGTTGAACATGCTCGGCTACGCATTTACGCGGCCCAAAATGCGGGCGCTGTGCGCGGTGCTCGATTCAATCGATGCAGATGGCCGCGCGTCGGGTGAACCGGGGCTTGCCGTATTGGTCGTCAGACAATCGGATGGTTTGCCGGGGCAAGGCTGGTTCGTAACGCGATCGCATCTTGCCGCTGAACTACCCGGCGAATGGCCGCTCGATTGGGAGGGGGCGGAGGCGCGCGCCTATGTCGATTTCCACCAGCGTCTGGCGTTTGAATATTGGCGCGAAATTTGGCCCGAAATCTGAAACGCCCAGCAACGCGCTATTCCGCAGGCTCCATAAGAGAGCGCCGCATCCACGGTCTGACCGCGCCGGGACGAATCCGGTCGAGCAGCTCCAGCCGCCGCGCTTGCCGCACCTCCAGGCTCAGCGTCAGCAGGTCGGAACGCGTGGTTTGAAACTCGCCCGGCGTCACTTTGAAGAAAGCCTGAAATTCGCGAATTTGATGCGCCTGATCGAAAAATCGCAGGATGATGTCGTCCGCCTCCGCCTCATCCGCCACACCGCATAGCTGGGCCGCCAGATCAAGCACCCGCGCGCGCCGCATGATCTGTTTCGGGGTGAGGCCAAAATCACGCTTCGCCACGCGCTCCACTGTGCGCGGTGATACACCTTGTTCGTCGGCGAAGTCAGACAGCACACAATTGGGGTCGGCAAAGGCCTGAAGCTCAATCGCCTGAGACAGCTTTTCTGGCGGCTCTATCCCTTTGCGCGTCACATAATCGGCCAGCCATCCCTCAAGCGCCTCCAGCCATTGTTCAGGCTCGAGTTCGAGGTTGAACAGCCCGGTGACTTCACGATCTGGAACGCCGCCTGCTTCGATCGACCATATCCTGTCCAGCATCGCCGCGTCGTCTATGCCAAACAAAGCGCGCAGAGCCCCCGGCTTAAGCTTCAATCCCGCGACCCTGATCCCGCCAGTGCAGCTTAGCGGCATGACGTGCGAATGCTGGCCGCAAAGGAAGGTTTGATCGCGCAGTTTGATCGGGCCGTCCGCGGTGCCCGCCCGCCAATCCGTGCCAACTGCGCTGCGCAGATAGGCGCTGTCATTGCACAATTCACCATAGATGGTTTTGTTCTGGCGCTCATAAGCATAGGCGACCATCGCGCGGCTTACCCAAGGGCGAATGCGTTCATCAGCTTGGCGATTCAGCGATAGCGGCCCACCATGATCGGTTGCACCCGTCGTGGAACGGAAAACCGGCCCGCTTGCTTCGTCATGTTTTGAACCCGGTGTTCCGGTTTTACGACCCATAATTCCAATTCTGACCGAAAACTGACAATCTGTCATTCAATTTGCAAATTCTGTGGCGGGTATTGAATGAGGTCACTAGGTCTAATCCGACACAATTGCGCCCCAAGCCACAAAGTCTCCTGTTTGCTCCCCCAAAGGAAAATTGCCAATGAATTCCGCCGATCTGGCACTTGCTGGCCGCCTTGCCGATGCTGCTGGCGCCGCCATCCGCCCGCTCTTTCGCGGGGAATGGACACAGGATCGTAAATCCGATGCGAGCCCCGTGACGCAGGCCGACCGCGCAGCAGAGGCCGCCATCCGCCAGATATTAGAGGCCGAGCGCCCCGATGATGGAATTATCGGAGAGGAATATGGCACCCGTAACGAAGGCGCTGGCCGCCAATGGGTGCTCGATCCGATTGATGGCACGATCAGCTTTATGTCGGGCCGCCCGATTTTCGGCACGCTGATCGCACTGATGCAGGATGGCTGGCCGGTGATGGGTGTGATCGATCAACCAATCGCAGGTGAACGCTGGGTTGGGAGCATCGGCGGGGGAACAACCTTCAACGGAAAGCCTGTGCACACGCGCACTTGCAAGGATTTTACGGGCGCAACGCTTGCCACCAGCAGCCCACATTATTTCGATGCGGATCAGGCAGAAGCCTATATGAAAGTCGCAGCGGCAATTGGCGGAAATGAGCGTCAGGGCATGATCGTCTATGGCGGCGATTGCTACAATTACGGCCTTGTTGCGAGCGGTCACATAGACATTGTGGTGGAAGCGGGCCTTGCGGTTTACGACTATGCCGCGCTTGTGCCGATCATCGAAGGGGCGGGCGGCACGATGAGCGACTGGCAAGGCAATCCGCTGGACGCGAACAGCGCCAAAGACGGGGGCACCGTCATCGCGCTGGGCGATCCGGCGCGGTTAGAGGATGTTTTGGAGGCGATGGGGTAATCCAATGGCGCATATGAACACAAGCGGGATCAAAGATTGGACCCCAGACGAATTGCCAGACCTTTCAGGCAAACGTTTTATCATCACTGGCGGCAATTCCGGGATTGGGTTCGAAGCCGCGAAAATCCTTGCGGGCAAAAACGCGGACGTAGTGATCGCCGCGCGCAATCTGGAAAAGGGAAAAAGGGCGCTCGCCAAACTCGTCAATATCGGCGCGGGACGCTGCGAATTGCTTGAGATTGATCTCGCCAACAGCGCGTCTATCCGCACCGCCGCCAAAGCGGCAGGAGAGCGGTTTGGTCCGATCAACGCGCTCATTAACAATGCGGGCGTCATGCAAACCCCAAAACAGCAGACTGCCGACGGGTTTGAGATGCAGTTTGGCACCAATCATCTGGGCCATTTCCTATGGACGGCTCTGATGATGGGGCAACTTGATCCAGAAAACGGACGCGTCGTCACCGTGTCCAGCATCGCGCACAAATATGGCCGCATTCAATTCGGCAATCTTATGATGGAAAGCGGTTACGATCCCACGCAGGCTTATCTCAACAGCAAGCTTGCAAATTTGATGTTTGCGCTGGAATTGCACCGGCGCCTTGATCGCGCTGGCTCTCCGATAAAATCGATTGCATGCCATCCCGGTTATTCGGACACTCCCCTGCAGGGTAAGGTTTCCAATCCCCTGATGAAAGCTGTCTATAGCGTCAGCAATGCGGTGATCGCGCAGTCGCAGCTCAAGGGAGCTTATCCAACTGCGTTGGCGGCGGCGGATGATCGCGCAGTCAGTGGCGGGTATTTCGGCCCAACAGACTTTTTCGACATACGCGGATCAGTCGGCGATGCCGCGATTGTTCGCCGCGCGATGGAAGAAGATGTCGCGCAGCGTTTGTGGGAAGTGAGCGAAGAGCTCGTGGGTCAGGCATTCCCGGTGTGATGATGGATTCCATATGACAGCCCCCAAATTATGACAGGCCCCGAACATCTCTTCTTCTACGGCGTCCTACAGGAAGGCCTTGGTCCCGATGGCGGCGACTGGCCTTTCCTGCGCGGCCTAGGCCTTGGCGCACCTGCAACCGTGCAGGGCGCGCTTTATGCCATTCCAGCCGAAAGCGGCTGGTTTCCGGCGTTAATCCCAACACAGGCGCGCTTTGCGACCATCGTGCACGGTTCCATCCACGAAGCGTCCGAGGTCGATATTGCGGCAATCGATGCGTTTGAGGGGGCGGAGTACACACGCCAAGCGATCAGCGTGGATGGCTGGGATGGTTACGGCGACACGCAGGCCGATGCCTATGTCTGGACCGCCCCATTGCCCGAAGATGCAGAACCGATTGCCAGCGGAAACTTTGCGGAATGGCTGAAAGAAACGGGTCGTCCGGTATATTCCGGCCCCAATTCGGAGTAGCGGCTTTCCTACTTTCCGATTGCACGGCAAGTATTGCGCATGAATTGCTCCGCACGACACACTCCGTATGACACCCTCGAAATGACATCCTGCAAACCTAAGGTCACACTTGCCAGTCCAGATTTCGGCGAAAAACGGCAGAATTCCGGGGCGGGCGGGAGCATGCCATTGCGCCAAAAATGGCCATAGGTGTCAAGCAGTCCGGGATGGCTCCAACGCTGCAAAATACTTGCTTACTTGGCGCGCTCGCCTTATGCGCGCCACTTCAACGACACGAATCAAGCGATCGGCCTGGCTAATAGGGCTGCCAGGGCTGGTTTGATGTGTCTCTGATCTAGGAGATAAAAATGCCCAAGCTTAAGACCAAAAGCGGTGTGAAGAAACGCTTCAAAATCACCGCAACCGGCAAGGTCAAGCATGGTGTCGCTGGTAAGCGCCACCGTTTGATGAGCCACAATGCGAAGTATATCCGTCAAAACCGCGGCACCACAGTGGCTGCGGACCCCGATGCTCGGACAATCAAAAAATGGGCACCTTACGGGCTTGATTGATGGTTGAGCGGGCTGCGGCTCGCTTCCTCACGATATAAGGATTTACTGATATGCCTCGCATTAAACGCGGCGTTACCACGCGCCAGAAACACAAGCGGTTACTCGAACAAGCCAAGGGCTATCGCGGCCGCCGCAAAAACACCATTCGCGTTGCGCGCCAAGCGGTCGAAAAGGCCGGCCAATACGCTTACCGCGATCGCAAAACGAAGAAGCGGACTTTCCGCGGTCTTTGGATTCAGCGCATTAACGCTGCTGTACGCGAAGAGGGTCTGACCTATTCGCAATTCATGCACGGCGTGAAGCTTGCCGGGATTGAGCTTGACCGTAAGGTTATGGCTGATCTGGCGATGAACGAAGGCGCGGCCTTCAAAACTGTCATCGCTCAGGCGAAAGCGGCGCTGCCAGCGTAATTCAAACATCGGCGAATTCCGGCGAATTCGCGCTTTCCTACAGCGCCGGGTTTGGCGATACGAAGCGAAATTGAAGGGGTCTTGGCACGGGAAACTGTGCTGAGACCCCTTTTGCGTCAGCAGCGTTTGCGTTGGTGAAGCAATGCGCCAGACCAGTCACTTCTTGTAGGAAGTCGCCAAAAATCTTGTAAATTTGCGCCACATCGGCCACCATTCACAGATGAGCAGCGACTCAGGCAGATTCAGCGTCAGGGCTGAAAACGAAGCGGTGGATGAAAAGGCGGGCTTTTCGCTTCGCACCCGCTTCTATGCGCCGCCGCCGCAATTCGATGGCTGTTTTACAACCTTTTATCAGCTGGCATTGGATTGTGACGAGGGCGAGGTGATTGCCGATCTCTTGCAGCCCGAATGGGGCAATATTCGTTTCTTCGCGCATTCGTCCCCCCGCGCTCAAATCAGCGATTCGCTCGTAGAGAATGCACGATTTACGGCCACTGGGCCAAGTTCGCTGCCCTGCGAGTTTGAGCTTGGTACTACACGGATGTGGGGGATTGGCTTTTTGCCGCTCGGCTGGGCGCGCTTTGTAGGAGCTGATGCGACTGGCTTGGCCAATACGGTATGCAATGGCGCAACTCATCCGGTTTTTGCCAAGTTCGATTTTCTATCGGACGTTCTATGTGATCCGACGGTTTCTACTGAGGAGCAACTGGCGTTTCTATCGGAAACGCTGGAACGGTTAATGCAGCCCAATCGCGATGAGCCAAAGATCATGCGGATTCACACCGCTCTGTTCGGTGGTGAGCATATCGTCGTGGGAGATCTTGCCGCTGAATGCGGGATGAGCATCCGCACGCTGGAGCGAGTGTGCCATCGCTATTTCGGCTTTTCACCGAAACTGCTGCTGCGCCGCCAACGCTTTATGCGCAGCCTGTCGAGCTTTATGCTGCATCAGGGCACGCGCTGGACTGAGGCGATGGACGGCGAATATCATGATCAGGCGCAATTCACGCGCGAATTTACGCAATTTATGACGATGACGCCGAGCAAATATGCCGCGCTCGATCACCCCATCTTGTCGTCATTTATGGAGGCGCGGGCGCGGGTCTGGGGCAGCGCGGCTCAGACTTTGGATCAGCCGGTTCGCAATGGCGGGGCGAAATAGCAATGCGCTGTGTATTCGCAGTTTACTGCATGCTTGCTCAGGTGTGTGATACCGGCCTCTTTCATCTGTATCAACGCCTTGACTGGCGTGCCGCAAGGAGCGAATTTGGCTTCTACAGTCGGGGGTTGCGGTAAGCGGGTGATGCATGCGGAAACGGGGAATGCGATAACAATCCGCTTTGCGCTTCCCAGCGCAGAGCTTCGGCCGTTTGTGACCACCTATTATTACACTCAGGCTTTGGCCTCACCATCCGAACCCGTGCTCGAAGACTATTTGCATCCCGAATGGCCCAATCTGCGGTTTATGGAGCTGGGCTGGGCGCGGTCTGCCATAGGGGACACGCCGTTGAACCCCTCCCCCGCCTTTTCGGCGACAGGACCAACCAGCAAAGCAAACCGGTTCAGAATAACGTCCGGGCGCAGCTGGGGAATTGGATTGATGCCGCTGGGCTGGTCGAGGCTTATTAACGCTCCGGCAAGCGATTATGCGGACCGGACAATAGACGGGCACCAAGATACGGCTTTCGCTCCCTTCCGGCCGCTTGCCAGGGCTTTGTCCAATGTCGTGGCGGCGGGAAGCGGCGATTTCGCAGAAGAACTTGAAATCATTGAGAGCCATATGGCAGCGTTGGTGGCTGGGCCCGCTCAGGCGCGGCCAGACATCGCCCGATCAATTACGGCAATCAACACCGCTCTGGTTGATCCCGAACTGGCCACGGTCAGCGACCTTGCGGACCGCGTTGGTATGAATATCCGGTCTTTGGAGCGATTGTCCAAGCGCGCCTTTGGCTTCACGCCCAAATTGCTGATGCGCCGTCAGCGGTTCTTGCGCAGTCTTTCACAATTCATGCTTGATCCGTCGCTCAATTGGCTCAGCACACTCGATTACCAATATCATGATCAGGCCCACTTTGTGCGTGATTTCAGACGCTTTATGGGAATGTCGCCGAGCGCCTATGCCAAACTCGATAAGCCGTTTCTGATCGCTGCGGCGCAGGCGCGGATGGCGATAGCGGGCGTCGCGGTGCAAGGTCTGCACGATCCCGCCGAACGCTAAAGCTAAGCAGAAACCCGATCTGACGTTGCGAGCCAGTGGGGCGCAGCAGAGGGCAGAGCGTGAATGCTGCTTTGCATCTGTGCCCAATTGGCGCTAGCGGACCCGCTCATCTAAGCAGGCCAAACCATGACTGAATTCACATCTCAAAAAGACGCAAGCCTTGGCGCTATCGCCGCTGCGACCACTCTGGACGCGCTTGAAGAGCAGCGCGTAGCTGCGCTTGGCAAAAAGGGCTGGGTGAGCCTTGCGCTCAAGACGCTTGGCGGCATGAGCCCGGATGAGCGCAAAGAGGCGGCTCCCGCTATTCAGGCGCTGCGCGGCGAAGTGGCCACAGCGATCGACCTGAAGAAGGCCGATTTGGAAAGCGCCGCGCTCGAAGCGCAATTGGCGAGCGAGACGGTGGACCTGACGCTGCCTGCGCCCGATACACCACGCGGTTCGATCCACCCCGTCAGCCAGGTCATGGATGAGCTGGCGGAAATTTTTGCAGACCTTGGGTTTGCGGTAGCGACCGGCCCTGAGATCGAAGACGATTGGCACAATTTCACTGCGCTCAATATGGATGAAAGCCATCCCGCCCGCGCGATGCACGACACGTTCTATTTTCCCGAGGAAGATGAGGAAGTTGCGCCATCGTCAGGAGGCAACGCGCCGCGCATGCTGCTGCGCACGCACACTTCGCCAGTGCAAATCCGCTCTATGAAAGAGCAAGGCGCGCCAATCCGCATCATCGCGCCGGGCCGTGTATACCGTTCTGATAGCGACGCGACACACACGCCGATGTTCCATCAGGTGGAAGGGCTTGTGATTGATCGCGATATCCATCTGGGGCACCTCAAATGGACGCTGGAAACCTTCTTCAAAGCATTCTTCGAGCGCGAAGACATCGTCCTGCGCCTGCGTCCATCGTACTTCCCCTTCACCGAACCCAGCGTCGAATTCGATGTAGGCTACGCAAATGAAGGCGACCGCAGGGTTGTCGGCGGGCACGGCGATGATGACGGGCACGATTGGATGGAGCTTGGCGGCAGCGGGATGGTGAATCGCCGCGTCCTCGAATTTGCCGGGCTCGATCCTGATGAATGGCAGGGCTTTGCCTTTGGCCTTGGGATCGACCGGATCGCGATGCTGAAATACGGGATGAATGATCTGCGCGCTTTCTTCGACGGCGATCCGCGGTGGTTGTCGCATTATGGCTTCTCGCCTTATGATCAACCGACGCTTTCTGCTGGGGTTGGAGCCCAAGGGAGGGCCACGTCATGAAGTTCTCACTCACATGGCTCAAAGACCATCTCGAAACCGAAGCGACCCTGTCTGAGATTACCGATTGCCTAAATGCTATCGGCCTCGAAGTCGAAGGTGTCGAAGACCCGGCAGAGCGGCTTGCAGGCTTTACCGTCGCAAAGGTTCTGACAGCGCAAAAGCATCCCGATGCCGATAAGCTTCAAGTCCTGATGGTGGACACCGGCGCCGGCGATCCACTGCAAGTGGTTTGCGGCGCACCCAATGCGCGTGCTGGGATGATGGGTGTACTCGGCCAGCCGGGTGCGGTGGTTCCATCGAACGGCATGGAGCTGCGCAAGAGCGCCATTCGCGGGGTCGAATCCAATGGCATGATGTGCTCGGTTCGAGAGCTTGAATTGGGCGACGATCACGACGGTATCATTGAACTGCCAGATGATGCCCCGGTCGGATACAGCTTTGCTGATTATCATGGTTCCTCGCCCATTATCGATGTGGCGATCACACCAAATCGGCCTGATTGCATGGGTGTTTACGGTATCGCGCGCGACCTCGCCGCAGCGGGGCTGGGCACGTTGAAGCCGATCGCTTTTCCAAGCTTCGACGCGGGCGGGGCATGCCCGGTCGAAATCCGCACAGACGATCCCGAAGGCTGCCCGGCATTTTATGGCCGAGTGGTGAAAGGCGTCAAAAACGGCCCTTCACCCGATTGGATGCAACAACGGCTGGCCAGCGCAGGTCAGCGGTCTATTTCGCTGCTGGTCGATCTGACCAATTACCTGATGCTCGCTTTTGGACGGCCTGCGCATGTCTATGATCTTGCCAAATTGTCGGGCGCGGTCGTGGCTCGGCGCGCGCAGAATGGCGAGCAAGTGCTGGCGCTCAATGAAAAAACCTACACGCTTGATGACAGCATGGTTGTGATCGCGGATGACGCGCAGGTTCACGACATTGCCGGCATCATGGGCGGTGAAGATTCAGGTGTCTGTGACGACACCACTGACGTGCTGCTTGAGATCGCATATTTCGATCCGGCCCGTATCGGAGTGACCGGGCGCAAGCTTAGCTTGGCATCCGACGCACGGACGCGGTTTGAGCGCGGCGTTGACCCTGCCTTTTTGCAAGACGGCCTTGACCTGCTTACCGGGCTGATTGTGGAGCTTGCAGGCGGTACGGCAAGCGAAGCGGCTCACGCTGGAGCGGCTCCAAGCGAAGCCAAGTTGGTGAAGTTCGACACTGGTTTGACCAAACGCCTTGGCGGTGTGGATGTGCCTGCCGATGAGCAGAAGCGCATTCTTGAAAAACTCGATTTTGAAGTGGCAGATGACTGGACGGTAATGTGTCCCTTGCGGCGGCATGATATCGAAGGGCCAGCTGACCTGGTCGAAGAAATCGTTCGGATACACGGCCTTGATGCGGTCATCAGCGTTGCTCTGCCTCGTATCGACGGCGTGGCGCGTCCGACTGCAACCGCTCAGCAATCGCTTGAGCGCAAATTGCGCCGCGCAGCAGCGGGCAGCGGTTTGAATGAGGCGATCACGTGGTCATTCCTGCCCACTGATGCGGCCGCGCACTTTGCGCCTGAAGGTGAGCATCTGTGGGTGCTAGACAACCCGATTAGCGAAGACATGAAGGCGATGCGCCCCTCACTCATCCCCGGTCTTTTGCTTGCGGCCAAACGCAATGCTGATCGCGGCTCAGCTTCAGCGCGGCTGTTCGAACTGGGCCGCAGGTATTTCCGCGCTGAGGGCGGTATCAGCGATGAGCGCCCGACTTTGGGCGTGGTGCTTGCCGGTGAGAAAACACCGCGCGGCTGGGCTTCCGGAAAATCCGCGCGTTTCGATGCATTTGATGCAAAGGCAGCCGCGCTGTCTCTGCTTGAGGCGGCGGGCGCGCCAGCCGATAAGCTTATGGTTATGGAGCCTGTGGCCGAGAATACCGGAACGCAGTTTCACCCGGGTCAGTCCGCAACTTTGCGGCTCGGCCCCAAAAAGGTGCTCGCGCGCTTTGGCATGTTGCATCCGGCAACACTTAAAGCATTCGATATGGATGGCCCTGTCGCGGCGGTTGAACTGTTCCTAGACGCGATCCCGGCCAAGAAACAATCCAACGGCCCGGTCAGCTTCGCACGGCCAAGCTTCACTCCGCCCGCGCTGCAAACGGTGACGCGCGACTTTGCCTTCCTCGTACCCAAGCCGCTCGCGGCGGGCGATTTGCTGCGCGCGGTAAAGGGGGCGGACAAGGCTAATATCGTGGATGCGCAGGTGTTCGACCAGTTCACCGGCGATGGCGTGCCTGAAGGTCAAAAATCACTCGCCATCGAAGTCACGCTGCAACCGCAGGATAAGAGCTACAAAGACGCTGATTTGAAAGCGATTACCGATCAAATCGTCGCAGCGGCTGCGAAACAGGGGGCGGAACTGCGCGGATAACACCGCGCTACCGAACATCCGATGTCAAACCCCTCAAATTCCAGGCGCACCTTCGCGATCATCTCGCACCCCGATGCCGGTAAGACCACGCTGACTGAAAAGCTGCTGCTGCAAGGCGGTGCGATCCATTTGGCGGGCCAAGTTAAGGCACGCGGGCAGGCACGCCGGGCGCGCTCGGACTGGATGAAGATTGAGCAGCAGCGCGGCATCTCGGTCACTTCATCGGTGATGACGTTTGAGCGCGAGGGCGTAACCTTCAACCTGCTCGACACGCCAGGTCACGAGGACTTTTCCGAGGACACCTATCGCACACTGACGGCGGTCGATTCCGCCATTATGGTGATCGACGCGGCTAAGGGTATCGAGCCGCAAACGCGCAAATTGTTCGAAGTTTGCCGGTTGCGCAATGTGCCGATCATCACCTTCGTCAACAAAGTCGACCGCGAAGGGCGCGATCCGTTTGAGACGCTTGACGAGGTTGCCGATATGCTTGCGCTCGACGTATCGCCGCAAATGTGGCCGATTGGTATGGGCGGACAGTTTAAGGGCATTCTCGATTTTGAGACCGGCATGGTCAGCCGCCCCGAAGGCGCGTCCAAGGAATTTCTCGGCAAGCGTGACAGTGATCCCGAAATACCTGAAGAATTCGCCGAAGAGGCTGAACTGGCGCGGGTTGGCTATCCTGAGTTTGATCTGGATGCCTACCGCAGCGGCGATTTGACGCCGGTCTTTTTCGGGTCGGCGCTTAAGAATTTCGGCGTGACGGAACTGATCGAAGCCATCGCCAAAATCGCACCGCCACCGCGTGCGCAGCCTGCCGGCGATCAGCAAATCGCGCCGGACTATGACGAAGTTACCGGTTTCATCTTTAAGGTCCAAGCCAATATGGACCCGAACCACCGCGACCGGATCGCTTTCATGCGTCAGGTGTCGGGCACGTTCAAACGCGGCATGAAGTTGACGCCATCGGGGCTCGGCAAACCTATCGCGATCCACTCGCCCATTCTGTTCTTCGCGCAGGACCGCGAGATTGCCGATACCGCAGAAGCGGGTGATATCATCGGCATCCCGAACCATGGTACTTTGCGCGTGGGCGACACTTTGTCGGAGAAGGATGAGGTCCGCTTCACCGGTCTGCCCAACTTCGCTCCGGAGATCCTGCGCCGGGTGCAGCTCAAAGACCCAACCAAAACGAAGCAGCTTCGCAAGGCGCTGGATGACCTGTCGGAAGAAGGCGTCATTCAGGTTTTCTACCCTGAGCTTGGCGCACAGCATATTGTTGGCGTGGTGGGGCAACTTCAGCTTGAAGTGCTGATTTCACGGCTATCGGCAGAATATAAGGTTGAGGCCGGGTTGGAAGCGTCACCGTTCGCCACCGCGCGCTGGGTTAAAGGTGATCAAGGCGCACTCGGCGAATTTGAAGGCTTTAACCGGGCTAATCTAGCGCGGGATCGCGATGGCGATCTGGTGTTCATGGCCAAGAGCCCGTGGGACGTGAACTATCAAGTTGAGAAGAATCCTGAATTGACATTCTCGGCGACTAAAGAGCGTTAGGCTTGCGAGCCAGCGCGGTTCTAGGCATGGCTTCCGGCATGAAAAGCTCAGGTCCCACATCCCAGACATTCATTTCACAGCGCCTGCGCCTCAATTATGAGGATTGGGGTGGGAGAGGAAAGCCTCCGCTCGTGCTCGTCCATGGTGGCCGCGATCATGCGCGCAGCTGGGACTGGACCGCAGAGGCGCTGCGCGAAGATTATCACGTCATCGCGATGGACCACCGCGGGCATGGCGATAGCGACTGGGTGTCTGACGGCAATTACTCTGCGGGCGATATGGTTTATGATCTCGCGCAGCTGATCCACCAGCTTGGCGTGGGGCCGGTGCGGATCGTGTCGCATTCAATGGGCGGCAATGTTGCGCTTCGTTACACGGGTACTTTTCCTGATTTGGTGACGAAACTGGTCGCTATTGAGGGGCTTGGCCCGTCGCCAGATGTACGCGCAAAACAGCGCGCGACACCCTATCCAGAGCGAATGGCCGAATGGATCTCGAAAAAGCGCAAAGCTGCCGGCCGCACCCCGCGCAAATATGAGAGTATAGAGACTGCCTTTGCGCGAATGATTGAGGAAAATTCCTACCTCACTGAAGAACAGGCCCGGCACCTCACCATTCATGGCGTCAATCGCAACGAGGATGGCACCTACAGCTGGAAATTTGATCCGCATCTCAATGTCTGGGGCGTCGAAGATGTGGCTGACGAATTTCTTGAGGCAACCTGGGGCGCGATCACTTGTCCGACCCTCCTGCTTTACGGCGCGGACAGCTGGGCTTCAAACCCGGCCAAGGATGGCCGAATAAAGCATTTCAACACTGCCGAAGTTATCGAATTTGAAAAGGCGGGGCACTGGTTGCACCACGATCAATTCGACCGATTTATCGGGGTGCTGAAAGACTTCCTCTAAATATCAGGCATTTGTCCTAGCGGAGAGACGACATGGCGGAATTTTTCGACGCGCTTGAGCCAAAACACGTGGCGATGATCGAAACGCAGCCGGTGTTCTTCGTTGCGACCGCTGCTGCTGATGGCCGGATCAATCTCAGTCCCAAAGGCTATGACGCTTTTCGTGTGCTGGAGCCGGGGAAGGTCGCCTATCTTGATTTGGGTGGATCGGGAAACGAAACGCATGCTCATCTGAGTGCGCCTCAAGAGGATGCGGGGCGGATAACCATCATGTTCTGCAACTTTGACCGGCCCGCACTCATCCTGCGCATCTATGGCAAGGGCCGCGCTGTTTTGCCGCAAGACGCACAATGGGATGCGCTGGCAGCTCATTTCACCATGATGCCAGGCACCCGCCAGATTTTTGTCATCGATATCGACACCATCCAAACCAGTTGCGGCTGGGGTGTTCCGTTTATGACCATGGAAGGCGAGCGAGAAACGCTCAAAAAAGCGCATCGCCAATCAGACCCCGCTGAGTGGGAAGCGAAAATGGCGGGCCGCACGACCAGCATAGATGGCCTCCCCACCCGTGCCAGTACGCGCTATATTGCGGGCGATTGAATAAGCTTGGTATAGGATTTCAAATTGGCTGGTTTTTGCGCATAGAAGATTGCCTGACTGCTCAAAAAATAAACAAAAGATTAAAAATTAGGCACATGTTTTTGTGCAAGTGCGAACGGGTCTGCTGAATCCTTTGCATAATCTCCTGAAATCCAATGTGGCACACCCCTTGCTACCACTATGTCAGTCGGAAGTGCCGACATAGCCAAAGGGGGTCGGGCATGAAGTTCATCATCGCCATCATAAAGCCATTTAAATTGGATGAGGTCCGCGAAGCGCTGGGCGCCATCGGAGTCGCCGGAATGACTGTTTCTGAGGTCAAAGGGTTTGGCCGTCAAAAGGGCCAAACCGAGATTTATCGCGGCGCTGAATATTCCACAAACATGCTGCCTAAGGTGAAGCTGGAAATCGCTGCAAGCGACGACATCGCCGCACAAGTGGTTGAGACCATCCAAGAGACTGCCAACACTGAATCAATCGGTGACGGCAAAATTTTCGTACTCGACCTCGCATCCGCAACCCGCATTCGCACCGGCGAATCGGGCGAAACCGCGCTTTAATCAGGGGCATAGGACAATGAAAAAACCTCTTCTCACTTGCGCCGCCCTAATCACAGGTTCGGCAATCTTTGCACAACCGGCGCTTGCCGCAGTGCCCGCTGCTGAGGCCGTTGGTGGCGGCACAGCCTATATTCTTAACACACTGCTCTTTTTGATTGGCGGCTTTCTTGTCATGTGGATGGCGGCTGGTTTCGCCATGCTGGAGGCGGGCCTTGTCCGTTCGAAAAATACATCGACACAGTGTTTGAAAAACATTGGCCTCTATTCGATTGCTGGCCTCATGTTCTGGGTCATCGGCTACTCGATTGCCTATCCGGGCTTCGCAGAGGGCTCGCTCGGGCTGTTTGGTGTCGCGGGTTTCCCCTATGCCATGCAAGAAGTTGGCGCTGCGGATACGGAAACCGGTTATTCGGTCGCATCCGACTGGTTCTTCCAGATGGTTTTCTGTGCCACGACAGCCTCTATCGTATCGGGCACCGTGGCTGAACGCGTGAAGATCGTACCGTTCTTCATTTTCGTCACCGTCCTTACTGCAGTGATCTATCCGGTCGTTGTCAGCTGGGAATGGGGCGGAGGCTATTTGGATACCGTGCACGGCTTCAGCGATTTTGCTGGTTCGACACTGGTCCATTCGACCGGTGGTTGGGCGGCTCTTGTTGGCGCGATCATCATTGGTGCTCGCACCGGACGTTACGGCGCCGATGGCAAAGTCAATGTGTTCCCCGGCGCGAACATTCCGCTGGCGACACTGGGCACTTTCATTCTTTGGCTCGGCTGGTTCGGCTTCAATGGTGCATCGCAGCTTGCAATGGGCACTGTGGGCGACGTGTCCGACGTGTCGAAGATCTTCGTCAACACCAATATGGCTGCTGCTGGCGGCGTGGTGGTCGCGATCATCCTGACGCAAGTAATGTATAAGAAAGCAGACATCACCATGGCGCTTAACGGCGCGCTGGCTGGTCTGGTATCGATCACAGCAGAACCACTGGCACCAAGTGTGGGTCAATCGATCCTGATCGGCGGCATTGGCGGTGTGATAGTGGTCTTCGCGGTTCCCATGCTCGACAAGTTCAAGATTGACGATGTTGTCGGCGCCATTCCGGTACACCTCATGGCCGGTATCTGGGGCACGTTGATCGTCGCTTGGACGGCGGCTCCTGATGCGGGTGTTACCTTCGTCGGACAGCTCGTCGGCGTCGTTCTAACCGCCGCATGGGTCTCGATTGCATCGGCAGTGGTCTGGCTCGCTCTCAAATACACCATCGGCGTCCGCCCGACGGAAGAAGAAGAGATGACTGGCCTCGATCACGTCGAAATCGGCATCGAAGCCTATCCTGAATTCGCTCGAACCTAAGAGCGCAAACAGTTTGGCGGGGGAAGGCTCTCTCCCCTTTCCCCGCCAAGAGATGTTCCTCCTGCGAACGAACAAACTGTTGAAGGCCGGAGCGGCATGTTCGCTCCGGCCTCTTTTTTGTTTGCGATAATGATTCGGTTTTGCTCAGTATTTCGCGTGTGATGCTTGTACTATGGCCGTCTATACCGATGGCCCGTTGTGATTTCGGGCTTAAGCCTCTGCCGCCTTTACAAAATCCGCGCAGCGCTCGCCAATCATGATGCTTGGCGCATTTGTGTTGCCGCTCACAATCTTGGGCATGACGCTGGCATCAGCAATCCATAGGCCATCGACGCCGTTTACCTTGAGCGTCGGATCGACAACCGCATCTGGATCTGCGCCCATGCGGCACGTGCCAACGGGGTGATAGACGGTGTCTGCGCGGCTGCGGATGAGTTCATCCAGCGCAGCGTCATCGTTCAGATCAACCGGATGGCGGTCGGTTGGGCCATAGACCTGCATCGGAGGTGCCGCAGCAATGCGGTGCGACAGGCGAACGCCCGCACGCAGAACTTCGATATCGCGGTCATCATCGAGGAAATTGGGGTCAATAACCGGGGCCGCGGCCGCATCGTTCGATCCGAGCCGCACAGTGCCGCGACTTTCTGGGCGCAGGACACAGGCGTGCAGCGAAAAACCATACCCTTTCACATTCTCGCGCCCATGATCTTCGAGCACGGCGGGGACGAAATGCCATTGCACATCGGGGGCGGGGCTATCGTCCATGACAGTCCAAAATCCGCCCGCCTCAGCATAAGGCGTGGTCATGGCACCGGTTCGTTTGCGGCGATGTTCCAGGATCGCACCCGCCATTTTGAGCGTGCCCTTCAAAGTCCCGCCAATAGGCACATCGCTTTCGGTCTCCCAGCCGGAGACATAGTCGATGTGATCCTGAAGGTTTGAACCCACGGCAGGCTTGTCGGCCATCACGTCGATACCTTGCTGCTGGAGGTGATCGCCCGGACCAATGCCTGAAAGCATCAGAATTTGCGGCGATCCAAACGCGCCAGCACACAAAATCACACCGTGGCGCGCATAAAGCATTTCAGATTTCTTGCCCCGCCGGATCATAACCCCAGTTACGCGGCCTTCTTCGATCACCAGTTTTTCAACCAGCGTATCGGTGCGGATTGCAAAATTGCCTTGTTCCCGGATCGGCTCGACATATCCACGCGCGGCGGACCAGCGCTCACCATCGCGCTGGGTGACTTGATACAGGCCAAAGCCTTCCTGCTGTTCGCCGTTAAAATCGCTGTTGGTGCGCATTTGGAGCTCGGCTGCGGCTTCGACAAAGGCGTGACTGGTAGGATTGGGGGAGCGTTGATTGGACACGAACAAGGGGCCACCTGCACCGTGGTAATCATCGCCGCCAAATTCACTTGCGCGTTCATTGGCTTCGCTTCGCTTGAACCACGGCAGCACGTCGTCATATGACCAGCCGGTGCAGCCCATTGCGGCCCAATTGTCGTAATCCCATTTGTTGCCGCGAATATAGACCATGGCGTTGATCGCCGATGATCCGCCCAGGCCTCTACCCCGCGGCTGGTATCCGATGCGCCCGTTCAGCCCCTTCTGCGGCACTGTATCGAACTTGTAATTCGCCGAATTGCGGATGAACGGCATGAAACCGGGCGTCTTGATCAAGACGTTGTCGTTGCGCCCGCCCGCCTCCAGCAAGCACACCCGCCGTGTACCATCAACGGCCAGACGTCCTGCAACTGCGCTGCCGCCGCTGCCGCCGCCAATGACAATGTAATCAAAACTTTCCATGATCTCTCCTCTTGAATGAGAGACTAGGCAGCTTCGCCGTCGGCGGCAATCGGGTTTCTGGCCGCAACTGAATTTGGCACCGGTGCCTCTTCGCCGGAACGCGCCTGTGCCCGGCCTTCCCAACGCGTGCGAATCGTGTCGGAGGTTTCGCGGCTACCATCATGCGACCAGCCCGGTTCGCGCAGAAGATAGGAGAGCTTATGCTTCCAGGGACTGCGCCAAATGTCGGTCACCATTCCGATCCATTCATGGAACACCGACCACAGCAGGTTGAAACTGCCGAGCTGTTTGACGATGCCATAGCGGATGCGCTCATCATCACGCTCGGCCTCGAATGTGCCGAACAGCTTGTCCCAGACGATGAAGACACCGGCGTAATTTCGGTCAAGATAGCGCGGATTGGTCGCGTGATGGACACGGTGATGGCTCGGCGTGTTCATCACCGACTCGAACCAGCGCGGCAGGCGGCTGATGGCTTCTGTGTGGATCCAAAATTGATAGATCAGATTAAACCCGCCGCAGATCGCGATCATCACCGGATGAAAACCGAGCAGCACCAGCGGCAGCGCAAACAACAGACCAAAGGTGAATGACCCGGTCCAGCTTTGCCGCAGTGCCGTCGATAGATTGTAATGCTGGCTTGAATGGTGGTTCACATGGCTCGCCCACATCCACCGGATGCGGTGCCCGGCGCGGTGAACCCAGTAATATTTGAGGTCGTCCAGCACGAAACAAAGCGGCCACGCCCACCAGACGGTCCACCATTCTGCGCCAAAATCGAACAGCCGATATTCGTAGGTCGCGATGAAAACATACAAAGCAAATCCGCCAAACAGCGCGCCTGCAACCGTCGAACCTAGTCCAAAGCTAAGGCTCACCAAGGTGTCCATCGGCTCGTAAGCTTCCGGCGCGCGCAGGCGCGACCACAGCATCTCCGCCAAAACGGCGACAACGAAGAGCGGCACGGCAAATTGGGTGGGTGAAAAATCAGGCATCGCAGAGTTCTATAGCCGGTTGATCGCATCCGCCCAAATGGCGGAGTCTAAAAGAGACAATCGCACCGCGCCAAAGGTGCTTTCCCCGCAATCGACAACCAAACCATCGACCTCTTCGCGCACTTTGGCAGAGCCGGTTAGAATGCGGCCCGCAAACTGATTTCCATGCAGTTTGATGATCATGATCCGGCCCGAAGCGTCCTTTGCGAGCGCCGCTTTTTTATCACGGCTGATGGATATCCGATCCGCTTCAAACCCGTCCTCAACCTCGCCCGCGGCTTGGTGAACAGCTTCATCGTTGCTCAGCACTGGCTTGCCGCCCAGTCCGATCATCCTTGCAAGCAAGTAGACCACCACAATCGCTACTAGCGATCCGCCAAATTGCAACAGAAGTGGGGGGATTTCCATGGACTAACATTCCTCGCAGGCAGGATTGGCATAGCACGCGATTTGCGGCAAGCAGGTGGATGAGGAGAGTCCAATGAAATTGCCTGCGAACACTTTTGCCATCGCCGCTGCTGGCGCATTGATGCTGGGGGCCGCCCCGCTGACCGCCGATAATCATTCCGCACCGGACCCGATTGCACTGGTTGACGGCGAGGCAGAGCGGACGGCGCGCGTCGCTCAGGAATTGTGGGAGTTTGCAGAGCTTGGCTATCTTGAGACTCGCTCTAGCGGTTTGATGCAGGCAGAGCTCGCGGGCGAAGGCTTTCGGATAGAGACGGGCATCGCCGAAATCCCCACCGCCTTCGTCGCAGAGTGGGGCGACAGCGGCCCGGTGATTGCGATTTTGGCGGAAATGGACGCGCTTCCCGGAATCAATCAATCGGGATCGGCGAGCCGGGATATGGTGGATGGCAAAGGTGCTGGCCATGCTTGCGGGCATAATCTGTTCGGCGCGGGATCGCTGACAGCTGCAATTGCGGTGAAGGAGTGGTTGGAGGCGACCGGCACACCAGGCCGCATCCGGCTGTATGGAACGCCAGCGGAAGAGGGCGGCTCTGGCAAGGTCTATATGACTCGCGCCGGCATGTTTGACGACGTCGATATCGCGATCCATTGGCATGCCAGTGACGAAAACAGCGCTGCCGCTCGCACCAGTCTTGCGAATCGGTCGGCCAAGTTTCGGTTTTCTGGGATTTCGGCTCATGCTGCCGGAGCGCCTGAGCGGGGGCGCAGCGCTCTGGACGGAGCAGAGGCCATGAACATGATGGCCAATATGATGCATGAACATATGCCGCAGGATGCGCGCATGCATTATGTCATCACCAGTGGCGGGAATGCGCCAAATGTGGTCCCCGACTTTGCAGAGGTATTCTATTACGTTCGCCATCCCGATCCCGAAGGTGTCGAGCAAATTTGGGAGCGGCTCGAAAATGCGGCTCGCGGAGGGGCGCTGGGCACTGGGACGCAGGTTGAATGGGAAATCATCCACGGCAACAATCCGCTGCTCGTGAACGAGACTTTGGCCCGTGCGATGCACGCCAATCTCGAAAGAGTGGGCGGGGTGGACTACACCCCTGCCGAGCTGGCCTGGGCAGAAGAATTGCAGGGATCTTTGGGCGATGCCGCATTGCCGCTGGCGAGCGCGGGCGAAATACAGCCATACACTCGCAGCCTTGGTTATGGCTCAACCGATGTCGGTGACGTATCGTGGGCGACGCCAACTGTCGGAGTGCGGACGGCCACTTGGGTGCCGGGGACCAGCTCTCACAGTTGGCAGGCTGTCGCGGCGAGCGGCAATTCTATCGGTCACAAGGGCGCTCAGGTTGCCGCCAAAGCAATGGCTCTGATGGCGGTCGAGCTGTTTCTCAATCCGCAAATGCGCGCGCAGGCGCGGGCGGAATTTGATGCTGCTCGGGGTGAAAACTACGTGTACCGGTCGCTGCTCGGGGACCGCGATCCGCCGCTCGATTACCGCCAGTAGAGCTTAGGCGGCAGGGCCGTTCATCGCGCTGCGAACATATCGAGCATCGGGCGCACCGGGCTGACATCGTATCCGGCTGCCATTGCGGCGCGCGCGATTTCATCGGGCTCGGTCCCGCGCTTCGCTTGCGCCAGCGCCCATAACAGCGTCGACCGCGTGCCTGACCGGCAGTAGGCAAGCACGCTTCCATCGGTTTTTTCCAAAGCGCCGATCATTTCATCAACTTGCACTTCACTAAATCCAGAATGGCCGATGGGAATTGCTAGGTAATCAAGCCCAGCAGCTTTGGCTGCGCTCTCAATTTCGGCTCCTTGCGGCGCGGAAGTGTCTTCCCCATCGGGACGATTGTTGATGATCAGATTCACGCCTTTAGCCTTCGCCTCGGCAATATCAGTTAGTGCGATCTGCGGGCTAGCCAGGACCGAATCGGAGAGTTTTCGAAAATCGGGCATCACTCTTTGTCCTTCTATGCAATTCAATATGTGCCGTTTTGAACCGACGACCAGAATGACGCAAGCTACACTATATGCTCTAAAACGCCTGAAAATGTCACATTTTTACCTCACAGCGCCGATACAGGTTAAATCATTCGCATAGCGGGCCTTTGTACGCTATGTCCTTCAATACGAAGATGGGTCCGGTTGGACCGGGAGACCATCTGCGTTTGGCGCGACCCGTTGCCCTCGTCGCCAGCGCACAGGAGATTCGGGCGGCGTGATAAGGTACGTACTGAGTTATGGGTTACGATAGGGGACGTCGGCGCGGCCGGGACAAGCGCGACGGTTTCGGCGAGGACAGCTTTGATCCTTTTGGTGGTGGCGGAGACGGATTCTCACCGCCTAACGATTACGGAAACGACCGCGGCGGTGGGAACCGTTATGGCGGCGGAGGCGGCGGTGACCGTTTCGGCGGCGGCGGTGGTGATCGCAGTGGTGGTGGCGGTGATCGCTTCGGCGGCGGCGCTCCTCGCGGCGGCGGCCCGGGTGGCGGCGCTGGCGGTGGCGGCGGGTTTAACCGCATGCCCGCCCAAGTTGTCGGCACTGGCAAAGGCACCGTGAAATTTTTCAACAAGGAAAAAGGCTTCGGCTTTGTCCAGCAAGCGACTGGCGGCGAAGACGTCTTCGTTCATATCAGCGCGGTTGAACGCGCTGGGCTGGAAGGGCTGGCCGAAGGTCAGGAACTCGAATTCAACCTGGTTGATCGTGGCGGTAAAATCTCCGCGCAAGATCTTCAGATTGTTGGCGATGTGATCGCGGCTCCGGCAGCGGAAGCCCCGCCTAAGCGTGAGCTTACCGGCGAAAAGGCTAAAGGCACCGTGAAGTTCTTCAACGCGATGAAGGGCTTTGGCTTCCTCGTTCGCGACGATGGTCAGCCGGATGCTTTTGTTCACATCAGCGCGGTCGAAAAATCTGGTCTCACAGCCATTAACGAAGGTGAGCGCTTTGAATTCGATCTTGAGGTGGACCGTCGAGGAAAGCATTCAGCGGTCAATCTGGTGCCTGTGCAGGAGTAATCCGCATGCATATTTGGCCGCTTGACGATAGCAGGGCGGCCCATATGAAACGTGATGGCGGCTCTTTTTAAGGGGCCGCCATTTGCGTTGGCGCTTTAATTCAAACAAATTTTGAATATTGGAAATAGCCTATGTCGATATCACCGCTCATGCCCGTCTACCCTCGCTGCGGAGTGCGGCCGGTTCGTGGCGAACATTGCCATCTGATTGATGAAGATGGGACGCGCTATCTCGATTTTGCGAGCGGGATCGCGGTGAACCTGCTGGGTCATTCGCATGCTGGTCTGATTGAAGCGATTCAACAGCAAGCCTCCACATTGATGCATGTCTCCAATCTCTATGGCAGTCCGCAGGGGGAGAAGTTGGCACAGCAGCTGGTGGACAACACCTTTGCAGACACAGTGTTTTTCACCAATTCCGGTGCGGAAGCGGTTGAAGGCGCAATCAAAGCAGCCCGCGCCTATCACCAGAATGCGGGTGAAGAAGGAGATAAGAACCGGTTCGAACTCATCACCTTCGCCAATGCATTTCACGGACGTACGATGGCGACCATCAGCGCGTCCAACCAGACCAAAATGCATCATGGCTTTTCGCCTTTGCTGGGCGGGTTCAAATACGCTGAGTTTGATGATCTTGAGTCTGCGAAAGCGCTCGTTGGTCCGAACACGGCCGGGTTCTTGGTTGAGCCAATCCAAGGTGAGGGCGGCATTCGCCCTGCATCAATGGAATTTATGCAGGGCCTGCGCGCTCTATGCGATGAACATGATCTGATGCTGGTGCTTGACGAAGTGCAATGCGGTGTGGCGCGCACCGGCAAGCTTTATGCGCATGAACATTACGGCATAAATCCCGACATTCTTGCGACGGCGAAGGGGCTGGGTGGAGGCTTCCCACTGGGCGCCGTTTTAGCAACCGAGAAAGCATCGCGGGGCATGACCTTTGGCACGCACGGATCAACATATGGCGGAAATCCGCTCGGTATGGCGGCAGGCGGCGCAGTGATGGATGCGGTGGCGAACGAGGCCTTTCTTGCCGAAGTCACCGAAAAGGGTGAGCGGGTACGCACTCGGCTGGAACAATTTATTGGAAATTATCCGGAGTTGTTCGAACTGGTCCGGGGGAAGGGCTTGATGCTCGGCATCAAGATGAAGATCGAAAGTCGGCCGTTCTTCGTGCATCTGCGCGATAATCATCAATTGCTGACGGTTGCTGCCGGAGACCAGACTCTGCGCATCATCCCGCCACTGGTAATTGGCGATGCCGAAATCGACGAATTTTTCGATAAGCTTTCAGCAGGTGCGGCAAGTTTCAAAGTGCCTGAAACTGCGTGATGGCAAGCCAAGCCGGCTTTCGCCACTTCCTCGACCTTTCAAATGCCGGCACGGATGCGATCGCTGCAATGATTGCAGATGCGCTTGATAGAAAGACAGCGCGAGCCGATTGGCCTAAAGGTAAGGTTGATCCTGATGCGCCATTGGCTGGGCGTGTTCTGGCGCTGGTGTTTGAGAAAAACTCGACGCGCACCCGCGTAAGTTTTGACATCGCGATGCGCCAGTTGGGCGGAACGGTCTTAATTTTGGAAGCGGGGTCCAGCCAGCTTGGCCGAGGGGAAAGTATCGCGGATACCGCACGTGTGCTGAGCCGGATGGTCGATGCGATCATGCTGCGCACCGATGATCATTCAAAGATTGAAGAGATGGCGAAATACGCCAGTGTGCCAGTCATAAATGGCCTGACAGATCGTTCGCACCCGTGTCAGATTATGGCTGACTTGTTGACAGTGATCGAGCATCGCAAACCCTTACCAGGCCTCGAATTCGCGTGGTTTGGCGACGGTAACAACGTGCTGCATTCCATATTGGAAGCTGCCGGACTGATGAAATTCAACGTCCGCGTGGCCACCCCGAAAGGTTTCGAGCCCGATCCTGAATTCATCAATATGGCCCGAGCGGGAGGCGCAGCGGTGACGCTCACGAACGATCCTTCCGAAGCGGCGAACGGTGCGGATGTGATTGTGACAGACACTTGGATATCGATGGGGCAGGAAAACGCAGACGCGAAACGTGAGGCTATGCTGCCGTTTCAGGTGGATGCTGAACTCATGGCTCAAGCCAAGCAGAATGCGGTGTTTCTGCACTGCTTGCCAGCCCACCTCGGCGAAGAAGTATCCCAGTCGGTGTTTGAAGGACCGCAATCGGTGGTCTTTGACGAGGCAGAAAACCGCATCCACGCGCAAAAGTCTGTATTGCTCTGGAGTTTCGGATTGCTTGGCTAGCTTGCTACGCAGCAACGCGGTTCAGAACATCGCCGGTGAGGGGCCTTCACGGGGTCCTGCACAATCACCATATGGGCCTTCATGAAAACTCAGCCAGAAACCTTTGCTGACAAGATACTCGGCTTCACACTGCCAGCGCGCAGTGCCCGTGCGCGTGTCGTTCGGCTCGATTCAGTCATCGACGATGTCCTTTCAGCGCATAACTACCCGCCACCTGTGACTCATCTACTGGGGGAGGCGCTGGTTCTGGCGGCTCTGATGGGGGGGCTGCTCAAAGCAGAGGGCGATGATGCCCAGCTGACGATGCAGGCGCAAACACAGACCGGTGTGGTTACACTGCTGGTGTGCGACTATCGCGGCGGGAGCTTGCGCGGTTATGCTGATTTTGACTCAGAAAGACTGAGCACCCTTGGCGCCAATCCACCCTTATCAGCACTTTTTGGCGGAGGTTATCTAGGCATAACCTTCGAGACTGGAGGCGGTCAGCGATATCAGGGGATTGTACCCCTAGAAGGGGATACTTTGGCGGAAGCTTGCGAGGCATATTTCAGCCAATCGGAGCAGCTGCCAACGTTGATCCGTATCGCCAGCCGATCAAGCGGAACTGGCCGCGTTGCAGCAGGACTTCTCATTCAACATCTTGCCGATGGGGAAGACGGACGAGAGCGGCTGCACGCCCGCATGGACCACCCTGATTGGGAGCATGTCGCCACCATGGCGAGCACGATTAGTCACGACGAATTGCTTGAACCATCCCTCTCGCTCGAAGCAATCGCTTGGCGGTTGTTCCACGAAGAAGAGGAGGTGCGCGTTCAGCCGGGCCCCATTCTTTCGCGCGGATGCCGGTGCAGTGCCGATTATTATAGATCCGTCATCTCGCGTTTCCCGAAAAGCG
This sequence comes from uncultured Alphaproteobacteria bacterium, assembly GCA_963789155.1. Classification (GTDB taxonomy): domain Bacteria; phylum Pseudomonadota; class Alphaproteobacteria; order Sphingomonadales; family Sphingomonadaceae; genus Erythrobacter. Next base: position 122,502 of record CAWBJN010000016.1, on the reverse strand, counting down.
AGCGCGAGGACATGCGGGGCGATGATGGAGAAATTTCGGTCGACTGCGCATTCTGCGCGAAAAGCTTTGCTCTCGGAATTTAACGGCTGGTCGTTGTTCAGGAACGACTCATCGCGAAAATATTAGCGATGCCATAAAGTTGCGAAAGGTTTCGGGAAACAGGATGATATGAACTTGCCAGCTCTTTTATCCCCGATCGGGATTGCCTCAGCCATTGGAATGATCGCATTGGGCCTGTCATTGCCAGTGGCGGCTCAGACTGCCGGTCTCGGTATGCTAAATGGACTTACCAAAGGCGAGTGGACGGTTAAGCATCGCGATGGCTCAGCCGATACCAAAATCTGCGTGCGAACCGGTGAAGAGCTTATTCAGTTGCGTCATCGACAAAGTGGCTGCAGCCGCTTCGTTGTGGAGGATGCAGCAGACAAGGTCGCCGTTCAATATACGTGCCCACGTAATGGGTACGGTAGGACCAATATTCGCAAGGAAACCAACGGCCTGGTACAAATTGAGAGCCAGGGCATCTCAGGTGGACTGCCTTTTCAAATCACGGCCGAAGCACGCCGGACTGGAAGTTGTTAATCGTTTGACGCTTGAAGACGAGACATTGCCCCTTCCGCGTCTATAACGCTAAGGGGCGGGTGTATGAGCATCATCAAATCTAGCAAATTGAAACCGAAGGCCGTCGTGCTTCTCTCAGGAGGCCTCGATTCGATGGTGTCCGCAGCTCTCGCTCTAGAAGGTGGCTTTGAAGTTCATGCGCTGACAGTCGATTATGGGCAGAGGCACCGTTTGGAACTGGCTTCTGCTCGGGCAATCGCCAAGCGGCTAGGTCTGGCAAACCAAATAGAAATTGCGCTCAATCTCAGAGCTTTTGGAGGATCAGCGCTGACGGATGCGATTGATGTGCCAAAGCATGGCGTCGGCGACAATATCCCGGTCACCTATGTGCCGGCTAGGAACCTTGTGTTTCTGGCGCTGACCACCGCTTGCGCCGAAGCGGCAGGAGCAAATGACGTATTTATCGGAGTAAATGCGCTAGATTATTCCGGGTACCCAGATTGCCGCCCAGAGTTCATTGCAAGCTTTGCGGAAACTGCACGGCTTGGCACAAAAGCCGGTGTGGAGGGGGCACCGTTCAATATACACGCGCCGCTGCAACACATGACAAAGGCCGACATCGCGAAGGAATGCAGCAGGCTTGGTCTTGATCCTGCGTGGAGCTGGTCCTGCTACGACCCGGCACCGGGCGGAGCTGCTTGTGGGCAGTGTGACTCCTGCCGGCTGCGCAAAAAAGGTTTTGCGGAAGCAGGGATAGCCGATCGCACCGAATATTCTCACTAATGTGGTCACAAAGAGGCCGACCACACAAATAAAGTCAACTCGGGGGAATTTCATTGACCGAAGATGTAGCGACCCAATGTGAACCAGTTGGACAAGGTAATGACGCGGTCCCCGCATATAGCTGGTACGCCCTTAGCGTACTGGTGGTAGTCTATGTCCTAAACTTTATTGACCGACAGATACTTTCGATCCTTGCGAATGACATCAAGGCCGATCTTGGCGTGGATGACGCCTATCTCGGGTTTCTTTACGGGACAGCCTTCGCAATCTTCTACGCGCTGTTCGGCATTCCTCTTGGGAGGCTTGCCGACAGTTGGAAACGTGTTCGACTAATGACTATCGGGCTTGCCGTATGGTCTGCGATGACTGCAGTGTCGGGTTTCGCACGGGATGCTGGCACCCTGACTGTCGCGCGGATCGGTGTCGGAGTGGGCGAGGCGACGGCTAGCCCTTCTGCGTACTCGCTAATCTCGGATTGGTTTCCCGCGCGGTTGCGAGCGACGGCTTTGGCGATCTACAGCTCTGGCATTTACATCGGTGGTGGTATTTCGCTGGCGATTGGTGGGTTGGTTGTCGATAATTGGAATAGTGCCTTCCCGGACGGCGGGCCATTGGGCCTTGCAGGCTGGCAAGCCGCATTTATCGCAGTTGGTGCTCCAGGGTTGTTGCTCGCTGTGTGGGTTTTCACTTTGCGAGAACCTGTGCGCGGTGCGATGGATGGCTTGGAAACGCCCGAGGACCCTCATCCCTTTCGAGGATTTGTCCGTGAACTCTACACGGTGATCCCCCCTTTTACTTTCATCGGGGCGGCTAGCCGAGGAGTTCGGGCGCTGGCGCTCAATATTACTATCTTCATAGCTGCGCTTGCAGTCGCTTATGGTCTCACAGAATTGCTTCAATCGGGATCAGGATTTATTATTAGTCAAATCACTGACCAATGGCTATTATTGGCGATCGGTTATTACGCAGTCTATTGCTGGGCTAGTGCTCTCAAAGAACGCGATTATCCAACCTTTGCTCTGACATGGGGCTCACCTGCATTCCTATGTACGATCCTTGGATATGGAACCGTCGCATTCATGGCTTACTCTGCGTCCTATTGGGGCGCGCCTTACGCTGAACGTGTGTTCGATGTCTCGAAAGGCGAGCTCGGCTTCTGGCTCGGTGGAGGCGGTGCAGCGGGGGGCTTCTTAGGTGTGATTTTGGGTGGCCGGATGGCCGATGCACTCTACGTGCGGATGTCAGCGGGACGCATTTGGGTGATCCTGTTTGGATTGCTGTCTCCCATTCCCTTCGCAATCATACAATACACGACGGACAGCTTCACAATCTTCATCATTTTGAATGTGCTTGTTGGTGCTCTGGCAGCTTCGGCTCTAGGCGCGGCCGCTGCAAGCAGCCAGGCGCTCGTGTTGCCAAGGATGCGCGGGACAGCGACCGCTACCTTCTTCTTAGCTACCACTCTGGTTGGATTGGCGCTCGGGCCGTACACGGCCGGTTACGTTTCAGCACAGAATGCAGGTAATTTGAGTATGGGGGTCTTGTCCACCTTGTGGATCACCCCAATCGGCCTCACCCTGCTTGTCGCGGCCTTGCGTATTGTACCAGCTGCCAATGCTAGCGTGCTAGAGCGTGCTGTTGCAGCAGGAGAGCCGCCAGCTAAGGCAAGCTAAGTTCTGGCAATAGCGCGCCGTAGACGGAAAGGCGTGATCTTGCGCCCGCGTGTTGTTGTGGTTGGCTCATTTAGGGTCACGACAATACTACCGATTATGCGCACCCTTATTCTCGTTTGTAGCTAGAAGTAGGTGACAGATTCGACCGAAGCTATGGCGGTGGAGGTCGTTCCAGCAGTCTCCACAGCGTTCAGAGATGCTGCATGGTCCTGAGCCACTTCGAGTGAAGAGACGACAATAGCAAAACTTAGTTTCGCTTCAATTAAACAACAAAAAAGGGGCCGGATTGCTCCGGCCCCTTGATTGTCTGTTGGCCAAAGCCAGTCTTACATGCCCGAACCTGGACCGTAAGTGACTTCAACACGGCGGTTCTGCAGTTCGCGAACACCGTCTGCGGTAGGTACGCGTGGCTGTGATTCACCGAACGCTTCGCCGCTGATACGACCACCGGGAACACCCCGACCGGTCAGATACGAACGTACCGATGCGTTGCGACGACCGGCCAAAGCCATGTTGTAGGTCACGCTGCCCGCGCGGTCGGTGTGACCTGCAAGCATAACGTTTGCCGTGCCGCAATTGGCGTATGCCGTTACCGCATTGTCCAGGATCGTCGCAGCATCTGCTGTGATGACCGACTCATCAAAGTCAAAGAAGACAATGTATGGGCCTGTGTTGCACGGAGCTACCGGTATAGGTGGCGGCGGCGGTGGAGGCGGCGGCGGCGGTGGCGGTGGAGGTGGAGGTGGAGGTGGCGGTGGAGGCGTAGTCTGACCACCGAAGTTGTAGATGATCGAACCCAAAATCGAATGTGAGGTCAAATCAGTGTCGAGCGGACGCCCAAGCGGATCAACGATGCTAACACTTTCGGCATTGAAGTAACGATACTTCAAACCAACGTCAAAGCTGTCGCTGATCGGAGCACGAACACCAGCGAGCACTTGCCAAGCGAAACCGGTATCCGAGTCATCATAGATAGCCGCGCCCGAGTTATTAACGCGTCCATCGAGATCAACGCGCGCTACACCAACGCCGCCACCGACAAAACCCTGAAGACCGTCATCTGGACCAAAGTCGAAAAGACCGTTCAGCATGAAGCTCAGAGCGTCCGTGTCCCCAAGCGCATCACGAGTGCCTGTGAAAGTGTTGAACCCGCCTGCGACGTTGCTAGGATTCAATACGAGGCCAGTGCTACCGGCCGATACATTGTCCAATTCTGCTGTGCGGTAGCTAGCTTCTGCTTCGAGGCGAAACGCTCCGAAGTCATAACCCACCGCACCACCGAAGTCTGCTCCAGTGTCGTGGTTAACGGTGGCATCACCAGGATTACCATTTACATCAAAATCGACGTCTTCAACGATCATTACACCAGCATCACCCTGGATGTACCATTGGCCATCACGGGCAATGGCGGGCGTGGTAAGTGCGGTTGAAGCCATCGCCAAGCCTATGACGATTTTACGCATTCTAAAATTCCCCTTCTTTAGGTCTGAGGCGCTAGCTGTCTCTAACTTCTCCCCAAGAGAGAGGCAAGCAATCAATAGTTGGGAACTGTTGCAAGAATGCCGCGATTGGACCCGAGGGTAAGGAGAATCGTAACCCTCAGTTAGAACCTGTGCTCTACCGACGGCTTTGTCGTCGGCGCGTGATCTAGCTCGTAGGCGCGAAAATTCGAGCCTTACGAAGGACTTCGATTACTTCTGAGAGCATCTGCCTTGCTTCAGCATCGACAATTGTCCCGCCGATAGGCGCGGTCGGTTCAATCGGCCTTTCCCAAGCTGTATCGTAATACAAAGAGACCCCCGCATCGCGGTCAAATAGGCTCATGCCAGGTTGAGGCTTCAAAAAATGCCAAGCCCCTGCCAATCGGATAGCAATCTCGTCACCATGACCATCCCACTCATTGGATGCTGGAGACACCACGCGAAAAACTTCTCCGTCGGATGGATCTGCGGGAGGGACACTCAGCGAACTAACAACGCTATTCTGGAGCAGTGCGTCAATCAAAGACAGCGACCTGTTTACGAAAAATTCTTTTTGCGCTTGTCCTGCAAGCATGGCTGTGCTGTGGTCCGCGAAGACTTTCTGGCTCCGCAGCAGAGTAAAGTTGCACCTGCGCTCCGTTCGGATAGTGCACCCGCCGAAGCGAGGCTTCAAATGTCGGGCGTCGCTCTGGAGGCGAACATGCAAGCAGGCCGCTCTCTCCTTCTACCATTACAGCGCGTCCCTCGGCGAGTGAGGAAGAAACCAGCGCTATGCGTGCCTCGCTTTGGCTTTCGGCCACCATTCGAACCCATTCTGCACCGGCCCTAGTCTTGCCAAATCCTCGGCCGGCCATGATCAGCCATGTGCGCCAATCACCTGACGGTGGAAGTTGTGCGGTGCGAGCGATCATGCTCCAGTGATACTCAAATTCATTGAGCTCCTCTTGATTGAGCGCAGCTACGATCCTTTTTTGGGCGTCATCACTTTCATCTGCCAGCCAGCCGAACCGGTCCATCACTTACCGTTGCTTCTGTTTCCGCCAGCACGCTGCCGTTCGCTGCGAAGCTGCTCGCGTATTGCTTCAACTTTGCGATTAATCGATGCGCGCACTTCTGCTGCGCTAACATTGCGCTGAGCCGCCTGCGCTCGCGCTGCGTTATCGCGGTGCGCAGACAGCAAGCGAATTGCGTTGGCAAAATCGTATTTGTCAAACTCGTCAGTCTTTTGATCGCCTTCGCGCAGTCGGCGAAGCACCTCCATTTCAAGGTGGATGTAGCCATCCCAAAGCGCGGAAAGCCATTGGCTCGCAAATTCAGGATTCTCGCGGCGCAGTTTGTAGGCTTGGCTGGGGGAAATTCCGGCATGATCAGCCGACTTCGTGACGTTGGAACTCTCGGCAAGAAAAGCGAGGAATTTGGAACGCTGTTGGCTGTTGAAACCTTTGCGCTTGCTATGCGCGGTCATTCTCGTTCCTTTCATGAAAAACCCAAAAGAAAAGGCGGCACTTCCTGAAAAGAAGGCCGCCCGAAGTGGTCGCGGTGACGAATCGCTATTTCTCGATGTTGCCTTCTTCTAACGATGCCCTCTACCGCAGTCGCGCAACGCATACGGTCGTCAACGCCGTTCGCAGTGCGGTTGTTATAGCGGAACTCGAATTCAGCGAGATAGCGGTGCAGGTGATGCTCATGGCAGTGCTGGTAAACACCGCGCATGCCGCGTTTGAAGATTGAAAACGCGCCTTCAACGGTGTTCGTGTGAATAGTGCGATCCGCAAGGTTCACATATTCGCCGCGAGCGTGAGTAGTGGTGCCATGTTCTGCAAATCGGCGACCGATCTTTTTGTACATCTTCGCTTCGTCGGTCATTAGGCGGGCTTCGCGGTGAATGTTATTGAGTACGAGCGGGTGAATTTCATCGGCGGTTGCGTTGTCGATCTTGAACCACTTGCTCTGGCCGCTCTCACGGTCAACCAGCGCCACAACGCCGTGCTTGTGGGCGGTGCCGCGACGGGTAGGTACATCGCGCTTGAAGCCGATGTACGTCTCGTCAACTTCAACCGCGCCGCCTTCGCTACCGAATGGCTGTGCCAGATCACCCGAACGCATGGCTTCACGAATACGGTGCATTAGGAACCAAGTGCTCTTGTAAAAGATTTCGAGAACGCGGTGCATCTGGTGGGCGCTGATACCCTTCTTGCTGGACACCATCAGGTGAACGGCTTGCAGCATCTTGGTAAGCGGGATGCGAGCGTGTTCGAACACAGTGCCAACCTTGGCGGTGAACTGCTTGCGGCACTCACCACACTTTTTCAGGCCGTGGCGCACCTTGCCTTCGGGGTGCTTCTTGGAGGGTTTGGAGCGAACGCCGGATAGGTCGTAAATGCGACCACCCACTGCGCCGCAATGTGGGCACACGGTTCCATTCGCCCAAACGATGCTCTCAAGGTATTCAAATGCCTTGGCTTCGTCGTGGAAATAGGGGGAAGATAGTACCGACATGGTTCGTTTGATCCTTACCTATTTTGTATAGGGCTAAAGGACTGGGTTTGTAAAGTATATAGTTGCCTTCTTCTAACCAAAGAGCGTGACGATGTCAATATAAATAACCTATTTGGTTATATTAATAGCAGTTGCGCGGTTCCCGGCGCTCGCCTAACTCCTGCCGCTCCACGGCTTTAAGGGTGTTTCGGATTTGGCTTGGCTGCGCGCATTATACGAATGGACGATGGAAAAGGCGGCGCATCCCCATGCAGTGTGGTGGCTGGCGTTCTTCTGCTTCATCGAATCGAGCTTTTTCCCGATCCCGCCTCACCCATTGCTGGGCTTGATGTGCCTCGCGGATCCCAAGAAGGCGATCCGATTTGCTCTCATCGCTACGGGTTCGTCAGTTCTCGGTGGCTTGTTTGGTTATGCAATTGGTTATTTTCTCTACGCGTCGGTCGGGGCTTGGTTGCTGGGCCTGCTTGGCCTGACCGAGAGCTTCCCGGTTGCCGCCTGTTATATCCGTGAACAGGGCGCTCTGGCGGTGTTTTTCGCTGCCGGGACGCCGGTCCCTTTTAAATTGATGACTATCACGGCGGGCTTCATTGAGATGAACCTGCTGACATTCACACTCGCCGCCTTGGCGGGTCGTGCGCTTATTTTCATGGTCGTTGGAGTTCTGTTTCGGGTGTTCGGCGCACCAATCAAGCAAATCATCGACCGATATCTCGGCCTGCTCACCACGTTTTTCGTGATTTTGGTGGTTGGCGGCTTCATCGCCTTCACACAATTGGCGGGCAGCGACGAGGACTCTGGCGCACCGCATGTCTGCGATAACGCGTCGATATTGCAAGTCGCACAATAGCGTTCCCCCGGCTCGCTGGCGGGGGCTGGAGGCTAGGAAATAATCCCGACCGCTTTGCCAGCGCGTTCAAACATCCGAAGGATTGTATCGACCTCTTCAGCGGAATGCTCCGCACAAAGCGAACAGCGCAGCAGCGTCATGTTTGCCGGGGTTGCCGGGGGACGGGCGAGGTTGACATAAAGGCCCTCTTTCAAAAGCGCCCCCCACATGCCCGCTCCGCGTTCCAGATCAGGCATAATGACCGCTACGATCGCGCTTTGCGGTTCGTTTGTACCAAGTTCAAAACCCAATCCCTTCAGGCCCGCGTGAAGCCGTTTTGAATTCTCCCACAAATGCGCACGCTTGTTCGACCCGAGCATGAGTTTGCGGATCGAAGTCGCCGCTGTGGCGACCACGCTTGGAGGGAGGCTCGCGGTGAAAACATACGGTCGGCAGACTAGCCGCAAAATGTCGAACTTCGGATGGTTGGAAACACAAAAGCCGCCGACCGTACCAACGCTTTTAGAAAACGTACCGATTATGAAATCGACATCGTCCATCACGCCTTGCTCTTCGGCCACGCCGCGTCCATTTTCACCAATAAAGCCCATAGAATGAGCTTCATCCACAAGCACCATCGCGCCATATTTCTTAGCGATGGCGACCATCTCCTTTAGCGGAGCGACATCGCCGAGCATGGAGTAAACGCCTTCAAGGATGACGAGCTTGCCCGCGCCTTCTGGAATGCGCCGGAGACGCTTTTCCATCGCCTCTATATCGTTGTGGCGGAACGGCACGATCTCAGCATTGCCCATCGCGCAGCCATCATAGATTGATGCATGGCTATCAATGTCGAGAACGACGTAATCGCCTTTGCCGGCAATGGTTGAAATGATCCCCAGGTTCGCCTGATACCCGGTGGAAAAGACCATCGCATGGTCCATGTCATAAAATTCTTTGAGTGCTTCTTCACACTCTCGGTGGCCCTGATACGTACCGTTTAGAACGCGGCTGCCTGTCGTACCTGTCCCGAAATCAGCGAGCGCCTGTTTTCCTGCGTCGATCACATCAGGATCAAAGGTCATCCCCATGTAATTGTATGTTCCAAGCAGGATCGTATCGCGCCCGTTGCAAATTGCTCGGGTAGGCGAGAGCACCTTTTCCATCACCAAATTGAAAGGATCTTCTACGCCCGTTGCGAGCAATGTATCGCGGGTTTCGATAATCGGATCGAATTTAGAAAAAAGGTCGCCTGCGGGCTTCGTCGCGTGTGCTGTATCAGTCATGAGTGGTTCTCTATCAGCTATCTTGCAACTTGTGCACTGCGGTGACCAATTGGCCGTAATTCTCGATCTCAGCTTGCTGATTCATGCTGATAATGATGTCGAATTCATCCTCAATTTCAGCAACGAAATCCATCACGGTTAGGCTGTCAAACTCAAGGTCTTTGGCGAAGGTGGTCGCATCAGTGATCGCAACGCCTTTCTTATTGAAAGGCTCAATGTGCTTGCGAATGCGCTCGTCGACTTCGGCTTCGGTCATGGTAGAATGTGCTCTCGTTGCAAGAATATCTGATGGCGTGCGCCGGTATTACGAATGAAAAGCGTTTCGGAGCTAAACTTGTCAAGTTCTGCTGTCACTGGCACAGCCTTGGTTGCAGATGTGGGGGAGGCAAGGCCGTGATGCAAGCGACGCCGGGAATTGCTGCTAAAGATAAAGATGCGACAACCTCGGTTGGGGTTGAGCATCCGGTAGAGCGCGAATTTTCCGCGCAATCGATACATCTCGTCCGAACGGCGCAGATCAACACGCTGACCCTTTCGCAAATGGCTGACCAAAAAGCTTCCATACTGATTGGTGCGACGTTCGTAGTGTTCTCGCTCGCCGTGACCCGTTTGATAGGAAGTGAGATAAACTTCTCGACCCTTTGCCTTGCGGCGACGGCGTTTCTTTCATCTTTGTTTGCGGTGATCGCGGTGCTGCCGTCCTTAGGGAAACCTCCGAAGGATCCGGCGGCATTGAACGCATTATTCTTTGGCCATTTTGCTGCAATGGACGAAAGCGAATGGACTGAAAATTTGCTCGATACTTTTGCCAGTGACGAATTGCTTTTTCGAGCGATGCTGAAAGACATCCACCAAAACGGACAGGTGCTTTACAAACGTAAATACCGGTTTCTATCCTATGCCTACCGCATATTTTTGGGAGGCCTGGCGATAACCATGGCGGTGTATTTCATCGAGTCCGTTACGGCTTAAGCCGGCAGCAGCTCTTTCACTGCATTCATAAATGGCATGATCGAGACCGGTTTTGACAAATAGCCTGCTGCGCCCGCCGATCGAATACGTTCTTCATCGCCTTTTCCGGCAAATGCTGTCACGGCCAAAATTGGAATTCCTTGCAGCGTTTGATCGCGTTTAGCCGCTTCAATCAGATCAACGCCTGACATCCCTGGAAGCTGAATATCCATGATAATCAGATCCGGATTTGTCATCCGAGCGGTCTCCAAAACCTGCTCTCCATCTGCTACGGGCTCCACTTCGAAACCATTTGCTTTCAAAACATCGCAGAACAATTTTCGGTTGAGGTCGTTATCCTCGACAACCATTATTCGTTTTGTCACTGAGCGCCCCGATGCTTACGATCTGTAACGTTCTGCCTACTCACACATAAGGGCCACCACAATCCCGGACTTCTCTGATCATACCGGCGATGCCACACCGCCGCCTGTCTCATCTGAAGCTGCAACCAGAGCGGCGACGCTTGCCTTGGCAGCGATTGGCTGGCTGTTGCAGGACGAGGAACGCGCCGATCGTTACTTGGATCTGACAGGGTTAGATCCCGGCAGTTTGCGTTCAGGCCTGGGCGATCCGCATGTGCTAGGCTCCGCGCTAGATTTTCTCGCAAATTACGAACCCGACCTTATCCGTGCGGCCGAAGCGCTGGCCGTGACCCCAGAGGAACTGGTCGCCGCTCGAAAGGACCTTTCTGCATGAACCTATCCCCGTCAAACCGGCCACTTATCATCAGCGACTGCGATGAGGTCATCCTGTATATGGTCACGCATTTTAAGGATTGGCTTGAGGAAAGTCAGGGCGTTGACTTCAATCTCGATGGCCAAAACTTTGGCGAAGCGCTGCGGTGGCAGAAAAGTGGAGAGCTGCTTGAACCCGCTGACGTCTGGAAAAAGCTAGGTGGATTTTTTGACACCGAAATGGACAGCCAACAGCCGATCGCTGGAGCAGTTGACGCTCTGAATGAATTGAATGAGCACGCCGATGTGGTGATCCTCACTAATCTTGTGGATTTCAGGCGGGACAAGCGCGCCGAGCAATTGGCGGCTCATGGCTTGCACGCGAAGGTTTATACCAACCAAGGCCCGAAAGGTCCGGCGCTTCAGAAGATCGTCGACGAATACAGGCCGAGCCGGGCACTGTTCATTGATGATCTTGCGCAGCACCACCTTTCGGTGATGGAAACGACACCCGATGTGGTTCGCCTGCATCTCTGCGGGGAGCCGATGATCGCCAATGCAATTGATTGCGCCCATAAAGCGGGACACGCGGATGCGCGGATCGACCGTTGGTCTGAAGCGCTACCGTGGCTGAAAGAACAATTGGAAAGGACTGCACCATGAACATCGAAGCGCGCCTGCAAGAATTGGGCATTGTTCTGCCCGAGGCAGCGGCACCCGTCGCCAGTTATCAGCCTGTCGTGGTTCACGGCGGTTTTGCCCATGTTTCTGGCCAACTGCCCTTTGTGGATGGTGTTCTGGCCACCGGGCGGCTGGGTGAGAGCGTTGATCTTGAAGGCGGCATGAAAGCGGCGCGGGCCTGCGGATTGATGATCCTTGCGCAGTTGAAAGCAGCCGGGGTTCTTGAGCAGGTTGACCGCGTAGTCAAACTGGGTGCCTTCATCAGCTCCACCGCTGATTTCACCGATCAACCCAAGGTTGCCAATGGCGCATCGGATCTGATGTTTGAGGTCTTCGGTGAAAAAGGCCGCCATGCGCGCGCCGCGGTGGGTGTTCCGGTTTTGCCGCTGGGTGCTGCGGTTGAGGTCGATGCGATCATCGCCATTGCGGGATGAAAAAGCGGGCGTCTCCTGACTGGCTGACGCGCCAAACATACGCGCATCGCGGGCTGCACTCGCCCGGTGTGGTCGAAAATTCGCGTTCTGCTGTCACCGCTGCGCTTGCGGCAGGCTTCGGCATTGAATGCGATGTCCAGATGAGCCGCGATAATGTCCCCTTGGTCTTCCACGATTGGAAACTTGATCGGTTGACCGGTCACAACGGCAATGTAGCTGAGCGGTCTGCGGAGGACCTTTGCCAGATTGCTCTACGCGACAGCATCGACACGATATGGACCTTGGCAGACCTGCTGGAATGCGTCGCAGGCCGGGCACCAATTTTAATCGAGATAAAATCGCGTCCTGATTTCGACAGTGCCAGTGCCTGCGCCGCTGTAGAATTTGTTGTTCGAAATTACGCCGGTCCGTTTGCGATCATGAGTTTTGATCCGTCCATGGGCGAATGGTTTGCCAAACATGCACCATCAATCACGCGCGGACTGGTTGCCACCGACACGCTGGATCATGGATTTATCCACGCTTGGCGGGCGCAAAACGCTCTCGAACGAGCGGAGCCAGATTTTCTTGCTTGCGACATCCGTGATTTACCCAACGCTCCATGCGACCTTTGGAGAGAGACCGGGCGACCATTGCTGACATGGACAGTGCGGACGGCAGAACTGCGCGCCCATGCCAAGGTGAATACTGATGCCGCCATCGCGGAAGGCGCAGGGATCAAATGAGCCCGGATGACAGGCCGAGTAGCGAGTTGACGGTGCGTCTGGCATCGGGCGTGGGGCAATTCAATGCAGAGGAATGGAATGCGCTGGGCGGCGCCCGCAATCCCTTCATCAGTCACGAATTTTTAAGCGCGTTGGAAGATTCGGGTAGCGTGGGCGAGGGCACCGGCTGGGATCCAGTGCCGATTGTTATCACGGATGCTGATGACAAATTGCTCGCAGCGATGCCGAGCTATGCGAAGGGGCATAGCCAAGGCGAATATGTCTTTGATCACAGTTGGGCTGATGCGCTTCACAGGGCGGGGCGCAGTTACTATCCCAAGTTACAGATCGCCGCGCCTTTCACCCCTGCCAATGGCCCACGTCTTTTGCTTTCCGATCCGTCGTTTGCGGGGCATTTGCTCAAAGGCGCTGAGGTCGTTTGCGAACAGAATGGCCTTTCATCAGCCCATGCCACCTTCATCGATCCTGAGCAGGTTCCGCTGTTTGAGGCGGGCGATTGGCTTATGCGAAGCGATCTGCAATTCCATTGGCTCAACCGCGAATACGATAACTTTGACGGGTTTCTTGACGAGCTAGCCTCTCGGAAGCGCAAAAATCTGCGCAAGGAACGCGCTGCTGCGCGGGAAGGCTTGCGGATTGAGCGACTGTCAGGGGACGATATTAAAGCCCACCATTGGGATGCGTTTTGGGTGTTCTATCAGGACACGGGCGCGCGCAAATGGGGCACACCCTATCTGACGCGTGAGGCGTTTACCCTGATGGGAGAGCGCATGGGCGAAAAAATGGTCCTGATCCTGGCGTTCGAGGATGATATGCCGATTGCAGGCGCGCTGAACTTTATAGGATCAGACGCGATCTATGGACGTTATTGGGGATGCGCGCGCGACGTGCGCTTCCTGCACTTTGAGCTGTGTTATTATCAGGCGATCGACATCGCGATCGAATTAGGCCTGCCCCGGGTCGAAGCAGGAGCGCAGGGCGGGCACAAGCTGGCGCGCGGATACGAACCGGTCAAAACTTGGTCAGCCCACTGGATCGCCGATCCGGGTTTTCGCGCAGCAATCGCCGACTTTCTTGACCGGGAGCGCGAAGGCGTGTCGACTGATCAAGTATTTTTAGACGAAAAGACGCCTTTCAAGAAAAGTCGCTGACGCAGAACGTTAAGCCGCGCGGCGTTCTTCCGACAACCAGCGACGAGCCCGGCGTTGTGCTTCGGAAATTTCGCGGGCGGTCATTTCATCTGCCACATCAGCCCGGCACCATCCGGCTTCTTCATGGCCGCGCGAGGCAGCCAGATTGAACCATTTGTGAGCTTCGACCAGATCGCAAGCAACGCCGTTGCTGCCGGTTGAATAGGCAACGCCCAGATCGAACAAGGCGTTGATATCCCCGGCTGCCGCTTCTGCGAGATAGTTTGCAATCGCTAGATCGACGGTTCCGGTGTTCAGCGGGCTTGCGCCGATAGTATTAACCTGTTCGAGCTTCATTTCTCATTCCCCATTTTTGCGCCAATTTTTTTGGTAATGGTCCAAACCCCCTGCGGACCGCGCAAACCCAGAACTCAAGGATCATGGTCAACAAAACGTTAATGGCGGGGCAGATATTTTTACAAAGTGCCGCCATTCGCTCCGAAATGGCCTTGCACACACGCCAAAGGTCACTGAAAATTCTGTACCAAGCTGGGTGATTGTGGAGAACGCCACGTCAAACTGACTTGTGCGGCACGGGCCGCTTGCCTATAGGCCCGGCAACGTAGCGACTTGCTGGGGGCGAGCTGCTCTGTGGATTTTCCCACGGACAGCGACGGACCAGTTTTGTGAGAGGTTTTTGAGATTAGAGGACCACATGGCAGCGGCCGCGTCTGACGAAATCGACATCTTCGAAAAAGCAAAGCGCTTGCTTGCGGAGGACTATGTCCCCAGCGATGCCGAAGACTATATGAATGAATATCAGCAAGCATATTTTCAAATGCTTTTGATTGAGTGGAAACGGTCGATCCGTGCCGCCGCTGGACAAACACTCCAATCGCTAGCTGACGGCCCTATTCGCGAAGCAGACCTGAACGATCGTGCGTCAAGCGAAACCGACTGGGGTATTGAGCTGCGCACCCGTGATCGTCAGCGTAAGCTAGTTTCCAAGATTGATTCCGCTCTACGTAGGATTCAACAAGGCGAATACGGCTATTGCGAAGTGACAGGCGACCCTATTGGCCTACGCCGCCTCATTGCTCGTCCAGTCGCGACCATGACAGTCGAAGCGCAAGAAGCGCATGAGCGCCGCGAAAAAATCTCGCGCGACCAATAAGCATCTGATTGAGAAGTAACAGAAAGACAGTTCGAACCAAAACCGTGTCAGTTTGGTACGGGTGTTCGCAATGGCTCCATTTCGGGCATGAAATTAACGCACCGTTTACTGCACGCTCCTAGCTAAATCACCGTGCAACCGCGATGAGCCGTTGCCTCTTGATTTTTAGCCCAAAAGGGCAACTCCGGCTGAGAGTTTGGGAGAAAATGGAAAGATGACGGGTCTCGAAACTAGAAGCGTTTCACGCGATAGCCTGTTCTTGCTGGCCAATGTGCGCATTGAGCAGGCCAGTGACCAATATCGTGTCCGCGTCCGCAACCTTTCAGATGGCGGCATGATGGGTGAAGGCAACATTCCGGTAAAGCGCGGCAACCGTGTCGACGTTGAATTGCGGAACATCGGAACGATCGGCGGCAGCGTAGCATGGGTCCAAGATCAGCGATTTGGCATAGCATTTGATGAAGAGGTTGATTCGCAACGGGCGCGCAAATCCTTGGATGAGACTGCCTCTGATGTGTCGTCGGCCGGCGTAACCTCCTATGCACATCGCGCTCCGCCACCGCCAGCGCCGCGCAGTTTGCGCAAGGTTTAAGGCCGCTCACAAACGCCTACGAAAAGAAGCGCGACTACGCGCTGACCTAACGCTCACAAGCTGCTAACTGTGCAACTGTGATCCGAATCTATTTCGTCTTGATTATAACATTGCTCATTTCCGCCTGCGGTCCCGCCGCAGATCGCGGGCCGATCAATGTGGCCATCATGGGCGAACAAGACGCGCTGTTTCAGGACGGAGTGCGCCTCTCAGCGGCAGCTCAACACATGCGCGCCTCGACCAATGAGGGGCTCGTTGCTCTGGACCCGGCAGGCCGGGTCATTCCCGCAATAGCGGAACGATGGATCGTCACGGATGATGGGCTGAGTTACATATTCAGATTGCGCAATTCTAACTGGCCCGATGGTGAACCAATTACGGCCGCCGAGGTTAGAAGGCTGCTGCAAGAATCGATCCGGCAATTGCGGGGAACATCGCTTGGCCTTGATCTTGCCAAAGTAACCGAGGTCCGCGCCATGACTGGCCGCGTTGTCGAATTAAGACTCTCTGGGCCGATGCCCGACTTCCTCCGGCTTCTGGCCCAGCCAGAACTTGGCTTCGCTAATCAAGGGAGCGGGGCAGGGCCCATGGTGATGTCGCGCGATGAAGAGACGCAATTGGCTCGCCTCAGCGCGCTTCCACCGCAAGAGCGCGGGCTACCGGCAAGAGAAGATTGGGAGGAAGTGTCACGCGGCCTGACCGTTCGCGCCTTGACCGGGGAGGCGGCAGTCGATGCGTTTACCAGCGGAGAAGTCGATTTGCTGATGGGCGGCACTCTTGCAGATTTTCCCTTGGCCCAGCTGGGACCGCTTTCGCGTGGTACCGTTCAAGTCGATCCCACGCAGGGGTTGTTTGGTCTTATCATTCGCAGCGATTCAGGTGTTTTGGCCGATCCTTCTCGCCGTGAAGCTTTGTCGATGGCTATCGACCGTGACGAACTGATACAACCCTTTGGCCTTGGCGGCTGGCAAGCTGAGACTTGGATTGTTCCTCCCGGTCTTTTGCCGCCAGCACGAAACGCTGCCAACCGGTGGGGCGAAATGACCGTCGATGATCGCCGTCAGATCGCTCGTAGTCGCATTGCTGAATGGACATCCCGAAGCGGAGAGGACGCGGTGCTGCGCGTTGGATTGCCGGATGGCCCGGGAAGCGACCTGTTATTTGAGCAGCTTGAAAGTGCATGGCGATCAATAGGAATTACAACGGTGCGTACTGGTTTGGGAGAGGGCGCCGAAGTTGAATTGCGAGATCGGTTAGCGCGGTATTCGTCTGCACGTTGGTACCTCAATCAACTCAACTGCACCCTAGACGCAGGGCTATGTTCGCAGGAAGCGGATGCGCTGGTTCGTGAATCCCTCAGCCTGCGCGATCCGGAGGCGAAGCAGGCTGTGATCGCTGATGCACATGCGCAATTGATGGCTGCAGAAGTATTTATTCCGCTCGGTGTGCCGGTTCGCTGGTCGCTCGTTCGCGGTGCGGTGAGCGGATATCAGGCCAACCAATGGGGGATCCATCCCTTGTTTCCGCTGTCTCAGCCCACCAATTAAGAATTAAAGGAGAGCGACATGGACGGCCCAAATCGACCGCATTTTGACGGGTTCAAAGAAGGCCCACAGGTAATGGGGCTGACACTGTCCACCGGTAGCGATCCTGCCTCCATTCGTGCCAGAGTTGAGGCACTGGAACTGTTGCTAGAGCGCAGTTTTCGTATTCCGGGCATCAATGTGCCGATTGGGCTCGACGCGCTTATCGGCCTCGTCCCGGTGCTGGGCGATGTCGTGACGACAGCAATGGGCGCTTATATTGTGTGGGAAGCGCGAAATCTGGGACTTTCCAAATGGCAACTCACCCGCATGGGCGCAAACGTCGCATTTGATACGGTGATTGGCTTGATTCCGGTCGTAGGTGATGCGGCCGATTTCGTATTCCGGTCTAATTCACGAAATCTGCGCATCATCAAAAAACATCTTGATAAGCACCACCCTGAAACCCGCATTATCGAGGGCTAATCTTCGCTGGCGTCTGGCCGAACGGGATCAGGCTTCCAGTTCAATATCCCAATACAGCCAATCTCGCCAAGTCTCATGCAGATAGTTAGGCGGGAACCGTTTTCCGTATTGTTGCAGTTGCCAGCTGGTCGGGCGGATTGCCTTCATTGCCACCGGCATATGAGCCTGTTTCGGCGTCCGGCCGCCTTTCTTCATATTGCAAGTAGAGCAAGCGGTGATGATGTTTTCCCATGTTGTTTTGCCGCCCAACCGGCGCGGTATAACATGATCAAAAGTTAGGTTTTGGCCATTGCCGCAATACTGGCATTGAAAGTGGTCACGCAAAAACACGTTGAACCGCGTAAAAGGCGGAAATTCGCTCTGCCTAACATATTGCCGAAGCGCGATGACGCTGGGGATTTTCATGTCGAGCGAAGGGGAATGAACCTCCCGGTCATAGCTTTCCACGATATCAACGCGATCCAGAAAAACCGCCTTAATCGCGGTTTGCCACGGCCAGAGGCTGAGCGGGTAATAGGATAGCGGCGTGTAGTCCGCATTAAGGACAAGCGCGGGGCAAGCCGACAGGTTGCTTGTCGGATCTTCTAATGCACTGCGGAATTTCGCTGCCGTTTCGATCAGTTCGGCTTTGAACACGTTGAGCGTCTCTCCCTGATTGACTGCAACATGGCGTGACAGGGAAAAGAGTCAAACCCGTGACGTAGCCGCTATCCACAGGGATTGCTCACCATGAATCCATGGATAGCGGGATATTTGGTCTTGTGGCATGGCATTGGTCATGAATGATACGCCGACGTCCACCGTACCGCATAACCCGCAAATAATCACCCGGTTCGCTCCGAGCCCCAATGGTTCGCTGCACCTTGGCCACGCATATTCCGCAATCGTTGCGCATGATATTGCAAAAGATGCCGGCGGCATTTTCCTGCTAAGGCTCGAGGATATTGACGGCGAAAGGTCACGTCCGGAATTGATCGACGAATATCGGCGCAACTTAGAATGGTTGGGCCTTGAATGGGAAGAGGTGCCCGCGCAGTCAACACGGCTGCAAAGTTATGAGGTGGCGGCGCAAGAATTGGTGGCGCGCGGGCTGCTTTATCCGTGTACATGCACCCGTAAAGACATCGAGGCGATCGGCATGCGAAAAGCGGATGATGGCCTTGTCTATCCCGGATCTTGCAAAGGGCGTAAATGTGACCCGACCGAGCGCGCTGCCCTGCGTCTGGACGTAGATCTGGTGATGAGCGAAGTCGGTGATTTGGTATGGACGGATGAAGTCGCGGGGTCGATCATCGCTGACCCCCGTGAATTTGGCGACGTAATCATAGTGCGCAAGGACGCGCCCGCCAGCTATCACCTTGCGGCAACGCTCGATGATGCTGCTGATGGTGTGACGATTGTGACCCGCGGTGAAGACTTATTTGCAGCGACTCACATACACCGCGTCTTGCAGGAGCTGCTTAAATTGCCGGTCCCGCACTGCCATCATCACGCATTGATACTCGATGACGAGGGCAAGAAACTGGCAAAACGGCGCAATTCGCCAGCGCTGAATGACCGTATGGCTAGCGGTGAAGACGGTCTGATGCTTGCCGAGCAATTGCGGTTGCACAAATTGGAGGGTGGAAATTTGCCGTGACAGCGCCCATTTCGCTTTCATGAATTACATCCTCATCCCCGTGCTCGTCATCCTCTGCCTTCTTGTCGTGGTCCAATTGGTTCGCGGAGTGATCGCCTTTCTAAAAACGACAAAGATCGACCTTGAGACGGGGAAGGGCGAAACCGTCACCGAAATGCAGCTGATGCAGAACAAAGCGATGTTCGCGCGTATCAAATATCAGGCAGCAGCGATTGCTGTTGTCGCGGTGATCGCATTTTTCGCCAGCAGTTAAAGGGCGGCAGGTAAGCACAGCCGCTGGACGCAGCGTGCGCCTGCGGTCATAGGATCGGTCTTATGGTCAAACTGAACAAGATTTACACGCGCACCGGCGATGATGGCACCACTGGCCTCGTCGACGGGTCTCGCACAGCGAAACATTCTTCGCGGATTGCCGCGATTGGAACTGTTGATGAGGCAAACAGCGCGATTGGTTTGGCTGTTTGTGCAGTGGTAGAAGATGCCCACCGGGCTATGCTCACTCGCATTCAGAACGACATGTTCGACCTGGGTGCTGACCTGGCCACCCCCGCTGAGGATGGTGACTTTTCGCCCTCAGAAATGGTGCTGCGGATTGTCCCGGAGCAGCCAGTTTGGCTTGAGGGCCAGATTGACGCACTGAATGAAGCGCTTGAACCACTTGCTAGTTTTGTCCTTCCCGGAGGAAGCGAAGCAGCCGCACGCACCCATGTTGCCCGTGCTTCCATCAGGGCGGCTGAGCGAGCGATGACTGAGCTTGCTGTCGAAACAGCGATCAATCCCGCTGCACTCACTTATATAAACCGCCTGTCCGATCTGCTCTTCGTGCTCGCAAGAGTGCTCAATGATGGCGGCGCTTCAGATGTGAAGTGGGTTCCCGGAGCCAACCGCTAGCTAAGCGCTAGCTATCCGGCCGCTTCCTCGCTAGTGACCGCGCTTTGCTGCACTTGCGAAGGGAACATTGTCATGCGGAAAATCGCCGTTATCGGAGCTGGACAAATGGGCACAGGTATCGCCCAAACTGTCGCGGCGCATGGCATGCAGGTGATGCTGGCCGATATCGATCTGTCAGCGGCTGAAGCTGGCAAAGACAAAATTGAACAGGCGGTTACCAAATTGGTCGGGCGCGGCAAAATCGAAGCCGACGCGGCCGAGGCTCTGCTCGCAAAAGTCACACCGATTGGCGAATACGCTCCGATGGCCGAAGCTGACCTGATCATCGAGGCCGCAACTGAAAAAGAGCCCATCAAGCAGGCAATTTTCGAAAGCGCCGGCAAAGTGCTGGCGCCGTCCGCGATTATGGCGTCAAACACCAGTTCGATCCCGATTACGCGGATGGCGAATCATTCTCCCGACCCCGAGCGGTTCATCGGCTTGCACTTTTTTAATCCGGTACCGGTTATGGGCCTGATCGAAGTCATTCCTGGTCTCGCCACTGCTCAAGACACGACCGACCGCATCACCGCCTTTGCAGAAGGGCTGGGCAAAGAAGTCGTGCTGAGTCAGGATGAGCCCGGTTTCGTGGTGAACCGCATCCTGCTTCCGATGATCAACGAAGCGGTGTTTGTGCTGGGTCAATCGACCGCAGGTATTGAGGATATTGATAAAGGAGCCCGGCTGGGTCTCAACCACCCCATGGGGCCGCTGCAACTCGCTGACTTTGTTGGGCTCGACACCTGTCTAGATATTATCAATGTGCTTTCCAGAACAACGGGTGACACCAAATATCGGCCAGCGCCGTTGCTAGTGAAGTATGTGGAAGCAGGTTGGCTGGGCCGTAAGACGGGCCGCGGATTCTATGACTATTCGGGCGAGGTACCGGTTCCGACTCGGTAACCAGCGTATCGAGGTCAGCCTGACGGCCAAGCTTCAGTCTACGGCTTCTAGAGTCCTGGGTGAACCGCTGCCCGGCGGACGCACCGATGGCGCACCAGGGGCAGCTCTGGATTCAATTCTTGGACCTCTGCCTGAAGCAGAACCGGACCGGCTGCGATTTTCGTTGCCGCTGCTCGGGCTAGCGCCTGCTTGCGGATCAAAGTCGCCGAATGTTGGCTCGATATTATCAGCCAAGTTGTTTGATCGATTTGAAAAGCTGTCGCCATTGGCCGTTTCAACCGCAGAATCGTCCCAGTCATCGGCGAAACCTTCGTCTGACCAGCCAATGTTCTGTGGAGGAGCGGCCTCAGTTGGCTCGGTTACTCCGCCTTCGCTTTCCACAATCACTGCGGCTGGCTTGTCCGTGTCTGGCAGAAACGAGCTAGCTGCGAACGAGGCCCCGATCGCGATTGCAATCGTAACTCCGGCGAACCCGAGTGCAGCTTTTGGATTTGCGAACATACTTTTTGCCATGGCCGGAAGCATAGCCAACAGAGAGTTAAGTTTTGGTGCAGATCCGGGCGATTGCCTCAGTCAATCGTGCGCTTTAGCTCGTAGAGAAGATCAAGCGCATCACGCGGGCTGAGCGCGTCAAGATCGGTGTCGCGCAGCCGAATGGCGAGCGTCTCTTCTTTGGTCACCGTAGGATGAGACGCAGCGGCGGCGGCAAATAAGGGCAATTCGCCCAGACCCGCCGCAAGCCCGCCCGTCTCGCTGCGTGTTTTTTCGAGCTTTGCCAGAACTTGCCGCGCCCGTTCAACCACGGGAGCGGGAACACCCGCCAATTTCGCTACCGCCAGACCATATGATCGATCAGCAGGCCCCTCAGCCAATTCGTGGAGAAGGACCAGATCGCCCTTCCACTCACGTGCCCTCACGTGGTGCAGCGATAGCGCGGTGCAGGATTCCGCAAGGCGAGCCATTTCGTGGTAATGCGTCGCGAACAGGCAGCGGCAACCGATTTGCGAGTGCACCGCCTCTGCGACAGCCCAGGCCAGTGCCAATCCGTCATAGGTCGATGTCCCGCGTCCGACTTCGTCTAGAATCACGAAGCTGCGATCCGTTGCTTGTGCGAGGATCGCCGCGGTTTCCACCATCTCAACCATGAAAGTTGAACGCCCCCGTGCCAGATTGTCCGATGCGCCAACGCGGCTAAATAACCGGTCTACCAATCCGATCCGGGCCGATTTTGCAGGGACAAAGCAGCCCGCCTGCGCCATGAGCACAATCAGCGCGTTCTGGCGCAGGAAGGTCGACTTGCCGCCCATATTCGGCCCGCCGATCAGCCAAAGCCGGTCGTCTTCCCCAAGCGTGCAATCATTTGCGACGAACCTGTCGCCGGATTTTTTGAGCGCTGCCTCGACCACCGGATGACGGCCTCCCTCAATGCTCAAGCCCGGCGTTTCGCCGACGCGTGGGCGGCACCAATCACCTTCCGCAGCGCGTTCCGCATTGGCGGCAGAAACATCGATCCGGGCAAGAGCCGCAGCGGTGGCGGCGATTTGTTGCCGTGCCTTGCCCGCTTCGCTCACCAGTTCTTCAAAATGCGATTCTTCTGCGGCGATCGCCCGTCCTCCAGCTTCCGAGATGCGAGAGGCCTCTTCGTGGAGGCTGAGCGAGTTAAAGCGTACGGCGCTGTTCATCGTCTGGCGATGAGTAAAGCCGCTGTCTGCAGTCATTAGAGCATCGGCATGGCGGCTGGGCACTTCGATGAAATAGCCAAGAACGCCGTTATGTTTGATCTTTAGCGATGGAACACCGGTTTCGGTGCGATAACGCGCCTCCATCGCAGCAATAGCGCGCCGCGCATTGCCCGAAATATCGCGAAGTTCATCGAGGCTATCGTCGTAACCTTCAGCGATAAAGCCACCATTGGAGCGCTCCGTTGGAGGTGAGGCAACCAGCGCCCGCGATAGCAAGTCCACAAATGCGCCGTGACCCGTAAGTTGAGGAAGCGCAGCATCGAGCATCCCGGGACGATCCGCCTCGCGCATCAACCAATCATAGAGCCGCCAAGCTTCTTTCAAACCATCGCGCAGCTGGCCCAAATCGCGCGGACTGCCCCGGCCAGCAGCGACCCGCCCGAGAGCGCGACCGATATCTGGCAGCGAGCGCAGTGCATCACGCAAAGTGGCTCGCTCAATTGGCCGGTCACGCCAGAACTGAACCAAAGCGAGTCGGTCTTCTATAGCGGCGCTGTCAAGCATTGGCGCAGAGAGGTCTTCGGCGAGCAATCGCGAACCGGCCCCGGTCGAACATCGATCCAATGCAGCGATCAGGCTGCCTGGGCGCCCGCCGTTTGAGCTTTCAAGAATCTCGAGGCTGGCCCGAGTTGCCTCATCCATAGCCAAGCCTGTGGCCCCGGCGCGCATGACCGGAGGCAATATCAGGGGTAAAGAGCCGCGACCGACATGATCAAGATAGCCGATCAACCCGCCCGCGGCAGCCAGCATGGGGCGACTAAAGTTGCCGAACCCATCAAGCGTCGAAACGCCGTGCAGAGCGCGCAACCGCTCAGCGCCACCTTCACTGGAAAACGCGGCGCGTGGGTGCATGGTTGCATCGTCCGGTGCAGCCAGAATTTGCGTGTCCCAATCCTCCGGCAGGACAACTTCAGTGGCGCCAAGCCTCGCCAATTCTGCGCCGAGCATTTCCGGGGCGCATTCCCCAAGCGCCATTGCTCCTGTTGAAATATCGCAGCTTGCAACACCAATCGCGCCGCGCATGTCAGTCAGTGCGACCAGCAGATTCGTGACGCGCGGCTCGAGCAAAGCCTCTTCGGTTAGAGTGCCTGCGGTCACAAACCGAACGATATCGCGCGCCACCAACACTTTGGATGAAGGTTTGCCTTCACGCTTCGCCCGCGCTTTGGCCTCGTCAGGCGTCTCGATCTGTTCAGCGATGGCGACCCGCTGGCCCGCTTTTATCAGCCTTGCAAGATACCCTTCTGCGGAATGAACAGGAACGCCGCACATGGCGACCGGCTGACCGTTATGTTCGCTGCGCGATGTCAGCGCGATATCAAGAATTTCAGCCGCAATTTTCGCATCTTCGAAAAACAATTCGAAGAAATCACCCATTCGGTAAAACAGCAACGATCCAGCCGCCTCGTCTTTCAAGGCAAGGTATTGCTCCATCATCGGAGTCGGCTTCTTTGCCGATTGCGGGGCTACTTTTTCGGCCATCCTACTCGCCTAGCGAGGGTGTGAATGATTCGGAAAGGGACAGTGAAGATCTTTTCAACGCACTTTGGCCTCTATCATCTGTCTTGTGAGCGGGCTAAGCCGTACATTCGGTGCAATTGGCGGAACTTTGGGGGTTTAATATGGCGGACGAAAACAAAGGCGGCTTCACTAGCCGCGAAGCACTTTATTACCACGAAACGGGTCGTCCCGGTAAGATTGAGATCGTGGCTACCAAGCCGATGACCTCGCAGCGCGACCTTAGCCTCGCCTATTCTCCCGGCGTTGCCGTTCCGGTTGAAGCGATTGCTGAAAACCCTGAGCTAGCCATGCGCTACACCGCCAAAGGCAACCTTGTTGCAGTGATTTCGAATGGTACAGCCATTCTGGGTCTTGGTAATCTGGGCGCGCTTGCCTCCAAGCCGGTTATGGAAGGCAAGGCGGTTCTGTTTAAACGCTTCGCGGATGTTGATTCGATTGATATCGAACTTGATACCGAAGACCCCGAAGCTTTCATCAATGCAGTGGCGCTGATGGAACCAAGCTTTGGCGGCATCAATCTTGAAGATATCAAGGCGCCCGAATGCTTCATTATCGAAGCTGCTCTTCGTGAGCGTATGAATATCCCAATCATGCATGATGATCAGCACGGCACGGCGATCATCACTGCGGCGGGCTTGCTCAACGCCTGCTATCTGACGGGCCGCAATTTCGCAGATGTGAAGGTCGTTGTGAATGGCGCGGGTGCGGCTGCGATTGCCTGCACGGCACTTATTAAAGCGATCGGCGTGAAGCATGAAAATGTGATTATGTGCGACCGTAGCGGACCCATCACCCCAGGCCGGGACGGCGTAGACCAATGGAAGAGCGCGCATGCTGTCGCGACCGATGCGACCACTCTGGAAGAGGCTTTGAAGGGCGCAGATATTTTTCTGGGCCTTTCCGCCGCTGGCGCTCTTAAGCCAGAATGGGTTGCGGATATGGCGGACAAGCCGATCATCTTTGCGATGGCCAATCCGACACCAGAGATTATGCCAGATGAAGCGAAGGCCGTCCGCCCCGATGCGATCATCGCCACCGGGCGCAGCGATTTCCCCAATCAGGTCAACAATGTTCTGGGCTTCCCCTTCATCTTCCGCGGCGCGCTTGACGTGCAAGCGACGACGATCAACGAGGAAATGAAGGTCGCAGCAGCAACTGCGATTGCAGAGCTCGCTCGCGAACGCGTACCGGAAGAAGTTGCTGCTGCTTATGGTAAGAACCAGAAATTCGGCACCGACTACATTATCCCTGCTCCATTCGATCCGCGTTTGATCGAAGTGGTGTCATCGGCGGTAGCCAAGGCCGCTATGGATTCGGGTGTGGCCAAGAAGCCAATTGATGACTTCGAGGCTTACGGCGTCGCCTTGCGTGCGCGCCTCAACCCAACCACATCGGTGCTCACTGGAGTTTACAACGAAGCCAAGAATAACCCCAAACGCATGGTCTTTGCCGAAGCGGAAGAAGAAGTGGTGCTGCGCGCCGCGATCCAGTTCCGCGACTTTGGCTATGGCGAGCCGATCCTTGTCGGCCGCACAAAGGCGGTGATGGACAAGCTCCACCAGCTTTCGGTTTCCGATCCAGGCAGTTTCAACATTCAAAATTCCGCCGATAGCGAGCATGTGCCTGCGATGGTGGACTACCTGTATAAACGGCTCCAACGGCGCGGCTATACAGAGCGTGACGTGCGCCGGATGGTGAACCAGGAACGCAACGTGTTTGCAGCTCTGCTGGTCGCGCTTGGCCATGGTGATGCAATGATTTCGGGCCTGACCCGCACCTACGCACAGACGGTGCGCGAGGTGAATATGGTGCTTGATAAGAAAGCGGATGCGCTTCCGTTCGGCATCCATATGATGATTGGCAAGAACCACACGACGTTCCTTGCTGATACGACCATAAATGAGCGCCCGAATTCAGCAGAACTTGCGTACATCGCAAAGGAAACCGCCGCTGTTGCCCGGCGCATGGGCCACGAGCCGCGCGTCGCGTTCTTGTCCTATTCGACCTTTGGAAATCCATCGGGCCAATGGCTCAGCAACATCCGCGATGCAGTCGCGATCCTCGATCAGGAGGGATGCGATTTCGAATATGAAGGTGAAATGGCACCGGACGCCGCACTCAATCCAAAGGTGATGGCGCTTTATCCATTCAGCCGCCTTTCGGCACCTGCGAACGTCCTCATCATGCCGGGGCTGCAATCGGCTAATCTATCGGCAAAACTGCTGCGTGAACTGGGCGCTAACACGACAATCGGCCCGATGCTCATTGGGATGGAAAAGCCGGTACAGATCGTGCCGATGACCGCTGCTGCGCCAGACGTTCTCACGCTGGCGGTGTTAACCAGCGCTGGGATTGTGGGCTGACCGCATCACGAAAAAGGGCCCGGCGATCCGCCGGGCCCTTTTGCAATGTTTGGTGGTCAGTATCGCCGCTGCGGTTATGCGGCCATAGCTTTCTTATTGATCCCGCCGGTCGCGATCTCAGTCATCGTGCGGTCGCCGCCATAGGTGCTGTCGAGGCACTCCTTGAGGGTCGCGGCGTCACTATCCAGGCCAAGGCGCTTGGCAAATGCGAGCGCTGTTCCATATCCGGCGATGCCGTAATGCGTCATGCGCTGATACTGGGCGATGATCGAAGCGTCGCGGACGTCATCATCACCAATATCGGCATTGATAGCGTGCGCCTTCGCTTCTTTCACGAGGCCTTCCATGCCCTTGCAGAATTCGCCGGTTGGGTCGGCGTTATGGCCTTCAATCAAGCCCTTGATCTGCTCCATCCCTTGCGAGATGCCTTTGACGCCTTCTTCAAGCGCGTTGCGGAGGTCCTTAGATGTTGCTTTTTCGTGCAGCTGCTTTGTCACATCAAGCGATTGTTTATCCGCGCTGTAGATGTCCTGCAGTTGATCAATGTAGAGGTCGGTAAGTGTTTCGATAGTCATGTTGGTGTGTCCCTTCGTTTGAATTGACTTTCACATGACCAATGGATCGGACCGCGTAATTGTTCCGAGAAAAGCTCTTATTATTCGGTGTGATACGACGACGAGGGGTTTGCGTGCGATAAACTGCGGCCCCGTCAGGATAGCCGCTGCTCAATCGGCACATAGTCAATATCATAGCCAAAATAGGATGGGCTAAACACCGCCAAGCCCGCTTCGCTGCGCCATATCGGATCGCAGCGGAACGCCAGCACAGCGACCGATTGTCCGATAGTGAAATCAGGATTGTTGATCCCGTCATGCGTCTCAAGATCGATGACGGAAATAAGATCGGGACACGTCGCAACGATCGCTCCATTGCGGCGCGCGACAAGGTGTTCGTTCTTGTAATCGGTATCGAATTTTTGGCCTGCAAACTCACCCGTGCCGGAAAGCTCTAGCTCGCCCACGAGAAAGCCATCCTCGTCGCGCCAGTCGAAATCAGCGATGGTGCCGGTGAACAGCAAATAGCCATCCGCGGCCGCCCGTGCCGCTTCTATCGGGTCTTCTCCTGCCGCTTTTGCTTCGCGCACCGCCGCACCGATATTGCGGGCTAGCGTCAGGCTGCCGGTAACCAGAGTGCCTTCTTGTTTTGCTTGCGCTCCGGTGATCGGGCTGTCGGCAACGCCGCATTCGCGGCTGACCACTGAGATACTGCGCAGAATATCTTCCGCGCGGGTGGGGTCGCCCAGTGTGCCGACGATTAACTTGTCACCAAACGGAGTTGCGGCGCCAATCGGGGTCAACGCAATTCCCGCAACTTTGACGGAATGCTGGTTGATTTCAGGCACTGCCCGGCCAACCGTGTCAGCATCAAGCGCAGGCATGCCTAGCCGGGCGGCAATCGAAAGCCCCTCCGCTAAGCTGAGCGGACCGATTTCACCCAAGATCACGCCTGCGAACTTCTGATCAAGATGTTCTTCGAGAGCTTCGAACGCAGCTTGCACCGGCTCGGTCACTTCATTCTCAAGTGAATCGAGCCGCGCCTGCATTTCGGGGGTTGTCGGTGCCAGACTCGCCAGTCCGTAAGGGCAGGCGACTCTGTCAGTATCAGAGAGCGCGGTTACAGGCAGCGCTGTGAAACTCAGTCCTGCAGCAAGGTCAGTGGCAATGAGCTCGCGCGCCGCAGAAAGGCTGCCGCCGCCGCCAGTTCCAAGGTAAGAGCTGCCGACAAGCGCGTCTTCAAGCGCCTGCGCATCAAGCGGTACGGCGTCAGGACTGACCGTGCGCGTCCTGCCGCCGCTTGCGCCGCCGGACCCGCTAGGCGCGATCTCGTTGCAAGCCGCCAACGTACCGGCCGCTATGACCAAACCGCCCAGAAATTGCCGCCGTGCCACCATAATTATCGCCCCCTATGATCAAAGGAGCGAGAGTGGAGGGTTGCCCATCGGAAAGCAACTCTTCCTAAAGCGCATTAACGCCGCCGATATCGGAAATACCAGACCTCATGCTCGAACACAGTGCGCGCTTTGTGCTCATAGCGCGTCTCGCTCCAACCGGATGGGCGGTTCTGCCAGTCGGCTGGTCCGCTCGCGATCCATTCGAATTCGTTGGTAAAGCGCTGCATGATCATCAACGCGTGCCGGACATAGACCGCGTGATCGGTGCCAAAACGGAATTCTCCGCCTGGCTTAAGCTTGTCTGCAATAAGCTGGACTGGACCATCATTCATCATCCGCCGCTTTGCATGGCGCGCCTTTGGCCACGGGTCGGGGTGAAGGAGGTATGCCATAGTAAGCCCACCATCGGGCACACGCTGAAGCACTTCTATCGCGTCCCCGTGATGCAGACGGACATTGCCAAGGCGCTGGTCGTCCACATGGCCCAGCGCCTGCGCAACCCCATTGAGAAACGGCTCTGCACCTATAAATCCGTGGTTAGGCAGCAGGTCTGCACGGTAGGCAAGGTGTTCCCCGCCGCCAAAGCCGATCTCGAAATGCAGTGGGCAATCTTCTCCAAACAGCGCCTCAGCAGTTACCGGGCCGTTTTTGGGGACAGAGATTTTCGGCAGCAATTCGTCCACCAATGATTGTTGGCGCGCGCGCAGCGGTTTGCCGACGCTGCGGCCATACAGCCGGGCAAGAGTGGTGGGGTCGCCTTCCTTATATGCAGTCATGGCAGCAGCGCTAATCAGGCGAAGCGCCGGTTGTCCAGCCAAAGAATTGCAGAGCGCGGATTGAGGGCATTCCTGCCTCACTTATATCGCAGGCAATGATGGAATATTTCTTAGAGTTTTTCAGCGCAGCCTGATTGGGCGCAGACCGTAATTGGGCTTTCACGTTTGGTTCTGGCTGCGGTTGTGGTGAACTTCATCCTCAAGCGAGTGATCCTGCGCGCCGCCGCGCCTTATCTTGATCATTCCTCGCTGACGGTTGATCAATCGGCGGCTTGGTTGGCAACCGTGCTTGCGCAGCTGATCATTTCGCGCGGGGTATGAGCGGTCCCGCACCTTCCTGAAGACATTGCGACCGTTACCGCGAATGTGACGCAGGCCTTGATTCTATTTTTGGTCGTGATGGGAATTATCAAGGCACTTGGCTGCGCCAAAGAGGTCTACGAATGGCTGCCGACTTCGGGCAATTGTCTGATCAAGCGCTATGTCCAAGTGCTCAAGATTCTGGTCCTGTGCGGGGCTGGGGCATTCAAAGGTTAGCTGGAAACGAAAAACGCCCGAGGCAATTGGCCCCGGGCGTCTCCCTGATTTCAATTTTTAGTCCTGTGCCGGATCGTAACCGATCCTGAAGCGTGACCGCGCATCGCAGCCTTTGCCGCGCCCCTCGGAGCGGCGACGAAGCCGCTAGGCGCAGTAGAAAATTACGCCGCTTCGACTTCTTCCTGCGGATCGCGCAGCACATAGCCGCGGCCCCAAACGGTTTCGATATAGTTTTCACCTGCGCATGCATGGCTGAGCTTTTTGCGCAGCTTACAGATGAACACGTCGATAATCTTCAATTCGGGTTCGTCCATTCCGCCATAAAGGTGGTTGAGGAACATCTCCTTGGTCAGCGTCGTGCCCTTGCGCAGCGACAGCAGCTCAAGCATCGCGTATTCTTTACCGGTAAGGTGGACGCGGGCGCTGTCGACTTCGACAGTTTTCGCATCAAGGTTCACCGCGAGCTTGCCGGTGCGGATGATCGACTGGCTGTGGCCTTTCGAACGACGCACTACGGCGTGAATACGGGCGACCAGTTCTTCGCGATGGAATGGTTTGGTCACGTAATCGTCGGCACCGAAGCCGAACGAGCGGATTTTGCTGTCCATCTCGGCAATACCCGAAAGGATCAGAACCGGCGTTTGCACTTTGGCTACGCGCAGTTTCTTGAGCACGTCATAGCCGTGCATATCGGGCAGGTTCAGATCGAGCAGAATGATGTCGTAATCATACAGCTTACCCAAATCGAGGCCTTCTTCGCCCAGATCGGTACCATAAACGTTAAAGCCTTCGGTTGTGAGCATGAGCTCGATAGCTTTTGCCGTTGTCGGCTCGTCCTCAATCAGCAGAACTCGCATTTATCGTCCCCTATTTGCCCAGATCGCGGACATCATGTGCTTGGTAACACCTCGCTAAGAGATGTTGCCCTCTATTAACCACACAAGGTCTGAACGGAAAAGGTTAATTATGCGTAAACCCAGCTGACTCCGCGAGTCGCGGGCATAATACTTAGCAGGTGCCCGGAGGTCTGTGGGCGTTGATCACAAGTTTTTGAGCTTCTTTTGCCGGCGTCTTTGCGCGCTGGACCCGATGTTGATCGCTTCACGGTATTTGGCAACGGTGCGCCGCGCCAAGTCGAAGCCCTCTTCCTTAAGCATATCTGCGAGCTTCTGGTCTGAAAGCACTTTCTTGGCGTCCTCGGCATCGGTCAGCGTCTTAATTCGCGCCTTTATGGCTTCAGATGACGCGCCTTCACCATCGCTCGATGCGACACCGCTTGAAAAAAAGTATTTGAGCTCAAAACAGCCGCGATCACAGTGCAGATATTTGTTACTCGTAACCCGGCTGACCGTGCTTTCATGCATGTCGATCTGTTCAGCGACTTCGCGCAATGTGAGCGGTCGCAGTTCAGAAACGCCGCGCCGAAAGAACCCGTCTTGCTGTTTAACAATTTCGGCTGCGGTCTTAAGAATGGTCTTTTGTCGCTGGTCCAGCGCGCGGATCAACCAATGCGCATCGGCCAGCTTTTCCTTAAGCCATCCTTGCGTTTCCGCGTTCGGTGATCCTGCATTAAGTTCGACATAATAGTTGCGATTGACGATCAGGCGCGGGAGCGTGTCTTCATTCAGCGCGATGTCCCAGCCCCCCGTGTCATTGGCGGTCAGCAACACGTCGGGGATCACGGCATCCGATGTGGTGGGCGCGAAGGCGAGGCCCGGTTTCGGGTCAAATTCGCGCAATTCGCGCAGCATATCAGCGAAGTCTTCATCATCGACATTGCAGAGCCGTTTGAGTTTCGCGACTTCACCCTGAGCAACCAGTTCGAGATTATCGATCAGCGCGCGCATGCACGGATCATAGCGGTCCGCCTCGCGCGCTTGTAGTGCGAGACATTCGGAAAGGCTGCGCGCGCCGACTCCGGTGGGATCGCACATCTGGACGACTTCAAGTGCGTCTTCGGCAAGATCAAGCGTGACGCCCAAATCATAGGCGACATCACGCAAGTCGCTGCTTAGATAACCTGCATCGTCCAGCAGTCCCGCAATATGCCGAGCGACAAAGGCCTCTTTCGGATTAACTGCGATCGTTCCTATCTGGCTGTCGAGATGCTCGCCCAGCGACACTTCGGCAGCACTTGTCGCATCAATGCCGGGAAAATCCTCTCCTGTTGCACCGCCCCCGCTTCCCGCTGCGCCCCATTCCGCATCGGAGGCTCGCGCTCCATCGCCAGTATCCCTGTCGCGGTCGAGCGCGCTGTTATCGATATCGAGTGGAGCTTCACTTTCGCCCTGTCCCTGAGCCATCAGCTGGTCGCAGGTGAATTCTTCCCGCGGGACATCGTCCGGTTCGCTTGCCGGACCGTTTTCGTCGCTCGACACGGCGCCCGCTTCGAGCAGCGGATTTGTCTCCAACGCGTCGCCAATGAAGGTTTCAATTTCAAGGTTTGAGGCCGCCAGCAGCTTAATCGCCTGCTGCAGTTGCGGCGTCATCACCAATTGCTGTGATTGGCGCAGATCCAGTCTTGGTCCGAGTGCCATGAAGCAAATAGCTAGAGCGTAAAGCCCTCACCCAAATAGAGGCGTTTTACATTCTCATCCGCCACAAGCGCCTCTGGCGTTCCAGCGAATAGAACTTGCCCGCCATAGATGATGCAAGCGCGATCCACGATATCCAGCGTCTCACGAACATTGTGATCGGTGATGAGCACACCAATACCGCGCCGTTTCAAATCCTTTACAAGATCACGAATGTCACTGATCGACAGTGGGTCGATCCCGGCAAAGGGTTCATCAAGCAGCATGATCGACGGCTTGGCCGCCAATGCGCGTGCGATCTCGCAACGGCGCCGCTCACCACCGGATAGCGCCATCGCCGGGCTTTGGCGCAATCTTTCAAGCCCAAATTCGCCGAGCAAACGTTCAAGCTCTTGCGCACGTGTGGCGGCGTCGGGTTCCACCATTTCCAGGACGCAATTGATGTTCTGTTCCACGGTCATGCCGCGAAAGATGCTGGTTTCCTGAGGCAGATAGCCAAGACCCAATATCGCACGGCGATACATGGGCAGATTGGTCACATCTTCTCCATCCATCAAAATTCGACCAGAATCAGGTTTGACTAGGCCCATGATTGAATAAAAACACGTCGTTTTGCCCGCACCGTTGGGGCCTAGCAAACCCAGCACTTCACCCTTCGCCACAGTCAGGGATATGTCGGTCAGAACAGCGCGCTTGTCATAGCTTTTGGCGATCGAGATGACTTCCAGGCCGCCATCAGGCAGCGGCCCATTCGCATCAATTCTCTCTTCGTTCGGTGCTTCCAGGGTCGGTGAATCGCTCATGCGTACAAGCTTTAGCATTGTCACTGGCACAGGAAAGAGCGGGATGCCCCATTTTGGCAAGATTTTTGCTTTGCGCGGATTTTTAGCATTAGCGGGGAGTAAGCGCCTACAGAAAAATGCGTAATTACAACATCTTGCACCCTTGGTATTGCGCGACCTGCAACATTGTGACGTTTTGTTTACTTGTCTTGCCAGACTCATCAGTCTTTGAGATACTCCAACGCAACAATGGACCGTTGGGGAGCGGATAAATGAACAAACTGGCACACCAACACGAAGCAAACAGCCCTAAAGCTCGCGGCCGCACGCGCGACTGGCGAAAGTCGATGAGCGACCATGTCGCTTACGCTCTGCTCGCTTACACTGGCTTGCAGATATTTCTCACGGTAAAAG
Source organism: uncultured Alphaproteobacteria bacterium (assembly GCA_963789155.1). GTDB lineage: Bacteria > Pseudomonadota > Alphaproteobacteria > Sphingomonadales > Sphingomonadaceae > Erythrobacter. Next base: position 88,868 of record CAWBJN010000016.1, on the reverse strand, counting down.
CTATGAGCCAGGGTGTTTCTTCGATCCTGCCCTATTTCGCATTGATCGCTATGGTCGCCGCAATGATCCCACTGTGCCGGTGGTTCGAAAAGCGGTGGTCAGGGCTCACCGACGAACAAGCCGCCGATGCAGCCTATCTCGGATCGTTTCGACGCGACGCAGCCGGGTTATGGGCGCTGGCCATAAGCTTGCCGTTGGTACTGACCGTGTTGTTTAAAGCAGTGCTTTAAACGACCACGTTTCAGGTTTTACCCGCTTTTCAGGCTTTCGCTGCGCGCTCAATCGCTTCGATGACGATCTGACGAGCCTCAGCGCGGTCGCCCCATTTGCCGACCCGCACCCACTTTTCCGTTTCGAGATCTTTGTAGTGGGTAAAGAAGTGCTCAATTTGTTGCATAATGATGGAAGGCAAATCCTTGGTCTCCGCGACATCCGAATAATATGGGAATGTCGTGTCGACAGGTACGCAGATCAGCTTTTCATCGCCGCCATGCTCGTCTTCCAGATTAAGCACACCGATCGGGCGTGATTTCACAACGCAGCCGGGAATGAATGGCGAGCGCGCGATAACCAGCGCGTCCAGCGGATCACCATCCGGGCTGAGCGTATGCGGTACAAAGCCATAATTGGCTGGGTAGCGCATCGGCGTATGCAGTATGCGATCGACAAACAGCGCACCTGATTCTTTATCGAATTCATATTTCACGGGCTCACCGCCAGTGGGCACTTCGATAATGACATTGAGTTCGTCAGGGGGATTGAAGCCGGTGGGGATTTTGTTGATGAGCACTGCAAATTCCTAAATTTCGGTTTTCAGCCCCTCTCCCAAAAGGCGATTGAAGGGCCGATAGCTGTCTTGTGATATTGCGGCAAGTTCGAGTGTGTCCTAATCGCGCGCTATTATGAGCAAGAACACACCAAAAGCCATTCGCGGCACACAAGACATCTTTGGCGCAGATGCGGAGGCATTCGCCTTCGTCGTTGAGACATTTGAACGTGTGCGCAAACTGTATCGTTTTCGCCGCGCTGAGTTTCCAGTGTTCGAAAAGACTGAAGTGTTTGCCCGGTCGCTGGGCGAGACAACCGATGTGGTTTCGAAAGAAATGTATTCGTTTGAGGACCGCGGCGGGGATTCGCTTACCTTGCGCCCTGAATTCACCGCAGGGATTGCGCGCGCTTATCTCACTAATGGCTGGCAGCAATTTGCGCCGCTAAAGGTCGCAACGCACGGCCCTTTGTTCCGGTATGAGCGCCCGCAAAAGGGTCGCTATCGCCAATTCCACCAGATCGACGCTGAGATAATCGGCGCTCCTGACCCGCAAGCCGATGTGGAATTGCTCGCAATGGCCGACCAGCTGCTCAAAGAGCTCGGGATCAACGATGTTACCTTGCACCTCAACACACTGGGTGATGCGGCGAGCAGGGACGCGTGGAGGGCGGGATTGATCGAATATTTCCGCGCCGTGGAAGGGCAATTGTCCGAAGAATCGCAAGAGCGCCTTGAGAAAAATCCGCTGCGTATCCTCGACAGCAAAGATGGCCGTGATCAGCAATTCCTCGCAGACGCGCCCAAAATTGACCAATTCCTGTCAGAAGAAGCGCGGGAGTTTTTCCAGACTGTGACCGATGGCCTGGATGCTGCGGGGGTCAAATGGGTCCGCGCAGAAAATCTGGTGCGCGGGCTCGATTATTATCGCCATACCGCATTCGAATTCATTCCTGACGAAGGCAGTGCTTCGGCGGATGCGCTTGGCAGCCAGAGCACCGTGCTAGGCGGTGGGCGCTATGACGGGTTGATGGAATCGCTGGGCGGACCTGCCACGCCCGCTGTCGGCTGGGCGGCTGGGATAGAAAGGCTGGCGATGCTGGTGGGGGAACGCGAGGCTGAGCAGTTGGAAGCTATCGTTCTGGTCGAGCATAATGACGGTCTTGCGATAGGGAATGAGCTGCTAGCCAATCTGCGTTCCGGCGGGATAGTCAGCGATATCATCGCGTCGGGGTCGGTCAAAAAACGCTATGACAAGGCAATGAAGCAGCAACCGGGCCATATTTTACGCGTGAATGAGACGGGGTATTATGAGCTTTCCGGCGAAGGAGATGCGGGCCGGATCCGCTCTGCGATCAATCGGAACACTGGCCAGTAACGATGCAAATCCCGCCCGAACGACTCAGCCAGATCACCAATCGCTTTGCCGAGCTGGAAGCACGGATGGCATCTGGTACGCTGGAAGGTGATGCCTTTGTCAAAGCCAGCCGTGACTACGCTGAGTTGGAGCAAGTCGCGAAAACGGCTGCTGAAGTGATGAACATGCGCGGCGAGATTGCAGGCCTCGAAGAAATGCTCGCCGATCCCGAAATGAAGGCCATGGCCGAGGATGAGCTGAGCGCGATCCGCGCTGCGCTTCCCGAAAAGGAGCGAGCATTGGCCGTTGCGCTGCTTCCCAAAGACAGCGCCGACGACAAACCGGCTATGCTTGAAATTCGCGCTGGGACGGGCGGTGATGAAGCGGCTTTGTTCGCCGGTGATCTTTACCGGATGTATGAGCGGTTCGCGTCTGACAATGGGTGGAAAGTTGAGCCGGTTAGCATGAACGCTTCTGAAGTAGGCGGCTTTAAAGAAATCGTCGCCAATATCACCGGGGTGGGCGTGTTTGCCAAAATGAAGTTCGAAAGCGGCGTGCACCGCGTTCAGCGAGTGCCGGTGACGGAAAGCGGCGGGCGTATCCACACTTCGGCGGCGACCGTTGCGGTTTTGCCTGAACCCGACGAAGTCGATGTGACGATTGATCAGAATGATTTGAAGATCGACACATACCGAGCAAGCGGCGCCGGCGGGCAACATGTGAACACCACTGACAGCGCCGTTCGGATCACGCATCTGCCCTCCGGCCTTGTTGTCATGCAGCAAGACGAGCGCAGCCAGATCAAGAACCGGGCCAAGGCCATGCAGGTCCTTCGTGCGCGGCTTTACGAAAAGATGCGCGATGAAGCGCAAGGTGCTGAAGCAGAGGCGCGCAAGGCTATGGTGGGCAGCGGCGACCGATCCGAACGCATCCGCACTTATAATTTCCCCCAAGGCCGCGTGACCGACCACCGGATTGGCCTGACGCTTCACAAACTTGAAGAAATTTTAGCAGGGCCCGGCCTGCCCGAATTGGTTGACGCCTTGATTGCAGAGGATGAAGGAAAGCGGCTCGCCGCGCTGAGCGAGTGAGTGACAGGCAGTGACCGTATCGGACGCTATCCGCGCAGCAGCTGAGCGCCTTTCCTCCACCAGCGATACCGCGCGTCTCGATGCGGAACTGCTTATGGCGCATGCGATTGGTGTTGGCCGGTCAGGGTTATTGATCGGCATGGGCGGCAACGCATGGAGCGTACCGCCGGAATTCGATGGGTTTGTTGCGCGGCGCGCTGCTCATGAGCCCATTGCTTATATTTTAGGCCATCAGGAATTCTACGGGCGCGAGTTTCGCGTTACACCCGATGTCCTGATCCCGCGCGGTGATAGCGAGACGGTGATTGAGGCTGCGCTGGAGACTGCTGCTGATGCCACGCGTGTGCTTGATCTGGGCACAGGTTCAGGCGCGCTGCTGATAAGTTTGCTATTAGAGCTGCGAGGCGCGCGCGGGGTCGCCACCGACATATCCGGCCCCGCTCTTGCGATTGCAAAAGCCAATGCTCGGGATCACGAACTTTCCGAAGCGCGGGCGCGTTTCATCCAAAGCGATTGGCGCCGGCCCGATTGGAGCCAAGATCTGGGTGTCTTCGACCTTATTGTTTGCAACCCGCCTTATGTGGAGAGCGACGCTGATCTCGGCATGAATGTGCGCGGATTTGAACCGCATGGCGCATTGTTTGCTGGGGCTGATGGACTCGATGACTATCGCATTCTGATCCCGCAGTTTCGCTGCCTGTTGGCTGATGGCGGTGTTGTTATCTTGGAAATTGGCGCGGATCAGGGTGATTCGGTGAGCGCGCTTGGCCAGGCGTCCGGGTTTGCCACTGAACTCCGCCATGATTTGGCGAACAGGCACCGCGTTGTGATACTTCGGTAACGAAATTGCGGCAAAATGCCGATGGGGCTTGGCAAACGCAATTCGGCTCGCTACCCAACTATCAGACCTGTCGGACAGCCCTATGTGCGGATCGGCGAGGTCAAGCTCCGAATTACCGTTTGTTTAGACCGTGTGGATTATTCCCCTGGTCTGTCCTGAGCGGACGCATCCAAAATCCGGCGAAGAAACCGGTGTGTGTGATAATGGATCAAAATCGGGGTCCACATTTGGGATCCACTGGCGGAAAAGCGCACCACGAAAACGCGCCGCAGCCACGGGTTAGGGTAAACTTCCTTTGAACAACAATCGTAACAATCGTCGCCGCGGTCGCGGAAATCGCAACACTCAAAGCGCCGGTGGTGGCAACCAGCTCAACCGGATCGACAGCCGCGCACGCGGTAACGCTCCGCAGCTTCTCGACAAGTACAAGAAGCTTGCTCAAGACGCGCAGCATAATGGCGACCGGGTTCAAGCCGAATATTTCCTGCAATTTGCCGACCACTATTTCCGTGTGATCGCGGATAATAAGGCGCGTCAGGATGAAGCGCGGGCGAAACGCACTGATGGCCGGGGCGACAGCCGCGATCAGGTGAATGACGACAGTGATGATGGTGATGATGGCGACAGCCGCGACAACCGCCGGAGCGAAAGCAACCGGAAGGAAGGTCGTAACGAAGGCCGTAACGAAAGCAGGGGCGATAGCCGGCGTGGGAACAATCGTAAGCCGCGAGGGCGCCGCGATGAGCAGTCAGATGGCGAATATATGAATGCGGTGGATGAAGGTCCTGCAGAAGGCCGGCCGGGCGTAGAAGGCGAAGCCGCAAGTCCCGAAGAAGAGGCTCCAAAGCCGAAGCGCCGGGCGCGCAAGCCGAAATCCGACGACGCGGGTGAAGCGCCGCGTCGCAAGCCGCGCGCCAGCCGCGCAAAGGCAAAGGACACAGACGAAAGCTCAAACGGACTCGATTCCTCAGTCCTACCACCCGCGATCGGCGGCGCGGGAAAAGACAGCGACGATACCCTTGAAGCAGTCGGCTAGGCTGGTCTTGTTGGGCACATTGCAATCAAGCCAGTAGCCGGATCGATGTCCGACCAATTGCAGCTGTTTCAAAGGTCAATGGCATCCGTTGGCGCGCGTTTGACTGCGTTTGCCGCCGCGCGGCCTGTCCTTACGGCATTTGGTCTCGGACTGATTGCGGCCTTTGGATTTCCGCCAATCCATGCGTGGTGGATCGCGCTTCCAACGCTTGCTTTGTTTGTCGCACATATTCGTGCCGCGCCGACGGGGCGCAGCGCATTTTGGCGCGGATGGGTCTTTGGCTGGGCGCATTTGACGCTGGCGAATAACTGGATCGCGACCGCCTTTACCCATCAGGCCAAAATGCCAGAGGTGCTCGGTTGGGTGGCGGTGCCGCTCTTGTGCATCTATCTCGCAGTGTACCCGGCCTTGGCGGCGCTCGCCGCGCATTTGATTGGGAGGCGAGCGGGTCCGCTGGCGTTTGGCACGTTGTTCGCCGCCGCGTGGATCGTGACCGAATGGCTGCGCAGCTGGGTCTTTACCGGATATCCTTGGCCCCCGCTTGGGCTAATGCTGCTGGGCGGTTGGGACAATCAGGGCTGGGCCATGCTGCTGCCTTGGATGGGGACATATGCGCTGTCCGGTTTTGCTGTTTTACTGTCAGTCGTGTTGGGTATCGCTTTCGTTCGAGGCAGATGGTTTGTCGCTTTGGCGGTTTTGACCGGCCTGGTGGTGGTTCCGATGGTTTTGCCCGTGCCGACAGCGACAGAAGACACGCAGGTTCGCTACACTCTTGTCCAACCCTATATCCCGCAGGCTGAGATCACAGATGGCTCTCAATTCGAAGCGCAATTCCAGCGCCTCGCCCGGCCAACAATGGAACACCGGGATCGCTCGCGTGTGGTGCTCTGGCCAGAAGGTACGATCCCTGACTATCTCGAAGAAGGCTATCCGCAGCGCTACTACGATCGGATGACCTTCGCTCAGGATCCCGCAATTGCTCGCAAGCGGCTAGGGGCGGTGATTGGTCCTCAGTCCACCTTGCTGACGGGCCTGTCCAATCTCAACATTGGTGTCCTGCCAGACGGGCGCGAAGGGGCGGTTTCGGCGCGCAATTCAGTTGTTGGTATCAATCCTGAAGGTGATATCACGCATCATTATGCCAAGGCGCATTTGGTGCCCTATGGGGAATACCTACCGCTTGAATGGGCACTCGGGCCGCTGGGTCTTGCTCGCCTTTCCGCAGGAGCGATTCCCTATATTCCAGGTCCCGGCCCGCGCACTCTCGATCTGGGCGTACATGGCCGCGCAGGTGTACAAATTTGTTATGAGATCGTATTTTCCGGCCAAGTCGTCGATCGCGATAATCGGCCTGACTATCTCTTCAATCCGTCCAATGATGGCTGGTTCGGTGCATGGGGCCCGCCGCAGCATCTCGCGCAGGCGCGGATGCGCGCGATTGAGGAGGGGCTGCCGGTCCTACGGGCGACCACTACGGGGATCAGCGCTGTGATCGATGCAAATGGGATTGTGCGCCAAACGATTGCGACGGGGAAATCTGCGAAGCTTGAAGGGTTTATCCCAGCCGCAAAAGCGCCGACGCTGTTTGCGAGATTGGGCAACGCCTTGCCGCTTTTATGGGCGGCACTGCTGGCGATTCTCGGCCTGAGCGTGCCAAGATTGCTTGCGCTGCGCGCGGCACATCGCTACGGCCCTGAGCCACAGACATAAAGGTTTCCTTATATCTACATAAGGGGGCCATATTCAGGCAGATTTGGCCACGCGGCCAAGGCTAACGGAACGCTTCGAGGAAAATCTATGCGCAGCGACTATCTCTTCACTTCTGAAAGCGTCTCCGAAGGACACCCAGATAAGGTCTCCGATCAAATCTCGGATGCCATCGTCGATCTGATGCTTGCCAAAGACCCGGAAGCCCGCGTCGCTTGCGAAACGATGACCACGACCCAGCGAGTGGTTTTGAGCGGTGAAATTCGCTGTGCGCCGATGTATGATACCACCCGCGAAGACTGGAAATATAACAGCTATTGGGCGCCAGGTGCACGGGACGAGATTGAAAGCGTGGTTCGCCAAACGGTCGCAGAGATCGGCTACGAGCAAGCAGGTTTCCACTGGGAAACGCTGACTTTCGAAAATCACCTCCACGGTCAATCTTCAGAAATCGCACAAGGCGTCGATGCCGGTACCGACGGTTCGAACAAGGATGAAGGCGCAGGCGACCAGGGGATCATGTTTGGGTTTGCCTGCGACGAAACCCCTGACCTGATGCCAGCGACGCTCGATTACAGCCACAAAATCCTCGAACAGCTTGCTGCTGATCGCAAGGATGGCACTGCGCCATTCCTGGAGCCTGATGCCAAGAGCCAGATCACGCTGCGATACCAAAATGGCAAGCCGGTTGCTTGCACTGCCGTGGTTGTCTCTACACAACACGCCAAAGGTTATCACGAAGGCGAAAAAGAAGCCGAGTTGAAAGCCTATATACGCGCCGTGGTTGGCCGTATCCTTCCTGACGATTTTATCAGCGATGACACGGCATGGCATATCAATCCAACCGGCGCGTTTGAAATCGGCGGGCCGGACGGTGATGCAGGCCTGACGGGCCGCAAAATCATTGTCGACACTTACGGAGGCGCCTCCCCGCACGGCGGCGGCGCGTTCAGCGGAAAAGACCCTACCAAGGTCGACCGCAGTGCAGCCTATATCACCCGCTACTTGGCTAAGAATATTGTCGCGGCTGGCCTCGCTAGGCGCTGCACGATCCAAATTGCTTATGCGATCGGTGTTTCGGAGCCGCTCTCGCTTTATGTCGATACACACAGCACCTGCGTTGACGGTGTGACCGATGCATCGCTCGAAGCTGCGATTAACTCTATCACCAGTCTAGGCGGCCTGACCCCGCGCGGGATCCGCACGCATCTGGGCCTCAACATCCCGATCTATCGCAAGAGCGCGGCCTACGGACACTTTGGTCGCAAGGCTGAGGGCGACTTCTTCCCGTGGGAACGCACGGATTTGGTCGAAGAACTCAAGGCAGCGTTCGCCTAAATCGGCTGCTCCGTCACCGTAGTGTGACAGCTTCAAACCTGCAGACGCATCTAAGGGCGCCCCCACAGCGGGAGCGCCCTTTTTTGTTGGCCAGCGTGATTACGCTTCGGACTGACCAGCTTTCGCGGCCCATTTCTCTTCACGGAACCATTGACCGACTTTGCGGCCAAACTTGGCGATGGCGTTCATATTGAAGAAGTGCATCAACCCCAGAACCATGACCACGATCCCGATCTTGCTGCTCAGGAATTTGATCGCCTCAACAGCAGTTTCTGGCGGAGCGCCAAAGCGCAAAGTCAGCAAAATCCAGCCCAGATTGAGCAGATAGAACCCAACAACAAGCAAATGGTTGGTGGACGCTGCGAGCAATTGGTCATGCCCGAAACATTCGGTGAGGAAGACAAATCCATTCTTCGACAAAGTGCGCGCGACCCAGACAGTCAAGGCGATGCTGATCGCGAGGTAGGCGCAATAGGAAAACAGTGCGTACATCTTTAACTCCTGTTATTTCTGTAATGTAAGAAATTAGTAAAGCTGACTTTGGATCATACGCATGCCCCCATGCCGTTTCTGAGTAGAGTGGTTTAAGTCTTACCGCCGCCGGGCAGAAAGCGCGCAATGCCTCGGCCCAGTTTCATCATGCGGATGAGCGTTGGCTTAGGCAGCCCTTGAACATCGGCGTACCAACCGGTGAGGGTGCCAATAAAATCGTGCATTCTGCCAATCCGGTCGCGCACATGGACAGGAACGTCCTCGCGCCCATTCAAGCTCTCTGCCAGTTCGCCCATCAGTTGGATCGTCGGGTCGAGTTCGCGCCGTTTACGTTCGGCTGCGATTTTCATAAGCATGTCCCATACATCGGTTTCCGCGATGAAGTGATCGCGCCGGTCGCTTTCGACATGGACACGGCGCACGATGGAATAGGATTGCAGTTCTTTAAGTCCATTCGACACGTTGGAGCGCGCGAGGCCCAACGCTTCGCAGATTTCTTCTGCATGCAAGGGGCGGTCGCTCAAATAAAGCAGCGCATGGACCTGAGCGACGGAGCGATTGACGCCCCACTCTGTGCCCATCTCCCCCCAGTGGAGGATGAACGCACGTGCCTCAGGAATGTCTAGCAATCGGCTCACGACTCGATCCCCTTTCTCAATTTCTGTAATTACAGAAATTGAAGGCGCGCGCAAGCGGTTCGTGATTTAAGTGCGTGCGGCGACAAAAGTTTTAGTCGTGCTGCCCCAACATTGGCGATGGGTGATCGAGTGCCAGTTCTCCTTCCGAAAAGGTAAACGGACTGCGCACGCCCGGCATCCCGCCAAGCTCCACACGCATCCCGCGCGCGATGACCTGTGGGTCTGCGAACACCTCGTCCAGCTGGTTTATTGGCCCGGCGGGAACGCCGTGTTTATTGCAGGCGCCGAGCAAATCCGCCTTGGACCACTGTGCGGTGGACCTAGCAATCTCAGCATCCAGCGCGGCGGCATTTTGCACTCGCCCTGCATTGCTCATGAAGCGCGCATCACTCACCAAATCATTTCGGCCAAGCAATTTCGCCATCCGCACGAACAGCCTGTCATTCGCGGGCGACAGGATCACATGCCCGTCTTTCACTGGAAACACGCCGTAAGGAGCTACCTGCGCATGCGCATTGCCCATCCTTGGCGGGTTTTCGCCTGTGGTGAAATGATAGCTTGCTTGATTGGCCAGCAGCGCCACGGAGCAATCCAGCAGCGCAATATCAACATGCTGGCCGCAACCCTGCAATGGCCCGGCGCGCTCTCGTTGGAGGAGCGCCGCCTGAATACCATTTGCGGCATAGACGCCTGTCGTCAGGTCAGAGATCGAAATGCCCATTTTGACGGGAACGCCTTCAGGCTCTCCCGTGATCGACATAAAACCGCTCATCCCCTGAACCACGAAGTCATAGCCGGCCTCATGCGCGCGCGGGCCAGTCTGGCCAAAGCCCGTGATCGAACAATACACAAGCGCGGGATTGTCAGCGCAAAGCGCCGTATAATCTAGGCCAAACTTAGTTAGGCCGCCGGTCTTGAAATTCTCTATCAGCACATCGGCATCGCGCGCCAAGTCGCGCACGCGCGCCAGATCGTCACGATCGCCAAAGTCCGCAATGACGCTGCGTTTGCCGCGATTGCAGGCATGGTAATAAGCTGCCTCGCGTTGCAATTCGCCATTGGCCGCGGTCCGTTCGACCCAAGGCGGCCCCCATAGGCGGGTGCCGTCGCCTTCTGGACTTTCGACCTTGATGACATCAGCGCCCAGATCCGCCAGAATCTGCCCCGCCCAAGGGCCAGCCAGCACTCGCGCTAACTCGAGAACTTTAATCCCGGCTAGCGGCGCCTTCGCATTGCGAGGCTTTTCAAACCACGTGGCCCCAGAACGTTTCGGCTCAGGCAGCGTCTAGCGCCACTTCGTAATGTGCGCTTGTCTGTGCGGCTATGTCTTCCGGCGTGATGCCGGGGGCGAGTTCAATCAGTTCAAACGGCGCACCGGTTTCCGCACGGCGGAACACGCCGAGATTGGTTATGATCATATCGACCACTCCGGCCCCGGTAAGAGGCAATGAACATTCAGGGATAAATTTCGGGCTGCCATCTTTGGCCGCATGATCCATCACCACGATGATCTTTTTGACACCTGCAACCAAATCCATCGCGCCGCCCATGCCTTTGATCATTTTGCCTGGAATCATCCAATTGGCGATATCACCGTTCTCAGCAACTTCCATCGCGCCCAATACTGTAAGGTCGATATGGCCGCCCCGGATCATAGCGAAGCTCGTCGCACTGTCGAAATAGGCGCTATGCGGCAGCTCGCTGATGGTTTGCTTGCCGGCATTGATCAGATCGGGGTCAACCTCGTCATCATACGGGAACGGGCCGATGCCCAACATCCCATTTTCGCTCTGCAAGGTCACCAACATGCCCGGTGGAATGTGGTTTGCCACCAAGGTCGGAATGCCAATGCCAAGGTTGACGTAATAGCCATCCTGCAGTTCCATCGCGGCGCGAGCGGCCATTTGGTCACGGGTCCATCCCGTCACGGCAGCGGTTTTCGCGGAGGTCATCGGGCTTGCCTTTCTGGTAGAAGCGGGGTCGGTATGAGGAACCATCCCTCTCCAATCATGGGTTCAAGCGACACTGCGTCGCTGGGATTGAGAAGGTAGGTATACAGTTCATGAAAATCCGACCGCGTGTCGCCTGCGATTGCAACAAGGCAGGATCGATTTGCGAGCTCATCCCGCCGCGCCTGCTTGCGATCATCGGAATCGCGCATCAACAACACTTCGTCGATGGCCAAAGCGTCAAGACCCGACTGGGACAGCGCCAAGCGTATCTCATTCATCCGTTCCACCGGATATTGCGAAATCCAAGCGATCGTCACGCCTCTGACCCGCAATTGCGCGAGCCGTTCTGCCAAAGCAGGTGAGACCGTTTCAATGTCCACCGGTAGCAATTCGCCTTCTTCTGGATCCAAATCGATCAAAACGGTGGATTCACCCTGAGCGCAGTCGATTCGTTCTGGTTCCAGCCTCGTCGGGCTTTGCAAGACCGCCGAGGTGCGTGATCCAGACCCGGCGAATTTTGGAGCAGAAGCGTAGGAGAAGAACGGATCAAAGAACGTAGCCCCAGCGACGGCAGGTGGTGCGCTCGGGACAGGCGTCACGATGCCGCTGATTGAGCTTGCACTGGCAACGGAAGCTGGCGGGCGCGATACCATCGGGGCTTGGGGTGTTGGTTCGGTCGCTGTCATCGCCTCGCTGGCACTGGCACTGGCACTGGCACTGGCACTGGCACTGGCGCTCGCTGTGGCAGATGAGGCAGCCGGGGCAGCAGGCTTTGCTGCAATTTCGGCGGTGCTATCCGTTTCGAAACTCGAGGGTTGAGACACTGGCTGAGGCACTGGCTGAGGCACGGCCACTGCCGCAGGATCAGATTTCAACTTTGCGCCGCTTGCAAGCGCACCACCTGCGGCGAGTGGAAAGGCAGCGGCTGCGAGGCATCCCTGTAGCGACATCGCAATGCCAACTGCAGCAATCAGCTTAAATGCGCGTTCCGGTTCCATATCGAATATCATTCCCCATCTCGTGCGCGCACCGTGCGGAACTCAATCTGTTTGTCATAAGGCGCCCCCAAAACAATGCGGTTCACAAAGACACCGGGCAAGTGGATCTCATCGGCCTCCAACGCACCTGCAGGGACAATTTCTTCGACTTCGGCGACGCAGATTTTTCCGCAGGTTGCAGCAGGCTGGTTGAAATTGCGCGCGGTCTTGCGGAAGATGAGGTTACCGGTTTCATCCGCTTTCCAAGCTTTCACAATTGCCAGATCGGCAAAGATGCCGCGCTCCAAGATGTAGGTTGATGTGACCCCATCCTGATCGGCGAATTCTTTGTGCTCTTTGCCTTGTGCAACCTGCGTACCGACACCGGTTTTTGTATAAAAGCCAGGAATGCCAGCGCCGCCTGCGCGCATTCTTTCGGCAAGCGTCCCTTGCGGGCAGAATTCGACCTCCAATTCCCCCGACAAAAATTGACGCTCGAACTCCTTGTTTTCGCCGACGTAAGAGCTGATCATCTTGGCGACTTGCTTGGTGCGGAGCAGTTTACCGATACCCTCATTGTCGATCCCGGCATTGTTACTGGCAAAGGTCAGGCCGGTGACGCCGCTATCGCGGATCGCATCAAGCAGCCGCTCTGGAATGCCGCAGAGGCCAAAGCCTCCAGCAGCGATAAGAAGATTGTCGGCAATCACGCCTTCAAGCGCGGCAGCAGCGTCGGGAAAAATCTTTGACATGGGGCGGGCCTGTTCCTTGCGGTCTGTCAGGTCAATATTGAAGTGCGAACAGCCACGAGGCTGAGCGACTAACTGCCTAATTAGTCGCTAGAAACAGCTGTGTCACGTTTCTGGAAAACCGCACTCCAATCAAAGCCCGTTAATGCCGCACCGCAACATGGAAGAATCGCAGATTTGATTAATAAACAGGCAGATGCATGAAATGTGGGCAGTTAGACTTGCCAAATTCGTCACAAAACGGTCATTTGACACGGGAAAGATTGCATATTTCGCAACTAAGAATGCGTCATTCGCACTTGCACAAAAATGCCGAACCTCACATATCTCTACGTGCCTTACAGGCATCCTCTCCCAAACTATTCAAGCCCGGCCTTTGCGCCGGGCTTTTTTTTGGCCGGGTTAGATTCGGTTCAGTGCGCCTCTGCGCAGCGTCCGCCCTAACGGTTTGCTGCGGTTTCTTAATTTATGCGGGCACCGTTGGAACATTACACGATTTGCAATCACGGGCCTCGCTCCTTAGCTACGGCTGCAATAAACCGTTTATCTCCCATCAGCCCAAAGGACCCACTCATGGCCGATGCCGAAGCTGCCGCCCCTGATCGAATAGCGCGCCTGCAAGTCGCTCCTGCGCGACAGGAAGAATCGGGGCAGGGCATCGCAAGAATGCCGCGTTCAGCCTTCCAAAGGCTTGGTATCACTGAAGGTGACGTGGTTGAGATCACCGGTAAGCGTTCTACCGCAGCGATTGCCATGGCCGCCTACACGGAAGACGATACGCTTGATGTCGTGCGCCTCGACGGATTGCAGCGCGGCAATGCAGAGGCCGGGTCGGGTGAACACGTCGAGATCAAAGTTGCCAAATCGCGCCCGGCCACCCGCGTCGTCTTTGCACCTGCGCAGCGTGAGATGCGTCTTCAAGGGCCGACGCAGGCGCTGAAACGGAATTTCTTTCGCAAACCGCTCGTTGCAGGCGACCTTGTCGCCACGACAGGGCAACAGCCGGTACAGAACATGCCATCTGACGTGCGCCAATTGCTGCGTGCGCCTGCTTATGCGCTAACACAAATCCGGCTATCCGTTGCTTCGACCAGCCCCAAGGGCATCGTCCACATCGACGAAAATACCGAGGTAGAGCTTCGCACTGAGTTTGAAGAAGCAAGCGATGGCCGCGCTATCGTAAACTACGACGACGTTGGCGGAATGGGTGACACGATCCAGCAACTGCGCGAAATGGTCGAATTGCCGCTGCGTTACCCTGAATTGTTCACCCGCCTCGGCGTTGATCCGCCTAAAGGCGTGCTGCTGCATGGCCCTCCCGGTACGGGCAAGACGCGGCTGGCTCAAGCTGTCGCCAATGAAAGCGATGCGGAATTTTTCACCATAAACGGCCCAGAGATTATGGGCTCTGGATATGGCGAGAGTGAAAAACGCCTGCGCGAAGTGTTTGAAGAAGCGACCCGCGCTGCGCCTGCGATTGTGTTTATTGACGAAATCGATTCGATTGCTCCGAAGCGCACTCAGGTCCCAGGCGAGGCGGAAAAGCGGCTCGTCGCCCAACTGCTCACGCTGATGGATGGGCTGGAGGCGCGCGCAAACCTCGTCGTTATCGCGGCCACCAATCGCCCTGATGCGATTGACGAGGCTCTAAGGCGTCCGGGCCGTTTTGACCGCGAAATTATAATCGGCGTGCCCGATCAAAATGGCAGACGCGAAATTCTTGGCATCCACACACGCGGGATGCCGCTTGAAGAAGAAGTGGATCTTGATGAGTTAGCCCGCGTCACGCATGGTTTTGTCGGCGCAGACATTGCTGCGCTTGCCCGTGAGGCTGCAATTGATTCGGTCCGCCGTATCATGCCTCGCCTCGATCTCGACGCTCGCGAAATTCCAGCCGATGTGCTTGAAGACCTTTGCGTCACGCGTGATGATTTCTTTTCCGCGCTGAAACGTATTCAACCATCGGCGATGCGCGAAGTTATGGTGCAAATGCCAAACGTCGGCTGGGACGACATTGGCGGCGTTGGCGACGCTATCGACAAGCTGAAAGAGGGGATCGAACTTCCACTCAAAAACCCCGAAGCCTTCCGCCGTTTGGGCATCCGCCCGGCCAAAGGCTTTTTGCTCTACGGTCCTCCCGGGACTGGTAAAACGCTGCTTGCAAAAGCCGTCGCTAAAGAGGCCGACGCGAACTTCATTTCTATGAAGAGCTCGGACTTGCTGTCCAAATGGTACGGGGAGAGCGAGCAGCAAATTGCACGGCTGTTCCAGCGCGCTCGCGCCGTTGCACCGTGCGTTCTGTTTATTGATGAGATCGACAGCCTCGTGCCTGCACGCGGATCGGGGCAGGGCGAACCACAGGTTACAGGCCGTGTGGTGAACACGATCCTTGCCGAGATGGATGGGCTGGAGGAATTGCAATCGGTGATCGTCGTTGGCGCGACAAACCGGCCAACATTGGTCGATCCTGCGCTGCTGCGTCCCGGCCGCTTTGATGAGCTGGTTTATGTGGGCACGCCCGATGCACCGGGCCGCGAACACATCCTTGGCATCCATACCAAAGGCATGCCGCTGGCCGGTGATGTTGATCTGGCCGTTATTGCCGCGAAAACGGATCGCTTTACGGGCGCCGACCTTGAAGATGTGGTTCGCCGAGCGGGTCTAGGTGCACTTCGCCGTGTAGGTGGTGATGTGACCGAAGTTGCTGCGGAGGACTTTGAGGAAGCATTGAAGGATAGCCGCGCAACCGTGACTGCGAAGATGGAGGATGAATATCGCAAGATGCGCGGCGAATTGAAAAAGCGCGCCGCAGAAGTCCATCCGATCGGCTTCCTTGCGCCGGACACATTGGAACCGACGCGCCCGAAGAAGCACACCTAGGATGCTGTTAGCTCAAGCGGGCGGACCTGAAATTACGGTTCGCCCGCTTTGGGATGTCCGTTTGGCACTTCGAGGCGGTGGCGGATCAGTGCTTCTTCCATATTTTCCCTAATCCATTTCAGCATGTGCTCGCGCACCGCGCAGCGCAATTGCCACAGCTCGCCGATTGTATTGGCGCTCATGGCTAGGCGCAATTCCACGCTCTCGGGATAGGCCTCGGTCACAAGCAGCACACCGTTTCGGCCATCAAACAGCTCATGCGCGGCCAAAAACCGCTCAAACTCAGCGCGGATCGGGTCAATATCGGCAATCGGATCAAGGTGAAGGAAGACAGGCCCGGTTAGGTTTTCGTTTTGGCGCGACCAGTTTTCGAAACTCTCATCAAGAAAGCGGCTGGTTGGGACGATGATGATACGCTCATCCCATGTGCGGACAGTCACGAAGCTCATCTTGATCTGTTCGACTCTGCCCGTCTCTCCATCGACTTTCACCAAATCGCCTATCCGCATGGGTTCCGTGATCGCAATCTGCATTCCTGCAATCAGCGATTTGAGCGCGGGTTGAGCAGCGGCACCGATGGCCAAAGCGGCAAGACCGGCGGAGGCGAGCATGGTCGTGCCGATGGACCGGACAGAGGGTATCGCAAACAGCATCAAGCCAATTGTGATGACGACGATTGCAAAGGTGGCGACACGCGACAACACGGCTATGCGCGTCCGCCGTGATCGAACCGCAACCGGATCGGCATCCGCCAGTTGCAGTTCGAGCATGGCAGTCAATCCGCGCACAACATTGTAGGCAATCCAACCCAGCAACGCAGGGCGCAGGAACTGGGCCAGCGGTTCCCAAACGGTGAAGAGGCTCTCATCCGCTTGGGCCGCCATGGTCACACCAATTGCGATGAAGGACCATTTCATCGGACTGCGAATACGGCGGATCAGGACGTCATCGATCTGACTCTCCGACATCGACGTTAGCCGCGCGACCACCGCGAACACGGCTCGATACAAAAGATAAGCGACCGCCACACCGGCCAATAAAAACAGGGCTGCAGTGGCTATTGCAGGCCAGTCGAACGTCCAGTTTGCGGGGTTAAGCGTATCGCTCATATGCGATCAAATCCTTAGAAATTCGGACATTCAATGCGCGGCGTCCCAAGAAGCTCCCGTGCCGATATCAATTGCGAGCGGAACATCGAGGGTAACCGCGGGCAAAGCGGCCTCGGCCATCACTCGTTCAATTATAGGAGAGGCAGCCGCAACGTCGCCTTCCGGCAGCTCAAACACCAATTCATCATGAACTTGCAGCAGCATGCGCACATCGTGCAGCCCTGCATCGCGCAGTGCGGGCAGCATGCGGACCATGGCGCGTTTGATTATATCCGCGCTGGTCCCCTGGATCGGTGCATTGATCGCGGCGCGTTCTGATCCTTGGCGTTCTGCCTGATTCTTCGATTTTATGCGCGGGAACCAGGTTTTGCGGCCAAACAAGGTCTCGGAATATCCACGCTCGCCCACGGTCTCCAGCGTTTCCATGATGTAGCGCTGGATGCCGGGGAAGCGCTGGAAATAGGTATCGATCATGGCCTGAGCCTCATCGGGTTCGACTTCCAACCGGCCAGCAAGCCCCCAGCGCGAAATGCCATAAAGGATTGCGAAATTGATTGTTTTTGCGCGCGCGCGGGTGTCGCGGGTGACCTCGCCAAACATCTCCTTCGCTGTGCGCGAATGAATGTCCTCGCCATCAGCGAACGCTTCCTTGAGGCTATCGACATCGGCCATATGCGCCGCGAGCCGAAGTTCGATTTGGCTGTAATCGGCAGCTAAGATCACATTGCCAGCTTCAGGCACAAACGCCTCGCGGATGGTGCGGCCGATGGCGGTGCGGATCGGGATGTTTTGCAGGTTTGGATCAGTCGAAGAAAGCCGTCCTGTTTGTGCGCCAACCAGGCTGTAACTGGTATGGACCCGCCCCGTATTGGGGTTTATCTGCGCTTGAAGCGCGTCCGTGTAGGTAGATTTGAGTTTCGAAAGGTGTCGCCATTCGAGCACCTTTTTGGCGATTCCGTCCCCAGTGTCGTCTCGGGAAGTGGCAAGCTTTTCCAACACCGATTGGTCAGTCGAATATTGCCCGCTTTTGCCCTTTTTGCCACCTTTGAAACCCATCTTTTCAAAGAGAATTTCGCCCAATTGCTTTGGGCTGCCGACTGCAAATTCTTCTCCGGCGATTGCGTGAATTTCTTTTTCCAGTGAAGCGGTTTCGGCAGCAAATTTCTCCGAAAGCTTGGCCAACTGTGCGCGGTCAACCTTGATACCTTCGCGTTCCATTCCGGCGACCACCGGGATCAAGGGCCGATCTACGCGTTCATAGATTTTCGTCCCCCCCTCTATCGCCAGCCGGGGTTTGAGATGCTGATAGAGCCGCCATGTGACATCGGCATCTTCGGCAGCATATTCGGTCGCTTGGGGCAAAAGGACTTCGCCAAAAGAGATCGCCTTCTTGCCGGTCCCGCAAACCTCTTTGAACGATAGCGGTGTGTGGCCCAGATGGCGTTCTGACAGATCATCCATACCGTGACCGCCGCCCATTCCGGTTTCACCACGGCCAGCATCAAGATTGAAGCTCATCACCATCGTATCTTCGATGGGACTGACATGCACATTTAGGCGCGCCAGAACATTCAGGTCATATTTGCCGTTCTGGAATATCTTGAGGACGCTGTCGTCCTCTAGCATCGGCTTCAGTGCCTCAAGCGCCGCCTTTATGGGGATCTGCGCAGGCTTTTCAGAAAGCAGGTCGGTTCCGCCATGCGCAAGCGGGATATAGCAGGCGTCATTTGCACCAAGGGCTAAGCTGACACCGACAAGATCCGCCTGCATCGAATCTAGCGAAGACGTTTCGGTATCGACCGCCACCAGCCGAGCGGCAATCGCACGAGCGACCCAATCTTCAAGGCGTTCGATGGTTTGCACGGTTTCGTAAGCGCTGCGATCCACCGCAGGCATTTCGGCAAGCCTCTGGCGATTGCCCTCAGCATCGCCGTCATCACCTACCCCAGCTCTGGCCAAGTCAGCTTTGGCTGGATCAAGATTGTTGGTGCGTTCCGGGCTGCCGCTGCCAGCACCAAGCCGCTTTAGCAGTGATGTAAAGCCGTGCTTTTCCAGAAATGCCGCAAGCGGTTCTGCCGGAATTTTCTCAATCCGCATGTCCTCAATCGCGACGGGCAGATCGCAGTCTTCTTTCAATGTCACCAGCACACGCGACATCTCTGCATCGCCGCGTCCTTCTAGCAACCGCTCCTTGAGCTTGGATTTCTTCATATCCGGCGCTTGATCGAGCGCAGCGGTTAGCGAGCCGTGTTCTGCGATCAGCTTGCTCGCAGTCTTTGGGCCAACGCCGTAAATGCCCGGGATGTTGTCCGCCGTATCCCCCATCAGAGCGAGCACATCCCCGACCAGCTCTGGCTTCACGCCAAATTTTTCCTCAACTTCGGGGATATAGATGCGCGCGCTTTTCATCGTATCGAGCATGTCGATTTTGGCCCCATCAACCTCGCCAATGAGCTGCATCAGGTCTTTGTCAGAGGAGACAATGGTCACGTTCCAACCTTGCCGCTGTGCCTCACGCGCATAGGAGGCGATGATATCGTCGGCTTCCAGACCCGATTCTTCAATACAAGGCAGGCTGAATGCTCGGGTCGCATCGCGGATCAGCGGAAATTGCGGGCGCAGATCCTCTGGTGGTGGAGGGCGGTTCGCCTTGTATTCGGGGTAAATGTCATTGCGGAAACTTTTTGAATCCTTGTCGAGGATTACTGCAAGATGCGTCGGGCCATCCGCTGCGTCCAGATCATCGGCGAGCTTCCACAGCATCGTCGTATAGCCATAGACTGCGCCCACCGGCGTCCCTTCGGGATCGGTCAGCGGCGGTAGGCGATGATAGGCGCGAAAGATGTAGGACGACCCATCGACGAGGTAGAGGTGCTGCTGATCAGTGGACATAAATGCCTGCTAGCATCGCTGAGCGCGGGGCGTAAGTCGCTTTGCAATCCGGGCCACGAGTATATCGGACCACGACGCAATCATGGCTAGAATACGGCAAGAATGAGGCGAAATGTGTCAAAAAGCTTGCAATGCCACAATTCGGCCACTATTTAGAAATCGAAGCCGGGGGTCAGAAGCCGGCTTTAGCGCTAGTCCAAAACCGGATCACGCTAAGTCTACTCGATGAATAAGGAATTCATTTTATGCGTAAGTTCATTCTTGCCGCTGCGATTGCAACCTCCGCTCTGAGCCTCACCGCGTGTGGCGAATCCGCTGACTCCGTAAGCGAAACAGATGATGCGATGGCTGCTGATGCTGGTTCAATGGTCGAAGACACCACTGCGACTGTTGATGAGGCTGCAGACGCAACCGCTGAAGCCACTGTCGATGCTGCCGATGCAACAACTGAAGCCGCTGAAGATGCTGCTGCAGAAGCTGAAGCGGAAATGGAAGGCGAATAATTCGCTCCATCAGCGCTTTCATCTAGGTGAAAGCGTCGAATGTAGAAAAGGCGGTGCCGCGAGGCGCCGCCTTTTTCTTTGTATGGCAAGTTTGCTTGGATTAGCCGCCAGTGCGCGGGGCGCTGGTCCAATTGCGGTTCGGATTCTGGCGCGCCTGAGCGTAGAAACCATCATACAAAGCACGCGCGATCGACGCGATCCGGCGTTCTCTCGCCAACCGGGTTCCTTGCCCAGTGACATAAATCGCAACTGCGATTGCTCGCCCATCTGGCGATTCGATAATTCCGATGTCGCTTGATGTGTTGTTGAGCGAACCTGTCTTGTGGCTGACGCGCGCCTCATTTGGCATATTTGCGACGATCCGGCGGCGACCGGTTGTCGTGCGGCTCATGGCGCCAAGGATCACGCGCCGGCTTTGATCGGACAGAAAATCGCCGCGATACAAACCTTGCAGCAACCTAACCATCGCGCGCGGCGTGGCCGCATCCCGCGGATCGATCCAGGTCGCTGGATCATATTCCCCATCATCGCGGACCAAAGTTGCAATGTCTCGATCAATCGAAAAATCGTTGATCCCTTGTCTGCGAATCCAATTGTTCACAGCCTGCGGACCGCCAACAGCGGCGAGCAACGAATCGGTTGCGGGGTTGCTGGAGCGCGTGATCATGATCTCAATCAGATCAATCGCCGACATATACTCCCCTTCGCGCACGGGCGCAGCGGGTGATGAGAACTTGGACGAGCGAACCCCAATCAGAAGCGGGAACTCTGAAGTCAAAGAATAGCGGCCCTGTTCGACCATTTCGAGATAAGTCGCAGCAACCGCAATCTTGCTGGTTGAAGCCATTGGGAACAGTTGGTCACCCAAAACCATGATCTGTTCGCCGGTAGCAAGGTCGACTGCGGCAACGCCAATTCGCCCTTGATCTCCGTTGGCAAGTTCCGCGATGCGCTGTTCGAAACCGTTGGCGTAGATCGCCTCAAAGGTCTCAGGCGACCGCATTTCAGTGCCAAAGGCATTGTCGAAGCTAGCCTCCAAATCATTGGTCTGCGCCGCAGCAGGTGCGGCAACAACCGCAGCAAATGTTGCAATTGGAGCCAGGAAGCGGGCGAAGATTGAGAAGCGAAGTGAAGAGGTCATCAGCTATTGTTACTCCAAACAGGGTTAGCGGTGACTTAATGAAACCGTCTAAGTGGTAGCGATTCGCCGCGACAAGCGCTCGGTTCGCCGCGTGCGACGAAACGTGTCTGCTACGCGACCGGACTACGCAAAGTCACATAGATTCTCGATTTCCGCCAACTCGCTTTTGTTCGAAGGGTTGGGTTGGTCGCTCATCGATCAGCGCCATCGGACCCAATTTGAATGCTTGACTAGCCTCCGAAGTCCGGCAGACATGCCTGAGCATTTTTGAAAACAGGGACAATAGGACTGATATGACCAGCATACGCACCGCTTCTGCGGCATCGCGCACAATTTTTACCGCAATGCTGTTGGGGGGATCGACCCTAGCCATGGCGCAGACCGCACCAATTGTACAGCCAGGTGCGCCAGGCCAGGCGAGCCGGATATTGAGCGCTGACGAGGCGACTGAGCTCGCTAAATCAAGCTATACGAGCGCTGATGTCCGGTTCATGCAGGGTATGATCGTTCATCATCAACAGGCGGTTGATATGGCTAAGTTGGCTGCGGACCGCACCAACAATGAAGAAGTTGTCACTATTTCGGGCCGCATTCTTTCTAGCCAAGCGGATGAAATCACATTCATGAATGAATGGCTTGCTGCGCGCGGCCAGCAATCTGCGATGGCTGGAATGCAGGGGCACGAAGGTCACGAAGGTCACGATATGAGCGGCCACGCCGGCCATGCGATGATGGACCATTCCACTATGGCTGGAATGGCGAGCCCCGAGCAAATGGCGGCTCTCGCCGCTGCTGAGGGAACCGAGTTCGATCGCCTTTTCCTGACCCTGATGATTGCGCATCACGAAGGCGCAATCGACATGACGAAAGAATTGCTTGATCAGCCCGGTAGCGCAGCTGACCCGATCCTGTTCCGCTTTGTCGGCGATATCGACAATGACCAGACGACCGAAATCGACCGGATGGATGCTCTGCTAGCGGGGCTTTCTACCGATCCACGCGCCAACCTTACTCCGGGCTTTGCCGATGCGGGTGAGGCGATCATGAACCTGCGTCATGTTGCTTACCTGCCTAAGCCAGCTGGCTTCTTCGATCCGGAAAATCCCGCCGATTTGCGTGCGGTTGTTCCGCCACGTGAAGAAGATGAGGCTGACGACACCGATGACGCGGCGGCTGAAGCAGAAGAAGTCGTAGAGACTGATGGCGACGCCGAGACAGAGGGCGCTGAGCGTGAAGACGAAGAAAGCCTCACTCAGTTCGCTGAGCGTTCTCCGCTGCTCGACTTCGCCAACACTGACATGGCGTTTTTCGATGATATCATGGTCACCGGTAACTATCACGGCTTCAACATTTTCAAGCTTGGCGACGATGGCGTCCCGGCTCTGATGAGTTCGGTCGTATGTCCGGGTGGACAAGGCGATGTATCTGTCGTTGGCGACCTTCTGATCATGAGCGTCGAGCAAACTCGCGGACGCGTGGATTGCGGACTCCAAGGTGTTGAAGGCGAAGTCAGCGAAGAACGTTTTCGCGGGTTGCGGGTGTTTGACATCTCTGATCTCACCGCCGTAAGGCAAGTCGGCCAAGTGCAAACCTGCCGGGGCAGCCACACTCATTCGGTCGTAAGCGCCGATGCAGAAAAGATTGTCGTTTACAATTCAGGCACCAGCAGTGTTCGCGAACAAGAAGAATTGGCGCGCTGCATTGATAATCCGTCTGACACGCGCACAGCATTGTTCAGCATTGATGTCATCGAAATCCCGATCGCAAACCCTGCACTTTCTCGCATTGTCAGCAGCCCGCGCGTTTTTGCGGACACCGTGACAGGCGAGATTGCTGGCCTGTGGCAGGGCGGCGAAATCGAGGAAGGCGCGCAAGACACACGTCAAACCAATCAATGCCACGACATCACGGTCTTCCCATCACTCAACCTCGCTGCGGGCGCGTGTTCGGGCAACGGGATCTTGATGGATATCTCCGATCCATATAACCCGGTTCGCACTGATGCCGTGTTCGACAAGGGATTTGCCTATTGGCACTCCGCCACGTTCAACAACGATGGCACCAAAGTGATCTTCACCGATGAATGGGGCGGGGGCGGACGTCCGCGTTGCAAGGCATCCGATCCGATGACGTGGGGTGCGAACGCGATTTACGATATCGTCGATGGCAAGCTCGAATTCCGTAGCCATTACAAAATGCCTGGACCGCAAAGCGAATATGAGAATTGCGTCGCGCATAATGGCTCAATCGTGCCTGTTCCGGGCCGCGATATCTTTGTGCAATCTTGGTATCAGGGCGGCATCAGCCTGATGGATTTCACGGACAGTTCAAATCCGCAAGAAATCGCATTCTTTGATCGTGGTCCAATCAATGACGAACAGCTGGTCGTTGGCGGATATTGGTCCTCATATTGGTACAATGGTCGCATCTACGGCACAGAGATCACGCGCGGCGTCGATGTGTTTGCGCTCGAGCCTAGTGAATTTCTCACAGCTGCAGAAATCGCTGCAGCGGAAGAAGCATCCTATGCCAACACACGCTTTAACCCGCAGACCCAAACACAGGTCACTTGGGACGAAAGCGTGATCGAAGCGGCAGAGGCCAGCCGTTCGGGCGGCTAAGGCCAATTTGTGCCCGCGCAGCCAAGGCAATTGCGCTGGCATTGAGATCACGAACCATGCTTGACACATTAAGCAATGTGTCAAGCATGGTTATTAGAGTAAATATCTGTTTTTGCTCGTAAACCTTGTGAATGACTTGCTTGACACTTATCCAACAAAAAACCGTTTTCTGGCTCGCTGCACCATCCGACAATTTCAAAGAACCGAGCAATTATTGGCACGAATGCGGCCATGTAGGAAAGCGCCGCGAGTGCGGCTGGCGAGTTCAAGCGCCGAGCGCCAAACCGGCAACCATCAACCCGATGATTGTGTCCAGCGCGGTCAGCCAGTCCCAAAAGGCAGAGGGCGGCTCGGTCAGAGGCGCAGTTGTTAGATCATTCCCCATACATGACTTGGTAACGCGGACTATCGGGCCAAGAAACAGAAAAACCCCGAGAGACTAGTGTCCCCCGGGGCAATGAATTCAAAAAACTGGCGAGCGCCTATTCAGCGGCGGCGATGGCCTGTTCGATTTTCTCAACCGGTTGCCCGGTGAGCGTTTTGTCGATTTCTCCGACGACGCGCTTTTCAAGTTCCGAATGGTAGTGCTGGCGCATTTCCCCCAATGATTTGGGATCGGCGATGATCAGCACGTCCTTCAAATCGCCAGAAATAGCCTTCGCGTTGAGCCATTCAGTTGTCGCGGCTGCGTGACCAAGTTCTTCAAGATCTGTGCGTCCATGTCTCTGTCCGACATCGTCCTGATGTTTCACACCGGCGCTGAAATTGGTGACGTCGAGATCAGGGCTGTCTTCTTTTTGCAGCTTAGGTTCGAAATTTTGGCCCGAGTTACGGAACAGCAGGAAGGTCTCACCATCGACGACGGCGACATGAGAATTGTGCGGAAGCTTCATAGCTTTACTCTCCTTTCCTTCACAACGCGTCAGGGCTTCAATCGTTTCGACTGAAGCAAGCGAGCAAGAAAAAAGGCCCCGCAGGAGCGAACCTGCAGGGCCTTTTCTTGAAAGCTATGATGAAAGTGAGTGGCTTAGAAGCCGCCCATTCCGCCCATTCCGCCCATGCCGCCCATATCGGGCATGCCGCCGCCACCAGCGCCGTCTTTTTCCGGAGCGTCGGTGATCGCCGCTTCGGTGGTGATCAGCAGGCCAGCAACCGATGCTGCGTCTTGCAGAGCGGTGCGAACAACCTTGGTCGGGTCAATGACGCCGGCAGCCACGAGGTTTTCGTAGGTGTCGGTCGCAGCGTTGAAGCCCATTGTTTCGTCGTCTTCACGAAGCAAATTGCCCGAGATGACTGCGCCGTCATGACCGGCATTTTCTGCGATCTGACGGATCGGTGCGAGGATAGCCTTGCGAACGATCACGATACCACGGGTCTGGTCGTCATTCTCACCCTTGAGCCCTTCGAGGACCTTTGAGGCGTAGAGCAACGCTGTACCGCCGCCGGGGACGATGCCTTCTTCGACCGCAGCGCGGGTTGCGTGGAGCGCGTCATCGACGCGGTCCTTGCGTTCCTTCACTTCAACTTCCGAAGCGCCGCCAACCTTGATCACAGCAACACCGCCTGCGAGTTTCGCCAGACGTTCTTGCAGTTTTTCCTTGTCGTAATCGCTGGTCGTGGCTTCCATCTGAGCCTTGATCTCACCGACGCGGGCTTGAATGTCTTCAGCTGAACCGGCGCCATCGACGATGGTCGTGTTGTCCTTGTCGATGGTGACGCGCTTGGCTTCGCCGAGCATGCCCAAAGTGACGTTTTCAAGCTTGATGCCGAGGTCTTCGCTGACCATTTCACCCTTGGTGAGGATCGCGATGTCTTGCAGCATGGCTTTGCGGCGATCGCCGAAGCCAGGTGCCTTGACCGCTGCAACCTTGAGGCCGCCGCGCAGCTTGTTGACCACGAGGGTCGCGAGCGCTTCGCCTTCAATGTCTTCAGCAATGATCAGCAGCGGACGTCCGCTTTGAACAGCCGCTTCGAGCACTGGCAGCATAGCTTGCAGGTTCGAAAGCTTCTTTTCATGGATCAGGATGTACGGGTTTTCGAGTTCAACCGTCATCTTGTCAGGGTTGGTGATGAAGTATGGCGACAGGTAACCGCGGTCAAACTGCATGCCTTCAACAACGTCGAGCTCAAATTCGAGGCCCTTGGCTTCTTCGACGGTGATAACGCCTTCTTTGCCGACTTTTTCCATCGCTTCAGCGATTTTCTCGCCAACTTCGCGGTCGCCATTGGCGGAGATCACGCCAACTTGTGCGACTTCCGCTGAGCCCGAGACTTCCTTCGAGCGGGCAACGAGGTCTGCTACAACCTTGGTCACAGCAAGGTCGATACCGCGCTTCAGATCCATCGGGTTCATGCCAGCTGCAACAGCGGTCATGCCTTCGCGAATGATCGCTTGGCCCAGAACGGTTGCAGTGGTGGTGCCGTCACCGGCGAGGTCGTTGGTCTTCGACGCAACTTCCTTGAGCATTTGCGCGCCCATATTTTCGAACTTGTCCTTAAGTTCGATTTCCTTGGCGACGGTAACGCCGTCCTTGGTGATGCGCGGTGAGCCAAAGCTCTTGTCGATGACAACGTTGCGACCTTTTGGTCCGAGTGTCACTTTGACAGCGTTTGCGAGCGTATCGACGCCCCTGAGGATGCCTTCGCGGGCATCGCGGCCGAACTTTACGTCCTTAGCAGCCATGATTGTTTCTCCTGAAAATTGGTTTGATTAGGTTGCGATTGGGTCAATTGGATCAGCTCCTGAAAATCAGGAAATGATCCCCATGATGTCGCTTTCCTTCATGATCAGCAGGTCTTCACCGTCGATCTTAACTTCGGTGCCGGACCATTTGCCGAACAGAACGCGGTCGCCAGCGTTCACGTCCATTGGAACACGTGCTCCAGCGTCGTCACGGGCGCCTTCGCCAACGGAGACGATTTCGCCTTCGCTTGGCTTTTCCTGCGCAGAATCGGGAATGATGATGCCGCCAGCGGTTTTCTGGTCGGCTTCGATGCGGCGGACCACAACGCGGTCGTGCAGCGGACGAAATGCCATAAGTGATGACCTTTCTAAAAGGGGTTGAAGAATAAATTGGCACTCTCCTCGTAAGAGTGCCAGCGAACGGCAGATGGTTGTCGCAACTGCCTGAGTCAAGGACGGCCCGGTAAAAAAATTCGAGTTAAATTTCGGGTCGATGTTTCATTTTGCACAGATGGTGGCCAGCCGCGCCATGACCTATTAAAGCGCTGCCGAAATCCGATCACACTCGCCAGATCAGCGGTGCACTAGAGAAAACCGGCGAACCTGCGGGGGCGCTGCGTAAATAGCGAAAGCCTGAATATGAATTTCACCACTGATATTGCCGCGCTTACAATCACTGAACAGGCCTATCTGTGGCTGCGCGGCAATCTGATGGATATCGTTGGCGGAATTGCGGTTCTGGTCATTGGATTGATGTTGGCGAGTTTTATCTCGCGCTGGGTTTCCAAAGGTTTGAACTCCAAAGGTTTGAATGGGGCAGACCGGCTAGACTCCAGCGTATCTGGCCTGTTGGCGAACCTCGTCAAATACGCTTTGTGGGTCGTGGTGCTGGTCACCGTGCTCACGCAGTTTGGGGTGGAAACGACTAGCATCATTGCCGCGCTTGGCGGTGCCGCTCTTGCCGTGGGCCTGGCGTTGCAGGGGACGCTTAGCAATGTGGCCTCTGGCGTGATGATTTGGTACAAAAACCTTTCAAGGTTGGCGAAGCGATCAATGTGGGGTCGATCACTGCGGTGGTTCAGAAAATCGGCCTGTTCACCACCGAACTCAAACAGCCGGACGGGCTATTTGTGATGATGCCAAATAACGAACTTTGGAATCAGCCCATCATCAATTTTCACCGCTATCCGATCCGCCGGTTCGAACTGATCGTGGGCATCGGATATGGCGACAGTATGGAACAGGCGCGCAATGAGCTGATGGCGATTGCTGATGCGGATGAGCGCGTGCTGGATGATCCTGCTCCGATCGCTTTTGTCAGCTCGCTTGACGACAGCGCGGTCGGAATTGGGCTGCGGGTGTGGTGTAATACATCCGACTATCTCGACCTGTCCTGGACGCTAACCGAAGCGGCAAAAGCCAAGTTCGACGAAACCGGCATTACCATCCCGTTCCCTCAGCGCGAGGTCACATCGCGGGCTGCGGCGTAACCGGCGCGGCCTTGCTGCGATTGGTCAACCCAAGCCGCTCGCGCGCCATCCAGCGCCATGTGAGAAGAACTGCCGAAAACGCCAGACCGGTCGCAAGACCGATCCAGACGCCGGTCCCTTCGAGCGGAGTGAAAAATGCCAGCCCGAATGCGAGCCCAAAGCCGGGCACCCAATAGCTGAAAATCGCGATCCACATCGGCACGCGAGTATCCTGCAGCCCGCGCAAATTGCCGGCGGCCACCGCCTGAACCCCGTCAACCAGCTGAAACGCAGCCGCCAGCACCAAGAATTGCAGGGCGAAGCCGACCAACGCGGCGTTTACAGGATCCGCGATATCGACAAAAATCATCAACAGATAGTCAGGCACCAGCACCATCATAGTGGCGGTGATGCCCATAAATCCCGTACCAATGGCGAGCGCGACCCAGCCAGCTTTTGCGATGCCCTCGCTGTCGCGCGCGCCGTAGAAATATCCCACCCGGATTGTGGCCGCTTGCCCCACGCCGAATGGCACCTGAAACGCGAGTGCGGCGATATTGAGAGCGACGATATGCCCTGCCAGTTCCGCTGCGCCGATACGGCCCATAAGGAAAGCGGCAGCGCTGAACACGCCAGCCTCAGCCATGACGGTCAGTGCTATCGGCGTTCCGATGCGGACAATCAGCCAAAAACGCTGCCAGTCAGGGCGCCAAAACCGATAAAAGACCCGGTAACGCGCCATGGCAGGATTAAGCAGAATGATAATGACATAGGCGGCCAGCATCAGCAGTGCTGTGATGATTGTCGCCACTGCTGCTCCAGTCAGACCCAATTCCGGCGCCCCGAAATTGCCAAAGATGAAGGCGTAATTGGCAAGCGCGTTAATCGGTATGCCCAAGGCAGAAATAGCCGTCGCGAACACCGGGCTGCCTAATGCTGAGACATAATTTCGCAGCACCGAAGACAAAAGCATCGGTATGAGCGAAAAGATGACGACATAATTATACTGGCTGGCGAGTGCGATGATCGCAGGTTCCTGACCCGTCGCCCGCATCACCGGTCCCAGCAACAAAGCTAGACCCATGCCCGCAAACCCCGCAAATACAGCAAGCCACATAGCCATTCGGGTTGCTCGGCGTACTGGCCTGAACGATGGCGACCGCGAACCAATTGCCTCGGCAATGACGAGGCGCCACCGCGCCGGTAAGCGAGGCGAGACTCCATACGATTAGACCGAACAACCCAGCTGCAAGTCCCGAAGCGGCAAGCGGTTCCTCACCGAGGCGCGCGATGAAAATCACATCAATGATGTAGATCGCCGATTGCAGCAGATTGGCCAGCGCCAGCGGCCAGGCGAACATCAATGTTGCCCGGACTTCCCGCCCCCAGCTGGGCGTGTCCTGAATTGCTGTGTCGCGCATCAATGTACTGTCCGTTCGCGCGCGCCAATATGTGTTTTGGCGAGCCGGCCGGAATAGGGGCGGGGACAGGTCATGGAAAGCGGATTCTTGTTTGGCGAGGACAGGTGACCAAGTCGCTCCTTAGTTTTTCCTTTCTAAACGCGGTGAATATCTTCATAAATGCCATTGGGGTAAATACGTGGGGGATTCGGTGCCAATGCGCACAGAAAACAATTTGTCCGGCGCAAGCAGCCACAGCGCGCGTCCGAAACGGCGGCGCTCATTGGTTCGGCTGCTTTAAGCTTTACCGGCAAAGCGCGTATTTTGGTCGGAGTGGCGGTGGTTGCGGTTGCTGTCACAATTCCTGACCTATCGGCCGGTGCGATGGATTCTCCTTATTTCCGAATCGACGTTCGCGAGCCGAGCGTGCTGCTGGATCAACCGATTTGGAGCCCTGCGGTGGGTGCTATGGCGCCAGTCTACCGATCCGCCATGGCAGCGGAGACGATTGCACCGGCCTCGCTAACATTCAGCAGTCAATCGCGCGCTGGTCGCGAACAACAATCAATGCCGCTCGGCTTTCTTGAAGGAGGGTCGAAACGGTTTGATCTGGCATTTGCTGGAGTTGCAATGCCGACACCTGTATCGTTTACGATTTCCAGAGGGCTGCCAACACAGTCGCCCGAAGACATCGCTTCTATGACTTCGGCGCTGCGGGTGCGGTTGATCGATGTGCCTCAGATCACCAATGCAACCAACTTCACGCCGCCACAGGATCGTGTCGTCCGGCGCGAACGGTCCAACCTTCAAGCGGGATCGTCTGTTGGGCGCAGTGTCGCGGTGGCCAATGAGGCTATTGCGGCCGCTTTTGCTGGGACGCTCGACGTTTCTGGCGGCGTTTCTGGTAGCGTGCGCGAGGCCTTGTCCGTCTCGGCGAGGTCTTCGACTGGCCCGGCCACAAGTTCTGGTGTTGATCGAACCGCGCGCGCCATACCGCTATCTTCGCCCGTTCCAGATGTTAGTGCCAGCAGCGCTGCGGCGGAGGCCGAATTGGTGGCTAAGACGCACCTGGATGCACGCATTAATGGGGTGATGACAGGCAGAGTCGATTTTCAACAGCTGAACGGGACAATCGCCGTCCGGCTTGGGTCTGTGGTCGATCTTTTGCGTGACCGTTACAGCGCGTCTGAGCTCGACCGGATTTCTGGCGCTTCTGCGATGGGATCGTTTGTAACGCTGGCACAATTGCAGGCCGCAGGTATCCCGATCAGCTATGATCCTGTGTATGATGAGATTGAGTTTGGCATCGATTACGATGACGCGCCGCAAGCCGCGAAAGTGCAAATTGAGCAGATCGGCGTGCAATCGATGGGGCAGGATCGCGTACTGATGAACCAGATCCCACGGTAACTTTTCGCGCGGCATTTCGCCATGCGGTGTCTTGCCGGTGGCATCTTACGAAATGGAAAAGGGCGGCACCATTGCTGATACCGCCCCCCATCTGCAGGTGCTTCAAGACACCCACAAAACTTTTCGCAAGATTACTTGAGTTCAACCGTACCGCCGGCTGCTTCAATCTTGGCTTTGATTTCTTCAGCTTCTGCCTTGTTAACGCCTTCCTTAACAGGCTTTGGCGCGCCTTCGACGAGGCCCTTGGCTTCAGTGAGTCCCAGACCGGTGATGGCGCGGACTTCCTTGATGACCTGGATTTTCTTGCCACCGTCACCGGTGAGAATAACGTCGAATTCGTCTTTTTCTTCAACAGCTTCAGCAGCGGCAGCTGGGCCAGCTACAGCAACTGCAGCAGCGGCGCTAACGCCCCATGCATCTTCAAGAGCAGTTGCAAGTTCAGCTGCCTCAAGGACGGTCAGCTTCGAAAGTTCTTCAACAAGCTTGGCAATATCAGCCATGATGTTCACTCCAATATATTAACGGGGCGGATGGGTTCTTGCCCTTGCCCCAATGGTTGTTTCGTCTCTTGCGAGAGCGTCTCTTAAGCAGCGTGCTTATTAAGCGGCGTCCTGGGCAGCATATGCGCCGAACACACGGGCCAGCTTGTTCGCAGGGGCATTAACGACCTGAGCGATTTTCGTCGCCGGCGCATTAACAAGACCCACGAGCTTGCCACGAAGCTCATCGAGGCTGGGCATCGAGGCGAGAGCCCGGATACCAGCTTCGTCGAGCACCTGTGTGCCCATGGAACCACCGACGATTTCGAGCTTCTCATTCGACTTTGCGAATTCGACAGCTGCTTTCGCAGCTGCGACCGGGTCTTCAGACCAAGCCAGCGCGGTAGGACCGGTGAGATACTCATCGATCCCGGTGTAATCGGTGTCCTTCAGGGCGAGCTTGGCGAGACGGTTCTTCGCAACCTTATAAGTAGCACCAGCATCACGCATCTTTCCGCGCAGATCGGTGGATTGATCCACCGTCAGGCCGAGGTTGCGGGTGACGACCACCACACCAACATCTTTGAAAGCTGCATTGAGCTGGGCAACCGCGTCGGCTTTTTGCGAACGATCCATGCCATACTCCTTCACTAATGGCCGCGCAGACGAATCTACCCGGCCGGCTCATGTTTCCCGGCGCCGTTCATCGACGCCGAAAAGTCCAATGATGGGGAAGGAGGGTGAGCTAGCTTGCTCTTTTGCGGCCCCGCAAGGCGGCACCGCGAAATTCTCTGTCCCCGTCTAGGCTGGAAATTAAGGAGACCTGATTGTCTCCACCTGCTGTCTTGGACGGATGACCGGTTCAGCGGTTAAGCCTTGCGGTCAGCGGCGCATTTAACTGCACCGCAGCGAGAGTCAAGAAAAGCCGGGCGCGGAATGTATCCGGCCCGGCTCGATTCTTTGCATCTGTTCCGAAGAACGCAGCGTTTCGGTTTAGATACCGTCAGCCTCATCTTCGAGAGCTTCGGCTTCAGCTTCCAGATCTTGCGCTTCGGTCAGGTTGCCAGCGTCTTCAGCGATTTCGGCCTGCGTTTCGAGAACGTCAGACTGTTCGTCAATAACTTCACCCTGAGCTTCGCGGACATCGTCCATTTCCTCGCCGAGTTCTTCCTTGGCGCCATCACATGCGGTGATTGCGAAAGCCAGTGGAGCGATAAAAAGAATTGCGCGTTTCATAAAAATCTCCTGAAATTCCCGGAAAATTGCCCCCGAGTTCATCTGCTTCATGCATGATACCGCTGCAGAATTCCAGAGTTTCAATCAGTTTCAATCGGATAAGCGAGCAGGTCACCCGGCTGACAGTCCAGCTCACGGCAGATCGCGGCGAGGGTGGAAAAGCGGATCGCTTTGGCTTTCCCAGTCTTGAGGATCGACAGATTGGCGAGGGTGAGGCCCACCCGTTCCGCCAGCTCAGTCAGCGTCATGCGGCGTTCGTGCAGCAGATCATCGAGTTTGACCATGATCGTTGCTCCTTCATCATCAGCAGGCATCACACGGTCCCTTCGAGATCGTCGCGCATCGCCGCGCCATGTTTGAAAACTCGGGCGAGGATAAACAGGATGATCACCATCAGGATACCCTCAATATCGAGACCTGCATCAATCGTGATGTCGGCATTGTCCAGCGGCTCAGCCCAATTGGCGAGCAAGAGTCCCAAGCCCGAAATCGGGATAGTAAGCACCTGAACCGCAAGCAGAATCCAGGCCATTATATTTAGCCGTTCAGCATTTTCAGGAACGAAAGGATCGCTTGCGCCCACGGTTGAGATGATTGCACGAAGTTTCCCGAAGAAGAGGAATATGAGCGCTACGCAGGCGAAGGCAAGCGCGATCACTCCGAGTGCAGGCAGAACTGGAAATGCGTCTACAGCCTCGCCATATTTGGCGGCGATTTCGTTGGTTATTAAATTCTGTGCGAACAGAATTATGCCAAAGCCGATCACGAGAACGAACGCTCCGATCACCATAAAGACCTGCATGATGATGGTGAGCACCTTGCCCGCCAGCAGTAGGAAATCATTCGGTTTGTTTGTCATGGCTGCTGCCTCTTCTTTGTTAAAACTAGGCGAGTTCGGCCATCTGGCTGATCGGCTGGGAAGTTTGCGCCGAAGCCGGGGGCACGTTCACGATTGTTCCAATCGAGGTAACTGCGATGATCACCGCGGCGAAGGCGGCAAGCGAGTTTGCAAAAATCCGTGTCATAT
This sequence comes from uncultured Alphaproteobacteria bacterium, assembly GCA_963789155.1. Taxonomy (GTDB): domain Bacteria; phylum Pseudomonadota; class Alphaproteobacteria; order Sphingomonadales; family Sphingomonadaceae; genus Erythrobacter. Next base: position 55,074 of record CAWBJN010000016.1, on the reverse strand, counting down.
CGTTCTCCTATAAAGTGCATATCGTTTTTCAATAATCTCGATCTAGTGAGTGATTCGATTTATTGTCAAACAATAATATTGAAAAACGATATGTGTCATATTGTTTTGCGACTAGCGCACAGCTGAGAACGCCGCCGAAACAGACGTCGCGGCGCGTTCCCTGTCCAGGTCGAGCGAATAGGCGTTCAGGACCGTAATTTTGTCTGCCATACCATTCGCCGCAATGATCTCACGCGCCAGATCGGCCTTATTGGCATTCACCTCGCAGGCATAAACGTGCTCTGCGCCGGCGCGAACAGCCATCATCGCAAGCAGCCCAGTGCCAGTCCCGATATCAAGGATACGGCGGCCTGCCGCGTGGCGAGCGAAATAGCTTGCCCCTCATTCCCATTGTCGCGCAGGACCGAGCAGAAGGTGAAAAGTTACTGCGGGTCATCGAACATCGATTGGGCCATTGCTGTGCGCCTATTCTCCAAGGGAATACCCGCCGGTTACCCCTCTACCCAAAGCCCGTCAATTTGCCGCCAGAGGTGGTATTTGGCGACGGTTCGTCCGATGTGAACACGAACGCATTTGACACATCCAGACCTAATTCCTACATGCACTGTGCACGTCAGCTTCGAGCAGGACCGATTCATACGCGGGAATGGGTCTAAGAATGGAAGCGGCGATAAGCCATACTCGCGATTGTGAATACGCTGCAACCAAGGCGGCACCGAAAAGGGTGTGTCTGGGTTTGCGGCGATTTTGCGTCGTTTATGGTTCAGGTCTCGCGTGACGACCTAATGACAAATCAGCGGTCAGGACCCCTCCTGTGCGCTCACCAATAAAGAGGCATATCTCTTCCATGGCATCCAAGGCAAAGACCCCGGCAAAGGGTCCAAAGACCAAACCAGCCGTCCGCAGTCGTAAGGCGCAGGGCACCGCGAAAAAGCGCATCCGTAAGATTTTTGGCGACATCCACGAAGTCGTCCAGATGCCTAACCTGATCGAAGTCCAGCGGGAGAGCTACGAACAGTTCCTCCGTTCTGACCCGGCAACCGGTTATGTATCCGGCCTGGAAAAGACGCTGCGCAGCGTCTTCCCGATCCGCGATTTCGCTGGCACTGCTGAGCTTGATTTCGTGCATTACGTGCTTGAAGAACCGAAATACGACACGACCGAGTGCCGTCAGCGCGGCATCACTTACGCCGCACCGATGAAGGTGACGCTGCGTTTGATCGTATTCGAAGTCGACCAAGAAACCGAAACGCGCTCTGTTCTCGATATTAAAGAGCAAGACGTTTACATGGGCGATATGCCGCTCATGACGGATAACGGCACTTTCATCATCAACGGTACAGAACGCGTTATCGTATCGCAGATGCACCGTTCGCCGGGCGTTCTGTTCGATCACGATCGCGGCAAAACCCACTCCTCGGGTAAACTACTGTTTGCTGCGCGCGTCATTCCGTATCGCGGCAGCTGGCTCGATTTTGAATTCGACGCCAAGGACATCGTCAATGTCCGCATCGACCGTAAGCGTAAGCTTCCCGTCACCGCGCTGCTTTATGCGTTGGGCCTCGATAGCGAGGGCATCCTGCACCATTTCTACGACACTGTTGTTTGGGAACGCGCCAAAGACGGTTGGAAGATCCCATTTGTCGCCGACGCATGGCGCGGCCAGAAACCAGCTTTCCCGTTGGTGGATGCCAATACGGGCGAAGAAATCTTCGCATCAGGTCAAAAGATCAGCCCGCGTGCTGCGAACAAAGCGGCAAAAGACGGTCTGACGCATCTGTTGTTGCCGGTCGAGGAGGCGGTGAGCCGCTATGCAGCTTATGACCTGATCGACGAAAGCACGGGCCGTATCTACATCGAAGCCGGTGATGAAGTGACGCTTGAGCACATCGAAACGCTCGACGCTGCTGGCATCGACACGCTCGAGACGCTCGACATCGACGAGATCAACACCGGACCGTGGATTCGCAACACGCTCCAGGTCGATAAGGCCGAGAACCGTGATGAAGGTCTGGAGGCGATCTACAAGGTTATGCGTCCGGGCGAACCGCCAACCAAAGAAACCGCTGACGCTTTGTTCGAAGGTCTATTCTTCGATGGCGAACGCTATGACCTTTCGGCTGTTGGCCGGGTTAAACTCAACATGCGTCTGGAACTGGACGCCGAAGACACCGTGACCACTCTGCGCAAGGAAGACATCCTTGCGGTGGTCAAGGAGCTTGTCGGTCTGAAAGACGGCAAGGGCGACGTGGATGACATCGATAACCTCGGCAATCGCCGTGTGCGTTCGGTGGGCGAGTTGCTGGAAAACCAGTACCGCGTTGGCCTGCTGCGGATGGAGCGCGCCGTTAAGGAGCGTATGAGCAGCGTCGATGTTTCGACCGTCATGCCCAACGACCTGATCAACGCGAAACCAGCTGTTGCTGCGGTACGCGAATTCTTCGGCTCATCGCAGCTGTCGCAGTTCATGGACCAAACCAACCCGCTGTCAGAAGTCACCCACAAACGCCGTGTTTCGGCGCTTGGGCCGGGTGGTCTGACGCGTGAGCGCGCTGGCTTTGAAGTCCGCGACGTTCACCCAACCCACTATGGCCGTATCTGCCCGATTGAAACGCCGGAAGGCCCGAACATCGGTCTGATTAACTCGCTGGCATCGTTCAGCCGGGTGAACAAATATGGCTTTATCGAAACACCGTACCGCACGGTGAAGGACAACCACGTCACTGGCGATGTGATCTACCTTTCCGCGATGGAAGAGCAGAAGCACACCGTGGCACAGGCTTCGGCCGCGCTGAATGACGATGGAACCTTTGTCGAAGACCTGATCTCTGCGCGTCAATCGGGCGATAACCTGATGGCGCCTAGCGAAACGGTCACGCTTATGGACGTTTCGCCGAAACAGCTCGTTTCGGTCGCAGCATCGCTTATTCCATTCCTGGAAAACGATGACGCCAACCGCGCTCTTATGGGTTCGAACATGCAACGTCAGGCTGTGCCGCTTGTCAAAGCGGAGGCCCCTTGGGTTGGAACCGGCATGGAAGAAACCGTGGCGCGCGATTCGGGCGCTGCGATTGCGGCCAAGCGCGGCGGAATCGTCGATCAGGTCGATGCGACCCGTATCGTGATCCGCGCAATCGGTGATGTCGAAGCAGGCCAGTCCGGCGTCGACATCTACACGCTGCAAAAATTCCAACGTTCGAACCAAAACACCTGCATCAACCAGCGTCCGCTGGTGAAGGTTGGCGAGTCGATTGAGCCGGGCGATATCATCGCCGATGGTCCTTCGACTGATCTGGGCGAACTGGCGCTGGGCAAGAACAGCCTCGTCGCGTTTATGCCTTGGAATGGCTACAACTATGAGGATAGCATCCTCATTTCCGAGCGTATCGTGAAGGACGATGTCTTCACCTCGATTCACATTGATGAATTTGAAGTGATGGCGCGCGACACCAAGCTTGGGCCAGAAGACATCACCCGCGATATCCCGAACGTTGGCGAGGAAGCGCTTCGCAACCTCGACGAAGCGGGCATCGTCTACATCGGTGCAGAAGTGCATCCGGGCGATATTCTGGTTGGTAAGATCACACCAAAGGGCGAAAGCCCGATGACGCCGGAAGAAAAGCTCCTGCGTGCGATCTTTGGTGAGAAGGCAAGCGATGTGCGTGACACGTCACTGCGTCTGCCACCGGGTGTTGCTGGTACGATTGTCGAAGTCCGGGTGTTCAATCGCCACGGTATCGAAGTTGATGACCGTACCCGTGCGATTCAGAACGAAGAAATCGAACGCCTCCGCAAGGATGCTGCCGATGAACGCGGCATTCTGAACCGTGCGACTTACAACCGTCTTGGCGAAATGCTGCAGGGCCAAACGGCTTCGGCAACGCCAAAGGGTCTTAAGAAGGGCATGGAGATCACTGAGGAAGCCCTCGGTGAACTCGACCGTCACGAGTGGTTCAAATTCGCAGTAGCCGATGACAATCGTCAGGCGCAGCTTGAGGCAATCAAGGCGCAATATGACGAGAGCGTCGGCATGATCGATGCGAAGTTTGAAGATCGCAAAGAGAAACTCGAACGCGGTGATGAATTGGCGCCGGGCGTGCTCAAGATGGTCAAGGTCTTCGTCGCGGTGAAGCGTAAGCTGCAGCCGGGCGATAAGATGGCCGGACGCCACGGTAACAAGGGTGTGATTTCGCGCATCCTGCCGGTTGAGGACATGCCGTTCCTCGCAGATGGCACTGCGGTCGACCTCGTTCTGAACCCGCTCGGTGTGCCTTCGCGCATGAATGTCGGTCAGATCTTTGAAACGCACCTTGGCTTCGCAGCGCGCGGTCTGGGTATGGATATTGCGGAGAAGCTCGAAGAGTGGAAACTCGCCAATCCAAACGCTGCCGAAGATTACGCCAATGTGAAACCACCAGAAGCGGTCGTTGAGCGTCTGAAAGACGTTTACGGCGAACAGTATTTCGAAGATCTCGATAGCCGTACAACCGCTGGGATTGTTGATCTTGCGCAAAACGTCGCCGCCGGTGTCCCGATGGGTACGCCAGTGTTCGATGGTGCGCGTGAGCCAGACGTTTCGGAAATGCTGATCAAGGCCGGTATCGATAGTTCGGGCCAATCGGTCCTCTATGATGGCCGCAGCGGAGATGCGTTTGACCGTAAGGTGACCGTGGGCATTATCTATATGCTCAAACTGCACCACTTGGTTGATGACAAAATCCACGCTCGTTCGATCGGTCCCTACTCGCTTGTCACTCAGCAACCGCTGGGTGGTAAAGCGCAGTTCGGCGGACAGCGCTTTGGTGAGATGGAGGTCTGGGCACTGCAAGCATACGGCGCTGCTTACACCTTGCAGGAAATGCTCACCGTCAAATCGGATGACGTTGTTGGCAGGACCAAGGTCTACGAAGCGATCGTCAAGGGCGACGACACCTTCGAAGCGGGCATTCCAGAGAGCTTCAACGTTCTCGTGAAAGAAATGCGCTCGCTGGGCATGAACGTCGAACTCAAGTCGTTGTCTGACGGCGAAGAGGGCGGCGCAGGTTTCGGCGCGATTGCAGCGGAATAAGTGAGCGGGCGCTGCGCAGGCGGCGCCCCTCTCCCTAACCCGTTTCTAAGAATTCACCCCCTGAGGGAACTAAGTCATGAATGAACTGACCAAATTCACCAACCAGCTGTCTAAGCCGGATACTTTCGACCAGATCCAAATCGGGATCGCATCGCCAGAGCGTATTCGTTCATGGTCCTTCGGTGAGATCAAGAAGCCTGAAACCATCAACTATCGTACGTTCAAGCCTGAGCGTGACGGCCTGTTCTGTGCGCGCATCTTTGGTCCTGTGAAGGATTACGAATGCCTGTGCGGCAAGTACAAGCGGATGAAGTATAAAGGCGTTGTCTGCGAGAAGTGCGGCGTTGAAGTCACCGTCACCAAGGTACGCCGTGAGCGTATGGGTCACATCGAGCTTGCTGCTCCTGTGGCGCATATCTGGTATCTGAAATCGCTGCCTTCGCGCATCGGCCTGCTGCTCGACATTCAGCTTAAGCAGCTTGAGCGCATTCTCTACTTCGAAAGCTACGTTGTGATTGAGCCGGGTCTGACCCCGCTTGAGAAATTCCAGCTACTCACCGAAGACGAAATGCTCGAAGCGCAAGACGAGTATGGCGAAGACGCATTCTCCGCCGACATCGGTGCTGAGGCGGTTAAGGTCATGCTGATGGATCTCGATCTGGAGCAAGAGCGCGACGATCTGATGGAAGAGCTGGCGGTTACCAAATCGACGCTCAAGCCGAAGAAGATCATCAAGCGTCTGAAGGTCGTTGAAAGCTTCATCGATTCGGGCAACCGTCCTGAATGGATGATCCTCGAAGTGATCCCCGTGATCCCACCAGAGCTGCGCCCGCTGGTGCCGCTGGATGGTGGCCGCTTTGCGACGTCCGATCTCAACGATCTGTACCGCCGCGTGATCAACCGCAACAACCGCCTGAAGCGTCTGATCGAACTGCGCGCGCCGGACATCATTGTCCGCAATGAAAAGCGCATGTTGCAGGAAGCCGTTGACGCGCTGTTCGACAATGGCCGCCGCGGCCGCGTGATCACGGGTGCCAATAAGCGTCCGCTGAAGTCGCTGTCCGACATGCTCAAGGGTAAGCAGGGCCGTTTCCGTCAGAATTTGCTCGGTAAGCGCGTCGATTATTCTGGGCGTTCGGTCATCGTGACCGGTCCAGAGTTGAAATTGCATCAGTGCGGTCTGCCAAAGAAAATGGCGCTCGAACTGTTCAAGCCGTTCATCTACGCACGCCTCGATGCGAAGGGTCTTTCGATGACTCTGAAGCAAGCGAAAAAATGGGTCGAAAAAGAGCGCAAGGAAGTCTGGGACATCCTTGACGAAGTGATCCGCGAGCACCCGGTTCTTTTGAACCGTGCGCCTACGCTTCACCGTCTCGGCATTCAGGCGTTCGAACCCGTTCTGATCGAAGGTAAAGCGATTCAGCTTCACCCGCTGGTCTGCTCGGCCTTCAACGCCGACTTCGACGGTGACCAAATGGCCGTGCACGTGCCGCTTTCACTCGAAGCCCAGCTAGAAGCGCGCGTGTTGATGATGTCGACCAACAACATCCTCTCACCAGCCAATGGTAAGCCCATTATCGTGCCTTCGCAGGATATGGTCCTGGGTATTTATTACCTTTCGATGGAACGTCAGGAAAAAACACCTGAATACCTCGACAACGAAGACGGCACGAAAGTCGAACGCCTGCCGCGCTTTGCCGATATGGCTGAAGTGCACCATGCTCTAGAAACTAAGGCTGTTACGCTTCACACCAAAATCCTCGCCCGCGTTCCGCAGGCCGATGAAAAGGGTAAGGTTGCGCTCAAGCGTTTTGAGACGACACCGGGCCGGATGCTGATTGGCGAATGCCTGCCGAAAAACCACAAGGTTCCTTTCGACATCATCAACCGCCTGCTCACCAAGCGTGAGATCGGTGATGTAATCGACCAAGTGTACCGTCACACCGGTCAGAAAGACACGGTACTGTTTGCTGACGCGATCATGACATTGGGTTTCCGCAACGCGTTTAAGGCCGGCATCAGCTTTGGTAAGGATGACATGATCATCCCTGATTCCAAAATTGGCATGGTTGCCGATGCGAAGGCTCTGGTTGCTGATTACGAACAGCAATATCAGGACGGCCTGATCACTCAGCAGGAAAAATACAACAAGGTTATCGACGCCTGGTCCAAGTGCGGTGATTTGGTTGCCGACGCCATGATGGATGAAATTAAGGCGACGCCAATCGACGAAAATGGCCGCGAAAAAGAGATCAACTCGATCTATATGATGAGCCATTCGGGCGCGCGTGGTTCACCAGCGCAGATGAAGCAGCTTGCCGGGATGCGCGGTCTGATGGCTAAACCGTCAGGCGAGATCATCGAAACGCCGATTATCTCGAACTTTAAGGAAGGTCTGACCGTCCTTGAATACTTCAACTCCACCCACGGCGCGCGTAAAGGCCTTGCCGATACCGCGCTTAAGACGGCGAACTCAGGTTACCTGACACGCCGGCTTGTCGATGTGTCGCAGGATTGCACCATCGTGGTTGAGGACTGCAAAACCGAGAACGCACTCGAAATGCGCGCTATTGTTCAAGGTGGTTCGGTGATCGCATCACTGGGTGAGCGTATTCTGGGCCGGACAACCGCAGAAGACATCGTCAATGCGGCGACCGGCGAAGTGATCGTGAAAGCGGGCACTTTGATCGACGAGCCTATGGTTGTTGAGATTGAAGCGGCTGAAACTCAGTCTGCCAAGATCCGTTCACCATTGGTCTGCGAAGCGGACATGGGCGTTTGCGGGACTTGCTACGGACGCGATCTTGCTCGCGGTACGCCGGTCAACATCGGTGAGGCTGTCGGCGTTATCGCTGCTCAGTCGATCGGTGAGCCGGGCACACAGCTTACGATGCGGACATTCCACATCGGCGGCGCGGCGCAGCTCAACGAAACATCGCATCTTGAATCGATCTCGACCGGTAAAATCGAATTGCGCGGTATGCCGACCATCACCGATAAGAAGGGCCGCATCCTGTCGCTCGCTCGTAGTGGTGAAATCGCCGTGATCGATGCCGAGGGCCGCGAACGTGAAATGCACAAAGTGCCTTATGGTACCGTGCTCATGTTCAAGGATGGCGAGAGCGTGACAGAAGGCGATCGCCTTGCAGAGTGGGACCCGTTCACCTTGCCAATCATCACCGAGCAATCGGGTGTGGTGCGGTATCAGGATCTGATCGAAGGTACGACGCTTGAAGAGCAAACCGATGACGCAACGGGCATCGCCCAGCGTGTCGTGACCGAAAACCGTGCAACCGGGCGCAAGAAGAAAGAAGAGCTGCGTCCGCGCATGACTCTGCTTGCCGAAGGTCAGACCGACGAAGGCGAAACCGATGCACAGCGTTACATGCTTGCTCCGGGTACGACCCTGTCGGTCCAAGACGGTCAGACGGTAGAAGCAGGTGACATCCTCGCGCGTGCATCGCGTGAAGCTGCCAAGACCCGCGACATCACCGGTGGTTTGCCGCGTGTTGCAGAACTGTTCGAAGCGCGTTTGCCTAAGGACATGTCGGTCATCGCCAAAATCTCGGGCAAGATCGAATTTGTCCGCGAATATAAGGCGAAGCGCAAGATCGCGATTGTCCCAGAGGAAGGGGATCCAGTCGAATACCTGATCGCCAAGACCAAGGTGATCGATGTGCAAGAGGGCGATTTCGTGAAGAAGGGTGATACCCTTGTTTCCGGCGCGCCTAACCCGCACGACATCCTCGAAGTCATGGGTGTTGAGGCGCTGGCTGAATATCTCGTCAACGAGATTCAGGAAGTGTACCGACTGCAAGGCGTGAAAATCAACGATAAGCACATTGAGGTGATCGTTCGCCAGATGCTGCAGAAAGTTGAAATCACGAATGGCGGCGACACGACGCTGCTGCCGGGTGAACAACTCGATCATGCAGAGATGCTCGAATACAACGCGAAGCTGACCAAGTCGAAGCAGCCCGCTGAGGGCACTCCAATCTTGCTCGGCATCACCAAGGCAAGCTTGCAGACCCGCAGCTTTATCTCGGCTGCGTCGTTCCAGGAAACGACCCGCGTTCTTACTCAGGCTTCGGTCGAAGGTAAGAAAGACACGCTGATCGGTCTGAAGGAAAACGTGATCGTTGGCCGTCTCATCCCAGCCGGTACCGGTGCGGGCATGAACCGGATGCGCGTCACCGCCAACAGCCGCGACGCTTCGCTTAAAGCGCAGTGGAAAAAGCAACAGGACAAGCTGGCAGCTGCAAACGCAGTCGAGCCAGAGCCTGTCGCCGATCCGGTTTCGAGCGAAGAAGCAATGAAGGCCGCTATGGGCGGAACTCCCGCAGCGGATTAAGCCCTATTGCCCTTCCGGGACTAAAAGACCCCGCTGGAAGCATCTGCTTCCGGCGGGGTTTTTTGTGCCTCGTTCATATCGCAGTCGGTCTGGTGGGGTCATGATTAACCGCATTCAAAAGAGGAGGGACGGATGAAAAGGTTGATATTGGCCGCTGGCCTGTCGGGGATGATGCTAGGGACCGCTGCGCCGGTCTTCGCGCAAGACACAGTCATCGTTACGGGAGCACGGCAGGATCGCTCTTCTGCAAATGCTTATTTTACTTCCAGCGGGCCAGCCGCAATTGGGGTGACGCGCAGGGCCGACTATTTCATTACTCCGCTGTTTGTCAGCTCCGATTCGCGAAATCCCGATGAACGGGTCGAAGAATTGTTCGCGATGTTATCGGCGACATTGACCCGCGCAGAGGCGGAAGGGATCACTCTGGTCGCGGGCCAATATACGTTGGAGCCGGTGACGAGCGCCAATATGCGCGCACTGCCGGTCGTGGGCGGCAATCGTCCAGATACAAGCCGGGTGCAGATCTATGCCCGTATCCCCTTGCAAAACAATGCGCCGAGTGTTCGTGCAACAGCAGAAAGGATCGCTGCGTTCAAAGCGGCTGTGCCCGCCACGGGGCGGTCCTTCATTGATGTCGGGACAACCGGCCTCGCAATCGACAATCCAGAGCAATATCGTAGCGCCGTGGTGCGCCATATCGCCAAGGAATCAACCGACTATGCAAGCATGTTCGGGGCCGGATATGGTGTCCGGATTACGGGGCTAGATGGCGACCTATATTGGCAACAGGCCAGCGAAACAGAGGTCTTCCTCTATATCGAGCACAGTTTTGCGATCGAACCGCGGTGATGCGCGGTGCATGTGTGGCTGCGCTCGCGCTGGCGTCTTTGAGTTCTTGCTACGAAAGCGAGCCAGCGCCGCCGCCCGAGGCCATTGTTACAAGCAGCGAGGAAGGGATGTACGCCCCGGAACGCGTCCCTGGCGGAATTCCCCTGACCAGCGTCGGCGATCTGCTGGGTGAATACCGTGTCGCTGGCATCGACGACCGCGAATTGGCCGGAAACACCGGTATCGCGGTATCAGTGGATGGAGCATTGCTCTCTTACGAACCGACCTGTGCGGGATTCGTCTGGACCGTTGATTTCGAAAGCGAGGCATTTAAACTTAAACGTTTCCGAGAACCGACTCCAGAGGTTGCGCCGGGCGAAATACCAGTGCCGGAAAGGGCAATCTGCGCGATCGGCGTCCGTCCCCAATGGCAGCAGCTTGCGGACGCTCTTGATGCTGCAACCCGTGCAGAGCGAACACCTGCCAACGCCATACGGCTGTCAGGAGGTGGCCGATCAGTTACGCTGTTCGCACAATAGCGCGCCTGCCGTGCGAGAAAGGAGAGAAGGCCGCCCGTCCGTATGCTATTGCGAAGCATTCGCACCTAAGGTAGGTGTGTTGTCAGCACACTCGGAGAACTCGCACAATGGCTAAACCGGCTCACGCTCGCTCATCGCAGCAATGGATCAATGACCTTATGGCGCCGCGGGAGGTTGATGCGCTGCATCCCATAGCCGCGCGCTTCATCTATTCACTTAGGCTCATTGCGCTTTATGAGCATGCGGAACGCGACCCGATTCCCGAGCTTACCTCGCGATTAAGCAGCGTCGAAGTCGCGGCCAAAGCCTACATCCTTGCGCAAGTGATTGGTGCCGAATGGCCCGAAAGCATCAAAATCTCTCGCTTTTGCTGCCTGTACCTAAGTTATGATGAGGCAACGATCGGTTCTATGATTGACAGCGCCGTGAGATGTGATCGGTCCGGGTTCGAGCACGCCATCGAAGGTCTTATCCGCCACGAACGCAACCACGGATTGTGGGATGCCGTGCTCAGCCTCGTCGCTGCCGAAATGCGCGTCGCTTGAACGCTTGCGAGGCGCGCCGCCGCACTCTACCGGAGGCGGTATGACAATCACACGTTTTGCCCCTTCGCCCACTGGCCGCCTGCATGTCGGCAATATCCGCACCGCGCTCCACAATTGGATGCTCGCGCAACTGGCGGGCGGTGAGTTCATTCTGCGCATCGACGACACCGACGCGGAGCGATCGAAAGAAGAATATGTCGATGCTATCCGTGCCGATCTGGCGTGGCTGGGCATTGAGGCAACGCGTGAAGAACGCCAGTCGGAGCGGCTGAACCTTTATGAAGCAGCCTTTGATACATTGCGCGCAGCGGGCCGGATTTACCCTGCTTATGAAACGCAGCAGGAGCTCGAGCTTAAGCGCAAGGTCCTGCTCGGACGCGGTTTGCCGCCGATCTATGATCGCGGCGCGCTCGAACTGACTGATGCCGATCGTGCGGCCAAAGAAGCCGACGGCGTGCAGCCGCATTGGCGTTTCAAGCTCGACCATGACGAACAAATTGCATGGACTGACGGTGTGCGGGGGGCGGCCAAGTTTGACCCGGCGTTGCTATCCGACCCAGTGATCCGCCGCGCCGATGGTTCGTGGCTCTACATGCTGCCCAGCGCTGTTGATGATATTGATATGGGTGTAACCCAGGTTTTACGCGGTGAGGATCATGTCTCCAACACAGCCGTGCAAATTCAAATGTTTACCGCTTTGGGCGCGTCCCCGCCCGCTTTTGCGCATGAAGCATTGCTGGTCGGTACGGAGGGTAAGCTTTCCAAGCGTCTCGGGTCGTTGGGCTGCGATTCGTTTCGGGAACGCGGGATCGAACCTGAGGCGATTATCGCGCTGCTTTCGCGGTTGGGCACATCGCTGCCCGTTGAACCGATCGCTGACCGGGCGAAATTGCTTGAGACTTTCGACCTTTCGACATTCGGCCGTGCGCCTGCAAAGTTTGATGATGCCGATCTTGACCGTGTGAACACCGCTATAGTTCACGCGATGGAATATGACGTGGTTAAGGCTCGTCTGCCGGAAGGTATGGATGAGGCAGGCTGGCACGCTGTGCGCCCAAATATTGCGACGATTGGCGAAGTTGGTGAATGGTGGCGGCTGGTCACCGGACCCATCGACGCTTGCGAGTTCTCGGACGAAGATCGCGCTTTTCTGGCCGAAGCTGCACAATCGCTAGTGTGGGGCGACGATCCGTGGGGCGAGCTGACCTCGGCGCTCAAGGAAAAGACCGGACGTAAGGGCAAGGCGCTGTTTCTACCGCTGCGTCAGGCGCTCACCGGAATGGGCCACGGCCCCGATATGGGCGAATTGCTGCCGCTGATCGGCGCAGCAGAGGCCAAGGCGCGGCTGGAGCGTGCAGCGGCGGGCTGAGTGCTGCCCAAGAAGATCCGCTGATGCGAAGTTGACGAAGTTGACACTTTCCCAACTCGGTTTCAGGCGCGCTCTTTTCATGGGCTGAATGCAATATACCGGCAGACGACGTCAAAGAACCGCCGCGATCATAGCGATCAGCAAGGCTGTAGGAAAATCGCTTTGGCAAGAACGCCGCCGCGTTCACTCACTCGCCAGGTTCGCCGTTCGTCCAGACATCGACACCCCGCCCCGCCAGCTCGGTCTCCTGAAAGCTGACCCGCGTGACTGCAAGATCGTTGTCGCTCTGTTCGAAATCGACATTCACGACCCCGCCAGTCGCACAGCATCCAGCGTCATCCTCGCGCCGCACAAGACCAAAGGCGCTGCTCTCGCGGAAATTGAACGATATCGGGCTTGAGATTAAGAAACCGCCGGGCAGCAGCCGGTCGATTTCTGCGCGGATCGTCTCAGCATCGGTCAAATTCCACCCCAGCCCGCTGGTGAACAGGATGAGGTCAGCATTGCCCAGTCCGCCATTGAGCGCCGGGACGTGGAGCAGCAACCGCCCGTCGCCTTCGTGTGCGACCACCGGCGGATTGAAATAACCGTCAACCTGATGCGACAGCAGCAGCAGCGGCACCGGGCCATCTAGCTCGGCCAGCACCATCATCTCGGTATGAGGCCCATCCGAAGGCTGGATCGACAGCATCTGCCAGTGGAGCGGAGGCTCGCCGGTAGCGCGGTTGATCCTGCCGCTGGCGAGAACGCTGCAATCCGCTGCTGTCTTGTAGAGGCAGCGGTCGGCCATCGCGCTGGCATCCACGTCGCCCAGTGCAATCGCATTCTCGATGTCTTCGCGGTCGCAGCCGCTTTGATATTCGCCGTCGGGACAGGCGAATATATATTGCGGATATTCTTCTGCGGGCATGTCGTCCGCGCTGTCTTCCGATTGCGAATAGGCTGGCGACTGCGAAAAGGCTGGCGCTGTGTATCCTGCGCTCAGCGCGAGCGCGGCCAGACCGACTGTCAGAAAACCCGATCTATTGATGTGCATCGTCATTGTTCCTGTGCTTTTCCAACTCGTCGCCGAACAGCGTCACCACATGCAGCAAATTGGTCGAACCCGGCGTCCCGAACGGCACCCCTGCCAGAACAATTTGCTTAGATCCCGCTACGCCAAATCCGTGACGCAGTGCCATCCGTTTGCCCTTCGCAATCATCTCTTCAAAGCTGCCGATATCCTTCGTCAGCACAGCATGCGCGCCCCACAGCAACGCGACCCGGCGGGCGGTTTGCATGCTGGGCGTCAGCACGAGCATCGGTGTCGACGGGCGTTCACGTGCGACACGGCGCGCTGTGGAGCCGGATGAGGTAAACACCGTGATCGCGCTGATTGCCACGGTTTCTGCGATCGTCATACAGCTGTGCGCCAGCGCATCGGAAGTGGTCGCATCGGGTGTCGGATCGAGCAACCGAATGCGCTCTTTATACCCTTCATCGCATTCGACCTGAACTGTGATCCGGTGCATCATCGACACTGATTCCTCCGGCCAATCGCCCGCCGCACTTTCAGCAGATAGCATCACCGCATCGGCCCCGTCATACACCGCATTGGCGACGTCAGAGACTTCGGCGCGGGTTGGTGTCGGGCTTTCGATCATCGATTCCAGCATCTGTGTCGCAACGATCACCGGCTTGCCCGCAATCCGGCAGGCGGCGACGATGCGCTTTTGCAGCGGCGGTACTTCGTGCGGTTCAAGCTCCACACCCAAATCGCCGCGCGCGACCATGATCCCATCGGACAGTTCAATGATTCCATCCAGACGCCCGATGGCCTGCGGCTTTTCTATTTTGGCGCAAAGCGATGGCGTGTGGCCGCCTGATGAATGTGACGCGACCAATTTGCGTGCTTCGGCCATGTCCTCTGGCCGCTGCACAAAAGACAGTGCGATCCAATCCGCGCCCTGTTCGACGGCGAAGGCAAGATCCTTGCGGTCTTTCTGCGTCAGGGCAGGGATCGGCACCTCTGCATCGGGCACATTCACGCCCTTGCGGTCAGAGATCACCCCGCCAACCTCGGCGGTGCACAAAATACGCTTCTCATCCGCTTCCTTCACCACCAATCGGATTTTACCATCATTGATAAGCAAACGCTGGCCGCGCTGAAGGATGCCGAACAATTCCGGGTGAGGCAGACATACCCGTGTCTCGTCACCGGGCGCAGGATCACGGTCGAGCGTGAAGTGCCCGGAATGACGGATCACCGCGCTGCCGTCCTTAAATGTGCCGACGCGCAATTTTGGTCCCTGCAAATCGGCTAGGATCGCGATGGGCCGGTCAAATTCCTTTTCCAGAGCCCGGATGGCAGCGATGGCGGATGCATGGTCGGTGTGATTGCCGTGGCTCATATTCACGCGAAACGCATCGGCACCGGCTTTGAACAATTTGCGCAGCATATCGGGCGACCTGCTGGCCGGACCAATTGTCGCAAGAATTTTGGCTCTGCGTCCGCGTGGACCGATTTCGCGGTCGATCCGTGTATTCTTGCTATTTGTCATACTGTTCCCGATTAGGTTTCGACTGCTATGACACAGCAAAATTGCAACTCAAGGAAAAGCCCGATGAGCCATGAGAATGACCCCCTAGACGCCCTTGATGACGCCACTGCGGCTGCAGCATTTCGTCGATTGGTCCGGCATTTGCGCCACCGCCATGACGCCCAAAATATTGAGCTGATGGGATTGGCTGGATTTTGCCGAAATTGTCTGTCTGATTGGATTCAAGATGCGGGATATGATGGCGACAAAGCAGACGCGCGAGCGCTTATCCACGGCATGCCGATGGACGAATGGAAGGCGACGAAGCAAACTCCTGCGACCGAAGAACAATTGGCGGCGATGGAGGCTAGCCTGAAGCGCAATGCGCCGGACCGGTCCTAATGCGTCCAGCCGAAATGCCTAAATCAGGCCGCTGCGATCCAGTCTGTACAATTCAACTTCGCCAAAATTTTTTGGCAGTTTGACCTTGCCGACGGATGTGAATGTGCATTCGTCGCAATCATCCATCAACAGCGCAGCGGCGAAGCTTTCGGTGCAATACACCCCGCCTACCGGGGTGACAGGTTCGATCCGTGCGGTGCGATTGACCTCGCCCCCGTACCACAGCCGGTTGCCCGTAATCCGGTCCGTGCCGACCCAGATCGGGCCGTAATGCACACCGGTCCGCATTCCCGCAATAGCGCCCTCCGGGATCAGGCCTTCGGGCACATTGGCCAATTCGTCCTGTAATTTCAGCGCAATAGCAGCGGCGGTGCGAGGTTCATCAATCACCGCATAGATCGCATCGCCCCATGTGTTGCGAAACTCCACATGGTCGCCAAAATCATGCAGCACCTTTGCGATGCGGCCCATGATGACATCCATGAATTCGGGCAGAACGCGTTCGCCGATGCGGGAAAAGCCTTTGTAATCAGCAAATATGATTGACCGGATTTCGCGCCGCGTGCCGTCGCCAACTTTTGGGCGCACAGGAAATTTGAGATCGCGAGGGACAGGTCCGGCGGCAATCGAAACGGTGTCGCGGCCCAGGGCCTGCCACAGCCGCATATCGGCTTTCGTCCCGGCTATTCCAGTGTTTGAGAAGCTGGCGAATGCGTCCGAAACCACCGCAAGCTGTATCGCCTCACAATCGCGTTTTTGTGCACGAAGCACGGCGAGGCCCATCGCATAGAGTGTGTTGTAGGCAAATTGATTGTCATCACCGACATAGTCGCTGGGCGTGGCAAATCTGATCGCGGCGGCACCGTCGCGGCAGGCTTGATAACGCGGCAGCCAATCCTCGCCACCGGATAGGACGCTTTCTTCGATAAAGTCCGCTTCGGCAAAGGGCAGAACCACATTCAATTCCGCGCCGCGATCCAGCAAAGCTTCCGCAATCAGAATATCGGCACCGCAGGCGAGCGGCCCGAACCCGACTGCGATGTCATGCGCATCCAGTTCGCCGCGAATGCGCGCGGCGAGCGTATTCTCTGCCTCACTTCCGGGGTTGAACATGTGACCGCAGAACACCGCGACATTTCCGCTTTTTGCGGTTTCTTCGGCATCGGCCTCGCTGCTCGTCAGCAATGCCGCCATTGCGCTGGCGGCAAAGCTTTCTGGATTGGGATAATCACTGTTTGCAGTCATTATTGAGGCCCAATCACGGAAATGCGGTTGTTATAGATATACCCTTCGGTCCCGTCTTCGAGCTGGACCGACCACCAAAGGGTGTTTTGCTGATAAGTCGTAAAGACATCGCCAACATCGACCCTGCCGATAATCGCGGAATTGCTGGATGGTCCGGCCCTGACGTTGGTGTACCCATCGGGGTCCTGCACTGTGGCGACCAACAATGTCTGCATCATAGCAGGCTGGTCTGCGAGGGATTCTGCCTGCGGTGCCTGATCGGGTTGTTGCTCCAATTGCGGAATGAAATCGCCATCGATGTCGCTCTCAGGGCTGGAGACATCATCTCCATCGTTCAGTTCAGACAGAGGCGCGGAATATTCATCCGCGTCGATGTCTGACATATCGCCTGTATCTTCGAAAGACATCCCCAGCGCTGCCAGGGCTATGACCATGACCACGCCGAGGACCGCCAATCCTCCGCATCCAAGGGCGATCATGAGCGGCGTGCTCATGCCCTTTTTGGCGGTGCGGTCTGGCCACGTGTCGGCCGGAGCTTTCGGCTTTTTACCGGCTGGCGTTGATGGGGCAGCCGCCGCAACTGACGCCGATAAAGGTACCTGCGCCGCATCTCGCCGTTCCGCATCGCGCGGCCCGCACAGTGCAACCAGGCTCTGTTTAACCTTTGACCAGCCGCGGTGATCCGGCTCTCCATTCCAATCACCAATCTCCGCGCATTGAATTTGATTGAACGGCAGCGGCGGCATCGTGTTGTCTAGCGCGGTCTGGATCAGCTTTTTCTGATTGCGCGCGACATCGGCCTCTGCCCGGACCCATTCCGATTTCGCTGCTGTGTCAGACCAAACAACCACAGCCGCTTTGGCCGCGCCGATCTTGGCGGTGATCACATCACCATAACTCATATGCGGCGGAAGGTCTGCGTCCCACCACACCTCGTAACCCTCGCTAGCGATCATGCGTGCAAGTACGGCGACCTTGTCTTTGTCATCGCGCGAATAGGATATGAAAACATCGACCCCGTGCACCTGTCCAGCCACTCCCTTACCCCCGCCGCGTCACACGGCGGCGATCCTACAGCATGGCCAAACCTGTGCAACCCGGTGGAGAAGCCGTGCATCCTTGCTTTGCACAGGCGGCGAGAATGGTAAGCCCCAACCCAACATTCAAACTGATTCTCTTGGAGCACTAAAAACATGGCCGAAGCCAACGATACCGATGCCAACGCAACTGATGACCGCCTGCGCCTGTTGATTGAGCGCGTCGAACGCCTCGAAGAAGAGAAAAAGGGCACCGCCGACGATATTCGCGATGTCTACGCCGAAGCAAAGGCGGTGGGTTATGACGCGAAAATCATGCGGCAGATTGTGCGCCTTCGCAAAATGAAGCCCGACGATCGCAGCGAGCAAGAAATGATCCTTGATACGTATAAGAACGCGTTGGGTATGCTTTAGGCTGCTGGTCCCATTCCCATCGCCAACATAGCGACGCCTAGCGCGGTTGCGTTATGCACCGCGTGGAGGAGGATCGCGGCCCAAAGCCCGATCCTCACCCGAACATAGCCGAGCAGTCCGCCCAATATCAGCTGCGGCAGGACCAGCGGCAGCAAGATGCCCAGCGACCCTTCTTCGAAATTAGCGAGGTGGACGAGTGCAAAGGCTATGGTGGAAAGCCAGAAGAAGCCTGGAAAAACCGCGGCGAACCAGCGCATCGGCGGTCGCTTTCGTAGAATGATGAGCGCAGCGACTGAGCCGACAAGGGCGGCAGCAAGGATTGCGGTCCCCACAATTGCCGAGCTGCCATGCGTCAGCGCGAAACCGGCCGCACCGATGCCAAGCAGAACCAGCGCGCCGATATGACCGGGTTTGCCTGATAGCCAGCTGCGGAAACCGAATTCTTCTAGAACCGGCGCTCCGACAACAACCATCAGGATGAGGGTCGGCGTAAACTCCTGCCCAGCCAGCGCAGTCTGGGGAATATAGACCCCTGCCGCAATCGCTGCGCCCGCTAGCGTGATGAGCACGGCCATAGCCAGCATATCGAGCGCGTAAATCCGGCCCAGCACAACGAACGGACGGTCACTTTGTGCGCCGGCATCCAGAGTAGGCCGTCTTAAAAACGCACCCAGCCGGCGCCATTCGCCGCGCATTGTGGCCGCAGGCGCTCTTGCTGCGTCGGCTGCTGAAGCATCACCAAAGACGGCTTCTATTTCGAGATCGGTTCCGGGGGTTGTCGGCATGTCACTCATCGGTCTAATGCGAAGCCTCTAATTTACAGCTAAAAACGCAAAAAAGAGTTCTCATGGCAGGCCATTCCAAATTTAAAAACATCATGCACCGCAAAGGTGCGCAGGATAAGAAACGCTCTAACCTGTTTTCCAAGCTTTCGCGCGAGATAACCGTGGCGGCCAAAATGGGCACCCCCGACCCGGATATGAACCCACGTCTGCGGCTGGCGGTGAACACAGCCAAAGCGCAATCGATGCCCAAGGACAATATCCAGCGCGCCATCGACAAAGCCACTGCGGGCGATGACGAGAATTACGAAGAGGTCCGGTATGAGGGTTACGGCCCCGGCGGCAGCGCGATTATCGTCGAAACTTTGACAGACAATCGCAACCGCACCGCAACCGCTGTGCGCACCGCCTTTAGCAAGCACGGCGGCAATCTGGGCACCGAGGGTTCTGTTCAGCACGGCTTTGAGCGGCTGGGCCTGATCGAATATGCCGCCAGCGCTGGCGATGAGGACACAGTCCTTGAGGCAGCCATGGAAGCGGGCGCGGAGGACATCGAAAGCGGTGACGATGGCCACACGATCTGGACCGCCGCCGATGATCTGCATCAGGTCGCAAGCGATCTGGAAAAGGCGCTTGGCGAAGCTTCGACAGTCAAGCTCGCATGGAAGCCCAACATCACCGTTGATATGGATGAACAAGGAGCGGCCACACTGCTCAAACTGATCGACGTGCTCGACGATGATGACGATGTGCAAACCGTCTGGGGCAATTACGAAATCAGCGATGAGGTCATGGACAAGATTGACGCGTGAAGCTGAGGGAGTTGGCCTTTGCAGCCATGCTGGGCGCGGCATTCCTGCTCGCGCTCGCATGGCGGCTGGGCTGGCACATAGGGCTCTGACATGAGCCTTGTCATTCTGGGGCTAGATCCGTCGCTGACTTGCACGGGCTGGGGCATAATCCGTGCTGATGGCACGCGGTTGACGCATCTTGCCAATGGCCAATTTCCGACCAGTCCGAAAACTCCGATGGCATTGCGACTGGCGGAGCTGCATGCCGCAATCCTCGCGGTGATTGCGGAGCACAAGCCGGACCGGGCCGCGTGTGAGGAAGTGTTCGTCAATGAAAACCCGCAATCCACGCTGAAGCTCGCTCAGGCGCGCGGGGCGGTGCTGGCCGCATGTGGCGGCGCAGGTTTGCCGGTCAATGAGCACGCCGCGCGGCTGATCAAGAAAGCGGTTGTCGGGACGGGCGCCGCGGACAAAAAACAGGTCGCCGCCATGG
The DNA here is from genome assembly GCA_963789155.1 of uncultured Alphaproteobacteria bacterium. Classification (GTDB taxonomy): domain Bacteria; phylum Pseudomonadota; class Alphaproteobacteria; order Sphingomonadales; family Sphingomonadaceae; genus Erythrobacter. Next base: position 34,691 of record CAWBJN010000016.1, on the reverse strand, counting down.
TCAAGGTGCTGCTGCCTGGAACCACGATAGCGGGAGCCGATGCCGCTGACGCGCTGGCGGCGGCGATTGCCGATGCGCATTTGACGCCAAGGCGGTAAGACGCTGAGTGAGTGCGTGATCGCTCATTCGCGAATCTCTAAATGGGAACCAACGGGGGCGTGCTTTCTTGATGATTAAGACAGATATGAAGCCGGCGTTGTCGCTTTTGCAAAGCGCCTCACTCCTTTTCCGGATAAAGCGCGAATGAGTTTCGGCATTAGCCCCTACCATATTGCTCTTGCTGGCTTGGGCGCTGTCATTATTCTTGGATACTGGCTGCCGCGTTTTCCTCCCGGTCATAAGCCGACATCGTCTGCTCTGCTGATTTTCGGCGGTGCGTTGGTTTTTGGATTTATACCGGACATGCCCGTTCAGTTCGATCCTGTCGAACGCCCGCTGCTTTGGACGGTCACCAGCGAAATAGTCGTCATCGTCGCGCTTTTTGGAGCCGGGATCAGGATCGACAAAGCGTTCAATTTATCAAAATGGAAGCCGGCGCTTCGGCTGGTCCTGCTCGCGATGCCGCTTACGATTGCGGCAGTTGCGATGCTCGGCTTTTGGCTCGGATTTGGGCTGGCAGCGGCGATCCTGTTGGGCGCAGCGATTGCTCCCACCGATCCGGTTCTGGCCGCTGACCTCCAGGTTGGACCGCCACAGGAAGGAGGCGAACACCCGGTGCGGTTTTCGCTGACCACCGAAGCCGGATTGAACGACGCCCTGGCCTTCCCGTTTGTCTATGCCGCGATCCTGATCGCATCTGGCACTTTTGGTTGGGGCGAATGGCTTGGGTTTTACGTTTCTTACAAGCTGATCGTGGGTCTACTTTGCGGCGCAGTTGCCGGATGGGTGCTGGGGAAAATCCTGTTCGTCATTCCGCGACAGGCGCGATTGGCTGACACGAACACAGGCGTGGTCGCAATCGCCGGGGTCTTTGCAACCTATGGTCTTTGCGAACTTGCCGAAGGATACGGGTTCCTGGCCGTATTCGTCATGGCATTGGTGCTGAGACGCGAAGAGGCGGAGCACGAGTTCCACAAATCGCTGCATGAATTTTCTGAGGCGATTGAGCACACACTGACTGCGCTGCTGCTGGTGGCACTTGGGGCTGCGTTGCCGTTGCTGTGGCAGTATTTCGACTGGCGGATGGCCGCCGTAATCGCCTGCTGCATTTTCATTGTGCGTCCGGCGATATCTTGGATATCACTTATCGGGTCGGACCTGACCACACATAAAAGAGGCGTCGTGGCGTTTTACGGCGTGCGCGGGATCGGTTCGGTGTTCTATCTCGCCTACGCCCTTAGCGAAGCGGAGTTTGCAGAGGCGGGACGGTTATGGGCTTTGGTCGCATTTTTGATCTTCGCATCGACCATCGTCCACGGATTGAGCGCGCCGAAAGCCATTTCCCGCGTCACGCAGAAATCTGTGTGACTCTTACTTTGCGGCAGAGCGCCCACTGTTCGCGGATCAGTCTGATTCTGTCAGAACACAGATGCGGTGCGCGGTTTCCAAACGTCCGCCGAAAAGAAAAAAGACCTTTCCCTATCTGCGCGGCTTCCATAGTTGATGCGGTGCCCCGATTGTCGCTGAGTAAAGGTTCCCAAGATCGATGATGCAAATCCAAATCTACGGTATTCCAAATTGCGACACGGTCAAAAAGGCGCGAAAATGGCTGGATGACCAAGGGCTCGATTACGCATTTAATGACTATAAAAAAGTTGGCGCGGATGAGGCCAAGCTAACCGCGTGGATCGCTGACAAAGGCGTGGACGTGGTGCTCAACAAACGCGGCACGACCTATCGCAAACTATCCGATGCTCAAAAAGCCGATGCGCAGGATAGTCACAAGGCTGTAGCGCTGCTGGTTCAGCACCCTTCAATGATCAAGCGGCCAGTGGCAGAATATCCCGCCACGGATGAAGGCGGAATTCTGATCGGTTTCAAGGAAGACGAATGGTCCGCCGCGCTTTTGTAAGTCTAGCACTTGCCTCTCTTGTTTGTTTCGGGACTACGGCCAGCCCTGCGCTTGCCGATGGCCATAGCGATGGAGCATCCAATATGAACCGCCCTCTGATAATCGCGCATCGCGGCGCGTCGGGGGAGCGGCCCGAACACACGCTGGCTGCTTATGAACTGGCGATTGATCTTGGCGCGGATTTTATCGAGCCGGATTTGGTGGTGACCAAGGATTTGGTGCTCGTCTCACGTCATGAGAATGAGCTTTCGGGCACAACCGATGTCGAAAGCCGTGAAGAGTTTGAAACACGCCGACGAACAAAGACAATTGATGGAAATCAGGTCGCAGGCTGGTTCGCAGAGGATTTTACGCTCGCCGAATTGCGCACATTGCGTGCGCGAGAGCGGGTCGGCAATATTCGCCCCGGCAGCGCGGCCTATAACGGCCTTTATCAAGTGCCGACCTTTGCTGAAATCATCCAGCTGGTCCGCGTGAAAGAGGCAGAGACAGGCCGCACAATCGGTCTCTATCCTGAATTGAAGCACCCCACTTTGCTGCTTGAGCAAGAGGGGATTGATATGGTCGATCTGTTGGTGCGCGAATTGCGTCAGGCGGGCCTCGACGGGGAAGATGCGCCGGTGTTTGTGCAGGTGTTTGAGGTTGGCCCACTTCAGCGGCTCAATCAGCGTATTGATACGCCGCTGGTCCTGCTCATCGCGCCAACTGGCGGGCCGTATGATGAACCGGACATGCGCTGGGAAGAAATGATGACGCCAACGGGTCTGGCCGAGATAGCGGAATATGCCGATGGCATTGGGCCGTGGCTTGGGCATGTGCTGAACACCGACAGTTTGCAGCCCACTTCGCTGGTCACAGATGCCCATGCGGCGGGCTTGCAGATCCATCCGTGGACGCTGCGCAAGGAGAACGGTTTCCTGCCCGCATCGCTACAGACCGCTGGCGGACCATCGGCTGATGGGCGGTATATGCAGCTTTGGAATGCCGCGCTTGCGACAGGCGCGGATGGGTTCTTTACCGACAATGTGCGCGAATTGGTGGCACTCATTGGCGGCAAGGATGACGAGTAGCGCAGTCAGCGCGATAGAGTTTGCGCGCGATAAACCCATCATTGTGTTCGATGGCTTTTGCGTGTTGTGCACTGCCAACGCGCGCTTTGTTTTGAAAAATGATCGGCAGGGCAAGTTTCGGCTCGCAGCCATGCAGGGTGAAGTCGGCGCGGAAATTATGCGCCGCAGCGGCCTCGATCCACTTGACCCGGCCAGCTTTATTCTTTGGGATGCCGCGCACAATGGCGGGCGCGTCTGGATGAACAGCGATGCGGTGCTGCATATGTGGGCGCAGCTTGGCTGGCCGTGGCGCGCAGGGTTGATCTTCAAAGCTGTGCCGCGCTTAATCCGCGACCCGATCTACAAACTGATCGCACGCAACCGCTACAAATGGTTTGGTAAGCGTGAAGAATGCTGGGTGCCCACGCCGCAGCAGGCGGACCGAATTCTTTAGAGCCGCGATTGCCGGTTCAGACTGACCGCCGCGCACTCAAAATATAATTGAGCGCCTCATTGTCCGACAGGTGTAGGCCCTTGCCAACTTTGTAAGCGATCCCGCGGCGCTCGATTACTTCGAGACCTGCATCCGCCATCAGAGCTTCCAGTTCTTCTGGCGTCACAAAGTCCGACCAGTGATGCGTGCCTTTTGGCACATAGCCTATCGCCTCCGCCGCGCCGACCAAGAGCACCCGCGATGTCGCTGTGCGGTTGGGCGTGGACATGACCAGCAGCCCGCCTGGCGCAATCCGCGCTGCCACATCGGCCAGAAAAGCGGGCTTATCCGCGACATGTTCAATCACTTCGAGACAAGTGACGAGGTCGAATGTGCCGATATCCAGTGATGCGACTTCGCCTGCCATATAGCGGATATCCAAACCGCCGCCCTCGGCATGCGCTGCCGCCGCCGAAACATTTTCCGCCGCCGCATCGACGCCTGTAACCTGAGCGCCCAGCCGTGAAAGCGGTTCGCACACCAATCCCGCGCCGCAACCGATATCGAGCGCAGTTTTGCCTGCTAGCGGACGGATATTGCGGCGATCAGCGCCGAAATGCGCGTCCACGCTGCTGCGAATAAACTCCAGCCGCACTGGGTTCACCTGATGCAGGCTCGCCATCTTGCCTTTCGGGTTCCACCAGTCTTTTGCAAGATTAGCGAAAAACTCCGCCTCTTCGGGACGGATAGTTACGCCGGAAGTCTTTGCGGCGTTGGCTACGGATGTGTTTGCGTTTCCCATACACCCCCGTTAGCAGCGCTGCCAAGGACGAACCAGTGTAACCTCACCAGCAGGAGTATGCGGATCTTGGCCGGTTCCAAGCAAAGACCCAAGCAGCGCATTGTGATGAAATTCGGCGGCACGTCTATGGCCGGGACCGAACGCATACGCCGCGTCGCCAACATCGTCCGCGCGCAAGCCGCAGCGAATGCCGATGGCGTGGAAAGCGAAGTCGCAGTTGTGGTGAGCGCGATGGCGGGCGAGACAGACCGGCTGGTCAATTTCTGCCGCGAGGCCAATGCGCTGCACGACCCAGCAGAATATGACGTCGTGGTTTCCAGCGGGGAGCAGGTAACGAGCGGTTTGCTCGCGCTAACCCTGCAATCTTTGGGCTGCAAAGCGCGCAGTTGGCTTGGCTGGCAATTGCCTGTCAAGACGGTGGAGGCGCATTCCAAAGCTCGCATTGCAACGATCGACGCGCCTGAAATGCGCGCCAGTATGGAACGCGGCGAAATTGCCGTGGTACCGGGATTTCAGGGGATCTCGGAAAACGGCCGCATCACCACGTTAGGACGCGGCGGTTCAGACACATCGGCGGTCGCAGTGGCGGCGGCGGTGAAGGCGGATCGCTGCGATATCTACACTGATGTCGACGGGGTCTACACCACAGACCCGCGCATCGTGGCTAAGGCTCGCAAGTTGAAGGCGGTGACTTACGAAGAGATGCTTGAACTGGCATCTGTCGGCGCGAAAGTGCTGCAAACGCGGTCCGTGGGCCTCGCGATGAAAGAGGGGGTGCGCATTCAAGTGCTCTCCAGCTTTATCGGCGACGATGCGGTTTCAGCGGATGAATTGCCCGGCACATTGATTGTGTCGGATGAAGAGATGGACGAATTGGTGGAGAAGGGCCTGATGGAACGGCAACATGTGACCGGCATCGCGCACGACAAGAACGAAGCAAAGATTATCCTGACCCGCGTACCCGATAAACCCGGTGCGGTGGCGGATATCTTTGCGCCGCTGGCTGAGGCATCGATCAATGTCGATATGATCATCCAGAATGTGGGCCGCGATAAGGGTGAGACCGACGTGACCTTTACCGTGCCGCAATCGGACTTGGCGCGCGCGCAGGCTTTGCTTGAAGATCGCGCGAAAGCCATCGGTTTCAACCGCATCATAACGGACAGCCGTATCGCCAAGATCAGCGTCGTTGGTGTGGGTATGAAAAGCCATGCTGGTGTCGCCAGCACGATGTTCCGTGCGCTGTCAGACCGGGGCATCAATATTCAGGCGATCTCGACCTCTGAAATCAAGGTTAGCGTGATGATTGATGAGGATGAAACCGAGCTGGCGGTGCGAGTTTTGCACACAGCCTATGGGCTAGATGCGGAGGAATAAGCGCGGGTTTATACGGGTCATGCCGCATCAGCCCCCTTTCGCCGCGTTATAGGCGGCGTGCTAACTTCTTCTTAACCCTTATCGCCAAATTGTGGCACTCCCATGCAGGAGTCTCCCCTAATGGCGCTCAAGGCCCATCTCGCATCATCGCTTACCAACCCGCCTCAGTCTGACCCCCAGCAGATTGCCAGTGGGAAAGGAAACCGACGCCAGTCGCGCCGGACCTTAACGCTCGAAACGAGCGGCACAATGCCGGACGGTGCAGAGGCGAATGTGACCATCCACAATATCTCGGCTGCTGGTCTGTTGTTGGAAACTGATCTGACGCTTGGCGTGGGAGAGGTGTTGGCGATCGAACTTCCCGATATCGGACCCGTGGGCGCAGAGATCGTGTGGCAGAGCGGGCATTTGTTCGGCTGTGCATTCCAACAGGCTTTGGGTGAGGCGGCGCTAGCTGCCGCGCAGTTGCGCGGAAATTGGCCAGGCCACGATGGCGCTGGACCTCCGGTTCAGGCGCGCAATCAACCTCAGGGCTTTAGCCTCACTCCCGGGGATGCTCTGGGAGCCCGGCTTAACCACTTGCGGCGCGAACGCGGGATGACGCTGGCGCAGGTCGCGTCTGCGTTGGGTGTGAGCAAGCCAACCGTCTGGGCATGGGAAAAGGGGAAAGCCCGTCCATTGCCCGAACGCGTCGCCGCCATCGCCAAGGTTCTGCGGGTGAGCGAATCCGAGTTTTCCGATAGCAGCTCACAAGGCGCAGGCGCGGCTTTGGTCGAAGAATGCAGGACGCGCATTGCCACTGCATACGGAACCAGCCCTAAGAGTGTGCGCATCATGATCGAAGTCTGATTGCACTATAGAACTATTTACCCGAAAAAAGCCTCCATTCGTCTCAAAAAATGGTAAACACCACTTAACGTTGATTCGTTTTTTAGTCTTGTAAGCATACCAAGTTAACTTGATTTACTACAGTATTACGGAATTTAGGGGTTTCTGGTACTGAATTAATCGTGAAGTTAACTAAACATGCGGGGATTGAAAAATGGCTTGACTGAGTGGTCGTCATAAAGCCGGGGGCAATCGGCATGAAAATGTGTTTTAGTGTTGAAGAAGGCCGTGTGCTGCACGGTTTGTTAGAAGACGCGTCTGGCGATATCGTCGTCAGGCTGGATGCCGCCGGGTTCATCATCCACGCGTCGGAAAATGCCGAAGAGCTGGGTATGGACCTGTCCTCTTTGTTGCTTATGCCGCATATTGCGGACTTCGCAGAGCCGGATCATGCGCCCGAAGTTGTGCGCCATGTCACACAGGTTTTCGCTGGCAATGCGCGGCGGGGATGGGTCGAATTTCCAGTTCGTGCTTGTCAGGGGCATGATGAAAATGACCAAGGCGATTTAGCATCTGATCCCGCCTGCACCGCTCCAGAATGTCAGCGCTGGTATGCGCTTAGCCTCAAACCGCTCGAGCCTGATGATGGCGTTTCGCAAGGCGCCATTGGACTGCTGCGTTCGGTTCAGCATAAACATGCGCTCGAAGACGAGATCAACGCTCGCGCGCAGTCCGATCCGCTAACAGGTTTGGCCAATCGTCACACATTTTGCGCCTATCTGCGGCGCACCATCGCCGAAGACAGCGAAAACGCGATGGCGGTGTTGGCCATCGACGGTTTGCGAGCGGTGTTCATGCAATATGGCCAGCGCACCGCGGATGAAATTCAATGGGGCTTTGCCAAATTTCTTCAGGCTATGACGGTGAATGAACGTGATCCCGGTCATGAGGTCGCGCAGCTTGATGGAGAGCGCTTTGCTGTTCTTCTGCCCGGAATGTCGGTGAAACAAGCGCGTGCGTGGACGCAGGATGTGCTGGACACGTTTGCAGGGCTGACTGTTTCATCTTCGCGGCGTACGCCAGAATTGACGGCCAGTGCGGGCATCGCTTCGGTGGAGGTGACAGAGGATTGGACTATGCGTCAGGCGGAACTGGGCTTGGTTATGGCGCGCGCTGGCGGCGGTATGCAGGTCGGCGTTTGCAATCAGCCCAGCCGCGATGTGATCTGCGGTGCCGCGGTAGAGCGCGCAATGGAACAGGCAGTGCAGCGCGCTATCAAACGCAGGGTATAAATCCGCATCAAGCTTGGCCAAGGGGCTGACCGGCGCTACGCCGTGGCTATGCCATTCACATCCACAATATTGCTGCTGGGTTCTGGCGAACTGGGCCGCGAATTCACCATTTCCGCCAAACGTCTTGGCGCGCGCGTCATCGCTTGCGACGCTTATGAAGGCGCTCCTGCGATGCAGGTCGCGGACGCTGCTGAAGTGTTCTCCATGCTGGACCCGGACGCGCTGCGCGCCGCTGTGCTGAAACACAGGCCGGACCACATCGTCCCCGAAATCGAAGCGATCCGCACCGAAGTGCTGGCCGATCTGGAAAAGGAGGGCTTTAACGTAGTTCCCTCCGCCAGAGCAGCTCAGCTGACGATGAACCGAGACGCGATCCGCGATCTGGCGGCGCAGGAATTGGGTCTCACCACCTCACGCTATCGCTATGCCGAGAGCCTTGATGAAGTGCGCGAAGGTGCGGCTTATGCCGGTTTCCCTTGCGTAATAAAGCCAGTGATGTCCTCATCAGGCAAAGGCCAAAGCAAGGTGGAAAGCGAAGCGGACTTGCAGGCCGCATGGGATTACGCCTGCGCCAATATGCGCGGCGACCGCCGCCGCGTAATTGTCGAACAATTCATCGCCTTCGATTATGAAATCACGCTGCTGACCGTGCGGCATTGTGGCGCAGGGGGCAAAGGTATCAATTTCTGCGAGCCGATCGGGCACCGGCAGGAACGCGGCGATTATCAGGAAAGCTGGCAACCCGCCGCGATGACGCCAGACGCGCTGGCAAAAGCGCAGGCGATGGCCGTGAAGGTCGTTGAGGCGCTGGAAGGGGAAGGGCGCGGCTGGGGGCTGTTTGGCGTCGAATTCTTTGTGAAGGGCGACGAGGTGATCTTTTCCGAATTGTCACCGCGCCCGCATGACACCGGCATGGTGACGATGATCTCTCAGAATCTTTCTGAGTTTGACCTGCATGCTCGCGCCATTCTTGGATTGCCGATCATGGGTGATGAGCCCGCCTGTCCGGGGGCTTCCGCAGTGGTGCTCGCAGACCGGGACAGCACCGATTTCGGATATGAAGGCCTCGCCGATGCGCTCGGCCTTAGCCCAAATGTCGATATGCGTATATTTGGCAAACCCCTCACGCGGCCCAATCGCCGCATGGCTGTTGCGCTCGCCATTGGGGAGGATACCGATGAAGCGCGCGCTTTGGCGGCGGAGGCTGCGGGTAAGCTGCGCATTGCCTATCGCGATTAGCCGCACTAATCGCTTTGCCCATGACAATGTATTCCAAAAGCGCGAGCCTCATGCAGCGCGGTATCGATTTCCTCGGCTGCGAACACGCGATCCTGTGCGGCGCGATGAGCTGGGTTTCTGAGCGCAATCTGGTTTCCGCCATTTCCAATGCGGGCGGGTTTGGCGTGATTGCCTGCGGTGCGATGACGCCTGATCTGCTCGACACCGAAATCACAGAGACAAAAGCGCGCACGGATAAGCCGTTTGGCGTCAATCTTATCACCATGCATCCGCAACTGTTCGATCTGATCGCAGTCTGCGCCAAGCACAAGGTCACGCACGTTGTTCTAGCAGGCGGCATTCCGCCCAAGGGCAGTGTTGAGGCGATCAAGGCTTTCGGCGCAAAGGTGATCGTGTTTGCACCCACGCTGGCGCTGGCGAAGAAGCTGTTGCGGTCTGGCGGGGATGCCTTGGTGATCGAAGGGATGGAAGCGGGCGGCCATATCGGACCGGTATCCACTAGCGTGCTCGCGCAGGAATTCCTGCCCGTGCTGGCCGAAGACCACATCGTGTTTGTCGCAGGCGGTATTGGCCGGGGCGAGGCGATTGCGGGTTATCTCGAAATGGGCGCCTGCGGTGTCCAGCTCGGCACGCGATTTGCCTGCGCCACAGAAAGCATCGCGCATCCCGATTTCAAGAAAGCGTTCTTCCGTGCAAAAGCCCGTGATGCGGATGCCAGTGTTCAGGTCGATCCGCGCCTGCCAGTGATCCCCGTGCGCGCGCTCAAGAACAAAGGTACAGAAGAATTCACCGCCAAGCAGATTGAGGTGGCCGGCATGCTCGACCGCGAAGAGGTCGACATGATGCAGGCGCAATTGCAGATCGAACATTACTGGGCAGGCGCACTGCGCCGCGCGGTGATTGACGGCGACGTGGAAAACGGATCGCTGATGGCGGGTCAATCTGTTGGTATGGTCACAGCCGAAGAGCCCGCCGCCGATATTATCGCAGAGCTGATGCAGCAATGCGAAGACGCGCTGGCGCGGCGATAAGGAATCCGGCGATGATCAGAGCCGCCCTTGCCTGCTTTGCGCTGGCCTTACCCGCCGCCGCCGCTGCACATTCATTCTGGTTGCAACCGGCGGACTTCACTCCAGCGCAGGGCGAGGATTTGCGGGTCGAGTTTAAAGTCGGCGATGTGGGAACCGGGCCAGACGCTGCCAACAATTGGGGCCTGTATTGGGAGCGGATCGTGTCGCTTCGCCTAATCGGACCCGAAGGCGTAACCGACCAGCAAAGCGCCGTGCGGACGACTCGTCGCGGCGAGACCGGCAGCGCCGTCCTGGCCGTGCCGGGACCGGGCACATATGTGTTGGCCTTTGAAAGCAATTCCAGTTTCAGCGACCTCGAAGCGCAGCGGTTCAACAGCTATCTGGATAGTGCAGGCCTCACCGCCATCTCTGCGCACCGCGAAACGCGCGGATTGACCGGGACACGCGGGACCGAGCTTTATTCACGGCGGGCGAAGACGGTGTTGCAAGTGGGAGATCAGCAAACCCGCAATGTGACAAAGCCGATCGGCCAGACTTTGGAAATTGTCCCAACTGAAAATCCATTTTCTATGGGGGAAGGCGAACAGCTGCAGCTTGTAGTGCTGTGGCGCGGAGAGCGGTTAGCGGGCGCGACTTTGGAGGCTTCGGCATTGGATGGGTCGGGCGAGCTGCGCAGTTATGTCACGGACGAATCTGGCGCGGTGACAATCCCTGCGCAAAGCGGTTCCGCGATGCTCTATTCGGTTGTCTGGGGGGTGCCTGCACCCAATGATGCCAGGGCGGATTACATCACGGTGTTTGCCAGTCTGACGGTTCGCGCATCATGAGCATGCGCCTGCAATGAGCGGACCTCTGATCTTAACTCTGGACTGCGCGGATAGGCCGGGTGTCACGGCCAAGGTGACGGCGTTTCTGTTCGAGCGCGGGTGCAACATCCTAGACGCGCAGCAATTCAATGATCGCAGTTCAGACCGGTTTTTCATGCGGATTGCGTTTGATCCGACCGGTACATCTGCTGATGATCTGAGAACAGGTTTTGCGAAGTTTGCAAAAAGCTTCGCGATGGATTGGAAGATCGTATCACAAGACCGAGCGCGCCGCGTGCTGATTATGGTGAGCAAAGCGGATCATTGCCTTGTCGATCTGCTCTATCGGTGCCGCACGGGCGAGCTGGGTATTGATCCGGTGGCGCTGGTTTCGAACCATCCGCGCGAGGACGCAATTCGCACGGACATTGGCGATATTGCGTTCCATCACGTGCCGGTAACTGCACAGACCAAGCGCGAGGCTGAAGCTAAGCTGCGTGAGATTGCGCAAGAATGCGATGCGGAGCTGATTGTACTTGCGCGGTATATGCAGATTTTCTCCGACGAACAATCGGCGCATTTTGCCGGGCGCTGCATCAACATTCACCACAGTTTTTTACCCGGTTTCAAAGGTGCGCGTCCGTATCATCAGGCGCATGATCGCGGTGTCAAAATCATCGGTGCAACCGCGCATTTCGTAACCGCTGACCTCGATGAGGGGCCAATCATTCACCAAGATGTCGAACGGATCAGCCATGCCGATACGCCCAGCGATCTGGTGCGCAAGGGCCGCGATATTGAACGCCGCGTGCTGGCCGAAGCGGTGCGGCTGTTTGTGGAAGAGCGCGTTTTGATGAACGCTGGCCGGACGGTGGTGTTCAGAGGGTAATCGCAAGGGGTTATAGGTATGATTGTCGAACGATTGGATCATGTGAATATCATCACTGACGACCTGCCTGGCACCGCACGATACTATGCCGAATTGCTTGACCTTAAAGAAGGCGATGGCCCGCCGCCAATGAAGCCAAACCAGGTCCGGTGGATGTTCGATGCGGGCGGCAATGCAATCCTGCACCTCAATTCTGCTGACTTTCCGCGCCTGTTTGATCGTGAAGTGCACGATGGCGAAGCGACCGGCGCAATCCATCATGTCGCTTTGCGTTGCGGTGATTTTGACGAGGTAAAGGCCCGGCTCGACGCGCGCGCTGCGGACTATCAGATCAATGAAGTGCCATCGGCGGGTCTGAGGCAAATCTTCACCTCAGACCCGAACAACGTCCTGCTCGAATTGAACTTCTTTAACGGATAAGGCGTTAAGGCTGCTCACCGCTCGGCCTCCATCGCCTTATCCTGATTGGCGCGGAAGATGACATAGGCACGGATCGCCTCGATCTCTTCGCGAGACATGGAATCTGCAAATCCGACCATGCCATTATCCTTCAAGATACCGTCATGCACGACCGCAGCCCATGACCCAGCATTGCCGAGCGTCCCTGACCGGCGCAGATCCGGCAGCACCGTCGAGCCCACGGCACCAGGCGCATGGCAGACGGCGCAATAGCGCGCATATTTCTGACCGCCCAGAGCAATGGTTTCTGCAGAGGCGCGGCTTGGCGGCGGGTCGAGCGGTAGGCTTGCCAGTTCCATTTCGGGCGGCAGTTCGCCAGTCGCGCCCAGTTTGAACACCAACAGGCGTGACACGTTTCGCACCGGTGCCTTGTCCGCGAGCAAGTCGCCATCGACAGTTATCGCATAGGCTCCGCCCCAACCGGCCAGCACTGCGATATATTGCTCTCCATCAACGGTATAAGTGATCGGAGGGGCCACCACGCCGGTTTGCGCGGCAAAGCTCCACAGCTTCTCACCGCTAGAGGCATCATAAGCGTTGAATTCGCTGCCAGCGGTGCCTTGGAACACAAGGCCGCCACCGGTGGCCAGCACGCCGCCATTCCATGGGCCAGCATGTTCGACGGTCCAGCGCGGTTCCTGCGCCACAGGATCCCATGCGACCAGCATCCCGCGCAATGTGCCCGCCACCTCGCGGCGAATACCCAAATCAGGCGGCAGATCACCTGCGCCCAGATCAAAGCCCACGTTGAAACCACGCGCGCGGTCCGGTTTCCAATTCGCTTGCGGTGAATAGACCATCGCCGCTTCGAAAGCCGGGATGAAAACCAGATTTTCATCCGGGTGATAGGCCATCGGATGCCAATTGTGCCCGCCCAGCGCGCCGGGTGTCACCAGCGCCGCTTTGCCAGTTTTGTCGATCCGCGTTTCGGGGTTCTCAATCGGGCGTCCATCTTCGCCAATACCAGTCGCCCAATTCACGGCAACATAGGGTTTTGCGGAGATAAACTCGCCGGTTGCCCGGTCGATCACGTAAAAGAAGCCGTTTTTGGGCGCTTGCATCAGAACCTGACGCGCTTCGCCGTCAATCTCCATATCGGCGAGCATGATGTGCTGCGTCGCGGTGTAATCCCATGTTTCGCCCGGCGTCGTCTGATAATGCCAGACATATTCACCGGTGCTGGGCCGGATCGCGACAATGCTGGATAGGTAGAGATTGTCGCCTTCGCCGGTCCCGTCTTCACCGGGGGAGCGATAGGCGCGGTTCCACGGAGATGCCATTGCCAACGCCAATATACAGCAGATCGAGATCGGGATCGTAAGCCATCGAATCCCAAACAGTGCCGCCGCCGCCAATCGCGTCTGATCCGGCAAGAACCTCAGTGTTCCACGTTTCTGCGGCGGCTTGCAGATATTCGGGGCTTTCGCCGCCTTCTGTACCGTCTGGCACGGTGTAGAAACGCCACAGCTCTTCGCCATTTGCCACATCATAGGCCGCGACATATCCGCGCACGCCAAATTCCGCGCCGCCATTGCCGATGATGATTTTGCCATCAATCACACGCGGTGCGCCGGTTACGGTGTAGCTTTGATCGGGATCGGTGGTTTGCACCTCCCACTGCACTTCGCCAGTGTTCCGGTCCAGCGACACGAGACGGCCATCTAGAGTGCCAAGGAACAACGAAGTGCCCCATGTGGCCAGACCGCGGTTTACAACGTCACAGCAGGCCCGCACGGCGGTTTCACCGGGGACCTCTGGATCATATGCCCACAAGGGCTCTCCTGTCGCCGCGTCAAACGCTTTCACCTTGCTCCATGCGGTGGTCAGGTAAAGCTTGCCATCCATAACCAGCGGTGTCGCCTCCTGCCCGCGCGCGGTGTCCATATCGGCGGACCATGCAAGGCCAAGCTCAGCGACATTTTCCGTGCTGATCGCATCCAGAGGAGAGAAACGCTGTTCGGAATAGGTCCGACCGTGGGTGATCCAATTGGCGTAATCATCACCCGCCCCCGTCAACATGGTGGCGGTGATACCGTCTTCGCCCGCCATATCACTGAACATCTCGTTACAGGCGGCAACGCCCAGCGTGCACAGCACAAGCATAGGTGCCGCCCAAATCGCTTTATTCATGGAACCTCTCCCTCAACTTGTATGTTGATCCAAAAGGTTCGACTTGTCTATCGGACACTTGCCTATCGGTAAGGGCAGGGGCAAAGCATGGTTTAGCAATTCAATTCAAATGGCAGGAGCCAATGCGCGATGTGTGATCAAGCGAAACTCAAAGAATGGGCGGCAAATGCGGTAAACCGCCGCCAGTTTGGCGTACTTGCCGGAGCAACCACGGTCGCGGCCTGCAGTGAAGCGAGTGTCAGCATGCCGGCGGGAAGCGCCATGATGGATGTGACTGAAAGCGCGGTCACTTTTGAAACCGCAGCGGGCACTATGGATGCCTTTTTCGTGCACCCAGCCAGCGGCGCGCATCCCGGTGTGATTTTTTGGCCTGACATTGCCGGATTGCGCGAATCCAAACGCAATATGGCGCGTCGGCTGGCGGGAAAGGGATATTCTGTCCTAGTGCTAAACCCCTATTACCGCGATGTCGCGGGTGAACAATTTGCTGATTTCGCCGCTTTCATAGCAGATGACGGATTTTCAAAAGTCGGCCCGTGGCGCGGAAAGCTGAACGCTGAAACGGTTGGCAGCGATGCGATTGCGGCGGCGACTTGGCTCGATGCTCAAAACGCGGTCGATACTGATCGCGGGATCGGCACGCAGGGTTATTGCATGGGCGGGCCGTTTACTGTCTGGAGCGCGGCGGCGGTGCCGGGCCGGATCAAGGCCGCTGCGAGTTTCCACGGCGGCGGTTTGGTGCGTGAAGACAATCCGCTCAGCCCACACCGCGTGCTGGACCGGACACAGGCGGCTTATCTGATCGCTGTTGCGCGCGATGACGATGCCGAGGCGCCTGAAGTGAAGGATGTGTTCGCAGCCGCTGCTGAGGCCGCTGGACGCCCTGCCAAGGTGGAGGTCTTCGCAGGCGATCACGGCTGGACCGTGCCGGACAGCCCGGCCTATTCCGCGCCGCCTGCTGAGCGTGCGTATGTTGAGCTGCTAGATCTGTATAGCGCCAATCTATAGGCACCAAAGACCTAAACTTTGGCGCCCACGCCCGTCTCAGGGGCAGGGACACCGCGCGCCTCTCGTTCCTTATTGCGCTCATTCGAAAGGCCAAAGCGCCCGAATTTGCGATAGCGGGTCATCCACTTGTCGAGGAACAGCCCAAGCGGGCGCGGTGTGATGCCAAGATCGGCAAAGGTGAGCGCGCCTTCGGAGACAAGGCTACCGGGTTTGAGCAGCGTCCACTGATCCTTGCTCATCGGGGTACCGGGCAGGCTGGCAAACAGGCCAGACAAGCTATCAGGCATGGCGAAGAAACGCCGCTCACGCCCCTGCGCAGCGGCGATACGCTGATTGATCTCCATCATGGAAAGCTGTTCAGGCCCACCAAGCTCGTAAGTGTGACCGCCATGCGCCGCAGGGTTCTCCAGAGCGACCATAACAGCCTCAGCCACGTCATCGACATAGACCAGCTGAAGCTTTGCATCGGGGCCAAAGACGGGAAGAGCGGGCAGCATTTCGATCATGCCGCCAAACATGTTGAGGAACCCGTCATCTTCGCCGAACACGATGGAGGGACGAAGGATGGTTGCCTCGGGGAAAGCGTCAGTGACACGCGCTTCGCCTAAAGCTTTGGCTCGCGCATATTCAGCGCTCGAGTCCGCGTCAGGGCCGATCGCGCTCATGTGAACGAACGCGCGCGCACCATTGGCCTTCGCAATTCTGGCCATCGCGCCCGGCGCTTCTCCCATCAAAGCGATGAGATCACCTCCAAACGCACCGACGAGATTTACGACATGGGTCGCTTCATGCAGCGCCGCCTTGAGGCTGTCATCCTTGGTTATGTCACAATAGGCAAACTGCAGCTGGCCAAGATTGGCGAGCGGTTTTAGCGCGAAGCCGCTTGAAGGATTGCGGCTGGCAATGCGCACCCGCGCGCCGCGGCTGAGCAAGCTTTGCACGACGTAATTGCCGATAAAGCCGCCTCCGCCAAACACGGTGACAAGAGCATTTGCGAGAGGGTGAGATTGCGACGAGATCTTGGACATTGCTCGTATCCCTTGAGAGCATGTTGAGTTTCAGCTGCGCCATGCGTCAACATCGCCCCGGTAGCAAGTGCTGCGATTGCAGCAGCAGTGGCGATTGAGATTTCTGGGAGATACTGATTGCAGCGAGGTTTGCGTTGACAGCTAGGCAAGGCGGACGCTATTGGCCCGCCCCTACCCGGTGAGCTAACGAAGACGACGCTCGCCACCCGTGCCCAGATGGCGGAATTGGTAGACGCACCAGCTTCAGGTGCTGGCGCTCGCAAGGGCGTGGAGGTTCGAGTCCTCTTCTGGGCACCATTTGTTCTTTTCATAACATCTCGAAACGTTGCATAAACGGCAGGGTTCTGCCATTTACGGCTTCTTGCTGTTGCAAAGGAGTCTCGTTTTGTTCCGCTATGTTCCAACATATTTGGGGGCCCCGTTGGGGGCCTCACCCCGTTTTCGGGCAATTTCACTGAAAGTGAGGCCCCCAAATGGCCTTTAACCATCAGGAAATTAAGGGCTTTAAGCCAACGGATAAGGCCTACAAGAAGGCCGATTCTAAGGGTCTTTACCTCTTGGTGAAGCCAAACGGCTCCAAGCTCTGGTATTACAAGTACCGGTTCGGCGGGATCGAGAAGAAGATGCCGCTGGGGGCTTTCCCGGAAATCGGACTGGGAGCGGCACGCGATGAGCGGGATCGCGCTAAAGTGTCGATTACCGATGGCATTGATCCTATGCGCGAGCGCAAGCGCGAAAAGGCTCAGATCAAGCTAGGTGCCGAAAACACATTCGTATCGGTGGCAAGCGCCTACATAGAAGACAAGATGGTCGGTGAGGGACGGGCGGAAGCAACACTTCGCAAGGCACGCTGGTTTCTCGACCTTCTCAAGCCAGCAATCGGCAACATGCCAATCAATGATGTCGATCCGCAGCTGATGCTGGCGGCGCTCAAGAAGCTCGAAGCAAAGGGCAACCTCGAGACCGCCAAGAAGTGCCGGTCCTTCGCAAGTCGGGTTTTTCGGTATGGCGCTGCCATGGGCCTTTGCCAGAACGATCCGACCGCAATCCTTCAAGGTGCGCTGATCACGCCGAAGGCGCGTCATTACGCAGCCATTCTCGAACCCGAGAAGCTGGGCGAACTGCTCCGCGCGATTGACGGTTTCGAATGCTACCCGGTGACGAAACTGGCGCTCAAGATCGCGCCGCACATTTTTGTGCGCCCCGGCGAGCTCCGTCATGGCGAATGGGAGGAGATCAACTGGGAAAAGGCGACTTGGACAATTCCAGAAGGCAAGATGAAGGCGCGGCGAACTCATGTAGTGCCGCTGTCGCGGCAGGTGCTCGAACTCTTCCGCCAACTCGAACCCGTGTCAGGCGGCAAGGGCTTCATTTTCCCGGCATTTCATACCCGCCTGCGCCCGATGAGCGAGAACACGATCAACGCCGCATTTCGCCGCATGGGTTTCACCAAGGAAGAAGTGACGGCTCACGGACTGCGCTCGACCGCTTCGACCATGCTCAACGAAAGCGGCCTCTGGCATCCGGATGCAATCGAACGCGCACTCGCCCACGGCGACAGTAACGCCATTCGCGGCACCTACAATCGCGGTAATTACTGGGACGAAAGGGTCAAGATGGCCCAGTGGTGGAGTGACTATTTGGATAGCCTTCGATGCTTCCATGTGAAATTCTAAACGGAGTTATGTCAAGTTAGCTTTTTCCCAAAGCTGAGACGCAACCTTTTGAGCCAGATAATGCAACGATTTCTGTTAGAGAGTATGGCCAAGATCATGTCGGCATGCACTTATTGCGTCTAAAAACAATCAATTAAAGCGGAGGACGTGAGAAGCTATGTCGTGTTAGCAGTAGAACGACAATCATCGCACATAGGCTGGGGATCTAACGCGCGAGGAGCTTTCGTCAATTAGCCCAATAGTGTGGATGCGATTTAGGTGGCGGATATAGTTGGCAAATGCCAGAAAGTTCGCAAGGTGCTCATTAGCCAATTGGAAAAAGCTTACACTGATGATCCGGACCGTACGTATCCTTCAAGTCGGTGATGTCCATCTTCCGACAGCTGCTCGGCAACAACGTCATATGGACGATAAGGATGGTCAATTCCCATTTGCATTGAAGCATGTGATGTCTCGAGTGCCTGCAAAGCAAGTGTTTAGGCAAATCTACAATCTGATCGAGAAAGGGAAGGTGGACTCTATACTTTTCATGGGCGATCTGACTGACAAAGGCTCCTTGGAAGCATATCGCGGTGCGGTCCAATTTCTGGCAAATTCACTTCAAATTGGTAAAGGTAAAGAATACGCAGATTTGCCGATCGGTATAGTCTCGGGAAATCACGACATTAATCGCGATCTTGCCAAGAATGTCGGGTTCGATCCAAAATTTCGGCCTCTGAACGAAGCCCTTTCAGCTGAAAATTTACCTCCACTGCCGGTTGAGCAGTGCGTGCACCTGCCGGTTGGCCGAGACAATGCTAACGTGAATGTGGTCCTGATGAATAGCTGTTGGGGCTGTGGCTCTCAGACGCTGATCCCCTCTGAGTTTCGCGAACCCATTGCACAAGCAATTGATAAAGCAATTATGGATGGTGGAGATGCGGAGTTAACTGCTTACTATGACCAACAGTTGGATACTCCGGCCTTCTCTGATGATGCAATAACGCAACTCATATCGCTTAGCGCAAACGAGGCTAAGGAAGGACAGCTAATAGCGGTGGCCCATCACAATCTTCTGCCCCAAGCTTCAAGTCGGATCGCGCCGTATACGGAGTTGGTGAACTCTGGGAGAATGCGCCAGGCCATGACCCAGCTTGATAAGCCCGTTATATATCTACATGGACATATTCACGAAGACCCCATCGAGATTGTCCGAACTCCTACCGGCCAACCACTAATCTGCATCTCGGCACCCGCTGCGGATGACGGCTTTAACGTTATAGACGTCAAATTTACTAGGTATGGAATACCATTGGCTTGTGATATCATTCCGTGGCGCTTCGATCAGTCGGGTACATTGCGGCCAGCTACTCCCATATCTGTGTCCTTGCTTGGTTCGCGCCTTCGTTCGCATGGCCCGGCTCTTGGAAAGATTTTCAGTAAAATTCTTGAGCTAGGACAGGTTTGGTGGAGCGACCTAGTTTCACAGACCCCACCCTATTTCCAATCTGATAACGGAGCGCAAATCGTAGAGGCAATAGAGCTTCTTCGTGCGGATAATTCGATCATAGTCGAGAATTACCAACTTGACCCAAAAAACTGGATCGTGAGGGCAAATCTCTGATGTTGCAGAACGCAAATCCGTTCAGGCCTACGCGATGGGAGCATCATCAGGTTGGTGATGCACTAATCTGGTTCACCAAGACAGCAGATCAACTTTCGCAAGCAAAATCGTTCTATGTTTATGGTAGCCGCGGGAGTGGGAAGACTTCGCTTCTCCGGTCGGTTTGCTGGGAAGACCTCGCTTTCAACCCATCGCTCAAGATGCAGAGGAAACTAGCCGATTTCTCTCATCTCGGCATCTATATCCGCTTCCCCGATCATGTTTCTGCTAGCATGGATATAGACCAGTGGGGCCATGATCCGGATAACGAGCAGCAAGGAGAATTAGACTACCATCGTTTCTTCTCGCTCGCCGTGGAGCTGGCTTGCGTAGAGAAGGCTTTCGAGGCGGCGCACGCTCTGCGCATTGAAGACATTCTAAGCTATCAGCCCGGCCAAGAACTTGAGATAGTTGATTTTCTTACCAAAGAGTTTCCTCACATGGCCTTGCTTGCGGGAAGTGAACCAAAGACTTTTCTCGATTATGCTAGGGCCTGTCGCCACACAATCCGCCTAATGAATGAGGCATGCAGCCGAGGCTCGGTTTCCGACCTGCTTTGCAAGCTGCCCGTTCGCGAACCGAACCAGTTACTTTCAATGGCGATCGATAGGCTATCCGCTGCCATTCGCATCAAATCTAACACTGCGGAGAAGAGAGCAGTTTTCAAATTCTGCCTAGATGATTGCGAAGTCTTGAGCGACACCCAGAAGAGAAGTCTAAATACTCTCGTACGCCTTAGCCGCTCGCCTATATTCTTTATCGTCAGTTCGGTTGATACCGTCCGTTTCGATAGCAGAACCTTCATTGCAGCCCAGCCCCTAACCGACGCTGATCGAGTTGTGATTTCGCTCAATGATCGCGATGATAAAGCGTTTAAGGAGCTCTGTCAGGCAGTCGTATCGCTTAGGCTGCTTTCTGCCGCCTCGCCTGCTGAGCAAGCCAAACTCGGTAGGAAAAATCCTACGAAATTCTTTGATCTCGACGATCGGCTTGGATCCGAAAACGTGAACTCTGTTATCGCGACAATCGTCAAGCGGTCTACTAAGCAGGAAGCCGTAAAAATTCAGGAAGCTGCCGAGAAGCTGAGCGAATTGCTGGGATCGCCCAAGAAGGGAAAGATGGCCCGAGACGAAAATATCGAATTGCCCTATTACGAAGCCTACATATTAATGCACTGGCGTGGGCGAGAAGATGCCTTTGAGGTGGATTTCGCCAAAGCAGACGCCGACCAAATGGCTCAACATATTCAGCATTTCGAGGAACAGCGTTTCAATGCCTGGCTGCGCCGTAAACAATCGGCTGCCCTTTACCACCTCGCATCTCGTCTCAAGGTTCGGCACGTTCCATTAGCTGGTGCCAATATGATCATAGGATTGGCCGATCGATCAATTCGGGATTTTCTCGAAATAATGGGTGAGATTTTCGAGGAGTACCTTCGTCGGCATCACCTCCAGCCGGGATCCACTGAAGGCTTGAGCAAATTTGCTAGATCTGGGTCCAAGATCGGAGCAGATATTCAAAGCCGAGGTATTCTTAAAGCTAGTGAGAGATACGTGGCGGGAGTTGGCTACGGCGAAGAAACCGACATGGATGCCATGGCCCGATTAATCAGAGGTTTAGGGAATTTTGTGTCGATCCTCCAGACCGATACGAGCGATCCACGAACTCTTCGGACGACTGAGAGGGGCATATTCTTTCTCCAACTGTCGGAAGCTGACATTCCCGTCAATGAAGTGAATATTGTCAGAGCTGCCGTTGAACAGGCAGAGTTGGCGGGCTATATTCGCGCCGAGCCAATCCCTCATCATATGAAATCGAAGTTGGCCTCTGGCGATGTGGATGCGTTGAGCTTTCGGCTTCATCGACGTTTCGCACCTTACTTCAATTTCTCCTATCGTGGCCCATATGAGGTCGTACGTCTTAGCCCCCGTTCATTAGCGTCTCTTCTTTATGGACGAAACGACGAGACACCTTTTCGGTGGGCCGAGAACCTCGCGCAGGGTTGGAATCGTGATGCAGAGCAGTTCGATTTGCCTCTGAACTCACCGAAAGCACAGTGACCGAAATGCTATCAATCGGATCATTGTCGGCGCGGACAACGGAACTTGGCGATCAATGGACGCCGCGAACGGATCACGATGCACTGCTTGTAGCGGCGAGCTGGGAATCACGCGCTACAGCAGCAGCGGGAAAGATCGAAGGTTTGGAAACTCCGGCGACCGTTTTGCGGTTCGAATCACCCGGAGAGGAGATTGACCGACTTAAGGACGCGCAAATTGATCTCTACCGTCAGAAGCTAAACGTCGTCGGAGTAATTCCCTTAAAAAAGTCACTAGAAATCAACTTAAACTGCGCGAAACTGCAAGCTTGGATTGAGGAGGAGCATAGGCGGCTGGGTAGGCCACTGAAGCTTCTAGTCGATATCTCATGTCTGCCAAAAAGCTATGTAATGTTCTTAGTGGGGATGGGTTTCTACCTCGACGCAATCACTCGTCTGGATCTTTTGTATTCTCCCGGCAGTTACGATCTCTATGGTGGTTCAGAAAACGAGGCATTTGGAGGTCCACGGTCGCTAGTTTCAGTGGGGGACTGGGCTTCTCACCAAATTCCATATTTGAATTCTCGAACCTACATGCGAGGCAGACGAAGTGTCTACGTGGCGCTTGGTGGAGAGATTGCCTTGGCGCTTCCGTTTATTGAACGGTTGGAGCCAGATCGCCTTCGAGTGGCGTTTATCGCGGACACAGCACCAACATCACCAGAGCAGTACATTCAGTCTGAGAGGACTGCTTATGATGAACTAGTCAACGCGCCAAATTATTCAGAGGTACTCTTTTCGTTGAAAGAAGGGGTCGAGATGGCGTTAGACCTTCTGAAATTTGCTCGCGAGGATGGTTGTGAAGGTGTAACTGCACTGGCGATCGGTTGTAAGACACATGCAGCTGGAATGGCGCTAGCGTCTTTGGCAGAGGCCAATATCGAGGTGGTGACGCGCATCCCAGCTTCTTACAAAATGTCTGATGTGCAACCAACTGGTCCGACCTATCTGTTAGAGATAATTGATCGATTTGATCCACATGCCTACTTGCCGTGAAACGGCGGCAACAGTGCGCGATTAGGTAGCCGCTGCTTCTCCCTTTCTCTCGCTCACCTACTTCCTTACCGAAGCCCAACCAGAAAGCTCGTCGCTGTTAACTCAACATGCGCTTCCAATGGTGGCCTGATGGCAAATGCCTTCGGCTCGCGGGCAAAATTCCACAGCCGGATTAAATGCCATTCGTCTCGCCGCGCTTCTGCAACGTCCAACTCGTTGCGCGATATATGGAAGGGTGTGCGCTCCCAGCCATTGGTAGTTTTTACCTCGATCAATCGATCTCGCCCATCAATCTCGAAGCTGGATATATCGTAGCCAAATCCGTCACCGTCTTCGACTGCGGTCCAACGAACTTTGTCAGCCAGATCTTCCCGGCCCGCATGGCGCAAGCTGCTTCGTTCGTGTTGTACAACGACCTTCTCGCCCGCCTTGCCCAGCGCTCGGTTCCGTTCATCCCGTCCAGCAATGTCGAACTTTAGTCCGACAGCGGCCATTAGCTTGGGGTCCACTGGCGGTGGTTCGTTACGGTGGGTAGGAGGCGGACCGATCCAGAGTGTTGGCGCTTCACGGACGGATTTTGCGGCCTTCTCGCGTTCTTTGGGCAACAGCCATTCGGGATGGGCGTCCAGCCAGCGCTTTACGCCATCTTCCAAAGCAAGCTGATAATGCTTGGCTGGTTTCAGGCCGATGATCCAAGGTTGCCCAAAGCCCATCATCACTGCGGTTATGTTCTGGTGCTTTCGTTCGATGGATTTGACGTTGCGGGGGATCAGATCCGCTAACGCTCGGTAGCGTTCCGCTTTGTTGAAGCTATACCCGGCCAATTCATCATCCAGCATCGCAAAATAGTCGGCGACAGCAAGGTCAATTTCGCCATCATTCCATGCTTCGGCCATCGTATCCCCTTTCGCCAAAGCACTATAGCGCCAAGTAAAGTCTTGCCCAGGCTAGACCTTTCTAATTGCCGTTTGCGCAACTGGCTGCTTAAAGTTCCGCGATGCCAGGGGACACAGCCACGAAAGAAGAGATTGACGCCTTTATCGCTGCCTGGCGCGATACTGGCGGGTCGGAACTCGCCAACACTCAGAGCTTCATAAACGGCCTTTGCGCCTTGATCGGCGTGCCTGCGCCCGATGGGAGCCGGGTCGATGACGCGCACAACGGGTATGTGTTCGAACGCCGTGTCTTTCAAGATAATGGTGACGGCACGCAAAGCTTTGGCAGGGTCGATTGCTACAAACGCGATTGCTTCATTCTCGAAGCTAAACAGGGCAGTGAAGGTGACCACGCGGCGGCGGAGCGCGGCGAGGATGATCTCGACCTTTTCGGCCAGTCGGCAAGCACACGCGTAAAGCGCGGCACTGCGCGGCGCGGCACGCCTGGCTGGACCCGCGCCATGCTACAGGCGAAGGGCCAGGCCGAACGTTATGCGAAGGCGCTCCCCACCGACCATGGTTGGCCGCCGATCCTGCTGATCACCGACATCGGCTATTGCATCGATGTCTATGCGGATTTCACGGGCACCGGGAAGGCCTATGCCCAGTTTCCCGATCGCGCCTCCTACCGTATCATGCTGGAAGATTTGCATAACAAGGAAGTGCGCGAACGTCTCGCGCTGATATGGATTGATCCCAAGGCGCTCGATCCTTCCACTCGCTCCGCCAAGGCCACGCGCGAAATCGCCGATTACCTCGCCACTATCTCCAAACGCTTAGAAGCGCGCGGGCACAATGCCGAAAGCGTCAGTGGCTTTCTCATGCGGCTGCTGTTCACGATGTTTGCAGAAGATACCGGCGTTCTGCTGCCCAAAGGGTCGTTCAGCGATCTGTTGAAAGCCCAGCTCGACCATCCCGAACATCTACATCACCAATTAAGCGCGCTGTGGGCTGCGATGGACAAGGGCGAGTTCGCCCCCTCGCTCGGCATACCGGTCAAGCATTTCAACGGCTATCTATTCAAATCGCGTGAAGCGCTGCCGCTGGAGCGGGCCGAGTTGGAAGTGTTGATCGAGGCGGCTGGCAAAGATTGGACCGAAGTCGAACCAGCCATCTTCGGCACCCTTCTCGAACGCGCGCTCAATCCGAAGGAACGCGCGAAGCTGGGCGCGCATTATACTCCGCGTGCCTATGTCGAGCGCTTGATCACACCTACTATCATGGAGCCTCTGCGGGCCGATTGGGATGGGGTGCGCGGCGCAGTGGAAAGCTTAATGGGCGAAGACAAGATTGATGCCGCCCGCGTTGTAGTGGAAGGGTTCCACGCGCAGTTGGCGCAGACCAAAGTGCTCGACCCCGCCTGCGGCACGGGCAATTTCTTGTATGTCGCGATGGCGCGGATGAAGGAGCTTGAAGGCGAGGTACTCGAATTGCTTAAGGAGCTTGGCGACAAGCAATATTTGGCTGAATTGTCCGGCCACACGATCACGCCAGAAAACTTTCTAGGCATAGAGATCAACCCACGTGCAGCGGCGATTGCTCAACTGGTGCTATGGATCGGGTATCTCCAATGGCACTTTCGCGTTAACGGCAAGGATCGCTCCCCACCCGAGCCAATCCTAAAGGACATCCGCACGATCGAAAACCGAGATGCTCTAATTGACTACGACGAGCGGGTTTTGGAGTTGGACGAGAACGGAGAGCCGTTATCCATCTGGGATGGGACGAGTTTCAAAGGACACCCCGTAACGGGAAATTTGGTGCCGGACGAAAGTGGTAGGAAAGAACTCTATCGCTACGTCAATCCACGAGCGGCGACCTGGCCGAGAGCGGATTTCATCGTTGGGAATCCGCCATTCATTGGCAATAAACGCATGCGGGATCGGCTAGGAGATGGCTACACGGAGGCAGTCCGCCAGGCATATCCAATAGTGAGCGAATCAGTCGATTTTGTGATGTATTGGTGGGAGAGCTCGGCAAACGTTGTTGGTCCAAAATCTACAAGGCGCTTTGGCTTTATAACAACAAATTCAATTACCCAAGTGTTCAACCGTCGCGTTATCGAGGCTTCAAATGTCGAGCTTCTATTCGCCATTCCTGATCATCCTTGGGTCGATGGAACAGATGGCGCTGACGTTCGAATTGCCATGACGGTGGCTGGAGCCGATGGGATACCTGTCCTTCAAAAAGTTGTGAAAGAAGGGCTCATCGAAGATGGGTACGGGGAACGATGGGTGAAGTTGGCGACGTCACAAGCGGAAAAGATCAATGGTGATCTTACCACGGGTCCCGATTTAGCGACAGCAAAAGTGCTCAAGTCGAATTTGCGGCTCGCGCACCAAGGTGTCATTCCTGTCGGCATGGGCTTCCGGGTCGAGAGAGAGGATTTCTCAGCGAGTGCTTTCGCGCGGTATCTTTCGACCGGTATTGTAAAACACTATCTCATTGGTCGCGACATTGTTCAACGGCGTGAAGAAAGACATATAATTGATGCGTTTGGCCTGAGCGTTTCTGATTTGAAGGATAAATACCCGGAAATTTTTCAAATTCTGTTCCATTCTGTTAAGCCAGAAAGAGACCAGAAGAAGCGAGCAGGTCACCGCGAAAAATGGTGGATATTTGGCGAACCTCGTAGCGAGATGCGGAAGGCCGCGGTTGGGTTGGAAAGGTATGTCGCGACATGCAGGACAGCGAAGCATCGACTATTCGTGTTTGAGCCGATTAGCTCAATAGCAGACACAAAGATTATATTCTTTGGCCTTTCAGGCGGTTTTGACCTCGGTGTTCTCTCAAGCCACATTCATCAGGTCTTTGCAGACCACGCTGGCGGTTGGTTGGGTGTAGGAAATGACGCGAGTTATAATCATTCTGATTGCTTCAACAAATTCCCGTTCCCGGCTGATGTCCCCTCGCTGCTGAAGGACAAGATAGGATCCGAAGCTGGATCCCTTGATGCGTTACGCAAACGCGTCGTAGCTGAGAACGAAGACCTGACACTCACCAAGCTTCTACAATGTGATCGAAGCACTAAGCCAAGGTCGTGCGCTGACCGAGGCCGAGCGCGATATACATGATCGCGGGCTTGTGACCCTCATCCGCCAGCATCATGATATGATTGATGAACTAGTGGCGGAGGCCTATGGTTGGCCCGCTGATCTGTCTGACAAGGAAATCCTCTCCCGGCTGGTTGCGCTCAACAAGGAACGCGCCGCCGAAGAAGCGCGCGGGTTGATCCGTTACCTGCGCCCCGAATATCAAGACCCCGGCTACGAAGCCCCGGTCAACGAGACAATGGACTTTGGCGACGCAGCGCCCGTCCTTCCCGACAATGTGATCTTCTGGCCCAAAACCTTGCCCGAACAGGTCAGTGCCGTGCAAGGAATTCTCTCAGCATCCGGCGCGCCACTCGCCGCTCAAGACATCGCCCGCAGCTTCAAAGGCAAACGCGCCGCGACCGTCCGCCCCGTGCTAGACGCGTTAACTGGCATCGGTATGGCCAGGCGGCTAGAGGACGGGAGATACGCGGCGTGATGAAGCAAGTGGAGGATGACTAATGGACGCCGTTGAAGAGTTCCGCGCTGAATTGGAGTCACGTTTTCAGCGAGGTACCAACAGAGGGGCTTCAGAAATTGCAGTGAATTCTGGCGATCTTCACCGGTCGATTGGCGGTTATCCTAGCCCAAAGCACAGAATGCCGCAGTGCTGCGACGTCATGTATGACTTGATGCGTACAGGAGATGAAATTGTGAGCGCGCCGCCCAAAGGCAAAGGCGCATCACTCACCATCAAATACAAGCTGCCAAGATGAGCGACATCAAACTTTACCGCATGGGCGGGGCCGGGGTCACCGAGTTGTCTGGTGGAGCCATGTCGCTCGAAAAGTCACTCCAGACACTATTCGAGAAAAATCTGGAGCCGCTGTCTGGTGTGCGTTTTCTGGCTAGTGAATTTTCGACGAATGAAGGCGGGCGCATGGACTTCGCTCGGTATAGACGAGAATAACAGTCCGGTGGTGATCGAATATAAGCGTTCATCGAACGAAAACGTGATTAATCAAGGTCTCTATTATCTTGATTGGCTTATGAGCCATCGCAAGGATTTTGAATGGCTGGTCCTTGAACGGCTCGGTGCCGACGCTGCCAAACTGGTCGACTGGTCTGGTCCGCGCCTGATCTGCATAGCAACCGATTTCGGCAAATATGACGAGCACGCGGTAAAGCAGATGAACCGCAACATCGCACTGATCCGCTATCGCCGGTTTGAAGGCGAACTGTTGCTGCTTGAACAGCTGACATCGGCAAGCGCTAGTGCGGGCGCGCCTACCACTACTTCAAATGGTGGTGGTTCGGGCAAACCGAATTACAAAACCATCACTGATCAGATGCATGAAGCACCGCAAGACCTGCTTGATCTGTATCATATGCTGGCCGACTATTTTCTCGCCTTGGGCGATGACGTGGAAGCAAAGACAACCGCGTATTACGTCGCGTTCCGCCGGATCAAAAACTTCGCAAGCGTGGAACTACGCAACCAGATGAAAAAGCTGTTGGTTTTCGTGAAGGTTGACCCGGACACGGTTCAGCTGGAGGACGGCTTCACCCGCGATGTGCGCAAAATTGGTCATTTCGGCACAGGCGATCTGGAAATCACCATCACTGATGTGGCAGATTTCGAGAAAGCGAAGAGCCTGCTACAAAAGTCTTATGAGGTTTCATAAGATGGCACGCTTTGTTCGCTTCTCGAAGCGTTTCGCGCCTCATCCGTCAGTTGACTAGAGGTTCGACGTTGGCATTTTCTCCAAGCAACCTCCTAATCGTCGGTGCTGGGTTCTCTTGGAATGCGGGTTTGCCGCTTGCTAGTGGTTTTACGCGAGATTTGCTCAACCTCCGCGGCCTCCGCCTTGAGGGCCCCAGTGTACGCCAGGTCGCTTTCATCCGCAGCTTCGTGGATCAGGTATTTGGCGAAGGTGAAGCCCGAAAGTCAGAGCAGTGGCCAGAGCTTGAAGACATTTTTACTTTGATCGATCTTTCGGCGAATGCAGGACATCATCTCGGCACGTCCTATTCCGCATCAGATCTCAGGATTGTCCGGCGATCAATCATCGTTCGGATGATCCGTATGCTTTCTCAAGCTTATTCAAGGCGCCAAGCCAAACCTGACGCAAAGTGGCGTATGCTTGAGCGGTTTTTTCGCCAGTTTGACGCAGAGACTACCGGAGTTCTGAGCATGAATTGGGATACAGTATTTGAAGCGGGCGTCGCCCGCACCCAGAGTATCAGAAATATAGATTATGGATGCTATGCGAGCCCGCATCGCTACAAGAATAGAGCGCTGATTAGCCGCAAAATTCAAGGAGAGGCGCTCAGTCTTTTGAAGCCACATGGCTCAGTGAATTGGGTCTATTGTGATGCATGCCGAGAGACATTTTGGGTCCCGCCAAGTCAGACGGAGCAAGTCGCGCAAACTCTATTTCGTGAAAGGGACTGGGATGCCATTCCTAGAACTGCGAGGCTTAAACTTCCAAAGGTTCTTACTCCGCCATGCCCGCATTGCGGAGCTGAAAGCCTTGGAACACGATTTGCCACATTCAGTTATCGAAAGGCATTAGATTTTCCGATGCACGCTGCGAGCTGGCGGACCGCTGAGGAGCATCTAAAATCGTCGGTGGATTGGGTATTCATTGGTTATTCGATGCCAGCGGCAGATTTCGAGTTCAAACATTTGCTGAAGCGGGTGCAACTGACGGAATTGATCCGCCCGAACATCACGGTCATCACGGGAGGCCAAGGCGCCGATGATACAGTTGGTCGGTTCACCAAATTCTTCGGTGATGTCAAAGGTGAGCGCCACTTTTTCACGAATGGTCTGGAACTTAGCCGCTTTGGATCATCTGACCAAGATTACCGTACTCAGACCTTAGCCCGAATTAGTGCGTTGTATGTAGTCAGCAGCCTTAGAAGCTGCACTGGCAGCGGTGAAGATCGCCCGGTTGTCGGCCTTGAGCACCTTGAGCCAACTGGCAAGATAGCTGGCATGGTCCGCGCGCGGGCTCGATGAGAGACCAAGTTCGGCACAAAGGAATGCTGAGCCCAGTTCTGCGACCAGTTCTTCCATAGCATAGGCATCGTCGCCAAAGCGCTTGCCAAAGGTGCGGGCAAGGCGGTGCTCGGCACCGGTCCAGTGGGTCAGTTCATGAAGCAGGGTCGCGTACCAATTCTGCTCGGCTGATCCGGTATCGGTGGCGAAGAACAATTCCCGCTCGGGCATGGTGATGCGGTCGGCTGAAGGCGCGTAATGCGCGCTCTGGCCATGGATGCGAATGTTGGCACCAGTGGCGGCAACGAAGGCCTCGGCGCTCGGGATGGGATCGAAACTCTCGCCGGTCGGGATTTCCGGCAGTGCGAACCCTTCGACCTGCTCGACATTGAACACATGTGAGGCGCGGGCAAAGATGCGCGAGCCGTCCGCGCGGTCTTCGGCTTTCTCATCTTCCTGCCGGTCCAGCACTTTGTAGAACACAATCGGCGCAGCCTTCTCACCTTTGCGGCCCTGAGCCCCCAGCGATTGCCACTGGCGATAGGTGGCCCAGAGGCCGTGGCCGAAGTCCTGCGCTTCGGCGCATGCCCAGAGAGCGAGAACATTGACGCCGCGATAAGCTTTCTTGGTCCCCGCATTGATCGGGCGGGTCAGCGGGGACGTGCTGCGATGCCAGGGAAGCGAGAAGGTGCCGGTTCCGGCTTCAAGGGAAGTGATGATCTGGTTGGTGATGGTGTCATAGATGCTGGCGGTTTGTGTGCGGGCCATGGTGATAAATCCTTCGTCCTGTCGTTGGGAACGCGGGAGAAGGGACGGGCCGGAATGGCCGCTCGGGTCAGCGGTTACGCGAAACAGCCAACACGGGAGGGCGCAGCCCGAATGGAGCGGGAGGCCGTTGATCCCGGACGGCACGGCCTGTCGAAGAGGAGCAGTTCATTCCAATGACGGCGCGAAGGATGCCGTGGCTCTCCAGACAGTGGCTAGTTTAGGACTAACCCAGTCCAGCGCCCATTGCTTTCGCCTTGGAAGCCTCCAGTGTGCTCGCCTCCATCGCCATCTGCCTTTCTCCAGCGCGCTCGTAGATCGCGCGGACAAGCTTGGCCTTGTCATCGGTGACGATCACTGCCTCTGATTTGGCACGAGAGAGCGCGACATAGAGCATCTTCTGATCGACCAGATTGGTGGAGCGGCTGTCGGCATGGATCAGGACCCGCTCAGAAGTGCAACCCTGCGCCGCGTGGGCCGTCTGGACATAAGCACGACGCAGATGGGTATCGCGGGGTCGGACAAATCGAGAGCTCGCTGACGCCCACTCGCCAGCTTCAAGGTCACTTGCCGGTATTGGTACTGATGCCCGTCACTTCCCCGGCGAGGCCATTAGTTCGTCCCGCCGTGCGGTCGCTGCGGGTAAACTGCACGTGGTCACCGCTCCGGAGTTCCATCGGCTTGGGCGTGAAGCTCTCGGCATTGCCCGCACCCCATTGCTTACCGGTTCCAGTCGATCGCCTTGCCGTCCCGGTCAGCCAGAGCAACGCGTCCTCGCTCGGGATCGATACCACTGATCCGCAATCTTCGCCACGGGCAACACCCTTTGCCGCATAGTCGTGGGTGAACCGGACAACATCGCCGATCGCATAGCTCGCCGCCTCACGCGCTTCGGCGCGGGTCAGGCCTTTTGCTTCCAGCGCTTCGAACGTCAGCGCCTTGAAGACAGTTCGCCGCGCGCGGCCAGCCCATCGCGGATCATGCCGGTCAACTGGTCGCGCCCGTCGCGCGATGGCTTATGAGAGCGTTTCAGCACGCTCGCTGAAGACAGGGCAACGTAACGCTGCGCCATAGCAGCAGTCTTTCTTCTGACGTAGCTGCCTAATCACTGTGCGCCGGGCCTTCAAGCGCGGCGATCGCCGTACCGGCGTGGCCTTCGATCGATGCCAGCACCGCTTCACGGGTGCCCGCTGTCGTCTGGCGAACGATCTCGGCAAGTTCTGGACGTGGCCATGCCCTTTGTCCGGAATTGCCCAAAAGCCGCGCCCGCTCGAACTGAACCCGAACTGCTGACGTCCCCGACCAGAACAACGCGGCGCACCGGCCTTGTCGGCGCGGGTCAGCAGCTGCGCCATATTGCGCGCAGACAGCATTGATGCTTCATCCACGATCCACACCGCGCCTTTGCCCGGTGTCCTCGCTGCCGGTGAAAGGAGATGCCGCGCGACGGTATCGCCGCGAAGGCCAAGCGCCTCGCCAAGTACGGTCGCCGCCGAGGCGGTCGGGGCCACGCGCGGTGCAGCGGCATCGCCTCGTGATTCGGCTGCCTTCGCAAAGCTGCGAGCACGGTGGTGGTCTTGGCGGTTCCGGCATAGCCCTGCACCGCTGTCACCCTGTCGCGCGAGGTCAGCAGCGGGCAGTCGCTGCCTTCTGGCTATCGGTCCAGGCAACGCAGGCGCGAGGATTCCCTTTCTCCCTTTGCCACGATCTTGCCGCTGCGATGCGTCCGGCTACAGGCTCTGCCATGCCGCGCCCTGCCTCTTCAAGCCGAGGATGGCCTGCTCGGTTGCAGTGCCTGCGGGGTGGTGACCCGGCAAATTCTGCGCCGCGCTTGTCGAAGAAAGGAGCGCGGACCCGCGCGCCCATTTCGCGCGCATCCAAATCGCTCGGCAATCTGCTCATGGCCAGCCTTTCCAAAGGCAAAGCCGCCCGCCTCTCGGGCAAGAACCTTTCGGCAAATACCGCTTCGCGTTCGGACAGCTTGGCTGCGGCGTAGTGTGACGGCCCGCCCGGCAAGCAGCGCCGCGGTCGATCTGCGCTACCTGATCTCTGGCGCGCGTCTTCAGTTCCGGCGATCATTTTCGCCTGCGCCGCTTTGCGAAAGCCCGCTGCACCCGCTGTCGCGCGCCAATCCCGCGCCGCAGTGCGTCATGGCCGACATGTTTCTTTGCCTCGCGGGTATCAAGCGCGGCGATCTGCTTCTCGGCAGCGCTGGCCTGTTCGCGCGTGTGGCGCGCTGGGCGAGCCGCGCGTCGATCGCAGCGGTGCGCTGGCTGAGCGCCGGATCACCTTCGCCGGCCTACCCCTACAATCTCGAATGTGGATTCCTTGCCCGGCTCGATCTTGTAGCCAGTGCGGTCACGCCATGCTCACCTCCTGCCGGTAGATTGCGCCAATCTGCTTTTGAAGTTGGTAGAAGGCGCGCGGCTCGAGACTGCGCCAGTTGCCGTCCTTGCCCTGTGTCGCGTTGAGAATAACGCCGTGGGTGTGAAGCTGCGGGTCCTGCGCCCGGCTCGTTGCATGGCGAAAGGTGGCAATCGCTAGATTGCCGGTCGTCTCGCGGCTGACCTCTCCACCGCTCCTGATCCGCGTTGCTGCCATGTGCTTCTCGACATGGGCAAGCGCCACCTTGACTGCCTTGCCATGCGCGGCGAGCAAGCGCGTGTCGCCTGCGACCTCGGTCATGATCGACACCGATTTCGGTGCGGAGAGGGTGATATCCCATCCGGGCCTATGCTCAAGTTTGCCGTCACGCGTGGTGCCAAGCTGCTCTCCGGCCACATGGCCCTCGAGCAATTCGACAAACTGTTCGCGGTCCACTTCACCGGACAGGCCAAGCTTTTCGGCAGCCTCACCCAGCCATTCGGAAGGGGCGAGACCGCCTTCGGCGTAAAAGTCATCCGCCTCATAATAGCTGGCTGCCTGACCTGCGCTCGAAAGGGCCGAGACCGAGGCTACCACTATACCGGTCCCTGATCGGTCTTAGGTTTGGCGTCGGGCGCGGCGCTCTGGGCAATTTGACTCACGCGGCTCCACAGCGTGCCCTTCGGATCGCCCGCAACGAAGGCAGGGTGACTGGGCTCTCCGCGCGCCGCGATGTGGTCGGCTGTCAGCCCAATCCGTGTGCCACGGGCAAGCCGTCGGGAAGCAGCAGATAGCCCTGATGCGGCGCGAGCCGCAGCTCGCTTTCCAGCACGGCAGCGCGGAAGCTCCGCTGCGTCGCGATGGTCGTGCGCGGCGCGCTCGCCCGCCAATCGACAGCGTATCGGTCGCAACCCGCATTTCGATCTCGCAATCGACCGATGGTCTCGCTCGCCCATTGGCGGGTCTCACTGGTCGACCGTTTTGCAGGAACAGCTTGGCGTTGCAGCAGGCCAGCATGGCCTCGGCGATGTTCGCGCCGTAGCGATGGCGCATCTGGCCGAGCGCCTGGAAGGTCAGCACGATCGCCGCGCCGAACTTGCGGCCCTTCGGGCAGGAGCCGCGCGAGGTTCTCGACGCGCTGGCAGGTCGGCCAGCTCGGTCGAGCACGAACCAGACCCGCCTGCTCGGGCGATGGCGACAGGCCCGAGGACGGCGCTCGCGGCGCATTTCTTCAGCCAGCAGGCCATCAGCGGCTTGGCCGCCTCGAAATAGTCTTCCTTGCGCGGGACGAAGATCCACGGCTTCGCGCCCTCGCGCTTGATCCAGCCTCGGCGATGAAATCGCGGAAGGCGAAGCGCGCTCGTCGCCGCCATCTTCGACCCGCAGGAACTGGATCAGGTTCGCCGCCTTGGCGAGCATGAACAGCAAACGCCGCCGGTGGCGCGGTCGGCGTCATCGGCGAAGGGCGCGGGCGGACGAGGTATGCCCCAGCCATTCCTTCAGCTGCTCCTTCGCTCTTCACCTGCAGCGCTTCCTCGAGCAAGCGCTTCCAGGCTGCAGTTCTTCTCGGCCCACAAAGCGCGCAGCATGTTGGCGACCAGAATGCGGCTCGTCTCCAGCCAGACATCGTCATCCTGGACTGCCGGTCTCGGCGACAAGCTGCCGCGCAATCCGGTCGGCATCGGCGGGGTGCGATATCTCGTCGAAGGGCGACCAGAAGGCGCAGCGCGCATCGAAGGGGTTGAGGATGATATCGCCGCGTGCCGGATCGTAATAATGCGCGATGAACTCTCCGCT